>JANQGZ010000109.1:0-7873 GCA_028282825.1 SAR324 cluster bacterium
GGTTACCTTGTATTTCTTCATAGTCAAACCTCCATTGGTTGATTATGAAGGATAATATACCACTATTTATGCGACTCTACACACGTGACTTGACACTAGCCTGCGCATCTCGACCTACTGCCATTGGGGTGTTGATGATGGTGTTGCCATGGCTGTCTGTAACGCCTATGACTACATTTCCATCGCCCATTTCCAGATCACTGGGAACGCTTCCCATTATTACGTTGTCTTTTCCAAGCTTCATTTTGTCTTTCCTTTAGTCATATTTCTGAATTCCCAACGCCGTAAATCAACCGGACGGCTTTTTACGTCGGCTGCATTATCTTGTTAGGCGATGTCCGTTTCACTCAACCGTCTTCCAACCATGGCTTATATCAAGAGGATCTTCGCTTGGTGGTTCTCCCTGTCCAAATGACAAATAGCACGGTGGTGATACCGTTACAAAAATAGGCGCAGAAAGGCCATCGTCTCCTTTACTATGAACTAGCGTTTCAGCTTTTTTATCAGTACGTTCAATTGTCCCTTCGTATTCCCAAGGCCCCCATCTAATAGAGTATTGGTGAATCTTTTCAATATTTGATTGCTTCTTGAGCAACTCTATCCAGATTTTTCCTGAATACTCTGCTGGGTGGTGTATAGTCCACTTTTCTTTGAATTCCCGATTCAATAATTTAGTAAGCTTATTAGCAATAGCATCTGCTCCTGCTTCCCAGCGCAAATATAGCTTCGAGTTCATTAAAGGAAATTTACGAAAAACCTTATCCTCCGATGCAACCAACACTGGCAACACGACTAGTTCGCTGGTGTTAACTTCTTTAGTAAGAGCTGTTTCTAATTCTATCTGAGTCCACTTCTTTTCTAAAGAAATGTTTGTTGATAGCACCAATACAAACTTCGATGAAATAAGGCCATCGCCGACTTTTCGTATAATTCTCTCGCCCCATCCGATTTCAATTTCGTCTAGCCAATAACTGATTGCGTTGTTTTCAAACTCTTTAAGCAGGGGATAAACGTAATCACGTTTATCTTCATGCGCATGCGATATAAAAATATCTTTTGTTTCCATAAGAACTTACGTTTTTCTAATCGCCCAACATTATTTATTATCTGTATTCAGTAGTGTCTGGTTATAAGTCAAATAAATTCAATTGGTTACAGGTACAGATGTTTTGATTTGTGCCAGCAGAATTCGTAACTAATTGTAAAATATCAACTTGCTCAAATGCACTGACGCTCAAAATCTGTAGAAAAGTGTAGAGAGTTATATCCAAATTCAGTTTCTTTTTCACCAAAGCAATCAACACGTAGACCGAGATTGCTATCCAGATTTGTGTTTTTACGGCGTTTTCCGATGTTCCATAAAACGCTTTGATCCGTAAATGTTGCTTTATCCATTTGAAGAACAGCTCGATCTGCCATCGGCATTTGTAAAGGTCTGCAATGACTTCTGCTGAAAGCTCGAAATTGTTGGTCAGAAACACATACGATTTACCGGTTTGCGGATCAACATACCTGATGCGCCTGAGTTGTTCCGGGTATTAAATCGATGAACTCGGTCCTGTCAGCTTGATGGTCTGATCACACCGGAAACCTTTAGATTTATCAACAGGCCGAGAGTAGTACCGCTGAAACGAGAGCTTGGATTTTCCTCGAATGACAAAGAACCCTTGGGCCTGATGAATGTGATTCAACCGGTCAAAATCGGTGTATCCGCGATCCATGATGTAAAAAGAACCTGGTTCAATGATGAGCACATCAAGGATATTGACATCATGAACCATTCCATCGGTGATGGCAACAAACGACGGGATATTAACTCGTAGGTCGAGCAACGTGTGCATTTTCACTGCACCTTTGTGTGTTCTGAACTTTGCCTATGTGCAACGCAATGGCGAGATCGATCATAGTTGAATCCAAGGCATACACGGTTTCTTTCAGGCTGACGCCAAAAGCGTCTTTGCTGTAGAGTTCTCTGGCATGATGAATCAGGGTATGGGCAAAATCCTTATAAATCCACCAGTCCCGTTTTTCATTGGACGTGGGCATCACCCGTTGCAGCATATTCGCACAAAACCGTTGTAAACACGACGAATTGGAGTTACCACGGAGCTTTATTAAATGCAACACGCTGCCGCGATCGGTTGTATCTAAAGTTAGGTGCTTTCTATTACGAACTTAATGCTTTTACAGCTCCTGTAAAAAAACCGCCCATGAACTCACCTAATCGACTATAACTTGGATCATATTGCCAAGCTTTTTGATCTTTCCAGTATTTTGATATTTCCCATCTTTTTATGATTTTTTTTATATGTTCATATTCATTAGGAATTCTTATATTATCTAATGATCTTTCAAACCTTCCTTTGTGATCAATTACTTCATAATTTATAGTTTTACGAATTTGGTGGATATATTCCCTATTCTTCTTCTTGTCAGCAGCCGAGAAATTAAAACGAGGCAATAATAAAACTTTAGATATATTCTCTAAAATCAGAAATGTATAAAACTCGTGCTTGGAATACGTATTTAAACAAAAATTTAATAGAATATCGAAATATTCTTCGCAATACTTATGCCACCTTTCGTTTCCTAGCTTGTTCTCTAAGCAATACCATAATAAATATAGCGCAGATGCCGTTGCTCCAAAATCAGGCTTTAGTGTTTTAATGTCAGAAAAGTTAGAAATGCTATGTATTGGTATACCGTAGCCATATTCTGTTTTGATTTTGTTTTCTAGCATGTTTTCTAGTAAGGCTTGACATCTTTCATCTGCAAGCAGATGTGGTACTTGGACAAGAGAACAAAAATTAAGAAAATAATCATATCTAGATAATTCAGATGATTTAATTGGTGGGACAATCCAACTAAACCTTCCATCGATTTCCTGTGCTAAGCATTCTTTAGATAGAATATACTGTTCGCTTATTCTCCTAATTTTCGACAATGAATCAATGTATTTATTGTCGATATTTTTGTTAATTACAAGATTGCATAGATTTATTATTGTTGCCAACGTTAAATGTTTGTAATGATCGGACGACCAGTCAAAATTTTTTGACAAATAAAAGTTTACTTTTTCAACAAATTGTTCTAATGACTGCAATAACATGGTTGAAAATCTATTTGTTGTTTCTGAGAATAATATCCATAATGCGGCAGCACTATGTCGAATGCTCACGTCAACTGTGCGATATTGTATTGGTTCTCTTGTTCCTAAGGATTTGGTGATTTTAAAGCACGATCCAAATAACAATGATCTATTAATGGCTGAATCATCTCTGCGCAATGTTAAAAATGACTTAATTCCTTCTAGTAATAGACTAAAGTCCTTGTCTTTTGGGAATTTGTTATTATGATAATTTTTTAATGCTTGATAGTAAAGTCTATTCGATGAAAAGCTGCCTTGAGGATAAGTTTTTTCATCAAGTCCTAATAATTTAATATAAGACTTTATGCTATGAATCCACGAAATCGATATATGATCTGTATTATTTTCATCAGATTCAATAAAGATAAACTCATCACTTCTCAATAAAATGTAATTACTGTAAAGCATTCGATCATATTCGATTTTTTTTGATTCATCGAGTTCGGCATAAAAATTATAATTAACCATTTGAACCTCAATTATTATTAGTAAGTGTTAATTCCAGCAACTCTTCTTTAAAGAACCAAAAACCATCTTTATTGAAAAAGTCTGAAAAACCGTTTTCTTTTAGTTTAAATAAATAATCGAAAATAGCATATTGAAGATGACCAAAAGGAATATTTTGGGTTGCTATGACTCTAGCCTTATAATGATTTTTTATAACTTTTAGTGTGTCTTGTGGATTCGACGCATAAACTAATGGGACATATATTCGACCACCTTTTTTTATTTTATTTTTCGATTTAGTCAGAAATTTTGTTACATGCTCATTGCCGTAAATTCCACTAACTGTACCGGTAGGAGTATACCGCTCTATTTCAGGATTTTGAGGAGGGCATGGAAATTGTGGCAGATTAGCAAGTATAACATCAAATTTTTCTTGCAATGATTCATCAAAGTACTCTTTATTGACTAATTGGATGTTGCTCACTCCGTTAAGATAAAAATTTTTTTTGGCTGTAATAATTGACTCGTGGTCAGTTTCAGAGGCGAATACTTTTTGAGCACCTAGTAGAGATGCCATTATGGCAAGAAAACCACTTCCGGTTCCAACATCATAAACGCTCTCACCTGAAAAAACTTTTAAATTTAAAGCTAAAAAGAAACTGGTTATGGAAGGCAAAAAGACTTTATCATTTACTGCCAGGATAATATTTTTATTCTGAACTTTAAAGTTCCATCGAACATTATTTTCAATCATTATTTGATATCTATAATTATCCGAAAAAATGTATTTGAATTTTCACGGTTCTCAAAAACATAAATATCAGGTTTTGTCAGTTTTGTAAATTCAATGTACCCTGCTTGTGGGTTAAAAATTTTTATGATCAATGCCATTAAATTCCCGTGAGTAACAATAAGAATGTTTTCTTTGCTATCGGATTTTAATTCATCGATAAGTCCACTAATACGTAACATTGCCTCGTTATTTGATTCTCCATTATCCCACTTTAAATCCATATTCATAAAACTTAATTTTACTTTCTCATCATCACTTAGTTCATTTTCTGGTCCAATTTCCCTTTCAGCAAGCCTTTCATCTAATTCAACTTGAATGCTCTTTGTTTTAGCTGTGGGCGTTATTGATTCGATAGCTCTTGTGAATGGGCTTGATATGATTCTGTCAATTTTTTTCTTACAAAAAAAATCTGCGAGTTCTTCTGCCTGTTTATATCCCTTAATTGTTAATTGTGCCGTTTTTTCTTGGCCAGTCGCTATACAATGTCTTAAAATATAAAGTATTTTCATTTTTTGCCTATGACTCCTTGGGATAATATATAAATTTTATGCACTTAATATTATTTATTATCTGTATTGCAGAAAATCTAAACTACCCTAAATAAAAAAATGCACAGAAAAGAATTAATACATCGGATTTTGTTTTGTAGGCAACATATCGTGTCTATTATACTCATTTATACGGCATACGTATAACTTAAAGAGTCTGTTATTTTCGATTTCTATGTAGATTTTACTCTTTTGAAAATCATGGTCCTTATCGATCAAAGTGATTGGCGTTTTCATGTCAAAGAGCCTTACAAAAAGGATAACATGTTTCTCAAGCCGTAATACTGCCTTAACAATATACCCAATCTCATAAGAAACTGTACTCCATTCATCCCCCATGGTGGTTGAACGGGGTTAATTTTTTCTGCGAGATTTCCATCGTTGTTCACAAGAAACTTCAATGGTCTCAGCGATGGAACAGAAAGAAATTCCTCATCTCAGGTCGATCGATGATTTGATGGGCGCTATCCGCACCATCGTTCGCCAGGAACTGGCACGAGCCCTGTATCCCGCGGTCGAGGACAGGCTGCTCACGGTTTCAGAAGCCGCCGAATACCTACGGCTCGCGAAACCGACAATCTACAGCCTGGTGCAGCAGAACAAGATTCCCTTCATGAAAAGAACAAAGCGCTTGTATTTCTCTGAGCAGCGGTTGAATGACTGGCTTCAGAAGACTCAAACGCAGACTGATGATGGGCGGTGCTGTTGATACCTACCTTGTTAAACGTCGTAACGACATCTTGGGGAACATGGGATAACGAGGATGGTATCAGTACTGCCCAGATATGTGCCTCCAATGCCAGCGATGAAATCAACAGTGTTGGAAGCGATACTTGAGAAGCATTTCAAGAGGGATAGAGGATTCAGGAACAGGTTGAAAGAGCAAACCGAGCAGAGTGATGCATCGGTTTGATTGCGAACTTGAACAATACGAGGCGATTTTTTCAATGAATCACGAAACAAAACGGTTCTTTTAGTTGTTAAATATGTCGGATTTGATATAATTTAGTGATGAAGCGAGCGGAAGATAAACCGCTGGTGTGGTTACATGGAGAGATAAAGACGCCTCCCATGTCATCACATGCCAGAATTGAAGCAGGGTATCTTGCGGAGGTTGCAGTCTGGAGAGTTGTTATCGTTACCTTGGTCACGGCCTATGCCGTCGATAGGTGCTCGATGTCATGAGTTGCGTATACCGGACGACAAGGTGACTTGGCGCATGATCTACAGGATAAATGATGATGCAATTGTGATTCTTGACGTCTTCAGGAAAAAGACCCAGCAAACGCCGAAAACTGTTATCGATACCTGTAAACGACGTATTCGCGCTTATGATGATTTGTAAATGTAGTTGATATCTATGATGGATAAGAAGAAACAAAAGAAACTGGAAGCTGCCGGCTGGAAAGTCGGCAGTGCAGAAGATTTTCTTGAGCTGAATCAGGCTGAGTCTGGTTTTATCGCGTTGAAAATAGCGCTCAGCGAGCGCCTGAAAAAACGCCGTCAATCACTCCGGCTCACTCAGAAAGAGTTTGCTGGTATGATTCATTCGAGCCAGTCACGTGTGGCAAAAATGGAAGCCGGGGATCCAGGGGTAACCCTCGACCTGCTGGTAAAGTCCCTGCTTACGCTGAAAACACCCAAAGAAGAGATTGAAAAGATGCTGCCATAGTAAAAGGCATCACGACCTTGCTTTTTTCACAAAATTCTTTTTTCCATCCCGGCAAAGAAGCTTCCATCTATCCCTGAATGGCTGTTTGAGGATTGCGGCAATGTCTGCTTGATTTCTAACCTCTCTTTATAAGGCGCTCAAGCAGGATGTCCTCGACATTACGCCGACCATCGATCATCGAAAGGACATTAACCTGCGCATCTTTGATCCGATAGATGATTCTCCACGGAGGGACAAGAAGTTCCCTGTAAAGAGAAATGCCCTGGGACTGTAACTCGGGAACAATTCTCCCCCGTTCGGGGTAACGTTTCAGTTCAGAAGTTTTTTCGCGGATATCCTTGAGAATCTTCAAGGTGTTTTCCGGGTTTTCTCTTGCTATGAAGTCTATGACTTCTTTCAGGTCATGCTCTGCAGAAACCACCCAGAAAATATCGTATGACGAATTCATGGATGCTTTTTCAGCAGGTTTTCAAGATCGTTGAAGATCTCCTCTTGTGACCTGAGGT
Organism: SAR324 cluster bacterium; assembly: GCA_028282825.1. Classification (GTDB taxonomy): domain Bacteria; phylum SAR324; class SAR324; order XYD2-FULL-50-16; family XYD2-FULL-50-16; genus JAHJTV01. The sequence goes on from JANQGZ010000109.1 coordinate 7,115, forward strand.
TGCCTTTGCGGATGTCGTCCTCACCGACTGCAAGCATTTTTAATAGCCCCAAAGCATTTCGCATCTCTTCATAGCTTTTCGGATCCTGCAGAACCGCTCTCGGCTCACCATTCTGGGTGATGATGACCGGCCTGTGTGTGTCGTTGATCTGGTCCAGCAAGTCAGCCGCCTTTGCCTTGAGATAGGTGACGGGTTTTATGTCGTTTGTTATATGCATAGTTGTTTCTCCTGATCGAATATAGTATGAAATTCGGTACGAAAAAAGATTGGTTAGTTATTCCCATGTAATAATGTTCTTTTGCGGCAAAAAGCCCTTAAGGATAAAAGTCCAAGCATTATTTCACTTTTTGCTCTGTCACTCAAGTCCAGATAGTTAGAAGCAGGAAACTTCGGTATCACCGCGCTTTAATCAATCGATTATCATGGATAAAATCAGAAACCCGTTTTCATCCCGGCTAGGAGCCCATGAAATCGAGCCATTACTTGATAGGGATTGATTTTGGTGATACAGTTGTTTTTGTATAACATGTATTGCATTGAATAACATGTAATGCAAAAGGACATGGAAAAAGAAAAAGCAGATCAGATGATCGGACTTCGGATTCCGAAGAGTGTTGGTCAACGGCTTGAAATCCTGGCAAAAAGGACAGGCCGAAGCAAAACTTATTACATACGTGAGGCCATCATGGAGCACCTCGATGATCTTGAAGATATCTACCTGGCTGAACAGGTTCTTGAGCGCGTGAGGCGCGGTGAGGA
>JANQGZ010000039.1:0-54892 GCA_028282825.1 SAR324 cluster bacterium
GAAGGCTGAAGGCTGAAGGCTGAAGGCTGAAGGCTGAAGGCTGAAGGCTGAAGGCTGAAGGCTGAAGGCTGAAGGCTGAAGGCTGAAGGCTGAAAAACAAAGTAATGATTACCAGCAATTTAGTCAACAAAATAAACATGAAAATAATGATAAATTTCAGAATGTTACCTTCATATCACATTTGAACTTTAACTTGAAAAACCTTCAGTCTTCAACCTATTAACCTTCTACCTAAACCCCTCAGCCTATTAACTTTCTACCTAAACCCCTTCAAGTTAAATGATAGTAAGGCAGGGTTTTTTCGATCTCAAATCCCAACCGCAGTGCAAGTTTCTTTGAACCGGCATTCCCCGCATGACATGACCAGACCGGAATATAATCATTTTCCAGGCAATAGTTAATCAGTTCGACACACACCACTGAAGCAAAACCTTTCCCGCGAAATTTTGGATCTGTTTCCACACCAATTTCGAACTGGTCATCAATTGTAAACGATCCAAAAGCAACTGCGACAGTCCTGTTCTTATAAACCAGGCTGTATCCTTTCGAGATAGAGGAAAATTCATCTTCGTTGTTCCAAAAATACCTTGGCACTACATGAGATCCAAATTCATTGAAATCATTACTGCTCATCGGTTTCACCGTTAGCTCAGCAGAGTTTGTGTGAATATTTGCATACAGGAATAGATCGGGACGAAACAGAAACAACAACCGCTGGTACTGATAAACCTTTTCAGCGCTGCCACCAATCCGGGTTGAACCAACCGCTGCACCTTGAGGCATTTTCACTAAAGACTTTTTTAGCAGACTTTCTATCTGGGCAGACCAACCTGATGATGTCACTTGAAGCCATTCCTGGGAAGATCTGCAGGCTCCAGAATTAAGCAAATAATTTCGAAGTGATTCCAAGAAAGATTGATCATCGGTTTTGCCTGCTAAGAGTGACATTCCGTAGGGGTGTTTGATATAAGCAGCACAGGGAATAGGTAGGGAATCGACCCAAATATCTCCGTTAACATGCCGATTGACAATTGATTTGGCAAAAAGCACATTCATTTCAGGGACATTCAGTAACCCCGATGTTTTTTGATAGTCTTTTTTGTTTAGTTTTAACATTGATCGAGCTTGGGGTCAGATAGTTCGTCCTTGTCAAACAAATGATTGGTGAAATTGTGCGCTTCGATGCGTGTTGATGGGCAACGGAGTTGCCCATCCTACAAAAAGCACTCTCATTCTTCGCCACAACAAAAATCCTACCGAACATTCGGATGAATTGAACCTACCAATTTAGAGAAAAAACCAACCGGCCGATTCAGTTTCACCGGATTGACGGACAACTTAGTTTACTGAATATACTGAATGTGCGAAACATGAGTGTCGTTATCTCCTAGGATTGTATCAACCACAATTGCATCGGGATCGAATTGAAGCAACATTTGTCGCATATTCTTGTAACAGTCGGGGTTCTGGTTTCCTCCCTGGTCTTGGGAGGTATGCTGAGCGTCATTATCGGACTCAGCTTTGAAGCCTTCTTCCGGATTTCACCAGTGGTGATTTTGGTGGATTCCCTCTCTCTTGGACTTGCTGTCATTATCAGTTTGTATTTCACCCGATACCTGGTCGATCGGACCAGAAACCTCATATTAATTCTTGTCCTTGCTTTCGGCATTATGCTGGGTGCAGGTATTATCGTTCTTAGCGGTTTCTTTTTATCGAATCCAGCCACATTTCTATATTCGGATAGCAGGACAGTCAGCTTTCTCTTAATCAACCTGCTCTTCTTTATTACGATCAACATTATTGTCAGTGGTTTTGTCTACTTTCAACAAACAGTGCTTCAAAAAGAAAAGGCCATAGGCGAAGAGCAGGTTTTAAAAAAGCAGATGGAACTAAAGTTCCTGTCAGCCAAAATAAATCCCCACTTTTTATTCAATTCTCTCAGCTTGTTGGTGTCATTACTAAAAACTCCCGCCAAAGCAGAAGAGACACTTATTAACCTTTCGGATCTGCTCAGATATCAACTCGATATAAGCGATGCTGATTCGGTTGAACTAAAAACTGAACTGGCTGTTGTTAAGAAATACCTGGCTATACAAACACTCAGATTCGGTGAGAAATTGTCATTCGCCATAGACTGCCGGGCAGAGGGCAAAATCCCTCCTTTGATCATCCAGCCCCTGGTGGAGAACAGCATTAAACACAATATCGATCACACCGATCAATTAACAATTTCAATTTCTGCAGCCAGATCATCCGATCGCCTGGTTATCAATGTTTCAGACTCCCTGGGAAAGCTTGATTCCACCATGCTGGGCAAGGGAGTAGGATTGACAACAACCAAAAGAAGAGTGGAACAATCCGGCGGCAATTTTTCAATAATCGACGGAGGGATAGAACTATCTTTTAATTATGATTAAGACGTTAATAGCCGATGATGAACAGCACGCTTTGGATCGTTTGAAAGATCTAATATCTGATTATGACCAGTTTAAAATAATCGCCGAAACCAGGGATGGCACCAGTGCTCTTGAGAAAATCGTCTCCGAACACCCGGATGTGGCTTTCCTGGATATTAACATGCCCGGTGTATCGGTCTTCAAAACCTTATCATCACTAAGCGATCCACCGCTGATCATCTTCCAAACCGCTCATTCCAAATATGCGGCTGATGCTTTTGAAATCGATGCTTTGGATTATTTGCTGAAACCGGTAAGCAAGGAACGATTTGCCAGGGCTGTAGAGAAAATCAAGGAGAGACTTCAATCAAAACAAAAGCAACCTGTATCCACATCTCCAGGCGCGGAACAAATAGAAAAAATATCACTTAAGATTCAGGGAGCTATAAAAATCATACCAGTTAAAGACATCCAGAAGATCTGTTTTGAAGAAGGATTGAGCTTCATCTACACAAAAGAAGGACGATTTTTGTCTGACCGCTCTCTTAATCATTATGAAAGCAAACTTCAGGAAGCCGGATTTTTCAGATCAAATCGTGCAAACCTGATCAACTTAAATTACATCGCAACCATCCACAAAGCGTTCAAAGGCAATTATCTGGTTGAATTAAAAGACGGCTCCAGGGTTGAGCTATCAAGAAGAAAGGCCCAAGTGTTAAAAAAACAGCTTGAATTCTGATACCGGCAAACCACTCAACAGCAAAATCCAACCATTCGTCAGATTCTCCTGCCGTTCGTTGCATAACTATGGTCAGAATAAAAGCCTATTGAAGTACGATAATATTCAGATAAACAAACTCCCCAAAAATGTCGGGGAAACAGATCAAAACCAGCCTATATTTGGAGGTGGCAATGAGAATTATACCATTGTTGATATTATGTATATTGCTGTTTGGCAGTATCAACCTCTCCGCTATTGAGATGAGATTCGATGAAACCTACCTGATTGAATCAAATAAGTTTGAAGAAGACTATTTCGCAACAGCAGAAAAAATCGAATTTAGTGGAGAAACCAAGGATTTTTACGGTTTTGCAGAAGAGATCCATTTTACCGGTCTGGCTAAACTGGCCATATTCACTGCTGGAAAACACGTCAACATTTCCGGGACAGCCGGAAATGGTATTAAAGCAGGCGGAAAGTCCATTACCTTGAATGGTAAAACCACGGGAACCAGTTTTCTGGGCGGAGAAAAAGTCACTTTTGAAACCGAAAGCGAGACCAAAGGCGACACCTTTGTTGGAGCCAGAAAAGTTCTTGTTAACGGAGAGATAACAGGTGACTTTTATGCTGGTGCAGGTGAAGTTTTGATCCAAAATGAAATTCATGGAAATGTCCAGGTACATACGGGAAAGTTGATGATATCCGATCAGGGCAAAATTCACGGTGACCTGATTTATCATTCTGATTACGAATTAAGTGTAGAAGAAGCGGCACGTGTCACAGGCAATATAACATTCGAAAAAAACAAAGAAGGAGGTTTCCATGATACTTTTGCAGATCACAACCATGATTACGGATCACTTGGATTTGCCATATTTTTCAAGTTTGCTTTTGCAGTATTGGGATTTCTTATACTCTTATTTCCTGCTACCAGGGTTTTAGAGCAGTCATTAACAAGAAAGGAAGTATTGACAAATTCGTTATGGGGGTTGATCCCGATATTCGTATACCCCTCTGCTTTCGTCATATCAATTCTGCTTGTCATAACCATTCCACTGGCATTTGCCATGCTTTTAGGCTTTATTCCCATATTATTCCTGACGAAAATTATTGGCATTACCCTGATCGGTGGATTAATCGTCAGATCGCTTGATATGAATAGCAACAGCAGATTTATGTATTTTCTGATAGGAATTGTTTTATACTCACTGCTGAGTCTGATTCCATTTATCGGATTTCTCTTGCTGGCTTTTGTCTCCAGCATCGGCTGCGGAATGCTGCTTTCCAGCCTCTTTCAAAAGAAGTTTGCCTGACCTATCACGGACTCAACCTCTTGGCTGAGTCCCTCCGGCCTCTCTTTAACAAAGTAAAAATAAAATGGGACTATGACTCATATAGCTCAAAAGATTCTGGTTTTATCCATTACAATTTGTTTACAAGTTATCACCTACAGGGCAGTTCTTTATCCCTTTGTATTTACCTGGGGCGCATCTGAAGCGGAAACACAGATGTCACTGCCCGGAGACAGTTTTGCGGATACTATCAGTTCCACAAGGGCAATCACCATCGAAGCCCCAAAGGAGGAAGTTTGGAAGTGGATTGTTCAGCTGGGAGCAGATCGCGGAGGCTTTTTTAGTTATACATTCATCGAAAAATTTCTGGGATATGAATCACGTGAAAAAAGTGATCTTCTTGATCAGACCTTCGATATGGAAGTTGGGCGGATTGTACCTGGATCTCTGGATGAGTCGAAGAGTGCAATTATCTTCAATTTCCCTGTTTTAGAGGTTGAATCGGGCAGTTATTATGTCCTGGAAAACTGGGGCACCTTCTATTTAATTGAGCTGAATGAAAACAGCACCCGTCTGATTGTACGCACCCACGAAGCCGCTTTGAAAGATATTTCAAGTATAATAGAAAGCTACATAGGCATGGGCTTTCATTATTTAATGGAAAGGAGGATGCTGATTGGTTTCAAATCTGTGATTGAACAAGGCGAAGAACCGTCCTTTGTGGCCGATATGGTATGGTTAACAGGAATGCTTCTATCTTTTGTCTGCATTCTGATGCAGTTGATTCTTTGTCGTGGCAGAACCAATCATATCATATCTATAATTCTTTCCAATCTTTGGCTTTTTCCGCTGCTTATCTTGACGCCTTCACCATTATACAGCACGGGATTTCTGCTTATCACCTGCTTTTATCTTTTCCTGATCATTAAACGAAGACAGGACAGCTTATTTTAGGTCCCGTGTTGTCACCTGCACTCGGAAGGGCAATGCGTTGCCCATCAACCGGATCAAATCGCTATCCTAAAAAAAAACGGAGAAAAAGTTTGTTGTTTTAAAGCGTCGAAGTTAAAATTGAGTCCTGCAACTTAATTTTTAATTAACCTGTTTATACAAGGAGATCTGATGATAAATGTTGGTGATGTTGCACCGGATTTCGAACTGGACAGCCAGTTTGGAACCTTTACATTATCCCAGTTTAAGGGTCAGAAGAATGTAATGCTTGTGTTTTATCCTCTTGATTTTACACCTAATTGAAGCACGGAAATGCCTGACATCGAAAAGAATATCGATGCCTTCAAGGCAGAAGATACTCAAGTTTTGAGTATTAGTGTTGACAGCAAATATTGTCATGAAAATTGGGCAACATCCATTGGCGGAATATCTTATCCCTTGCTGGCGGATTTTCATCCTAAAGGCGCCATGGCCGATAAGTACGGTCTTTTTCTCAGTGATAAGGGTATTACTGATCGAGCAACCGTTATTATAGACAAACAGGGGGTTGTGCGCTTTGCACAATCGGTTGGTATTAGCGGACTGCGAAAGGCTGAGGAGTTATTGGCCGAAGCTAAAAAAGTAAATGAAGGTAACACATGAAGCTAGTTCTGTATTTCTATAACGAATGCGGGTTTTCCAAAAGTGTTCTAAACACCATTCAAAATCTGAAGATTCAGGATAAAATCGAATTCAAGAATATCAGAGAGAATGTTGAATTCGAAAGAGAATTGGTTATTGAATGTGGAGACACACAAGTGCCAACGCTTTTTGTCGACGGAAAGCCGATGCGTGAATCAGAAGATATAAAGAAGTTTCTGGTTCAATCCTTCATGTAGCCGTTTACTCCCCGATACTTTTTCGGGGAGTATCCACCTGTTCCATTCTCCGGACAAAACAATAGGTTTATTTCAATCTCTATTCTTTTACTGCTTTCCGCCCACTCAATCGATACCTGGAAGCGCAACCAGCTTTATCATCCGACTACCACTGTCCGGAAACCGACACGACAACCATGCAAAGTAGTAATTTATAACTGTTAATATCCCATTGCCGCGGATGTACTTCTTCTGGGATCAGCTCCGCCATAAAAAGTACCATCCGGTGCTATCATGATGCTTTGTATGGCGCCCATGGCACTTTTCTTCACAACTTTATGCCCCATGCCTTCCAGCAATCGAATTGTATCAGGGCTGATTCCCTGCTCGATTCGGATTTCATCCGGCAACCATTGATGATGAATCCTTGGTGCATTTACAGCTGCCTGTATATTCAAATTGTGGTCGATTACATTCATGATAACTTGAAGGGTCGTTGTAATAATCCTTGCGCCTCCAGGACTGCCAGTCACAAGAAAGTTTTTTCCATTTTTCTTGACTATAGTGGGAGACATGGAGCTTAACATTCTCTTATTGGGCTCAATTTTATTCGCTTCTCCTCCCAGTAATCCATAGGCATTGGGAACCCCAGGCTTGGCGCTGAAATCATCCATTTCGTTATTTAATAAAAATCCTGCACCCTCCACAACAATTCGAGACCCATAGCTAAAATTGATTGTATAGGTATTGGAGACAGCAATGCCTTTGTTATCAACAACTGAGAAATGGGTTGTTTCATTGCTTTCATACCCGGGCGGTTTTCCAGGTAAAATATTCTTGCTGTTGCTGGCTTTTTTCGGGTTAATCTTTTTTCGAAGACTCGTTGCGTACTTTTTTGAAATCAAACCGGGGACAGGCACTTTTACAAAATCGCTATCCCCGAGGAATTTTGACCTATCAGCATATGCCCTGGTCATGGCTTCAGCCATATAGTGAATTGTCTGGGCGGAATTTAGTCCCAGGGAACCAATGGGAAATCCTTCCAGGATATTAAGAATCTGGATGATATGAATGCCTCCGGAGCTGGGGGTTGTCATGGAGTAGATATCATGACCACGGTAAGTACCGTGCACAGGTTTTCTTATCGCAGGCTTATAGTCAGCCAAGTCTTGCTTAGTGATCAATCCACCATGCTTCTTCATTTCAGCAACGATCAATTCTGCCGTTTTTCCTTTATAAAATCCGGCTATTCCATGTTTGGAAATCCGTTTCAAAGTATCGGCCAGATCTTTTTGAACAAATCGATCGCCTGGTTCGTAATACTCACCATTTGGTTTAAAAAATGTTTTCCGACTGGATGTCCATTTTTTTAGATGTTTTTCCCTCGATTTAATGCCTTTGCTGAAGCGAGGGGTAACAACAAATCCTTTTTCTGCCAATTTGATGGCCGGAGCCAGAGCTTTTTGCAGGGATATCGTCCCATACTTATCCAAAGCCAGGGCCAAACCGGCGACGGTTCCCGGCACACCCGATGAAAGATGAGAATAGCGACTCAGGTTTTTATCAACATTTCCGTTTTTGTCCAGATACATATCTCTTGTAGCTGCTGAGGGAGCCTTTTCCCGATAGTCGATCGCTACCACTTCATTTGTTTTTTCCGAAGAGATGAGCATAAAACCGCCACCACCGATGTTTCCAGACCGGGGTTGAGTAACAGCAAGCGCGAACGCGGCTGTAACGGCGGCGTCAACAGCATTGCCTCCATCTTTTAATACTTTCAGCGCCTCTTTGGCAGCAAGCGTGTGACTAGTCACTACCATACCGTTTTTGGCTTCCACCGGGACACTGCGATCTCCCTCTAAAATGGTTTGTCCATATGCAGTAAATGCAAAAAAGAAAGTAAATAGTAGAAGTACCATAAATAAAGTTCTCTTTGATTGTCGTATTAAGAAATACTGATCTGCCTGGTTCATCTCTTCTCCTGTTTTTGTTTGGGGTGAATGTCAATTTTTGTGCGGCACCAGCTATATTTTATTCGACTGAGCAAAAATGAAAAGAAAAGTTGCCAGCGGCGAATTACGATAAAAGATGGTTGTAAGTGCCAACAGAGTTCTATGGATAGGTAAGATAAAGTGCAAATACCGGGTATACAAGGGACATTATTGACAGTAATATCAAATGCTCGCGAGGGTGCTTAAAAACCGGAAAACAGACAATTTCTAAACATAGTAAAATGAGACTGAAACTAATCCCAAGAATAAAGAGTGACGGGACTTTGATCCTAAGCTTAAATTACAGCTTCAGGGTTATTTTTTATTCAATTGCCATAATTATCGCTGGAAACCTGTTAATCGATGATCAACCGGGATCAAATTTGAGCCCCTTTATCTTTATCCTCCTCTTTTTTATTTTTGGGTCATACCAGGATAAGTGGTCATTTAATCCATCATCTGGAAAAATCGAACGAAAACACGGATTATTGTTTTTATTCAGGAAGAAAGTCATTCCTTTTGATCAGTTAACGGGAGTGCACATGTCCTCTTTCACAAAAGGAGGCACGCAAGCAGATCAAAGTCTGTTTAATGGCAAGGCAAAATGGGGATTCCGAACAAAAATCATCTCACGTTTATACCTTCAAACAACGGATGAAAGGGGAATAGACGTTGAGGTAACGGAAGAAAGAGAAACCAAAAGGCTGGAAAAAATGGGAAGCATGATCGCTTCCTTATGTGACATTCCTTTTTTAGAGGATCTTTAGCACTGAAATCAGTCTCACAATTCAGTGTCAACTCCATTGGTCAATCACTTAAAAAGTTAAACACAAAATCACATTCAATCGTCACGGAAACCTGAACAATTGCTGCATCAAAGCCTTATATCACAATGTCCTTTTCTATGAACGTTACGGCGATTAAAAGCTCCGAAAGGCGAGGTTCCATGCTCCCACATTAGAGCTCCTGTGCGGCGGTTGACCGAAATTCGAATTTCATAGCGGCTTGAGGCTGGTGGATAAACAAAGTTAAAAAAATTGTCTTCCACCGTTAAAAGACCATTAATCACGGTTTTTTTGTAAACCAATTCAGACTCAAGAGTTTCGGGAAAGATAACAATGAACACCCTGCTTCCACCCTGCATATTGCAGGTCATTGCTAACTCCTTAGACTGGGCTGTTATTGGCAAACCGAAAAGAATCACTAAAAGTACAAAAATGTCCTTCATGGTTTCGAAGATAATCAACTTTTTTCCTGCTTCCTTTTCCACTCCTTAAATTCAGCCATTTCGGATTTTAGATACTCCACCTCTGCAGCAACATCCTGCACGACCTGGGCGATCTCTTGATTGGGTTGCTCATCTTCCTTTAGGACTATATTGTCTGTCGGTTCGAGAAAAAACTGTGGTCTGACGCCCTGTTCAAGTACAAAATATTGAAGGAATTTAAACGGTGGATCTCTAAATTTTTCATAGTTTTGAACACCCGTCAGGGAATAACCGGTCAGTCTCGCAATCTGAGGGCAAGAAAGACCAAGCTCTTTCCTCATTTTTAGAATTTTTTGCTGGATAGTTAAACTTTTTTGACTTTTTTTTGTTGACATTGATAAATATCTTGGCAAATATTACAACAAATTTTGCTATACTAGTTTATATACTGTTGATCACATAGCGAAATTGCCACAAACGTCTGCAAAGACTATCAGCTTTTTGCAACAAACAGCAATAATCAATATACTACGCATTGATACCAACATTTGTGTCACTAACTAACAACAAAAAAACTGTCCGGGGTTGGTTACAGAAATCTATTGATTGAAGACCAGGCCGCCTGTTTTCTCTCCTTGATCAAGTCCCACTGCCGCCGATTCAAGGAGACAATTTGACAGGCGGCTCAAGCATAGTTTTGCACTGAAAGCTCTCCCGGAGAGACAGTAAGGAGTTAAATGAATTTAGTTTGGATGGAGCAGAGAATGGATATCTAAATGAGCGTTCGGAATTTAAAGAGAGGTCAATCTTCATGAAACATAAAACCTCGAATTTCTATCCTGCTGCCGATGGAACTATATTACGTAAAAATATGAAGGTAGAAAAAATTGATGATGGATTGATAGCTATAAAATGGAGCCGACAACCGGGATCGAACCGGTCACCTGCACGTTACGAATGTGCTGCTCTACCAGATGAGCTATGTCGGCTGAAGGGATTTTTAGCGGAGTTTTTTGATGGATGGCTGACCGGTTTTCTGGCCAGGTGCCGTTTCCATGACGTGTCTGATTTCAAGAATTCTGGCGTTATAATGTCTGTTGCCTGTAGCACCCTGAATTCTGGATAGGGCTCTGTTTGCTTCTTTTTCGGTTTCAAAGAATCCGACTCGAATACGATAAAGAAATCCACCTTCGGGGTTATATTTCTGGGAGATATAGGAAAAATCAACAATAGAAGCAATATCTTTTAAATCCTGAATGGCATCCTGCCGGCTGCTTTTCTGACCTAACTGAATGATAAATGGTTTGTTGCGTTGAATACCAAAGTCAATCAATTCACCATTCAGTTCACTGTAGCTGGGCAATACCGCCCAATAGTCCATGGGAAAAATATTCTTGTCTTCGTAGCGAACCGCAATCTCTTCACCAGTGTTTAAAGCTTCCTGCCCGGTCTCAAAAAATCCAACCCGAATTCTGTAAAAATACTGCGCTTTTGATGCACTTGGCGGTTTTATTTTGTCGCGTGTGCGATAAAGGTAAGCATGGTAACCATCAGTTATCAGGAATTTGACGATGTCAACAGCCAATTCGAGTTGATCAGTATCCAGTGACATCAGTTGGACCGCATAACGCTTTTTCCTGGTGCGATCAAAACTGGTTTTGTTTTTATCAGTCTCTTTTGGTCGAAATACCAACCGTTTCCCGGCATCCACCATCACCTTCCACTGTCCGGTCTCCTCTGAAAAGATGGTATAATTAATCTTTTCCCGGTTCTGAATCAGGATCGTTTGCCATTTTCGGGGATCACCCAATACATCCGGCCTTTGAGCGATTTTCCAGAGTGAGTCACCCTCTTCCATAATAAACGATTTTTCCTGTTCATCAGCAAATTCAGAGTCTTGAGCAAGAATCTGGGGTTGATCATCTTCCGAGGGTGTGTAACCAAAAACCTCTTCAGCAGGTTTTGGTTGTTCCACTTCTTCTGTGGGAATTTCTATGACGACGCCTTCATCTTCCCTCTCCGTCGGCTCGATGGTTACCTGGTCGGGTTCTACAGGTTCAATACCACTATCACCGCCACCCATAAGTTGGCTGATTAAAAGAATGATCAGGACGATTAAAATAACAATGGGAATCGCCCACATGATGATGGTTTGCTTGGAAGGTTTGTTTGGCGTTTGTTCCATATCAAGATTTTCTTTGGTTACCAAGAAGTGAGGAATGCCGTAGCTTTACGGTTTATCCTCGTTCAAGTTTAAAATTATCTTTTGATAAGAGGTTTATGTCAATGCATTATTCTTTCCAAAGCTGGCCGACAAAGGCTTTGTTTTTTAAAATGAAATTACCTTTTTTTTGGTTTTTCAATCTTCCAAAGCAAACACCGGGTGCTTTTCCAGCGAAGCAAATAAATGTAATATTTTTAACAGGTTACTTTAAAGTCGTTCGGAATTTTGTACAGTCATTAAACCAATTGGACTCTTAGAAGATGCATTGAGGCGCAACAGGCCGTTATTTTCAATATGACCGGCCTTTAGATACTGCAGAGCCGTATATCCAATCATAGCAGCGTTGTCGGTGCAATGCTCCAACTCAGGATAAAAAAGCTGTCTCTTCTTTTTTTGTGCAAGCTTAACCAGGCTTTTTCTTATCCCCTGGTTAGCTGCCACACCACCAGTGAGGACAAATTGCTTTAGATCGGTTTTCTTCAAAGCTTTTTCGATTCTCCCACTAATCGTCTTTTCCACTGTCAATTGAAAACTGGCGGCAATATCACAGACCATTGCTTTTTCGATCGAGTCGGGCCGGTTTGAAAACTCTTCATAAGAGATTAATCTTCTTTTTTCCACATATAGATTTCTGGCTATTGCTTCATTTCGCACAGCTGTTTTCAGGCCAGAAAAGCTAAAATCCAGGTTTTTCTTTCCTTTCAAGGGAACAGGAAATTCAATCGATGGGTTGGAACATCCAGCAGCTAACTGCTCGATGATCGGTCCCCCGGGATATTGAAACCCCAGCATTTTGGCGACCTTGTCGTAAGCTTCCCCGGCAGCATCATCCATGGTTTTTCCCAACAATGTATAGTCCCCAAGACCGTTTGCCACAACCAAATGGGTATGTCCTCCGGAAGCGATCAATCCCAGGTAGGGAAACCTCAGTTTTTTATGATCCAGAAAAGGAGCCAGCAAATGTCCTTCGAGATGATCGACAGGAATTAATGGTGCCTTTGCAATCCAAGCCAGTGTTTTGGCATAACTGACCCCAACCAGCAATGATCCTATCAAACCTGGCGCATAAGTAACGGCTATTCCCTGCAAATCGGTAAGTTTGACTGACGATTCCTGAAATACATGACGCAATAGCAAAGGCAAGGTTGTTAGATGCTTACGGCTGGCTATTTCGGGAACTATGCCGCCATACCTCTCGTGCAGGGCTGTCTGACTTGAGATCTGACTGGTAATGACATTCCCTTCCATATCCAGCAGCGCCACTGCAGAATCGTCACAGGAAGTCTCTATGGATAATAGCATTTTAGATTTTATATTTTAGATTTATGATTTTCTATATCGTCCGACTGCGCCGACCTTTATATTTTAGAAATAAGATACTTAAATTTTAACTTCATTTCACTGCTAACTCATTCTTATAAGGATTACCTCTTTAGTACCTGGAAATCTCGTAATATATTATCTACTTTAAGGATTGTAATTACTTAAAACTAAAGTTCTCTTTTGCCCTAAGCCTTGGTCTTTACTGAGGTGTCAAAAACATAGAAGCCGATGGCGGAGCCATCACAATACAGAAACTCTAAAATCATAAATCTAAAATGTAGTAGAAATGTATTTCCCAATTTGGTCTTCTATGTCTCGCCAGTTTGGGAATAATTGCTCTTTGGTTTTAAATTCTCCAGTATGATGATAGCGTCTGCCATTAACCACTTTGGAGCCAACCTGACGGTGTAGTAATTCATGATAAGCCAGATAATTCAGTATTTCCGGTGGAGTCTCGGCTGAATCGAAAATAAGTGAAAATGCAATCTCGTCTCTGTTTTTAGCGTAGTGTGCCAGTTTGCGGGTTGAAAAATGTTTCAACCAGACAACATTTGGCAGATCCTTCATCTCCGGAAACCAGATCGATTGAACTTGGTGTACGATTTTGGTGAGATCCTGGTACACACCCATGCTGTAAATCCCCACCTGCTTGCTCCCTTCTTTGTTTTCAATAAATTTTGGACTGAGAATGTTTATTTCTCTTAAAAACTTCCAGGCAAATCGATCGGCAAATGACAGCCTGACTGGGTCCAGCCTGGATGCGTATTCCGCAAGGAATTGCTGGTGGTATTTATGCTGGGTCAATAGTTCATCAACATCGCATTTGCTAATCAGAAGTTTTCTTAATTGGAATGCGTAGGACTGCAAAGAAAGGGACTTGGTCGCTGTTTTCATACACAGGTTTTAAGAAACCGTTTTCCTTTTTCCGTTAAAACTCGAACACCATTAACTGACTCGATCAAACCTTCCTTCAACTCCATTTCTTTTAGTATTCTTTCATGGGGTAGATCAGGAAAATCGGAGACAACTTTATCTAAGCCTGCACCATCTTCCAATGCATTGAGCGTGTTGATTTCAAACTTAGCAAAACCGTTTGTACGATCCTTCATACCATTTAGCATATATAAATGAAGCGTTTCTCCCAATTCCTCCAACGATTGTGATAATCGCATTTCACCTCTTAAATACAGGGCAGATTTATCTTCGGTGCCTGAATTTCTGGTAAAAACAGCACCACACTGCTTATTGTTCTCCAGGATACTGCAATAAAGCATTTCCCTTTCTTCAGCAAATTCTACTATCTCCATTTCATAATCCCGGGAAAAATAATCGTAAAAGCTTTGCTGAATCAAAGATTGTAGTTGATTCCTAAATTCACTTCCGGGATTCAATCTCTGTTTATTCACATAGTATGTATAAAAAGTCTTGCCCACTCCCGATTCAAAGGGTTCTTCTATTGTGCGATACCACTGTTCATCGGAGACAATACCACTTAATGCTTTTAACGAGTTGAGTGCGGTTTTGATTCCATTGCCGGAAAAAACGGTTACTGTTTGATTTTTTTTGTCAATATAACCTGGAGTTATACAATGACCCGATTCTTCAATTCCGATTTGAAACAATGAATTTTCGGTATTTGCTGCCAGGTTATCTTCATTAAGCGATTTCCAAAAACGCGATAGTTCCAATGCAGAAACCCCACTATTTCTTTCTGAAATCTCTATAAACTGTTTCTTGATCCTATCTTGCTGCGGTAAACGCGATTCAATTAAATCCAAGACGGCCCGGGACAATATCCATTTATCCCCAACTCCCGTTAAAATAGGATTAAACCCTAGGTTTCGGGCTGCAATGGCAGTGTTGAGATCGCTTTCAACGGTATTTATAAATAGAGAGTTGCCAAGACTGATCTGTTTTTTCAAGTAGGTTGCCTGATGAACTCCCAATAGATCTCCTGAGGATACCCGCAAAGAGTCTGATTCCGGTAGATAATCCAGCCTGAAGCAACGATCACCGTCGCCGTCAAACACGAATGCTACTACTTTGCTTGATTTTGATTCCTCATCCTTAATAGCAGTTGCTTTCTCAAACATTGTTACCAGGGTTTGGTATTTAGAAAATCTACCACCCGGGTTCATAACGCTTTCCCTGGTTATTGCTTCCAGTCCCTCAATGTCTGCCACTCCACTGTTTTCATTGATATTACCTTGCATATTGGTAAATACGACCTCTTGAAAAGGCAGATCAGAGAAAATCTCCTTGACAACTTCAGCCACAGCCCCGTTGGAAGCGTCCAAAACCAGGACAATATCCCTAAAATCGTCATTATCTATCCAGGAATTTCGGGCATCCAGGCAATATCGTACAAAACATTCTTTGGCTTCTGCCTCCCTGTATTGAATTTCTCCCCTCTTATCCAATGATTCCATGCTTATCGAAGACTGCTGGTAGATCTTTTCCGTGAGCTTAATATCATCAGGAGGCAAGAATTTAAGAGCCGTGTGACCACAAAACAGTTTGATTCCATTCTGATCTGAAGGGTTGTGAGACGCTGTTAACACAATACAACCACAGGCTTCTGATTCAATCATATATAATGGAATTGCAGGAGTCGGCAGTGTTCCTACCACGATGGCATTCAGTCCCGATTTTCTTATTCCAGCTATCGCCGCCTGGTTAAACTTTCCTTCTTTATCCCTGGGATCCCAGCCAATAATTACCGAATTGTTTGCTGCCGCCAGATCTGATTGAAGAAGAAGGCACCCAAACGCATAGGCGTACCGTTCAAAAAACGCCGGAGTTAGCAGATTCGATTTAAAATAGAAATCAAGTGGGTGTTCCTTTTTAAGGCTCTGATTGGTCGTGATTCTTCCGCGAATACCGTCTGTTCCTTGCAGTTTTTGTGGTCTGTTTGTCATAGATAATAAAAGTTTCAACAATCATGGCTTTTTTATCTAAAAGCAAAAGCCAGATACATATTTCAAAAACATAAAGCCCGGCACAGCCGAACATTATAGAAAATCATCAATCTAAAATCTGAAATGTTGTAATATCAGCTGAATTTTATGGGTTGTTCCCTATTCCGTAAAGTGATTGTTCCAGGTCGTAACTCAATCTTTCTATTTCGCTTTAAAAATTCCTGTGGATTCAAAATCAACTTGAACACAGTCAATATTTTGGAATTGCAACAATTCAACTAAGAAGAAACATATCATTTTATAGGAACAAATCATCAGGGAGGTGGATTAGGTAATAAATCAGTCGCTTAAACCCTTTGGAATCGACATTTTACGATGGTAAAAATATTGAAAAACAAAACACATATCAATGTAATGAAATGTTATTGATGATAATAATCGTCCAGTAAAGTGAGGTCCGGTTACATCATATCAAATTTTGTTTTGTTTTTTCTTGCCTGAGAGTTACTCAAAGGCTTGTGACCGGAGTAATTGGATAAACTATAAATTTTAAAGAGTTAAACGCACCATGACTGTTCAAAAAATTGCCCTAACCGGGATAAAGCCATCCGGAAGTCCTCACATAGGAAACTACCTGGGAGCTATCAAACCAGCTTTGGAATTGACAAAAGATCATGAAGCCCGATATTTCATCGCTGATTATCATGCTATCACCACGGTACGAGATAAAAAGCTGCTCAAAGAGCAGATATATGACATTGCTGCAACTTGGCTGGCAGCAGGTCTGAACCCGGATGAAGTTATTTTTTACAGGCAATCCGATATTCCGGAAGTATTCGAGTTGAGCTGGATTTTGGCTTGCATGGCTCCTAAGGGATTGCTAAACAGGGCCCATTCCTATAAGGATTCCATTGAAAAAAACAAGGAAAAAGGAAAGGACCTTGATGACGGAATCCATTGCGGGCTTTATTACTACCCAATTTTAATGGCTGCAGACATTCTGGCCTTCAGTACGAATGTTGTACCTGTCGGACAAGACCAAAAGCAGCATTTGGAAATTACCCGGGATATTGCCCAGGCCTTTAACCAGGTTTATGGTGAGATTCTGACTGTTCCGGATGCTTTGATTGATGATAGCGTCAAAACCGTTCCCGGTCTGGACGGCAGAAAAATGAGCAAGAGTTATGACAACGTAATTCCTCTCTTTGTATCACAAAAGGATCTACAGAAGTCAATCAGTCAGATTGTGACCGATTCCAAGGGCGTCGAGGAACCAAAAGATCCGGATTCATGTAACCTTTTTGCCCTGTACACCTATTTTGCCTCTCCCGAAGCTGTAGTCACCAAACGAGAACAGTATATATCCGGAGGCGCAGGATATGGGGATATGAAAAAGGAATTGTTTGAGCTTGTTAACACTTTTGTTTCTGAAGGTCGAGATAAATATGAATCATTGATGGCCAATCGGGAGCAAATCGACTGGATTTTAGAAGAGGGCGCAGAAAAAGCAAGGCAGATTGCAGGACCATTGCTGCAAAAAGTTCGTCATGCTATTGGTATTCAATAGCACGCGCTTAACTAAAAAAAAGGAAAATTCATGGGTTTTTTGAGTAAAGGAAAAAGCAGAAGAATTCGAGGAGCAGAGCTGGTTGTCGCCGGTGGCGTCACCATGTTTCTGTCAAAGATAATAGGATGGTTGGCGCCCGTAGCACTGGGTGCTTATGGGTTATACCGAATTCTCCTCAAAAAAAGTTACAAGGACGGGATTGTAAGTCTGGCTTTGGGTATCCTTCTTTATGTTTTATTCAAAGGACCTGGTGGATATTTCTTAACAGCAGCCATGGTTACGGGCGGTGCGTTGCTTGGAGTTGGTGCCCTCATGATGGTTTTACCTGCCAAAAAATCCACAGAGATCGAAATCAAACCGGAATAGGTATGGAAAAAAGCTCCATGCCTGAAATCAAGGCATCTTTTGAAACTGCTCGCTCGGTATTGGATCTTTTTGTTGCAGGGGAAGGCAACCTGGAAGCTGTCGATCGCTTTGCCCAACTCGTCGCCGATACCTTGGAAAACGGCAATAAAGTTTTAACATGCGGCAATGGAGGAAGCATGTGTGATGCCATGCATTTCGCCGAAGAGCTGACAGGCCGTTTTAGAGACAATAGAAGATCTCTCCCGGCAGTAGCAATCGCCGACGCTTCGCACATAACTTGTACCGGCAACGACTACGGATTTGACGCCATCTTTTCTCGCTATGTTGAAGGAGTTGGTGTTAAAGGCGATGTATTACTAGGTATTTCGACATCAGGTAATTCACCCAACGTTATTAACGCTGTTAATAGTGCAAAAGAGAAAGGTATGACAACTGTCAGCCTACTAGGAAAGAATGGCGGCAAATTAAAAGAATTGGTCGACCTCCCCATAATTGTTCCCGCTGAAACCAGTGACAGGATTCAGGAAGTTCATATCAAAATCATTCATATTGTGATTGAGATGACTGAAAAACTTCTGAAATTGGCTTAAATTCCCTTTACGTCCGAGTAACAGGCTTTCCGACGTTCCCCTTCATCAAATTTTATCCTGCACAGCCCCTTCCAAACAAACGAATCTCTGCCTGGTTTTTTTATTTTTTCCGGCATTTTTTTGAAGAATAACACAATGCCTTCCTGCCATTTTTTCACCATTCAATAGCTGACAAAGGCTAACAAGGATAGTTTGCTAATATTAAAAAAAATTTACATGACCTTTTGAATTTCATATAATGGAAATGTATTTTTATCTTGATTTATAAAAAGATAAAGGAAATGCCGGAAGTCGCCAATTAATACTGATCTAATGACTTTGTTTCAGGTAGGGCGGAGATTCCAGATTCGTTTTGACCGGGCGTTGTGCTCTAATTCCTTTTCAAGAAGGGTCAGGAAACGAATTAAGGCAAACAACATAACCGTTTTGGTTTTTAAAAGACTGAAGTGAACCGACTAGCAATCTAAATTTTTAGGAGTCAAAAAATGGCTGAACAAACGTACGGATTGGAACACTTGGAATTTTCTGGATTTGGTAAAGTTTATAGAAACCTCACCATTCAGGAGTTGGTTGAGCACGAGTATCAAAACAATGAAGCCAAATTCGGTCCTGCAGGAGCAGTTGTCGTCAATATTGAGAAGTACCCCGAAAGAAGGCCGGAAATTAAACATTTTGTAGACGAAGCATCAACCACTGAAGATATGTGGTGGGGATCCGGAAACAAAAAAATTACTGCTGAAGTATTTGATCGCATGCAAGCTCGCGTACTTACACATCTTTCAAACGACAAACTGTATATCAATGATGTTTTCTGCGGACAGGAAAGCAATCGAATTTCCATTCGTATGGTTTCCAAAAAAGCATGGCATGCCCATTTTTTCCACAACCTCTATTTCGCACCAACTGATGAGGAATTAGAAAAATTCCAACCGGAATATACCATTTTAAACGCTTGCGGATACGAAGAAAATGAGTTTGAAAAAATGGGTCTTTCAGACAAATCATTTGTTTTGGTGAATCTGGAAACCAAGATGATTCTGATCGGTGGCACGGAAAACGCCGATGAAATGAAGAAAGTAATCCTTTCAATTATGAACTTCCTGTTGCCATTGCAAGGTATTTTAACCTTAAGCAGCGCAGCGAACATTGGCAAAGAAAATGATGTCGCTCTTTTTATCGGATGCGAAGGATCAGGAAAAACCACCTTATCCAACGACCCGAATAAACGAAGTTGGCATCGAAGACTAATTGGTGATGCCGCTCATGCCTGGACAGACGATGGTGTATTTAACCTGGAAAACGGATGTTACGCCAAATGCTTGAATCTGGACAGGGAATTGGAGCCTGATATTTATAGAGCAGTGCGTTTTGGTGCTGTCATGGAAAATGTGATAATGAATGATAAGCGGGAAGCGGAATACCAGGATAGCTCTCGAACAGAAAACACCCGGGTCGCTTATCAGCAAAACTACATTCACAACCCTGTGATTCCCGGAAAAGGCGGTCATCCGGATACAATTATTATCCTGGCTAACGATTTGTATGGCGTACTCCCGCCAGTAGCCAGACTAACTCCGGATCAGGCCGTTTATTACTTTCTGTCAGGTTATTCCAGCCAACAGGTTAACGCCGGTGGCGAAATGAAACTGAGGGCTGACTTTTCGTTTTGTTTTGGTGGCTCGTTTATGACACTACGGCCCAATATTTATGCTGAATTACTGGCCCAAAAGATTGAGCGTCACGGGACGACTTCATTTCTAGTGAGCACAGGTTGGACCGGTGGCTCCATTGGAACCGGACAACGCATTCCGCTGACGGAAACCCGAAGAATTGTGGATGCTATTCTTGATGGTTCTGTGAATAACAGCGTTTTTGTAAAAGATCCCGTTTTTGGCATCGACGTACCAAAACAATTGACCGGAGTTGACTCAAGAATACTGATTCCTCAAAACACCTGGGAAGACCAGGATGCATTTGAGGCAGCCAGAAAAGAGCTGGCCGGGCAGTTTATAGAGAATTTCGAAAAATACGCAAAAGATGGTCCTGAAACAGGTGATATTATTGCCACGAAATACCTCTACAACGAATACAACAAGTTATCCTCCGCCGGACCTCACGTTTAGTCAAAAAAAACTGGTTGAAGACGGGTGTAAAAAGCACTATGCCCGTCTTCAATTATTTGTTTGTCCGCAAGAAATATAATCGACCCCATGGAGGCCGGTTTTGAGCACCACTGGAAGGGGTTAGAATAATGAATCAGGATCTTGCTCTTAATCTTTTTAAAGACTAGGTATGGTTAAAACGTGATGGTAACGTAAAACATAACTCCCTGGTAATCCGTTTTAAAAACCAGATCTCCAGGGTTTTGAATATCTAATCAAATGATGGATTAAGATTATGATTAAGAAATAGAATACCGGCAAAGCCTTTGAATAGTAGCTTGCTCAAAAGCATGGTTTTCAATTTTCCGATAGAACCTGCTCCCTGCATCAATCCTACCTGCCAACTTTCAGCCGGTTCGGTTCAGAATTCCGGTTTACCCAATTCTAAAAATAGTTTATAAGGGCAGATAATATCTGAACTTAAAACAGGTCATTTCAGGAAATGTCCGGTTAGTACCTCATTAACCACTGGACCACTAAATTCAAGCACTTCCTAACCATTTCCTTCCATTTACCAAGGAGAGAGTATGAAACAGACGAGCAAATTGTTTTCGCTACTTTCGGTATTTTCGGTTTTTATTTTAATGCCCTATTTTGCCTACGCATTCGGCACAGGAGACTCGGTGGGGGTAGTGACCGTAAAAAACAGACAGGTTTGGGTGGTAAGAGACGGAAAAAAATTATCAATCAACAATTTTGGTTTGAAGGTCAAACTGAATGATATTGTTAAAACAGACGCAGGTGGTCAGGCACAAATAGAGTTGAATAACGGGAACAACCTTTACATAGCCTCTAAAACAGAAATCTGGCTCACAGAAAATGTTGTCGGGAAGAAAAAGGAAGGAATTACTCAAATAATTAAGCTACTCTACGGAAAAATCCGAGCCAAGGTCCAACAAACCAGAAAACAACGATTTGTCGTTAAAACCACAACGGCTACAATCGGCGTTAAAGGGACTGATTTTATTACTGAATTCGCTGATGAACAGACCAGGGTCGGAACCTTGGAAGGACTGGTCAATCTGCTTTCCGATAAAACCCGGGAAAGTGTGGATATTCCTCCAGGTTCCATGGGGTCGGTTTCTATAGCAGGAGAACTGATGCCATTGGAAGAATTCGCCGGAGAGTTGATGGAAGGCGTAGAATTCGCCGGCAAAAAAATGGAAGCGGATGACATTGCCGGAGAAAAAATAGAGCTCTGAAAATAAAACAACTGTTTTAATTCTATCATTTTTTTTTTGCCTTCAACAAAGGATTAGCTGATCGTCCACCATACCTGTCAGACGATGACTAATCCACACTCCACAGAAGAAAATGATTATCATTCTAGATTTTGGATCTCAATACACCCAGTTGATAGCCCGAAGAATTCGGGAACAAAACGTTTATTGTGAAATTCATCCCTTCAACATACCACTTGCGGACATCAAAGCCTTTAGTCCAAAAGGGATCATCCTTTCCGGAGGCCCCAGTTCAGTGCTTGGGGAAACTTCTCCATCTCTTGATCCTGAAATTTTCCAATGGGAGATCCCAATTCTGGGAATTTGTTATGGTTTGCAGCTTATGTCCAAGCTGTTGGACGGCAAAGTAGAGAATTCAGATCATTCCGAATATGGACGCACTGAAATTGAGATAAAAAAGAACAACAGATTTTTTAATGAAATCCCCACAAACGAGCCTCTAACCGTTTGGATGAGTCATGGAGATCGTGTTGTTGAGATTCCACGGGGCTTCGAAGTTCTTGCAACCAGCACTAATTCTCCTTTTGCTGCGGTGGCAGATTCCAAAAGAAATCTGTATGGCATTCAATTCCATCCCGAGGTGACCCACACGGACAATGGCATCCGGATTCTGAGAAATTTTGTTTTTGGTATTTGTGAGTGCTCGCCGGACTGGGATATGGAATCCTTCAAGGAAGCAAAAATAAAAGAGCTGGCAGAGCAAGTTGGCGATGAAAAGGTATTGTGTGCCTTGAGTGGAGGGGTAGATTCAACAGTTACAGCAGTGCTGCTGCACAAAGCCATCGGAGACAACCTGACCTGTATTTTTGTGGACAACGGTTTGCTGCGCAAAGATGAAGCAAAGAAGGTGGTTGCGCTTTTTGAGAAACATTACCGCGTTAACCTGATCCACATCGATGCTTCCCAAGCATTTTGGGATAAGCTCAAAGGAGTTAGTGATCCTGAGCAAAAAAGAAAAATTATAGGTGTGGAATTCATTTCGATATTCGAAAAAGAAGCTAAAAAATTGAAAGGAATCAATTACCTGGCCCAGGGAACTTTGTATCCTGATGTCATCGAATCGGTTTCGTTTAAAGGCCCGTCAGCAGTGATAAAAAGTCATCACAATGTCGGAGGGTTACCAGAAGATATGAAAATGTCCCTGGTCGAGCCTTTGCGAGAACTGTTTAAAGACGAAGTCAGGGAACTTGGCTTGGCTTTGGGTCTCGATGAAGAGCTGGTTTACAGACATCCTTTTCCCGGACCTGGATTGGGAATTCGCATCCTGGGAGAAGTATCGCAGGAAAAAATCAAAGTTCTTCAGGAAGCCGATCAGATTGTGATGGAGGAAATCAAAGCTGCCGGGTACTACCGACAAGTCTGGCAATCTTTTGCAGTTCTCCTTCCTATTCGTTCTGTTGGGGTAATGGGGGACGCCAGAACGTATGACTGGACAATCGCCATCCGTTGCGTTAGTTCAAAAGACGCCATGACGGCCGATTGGGTCCAACTTCCTTATGATTTGCTTGGAAAAATATCCAATCGAATCATCAATGAAGTACAGAAAATAAATCGTGTGGTTTACGACATCACTTCCAAACCTCCCGGAACCATCGAATGGGAATAGTTTGCAGGTGATTCACGATTTGACAATCAACCATTATTTTAGATGAACCGCAGTCAGTTGTTTTTGTATTTTTGCTTTTAACTCTTAGCAGTTAGTTACACATGTCAAAACCAGCGCCCACAAACCAGAATATGAAGATCACAAACGCTCTTAAAAACAACGATTTGCAGCTGAATGTTATTAGCCTCGTTGACGAACACAAAAACGCAATCATCAATCCTGAAAGAAAAGAGGTGATCAAACAGATTGTTCAGAGAAGAGAAGCACTTGCCTGCAAACAAGGCTTTCTCAGCACCCTGACCCCTCCGGAATCAACGGGTAGATCACCAAAAGACACTCTTATTGTGCTCAATCGCGAAACCGACGAATATATCGATTGGGACTCCCCGAATAATATCCCTATCGACAGGGAAACGTTTGAGATGCTCTGGGAAGATGCACTGAAGGTTTTGAACAAGAAGAGAAAAATATATGTAACAGATAGGGTTATCGGTGCTGATTCCGCTTACGGATTGCCCGTCAGGACAGTTACAGATAAAGCGTTGACAACATTGTTCACCTTGAATATGTTCCGGCCTATCCCCAAAGACATCAACCAGAGTATCTTTTCCAAGAAAGGGTTTACCTTGTTGGTTTTACCCTATGATAAAATTGATACACAGCGTTATAGTGCCAGACTGAGGCAACTGCCAAATGGAAAGACCTCCAACATGGCCATTGTCATGGATTTTGGAAGGCGGGTTGGATTGGTTTTTGGATCTGCCTATGCCGGCAGCGTAAAAAAGCTGATGTTTACCGTGATGAACTTCTATCTTCCTTTCGAAAATATCCTGCCTATTCATTGCTCCGCCAACGAAAACAAAAAAGGTGACCTGGCACTGTTTCTTGGACTTTCGGGAACTGGTAAAACGACGTTATCAGCTGATCCGGACAGGGCGTTGATCGGTGATGACGAGCATGGCTGGAATAATAAGGGAATTGCCAATTTCGAAAACGGTTGTTATGCAAAATTGATCAATTTGGATCCCAAGAAAGAACCGGAAATCCACAATGCTGTGTTTCACAAGGGTCATTACCTGGATCATGGGGCGATTGTGGAAAATGCCATGGTTTACTTGGACAGTACCTACGATCTGTCTGATGAACGTCTGACTCCGAACAGTCGGGCGTGCTATCCACTGGAGTTTCTTACTAATGTCAAGCTTTCCGCCAAGGGAGGTCATCCCAAAACCATCATATTTTTGACTGCGGATGCAAACGGTGTTCTGCCGCCAGTGTCACGCCTGAATCTTGAACAGGCTATGCTTTGGTTTCTGATGGGGTACACCAGTAAACTGGCAGGTACGGAAACAGGTATTATCGAACCGGTTACGACCTTTTCACGCTTCTTTGGTCAGCCGTTTATGTCATTGATGCCAAAGATTTATTCTGAATTGTTAGGGCGTCAACTGCAAAAACACAAATCCAGGGTATTTCTGATTAACACAGGTTGGACCGGAGGCCCCTATGGAACAGGTGAGCGAATTGACATCAACCTGACCAGGGCAATTGTTAATGCGGCCTTGGATGGAAAGCTGGATGACGTGGAATACAGTGAAAACAAACTGTTTCATCTGGAAGTTCCCAATTACTGCCCGGGTGTTCCTTCGGTGATGTTAAACCCTATCAACACATGGGCGGATAAAGACAAGTACAGAGAATTTGCCAAGAAGCTGGCTCTAGAGTTCAGTCAACACTTTGACAAGGCATACGGTAACAAGCGAATCGCGGAAGAGGTTCGTATTCAGTGTCCCGGTAAATAGAATGTCGAATTCAGCCGGGGAATCAACTGCTTGATTTACCTCAAGCAAAAAAGACAAGATTCTTGACTCAAAATCTGCAAAACAGACAGACTAGTCAAGTCGAGTCGAACAGAAAATTAATTTTCACACGGGGTTACCCCAACAAGTGAGATTTCAACTTTAGTTACTACAGGGAGAAGCAATGGCTAGAAAAAAAATCGCATTGATAGGTGCTGGCAATATTGGTGGAACATTGGCTCATTTAGCACTGTTGAAGGGCTTGGGCGACGTTGTATTGTTTGATATTATTGAAGGTTTGCCACAGGGAAAAGCTCTGGATCTCGCACAGAGCGGACCTGTTGAAGGTTTTGACGCAAGCATAATCGGAACAAATGATTACGCAGACCTCAAGGATGCGGATGTTGTCATCAACACAGCTGGTGTTCCGAGAAAACCAGGTATGAGTAGAGATGATCTTCTGGGAATCAATGCCAAGATTACCCGACAGGTTGGTGAAGGAATCAAGGCTAACTGCCCGAACGCTTTCGTAATCTGCATTACCAATCCTCTGGATGTTATGGTCGGTGTTTTGCAGAAGACAGCCGGTATTCCTGGTAACAAAGTAGTTGGTATGGCTGGAGTTCTGGACTCCGCACGATTTAGAACATTCCTGGCTTGGGAATTCGGCGTTTCCGTTAAGCAAGTTAATGCTTATGTTCTTGGTGGTCATGGCGATAGCATGGTTCCTTTAACAGGCATGAGTAACATCGCTGGTGAGACTCTTGACAGCATGGTTGAAACAGGCAAGATCACTGCTGAAAGACTGGAAGAGATCGTACAAAGAACTCGAAGTGGCGGTGGCGAGATTGTTGGTCTGCTCAAAACTGGTTCTGCTTTCTATACTCCTGCTGCTTCAGCTATCGAAATGGCAGAAGCCTACATGGCTGACAAAAAGAGCATCCTTCCTTGCGCTGCTTATGTTGAGAAAGGCGAGTATGGAATTGATCAGCCTCTGTATGTTGGTGTACCAGTTAAGATTGGTGCCGGCGGAGTTGAAGAAGTAGTAGAAATTCCTTTGACAGAAAAAGAAAGAAAAGACCTGCAGATTTCAATTGACGCGGTTATCGAACTGAACGCAGCTGTTGACAAAATGTAGTGACCGATAATCCGGATTCAGTTCCGGAATCTGAATAAAAAAAGCCGGACTTCCACATACTGGATAGTCCGGCTTTTTTGTTTTTTGGATTGTGGAATGTAAATTACTCCTCTTCCTCTTTTTCCGCGATAACCACCAATAGATCCTTTGTCTCCACCTGGGTGCCAACTGGTGTCACAATTCTTTCCACGACACCATCCACCTCTGCCGTGATATTGGTTTGCATTTTCATCGCTTCCATGGACAGTAGCACATCACCAACCTCAACTTCCTGTCCCACAGCAACAACAACCGTAGAAATCAAGCCTGGCATTGGTGCTCCAACTTCACCAAGTTTACTGCTATCAGCTTTTTCATGGGGTGTTCTTTCCAGAGCCATGGTTTCATCGGCTATTCGGATCGATCTGGGTTGTCCGTTTAATTCAAAAAAGACTTCCCGATACCCTTCCTCGTCAGCCTGACCTAAAGCGAGGTAGCGAATTAACAGGGTTTTTCCATATTCAATATGAACCGGTAACTCTTCATCCTGAATCATTCCGTAGTAGAAGTTTAAGGTTGGAATTACCGTTACATTGCCAAACTTTTTTCGATGATTTGCATAATCCACAAAAACAGAAGGATACATCAAATATGAGGCAAATTCCTGATCAGTGATCTTACGCTCCACCTTTTCTTCGGCTTCTTTTTTCAAAGCATCCAGGTTGGCGGGTGGAAGTTCAAGACCAGGCCGTACGTTGATTGGCTGTTCATCTTTGAGAATCTTCTTTTGCAGTTCTTTGGGGAATCCTCCGGGAGGTTGTCCCATCATACCTTTAAAAAACTGCACAACTGAATCCGGAAAAGATATCTCTCGATTAGGATCAAGCACTTCCTCTTTGGTAATATCGCTGGTGACCATCATCAAAGCCATATCACCAACCACTTTGGAGCTCGGCGTCACTTTCACAATATCGCCAAACATTTCGTTAACCTCGGCGTAAACCTTAGCCACTTCCGGCCAGCGCTCGTCAATACCCATTGATCTTGCTTGCTGTCTGAGGTTAGTATACTGACCACCAGGCATTTCATGGAGGTAAACTTCAGAGGTTCCGGAACGAATTTCACTTTCAAAACCGCAATACATCCATCTGACTTTTTCCCAATAGTCGGAAACTGAGCGTATGGATTCCTGATCCAATTCGGTATCTCGCGGTCCGTGTTTGAGAGCTGCTACAATTGAGCCCAGATTCGGGTGCGATGTTAATCCACTCATGGAATCCATGGCTGCATCTATTGCATCTACGCCGGCATCAGCGGCAGCAAGCATAGTTGCGGATGCAATTCCACTGGTATCATGTGAATGCAGATGAATCGGCAACCCAACCTCTTCTTTCAAAGCTTTGACTAGTTTAGTGGCAGCAGCGGGTTTAAGTAAGCCCGCCATATCTTTAATTGCCAAAATGTGGGCACCGGCCGACTCCAGTTGTTTTGCCATGTCAACATAATACTTCAAACTGTATTTGGTGCGATTCGGGTCGGTTATATCACCCGTATAGCAGATGGCTGCTTCACAGATCTTGTTGTTCTCGATTACGGCATCCATAGCCAGTCGCATGTTCTCTACCCAGTTCAAAGAATCAAACACACGAAAAAGATCCATGCCGTTTTCAGCGGCCTGTTTCACAAAGTATTTAACGACATTATCCGGGTAGTTGGTATACCCCACACCATTGGAGGCGCGCAGCAACATCTGGGTCAACAGATTTGGCATGTAAAGCCTGATACCCTGGAGTCTTTCCCAAGGGCACTCCTTTAAAAACCGCATCGACACATCAAAGGTCGCTCCACCCCAACATTCCACTGAAAACAAGTTTGGTAACAGTGCTGAATAAGCGGGAGCAATGCTCAGCATGTCATAAGTACGCATGCGTGTGGCCAGTAACGATTGATGCGCATCCCTCATGGTGAGGTCTGTTATCAACAAACGCTTTTGATCTTTCATCCAACGTGCCACAGCTTCCGGCCCCTGTTCATCCAATATCTGCTTCAATCCTTTTGGAGAATCATCAGGATTGAAATGAGGCGCAGCCGGTTGGTGCGCCAGGGTTGGCTGCAGTCTGCCTTCTACATCTTCGTTACCATTGACAATTGTGTTTCCGATATAGGTTAACAGTCTGGTCGCTCGATCTTTACGCTTGGGAAATTTAAAAATATCTGTGGATTCGTCGATAAAACGAGTGGTATATTCAGCATTTTTAAATGTTGGATGACAGACCAGGTTTTCCAGAAAATGAAGGTTGGTGGCGATTCCAAGAATCCTGAATTCTCGTAAAGCCCTGTTGATTCTCAATCTGGCTTCTTCCGGAGTAGACCCCCAGGCAGTTACCTTTTCCAATAAGGAATCGTAATGTCTGGTAATGACAGCTCCCGAATAGGCAGTACCACCGTCCAAACGAATACCAAATCCGGTTGAACCGCGATAAGCAGAGATGCGTCCATAGTCCGGAATAAAATTGTTTTCGGGATCTTCAGTAGTTACCCGACATTGAATGGCATGCCCGTGGAGTTCTATGTCTTCCTGCTTTGGAACACGACTTTCAACAGTTCCCAACTCAGCGCCTTGAGCTACCAGAAGTTGCGCCTTGACAATATCAATACCGGTTACTTCCTCGGTAACCGTATGCTCAACCTGAATCCTCGGATTCACTTCCATGAAGTAAAAATCTTCGGTATCCATATCCATCAGGAATTCCACTGTACCAGCATTGACATAACCGGCCGCTCGAGCAATTTTTAGGGCCGCTTCACACAAATCCTGGCGTTTCTTTTCTGTCAGAAAAATAGCTGGTGCGCGTTCAACCACCTTTTGATTTCTGCGTTGAATGGAGCAGTCTCTTTCAAAAAGATGATAGATATTGCCGTGCGTATCACCAAGGATTTGAACTTCGAGGTGCCGTGCCTTTCGGACCAGCCGCTCCACATAAACTTCGTCGTTTCCAAACCCAGCTTTTGCTTCACGCCTGGCCGCTTCAACCTGAACAACAAGCTCATCCCTGTGTTCAACCACGCGCATACCGCGACCACCCCCACCCCAACTGGCTTTCACCATGGCAGGATAGCCGACTTCATCAGCCATTTTTAACAATTCATCTTCTTCATACGGCAGAGGTTTACTGGCAGGAACAACAGGAGCACCGGCTTCCACAGCCAGATTTCTTGCTGATACTTTGTTGCCAAGTTTTCGCATTACCTCTGCCGGCGGCCCAACAAATGTGATTCCAGCTTTGGCACAAGCATCAACAAATTCCGGATTTTCCGAAAGAAAGCCATAGCCAGGGTGAATGGCATCCGCTCTCATTTCTCGTGCGATGCGAAGAATGTCTTCAATATCCAGGTAGGCTTCTATCGGACCTTTGCCTTCCCCAACCAGATAGCTTTCACTGGTCTTGAATCGATGTAACGAATACCTGTCCTCTTTAGAATAGATAGCGATGGTATCAATCCCCAGTTCAATGGCAGCCCTGGTAATTCTGATGGCAATTTCACCGCGGTTAGCGATAAGTAGCCTGTTTATCTTTTTGCAGCTAATATCCATATTAATCTCTAATTGAAGGGAACCTCTCTCTAGTTCCGGATTAAAGAGAAAATGTGCTAAGAATTTAAGGTGTTGCAGGTGAGATTCCGACTGTGGGAGGGGGGATACTAAAAGGTTAGTCGGAACATTTCATCCATGAAATTGTGTCAAAATAATATTCAAGTTCTCCCCCTATTGTCAACCCTTAATTTTATTGACTTCTATGGTATTCTTCAAAATATCGGCCAAAAAACCGGCTATCTACAGTTTGCAATAGCCTAATAAACGAAAAGGTTACTACAATGATAAATATATGACGTAATTCGAAAACAGTGTTAGGGTAATTTTACTGAATGCATCGTTGTTTTGGCAATTAATCGTGTTTTTTTGGGGGAGCTTACATGAGCAAAAAGGTCGTAAAATTTATGGACACCTCGTTTCGTGATGGTTTCCAATCCGTATTCGGTGCGAGGGTTTTGACTGAAGATTTTCTACCGGCAGTTGAAGCTACGATTGATGCTGGCGTCACCCATCTTGAAGCCGGTGGAGGGGCACGATTTCAGAGCTTGTTTTTCTACTGCAACGAATCTGCCTTTGATATGATGGATACCTTTCGTTCGAAAGTCGGAACCAGTGCGAACCTTCAAACCCTGGCAAGGGGAATCAATGTTGTAGCGTTAAGCCAGCAACCACGGGATATCATAGACCTACATGCCAAGATGTTTAAAAAACACGGTATGACAACAATCCGAAATTTTGACGCGCTAAACGATATCAGAAATCTTGAGTATTCCGGTGAACGCATTACCCATCACGGACTGAAACATCAGATTTCCATTACCGTCATGGAATTGCCACCTGGCTGTGAGGGTGCCCATACCGCAGAATTTTATCTTGACCGATTGAAAGACATCCTGGCTTCAGACATCCCCTTTGACTCCATCTGCTTTAAAGACGCAACGGGCACTGCAAACCCCAAAAAGATATATGAAACATTTAAGGGAGCAAAAAAGCTTTGTCCTGCAGACACTGTTCTCTGGTTTCATACACATGATACGGCCGGTATTGGTATCGCACAAAATCTTGCAGCGGTTGAAGGTGGAGCTGATGGGATTGACTTAGCTAAAAGCCCGGTCAGCGGAGGAACAGCGCAACCTGACATTATGTCCATGGTTCAGGTTCTGAAAAATTCCGACTTCAAATTGGATGTGGATATTGAGAAAATCATGGCGGCTGAAGAGATATTTGAAGATGTTATGGAAAACTATTTTTATCCACCCGAAGCGAAAATGATCTCTCCAAAGATTGTCTTTTCACCGATGCCGGGCGGCGCTTTAACAGCCAACACCATGATGATGCGGGATACCAATACCCTTCATCTTTATGGGAAGGTAATCGATGAAATGACCAATGTAGTTAAATTGGGTGGATTTGGGTCATCAGTTACTCCCGTTTCTCAATTCTATTTTCAGCAGGCATTTTTGAACGTCACCTTGGGTAGATGGAAAAAAATTAATCCTAACTACGGGAACATGGTGCTTGGCTATTTTGGTAAAACCCCTGTGGAACCTGATGCAGACGTTGTCAAACTCGCTTCGGAACAACTTGGAAAACCTGTATTTAAAGAAAATCCCCTCGATGTCCTGGAACCGGGTATACCCAAGGCGGAAAAAATCCTTCAGGACAACAATTTGCCGATAAACGACGAGAACGTATTTATTGTGGCCAGTTGTGAAGGAAAAGGACTCGATTTTCTTTTGGGAAAGGCTAAGGCAACCGTACGAAAAAAGGAGCCCGAATCTGACGAAAACACGGTAAAAATTGATGTTACAAGAACAGCTTCCGGCTTTGCCGGTCAATCAAATTACCAGGTTTCTTTTGGTGAGCGATCCTATAATCTTAGTGTTGGAAGTGGGCAACAGATGCAGAATGTTTCAGTGCCTCCCCGACAGCCGGAACCCCGGGTTGAGATCCCAAAGCCCGTCATTCAGCCTGTTGGTTCAACACCTGAAACAAATACACCCGCAGGTTCACAAACGACCAATTCGGTTTCAGCCCAGATTCCGGGCAAGATACTGAAAATATTGGTGAGTGTCGGCGAGAAGGTTCAAGCTCATCAGACCTTGCTGGTTATGGAAGCCATGAAAATGGAAACAGAAGTCAAAGCTTCGTCAGCAGGGACGATATCAAAAATACATGTGTCTGAAGGAGATGCTGTTCAAACGGCTGAGGTGCTGGTAACTCTATCCTGATGTGTCACCGGGGCTGCACCATACAGCTGGTACAGCCCTTGAATCGTCTAATAATCGTCAATAAATTTAAACGATACTTTAAGCTTGGTTCGGTATGCGACGATCTTTCCGTCTTCCAGTTTCAAATCCTGGGAAGTTACTTCTGCAATTCGCAGGTCTTTAAGAGTTTTATGCGCTCTTTCTATGGCATTCTTAGCTGCATCATCCCATGATATTTCGCTCGTGCCGATCAATTCAATGACCTTGTATACACTACCCGCCATATGATTTCCTCCTGGTTTTTAGGGGTCGTAATTCGATTGGACAATCCTTTGTTCATGAATTGCGATCTGGTTCAAAGCACCTTATCTGATTACTTTGGTTGATTATAAGGATAATTGTCGTTTTGTAAATATCATTCTGACCTTGCTTTTGAATTTGGTTTTCATAGCATGACGGCGAACAAATCATCGTCGAATTCAATTTGTATAACCACATCATTTAATGCTTTGACGAATCACACTACTCAAGTTTCGCACCTGTTTTTGCAGTAGATGATTTAATCAGCTGTTCAGTCAAAAGCATGTGGCTATTAGCGATCAGCTGCTAGCTTTGATACGACTCGCTTCGCTCCATTATTTTGAGTATTCATGTAAACGTACAGAAGGTGCTCAGTTTTAAGCTAAAAGCTAACTGCCGGTAGCGAATAGCTTTTATGTGAAAGTCATCTTCCTCAGTGAACTGCAGAGCCACTGATAGAATAAAACAAGGGTGCGAAACGTGAGTCACATTATGTTTCAATTATCCTGATGGAACAAATAACCGGGCACAAAATTGGGATGTGACCTTAACTTCAAGCAAACCAGGAGAGATGGATTAGAATTGACCGTGATCAAAACAACTTCAGAAAAGCTTACAAAAGTCGGATTTTCCAAGATCAAATCACAACGATTGTCGTATCCTTTCCACATCCCCATAAAAAAGAAGGTTAAGTGGATTAGACTAATTCATGAAGTTGTTCATCACAATAAGACAATCAATTATTCGACTGATGATTAAGCATACTAAATGTGGCTGTAATACTGTTTAGAATCAAATCTCCAAGGTATCCGATTCATTGACGAATATGGAGGATTCTTGTAAGGTTGGGGCATTGTTTTATAGAGGGAATTTACTTGGTGAATACAGAATTCCAATCTGTGGACAAAGCCAGTGTACCGGCTTTTAAAAAATCGGTGCAGTTTATTCTTTACCTCTCTAAATAGAGGTTTTAATGGGCTTCGAACAGAATACCGTTTGAGGTGGAGATGATGGATAAACGAAAACTCATTAGAAAAGAGGAGAAATGAAACCTTTAAACCTAGTTGAAAAGATCCTGCTGGACCATTTACTGGATGCAGACAAGTTGCCTGCTCCGGGTGAACTGATTAAGATTAAAATCGATGAAGCTTTTACTCAGGACGCAACAGGAACAATGTGTATGTTGCAACTCCAGGCTATGGGAGTAGAGAGGGTAAAACCTCTGGCAGTAAACTTTGTTGATCATAGTATGCTTCAATCCGGTTTTAGGAATCCGGATGATCATGAATATTTAAAGAGTGTTGCTAAAAGACTTGGAATTATCTTTTCACCTCCAGGAACCGGAATCTGCCACTTCACAAACATGGAAAATTTCGTGAAGCCTGGTATGACTGGTGTTGGAGCAGACAGTCATACTGTTAACGCCGGTGGTGCCGGTGCTATCTTCATGGGTGCTGGTGGTTATGATGTAGCTCTCGCTATGGCGACCGGAGCATACACAATGCCAATGCCAAAAGTTGTTAAAGTAAACCTGACAGGTCAGTTGAATAAAAACTGCCAGGCTATGGACGTTATTCTGAAGATGCTGGAAATCGTCACAGTTAAAGGCGGGAAAGGAATTATCTTCGAATATGGCGGACCAGGAGCAGCTACATTAGATCTTACCGAAAGAGCAACTATCACGAACATGGGTGCTGAGATGGGTGCAACCACTTCTATCTTCCCAAGTGATGAAAAAACCAAGGAATTCTTGGAAAGCCGAGGTCGCGGTGGTGACTATCAGGAATTAGGACCGGATGAAGGCGCTGAGTACGAAAGAGTGATCGATGTTAACCTCTCTGAAATTGAGCCTCTAGTAGCTATTTACCCATCCCCTGGTAATGTTGAGAAGGTAAGTGCTCATGCCGGCACAAAGATTCATCAGGTGTGTGTGGGAAGTTGTACAAACAGCTCCTACGAAAACATTGCCATGTTTGCTGAAACGTTGAAAGGCAAGCGTGTTGCTGTTGATACCCTGCTTTATCCTGGATCTCGAGCGGTTTCCATGCAATTGGCAGACGCCGGGTACATGAAAATGTTGTATCAATCAGGTGTCCGGATCATGGAAAATGGTTGCGGTGCTTGTATCGGCCAGGGTGGATCACCCCCAAGCAAAGGTATTTCTCTTCGAACATTCAACAGAAACTTCCCAAAGCGCACCGGAACTGACGATGCTCAAGCTCACCTGATCAGTCCCCTGGTTGCAGCTGCAAGTGCTTTAACTGGTGAAATCACTGTTCCTGAAGACAAAGAAGTTTCAATCAATGTTGTACCTCCAGTCATTGATACCGATTCTTTTATCATGCCTCTGCCGGAAGATCAGGCTAAGCAGGAAGAAGTAGTCATGGGACCAAACATCATGCCTCTGCCGGATTTTGATCCTCTGCCAGATGCTGTTAAAGGTGAAGTTCTGCTCAAACTGGATGATAACATCAGTACTGACGATATCCAACCTGCCGGAACCTTCCTGCCACTGCGCTCTAATGTAAAGGAATATGCTATGCAGGCAACATATCGACTCGTAGACGGCACATTCTCAGAAAGAGCTGTTGCTCATAGAGATGCCGGCGGTTACGGTTTCATCATTGGTGGTGAGAACTATGGTCAGGGAAGCTCTCGAGAGCATGCTGCACTTTGTCCACGATGGTTGGGAATCCGTGCGGTCATCGTGAAGTCTTTCGCTAGAATCCACGTGGCTAACCTAGTGAACTTCGGTATCGTTCCGATGACTTTCAAAAACGCTGCTGATTATGACAAGATCAAGCAAGGCGATAACGTTACTTTCGATGCCACTAACCTTGATGGCGATCTGGCACTGGATGTTAACGGTGAAAAGCTGCCTTTGGAACCAGCTTTCGATAAAGACCATATCCCAACCTTGAAAGCAGGTGGTGCTTTGGCTCATTTCAAAGCAACCTACAACGGTTAGTCAGAATCATGAATCCCAGGCGATCAAATGATCGTTTGCGAAGCTAAGTATAAGGGAGGATCGGCCAAAGCGGCTGTCCTCCTTTTTTTTTCTAAACAATTCTCATTTACAATTAATTATTAACAATTGACGATTGATTGTTTGCCCATCTTAAATCGATAGTCATTTGATAGTAATTAGTTCCCATTCCCGCCAACTATAATATCCACAGAATAAAAATGCTACATAGACTGGAAGTCACATTAAAAACCGGAATCATCGATCCCGAAGGCAGAAAAACCTTGAATCATCTTCATGCTGCGGGCTGGAAACAGGTTTCTCACGTGAGGACATTGCAAGCGTATATGGTAGATAGTGATCAGGTAGAATCCACGGACCAAATGGTCAAATTAGCAAACGATCTATTCGTAGATCCCGTGTTAAATGACTTTAAAGTGGATGGCTTTTCCGGTGATGAAATGGCATTTGATTGGTATGTGGAAATAGGATTCAAGGCAGGTGTTACTGACAATCCCGGCAAAGTTGCCAAAGAAAATCTGGAATTGTGTCTGGAGCGAAAATTCCAGGGCACAGAGCGGGTTGCATCTTCAACAGGTTATTTCATCCAGGGAGGCTTGAATAGCGAAGAGATCGAATCGGCAGTGAATAAGCTTCTTTTAAACAATTTAATCCAACGAAAAACGATCATTTCAAAAAGCGAATGGAACGCAAAAAAAGAGACACTCCGGTCCGTTCCCACACCTAAAGGAGACGATCAGGTAAAGGTTGATGAACTGGACTGTACCAGTGTGGAAAAAATTCTGGAACTCAGTGATCAGCGCATCCTTGCTTTATCGGAATCTGAAGCCAAAGTGATCAAAGACTGGTTTGAAAGAGAAGAGGTCAAATCCACACGTAGGCAAGCGGGGCTGCCGGAACAACCAACCGATGTTGAGCTCGAAACCATCGCCCAAACCTGGTCGGAACACTGCAAACATAAAATATTTAACGCCACCATCGAATACAAGGATGAATCCGGGCATACAGAAACCATTCAGTCTCTTTATAAATCCTGCATTCAAAAGTCCACCCGGGAAATCAGAAAAAAACTTGGAAACAACGATTGGTGTCTTTCCGTATTCAAAGACAATGCTGGCATTATCCGTTTTAATGACAATTACAATGTAGCCTTCAAAGTTGAAACCCATAACTCTCCTTCTGCTTTGGATCCGTATGGTGGGGCTTTGACAGGTATTGTTGGTGTGAACCGCGATTCCTTTGGAGTGGGCATGGGAGCGCGGAATGTTGCCAATATCGACGTGTTCTGTTTTGGTCCCCAGGACTACGAAAAGCAACTTCCTTCCAGATTGTTGCACCCTACCAGAATCTATGAAGGTGTGAGATTGGGCGTTGAGCATGGCGGCAATCAGAGCGGCATTCCCACTGTAAATGGTTCTATTGTGTTTGATGAATGCTATGTCGGCAAACCCCTTGTTTTCTGCGGTACAGCCAGTGTGATGCCTGCACTGCATGATGGAAAGCCTTCTGAGGATAAAAATGCCCGTCCAGGTGATATGATTGTTATGCTCGGCGGCAGAATCGGCAAAGACGGAATTCACGGAGCTACCTTCTCATCCGTTGCCTTGGATGAGAATTCACCGGTCAGTGCTGTTCAGATTGGAGATGCCATCATGCAAAAAAGGATGTTTGATTTCCTTTGGGAAGCCAAGAAGGAGAATCTCTATACCTGCATCACCGATAACGGCGCTGGTGGGCTTTCGTCTTCTGTTGGTGAAATGGCTGAGTTCAGCAATGGCAGTAAAATGCATCTGGATAAGGCTCCTTTGAAATACGATGGGTTGCAGCCTTGGGAAATACTGATTTCCGAAGCCCAGGAAAGAATGACTGTGTCTGTGCCCCCGGAAAAAGTGGATCGATTTCTTGAGCTTTCCGAGCAGATGCAGGTTGAATCTACAGTGCTCGGTGAATTCACCGCTTCAGGATTTTTTGAATGCTTTTATCAGGATAAACCGGTTGCCCAGTTGGAAATGAATTTTATGCATAAGGGCGTTCCTCCTATGCTTCTAAAGGCTGAATGGCAGCCTCCGCAAAGGGATAATGGATTACCCGAAGAGCCTTCCGACTTGGGAGAAATGCTGCATCGTATTTTGGCGAGACCCAACGTCTGCTCAAAGGAATCGGTCATCAGACAATACGACCATGAAGTACAGGGTGGTAGTGTCATCAAACCATTAACAGGGATTGAAAACGACGGACCTTCAGATGCCGGGGTTTTAAGACCGGTGTTGGATACCCTGGAAGGCATCGCCATCGCCAACGGAATTTGTCCCAAGTATTCCGAAATCGACACTTACCATATGGCAGCCTGTGCCATTGATGAAGCCATTCGGAATATCATCGCTGTCGGCGGAAGTCTGGAGCAAATTGCAGGACTCGATAATTTCTGTTGGCCTGATCCGGTGGAATCAGACCACACACCGGACGGAAAATACAAACTGGCTCAACTTGTTCGTGCCTGCAAGGCTATCTATGACTACTGCACCGGATTTGGTGTACCTTGTATTTCCGGCAAGGACAGCATGAAAAATGACGCCAATCTGGATGGTCAAAAAATTTCCATCCTTCCCACACTGCTGTTCTCAACTATTGGAAAGATTGGTGATGTGCGACATTGCGTAACGTCAGATGTTAAAAACGTTGGAGACTTGGTTTATCTGATCGGTCCGACATACGATGAATGCGGCGCTTCCGAATATTTCCAGGAAGTAAAATTTAAGGGTGGGGAGGTTCCCAAGGTAGACCTGGATTCAGCCAAAACCAGGTATCAAAACATTTCCAAAGCTACGCAACAAGGATTCATCCAAAGCAATCATGATTGTTCCGATGGCGGTTTGGCAGTTGCACTGGCAGAAATAGCCTTTGGCGGCAGGCTGGGGATAGATATCGATTTAGGGTATGTCGACAAATCCAGCTCTTTAAGACCAGATCTATTATTGTTCAGTGAAAGCCAGAGTCGCTTTGTTCTCACTATTAAACCTGAAGATAAGGAACAATTTGAATCCCTGATGGCCGGAGATATTTTTTATTGCCTGGGCCAAGTAACTCAAGCCCCCTCATTAAAAATCAACATTGATGACCAGGTGCTCCTCGACGAAAATGTCTTTGAACTTTGTAACTCCTGGAAAAAGACTTTAAGTTCAGAGTAATTCTTTCCTGAAAGGGTGGATCTGCTGCGCTTGATCCACCCTACCTCTCCTATCCTCCCAAAAACATCTCTCAATTTTGTTTGTCACATTCGCCCCGTCAAAATTGTAGGATGGGCCTGCGCAGCATGCCCATCATCCACCGCGAATTCACAAAAAATCAATCACATTAGCACCTGGGAATTCCCAATAATCTTAATTGGTTGTTCGGTATACAATCTGATACTCTTGGGACTGATGGATTCAAATATCGATTTATGAACAGTACTTGCAGCTGCTCATGGAATTGGTTGAAAAAACGTTTGGGTTAGCTGACCTCTTTGGGAGAGGAAACAAAACGAATTAAACACCAAACGTCTGGAATTAATTGAATTTGGGGGTTACATGAAACTTTTTTATCCTTTTAACAATATAAAGGCTTTAGTTGTTTTGCTTGCCACTTTGATCTTGCCAACCATTAGTTTTGCAGGAACTCGTGATGATAGAACCATTGAGATTTTATTACAAGGAAATCTTGTCCTGGGTTCAGGTGCATCAGTCGCTTACAATTTGGGTGATCACCTGACCTTTGGTGTCGGCCACTATGTCGCCAGCCTTGAAGGTGATGGAGAGACCGAAGAAAACAATGAAACCTTTGAAGCTGATTTCTCCACATCTGAACTGTTTATCAGGCTTTACTTCTTTGAAAACGCCGGGCTTTATATTTCAGGTGCTTTTGTTTCAAGAGACTGGGAAGTAGCAGTCAGCGGATTTGACGACGACATTGCTGGCGCCGGTGCTGGAAATTATACCATAACTGCTACCTGGCCCAACACAGGAGCCGCATATGGTGTAGGTTATAATTGGACTGCCCGATTTGGTTTGACGCTCGGAGGCTTTTTAGGGGCAGTTACGGGTGGTGATCCCGAATTAAAGGGTGAGACTGATATTGCAGTGACTCAAGATCAACTAGATCAACAAATCGACGAAATCGCTGAAGAGGAGGAATTTGACGAGAAATACAACACCATTCCTATCGTTCGATTTCAAATTGGTTATAGCTTTTAATTAACCTCTCTTAAAGCATTTAGTAAGGGTGGATCTGCTACGATGGGTCCGCCCTACCCTCCCTAAAACAAATACCAATAGCTTCATTGCCTTCTCTTGAGCAACATCCCCATTCCCATGTGCAAACAGTTGACTGCTTTACACCTTCCCTGATTTAATGAGAGCTTACGACTGAAAATTCGCCGAGGCTTTTTCCGGGACATCCCTCCATTTTACTGATTTCCGGCCGACTCAGCACTAAATCATCAACAGAATAAATGCGCCATGGACAACTATAATCCTCAAAACATCGAAACCAAGTGGTATGAATACTGGGAAACCAATCGATTTTTCTCACCGGATATCAAAGACGCAGCAGAAACCTACACTATTGTGATCCCACCACCAAACGTCACAGGTTATCTGCATATTGGCCACGCCCTGGTGAATACCTTACAGGATGTATTGATTCGCTGGAAAAGGATGCAGGGATTTAAAACCCTTTGGCTGCCTGGAACCGATCATGCCGGTATCGCCACCCAGATGGTGGTTGAGCGAGAACTGAGGAAAAAGGGCATCGAGCGGGAAGAACTGGGTCAGGAAAAGTTTGTTGAAGAGATCTGGAAGTGGAAAGAACATTCCGGAAATATGATCTTCAAACAATTGCGACGTCTGGGCGCTTCCTGTGATTGGGAGCGGGAGCGGTTTACTTTGGATGAAGGTCTTTCCCGAGCTGTTCGTAAAAGCTTTGTGGACCTTTACAACGAAGGATTGATTTACAGAGGCAATTACATTGTAAATTGGTGCCCTAACGACAAAACCGCGCTGTCAGATCTGGAAGTGGATCATGTAGAAAAGGACGGTACCTTAACCTTTCTTGGATATCCTTTTGAAGATGGTAGTGGTGAACTCATGGTAGCAACCACCCGCCCCGAAACAATGCTGGGTGATACCGCTGTTGCTGTGAATCCCGATGATGGACGCTACAAATCTGCCATTGGCAAGACGATCAAACTGCCTCTGGTTGGCAGATTGATTCCGGTTATCGCTGACGAATTTGTAGATCCGGAATTTGGGACCGGCGCAGTTAAGGTCACTCCAGCCCATGATCCTAACGACTTTCAAATGGGAAAACGGCATGATCTTCCCTCTGTTAACATCTTTACCAAAGATGCCAAGATCAATGACGTATTCAAGCCTTTGGAAGGACAGGATCGATTTGATGCGCGAAAGAACATTGTAGAATTGTTAAAAGAAGCCGGTGCTTTCCGTAAAGTGGAAAACCATGGTCTTTCACTAGGTCAATGCCAGCGTTGCAAAACTGTGCTTGAACCCAGAGTTTCCACCCAGTGGTTCTGCAAAATGAAAGATATGGCTGAGGCCTCCCTGAAAGCCATGAAAGATGGGAAAATTCGTTTTGTACCTGAAAACCAGGGTAAAATATTCGATGAATGGATGAGCAATATCCAGGATTGGTGTCTCTCCCGTCAGTTATGGTGGGGGCATCGCATACCAGCCTGGTATTGTGACGACTGCGGCGAGATTATGGTAACTGAAGAGAACCAGGTTTCCCAATGCACCAAATGTGGCTCCACAAATGTTCGTCAGGAAACGGATGTTTTGGATACCTGGTACAGCTCCGGTCTCTTCCCATTCTCAACCATGGGTTGGCCCGAAAACACGCAAGATCTGCAGCTCTTTTATCCTAATTCAACCCTGATAACTGCTTATGACATCCTCTTTTTCTGGGTGGCCAGAATGGTGATGATGGGCATCAAGATCACTGGTGAAGTGCCATTTCCGGAAGTTTTTCTCCATGGTCTGGTTAGGGATGAAAACGGCGAAAAGATGTCCAAAACCAAAGGAAATGTGATCGATCCACTGGTGATTGTGGATAAATACGGTGCTGATGCGTTGAGATTTACCCTCACCAGTTTGATTGTGATGGGTAGGGATATCAAGCTGCCTGAAAAGACTATTGAAGGAAACAGAAATTTTATCAATAAGATTTGGAATGCCACTCGATTTACCCATTCCCATATTGAAAGATTGGGAACTCCAAAGAAACTGGATGAGGTCACTCCAGGCATTTTTGACAGCTGGATTTTGAATCGCTTTAAGGTCGCGGCTCACGACATGCACCGTTATCTGGAATCCTATCGTTTCAATGAAGCTGCCAAAGCCGTTTACGCGTTTGTCTGGCATGAGCTCTGTGACTGGTATGTGGAGATCATTAAACCGACCTTGTTCGGAAAATTGGGAGACGGGGCCTGTGATGCATCGCTGGCCGTTCTTTATCACGTTTTGGAATCCAGTCTGCGCCTGTTGCACCCCATCATGCCTTTTGTTACAGAAGAGCTTTGGCAAGGATTGCCGACCACCGAAGGAACCGTCATGCTGGCTGAGTTTCCCAGGGTCGAAGAAAGTGATTTTGGTGATGATCCACAAGCAGAGATGTTAATTGAATTGGTTAGTCTTGTTCGAAACATTCGGGGCGAAAATAACATCAAACCAAATGTAAAGATCGATATCATCGCTGTTACCAGAAATCAGGATCTGGCAAAGGATATCGATAGTTACAAGGAAATCATTTTTGCTTTGGGTGGAATTAAAAATATCGCTATCCGAGATGCGATAGAAAAATCAGAAGGTCTGGCCGGTGGCGTTGGCAAAGATTTTGAAGTGTTTGTTGATCTCACTGAGACTATCGACGTCGATCAGGAAACAAACCGGCTGCAAAAAGAAAAAGCCAAGTTGCTCGTTAAACAGGAACAGATCCAAAAGAAATTGAATAACGAATCATTTTTGGCTAAAGCTCCTGATGCGGTGGTCCAAAAAAACAGGGATGAGCTTGCTGAAATCGATGTCAAGATTGAAAAGATAGATGAAAACCTGGAAACCATTAAAGCAATCAAATAATCCATGAATCCGACAATATCACATTTGGGGCATATCAGTTCTTTTTTGGCCATGGAGGTCTTTGCAAGAGCTGAGGAATTAGAAAAGCAGGGTAGAGATATTATTCATCTGGAGTTTGGGGAACCGGACTTTCCTACTCCTCAAATAATCGCGGACAAAGGCATTCAGTCTATTCGCGATTCCAGAACCCGTTATACGCACACCCAGGGTATAGAGGAGTTCAGAGGAGCAGTGGTGGATAAGTATAAAAGCATGTATGGGGTGGATATCAAACCTTCGCAGATCTTGACTTCATCCGGCAGTTCCGTTCTGCTCTATCTCGCCATGAGGCTTTTGGTTCCCCCGGGCGATGAAATTATTATGACTGATCTTTGTTATGCCTGTTATGACAACCTGGCAATGATTGGCGGAGCCAAGCCGGTTCGGGTGAGCCTGCGTCTGGAAAACGGTTTTCAATTAGATATTGATGAAGTTAAACAAGCTATCACTCCGAAAACACGTGCCATTCTGGTAAATTCCCCGATGAATCCCACGGGCACCGTACTTTCCAAAGAATGCATGGAAGAATTGGCAAAGCTGGGTATTCCGATTATTTCT
The DNA here is from genome assembly GCA_028282825.1 of SAR324 cluster bacterium. Lineage (GTDB taxonomy): Bacteria > SAR324 > SAR324 > XYD2-FULL-50-16 > XYD2-FULL-50-16 > JAHJTV01. The sequence continues at coordinate 43,147 of JANQGZ010000039.1, forward strand.
GACGAAATTTACGGCGATTTGATCTATGAAGGTGAACCCTATTCGGTTTTTAATTTTACGGACAATGCCATCGCTCTGAACGGTCTTTCCAAATATTACGCGATGACCGGCTGGCGGCTGGGATACATGATTTTGAAGGAAGAGTGGGCCACGGTTGCCGCTAAAGTACATCAAAACATGATGATCTCGGCAGCTCACTTTGTTCAAGACGCTGGCACTGTAGCCATTAGAGAAGGAGAGCCGGATTGCCGTAAAATGGCGGAAGAGTTTGACAGTCGGCGCAGATTTCTTTTAAGGCGCTTGGAGGACATCGGGTTGAATCCGGGATACAATCCCGTGGGGGCGTTTTATGTTTTCTTGAAATATCCGGATCAATCGAAAAAATCCCTGGATGTGGCAATGGACATCCTGGAAAAAACCGGGGTGGCTTTGACTCCCGGAATCGATTTCGGTCCGGCAGGAGAAGGATTTATCCGTTTCAGCTATGCAAACTCAAAAGAAAACATTGATGAAGCTGTGAAGCGCTTGCAGCACTATTTCTCCTGATTATTTGCAGGATGGGTAACTCGTTACCCATCAACTCCTGAACGGCACAATCACCCCACCAGCTTGAACGAAAAACACAATTCCCCAAAACGAACTCTAGTGTTATGTCAACGATGTAAGGATGTTATGAGCTGAAATTGGGGGACATGTACTTTGTTACGTGTCCCCCAATTTCAGCGGATTCGAAGCGACAGTCTTCACTTGACACAACATTGGAATCAAAACCCTATCGAAATATACCCAGCGGTCCTTGGGCTGGGTTTCTGTCCCGCATATTCTCCGGTTTCCTCGATATATCTTGTATACCCAATAATAAGGACGTGAGATAAAGCCATTTCGGCCCCGTAAGTGAAGTATCCTGAACTGTATCCCGCACGCAAAGAGAAGAAACTGCTTGTTTTATTAATAGGCAGGATTCCCAGTTCTGTTCCCAGGTGAATGCGTCGATTCCAGCTTTTATCTCCGGCTTCCGAATCTTCGGAGCCCAGTTGCCGGGTAACATCCCTCACATCCATGGCAAGTATCCAGCGAAAGGAAACGCTATCCTGTCGCATGGAAATTCCCAGGTCCAGCTGTTGTGGGATATCTGTAATTCCTTCTGTTTCAAATTTAATCTCATTCCGCCAGACACCACCCCACATTAAATGCGCTGCAGTCGATGTTCGATACATAAATCCCACATCAAAGGCTGATGCAGTGGCCTTGGGTCCATCCTCCTGTAAATCCGGAAAAGACTTTTCATTGGTGGCATCAATGAAGTCATAAGTAAATGCCAGTTCCTGTCGTTCAACCTGTCTAAATCCCAGACCTAAAATAATCTGACCCAGACCGATGGGATAAGAAAAACCAGCCTGTTTTATAATATCCAGCCTCTCGTAAGCAACAATTTCAGGCGCACTTTTATTCCTCACTTCAACATCAATTAATAGTTCATATAAATAGTTGCCGGCCAGGGAAAACCCCTTGGTGTCCATATTGATAATCCCGTTTATTCCGGCATGTGCGCGAATGTAGGGGTTTTTACCAATATTATCTTCCATGAATTCCAGCTGTTCGTCTTTTGTATCCAGCTTTAAACCGGTAGTCATGGTTTGATAGAGTTCAGCTGCGTCATCAGAGTAGGCAATCTGTACCATGGGAAAATCGATCCAACCCGTAAATACATTTGCCAAAGCGGCAGGATTATAAAAAAGCGTATAGCTGTTATTGGCGCTGGTCACACCGGTTCCTCCCATAGCCAGCGAACGAAAATCCTCACCGATTCGATAGAAATCTTTAGCCATGTTGGAACCGGTTGTTCCGAATACCCCCAGTAGTACCAAAAAGATAACCTTACAGATTCGAATGTCGAAGCATTGAAGCAGCATATAAATCCAACATTAACCTTTTAAAACAGATCCGAACTTGGATCGAACACAGCACCAATAATTTCACAATCGTAGACTTCTCCGTTATCGGAAGTAATATCAATGAACTTGGCTGGTCTGCAAAGAGGTATGGTGTCTCCTGACGTATCAAAACGATCACCCGAATCAAAAGAGGTATAAAAATCCAATGGCGTCAAAACACTGGTTCCACCGCTTTTGAAAGCTTCGGTAACGATAAAATTGTCATAAGCATTTTTGTTGTATTGCAGCACACTACTAGCTCCGATCGTGCAAGAATCCATAGTTACGTCGTAGTGCACGTTCAAGGGAATGTCTGTGCTTGCATCCTGGGTGGAATCTACTATCGTGCAACTCGCTGAATCCAGATTGCAACAGAGATTTTGATAGATGGTGCTCCCGAGACCTGAAAATGAAAGAGTTGGCGTAGCATCGGCCGATACATCAACTGTAAATCCACACTTGGCTGGATCTGCATCATCTGTCACATCGACCTCGCAAGTTGAAAAGGTTCCACCGCTTTCTGTAATTTTGAAAAGATCTTTTAATTCAGTAAAAACAAGAATCGAAGAAACCAATAGCCCTTCCAGGTAGACTGTTTGTGACTTCTCGCCGATCTTTGTACCCATAAGGAATTCCAATGCTTTTTGAAAACTTGTTTTATCGTCGCTACTGTCAGGAACAAAACTGTAAATTGCACTGGCTGCTCCTGAACTGTCAGTTGAATTACTCATGATTTTGACCAGTTCAAACAAGGAAAGCCCCCCCTGCCCCATATAAGCCTGGGCCGCATAGTGATATCCATCATCACCCCCAGCTTCTTCGCAGACATCGATGGCATCCGACCACTCACCTTCATCCAGATGAATTCTGCACTGCTCCAACAGAGATGCGCTATCAGTCATTTCTGTATCTTTGCAACCCCAAAGCAATCCTAATACAGTCAGGGCAATAATTAGCAGAATTGATTTTCTAGTTCCAAGAGTAAACATTTATTTTATCAGTTGGTTAGATGCTAATCCGAGTTGAGAGATTTAAAGACACAATCATCTGGCGCTTATAGATTCAATTTATATACCGCAGGTTCGTTTTGGAGGTAATTACAGATTTACCGAGATAACCGTTTCAATATCAGATACTTATACCCATACCGCATTTTGGCAACCATCAATTGGCATTTATCGGTTTTTTTGTGCAGGTTAAAACCGACGAATTAGTCGAAAAACAGTAGCTATTACTTTTTATAAAATCCACCTGAGCCAGATATTTAATTTCATAATACCTCATATTAGATAACAACTATTTTCCCGATGCCCGGCCACTGCTTCGACAGATCATTTCATTCCCATTCCAATTGATTCGAAGGGAAAGAATACCCAATTAAAGTTTGACGGTTTTTATTAAGGATTTAACACTGTAGGTAGATACAGATCGTTTGATTAAAGCACAACAAACATTAGCCATTAACACGGAAAAACGATGGAAGAAACAGAATATATGGAGCTCGCAAACTCCGTTCCCGCGGATTGGTATACATCACAGGAGAGCCTGGAAGTTACTAAATCTATTTTTTATGACATCATGCTTGCCTATGCCATGCGGCAGAATTTGACTATTACTAACGATCAGGATTTGCAGGATTTATTGGAAGCCATTGCTACTGAAAAAGAAATTCCTCAAGAAGAAGTGATTCAGAATATTCAGAATGTAGCAACGACTGTCGGCGCTGTTCGATTATTCAATATGAAATTTCCGGAAATAAGAGACAAATTTCCCAAGGATGACATCAACGTTCCGATTTACCCGCCGAAGTTTCTGGCTAAAATTCTTGAAATAACGGAAGAAATTGCTACAGAACTACAAAATGGAGTATTGAAGGATTATGCAGAATACCTGGTTTCAGACCAGGTTTAACGGATTGTGGAGCGAATCCGATTCTGATAAGATCCTTCTGTTTTTACGAAATGGCAACTTCTTAACCCAAAATTTAAGGTAAAGCATATGAAGTTTCTCCATACCATGATTCGAGTACTGGATTTGGAAAAAGCACTGGACTTTTTTGTAGATAAGCTGGGATTACAAGAAATCAGAAGGATGGATTCCGAGCAGGGACGATTTACCCTGGTTTTTCTTGCTACAGGCCCTGATGAACCAGCCATAGAATTGACTCATAACTGGGACCAGACCGAACCTTATACAACAGGGCGATTTTTTGGTCATTTGGCTTTTAGTGTGGACAACATATATGATTATTGCGAAAAGCTGCAAAACCAGGGAATCACTATTTTAAGACCTCCCAGGGATGGAAAAATGGCTTTTATTAAGTCTCCTGACCAGATATCGGTTGAAATTTTACAAAAGGGCGATGCTTTGGAAGCAAAAGAACCATGGGCTTCGATGCCAAATACCGGGGAGTGGTAAAAGACGGAATCAATCGGGTTAAGTTCAGTCCTTAGTGATGATATTGGACATCGTCCTCAAACTTGGGATCAAACGGCAGAATAAATTTAATTGTTGCCCCGCCGTGCTCGTTTTTTTCTGCCCAGATTCTTCCATTATGGTCTTTTATAATCTCTTTGGAGATTGAAAGACCTAATCCCGTACCTCCTGCTCCAGTTTTTGACAGACTGCTCTGGGTAAATTTGTCAAACACCATTTCCAGTTCATTTTCCGGGATTCCAATTCCCTGGTCTGAAATCGAGAGCACAAGACCTTCCTGTCGATCTAAAATGTCAATCTTTATCAGGCTTCTTCTCGGGGAGTACTGAATCGAATTCACAAGTATATTGCGAACTACCTGGATAATCTTTTCTTTATCGGCAATGATCGAGTCATCGAAATCCGGTCGATTAAAATCGATGATCATCTGCTTTTCCTGGGTAAGGAATACCAGATCACGTATGGCAATCTCCACCATATTGGAAAGGCCGGCTTGATGGAATTGATAATCCTTTTGACCGGACTCCAGCTTTGCCAGGTCGAGCAAATCGTTTAACAAGCGCATTAATCTTTTCGCGCTGGTGTTGATACGAGTAAAGTATTTTAATGTCTTTTGCTTGTCGATATACTCGATTTTTTTAATTCCAAATTTGGAATAACTCAAAATCCCATGCATGGGGGTTCGTAATTCATGAGACATATTAGCCAGAAATTCGCTTTTAGCCTGGTTCGCTTGTTCTGCGGCTGCTTTTGCCTCCATCAGCTCTGTTTCCCGAAATTTCCTTTTTGTGATGTCGTGTGACAAAAAGGCTATTTTGCCTACAGAGCCGTCTCCACTAAGGATAGGATATGCTATACTGTCGTTCCAAGTCCCTCCGAATCTACCTTCAAATCTGACGGATTGTCGAGTTGCAATCACCTGGTCAATTTTCTCTTTTCTTTGGTTGGCAATTTCCAGCGGAACGAGACGGAAATATGATTGTCCCAGTAATTCTTCTTTACTCTTGCCTAGTATTCGGGCAGTGACATTGTTTACATCCAGGATTGTACCGTTTTTATCAAGCAGCACAATGGAGTCCGTCGGTGCCATCAGCAATGCCCGAGCTGTGCTCTCGCTTTCTTCCAACCTCAATTGTTTCTGTACTTCGTCTGTAATATCAGTAATAACCAGAATATAGCCGGAAATCTCCTTTTCTGCGTCGCGTTTGAAGTTGACGTTTAATTGAAGACTGATCCTTTTTTGATTAGCCGTTAATGCAGTAATTTTACAAGGCGCAGTCTCAAGGCTTTGATCTTTCCAGGATGAAAATACCTTCCGATACTTATCCTTTTTATCTAAGGGGATAAAATGGTCAAAGAGATCGCGTCCGACAAATTGATGATTTGAACATTCTAGTATTCGATTCATAGCTGGGTTTGCAAATGTCACCACACCATTCGCATCCACTTCCAGTATACCGTGTGGAATGATTTCCACCAGGGTCCTGTATTGCTCTTCCTTACCTTTTAGTTTCGTAAACATCTCGTGCTGAGAAAAGAAAACTTCGTCGGGAAAGTGGTGAAAAGGGGATTGATCATCAAAAGACATTGCTTCCTTTTCAGCTAATTTCCTTAAAGATCTCTCCTTTTTTAGTTTGTTTTTGAAATAAAACACGGTGATGGTGATAATCGCAAGGTTGATGCAAAGCGCAAACAGGAAGTTCGCAGAGAACAACTCCTTAATTGTCAGACTGGAGAGAATACCAGTAGAAAAAACCGGATCTATAAGTAGAAATGATTGGATTAACAGGACAAAACTAAAAGAAACAAAATAGCGGCTCATAATACTTAAAAGGTACCTATCGTTTCATCGTCAAAATTTTTCAATATACGATTAGTCTATCAGATATTATTCGGAAATGTAAAAATTGATGCCCGAACCACAGAACAATGCCATACCTTAAACATAAAATAAAAAAGTGACAAGTTATTTTGATAATGCCCAGAAAACTCCGTCACTCCTGTTATCAGTGCCATGATATTACAACAGTGTTTGTTTGGAAGAATTTAAACTTCCAGGCCTATCTGAAATAAAATCTTGAAACGAATGGTTTTGAGTGTTAGCTTATCTAAGGCTTCATAGTGAATAATCTACCGGGTGCGCATTTACTGCGTCAGCACGAGGTTTCACTCATGAGATCAAAACTTAATAGTATCACACAGATAAAGCCAAGCCTAAAAGATATTCCAATAGCAATGGTTAAGCAATTCAACGAAATTAGAAAAAAAGCATTTTTACGCTTCTATGAGGAATTGAACGATTTCCTGCCCCCTGACAAGCAAAAGAAACCGTTTGCCTATCTTTTTTTTGGATCACCCTCAATCAAGGATGTGATTGAGGCATTGGGCATTCCCCATGGTGAAGTGGACATGATTCTGATCAATGGAAAATCGGAATCGTTCGATTACAGCCTGAAATCCGGAGATAACGTCTCGGTTTACCCTATGTTTGAAAGCATGGACATCAGCTCCACCACGAAAGTGCGAGCCAAACCATTGCGGGAAAACAAATTTATTCTGGATGTTCACCTGGGAAAGACTGCTAAAAATTTAAGAATGCTTGGATTCGACGCTCACTATGAAAACAATCTGGATGATCCTGAAATCATCGAGATTGCCCAAAAGGACAAACGTATTATCCTAACACGTGATAAGGAGCTTTTAAAAAACAGTAAAGTAACCCATGGATACTGGGTGAGATCAAAAAACAGCGATAAGCAGATTAGTGAAGTGATAAAACGCTTTGATCTGTATTCCAAGATAAAACCTTTTCATCGCTGTATGAGCTGCAATGGTTTGATAGAAGAAATAGAGAAAGAGAAGGTCCTGGATCGGTTGGAACCCAAGACCAAGCAGTATTTTAATGAATTTTTTATCTGCCTCGGTTGTGACAAGGTTTATTGGAAAGGATCCCACTTTGAACGCATGGAGGCAAAGATAGCCAAATTGCTAAAAGCGAAACCCAACTAGCTATTGTGCTTTAGCCGTGATCGTACTTGCACGTTTTCGCGGGTATTTCAAATAGGGAATGATAGTATCGTTTTTATGGCCACCGGTTCCGTCGTATTCAATGTTTACAACAGGTATTCCGGTTGCGGCTTCGATGTTTTCAGCCATAGCCTCTGTTACCAGAGAAGGACAGCATAATGACGGGCTGGTTTGCACAAACAAGGCGATTTCCGGGTAGTTATGCAAAAAGGTAAATATCTTCAGCAATGTCTCCAAAGATTCACCGGTATGCATTAGTTTTACGCCAAACTGCCCAATGGTATTTTCAATATCATCCACAAATCGATGCTCATTTTCCTGCAGAATGTCATTAAAAACAGCAAGGTATTTCTTTTCCAGCATAGGAAAGGTTTTTACCATTACTTTTGCTGCCGCGGCACTTGAATAAAGGCCTTCCCTGATCCATTTTTGAATAAACGGATCCGCAATCATCCTCATATACTCGCTATAAGGAGTAGTAACAGCTTCCCCTCCGTTTTTCTCAATAGTACCGATTAAATTCTGGTTCACCACATCGTTATCACGTGCATAAAGATCTCCAAAGATGGCCACTTGAGGTCGTTTGGTTTTTTGAACTTTGATTTCCTTGAACATGCCGACAACCTTTTGTACCGCCTCTTCCTTGGAAGTATCATGCAGAAAGGTATCATAAAATATTCCCAGTGCCTTTGTAACGACTTCATCTGTTTTACCAGAAATCAATTCGTAAGGTCTTGTTTTACATGCCATTTTTTTGAGCAATCCACCAAACATGAACGCAAAATAAGCATTGTATGTAATCCGCAGGGACATATCGATAAATGTTATTTCCCCTGTATAGATCTCCACCTGCTCCATCCCCTTGCCATAGGTCTGAAGCATGTTCTTTAAGGAATGAGGTATAACACCCAGGTTGCAGGAGATGTTCGAATCGATCGTCCAAATCACCGTTTTGGCGGGATCAAGTTTGTTGCTTTCGATACAATTCACAGCGGCTTGAGTCATCATACTAATTGGCAGACACTGACCTTGATTGAGGCTCATGCTTTTGCGGATGGAATCCTCGGACTCCTCCATCAGATATGTTTCAATGCCTGATTTTCTGAGGGATGCTTCCAGTAATTTACATGGCAAATAGTCAAAATTAGGCAAGATCAACGCCTTGTTTTTCAAACTGCCTGTTCCTTTGAGGAAAGCTGGATTCGTATATTTATAAGTTGTTTCCTGTTTGTTTTTGCTGATGCTGTGATGATTTCTAAACGCCCTGATACCGGCCTCAATTCGTGTCTCATACCCAACACTGGAATCGTGTTCGTCCAATTGTAAGATCAGATATGGCTTTTTTCTGGCATCCATAATCTGTTTAAACGTCTCAATCACAAAAGCATCGGGTGTGCATTTGAATGAGGTAATCAATACCGGGTAAAGCCCGGTTGAACTGGCTGCAACTTCCGCTGCTTCAAAAATTCCAGCGGCAAACTTCCAGTGGATGTGCTTAAGAAGTGGAGCGATAGCTTGCACGTCATCTGCATCGTAATTCAGCATATCCTGAAAATAGGATTTGATTCCCAGTCTGGCAAAAATCTCCGGGATCTTGGAATTCATGTCTGCTGAAAGTACTGTATAAGGCCTGCCCAAAAATACTACACTGATATCATCCGCTAAGTTTTGTTCCTGCAAAAAAAGTTCTCTTAATTTCCTTTTTTTGGACTCATGAAAGGCGACTGCCTTGTCATAAGCCGCTGATACTTTGAAAAACCCGATATTGCGTTTGCAAATCTTCTGGAGCATTTTATACAATTGCACTTTTGTATAAAAGCTACCCCGTATTGATCGGAGTGTAGGATGAAGGAGTTCGGCTTGAGCATTAATGTTCTTTATTTGAGAAATCAGGGCAGGGGCGAATTGAGTATAATAGCAATATTGTCGACGACCCGTTGTGCTTTTTTCCTTTTCTTCAAGAAAATCGGGAAGAAATACATAATCAGACTTTTCTGCCAGATAGTTAACATGACTGTGCAACGCCGTTACCGGAGCACAGAATTCTGCTCCAGTCAGTTTCTTACCCTCTTTCACGGCATGTTTGAATCGTTCGCTCGTCACTGTTTTGATACCAAACTGATCAAAAAACTTCTTCCACAAGTCCATTTCATCGAACAAATGAAGCGCGGCAGGAATACCTATTGTAAATGGTTCCTCAGCTTCGGAAAGAGGCTTGAATTGAGTTATTCGTTTTCTGGATTTTAGCAAATCAAATCCGGAAGGGTTTTCTTTGACATACTTTTGAGTTTCATAGTCTCTTCCGCATAAAAAACCAAAAGCGACTGTTTGCTCTTCAACCTGGGCTGTTTTGATTTTACAATGGTTTGTGCATAGTTCGCAGACCTCTGTTTTCACAGGAATGGATTTGTCATAAAGAGCGATTCCTCGAAATTTTGTTTCAGTACAGTTAACATCTGAGAGGTGTAAAGCGACGCCCAGCGCTCCTGTGAGATGGCAGAATTTGGAAACCATAATCGGTTTTTTCAGTTTTTGCTCAAAAGCCGCCACCAAAGCTTTGTTTTTAGCGGTAGCACCCTGAAAAAATACCTTTTTCCCGATGCTGCCTTCATTTGCAACTTTGGTCAGGTAATTGTCTCTCACCGAATGAAGTGTCGAAGCCAGGGCTTCATCAACCGAATAACCCTCGGATAGATAATAATTAAGATCCCTTTCCATAAAGACGGTGCATTTATCGCTGGTAAGGGGAGCAGACACACCCTCTGCACGACGTGAATAGTCGGTAAGAGGACAATCCAGCTTCTTGGCTTGCTCTTCAATGAAACTCCCGGTTCCCGCCGCACAAACATTATTCATTACAGAAAAAGTAACCATGCCGTTTTGGAGGGTGGTAAACTTGGAGTCCTGCCCGCCAATCTCGATGATCGTATCCACCTCCGGGTCCAATTGATAGGCTGCTCTGGCATGCGCTGTAATCTCGTCAAGGGCAACATCAGAACCGATGATTTCTCCAATGAAACTTCTGCCTGAGCCCGTTGTCCCCACTCCAAGAAAATTGAAAGAGCAATTGCGTTCATTGAAAAGGTGAGCTGTCGCTTCAAAAATCACCTGAACAGCTTCCACAGGACGACCGGATGTACGTGTGTATAATCCAGCCAAAACCTTTTCCCGATTATCCATTAACACAGCTTTGGTGCTGGTTGAACCGATATCGATTCCCAGGTATCCATCGATAGAGGAATCTGATTCAATTTCCTTGTAGATATCTATTTCAACAGCCGGCATTTTTAGATGTTCCGGACTTTTGAATTCAAATCGTTTTAATGAATTAAATTCAGGATACGATGAGAGATTCAGTTTCAATGGTTGATGAGTATAGGATTTTGACGTCGTGTCTTCACAAAGCAGCTGCTCTGCCGAACCGTAATTCCTCAATTCACTGTTTTCAGGCTGTTCCAGCCGATTCAACGCCGCACCAATGGCACCGAAAAGATGAGATTGTGGATGAATTTCCAAAGGCTGATTCAATAAGTCTGATATATGTTGAACAACGGCGCCGTTTTTGGAGACTCCGCCGGCAAAGACAATAGGAGAGCCAGGCGGTGTGGAGCTAAAAAGTGTATCGATGATGTTTTTGGCCAGTCCAAAAGAGAGACCGTCACATATTGCATTGAGACTATACCCTTCCTGTTGAGCATGAATCAGGTCTGTTTTGGCAAATACCGAACAACGAGAAGCAATTTTGGGAATGTCCCCTTTATTCTTGAGAGCACGTTGACAAAATTCTTCAATATTCTTCAGATTCAAGCGCTTGGCCTGCTGATCTAAAAAACTGCCGGTTCCGGCTGCACAAGAGCTGTTGGATTTATAATTAAGATAATTACCTTCGGAATCAAATCCTGCGATACCGAATTTTTCCCCTCCTACAATCAGCAATGACCTCATTTCAGGATAAAATTCCCTGGCAGTCGTGATATAGGACACGCGTTCGTCAAATCTTGTTACCTGCTTTAATAGATCCGGTGTGGATGATGTTACACCAATACCATCTACCAGCTTTAAATCGATCTTCCTGAGCAGCTTTGCCAATTCTGCCCTGACATTTCCATTGTGAATTAAATAGCTGGTATTTATGATTTTTTTATCCGTAGAGACCAACGCGATTGAGATAGAAATTGATCCGATATCAATTCCCAGAAAATTCCTTTTTCCAGTCATTTTTTCTCCAAAAAAACGTTTAAAATCTTTCGTACCAACTATTGGGGATTTTTGTAAAAGTAATGTAAAAGGGAGTATTTGAATTGTAAAAGTTTTGTCACGAAAGGACAAGGGGATTCGGTTAGCGGTTA
>JANQGZ010000047.1:0-115736 GCA_028282825.1 SAR324 cluster bacterium
AAAAGTGGTAAGAAAAAAACGGTAAGGCTGGTAAGTGAAATCCGATTTTAGTGGTAAGCAAATCTCCGGTTTAGGTGGTCAATGTCACCGGTATACGCAGGCTTTGAATGAAAATGTCAAAATGAAGGACCTGACCCTCGTCCTTGGAAGCGGTTTCAGGAAAAATGTAAAACCTGGTGAAATAGGTTTTGGCAGGAATAAAATACTATATTTTGCCCTGCTTTCGACGATTCTCATGGATTTTCTTATGTTTGGCTTTTGTTACAACCCTGGTATTTTTAGTTGTTGTTTTACCTCCTTCTGCAACCGGTTTGACATGATGAAGCTCTTTCCCTTTCGGTAATTTTCCGCTGGGGTGGCCTTTTTCTTTAACCACTTTGGCAACTTTGGCCCTGGACCTTTCTTTTTTGACCTGTGTTTTTGTTGGCTTGCTCATCTTTTGCTCCGTTTGTTTAATTTTGCACATCAAATGCAATTGCTTTGCGCGTTTGTAAAAAAATTAATTTGCAGCAACAATCGCTTGTGAATAATTTCCAAGCTGATTCACAATCCAAAATTAACCGTAAAGACGAATAAAATAATTCATTATAGACTAATATTTCTCATGTTTAGCTAATAAGTGAAGGTTAGATTATTTAAATGAATGAACGCATCTTACGGAGATTTCATCAGGTTCTACGTATTCATCTGTTTCCAGTATTCCTTTTGAGAAATTGATCATCCATTTTTGCGGTTTCGCATCAATTTTTTCTGATGAAGATAAATAAAGTCGTTTGATAGAACCGCTGAATAGGGAATTATTTAGTAATAGCCTTGTTGAAGGTTGTTCCAGAAGGGTGATTAATTCTGTTATTTTAGGTAAACGCCAATTTTTATAATTATCTAATTCCAGACGATTACAGTATTCTTCTCCACTTAATGTGGTTTCGTCGAGATTCGTACTATTTCTCTGCCAAACAAGATGGTTGTGAAGGTCTAGTACTATTTTATTACTAACTTTCTGATATTTAGGGGGCTTAGCAATACCTCTTACGCACATTACATTACTTATTCGTGCTGATAAGTTGTCCACGCCTGGTAATCTATCACTAAATGGTAATCCGTCTCTAAAATTGACTTCCCAAGCACCTTGTTCATCTTTCGTCATTGAACTAGTCCAATATCCGAATGGTTCGATTTGGCTAAAGACCTTGTTTACAGCGGGATAGTGTTTTTTAAAGTCGACTATAGACAGCAGTTCCTTTAATCGAGGCAATCGCCAATCATTTTGATTCCCAAAAACCAAATTATCGCAACGTTCAACGGCTTCTTCCCAATTTAGTTTTCGGTAATCATTAGTTTGCCACTCTAATCCTGTTTTTAGATCCAACGATGATATTTCTAAAGTGCTTTCCTTACGACTTCCTAGTGACGAGTATCTTTTAATGTCGCTTTTCTTTTTTTGTTTAACACATCTGAAGTGAAGTTTGGCTTTTCCGTTAATAATTCCGAATTTCCCTGTATTGAGTGATAGATATCGATTTTGGCTTTTGTTTAATTGATTAGGGGAAATTGACCAGTAAGAAGATTTTTGAAAATTCAGAATACGACCTTCATTGAAAATTCTGGTTTCTGAATTATCGTATTCAACTAAGCTTAATAAATCAGAAATCTCAGGAAGCACCCATTTTTCTGATCCTTTCGTTTTATATTGTAAACAGAAGTCATTTGCTTCTTTAAAGTTTTTCTTTCCAAAGCTTTCGGACTGCCATTCCCGTTGGGGATTTTTGATTTTCCCACGAACACACTTCGAATTTAGCGCTTGGTTTAATAAACGTTGATTGATAAGGGCGTTTTTTAAATCTAATGTCCAGTATTTCCTATCTTCCTTTAATTTTGACTTTCTTCCTTTTTCTAATTGAAATACTAATGTTGAGGTCCAGTAGTGTGACAATCGCTCATTTTGAAAAGCCAATCGGTATTCTGATTTTTGTTTTGTCGAAAAACTTAACAACGATGCCAATTCGTGAATATCAGGTAATCGCCAGTCTGACTTTTTGTTTAACTCAAGACTCTTACAATAGGATTGTGCTTCATTCCATGTCAGCGTTTGTTGATCATTTTTCTGCCACTCTAAATCTGTTTTGGAATCCCTTAAGGTCGTAATTTGTAATTTGTTTTGATAGGTCTTTATGATCTTGAGTTCTGGAAATGCGGATGGTGCCACCAAAAAGGACAATGATAATAATAAAACTATAGAAGGCTTTACTTTGCTTGAGTTCAATATGCTATTGGTAAAGAATTGTTTTGTTTACTGATTTGTGATTTTGTCGACTATTTCATATATACAAGTAAGCCTATTAGCATCAATTCCTTTGTGAATCTGGATTTATCAGTTCTAAAATGTTCTTATTTCTATTCCCATTCGCTTCAGGAATCCCTTTGAATTTTTTATGAAATGTCTGCGAATAGTCTCCTTCAATCAATGAAATATTTGTGTTTTTCCATCCTGCCCAAAGGTGCAATCCAGAAACACAATTTAGCATTGGGATGAAGGGTAGTATATCTACTGAAAGTACAAATTGTTTATTTCGCCACGAAGAATTGTCTGCTCCGATCAGATTTTTAGCTACAACTTGCAGACCTTCTGAAATGAGCTTTTTATTCTTCGGTAGATTGGCCATTATATGTCCTAATTCTGTTTTGTAAATAAGTTGAAATATTCTAAATGGCAGTTTTAAGGTCTCTTTGGGTAGTTTCATCCCCAGTGCTATATCGAAACTAAATTGGTCAAACGAAAGACTAAGATCTTGCTGTCTCTCCAAATCTTTAATATCTCGGAAGTTGATAAAAAAGTGAACGTTTACTGACCAACTTATGCCCAGACCAATACCAGCTTTCCATCCATTAAAAAGTAATGCCGAACTTCTTAATTGAATGGCTTCTGCTTCTTTTGATCTGTTTCCTTGATTCAACTGAAACTTATTCCAAAGATCCCCAACATTTAAAACACCTCCAATAGCAAAATGTGAACCTCCAAAGAAAAGATCAGCTGATCCGCCAATAGAAAAACCCAGCCACATTTTCTCAGGGTCTATCCAATTTTCGAAAGTACGAAAATCTTTATCATCCTCATCTTTTGTTTCATATACTATTATTGGCTGAGTTGGATATATAATTAGAAATGATTCATTTTGATAAGCTATATCATGCCTGAAAGTCTTATGTGCTCCTCGGCCTGGAAAAACAAAAGGCGTTTTTCCGTTCCATTCATACACTATACTCCTGATATCAAGAAGCTTCGCTGACTCATCAAACAAGTTTTGTCGCTCTGGAAGCTCAACATAAAGTCTTCCGCTTAACTGATCACAAACTTCGGATGTTAGAAGATGAATTGAACTTCGGTGTTGTCTATAAAAAGCTGTACCAAAAAGATCTTCTACGATTAAGTTTACTGGGACTCTATCTCCCGAAACTCCCACAACAGCAATGTTAAGTTTCTTACCACTTATAATTTTCCCACTAAATTTAAACTCCCCTCTCCCCATGAATAGCACTTCATATAATGCATTGTTACAATAGTCAGCCTTGCTATCAGCTTTAATCTGCTTATCATCACATCTTTGTGCAATAGTCTGAGCAAGATAACCTCCATATTCCTCGTAACTTAATTCGACTGTATTCCCCCAACAAAGCTTGTTTACAAAATCCTCTCCTCGTAATTTGGAACTTTCAGATTCAACAAAAAGAATTGCACTGGATAACTTTTTGATTAGCTTCTCCCAGTAGACTTCTTCGGGTGTGGTGTGCCTGGTTGTGAAAGTACTGTGCGGTTTTTTACTTTCTTCTTCAAAAATGTACGCCTCAGCAATCAACCTTAATGCTTGGTCAGTAGGGATGTGGTAATATTGGCCATCATATAAGATGGTTGCTTTTCCAATTTCCCATGCAGGAAAAGTATATTGGGCTCCCATTCCTTCGTTGATTGTCAAACCCGATGAATTTTTGTCGTTGACTTGAAAGTCCATGATCAACCCATGCTAAAATGCTAAGTATTTGATAATAGAGATGTTAAAATAAAAGAAATTTCTTAAAGTCGAGTAAAAAAAGGTCCGACAAGAATTAAAACGGATTACCTTTGATATTTAAAAAATCCAGGTTTTTAAGTTGTTTTAATTTTGCAATGCTTCGAATACGATTATTGCTGGCATCCAGCCTTTTCAGCTTTGTAAGATTTACAAGGTGGGAGACATCTTCAATTTGGTTACCGCTAATGTCGAGATCCCTTAAGGAGCCGAATTGCTTAAGCTGAGAAATATCAGTTATATTGTTGTTGGCAATATAGAAGTATTTTAAGAATCGTTTTTTGCCCATCAATGGAGAAATATCGCTAATTAAATTCCCACTGAAATTCAATTTACGGATGTATTTCCAATTCTTAATGTCAGGTAGTTTTCTAATTTTATTGTTTGCAACTGTTAGTTGAGTCAATCTGGTCAGCTCTTTTAAATCTGAAATATCTTCGATTTGATTGTTGGAAAGGTTCAGAATTCTTAGATTTTTCAACTGCTTTAGAGCGGATATATCTCTTATCCAGTTGGATTGTAATTGAAGTCTACTTAAAGCGCTGGAATTCTTTAAAGGGACTAAGTGACGAATGTTGTTTCCGCTTAAATCAAGAATTGAAAGAAACGGGATATTTTCAAGGGAGGATATGTTTTTAATTTGGTTATTCTGAAGATGTAGATCCCTAATTTCCTTTAACTGTCCTAATTTTGAAATATCAGAAATTCGATTGCTATAAAGAGAAAGAGACTTCAAATTTAATGAATCAGACAGACTAGAAATGTCCTGAACTCTGTTCTGACCAAGGTCTAACTTGACTGCTTGAGATAGATTTTTGAGAGATTCAATATTTTCTATTCGATTGCTGTTGAGCTGTAGTACTTTGATATTAGAAAGCTTTTTTAGTGGTTTGATATTGTTTATTTTGTTGAAGTTTAGATTAAGCGTTTCAATTTTCGTTAAGTTTGCCAGCGGTTTAATATCGCTAATTTTATTATGGCTTAGATTCAGCACATTTAATTTTGCGAGTTCACGTAAGCCAGAAAGCTCATTTATATAATTATAAGCAGCCTCTAGCCGTAACAGACCTGTGAAGTTGCTTACAAATGAAAGATCGGATATCTGGTTATTGTTGATTCTTAATTCTTTTATTTGGGTAAGGTGATTAAGTGTTGTTAAATCGCTGATAGAATTATCATTTAGCGACAAGGACTCAATTTTCAACAGACCCTCCAATCCGGAAGCTTCACTTATTTGATTATTATTCAGCCAAAGTTGGTTCAAATTTCCTAAATTTCTTAAGGGACTAAGGGTCTTTATTTTGTTGTTTCCTGCGTTCAGTACAATAAGATTTTTCAAATGGGAAAGTGGTGCTAAATCATTAATCTGATTATTATTAATCAAAAGATATGTAAGCTTCTCTAAGGTTTTCAGTGGTTTGATATCTTCGATTTGATTGTTACCAAGATTTAAATATTCAAGGTTAATCAAAGAAGATATGTATTTAACGTCAATTATTTTATGATGTTGAATACTAAGCTTCTTCAAATTGGTTAGCTCATTTAACGGAGAGAGATCCACTATCCCTCTTGAATTGGCAGATCTGTTGCTAATATTTAGTTGTTTCAAAGATCCTAGTTTTTGATGAACGATTTGACAGTCTTTACTGGAGTAGTTGTGGCCAACTGTCTTGGATAATAATTCAAGAGTTATGATTTGGCTTTTTCTTGGGTATTTACATGTATGTAAAAATGAATTTTGGGTGATTAAATCACTGCTAATGTTGGTTTGGTCAGAAAAAAGGCAAAACGAAATTAGAAATGATAAAACGCCAAGAAAGGTTGCTTTGCTTATTGTGTTTAGCATGTTTCCTCAAGTAGATTTTAGAACTAGTCTTTGATTGGTCCGATGTTTAATCCAAGAGGTGTACAGTGATACTCACCTTTTGGCAAATCCGTAATTAGACCTTCGTCGTCAGTTTTCTTGACAAGCTTAAATTTATTGTTGTCAGTACTTGATATCAAGACAAATTCATTTTTCATCGGTTTGCCAGTGTCTTGATCGTGTATGTAAATAGCAAACTTTCTATTAATGACGGTGCAATCCTCGGAGTTTCCGATTTGATAACAAGTTCTATTAACGAGTTTTGAACGTTTTTCTGCCATAATTGTCTGATGTGATTGAGTTTAAAGAAGAATTTTTTACTCTTTGGCTTGTTTGTTCAATTCATCCTTTGTAATTGGTCCTGGGTCACTATCTATTTTGAGGTCATTCGCGAACTGAAATCCACTCACTGCTGCACGGGTTTTAGACCTTATTAAACCATCGATTCTCCCTGAGTATAATCCTTGGTTGCTTAATATTGTTTGCATTTCTCCTTTTTCGTTAAAGGAGCATTTGTTGAGTTGAAAATCAATTAGCTCTTCGTTATTCACTAAAATCTTCAATGAATCACATCCTTCAGGAATTTCAGCTTCAATGATTCCATCTGAATCTGTGCTGCCTTCTACTTTTTTATTCCTGGCTACCAACTTAAAGGGAAGGTTCGCTCGAGGTTCATCTCCATCCATTAGTTTCACTTTGAAGGGCTTTAATTCGACCTGTTCTTGTTCAATGGGGTCCGCTCCAGAAACATCATCCTGGTTCATGCCGGTCATGCCGATGGTGTTGCATTCGTTCATGATCATCATGTCCCCTTTGCGGCAGACGGGGCGTCCCTCTACCTGGACTGTACTGCTGAATGCCATGAAAATGGCTTTGCCTTTTGTTTTGCCGGATACCACTCCACCTACCGACCCGGCTTCGTCACCGGAGCTTTTATCGCAATAGCTGCCCATGAGGGCAACACTTCCTCCGTCGATCTTGGTCATGATCGATCCTCCTTTCACATCCTTGGATTCGGCACTGTTCATAAAGGGAATGGGAACTGGCCCGTTCGGAGTCGGAATCTTGCACACATCCGGGATTGTACTAACGGCCTTGCCTTCGCTCTTGGTCGTGACCACGCTCTGTCCGTCTGCTGAAACTGTTATGGGCATGTTTTTCCTTTGGAATTTAAGATTTTAGATTGATGATTTATGATTTTCTACAATGTGTTCGCTTTGCTCACAGTTTTTATTTTTCATATGGACTCCGGATCGTAGTTCGTAATGGCACTTCCAGCATTTAAGGTATTGGATTGATGATTTTGGATTTTTATCATGTGTAAACATTATTTGCTTGTCAGGTTTTCAAGGTTTAGGAGTATGGCGCCCCTGGTGCCGCCCAGATTGGCAGCTGTGATTAGGTTTAGCGGCCCTTTGGCATAGTTTTTTCTACCGGCTTCGGTTGCAAGGCTTATTAAGACGGGCACAGCTGCTGCGCCAATGTCTCCCCAACTGTTAAAGGGAGCAATAAACTCATTGATTTCAGGTATTCTTGGGGCAATGTTAATGGCTGCATAGGAATATTCCATTGTATAGTAAGGTTCTCCGTTGAGAGTACAATAGACCTGATCGAATACTGTGTCTTTCGGGATATCTTGTGCAACGTCTTCAATACATCTGGTGAGTGCTTCTCCGGTTGAGTTTTTTCCTGTTTCAAACCCGTTTGTTTCCTTGTGAATTGCTGAACTGACAAGTCTGGCTTGAATTGGTAAGCCATGTTTTCGAGCTGTGTTTCGAGAAGATAAAAGGCAGAAGCCTGCTGCCTGTCCGGGGATAAAACCGTTTTTATTATCGGTACAAAAAAGGCGTCTGGCATCTTTTTCCAGCCATTCCAGAGTGTTTCCGTCAACATAGGACTCAACTCCGCCGACAACCATAAATTGCGCCTCATTCTGAAGTCGATCGTCTTTCACCAAGCTCCGTAAAATCGAAGTGTGCCCTTCGTATATAAATTTAACATCCAACTCAAATCCAAATCGATAACGCAAGTCCTCCATGGGTTTTAGTAAAAATGTTCCAAGGAGATCAAGAATACCTGGGCGTAATTCGGGTAGTCCTACTATAACCTTTACCGGTGCCGGCTTGGGTTCCAAATCTTTTAAAGGTGACAAGCACTCAATTAAAGCAGGTAAAGCCAGATCCCTGAATTGCTCGTAATGATTCAGATCTTCGTCCAGGTATTCTGCCACTCCAAGTCTGATAGGATTAAGATATTCATCCATGAAGTCCCGGTGTAAAGCAATCACTGAAAAACGGGCTCTGATACTTGCTGCGGTGACTCCGGTTCTGGTTCCCAAAGGAGTCCTATTACCGCAATTAATGACAACAATATCGTTTTCTTGTTGATTCAACATGGTTGATTGCATGTGATTGGAGATTCATGTGAAATGTTTTCTGAGCGGAACCTGATAAGGTCTTTGCAGGCATCCTCAACCAGTTTTGTTTTTGGAAATGACTGAATGATGCAATTTAAGGCCGGATGCTTGGCCAATTTAAAACCTTTGACAAAAGCAGCAATTTCAGTTTCCTTGCAGTTACTGAAAGCCCTGACAATTTTGTTCAACGGAGCCGGTGAATCTTCGTTACAGAGGATGGACGCCATGATATACGCCATTGCCCTGATGCTATGGTGATCTTCGTCTGCTATCTTTTCGTCCAGCCATTCCTGGAAATCCTCAACATTTTCTTCCACATAATCTAACAATCCATCCAGTCTCTTTAGAGTTGCATTAACTTTCCGGAAGTCTTTAATTTCGAAATATTGATATAAAAGCTGGCCATGGAAAAACTCTATATCTTCGAATGCATCAAAAAACATGGAATGAAAGTATTTCTCCGTTTTTGTAAGTTCACGCTGATGGACCTTTTCATACGTGATATGGGCAAAAGACAGCAGATCCAGGGTGTTTGTGATAGTGATGACATTTTTTGTCGGAAACTTTTCTCTTGTTTTTTCAACTACCTTTTTTAGTATCGATCTGTTTTCTTGCATCGGTTCACTCCATTAATTCACAGTATTGGGGTCTATTTTACTGTATATTTTGGTGTATTCGATGGTTCTCCCCTGCTGTTTACAAGGCAGTGTGGTCTGCCACACCATCTGCATTTGAGGGACATCCGGCTGGAAAATGACTGTTTGTATGGTAGCGGTATGACGGATTTCTTTATTGTTCATTTTGGTTTCACATTCGATCTCAATGACAGGCATGAGGAATTCAATAACCGAGAATTCTGGATGCATATTCAATAAACCGACAGGTTCATTGCCATTAATGTCGGAAAATTGTTGATCGTACGGTGCTGCTTGATAAAACAATGGGTCAAAATTTTTTGCATATGGATTATTCAAATCGGCTCTGTTTTTTGGTTCATATATTCCTGCATGTGGCTGCCTGGGTGACCAGTGCGGTGGAATCGGACCATACCCGGCAACCCGGTTCTTTTTTAAGGATGTTTTTGTGGGAAAGTCAGGATATTCAATATTCGGCAATTTCATTCGATGAGCTTGGGAACGCTTGTGAAAATATCCTGTTCCTGAGGGATTGCTGGGATCATACAGTGATAATTTTTTATCTTTAGCTTCCAACCAGCCTCCATAAGCATGTTCGTAAATGATCTCTTTTTTATCGAAGGGGATTATATACGATTTTGAAATCATACCCATGCTGCTTTCCCAAAACTGATCACCGATTATCTTCAGAACCTTTCTTCGCTCACCCAGTCTAAAACTTACCAACATATCTTCTGCCCGTTTGCCACCCTGGGAATACGCAGTTGCATTTAACAGAACATCTACAGCTTGTTTATTTGCAGCAAAATCACTTGCAACCAATAAACTGCTTGTTGAGGGATCATCACGAAATTGGTCCGTCGAATTTATCTCAACCTGCTCATCAGATATAGAAAGCTTTCTTGTTCCCGGTTTAATGCAGAAAGTTGCCTTGATAGCAACCATCCATATCAGATCGTATTCGTGTCTGGTCCTAGGGTCAGTATTAATGCCCAATTGATAGTCAGCTTTGAAATCTGTATTGTTGATGATAGTCCACACGGCTATGTTTTAGATTGTAAATTTTAAATTTGGGAATTCCAGTTAAGTGAAAGCGTCTATATTTAAGATTGATGATTTTCCATACTGTGAAAGCTTCGCTTTCCACTCTAAAATTTAATTACCGTTGAAGGGCCATTGGTGGGTTGGGATCTTTTCTTTGGATTCCTGGTACCATTGGTTCCATTTTTCTATTGCTTCCAATTGATCATTTACCCACCAGTCGGCTTCGAATCGAGAGATTCTGGCACCTGATCTTATCAAAAGCTCATAATAAGAGTGCTGCCGGGTCCAATAGGTGGCGTTAGGGTTTGCCATTTCATTGATGCAACTGCCAAGTGTGAACGTCTCTCCCCGGCGATAACGAATTCCCGGATTAAACTGGTTTTTGTTGTCGAACCACCAGGAATTCCATGCTTTATCCCAACCGGTTTCAGCGCTAACCATAAATTCTATTCCTTCAGGGCCTTCCTTCAGTACCGGCTCCGGCAAATCTATATTTGCATTGGTGATCAACTCAAGACTCTCGACAGCAGTTCTTTGAACTCCCAGATCTGAATCTTTTAAAGTATCAATCAAAATTGGAATGCAATCGGATGTTCCCATGACTCCCAGGGATTGAACTGTGGGTAGCAAGGAATCGGGGTGCTCAATGGATTTTTTAAGGAACGTCAGATCAACTGATTCACCGGCCATAGCTAAATACAGCGGTAGATGTTTCACTTTTTCCAAGTGTTCCGGATAAAGTACTCGCATGGCCTTAATGGCGTTGCTCTTACCGGCTAGCAGTGAAACATACACCGCCTGCTCGAAGAATTCATCTTCTGAGTCGGTTAACAGATCATCCAGCTTTGAATAGTCGAATTCCCATCCCAGCTTTGCATAGGCTTCGAATATGTTTAATGTAAGTTCAATATTCCCAACGTCAATAAACGAATTCCAGAAATCGGGTTTCATTACAGATCGATAATCAAAAATATCGACAAAGTGGTTGTTTAACTTAAGATCGGAGAGTTTGCTTTCCTGGTAAAGCACATCATCAATTGCCGGATTTAAGCCGTATTTTAGAGCCTGGATTGCAGGTTCTTTTTCCTGTCCGTTCTTTTTCCTGTCCGTTCTTTTTTAGAATTTCAACCAGTTTTTTCAGAGTACAATTGTTGTTTTCGAGTGAAGCCATTGCAAATGCCGCAGCTGGTATTTTTTCATCACCATTTTCATCATCCGATTGACCGGTCAGGTATTCCGCCAGAAAATCTTCAACGTTGTTACGGTTTTCGGTAATGCCATCCAAATGTGGTTCAAACAGTTTTTCGAAATCAAGTATCTGGTGCCATTCCGGGTTTGATTTGAAATATAGATCCTTACAAATCTGCAGAATGGTTGCTATCTGTGTCAGGTGATCCCGGGCCAGGCTGCTCTCTACTCCCAATTCAGGTGTTTTTGATGGTTTAATGATAGAAACGTCGGTTCGCTTAACCTCTTGGTTCTTTGTATTTTCTGTTTTCATTGCAGCGGCTGCTAAAACTTCTTCGGCAATTGCTTCCGGATCTTTTTTTGATAGCTCTTTCAGCTGTTCAAAGGATGTAATTTTGAATACCGGTCCACCTTCCTTTTCCAGCAGGAACTCAGCTTCTTTTGCTCTTGCCCGGGATACTTTTTCTAGTTCAGATAGATCGGAGGTTCTGGGTGGTGCATCCGGGCTCGGAGATGGATTTACAGGCAGATCCGCAAGAAGTTCCATATTCATTTTGCTTAGTTGATCAAGGTCAGCCAGAGTCAATGAACCTGCATCTGCTTTTGTTTTAAAAACTTTCATATTTTCAAGGCAGTGCTCGGCTACTTCCACTGTTTTCTTCATTTCAGGTGGAGAGCAATCTGGAACAAACAACTTGTCTGAAGTCTTTTTCCTGTTTGTAGCAACACTCTCAGATAGTTGCCGGCCCATCTCCAAGGCTTTTTTGAGTTCAGCAAGCATTTCTTCTGACAATGCAACCTGCTTTTCAGTCATTGTTTGTCCTTCTCGACTGGTTTGATTGGGAATAATTCCAGGCTGATTTGCACTGGTTTTAACATTTTGAGGGAGTATGGCAAAAACTGGGGAAAGTTCAAGGAAAAATGGAATATTGTGATTTAACGATATTAATAACTTCATAGAATGTATGGCTTTTTATTACAGGCTTAATGTTTTTCTAGATTTGAACAAGTTTTTCCAGGAATGATTTAATCGTTGCTTGAAGAAATTACTGTATTCAAACCCCTAAAAACGACATAAATTTAGCTTTTTTAAACATCATTTTTGATTACCTGATTTTCATCTCAACTAATGCATCAATGAAAGAATCTGATTTATACTTGCCGTTGAAAAAGTTTTTGGAATCCCAGGGATATGAGGTAAAAGGCGAGATTCAGGATTGCGACGTGGTGGCGGTTCGGGGGGAAGAGGCCCCGGTTGTGGTGGAGTTGAAGCTATCTATCAATCTTGATGTTGTTTTGCAGGCAGTGAGCAGGTTAGCCATTACACAAAAGGTTTACATTGGTGTGCCTGAACAGTGTAATTCATTGAAAAAAAGAAGGAAGCACCTGCTCAAAATGCTGAAGATGCTGGGGTTGGGTTTGCTGACTGTAGAACCAAACAGGGAGATTGGCAATAAAGGGGTCAGATCTTCTTTTGACTTTACTTTCCAGAGTTTATAAAGGGGTCAGATCTTCTTTTGACTTTACTTTCCAGAGTTTAAATTGGCTTTTTTGGCACTGAAGAAAATAAGACAAAAATTATTGAATTAAGCTCATGAAACTTTTACATCTTTTATGTTTCCGACCATTTTTAATCGGATGTTAGGTCGAATCGATGGATGTAATGTATTTACAGCTCCCCTTTTCAATCAATAAAAACTGCTGGATCTACGTGAAATTTCTCAGCCAGCCTTTTAATCTGCTTTAGGTTCAAATCCCTGATTCCTCTGAGTACCTCTGAAACGTTTCCTTGTGATCCAAAAACATCTTTTAGATCGGTTTGTTTCATTCCATGTTGATCCATTAAAAACCGAATCATGGATATGGCGTCCCCCTTTTTTCCGATGCTGTTGAGTTCCTCCATGTCATTTTCATAGTCATCAATTACTTTTCCAAGATGATACAGGAGAGAAGCCAGGGGGTGGTTTTCATCAGAACCTACTTCATCGATTAATTGATCCAACAAAGTTCTTGCTTCTTCATAGTCGATGGAATTCTTAATCGGGCTTAACAATTCCGACACTGGAATCCACTGTTTCGACAGGCTTTCGATATCCTTCAATCTCATGTTTTCCATCCTTCTTTATCATACTCAGCATGCGTTAATACATCACGCACATAAACCATATTGGTATTAAAATGAATTGCGGTGATCAATCGGAATTTGTTTCCCGAAACATTAAATATGATCAATTTGCCAACCAGATCGGCACTGGAAAGGCTGTCTTTAAGTCCACCAGGTTTTCGAATCAGGAGATTTTTTGTAATACTTTTTATCATACCAGTCCAATACCCATTCCGAGGCATTGTCTGACATCTCATAAAGCCTCAGGGGATTGGGAGGATAGGTATCGACTGGACTGGGACAATTCTTTCAAATGGCTCTTCTGATAAATGATTCCTTCCTGGCTCCATCTTTCCGTTATCGGTGGCATTTCCCACTTTCTGCTCTCGATTTCAGGCTGCGTATTCGCATTGGGCCTGGGTTGGCAGAGAAAAGTGTAGGCCAATCTTTTCTCCCAGCCAAAGGCAATAATCCCTTGTCTGCTACCAAGTAACAGTACTAATCGAGTAGTTATCGCGGCGATAGTATTTATGAGATCTGATCATTTGAAAGGGTTCATTACTTTTTAGATCATTAAAAATGCCATATTCCCAACAGCTCATTGCGTATTTCGAAATACTAAAACTAGCCAAAGTCACTTTATGCACAGGGAAATTGTCCAGCCAAGGGGACTGGTAAACCTGTTCCCCAACATGTAATTGCCGCCTCCCACAAACACCAAACTCTCCAATGTAAATTGAACGAGCTATTCGACATTTTCCTTTGTTGCTTCCGGGAGCGTGCAGCCGATTTTCAAGGTCCTTAAAAAACAAGGTTGGATTGATATTACAGTCACAATAATCAAGTTTAGCAAGGCCAATTGAATCGATTTCTTTATCATTTTCCCTGAAATTTGATTTTGACCGGCTTGGGAGAGTTCACCACGCAGCGCATTCCGTAGTAATAGATTGTACCGGGGGAGTACAGTTTTAACCAATCTCTGCCGTAAGTTTCCTTTAGGTCTTGTTTGATGGCTTTCAGTTCTTTTTCGGTGAAGACAATTTGCCACTTTAATCGACCATATACATCATTGCCACTTGGCGTACTGGTTGGTGTCCCGCCACGTAAGACCTTTTTAGTCCCTGTTTTCGGACCTTGGGGATTCAGTTCAGGAGATTTTTCATAATACTTCTTATCATACCAATCCAAAACCCATTCCGAGACATTGCCCGACATCTCATAAAGCCCCAATGGATTAGGAGGGAAGGTGCCTACAGGATATAGTTCAACATAATCGCCATCCTTTCTATGATTTCTTCCGTCTTCCATTTTCCCATTGTCGGTAGCATACCCCACATTCTGTCCCCGGCTGCGTGCGGCGTATTCCCATTGGGCTTCCGTAGGCAGGGAAAAGGGCAGGCCGGTTTTTTCCCCCAACCAGAGGCAATAATCCTGCGCCTGCTGCCAGGTGACAGCTCCGACCGGATAGTTGTCACGACGGTAGTATTTATGAGCTCTGATCATTTGAAAGGGTTCATTTTTCTTTAAATCGTTAAATACATCATATTGCCACCATGTGACTTCGTATTTGAAAATACTAAAACTGTCCAGCGTCACTTTATGCACCGGGAAATTATCCAGCCAGGGAGACCAGTAGGCACGTCCCCCATCAGCGGGATAACCTCCGTCCCCCATCATGTAGCTGCCTCCTTCCACGAATACCAGGTTGCCCAGAGCCGTTCGAATCAGCTTGTCCACATTTTCCTGGGTGGCTTCCGGGAGGGTGTAACCGTTTTTCAGTTTTCTCGAACCGGCAAGGCAACCATTAACATCCAGAAACAAACATATGATAGCTAGTGCAATCGTTATTTTTTTTAGTCGCATACGATACCTTGTTAGACCAGTTCGCAAATCTCAACCGGTGAATCTTTCTTGGTTGTCTCGTTAAAAGCGGACTCCCAGCCGCTTTCCCAGGTGTCGACCAGGGCATTGCGCCATTTTCGTCTCATCTCCCGGTATTTATATCGCTCTTCACCGTCCAGGATATCGACAATAGCTCCATGCCCTGACAGGAAATCGGTCTTGCTACCGTTGGGTGTCAGATGTTCGCATACCTTCTGGTATTCTCCGGTGGATTGAACATGTTTCAGGATCTCGATAATGGCCTGTTCCTGGGGTTCCTCATTGATCTCCCAAAAGGTTTGACATAGATGATGCAGCATAATGCCCTTGGCTTCCGGGGTGGTGAATTTTATCTTGTCCGGATCGGATAAAATGTTTCTGGCCAAGATAATGGCTTGATATTTAGATTCCTGTCTTAAATCCCACCAGTTTTGAATCTTGATCAGCTCTCTGGTGATGGTATTGACTGACTCTTCAATGCTATCGCTGATACCTTGGGTAACGCCGTTGCCAAAATCTGCAATGTCTTTGCCAGTTTCGATAGCCCAAACTGTTAACCTTGTAATTCGATTGAAAGCATCTCTGGAAACCGTATCCAGGAAATGATACCCATGATTCTTCAATTGGTGGTAGATGAATTGAACAAATTCCATAATGGTTCCGGCGTCCACAGTTCCGACCAGACTGCCACCTGCTCCCAGGCCTATAACCAGGCCTGCCCTGGCTCTGAACATGAATTTGTTGTCTTCATATGATATCTTAAACTCCGCCTCAACTCCCAAACCGGCGGCCCCTTTGATACCATAACCGATTGCCACGAATTCACACCAGGCAGGTTTTATGGGGTCTGTTCTTTTTTCAGGGTTGTCCCATTCACATTTACCAACCACTTCTCCGCCTGCTTCGGCACCAGCAAAGAGCTTGCCGGTAGCGGTGTTTTTGTCCGGCTTGATACCTTTGCCTGCCTTATTCACGCCTCTGAAAGCCAATTTGTCCTTGTTATCAGGCTTGCTGACTTCGATACAGATTGATCCCACGGCACTGGCCCCTACAAATGCTGTAGCGTTAAATTCAAGATAAGCCCGAATTCTACCAAAATCAAACCGTTTGGCATTCAGTTCGAAACTCATATCATAACCGCCTTTGTGAGGCCAATAAGCCCTGGATTGAAACTTCCCTTCAGCAAGGGCAATGGAGGCATTGGCATTGGCACTGAAACCAAACTGCATCTCTTTGAAGTCTATGGTGCTTTCCAGAGACGCATTGGCATAATATCGTAACAATTGCGCCTGCGCCGAGGCATCAAAATTTACCTCTTCCGGGTTTGATCCTTTTTTATCTGTTGACCATTTCAAACTGTTGTTGAGTTCGTCAATGTATTGTCCGAAGGCATTTTCGTGTCCCACAAGTGAATCGCCCAGAATATTGAACTTCTTTTGTACCTTTTTGGTGCTGTTGAGAAATCGTTCCTTTAGCATTTTTTTGTCCAACTGCCCATTTTTCGTACGCAGGCTTTTTTTCTGATCATCCGCTTCCAGGGAGTATTTACGCCAGTGATTTTTTATCTTGTCAGATCTGACATAGGTAGTCTTTTTCCCGGACAAGCGCCGGATTTCGGTGAGGTTATCAAAACCACCTCCTTCGGCATGACTGGTTAAGGTTTTGGCAATTTGCTCTTTGACTGTCTTGATATTTTGGGCTGATTCCTTTACTTTTCTCTCTCCGATTTTACGAGCCTGTTCGTTGTCAGAGGCTGCTCTTTCGGCAGCAATTTTTCCCTCCTCAAGAGCATCTTTGAGCTTTTCAATTTTTTTTGTCAGTTCCTGCTCTTCTTTTTTCAACTCTTCCGATTCCTGGGGTTTCAGGACTAAAAATGTCTCTTCTCCCAGCTTGGAGCAATTGGGTACGAAAACGATTTCATCTTCTTTTGAAATCATCTTCAAATGCTCAATAAACTTAATGGGATGGAAAAAGTAAACCTCATCTGGAAAACCATCAAGTTTGTCCCAGAAATCGAGTTTTTCCTGGTATAATTCCAGATAGGCTTTGTGTTTTTTATCGCTGTGAGTACCGCCATTTTCTATTTTTAGTCTGTCAAACTCACCATCAACCGTTTTCCATTCCGATCTGGTTTTGACAACGAGGCGTCTGAGCTTATTGATGGTACTTTGGTAACTGTTCGGTTTAGAAATGATACTCTCTATTCGTATCTTTCCGTTTTTTGCACCGTAGTAGGCTGAGTTTAGGATCTTTATGATGTTGCAGTATTTATCTGTTGCATTGTTCCCATTCTCAACAGATGAGATAATGCTTCTGCTGGAGATATAGTTTTCCAGGTTTAACAGGACCTCATCATGCAAACCAAGCTCTTTTTTTTGTTTGTCAGTATACTGTTTAAGGGCGGTGTAGCTTTCTTCATCTTTAATGAAGATCTCCATATGGACTGAGGTCTCATTCTCCAAAGCTCCATTTCCTCCCGGAAACCCGATGATATCACCTCTCTTCAAAGGGATTGTTTTGGTGACAACCTTATCCGTTTCATAATCGATTCGTTTTTTGACTTCGATAGTGGAAGGGTCAACAACGATATAACCGGATAAATCATGGGGTTTTCCATTGAGTTCATAACCGGTTATTTTTTTGTATATTGCCTGTACCGCCTCCGGTTTAAGTTGATGGTCTTCAGCCACTTCATGGGGGTTTTCAAAGAATACTTCGGCCCCGGCAGGAACCGAACCGATCACCGAGGATAAACCGTTATCGTGGATGTCCAATCCTGCCTTTTTTGTTGTGGCATTGTTTTTTACAAAAAACCTGCTCTGAAAAAATACCGGTAGTGCCTTTTGTTTTTTACTGATTTGCTTTTTCAGAGGGTTGAAGGGAAGCAGATTCATATAAAGCACATAAAAAACAATGGGCTTCATCTCCGGTGGAGTGAAACTGTGTTTGGTCAAGACGAAATTATCCGATATGGGAAACTCCACAATGGGGATTTCATTGCCTCCCACGGGGTATTTGGAAAGGGACTCAGGATCAATATAGTCTTCTGAAACCCGGTAAGCGATGAGTTCACCGTCGGCTACAGCATGAACCGGAAAATTACCGTCTATATGCGTTCCCCCATGCCAGAAACCGTTTCTTCCCACCGGATACCACCCCCCTACCTTTGATTGGCTTACCTCATAATGATCCGATGCACTTCGCCAGTTGCTTAGATCCTGTGTTTTCAGAGGGAAATTAAGTTTCATACCATCCTATCTTATTAACATTGTCTGGAATCGACCTGGAAAACTTCCAAACCGATGTTTTATACGATAATTCCGATTGTCTTTATTGGAGCTGGCATGCTTGTCAATCAGGAAGAACCTGGATCTCCTGAGTCCATATCAATCAGAATCTTATGAAGTGTTCTGATAGCCAGTCCTGACACTGAGCATTCATCATTAATTTTTATTACTTTTTTTGAATTTCCTTCATCTAATTCCACGCTGCAACTGCCGGGATCTATATCCACCACACTGATTCTGCCACCTGGAGCTGACACATAAGACTTGTTTCCTTTGCCGGGGATATCGATTTTCAGTTTGATCCCGGAAACCGGTTTCAAGGTGATTGAATCCAGGGTTTTAAATGTAACCCAGTCTTTTCCTTCCACACCTTCTATATCTCCCTGGTCCCACCCGGCCAGACTGATGGTGTTTATGTCGTTCATGATGGCCATATCCGATTTGCGGATGACAGGCCTCATCTCCATAATGACATCCGGGGAGAACATGATGGTAGTTGCTTTGCCTTGGGTGCCTCCGGAGACAATTCCTCCCAGTACCCCACCGGCATCACCTTTGCTGGTTGAGATATTAGATCCCATCACAGCCACTGAACTGCCTTCGATCTTGACGGTGACTGTTCCCCCGCTAAGGTCTTTGCTTTCGGCCGAATTCATAAAAGGGATTGGGATTGGACCATTGGGACCTGGGATTTGGCAAACATCTGGTATGGTTGAAGTTAGTTTTCCTTTTGACCCGGCGTGTACCACGCTCAGTCCATTTGCTGATACGGTTGGTTTAGACATATCTATGATTTTGGATTAATGAGTTTAGATTTTCTGTCATGTGAAAGCGTTGCTTTCGGTTACTAAATATCTGTTTGGAATCAGCTCTTGTGTTAAAACGATATATATCTTGGTGGTCAATTAGCCGACTTATGAGTTTAGATTTTCTACTTGGTGAAAACTCTGATTTCTGTTTTTTTCTTTGCCGATTTTATTCTTTGGTTGATCACTCGTGTTTGGTTAGAAAATGATTGCCTTTCTCACATCCCACTTGAAAATGCTCGGCAGATACAAGCGATCAGTGCCAGCATGCACCAAATATTTTATTTTTCTCTTGTGATCTGCGTTGTTGTTAAGATTTCGGGGGAGTATGGCAAAAGATGTGAAAAGGTCAAGGAAAAATGAACTATTGTGAATTGACGACTTTAATAACTCCATAGAATGTAAGGTTTTTTATCACAGGCTCACTGTTTTTCAAGGTTTGAACAAGTTCTTTCAAGAAAGATTCAATCGTTGCCCGAAGAAAATACTGTGTTCAAAATCCTCAAAACGAAATAAGTTCAGTTTTTTTGAGCATTATCTTTTTGTTGCCTGGCTTTCATGAAAGATAGATATACCAATGAAAGAATCTGATTTATACTTGCCGTTGAAAAAGTTTTTGGAATCCCAGGGGTATGAGGTAAAAGGCGAGGTTCAGGATTGTGATGTGGTGGCGGTTCGGGGGGAAGAGGCCCCGGTTGTGGTGGAGCTGAAGCTATCTATCAATCTTGATGTTGTTTTGCAGGCTGTGAGCAGGTTAGCCATTACACAAAAGGTTTACATTGGTGTGCCTGAACAGTGTAAATCATTGAAGAAAAGGAGGAAGCACCTGCTTAAAATGCTGAAGATGCTGGGGTTGGGTTTGTTGACTGTAGAACCAAACAGGGAGATTGGCAGCGTCAATGTGATTCATGATCCCGGGGAGTACAAGCCCCGGAAATCAAAATTTCGCCAGGAGCGTTTGCTTGGCGAGTTTATGAAGCGGGTTGGTGATCCCAATCTTGGAGGGACCGAGAAAAGAAAGGGCATCATGACGGCGTATAGACAGCGATCCCTGGCCATAGCGCGACTCCTTGACTTACAGGGACCAACCAAGGCTTCAGATGTGGCTTTGGTCCTAAAAGAACCCAAAGCCAGGGATATTTTGTACAGGGATGTCTATGGCTGGTTTGATAGGCTATCTCGTGGTATGTATAATCTATCACCTCTTGGAAAAAAAGAAATTTCGTTGTGGCAATAGGAGACAATCTTCCAATCGACACTCTTCTGATATTCACTTTCCTTTTTCGATAGTGTCTGTCCTATAATTAACAATTAAAAACAATGCACTACTAGATGTTTTGATATAATTTGTATTTAAACTATATGTATGCATATTATAAACTTGCGAATCAAAACTTGTTGCATTGTGTGATATTGCAAACCCACATGAAGCACTCCTTCAGAGTGCCAATTGTCTTTTAATTTCTACCCAGGGTTAAAACCCTGGGCTGTGATGAGATCCCCTTTCAGAGGATTTTAGACCGTACATCTAAGATTTGTATAGGTGAGAGAAGCGCTATGCTGTTTAAAGATTGCGTGTGTTTTCAATTGGGTAAGACATTACGCCAGGTTTCAAAGGCGTATCGCAAGGAAATTGCGGGATTTAATCTGACTCATGGTCAGTTTTTTATGATTATTGCGGTTATGGAAGAAGAGGGGTTGCTGCCCAGTGAACTGGCTGAAAAAACCTGTCAGGACAGGGCAACAACGACCGGTCTTCTGGATCGACTGGAGAAGGACGGTTGGATTGAAAGAGAGGCTGATAAGACCGATCGCAGATCCTTGCGGATTTACCTGACGCCATCTGCCAAAGAGCAGAAACAACCCATTATGAATCTGTTTCAATTGGTCAACCAAAAGTTTTTAGACAACTTCACCAGGGAAGAGTGGGGGCAGTTGCAGGATTTTCTGAATCGTTTGGATCGGAAATCCGTTATCATTTAAAGAGGTTAATTGTTATGAGGTATGCATGCATTTAATAAATTCAGATCATTTGAAATCCGTTATCAAACTGATCAATCAAAGTCCGTTTTTCAAGTACATGTCGATGCAGGTTGTTGAGCTGGGGCCTGGGTTTTCCAAGGTCGAAGTTAACATTATGAAAAACCATATGAATCCTTTTGGTAGTCTTCACGGGGGAGTTTACGCAACTATTATCGATACTGCCGCCTATTGGTCGGCCTATTGTGATCTGCCGGAGGAACACGGATTGATCACCATTGATTTGAAAGTAGATTTTCTGGCACCGGTTTCCGGTCAAAAAATGGTTGTTGAAGGAAAAAGCGTGAAATCCGGCCGTACGATTCACCTGGCGGAAGCAAAAGCCGGGGATGATCAAGGAAAGCTCCTGGCACATGGTACTTCCAAGCTGATGGTTACCCAAAACAGTCAAACCATGGGAACCGCTGTTCAATACCTTTCGGCAGAAGAATTGCCCACAAAATATCTTGGGCAGCCACATGTCGTTTGAGGCTGATTCTCTTGTTGGAGAAAAAAAGAAATGTTAGGTATGGCATTTTAGATTTATGAATTTAGATTTTCGGCGGTGTAAACGGTTTTTGTATTTCAAAAAAAGGTGTTTGAGGCTACATGAATAAAATCTTCCCATTTAGTTTAGCGCTTTTGATTGTTCCGACCATATTATTTCTATCCAGCAATATATCGCTTGCTGATTCTGCTGCGGACAAAAAACTGCTCTTTCAAAAGGCTCAGGCGACGTTTAATCAGGCGCAAATGCTTAGAGGCAATGAAAGACGCCTGGCTATGCTGAAGGCGGCCAGCCAGTTTGAAGCATTAGTGAAGGAACATGATATTAAAAACGGTTATCTGCTCTACAATATTGGAAATGCGTACTTTGAAGCAGGTGAAGAAGGGAAGGCGATTCTAAATTACAAACGAGCGGAACGGCTGGTTCCCGGTTTTTCCGATTTAAGATCCAACTTGAACAGCGTCAGGCAGATTTTGAATACTCCGGAAGCTCAGAAAACCTGGTGGGGCGATATCGTAAAAAGCGTCTTTTTCTGGCATTACATGTTTGACTATTCCACTCGCAGAAGTGCCTCTGCTATTGTTTTTGTTTTGTTTTGGTTTTGTCTTTCCTTAATGGTGCTGTATAAATTCGGAATACTGAAAGCGCTAACAGTCCTTTTGGCGGTTGCGACGATTGCCCTGGGCGGATCCTATTTGAAGTCTTCCTTTGAACTGAATGTGGAGACCGCTGGTGTTGTTATCAAACAGCAGACCATGGTCAGAAAAGGACCGGGCACAAGCTATGAACCGATGTATTCCCAACCCATTTCGGAGGGGACAGAATTCAGATTGTTGGAAGTTCAAGGTGAATGGTGGAGGATAAAACTGGACAACGACGATGAAGTTTGGATCAAAGCTATCGAAGCCGAGCTTATTTAGGCTTGTCATGATTCCAGCCTTTCCATAACAGAAACAATCCTATCAATATTACCGGAATGCTCAATAGCTGTCCTGTGTTAAGAATAGCCTCATTTTTAGCAAAGCCCGGGTTTTCCTTTACAAACTCGTTCAAAAATCTCAACGAAAAGCCCACTGTCAGGAACACGCCTATCAGCAACCCTTGTTTTTTAGTCGTGTCAACCAGTTTGTAGATGGCAAGCAACAGCAGAAAGACTCCAAGATACATCAAGGATTCATATAATTGGGCGGGATGCCTTGGTATATTATCAACATTTTTAAAAACAACACCCCAAGCCCCGTTGGTCGGTATACCGATGATTTCAGAATTAATAAAATTGCCGATACGAATGAGAATACCTGCAAACGCCACAACAATGCATATCCTATCTAAAATCCAAAGATAAGGTTGATCGGGAGTTTTTTTAGAATAGAAATAAAGAGCGGTGAAAATACCTACAAATCCGCCATGGCTGGATAGTCCACCTTCCCAGACTCGGAATATTTTGAAAGGATTTTGCAGGTAATATTCAAGATTGTAAAACAGAATCTCACCCAGTCGGGCTCCCACGACAACGGCAACCAGCATGTAAATTAACAGCCTGTCAATGGATTTTGCCGGTTTGTTTTCCAACGCAAAAATCCGACTCATTATGGTGGTCCCAGCCAGAAAAGCTGTGGCATACAACAATCCATACCAACGGATTGCAAAACCTCCCACTCGGAGCAGCTCCGGATCGACATCCCAGATGATAATGGTGTCCATAGTTTGTTAGCTTTTTAGGATTTAGTAAAACCCCGTAAAAACAATGTGTTGCGGTTTTAAATCGGATTTCTTTAAGTTATTACTCAAGTTTCGCACCCGATTTTGCTGCCAAACTTTTATGTCATGTGAAACGAGCATCAATTCTTTAGTTAAATGCTACTAGCTGCTAGCGATTAGCCATTAGCTTCAATTCGACTCGCTTTGCTCTGTTATATTGAAAACATGTATAAACACACCGAAGGTGCCCAAGTTAAATCTAAAAGCTAGCTGTTAATTGCTGATAGCTTTTTTGGGTTAAACATCTATTTCAAAGAGTTAAACAAGTATACGAAACTTGAGTTATTAATTATCGGCTATCCGTTATCGGTCTGCGGAACAAAACTTTTACTTCAGACTGATAGCTGATAACCGACTTCTTATATGACCAGAGTATTTTACGACATGTTGTTAGATCTTCACAAAAAAAGTATAAATATAGTTTTTTTGAGGGATCAGTTGATGGGATCAAAGCTGCCAAACAGCTTGAATCCTATATTTTGATTTCTTAACTCCTCCATGCAGGCATCCATCCGGTGATTGTTAAACATATCTATGAAAAATCGGTAATTCCAGGGGGTGTTTTTGATAGGCCTCGACTCCAGCCTGCATAAGTTGATGCCGAAAACATGAAACTCCCTTAACAATTCAAACAGCAGGGAGTGCCTGTCTTCCTTGAATTCGATGCAAAGTGACGTTTTCTTTTTTGTGAAATCCGGCTTGTAGTCGTCCGGTTTTTGTATGATTACTACAAATCGTGTCATGTTTTGCTGGTAATCCTGAATGTTCTGTGCGGCAACCTTATCTTTGAAGCGGTCATCATTTTCAGCAAGTACTTTGGGGATAATTGCGGAAACGGGTTCTCCCGGTCTTTCCAGAAACAGCTCTCCGGAGTGGATATTGGAATTTGAAAACACCACGCTGGCTTCCGGCATCGATTGGGAGGTGAAAATCATGGTTTGGTTGAATGCTTCTGTATGGCTAAAGAACTGCCTGACTTCTTCCAAAGGTACATAGGAGACCATGCTGAAGCGGATTTCCAACAGCAGCTCGTTTACAATAATGACATCAGATTCAAGCAACGCATCCTGTGCCTGGCCTACCATACCTGAGATGGCATTTTCCACCGGCATGACACCAAGAATATTGGGGTTTTTCTGAACCTCCCGGGCGATTTGCGGAATGGTTGTTGTGTACTGGATATCTGTAATTTCAGTACCTCCGACCAGGGAAGCCGCCTGGTTGCTGAAGGTACCCTTGGGACCCAGGGTTAGGATTTTGCTGTATTTGGAGAGGTCAAGGTCTATAGGTTTTGGTTTCATGAGTTTTTTAGCTGGATGTGGAATTGCATGGTCTCACTTGATCAGATGTGACAATATAAACTTATAAAATCGAATGGCAGGGACAGTCAATCGACAAAGCTATCAGACGTCAACATTTTGGCCGATATTTTTGAAGCTGTTGGGAAAGATAATTCCTGATCCGAAGATGAACGTTCATTGCTCAAACATATGATCAGCGAATTGGTTCGAATTTGGCAAGCCCGGAAAAAACCTGGAAGTTACCTGTCTCTTTATGGAAAACAGGGTTGCCTATGTTTTTCCATCATGTAAAAAATATCGAAGAACCACACGTTTTGGAGGATTAACCATGCATTCGCGGCAGCTTGAAGAAACAAACAGCAATTTATCAAGCGACCCTGGAAAATTTTGGTTTTTGGTATCCAATATCGATAAGAAAAAGAAGCGGTTTACCGAGACAAAAGACCAGACAGAAGAGCAGGAAGAAAAGTATATACTCTGCAAAAACTGCGAAAATAAAATCACCCTTCCCAACAAGCAAATTCAAGTGGGCGGGGTGTTTGAGCATACGTTCTTAAATCCCGGCGGGCATGTTTTTCGGATCGGTTGTTTTTTTGAAGCTGAAGGGTGCACTGCCGTTGGAGTTCCCACTGCCGAATGGACCTGGTTTGAAGGGTTTGATTGGCAGGTTGCTATCTGCAATCAATGTAATGCCCACCTCGGTTGGTTCTATCGTTCCATGGATGACCGGAACTTTTTCGGATTGATTCTCGACTTGTTGATTTAGTCGGACTGAGCATCGGAAATTCCTCACTCCTCGTCGATTGCTAGCAGGCAAGCCAAACAAGAGAGAAGAAGCCCGGAATAAAACTTTTTACTGAAGGTCGAATCATATCTGCAAAACTTGAGTCATATATATAAAGTGTAACTTCTTGGTTTTCAGGAATAAAAATTCGTTGTATTTTAGTTTTTTCAATCAATATTGGACGGAAAATCGTCCGTGGTTTGTCGAATAAAGCTCATCCGGGTGAAGGCTTCCACTTATTCAACACAATTTAGGAATTTAATTAATGCTAAACCTAATCAGAGATAACGTTCAATCTTTTGGCGTCAAGTTTATCGTTGGTATCGTAGTCATTGTGATGTCATTCTTTGGCGTTTCCGCCTACCGGAGCCAGAGTTCCAATACGATTGTGACTGTAGATGGTTACGAAGTTAAAATAGACAAGTTCAGTCGTGCTTTTGAAAATGCGCGGGAAGATATCCGTCAGCGCTATGGCAATCGTGCTTCCGATTATTTAAACATGATCAACCTGGAGTCCCAGATCATTAAACAGCTTACCAGTAACGCCCTGCTGCTGAAAAGTGCCGAGCAAAACGGTTTGGCTGTTTCTGACAAAGAACTGGCTCATGAGATTTATACCAATCCTTCCTTCATGACAGATGAGCGTTTTGATCCTTACAAATACGAAACCAATCTTGGTTACATGAACACTGATAAAATAGGTTTCGAAAAGGACCTGAAGGAAAGCCTGCTCAGTCAGAAGTTTTTAAGGTTTGTTGCAACAGGTGCTTTGGTCAGTCGCAAATCCCTGGAGGAAGAATTTAGAAGGTACGAGTCCAAGATGACGGTCAAGGCTATCGAATTCACTCCCGAGTTGTTTACCGACCAGGCCAATCTGACTGAAAAAGAGATTGAAGATTATTACGAACTTCATAAATCTGATTTCCAGCAGAAAAGTCAGTTTGATTTGGATTATTTTGTTCTCAGTGTTGAAGATGTGCAGGGTAAAATCAACGTACGACCCAAGGAAGTTAAAAAGTATTATGAGAATAATGTAACCGAAGAATTTACCAACAAGGCCAGCTTTCATTCCCGCCATATATTAATCAGGG
Organism: SAR324 cluster bacterium; assembly: GCA_028282825.1. GTDB lineage: Bacteria > SAR324 > SAR324 > XYD2-FULL-50-16 > XYD2-FULL-50-16 > JAHJTV01. The sequence continues at coordinate 26,754 of JANQGZ010000047.1, forward strand.
TTCCACAAGGAGCAGCTCCGGATGTTTCCGAGCAGGCTAGAATGAAGGCAGATTCACTTCACAAACAATTACTCAAAAACCCAACGAGTTTTGCCAGCTTGGCAACCATTCATTCTGAAGATCCCGGGTCAGCGAAAAAAGGTGGAGATCTTGGGTGGGTGGATGAAGGTTCCTTTGTTGCCGAATTCGAAGCGCAGGTGGCAGCTATGGAGACCGATGAAATATCCAGGCCGTTTAAAAGCAATTTTGGTTTCCATATTGTTCAGGTATTGGGTAAAAAAGCTGCTACCAAAAAGCCCTTTGAGGAAGTAAAAGCTGAAATTGAAGACACTATGCGCAAAAACAAGGCAAAACGACGGTTGGCTAACCTGGTTAAAAAACTATTAAACAAGGAAGGAGAAGTGACTCTTGCCGAACTGGCTCAAGAGGTTAACAAAACCGTTGGCAAAACCGGTGATTTTGATGAAAACAAAGAATTGAAAGAAATCGGCTATTCATACCAGTTATACCAGGAGGTCAAAGAGAAAACCATCAACCAGAAAGGACAACATAAACTGGCTGGTGATGAGAAAATTGTCGTTTACCAGGTGACCAATTCCAAGGAGCCTTTTGTAAAACCCCTTTCAGAAGTAAAAGACAGGGTCCGTTATTATGCCAAAGAGGAAAAGAAAACAAACCTGGCCAAACAGAAGCTGAACGATTATGCAGCGTCGGTTAAGGATTTGGAAGCTTTTAAAAATGTTGCCCGATCGTTAAATACAAAAATCACTGATGCTACATTTAAGTTTTCAGATCGTCAGGTGAGCAACCTGAATGTAACCAATCGCTTCAAGTCGGAAGCCTTCAGGATGGAAAAAAACCAGACGAAAGCGATACAGGATGGCAACCGTAATTATCTGGTATTCATGATCGATAAGCAAAAAGGTGAATTGACAGATATCAGCAGAGAGCAATTAGCCGGCCTGGAAACTATGATGCAAAATCAAAAATCTCAGCTTGTACTAAATAGCTTGATCACCAAAATGCAAAACGATATAGATATCGATTATAACATGCCGCTCTTAAACGCAATGAATGTAAATCTGGAATTATAATTTGAGACCGTGTCAGCCACCTTATGGTGAGCTGACTTTTTTCTAGTTTTTTAACAAATCCGAGGAAGGACCATGGAGATATTAGATCAATTGCAGACTAAGGTCAGAAATGCTGTTCAGAAAATTGAAGAATTGCAAGCCAGGGTAAATGAACTGGAAGAGGAAAAGAGACAGAATGAAGAGAAAATGGCCAATTTAATCAAGGAATTTGGTGATGATGATACACCTTCCGTATCTTCTTCTTTTCAGCAGTCATCAGACAGTTCGGAACAGGATCAGGAAGACCAACCTCAGGAAAGCCAATATCGCCATCAGTTTTAGTAAGCTGCATATGAGCATTGCTTATAAATCGTTAGTTCTCTTATATGCAATCGTCATACTGGTATGCAGTTTAGCACCACACCCCGTCTCAGGAAATGAACTGGTTGGTATTGCCCCTTTTACCAACCAACGGGACAACCCGGCAAATGACTGGTTAGGATATTATATCCAGGCAAGATTACAATCTTTCTTAGCGGAAGGTTGTGAGGATTGCCGCTTTCATTCCCTCAGTACCATTCACTTGTGGCAACACCAAGTCCATAAAGGCGTTCCCATTACTGTTCAAAATACTGTTTTAATAACGGGTTCGTTTCAGTTCGTGTTGGACCAGGGCATATTGGATATTTCCCTTAAACGATTCACACCACGAAACGATCAAAAAGAGTTTGCTATTTCATTTGCAAGGGATGAGCTGGAAATAAAGCTGGATAAGCTGTTTTTGTCCGTAGCCAAATGGATTCAACCCGGGTTTCACCATAAGAATCGATTTAGCTTTCCCCGGCACACTGAACTGACCATTCAAAAGATGCTGATATTCAGAAAATCCCTATATGAGCCAACAAGTATTCCTGATTTGAATTCAATTCGTGAATTGAATCGTCAAGTTAAAAAACAACGATATGACTTATTCGTGGCAGATATCGCGGAAGGGATGATTTTTGCTGCCAATCAGTTACTTCTGGCGGAAAAGAAGACACTTTTGATCGAAGTAGAAAGAATGCTTAGGTCCGCTGCCATGAATTATGTAAACAACGCCAGAATACATGCCCTGCTTTCTGAAACGTTTTTTCTTCTAGGGAAGCAAGGCTCATGGGTTTCAAAATCAGCAGAGCAAGCCAGAGACCTAGACGAAAATAACAGTCTGGCGCTGTTGATGCTGATTTTGTCAGACTCCGGGGAGAAAAAGAATACCAGGGATATGGTGCACAAATTAAATGATATCAATCCCTGGATCTGGCCAGATAAAAAAGAAAAATCCGACCTGCCTCAATTTCAAAAAGGATTGTTTCGATCAGAATTGGAGTCACTGCAAGAGTATCTTCAATAAAACACAGGGAAGTTATTCTGTTTGTTTTTGCATAAATATCAACAAATAAGAGAATGAAAAACAATCAAGTAGCATTATTTACCATAGGTTTATGTCTTGCTTTATTTGCTGTCCAAGGCTGCAACTACAATTACTATAGGGGCATGGAGCTCGAAGAACTCGGAAGATATGAAGAAGCCAATATCGAATTTCACCGGGCTTATACGTCCTCGCCTGATGACGAAGATTACAAAGCAGCTTATGTGAGGACCGCAGCTAAAACCACGGAAGATCTGCTGGAACGCTATGAACGCTATAAAAAAGAGAAAAAATTTCTGATGGCGTTTCGACGTTTGGAAAAAGCTAATACTTTGACACCGGATCATCCAACCGTTCAGGCGGAAATGAAAAAATGGTATCGGATTTTACTGGCTGGAAAACTGGATCTGGTGCAAATTCGTTCCCTTCGAAATCAATTACCACTTAGCGACCAGATTATTCTCGAAATTCGCTTCAATACACCAAATATTACCAAACGCCTGGAAGCTCCCGTCGACTATCAATCTAAAATCTTCAGCGTTGAGGATGTTTTGTATGATCCTCCACAGAATCTGCTGATGCTGTACTCTATCAATTCAATTGGCGTGAAACTTGTCAATAACATGACCCGGCGCTCACAATTCAAAAAATTCGTCGACTTCAAAGTACCTGTTTTAGTTGATGTACAGGGCAATTTGAGCCCCAATGGGAAAGAGCTGACCCCGGTTGTTAGGTCTTACCCATTTGATTTGCTGACAGGAGGAGAGCAAAGAACGTTCTGGTATCCTCGTGCAGGGACCAGGTTTTCTCTGAAACTGGATCAGGATCGCATCCTCGTCAACAGCTCCGTCAAACAAACCGATTTTCTGCCCCAGATGCTCTATATTAACAGGGCAGACCGAAGGTATTTTCTCGATTTTGGTCATCTGCAATTGGCGCAACGAAGAACCAGCGGGGTCTGGACTATTCGCCGAAATGTCACCCAGGGCAGAGAATATTTGCAGGAATTGAGAAAGAACCTGATTCTTAATCCCTATTTCTACTACCGGGAGGGAGGTTATCCGTTTGTCGTTATGAACGGGAATTCTTAGGAAGAAATTGTAGGTTGGGCTACTTGCTGCCCAACACTGGTCGATAAAACGACTTACGCCTCATCTGTTGCTAAGTGAGTGAGCATGGCTTCAATGATCGGATTCAATTGACCGTCCAAAATACTTCCGGTGTCGCCGGTTTCAAAACCGGAACGATGATCCTTAACCATTTGGTAGGGGTGCAACACATAACTCCTTACCTGGCTACCCCAGGAGATATCCAGCTTCTGGCTGTTAATCTCATCCTTTTCCGCTTGCCGTTTTTCCTCTTCTACTCTGAATAAGGCTGCTTTTAGCATTTTCATGGCAGTGGATTTGTTCTTGTGCTGCGATCGTTCATTCTGGCACTGAACAACAATACCGGTTGGCAAATGGGTAATACGGATAGCCGAATCCGTCACATTGACATGCTGGCCTCCGGCTCCGCTGGATCGGAATTTATCTATCCTTAAATCACCTTCGTTGATCTCAACTTCGATTTCGTCTTCGATGTCCGGATAAACAAATACCGAGGCAAAAGAAGTATGACGCCGTTTATTGGTATCAAAAGGAGATAAACGCACAAGCCTGTGGATTCCGGATTCCGTTTTTAGTTTGCCATAGGTATAGTCTCCTTCAATACTAAGGGTGACAGACTTCACACCTGCTTCTTCCCCGGCCTGATAATCCAATACGGAAACTTTGTCTGCATTTTCTTCTGACCAGCGTTTGTACATTCTCAAGAGCATGGAGGTCCAGTCCATCGATTCGGTACCACCAGCCCCGGGATTGATGGTCAAAATGGCATTACATTTGTCTTGAGGCCCGCCTAACAGATGATTCAACTCGAAATGCCTGATCAACTTGTCTACATCCGTCAGCTGCTGTTCAACTTCATTGAGAAGATCAGTATCTTCTTCCATTTCCAGCAATTCCACGGCTGATTCAATATCCAAGCTAAGTGACTGTGTCTTTTGCCACCGATCCTGGATCGATTTGATATCGGAGATCTTTCTCAAGGTTCCGGTGCGTGTCTCATTTGGCTTTTGCCAAAAGGAATCCTGTGCAGCGATAAATTCCAATTCTTCAAGTTCCTGGCTTAGTTTGGCTAATTCAAAGATACCCTTCTAATGTGGCGATTCTTTTTTCCAAAACCACGAGTTCTTTTTTAATGTCGTCTATTTTCATCGTTTCATTCTCGCTAAAAAAGAGATTAGATAGTGAAGGATTCTTTGAGCAATTGTCTAATTCAACTTAAGACAGATGTATCGGTTATTGACCTACTTGTCTAGCAGGTCAGATTAGGTTTGTCAGCCGACATAGCGGGAGATATCAAAGGTTGATCACCAAATGGGTGAAATCACCTTTGCCAATGAGGTGTGAATCTTCTTTATTGAAATTATTGTGATCTGTGTTAGGATAATCGGTAACATTTAAAAGAGGTTGGAGTGATACCAAATCCCGGAAAGCAGGTCCTGGTTTGAGCTTTAACTCTCTAATTTAAAAGACTTTTTTGTCTGTGGCCGGAAAAGTTTGAAAACTTGCAATTAGTGTTTAATTATAAATGCTTAGAAAGTTTTCTATTGTTGTTTGTTGCCCAGTGATGCCCAAAATTACCGAAACGACAGATTTTTCTCTATATTTATTTTTAAATAGTTTTTATACTGGTTGTTATAACTCCATATTCACAGGCTATGCAGAGAATCATAGTTTAAACCTGTAAATGAATTTCGCTTTCGAATCGAATTGCTGCTAAGTAGCCAAGACATATAATCCCTGTTTTTGCTGCTGTTATTTGCGATAAGACGCCATTTTCCATATTGACAAAATGCCCGCTGTCTGAGGCAAAAAGAAAGATCCCGGAAAACGAAATTCTGCTGTTATATAATCCTAAGATTAAATGTTAAAATACTATTTGGTTCGTTAAGTAAAGACACTATTTGATTGGACTACCTAACCATTGCGCGAATTCTCCATAGTGACATTAAGTCGGTTGCGCCAATAAGGTTTGAAAAGATGATTACAATTAAGAAGGGTTTGGATTTACCGATCAGTGGCAATCCCAAACAGGTCATTGAGGACGGTGCGAAGGTAACATCTGTCGCTTTGATCGGTGAGGATTATCACGGAATGAAACCTACCATGAAAGTCAATGTGGGGGATTCGGTGAAGCTGGGTCAGGTTCTGTTTGAAGATAAAAAAACACCCGGTGTTGTATACACCTCCCCGGGTGCAGGCAAAGTCGTTGCCATCAACAGGGGAGAGAAGCGAGTTTTGGAATCGGTGGAAATCCAGCTGGAAGGCGACGAAGAAGAGGAATTTGACACCTATTCCGAAGCGGAACTGACAACCCTGCTAAAAGAAAAGGTTATTTCCAACCTGGTTAATTCAGGTCTTTGGGTGTCATTTCGTACCAGGCCATTCAGCAAAGTCCCCTCTCCTGATACAACACCCAGTTCTATATTTGTCACAGCCATCGATACCAATCCCCTTGCCGCAAATCCGGAGTTGTTTTTAGACGAACAGCGCGGAGCTTTTACCAACGGGCTCAAAGTCATCTCGCACTTGACCGAAGGAAAGATCTTCCTTTGCATTAAACAGGATGCCGATGTCCCGGGAGTGGAATTGCCGGATGTGACAACAGTGGAGTTTTCCGGCTGTCACCCCGCCGGGTTGGTGGGAACTCACATCCATTTTCTTGATCCGGTAAGCCTGGATAAAACGGTCTGGCATCTGAACTATCAAGACGTCATAGCAATTGGAAAGCTGTTTACCACAGGTAAGCTGTTTGTCGAGCGGGTGGTTTCCCTGGCGGGTCCCGCAGTAAAGAATCCCAGGTTGGTAAAGACGCGTTTGGGAGCAAAGCTGAAGGAACTGACTGCAGGAGAACTGGAAGAATCCGAAAACAGGATCATCTCCGGTTCAATTCTATCAGGCAGAAAGGCAGATGGCCCTTTTAATTTCCTGGGCAAATATCACATGCAAATTTCTGTTCTGGAAGAGGGTAGGAAAAGGGAGCTTTTCGGTTGGATGGCACCAGGACTCAACAAGTTCTCGCTCAAATGGGTTTTCCTCTCCAAACTATTGCCGCGGAAGAAATTTGCTTTTACCACTTCTCAAGAGGGCAGCAAACGAACCATGGTGCCAATTGGGATGTATGAAAAAGTAATGCCTTTGGATATTCAACCAGTCTTTTTATTAAGGGCAATCATTGTGGAAGATACGGAGAGGGCAAAAGACCTGGGTTGTCTGGAATTAGATGAAGAGGACCTGGGACTCTGCTCGTTTGTATGCCCAGGCAAATACGACTATGGATCGATTCTAAGACGAAATCTTGTTCGAATTGAAAGGGATGGTTAAATGAAATTTCTGAGAAGTTTTTTAGATGGCCAGGCAAAGAAATTTGAAAAGGGTGGGAAATATGAAAAACTTTACCCTTTGTGGGAAGCAGTGGATTCATTCCTTTACTCACCGGGTGAGGTCACACGGGAATCATCTCATATCAGGGACAGCCTTGATTTAAAGCGATTGATGATCACTGTGGTTATCGCTTTGATTCCTTGCATCCTTTTTGGAATGTATAATACCGGGTTACAGGCAAATCTGGCACTAGCGCAGGTTGGTATTGAAACGGCCACAGGTTGGCGGGCCGATTTTTTGAATATGCTTAATATTGGCTTCAGTCCGGACAGTATCCTCTCAAATACCACACATGGCGCACTCTATTTTCTACCTTTATTGGCAGTATCTTATGGAGTTGGTGGTGCCTGGGAAGCGCTTTTTTCCATAGTCAGGAAGCATGAATTTAACGAAGGATTTTTGGTAACAGGAATGCTGTTTCCCTTGATTCTGCCTCCGACATTACCATTGTGGCAGGCTATTCTGGGAATCTCGTTCGGTATTGTGGTTGGAAAAGAGATCTTCGGTGGTGTGGGAAGAAACTTTTTAAATCCGGCGTTGACCTGTCGTGCTTTTTTGTATTTTGCTTACCCGGCCCAGATATCAGGAGACGCGGTTTGGGTAGCTGTAGATGGTTATAGTGGTGCAACACCGCTGAGTGCAGTTGCATCATCGGGCATGGAAGTTATGCAACAATCAGTTTCCTGGATGGACGCCTTTTTGGGATTTATTCCAGGATCCATAGGAGAAACATCAACTCTGGCCTGTTTGATTGGCGCCATTATATTAATCATGACCGGAATAGGATCATGGCGGATTATGGTCAGCGTCTTGATTGGTGCGTTCACATTATCCTTTTTATTCAATTCCGTAAGTAGTGATACAAACCTGATGTTTGCCATGACCCCAAGTTGGCATCTGGTGCTCGGTGGGTTCGCCTTCGGTGTTGTGTTCATGGCTACAGATCCTGTTTCTGCAGCAATGACGCAGACAGGGCAATGGATTTACGGAATTCTTATTGGATTGATGACGATCCTGATACGTGTTGTCAATCCTGCTTTCCCGGAGGGCATTATGCTTGCGATACTGTTTGGGAATGTCTGGGCTCCAGTGATCGATTTTTACGTAGTAAAAGCAAATATCAAGCGGAGGAAACAGCGACATGGGCAATGATAGTGTTGGAAAAACAATTCTGGTCGCGGTTTTGTTGTGTATTGTCTGTTCCGTATTGGTATCAACTGCCGCAGTGAGACTTAAATCCCTGCAAACGGAAAACAAGGAAACATTCACCAGGACCAACATTTTAAAGGCAGCGGGATTATTTGAAGAAGACAAAAGCATTGATGAGCTGTTCAGCAATATCGAAGTGAGATATGTGGACCTTGAAACCGGTGAATTTTCCAATGATGTGGAACCCGGCACCTTTGATCAGAAGAAAGCTGTCAAAGATCCCAGGTTCAGCCAAAGTATTCCGGAAGATCTGGATTTGGCCAATATCAAAATGAGATCCAGGATAGCGGAGGTCTATCTGGTCAAAGAAAACGGCAACCTGGAGACCATTATTTTGCCTGTTCATGGCAAAGGTCTTTGGTCTACCATGTATGCTTTTCTGGCCCTGGATGCAGATGGAAACACCGTTAAGGGTTACAGCTATTACGATCACGGTGAGACGCCGGGATTAGGGGGAGAAATTGAAAATCCGGCCTGGCTGGAAACATGGCAGGGAAAAAAGATCTATGACGACCAATGGAATCTTGCCATAGATGTCCTCAAAGGCAAGGTCGACAAAGGAAAGCCGGAGGCAATACACCAGGTGGATGGTCTTTCAGGCGCTACACTGACAACGATCGGTGTTAAAAATCTTATGAATTACTGGTTGGGTGACTCAGGTTTTAAGAAATTTCTGGCTAACATTCGTAAAGAAGGAGTGGTAAATGGCTAAAGCAACAGAAATTTTATTCGATCCTATTTTCAAGAACAATCCCATTGCATTACAGGTATTAGGAATCTGTTCAGCACTTGCTGTAACAAGCAAAATGGATACGGTCATTGCCATGTCGATAGCCCTGATATTTGTAAACAGTTTTTCCAACCTTTCTGTCAGTCTTATTCGAACTCAAATTCCTACTAATATCAGAATCATCGTGCAGATGACGATTATTGCTTCGCTGGTGATCATTGTTGACCAGGTGCTGAAGGCATATGCCTACGACATTAGTCGCAGATTATCCGTCTTTGTGGGATTGATTATCACCAATTGCATCGTGATGGGCCGGGCAGAAGCATTTGCCATGAAAAACAAACCGTTTATGAGCTTTCTTGATGGATTGGGAAATGGACTGGGTTATTCCCTGATTCTCATTGTTGTGGGAATCATTCGTGAGGTATTTGGATCCGGCAAATTACTCGGCTACAATGTCCTAACACCCGTGACGGAAGGCGGCTGGTACCAAACTAACGGGTTGTTGGTGCTGCCCCCAAGTGCTTTTTTCTTAATCGGATTTTTTATCTGGGCCTTGCGAACGTGGAAGAAAGATCAGGTAGAAGAGGAAAACTAAGATGTTAGAAGCTTATCTAAGTCTGTTTGTTAAGTCGGTATTCGTTGAGAACATGGCCCTTTCTTTTTTTCTGGGCATGTGCACGTTTCTGGCGGTGTCACGAAAGGTGGATACAGCCCTGGGGCTGGGTATTGCGGTCATTGTGGTGCAAACTATCACTATCCCTGCCAATTACCTGATCTATAATCTGATCTTAAGAGAAGGTGCTCTGGCCTGGGCCGGATTGCCTAATGTTGATCTCAGCTTTCTTGGTTTGATCAGTTACATAGGCGTGATAGCAGCGATGGTTCAAATTCTGGAGATGTTTCTGGATAAATATATACCAAAGCTATACAATGCCCTGGGAATATTTTTGCCTTTGATTACAGTAAATTGTGCGATACTGGCAGGATCACTGTTCATGGTGGAAAGAGATTATGATTTTGGAGAAAGCCTGGTATTTGGTCTTGGAAGCGGAACAGGCTGGGCTATGGCAATAGTGGCTTTGGCTGGTATTCGTGAAAAAATGGCGTTTGCAGATGTTCCGGACGGTCTCAAAGGCTTGGGAATTACTTTTATTACAGCGGGTTTAATGGCCATCGCTTTTATGTCATTTTCAGGAATACAGCTTTAAATATTTCCTAACCAGATAAATAAACGGGTACCGGAAAACAACTTCCGTATTAAGGGTAAAGAAAGATGATTGAGATATATTTGGGTGTTGGAATGTTTACCAGCATTGTTCTGAGCCTGGTTGTAATCATTTTGTTTGCCAGGTCCAGACTGGTGGTGACGGGTGATGTAAGTATCCTGATCAACGATGATCCGGAAAACTCGATTACTGTGCCTGCCGGCGACAAACTGCTCAACACGCTTTCAAATCGAAACATTTTCCTGCCTTCGGCTTGCGGAGGAGGCGGTACCTGTGCTCAATGCAAGTGCATCGTTTTGGAAGGCGGTGGCGACATTCTACCCACAGAAACAGTCCATATTAAAAAAAGGGAAGCGAATGCAGGAGCCCGGCTCACCTGTCAGCTGACTGTCAAACGGGATATGAAGATAGAGATCCCGCCTGAGATTTTTTCTATCAAAAAATGGGAGTGCACGGTTGTATCTAATCCGAACGTGGCAACCTTTATCAAAGAGCTGACGCTGGAACTGCCAAAAGGCGAAAATGTAGATTTCAGAGCCGGGGGCTATATTCAGATCGAATGTCCTCCTCATGAAGTAAAGTATTCGGATTTTAACATCGAGAAGGAATACCATCCGGATTGGGACAAGTTTAATATCTGGCGTTATCAGTCCAACGTTAGGGATAAGGTGTTTCGGGCATATTCCATGGCAAACTACCCGGAGGAGAAAGGTATCGTCAAGCTGAATGTCAGAATTGCGACACCACCTCCTGGTGCCCCGGATACGGTGCCCCCGGGAATAATGTCCTCTTATATATTTAATTTAAAACCCGGTGACAAGGTTACGATAGCCGGACCTTTTGGTGAATTTTTTGCGAAAGATACTGATGCAGAAATGATCTTCATTGGTGGTGGCGCAGGAATGGCTCCTATGCGGTCCCATATTTTTGACCAGTTAAAACGGTTGAATTCGAAACGTAAAATCAACTTCTGGTACGGTGCTCGCAGCCTCAGAGAAATGTTTTACGTGGATGAGTTTGATAAGCTGCAAAAGACCAATCAGAATTTCACCTGGTATGCCGCACTGTCCGACCCCCTTCCTGAAGATAATTGGAAGGGATTGACCGGTTTTATTCATCAGGTACTTTATAATGAATATTTGAAAGACCATCCGGCCCCTGAAGATTGTGAATACTATATTTGTGGTCCGCCTCTCATGAATTCGGCTGTTTTGAATATGCTGGACAACCTGGGTGTAGAATCAGAAAATATCTTGCTGGATGATTTTGGTGGCTAAGCAGGACCTATCTTTTCCAAGGCTGCTAAAGCCTTTGTATATTTTCATCATGGCGGCCGTTTTCCTGTTAAACGGCTGCGATCTATTCAAAGAAAAACCTGTCGAGTTTTCCGGTTCCGCCTTGGGAACCACTTACTCCCTCAAACTTTTTGGTATTCCTGATCATATTGAAACGCGGGAGCTTCACGATCAGATAAAAATCGTGATGAATGCCGTGGAGACTTCTATGTCGGTGCATAACTCAAATTCCGAGGTCTCTCAGTTTAATCGGCATACCAGTAAGGACTGGTTTCGGGTTTCCGGGAAGATGTTTCAGGTAATCAAGGAATCTCAATCGATCAGCAACGACTCTGAAGGGGCGTTTGATGTAACTATTGGTAATCTGATCGAATTGTGGGGATTTGGAAGAAGAATGCCTCCCAAGAGTATTCCCCGGAAAGAGGATATCGATCGGATAAAATACACAACCGGTTATAAACATCTTCAGCTCTCCCAATCGAGTAACTCAATTAAAAAAGCCATTCCGGGATTGACTCTTAACTTATCTGCAATAGCCAAAGGTTATGCAGTGGATTCCGTGTCCGAGCTACTAAATGAAATTGGTATCGAACGCTACCTGGTGGAAATTGGGGGAGAGTTGAGAGCAAAAGGGGTGAAAGAGCCGGGGAAGCCCTGGTTGGTAGCAATAGAACGACCTGAAACGGATAAGCGCAGTATATACAAGATTATCAGGTTATCGGACATGAGTATGGCAACTTCCGGTGATTATAGAAACTATTATGAAATAGCAGGTGAGCGATTTTCCCATACCATTAACCCTTTTACCGGCCGCCCCGTTGAAAACAATATTGCCTCGGTTAGTGTTATGCACTCTTCCTGCATGAAAGCAGATGCCCTGGCCACAACATTAATGTCCATGGGATACAGTGTTGGAAGCCAGTTTGCAGAAGATATGGGCTTGGCTGTATTATGGATTTTAAGGACAGAAAACGGGATCATTGAAAAGACATCTTCCCGATTTGATTCCAACCTTTTGCAATAGAACACGATGGAAGTTGTTATTGTCTCTACGATCATTTTTACCCTGGCTGTTTTAGCCTTGTCGCTGGGTACCATGTTGGGTGGAAGACAGCCTAAAGGGCAATGCGGAAGTTCTTCGCTTCACGAGGAAAGCTGCATCAAGGATAGTGAAGGAAACAAAATTCAGAGTTGTCCGCAATGCAGTTGCGAAACTGAATAGCTGCCTACCCGGGCTCATGAGGGCAAATATCTGAATTTGCTATGGATTTGGATCTTTTTTGATCAGGGTCTTCAATTTAGGGATCAAGGATTTTTTCTCGATAGTACTTATTTTGCCTGCCAGAATTTGCTTCTCTTTTTTATCCACCGCTTCCCACAAATCCACCTGGGGCAATTTCGCTTTTGGATCCTCTTTGACTTTGTTTTCATTGTTTTTTGATTTTCCAAAGACCTGTGAAACGATATTGCGGAATTCTATTTCGTGGGTATCACCCTTGGTTTGTTCCGGCTGTTGATCTTCAATTATCGATTGGTTGCAAGCCGTTTCCACCGTGCGAACAATGTCTCCCTGGTCGTCGTTCATGTCCAGGTTGGCATAAAGCCCGCGAACTTCTTCGGCGAAATCCAATTGTTCATAATTCTGGGTGATAAAAACAATGGGAATATCAGCGTGATGATTGAAGACTTCAGCCAGATCTTTCCCCAGGGCACTTTCATGACCAAAAAACAGCCAGACAACAGCATCGATCTGTTGTTTTCCCAAAATCTCCTTGGTCTTCAAGACTCCCCTGGAATAAAAACAGGTAAACCCGGAGTCTTCCAAGCGAATAAACAGTGGGTTGGGGAGATCTTCAGAAGAGACAATCAGCAGATTCGCATCCATGTTTTCAGTCGGTAGCTTTGTTCAAAAAGTGGAATTAATTATGAAAAAGGGAGCTCAGTATATAGTATAACTGAGGGGATAGCAAAGGCTCGGGTTGATGTAAACCACAATCCGGCTTTTATCAGTCGGTTGATGACTTAAGTAATCACCAGTTGCTTTCCAAAAGTGTATACTTAAAGTTTGAATAACCATCTTTTCTATCCATGTCGGCCTTTGATCCGCTCGATACTTTAACTGTTTTATTAGTCATGCAATCTTTTTGCTATACCAGACATCAAACAAAAGAAACCCTGATAGATTTTTTGGTGCGGCGCTTTCCTTACCAAACCAGGGAGAACTGGATCAAGTCAATTGAATCGGGAGCTATCAGGGTAAATGAAAAAAAGACAATCCCTTCCTTTGTTCTCTCCAGTAAAGATGTTATCTCTTATGACAGACCGCGTTCAGAAGAACCTGAAGTTGATACACGTTACCGGATACTTTATTTGGATCAGCATATTTTGGTTGTGGAAAAAAACGGAAATATTCCCATAGCTGAGTCCGGCAGATATTACCGCAACACCTTGATTAACATATTAAAAGAAAAAGAAGGTTTTTCGGAACTCTATGCGGTCCATCGTCTTGATAAGGAAACATCGGGAGTCTTGTTGATTTCACGCCAAAAGGAAATAGCAACGAGACTGGGAGTACAGTTTGCTAACCAGGTTCCTAAAAAAACGTATCATGCGATTTTAAGGGGAGAATTGACTTGTGATGAAAGGTTGGTTGATCAACCCATAAAAAGATGTTCCACCGAACAAAGCAAAATCAGAATCAGACAGGTGGTGGATGATCAGGGGAAACCGTCCAAAACATTGTTTCGTAAAATCGCTGCTAACAATTATCTGACGTTTTCAGAAATCCAAACCTTCAGCGGGCGAACTCACCAGATTCGCTGTCATGCAGAATATATCGGGTATCCACTCTTAGGGGATAAATTGTATGGACAGGATGATGATGATTTTTTGGATTTCCTGAACGAAAAAAGGCGGCCGGAGTTTGAATCATACGGGAGCTTAAGTCGGCAATTATTGCACGCCTCCAGCCTTTCCTTTGATCATCCTGAAACGGGACAGGAAATGAGTTTTCAATCGGATTATTATGAAGAATTTTCCCGCTTTCCCAAAGTCAAGGAATGGTTGGATGCTAACATTGACCGATAGCTTGTCCCATTTTCACAGCCTTACCCTTTCTTAAGTCAGTAGGCTTAAACCGGTCTTTTTCAAATAGCAGAATCACGGTGCTGCCAAGTTGAAAGCGACCCACCTCATCGCCCTTCTCGTATAGTCTGGCTGGGAAGACAGGCAGATACAATTGAGTTTTTTCTCCGCTGTTGGAGGTAAGATCGCTGTATTCCACTTTTATTTTGCCAACCACAGTGGCTCCGACTTTAACCATTCCAACAGAACTGCTTTTTCCTTCCAGGGCGGTAACAATTCTCTCATTAATCGAAAAAAGCCCGCCAATGTGTTTTACTCCGAAATCGTTAACCGGCCACAAGTTTCCGGAAAAATAGCTAAATTCAGTGACTCTGCCTGAAATCGGAGCATGAATCCGATGATAATCGGAAGGACTTAAATAAAGGGTAATGAAAAACCCATCCTTAAACAGCTTGGCGTGTTTTGGACCCACAAGATCTGTTAGTGAGTAGTACACTCCCTTGGTTTGAATCATCAAACCGTTGGCAATGTCTCCAAACTCGGCCACACTGCCATCAACCGGACTGATCACAGAATCCGGATCATTGTCTATAGGTCTCGATTTCGGATTTAACTGCCGAGTGAAAAAATCGTTGAAAGTCTTAAATTTCTCTAACGAAGGTGCTTTGATCTCATTCAAATTCACTGCATAAATTCTGCTGTAAAGCTGAATAAACGAAACCAATAAGGGCGAGGGAAGTTGCAGGTCTGCAAGCTTGCCCAAAAGCTTGCTTACCAGGTTTTTAGGCAACAGTCTAAGAAACAGGTATCTCATAGAATGAAAGATTTGGGGTTGATAGCCGTGATTTGGTTAATATCAATTAGTTAAGGGGATTGAGACTATTTGTCATCCTGAACCGGCAACCTGTGATGCAATACAAATTGGTGGATTCGCTTCCAGACTGTATTGAACAGTCTGTTCGCTTGATCCACTTTTGATTCTATGTTGCCGGAGCAGTTTCTGAAGCTGCCGGACCTCCTTCCAGTATTTCTTTCAATTGATTGACAGTTACGGTCTCGATCTCCAGCAATAATTTGGCCAGGGTGTTTAACTGCTCGAAATTATCGGTCAGAATCTGCTTCGCCTGGCTATAACTTTTTGTTATCAGAGATAAAACCTCTTTTTCAACTGCCTGCATGGTTTCTTCGGATGCGGGATCTTCAGCATTGTAGTCAATGGCCAGGTAGTTGCCACTATCGCCCTGGGGGATGGATAACGCACCAAGGTTTTCACTCATACCCCATTTGCAGACCATTTGATAAGCGATGTTGGTTGCATTTTTTAAGTCGCCTTCCACCCCGGTTGAATAATCCTTTAACACAAGCTCTTCAGCAGCCCTGCCACCCATTGCGACTGCCATTTTGGCGACCAGGGCTTCTTTTTCAAGACTTAATTTATCCGTTTCCGGCAAAAAGGAGGTCAATCCCAGGGCTTGTCCTCGAGGAATGATGGTGATTTTGTGCACAGGGTCGGCCTTTTCCAAATGATATGCTACAAGCGCATGACCTGCCTCGTGGTAGGCTGTGGCTTTTTTCTCGTCCTCTTTCATAATCATGGAGCGGCGTTCTGCTCCCATCATCACTTTGTCACGAGCCCATTCCATATCTTCAAGCATTACCTTGGATTTATTCACTCGAGCGGCGTGCAGGGCACTCTCGTTGACCAGGTTTGCCAGGTCGGCTCCGCTGAATCCGGGAGTTCCTTTAGCTATGACTTCCAAATCCGCTTTGGGATCAAGTTGAATTTTTTTGGAGTGGACTTCCAGAATCATCTTTCTGCCTCGGATATCCGGCAATCCAACATGCACTTCCCGATCAAACCGGCCAGGTCTGAGCAAAGCGGGATCAAGAATATCAGAACGGTTGGTAGCAGCAATGGTGATGATTCCTTCAGAGCCATCAAACCCATCCATTTCAACCAACAAGGCATTCAATGTCTGTTCGCGTTCGTCGTGACCACTACCAAGACCAGCCCCCCTGTGTCGACCCACGGCATCGATTTCATCGATGAAAATGATACAAGGAGCGTTTTTGTGCGCTTCTTCAAACAGGTCTCTGACTCTGCTGGCCCCCACACCTACAAACATTTCCACAAAATCCGAGCCGGAAATACTAAAAAAAGGTACCCCGGCTTCACCGGCCACAGCCTTTGCGAGCAAGGTTTTACCGGTTCCGGGAGGACCAACCATTAAGACACCTTTGGGTATTTTTCCACCCAGGGTTTGAAACTTTCCCGGGTCTTTCAGGAAATCAACAATTTCCGTCAATTCTTCTTTGGCTTCTTCAACGCCAGCGACATCCTGAAAGGTGACTTTAAGCGTGTGGTCGACATATTTTCTGGCTTTGGATTTTCCAATGGACATGATCTTGCCTGAACCCGGCATTTTTCTCATCATAAATATCCAAACACCAATCAATAAAAGAAGAGGTCCCCATTGCAGCAATAAAATCAGGTACCAGGGTGTCTCATCTTCGTCTTCGAATTTTATTCGCACTCGCTGGGCTCTAAGATTTTCGACCAATGAGCCGTCCCGATATGCCCAGACGGTCCGAAATTTCTCGCCGGAAGCAGTTTCTCCCTTAATCACTTCGCCACTGATGACTACGTTGGCTAACTGGCCCCGGTCCAGTCGTTGCAGGAATTCGCTGTAATCGATTTCGTAAGTGCCGGTTTCACTGAAATCCATGCGATTGACAATGGTGAAAAACAGGACCAATAACACAAGGCCTGTCAAAAGAGATCTACTATTCACAGGGTATCTCCGGTTCTAATTGCTTGATTGCATCAAATTGACTTTATCGATGCTCTGTTAAGAATTGTTTAATGTTTTGGTATTCAGATTCAACAATCCGATTTGTTTCCTTCATTCTGTCCAGTATCTCAAATATCGAGATGATTGAAAACAGGTGATACCCCTTCTTTTCCAGGCGTTCCTTACCTCCCTGTTCCCGGTCTATCAGCACCACAACATCGGAGATTCTCAATCCCTGGTTTTCAAAGGTCGTAAAGGTTTCCAATTTTGAGCCGCCATCTGTGATCAGGTCGTCAACGACTAGAACGGATTCACCCTCTTGCCAGATTCCTTCAACCTGTTTGGCGGTGCCGTAGTCCTTTACCTCTTTGCGGGCATAAATCATCGGTTTCCCGGATTGCAAACTGAAAGCAGTCGCTATGGGAAGTGCAGTATAAGGTATTCCTGCGATTCTCTGAAATGAGAGGTTTCGGGATATCTCCATTAACGCTGCAGCTATTTTGGTAAGTAGGTCCGGATAGCTGATAATCAGTCGCAGATCGAGATATATCGGTGATTTGATACCGGATTTAAGGACAAATTCACCGAATTTTACAGCCCCGATAGCAATCAAATCATCTATTATGGCTGTTTTATTGATTGACATCTGTTTAGGAAGTTAGTTTTTGGTATACCTCTTCATATTTATCGAGGGTTTTAGTGATGATCTCTTCTGGTAGCTCCGGTCCGGGAGGTGTTTTATCCCAATCCAATGTAGAGAGATAATCCCGGATAATCTGTTTGTCATAGCTCTTTTGGGATTGTCCCGGCACATAGTCACCGGCGGGCCAGAAGCGGGAAGAATCGGGCGTGAGTATTTCATCAATCAAGATCACTTCTCCATTAAGCAATCCGAATTCAAACTTGGTATCAGCAATAATAATTCCCTTTGATAAAGCGAAGTCTGAAGCAGTTTTGTACAATTCCAGGGATTTCTCTTTTACCAGGTCAACAATGGCCGGATCGATGACTTTTTTCAGTTCATTTTCATCTATGTTTTCGTCATGGCCCTCCTGAGCTTTGGTGGAAGGAGTAAAGATCGGTTCTTCCAATTTGGCTGATTCGGTCAGACCTTCTGGCAATTCTATTCCACAAATTTTTCCGGTTTTCTTGTAGTCCTTAAAACCGGACCCGGAGAGATAGCCCCGAACAATGGCTTCCAGTTCGATCATTTCTGTTTTCCAAACCAGCACTGAACGGTCCTTTAAAATATCGCTGTACTCTGCGCATTCCTCCGGAAAATCCTTGACCTGGGCGGAGATGATATGGTTTTTGATCATGTCCTTTGAAAAATCGAACCAAAAATTGGAAATCTTATTGAGTAAAGCTCCCTTTCCGATTATCAGGCTCGGCAAAACCACATCGAAAGCAGATATGTTATCGGTTGCTACAATCAACAATTTGTCGTCAAAATCATATACTTCTCTGACTTTACCTTTTTTATAAAGATTCAGATTGGGACAAAGCAAGGAATTTGGCTGCATGGTCATTTTTTTAAAAGTTGAATGGTAATCGGGTTGAATTAAAAGCAGGAAGACGATTCGTCGAAGAAATGTTCCTTATCTCTCAAAACTACACTTCACAAGTGATGCCTACAAGAGCAAATTTACATGTCACACCTTCTTTGGCATAATTGAAGCGAATATTTAGTCATTGCAACACCTGACAAGAATCAATACCTCTGAAGGGACTGACAATCAATATCATGAATCTTGGTTTAACATAAAGGTTTGGACGATAATTGGTTGATCATGATTTAACTTATTGTTGCGCCTGTTATTCTTCATCGGCTCGACCCTTCGATTACGATGATTCGGTTATCAGCTGTTTTAGTAGGTTTGATGACCAATACCGAATTTTGTAAGACGACCTGAAACATGGATTATTTACCTGTATTTCTAAATATTAAGAACCAGAACTGTCTGGTGTTAGGTGGTGACGAAACTGCGGAAAGCAAAATATCTCTGCTGTTAAGAGCGGGAGCCAAGGTGACAGTGATCGCTCCCTCCCTCAAAGAGTCACTGTCCGTACTCGCGACAAATGGCGAGTTTACTCATCATGCCAGGGGATTCACACCGGAAGATTTTGACGGCAAACGAATTGTAATTGTTGCTGATGAAGATGACACTATACGCAAAGAAGCCACGGCAATCACCACAGAAAAGAATATACCGGTAAATGTTGTGGATTGCCCTGAATTGTGCACATTCACGATGCCTTCCATCATCGATAGATCGCCCGTACTAATTGCGGTGTCGACAGGCGGGGCATCACCCACGCTTGCCAGATTAATCCGGGCAAAATTGGAAGCAATGCTACCCCAGGCTTATGGCAGACTGGCAACCCTGATTTCAGAATTCCGCATCAAGGCCAAGGAGTTAAACAGGGACCGGGAAGAAAAAAGGAAATTCTGGAATAAAATCTTTTCCAGCCCTATCATCGACCTCTTTCTTTCAGGAAAAGAGAGGCAGGCCAAAGAAGAAATACAGAAGGAATTTGAAAGCAGGGAAACACGTAAAGCTAGCACAGGTCAGGTATGTCTGGTTGGGGCAGGCCCTGGTGATCCGGATTTGCTGACGTTAAGAGCACTACGCTTAATCCAGAATGCGGATACGATTGTTTATGATCGATTGGTTTTTCCAAGTATTTTGGATTATGCCCGTCGGGATGCCGAATTAATTTATGTAGGCAAGAAAAGCGCCTTACATACAGTCCCGCAGGATCAGATCAATCAGAAGCTGGTTGATCTGGCTAGGGAAGGAAAAATGGTGGTGCGTTTAAAAGGCGGTGATCCCTTTATTTTCGGCCGGGGAGGTGAAGAGGTTGAGGAGTTGATAAAAGAAGGTATCAGCTACCAGGTTGTACCTGGCGTGACAGCTGCTTCTGGCTGCAGCACATATGCCGGTATTCCGCTGACGCATCGCGACTATGCCCAGTCATGCACACTTGTTACAGGACATTTAAAAGACGGCAGCATGGATTTGAACTGGGGTTGCCTGACCCGAACCAATCAAACCATTGTTTTCTACATGGGGGTCGCGAATATTGAGAGGGTCACCAGTGGCCTGGTTCAACACGGTATGAAGCCTGATATGCCTGCAGCTGTGGTGCAAAAAGGGACGACTAAAAATCAAAAGGTGTTCACCGGGACAGTGACTACTATCTCTGATGTAGTCAGGCAAAACGATGTCAAACCGCCTAGTTTGATTATTATTGGCGAAGTTGTGAATCTGCATAAAAAACTGGGTGGATCGGCATTGGACAGGATTATTGCAGACCATTAATCCGGAGTATTTTTTAAAGAAAGAGTCAGAGATCTATTCAGCAGATGGAGGGATAGGTTCAGGCGCTTATCTTTTGACAGGATGTTGATGCAGGAATTTAAAAATCTCTTTTCTTGATTTCGGCATCACCACATCATTGATCATGCTTTCATCGGGCGATACTGATTCGGAGGTTAAAACTTTAACCACCATTCCATCTTCCAGGATTTTGTCTCTTGGGTAACGCACGCCGTCGATAACTCCCCCGATCGTTTTTAATCCCAATTCCGAGTGAACCATAAAAGCAAAATCAAGAATAGATGATCCATATCTTAATTCGATAACGTCTCCGGCCGGTGTAAGTGTTTGTATTGTTTTGGCTTTGCTGTAGCGAAATACATCATCGATACGGATATTGTCCGATGCTACCTCCAGGTACAAATTTAGGAATTCCTTATAATTTTCGGAATGATAAACTCCTTCGTTTATCAATGTCAGTATTCCTCGTCGGTTATTTTCCTGAAATTCCCTGGTAACGATCAGAATATTGATCCGTTCCCCGTTGATAATCACCTTGGTGGAAAGCCCCCGCCATCCGTTCGCCTTGGGATTGGAAATATAGTCGTAAATATTCATGGGAATGGATCTAAAGCTGGTATGGATGTAGCCCAGCACATTGTAACAATCCAGGGTGCTTTGGGTCTCCACGATAATTGCGTTTAAGACACGAACAATTTCACTGCGATTGAAAAGATATTCCTGAGGTTGCGTATATTGAGGGGAGACGGAAACGATCAGTCCTGGCGGGGTATAATTCTCAATCTTTTTTATTATTTTTAAGATCGCCGCTTTCCGTTCCTTGTAGATAGACATTAGCCGGTCAGCGGTAGTGCGATAGGTTTTGGGATACAAGGTTTTGAAGATGCGATCCCTTAATTCCTCTTCGATATCGATTAACCCCAGACCGTGAGCCACCTCCACATAAATGGCCGTGGTTTCCTGACAGATGCGCCTTTGCTTGCGGCGAGCCAGGTATCTCAGGTCAGACAAATTGTCCAGACGATCTAACAATTTGACTAGAATGACTCGGAAATCGATGTTGCCCAGTTGAAAAATCTTGTAAAGCGTCAGATTTTGATTCTCTCGTACCTTTGTAAGGGCATTGACAAGATCTGATACAGTGCGACCGAAAATCTTTAAGATATCCTGATCAATTCTTTTCTTCTCTTTCTCTCCTACGGTATCTTCAATGGAATCGTGTAGCAGAGAAGAAATGATGGTGTTGGTGTCCAGGTTGTATTCAATAGCACTGAGAGCAACACGGAGAGGGTGGACAAAGTAGTAGTCACCGGTTTTTCTATATTGGTTTTTATGAACTGTTTCTCCCAGTTTTATTGCCTTGTCGACTGCCGGTCGGTCGATTTCCGGATGTTCGTCCAGTTTTTTATAGAGCAGCTTCTTATAATACTCAAGATTCTGCTGAGGATTCGTAACCTCGTTATTTAAAGGTTCTGGGCTGTTACTGGTAACTATCAGCTTTTCGTTTTCCAGGTTACTTACAAGCATTTCCGCTGCCTCCCAAGTGATGTTTAGGTTCCAGCAGAAACGACATACGCTGAAGCTTTGTGTAAAACTGGCAAGCCTGAAGTCGTTTTTCATCAGCCATGTTGTAAAACTTGGTAGTTCTGGAAATCGATTTCTGGGTATCAGCCAGACGGTTTATTGCTTTTAAACAAAAACTGGCTGCCAGCTGCAAATAGGGAATCTCTTTGGTGCGTTTGTAGCTGGCATGATAGGTTTGGCTCCATTGCATATCTTTTCTGGAGCGTGTCATTTGATTGGTGAATTGTATGTCTACCGGTGGTTTAACAGCTTGCTTTGTTTGGGGCTGCTGACGCTGGGCCGGCAATTGTTGTTGAGTTTGGATGCCCGGCTTTGTTTGCGTTTGCTGTTGACCAATCACCTGGCTCAATGGCAGGAACCCGCAAAAAAAGAGCAAAAGAATCACAACAAGCAAAATGTGTTTGCTACCCATATTGTCTGATCAGCAAAGTGGTGAATAAAGTGACTAAGGAACGTGGGTTTAGTTTCTGGATGTATCGTCAGATGTGTTTCCAGTTGGCATGGCATCTGTGTCTGGTTTTCCGCCTTCGTCCCACCTATATGATTCAGAGAGTTCGGCTCCGATAAATTTAGCTCCCGACATGTTACACGATCTGAAATCGACACGTTCGAACTTGGCAGCGGAAAAATCAGCCCCGGTAAAATTAGCTCGCTCAAACGTAATGGAATTCAACTTGGCATTTACAAAATTAGCGTTTGTAAAATTAGCCTGCTTGCACTTGGTTTCTGTGAGATTTGATTCAATAAACACTGTATCTTTCAGATCTGCGTTGTTGAGAAACATTCCCGAAAGATCAGCACCTTTTAAATTTGCACCTTTCAAAGATTGTCCTTTTTCCAGTTTTTTCTTTAGCAGCTCCTTCATTTGGGTATGGGTGTGTCTATCTCCCATGGTGGCTGCTTGAAACTTCTCGTTTGTTTCTCTTAAACGTTCCGCGAGCATCTTTGCAAAATTGCGATACAATTTAAATGCCAGCAACATGTTGTGTTGGGATAGCAGACTTTCATTAATAACCAGCAGAATGGCATCGCCGCCTTCGATATAAGCACTGGCGGAACGGGGTGATTGATTGATAACCCCCATCTCTCCGAAACAGGCACCGGGCTGCAAAACCGTCAGTACTTCTTCTTTCTTATTTCCAACGTATTTGGTGATTCGAACGTTTCCAACCAGAATGATATACATTTCATCCCCCTTGGAGTTTTCTTTAAAAACCACGTCTCCATCGGAATATTTTTCACTGACTGCCAGTTTAAGAAGAGCAAGAAGTTCGCCATCTGTGAAAGAGGAAAAAAATGATACGCTTTCCTTCAGCTTTAAAAATATCTCTTTCGATAATTGCATTCTATCCCCAGGAACAAAACCACTATTGCTGTTTAAGCAGAATCGACGCAGATTACATCGGTTTGAGATGTTAATAATTCAAGTTCAGCTTCTGTTACCAATACTTTTCGATTGTATTTCAAGGTGGGGTTAAATAGCTTAATTTCTACCAACCCTTCATTTCTAGCTACTTCAATCTTATTACCCGTAATTTTAGCAGTCCTATTGAGGTCTTCAAGTAGTGAAATTAGCAATTTGGCCCGTTTAAATCGATTGAATTCCTTGTTCTTTGCCAGGGTAAAGTAGTTTTTGTTTCGTGATATTTTCCCTTCCTGAATATCCTTCATCAAAGCACTAATATCTTCAATGTCTTCTTTGGAGCTATACAATGGTTCTCCTCAGTTAGAATATTAACAAGCTGTTAGACAAAAACTGAAAATGAAATCATTGGGAAAACTCTTTCTGTTTTATCTCCGGTTAAGAGACAGAACAACACGAATCACATATCAACTACTCAGGAAATCTCCTCCTTGCCTGTTTTTGCCGAGACAAAAGGGTGGTATAGACAAAGTATTTTAGTCTGAAGTTGGTACCTAAGAATCGTGTGAAAATTTATTAAACGATAGTAATCTACTTCAGACGGAAGAGAGAACTTGAAAAAACCGCCCTTCCGCTGACGCGGATTTTGCTATTTCAACAAAAGAGTTCCTGTGGTGCCTTTTATGAGAGCTTAAAAAAAAAAAAGCAAAGTATCAAGCATAGAGTAAATCTTTAAACCAGCGAGATCGCTTTGCTAAAGCTCCGAAATTCCTAAACTGATTATATCACCAAACACGTATTTCACACATTTTATGGTTTGGTTTAGCCTCGCTTACCCTGCAAATACAGGCTTTTATCCAGGTTTTGACTGTGCTATCAGCTATCGGCTATCTGTTTGCGGAACAATTTCTCATGATTGGGCGAGCACTTGAAAAACCATCTCCTCAATCAAACGGTAACTTTTATACTTTGAATAATTGTCCCCCCTATTTATTCATCAAAATAGAAAGCGGAGCTTTCACCAAAGGCCGATAGCGGATATCCGGTAACTGAGTACTATATCATACGACTTTGGTGTTGCATGGTTATGGATTGGAAAGCCGGCATATTTTAAAGACCCTAAAATGTGTGGTATTATAACACTATTTTATACACACCAATTAGCTAAAAACAAAGGAGTCCTGGCACAATCGGTCGAATTTGCCTTCCCAGAATTATATAATTCCCCAATTATCCGTCGAGTAGCATTTTAATTAAGGCCATTCTTACCCAAACACCATTCTGTGCCTGTTCAAAATAGATCATTCTAGGATCGTCATCCACTTCCGGACTGATTTCACGTTCCCTGGGCAGAGGATGCATAACAATGGCATTGTCTTTTAACAAGGGCAAGGTATCTACATCGATTCTGTATTTGTCGGCAGCTTTGGAATAGTTTTCCATATGCAAAAACCGCTCTTTTTGGACACGTGTCATATAAATACAGTCAGCTAACTCCACTGCATGTTCAAAATCCATTTCCTTCCAGGGGACACTATTATTGTCCAGATAGTCTTTAATATCATCATTCATGGCGCAAATTGGAGGAGCCACGAAGATGATATTGACCTTAAAGAACCGACCTAGCAGGTAACATAAACTTCTGGTTGTTCTTCCATATTTCAGGTCGCCAACCATGGCCACAGTCAGTCCGTTCAAATCGTCAAAATGATCCTGGATGGTATACAGATCCAACAGTGCCTGGGTGGGATGCTGCCCTGCTCCATCTCCGGCATTGACGATGGGAATGCTTGAAATACCGGCTGCACGCTTGGCGGCGCCAATTTCAAAATGTCGAATTGCCACAATATCTGCATATCCGGAGACAACTTTGATGGTATCTTCCAATGACTCGCCTTTGGTGTTGGATGAGAATTCCTTGGCGTTTTCCGTAGAGATGACTCGTCCACCCAACTGAAGCATGGCCGATTCAAAGGAAAGCCTGGTCCTGGTAGAAGGTTCATAAAAGAGGGTAGCCAGTATCTTTCCAGGCAACTGGTACTTGGTTCGGTTATCTTTCATTTCGCCAGCCAGCTGAAAAAGATAATCCAGGGTTTCTTTGTCAAATTGTTGGGATTCAATAGCGTGTTCAAGTTTTTTCACAGCTTTTCCGTAGGGTTTATTGTTGGAGAATGGAAACGAACATCATTGGTGGCAATCGCCAGGCTTCCTGGCATGGAGCCATGAATCTTCTCTGTTGGCAACTACAGACCTGATTTCGAGTTTGGATTCCGTGTTATCCCTACGATATTTACCCTGTTTGCCTTCGGTAATCAATTCGTTTTATTTGCGTAAAAGAACCGTTCGATTTAATATTCTGTATTTACAACTATTGACAAGTATTTTGACATCAAAATCTGTCTGCCATATTGCTCTTGTTTGTTCTGTGTGCAATCTGACAAAATCCAATGTCACTGGAACAATCAACATTCAATTATGAATGCTCCGGATAGAGCAAATCAATAAAGTAAAATTGCCAAAAGGTCATAATTGGTTACTACATTTTGAATGAGGTTTTATAATTACAGCAATGTATTAGTGGATTTAGCAGATGAGTGAAACAACGCCGTACACGCCGCCTCTTTCAAATTTGGAAGAAGAATTGGTAGAAAAATCAGAAACTTACTATGAACAGCAGCCACTTTCTCCAAAAAATCTGATTCGTCTGTTTTTCAAACCACGAAAGTACTTCAACAAATCAATTATCATCCAATCAAAATTCAGCACTTTATCAGTGATTTATATATTCGGGATTGTTAACGCTCTGGAGCGGATTGATCAGAACCTGATGAAGGCTGATCTGGGAACAAGATATTCCGGCATGGAGTTTATCACATCGAGCTGGATGGGATATTGGATTTTTGTATTAGGCGTCGGGGTACTTTCCGCCCTGTTTACCTGGTATATTGCCGGGTGGTGGTACAAAGTAAGATTGTCGTGGTCTGGCGTCGAAAATCCTGATCCTGTTGAAGCAAGAATAGTGTATGTTTATTCATCGTTTGTTTACACCCTTCCAACCTTATTGTTCAGCATAGTCCAGTCTTTCTTTTTTGCGAATTACCTCGAAGCATGGCAATCTGATGCGATGATCAGCGGTTTGCTACTATTGCTTTTTCCGATTTGGTCATGTTTTACCAGTTACTTTGGAGTTGAATCCAAATTTGATGCGAAGGGACTGGCAGCGAAAATATGGTTTCTTATCCTTCCCCTGCTACTCTACGCAGCAGCTATCGGGCTTATTATCTTTTTGTACTGGAAACTTGGATATTAGTTGAACCTTGTGCATACAAAGATTAGTTCAAATTATAATTTACATAAGAGATAAATGACGGAATTACACAATGAATCACACTGGTATTGGGAAGTCATTGTCAATTGCCGGTCTGAGTTGCTGGATGTTTTCACTTACCATCTGTTTGAGGCCGGTGTAGGTGGAACGGAGGAGATCTCTGCCAATGATAAGTCTGTTCAGCTGAAGCTTTTTTTTGATGGCGGATTCAGTAGTCCGACGGCCAAGGTTGACGAGATTAAAAAGCTAATGGAGGCCACCGGGCAACAGATTTTGGTTCTGGAAGCAGAAAAGAAAAAGGTTGAAAACTGGCAGGCGAATTGGAAAAAGCACTTCAAGCCGCTGGCAATTGGAAATACCTTCATGGTGTTACCACCATGGGAACAGAAGCACCGAGACAGATATAATATAGTTATTCAACCAGGCTTTGGCTTTGGAACCGGTTATCATGAATCGACCAATCTTGCTTTGCAACTGCTTGAGTGGCTGCATTCCCGGCAAAATCTAACCACAGTGCTGGATGTGGGCACCGGCTCCGGAGTCTTATCAATTGCCTCGCTGCATCTGGGTGCATCCAAGGTTGAAGCCATTGATATCGATCCTGAAGCAGTGGCTGAAGTCGGCAATAACATGATGTTATCCGGTTTCGATCCCAAAATGTGCAAAACGATGGTTGCCGATCCGGCTGATTTCGCCAGCAAACCATTCGAGTTTGTGATCGCCAATATCGAGGATCACATTCTCAGTAACATGGCACCGGATCTGGTTCGTTTAACAACACATAAAGGTTGGCTGCTTTTGAGCGGTATTCTAACTGAACGGAAGGATCAGATGCTGGAATCATTTGAGAAGGTAAGCTTTATCAAGGAATTATGTCTCAATGAATGGACCGGCCTTGTCTTGCAAAAGGAATAGAAAAAGATTTGATGAAACCAAATAGTAAATCAGGTATATTAATCTTTCGTCATTTCTATTTATATTCATGTAACAATACTCAAGCGTATGTCCATTTCCGTTTCCAATACACCAGGTTCCCCATTACCGTTTGGTGTCACAAAAACCAGAAGGGGGTTTAATTTTGCGGTGTTCTCTAAAAATGCATCGAAAGTGACTCTCCTTATATATAATACCCCTGTGGACATTCCTCAGTTTGAAATTGTCCTTGATCACAAGATCAATCGTACCGGGGATGTCTGGCATATTAGCTTGGATGGCCTGCCAGAAACTTTTTACTACTCATATAAGCTTTCCGGTCCCAATGATCCTGCAAAGGGATTGGTCTTTAATGAAGAGTTGGAACTGCTTGACCCCTATAGTACGGCATTCAGCAGCCTGGAAACCTGGAACAAGCGCAACAATGGCGAAAAACTACTGAATTGCTATCAAAACGGTAGTTTTGATTGGGAAGGAGACAAACCAATCAATCGTGATTTAAAGGACACCATTATATATGAACTTCATGTAAGGGGGTTTACCCGGCACAATAGTTCGGGAGTCGTTCATCCAGGCACATACAAAGGGGTGATCGAAAAGATCGGATATCTCAAACAACTTGGTATCACAGCGGTGGAGTTGTTGCCTGTGCATGAGTTCGACGAAACAGATTGTCGATATGAAAATCCGACAACCGGGCAGAAATTGGTTAACTTCTGGGGATACAGCAGTCTCAACTTTTTTGCCGTGAAAGCAGCCTATGCATCCAATGGCAACGGATTACAGGCTGCTTATGAATTTAAAGAGATGGTTAAGGCCCTTCATAACGCTGATATTGAAGTGATTCTGGATGTTGTCTTTAATCACACCGCCGAAGGGGGCAAGGACAGACCCGTCTATAATTTTAAAGGTTTGGAAAATTCTGTGTACTACTTGCTGGATGAGGCCTGCGACTATTTAAATCATTCGGGTTGTGGAAATACCCTGAATTGCAATCATCCGGTTGTTCGTAAAATGATTATCGACTCGCTTCGTTTTTTTGTAACCGAAATGCATATTGACGGATTTCGGTTTGATCTGGCGTCTATTTTAAGTCGCGACGAAAACGGTGATGTCATGCCAAATCCTCCCTTGTTGGAATTAATCGCGAAAGATCCGATTTTAGCAAAGACCAAAATCATTGCAGAAGCCTGGGACGCTTCCGGCCTTTACCAGGTGGGCAGCTTCCCTGCCTCAAAACGCTGGGCTGAATGGAATGATCGGTATCGGGATCTTATTCGAAGATTTTGCAAAGGTGAAGCAGGACTAACAGCCGAATTGGCGACACGCATTGCCGGAAGTGAAGACCTTTACAAACATTCGGAGAGGAATCCGTTTCATTCCATCAATTTTGTAACTGCCCATGATGGTTTCACCATGATGGATCTGGTCTCCTATAAGGAAAAGCATAATCATGAAAACGGAGAAGACAACAAAGATGGAGTTGATGGAAACCATTCACTCAACTTTGGGATTGAGGGCGCCACACAAGATCCTGTTATCATGAACCAGCGCTTTAAACAGATACGTAACATGGCGACCCTGTTAATGCTGAGTCAGGGGACGCCTATGATTCTCTCCGGAGACGAATTTGGAAACTCCCAAAACGGGAATAACAACGCCTGGTGTCAGGATAACTCAATATCCTGGCTGGATTGGCGTTTAACTCATTCAAATGCAGACCTGTTATCCTTTTGGCGTAAATTGATAGCGTTTAGGAAACAGCATCGATCCCTGCGGCGAGACCGGTTTTTTACGGGAAAGGTGAATCCTTTTTCCGGTTTACATGATATAAGCTGGCACAATACAAGTGTGGCTGACCCCGGATTTAACCAGTGGAATCGGTCCCTGGCTTTTATGATAGATGGTATGGAGGGGGATCACATTGCTGATGATACTTTGTATGTGATTCTGAATTTTAATGAACTGGATTCGGAATTTGAGTTGCCTTTTCAGCATATTGCTAGTCCTTGGAAACTGGTGCTTAACACAGCCGATCCCCGGAGTTTTATCGAAGATCGGGAAATTGAGCTGGAATCTCACCAAATCTCATTAAAGGTGGAAGCATTCAGCATTGTGGTATTGAAGCGATCAACCGTTGCCAAAGACCCTTATCCGATAACACCTTGACGTACTCGGAACCAGCCTTGTACAAACGAAGAAACTCAAAATTCAGGTGAAATGGTTTCAAAATTCCCTTTCGCTTGTTAGGATACCGAAGCATAAAACGACAAATTATCCCCATTCTACCGGAACAAAAAGAATTACAAATATTCACAGGAGACAGCGTGGAAACAAAATCTACTCAGTTAATGGTTTTCAATATGGAAGTTAAATCCTATCCAAATGAATATTCGGAGAAATTTAAGGTGGGAATGTTTGAAGAGCAGGTAAAAGTGAATCCGCTTAGCGGTGTTTACAGAAAATGGGAAAGTACCAGGTATTCTTTGGACAGCATGCCAACTGCCCATATCTACGAATAGTTTATCCCGTCTGATGCCAGCGTTCGTGCGAAAGGATTTTTTTAATAATCCTTTCGGCCACCTCTTCTTTTGGCATCAATGGCAATTCTGTGGTGCCTTTATTATCCAGCAACAGCACCCTGTTGGTATCCACATCAAATCCCGCGTCTTTCTGCAGGATATTGTTCCCTACTATCAGATCCAGATTTTTAGCTTTCAATTTTTCCTTTGCGTAACTCTCGACATTCTGACTTTCCGCGGCAAATCCTACCAGGAACTGCGTGTCTGTTTTCTTTTGCCCAAGTTCATGCAGGATGTCTCGTGTCTTATTCAGTTCAAGCGTCAAACGGTCTTTCTTTTTGACCTTTTGTTCACACGGATTTGCTATGCAGTAATCGCTGACGGCAGCAGCTTTGATGATTAATCGTGATTCAGGGGCATACCGCATCACTGCATTGTGCATCTCCCCTGATGAATCCACCCGCTCAAATTGAACTCCTTCAGGAGGATTCAATGATGTTGGACCACTGATCAGTGTGACTTCTGCTCCTTGATCCCGACAGTAAGCTGCCAGCGCGTAACCCATTTTTCCTGAGGAATAATTGGTCAAAAATCGAACAGCATCGATCCGTTCCCTGGTCGGTCCGGCAGTTATCAGCACTTTGACTCCTGTCAGTAATCCTTTGTCGGTTTTCTGCTTAAGCACACTATGTAATTGAACGAGAATATCTTTAGGTTCTGCCATACGTCCCGGACCGTAAGTGCCACAAGCTAAAAATCCGGAACCAGGTGGGACGATGAAAGCTCCCCTTTCTTTTAATGTGGAAAGGTTGGCCCGCACGGCGGGATGTTCCCACATTTTGTTGTTCATGGCAGGAGCAATGATTAACGGTGCATGACAGGCAAGCAGAACGGTGGAAAGATAGTCATCGGCGATGCCATTGGCGGCTTTTCCAATAATATTGGCGGTGGCAGGTGCGACAATCATGGCATCTGCATTTTCTCCGACTTTAATATGACCGATTTTGCTTTCTTCCTGCAGGGAGAACAATGTAGTAGCGACAGGTCTTTCCGAAAGTGTCTGGAATGTCAGGGGGGTAA
Organism: SAR324 cluster bacterium; assembly: GCA_028282825.1. Taxonomy (GTDB): domain Bacteria; phylum SAR324; class SAR324; order XYD2-FULL-50-16; family XYD2-FULL-50-16; genus JAHJTV01. Next base: position 58,215 of record JANQGZ010000047.1, read on the forward strand.
CAAATTCCATGGCAGCCTTTGTCATGACGACGGTTACCTGGCCTCTGCCATCCTTAATCCCGCGAACAATTTCCAAAGCCTTATAGCAGGCAATTCCACCGGAGACACCAAGTACAAATTCTTTTCCTTTTAAATCCATTACTTCCCGCCTTATAGGTTATTGATTGTGCTGTTCTATGATTATTAGTACTTTTTGTCAGCTCTCGCAAATCGAAGCAAGATGCAATCATCGGTCTGGCAAATTGAAGCCGTTTGAACTAACAACAATTTTTTGAGATTCATAAAAGCAATTAGGTTGATTTTGTCCCCCTTTTTGGGGGACTTCATAAAAGCCCAGGGTGTTAACTCTGGGTTTGGTAAACTGATCCAGATAGCACTCTGAAGGAGTGTTTCAATATTGAAATGCTCCTTTAGAGCATTTTTTGCCTTTTTAATTTTCCCCAGGGTTTCGCAATGCTCACCCTGGGCTTCTATGAGTCACTCCTTTGGAGTGGTGTGAATCAATATAGCCTTTAGAATAAGATGCTGGACATGATTCATATTTAACCAAACAATACCGATTTTTTTATCCAGGAATTGATCTATGTTAATTCTTTATCAGACCTGCAAATTATGCAAAAAACGAGGGATTCGGTCGCAATCCCTCTACAGATATCTTATGATACCAATGTCACTACAATTGACGGTTTAAAAATTCGTTGATAACATCAATAATTTGTTATTTTTCCGATTTCTTTTTGGCCAAACGCACAATTCTCATTTCTGTTTTTTTTATAAACCGCGTCTTGATGGGGGTTGGGTCAAAAGTATCAACAAAGTTTTGAAATCGTAACCAATAGGCAAAAGATGAATTTTACGGTCCAGTTACGTGAAAAAACCGGGAAGGGGTTTAATCGAAGACTCCGCGCAGAAGGAAGTACTCCCGGCGTTATTTACGGAATTAAAGACCCCGTAACAGTATCGATGAGAGCGGACAAGGCTTTGCGCTTCATTCGATCGATGAAAGGGGCGACAAAAGTGTTTAACTTGACTGTTGAATCTGATGGAAAATCTGAAGAAAAACAGGTGATCCTTCAGGACTACCAGTTAAGTAATTGGGGGCATAAGCTGCTTCATGCGGATTTCCTGGAAGTAACAGCAGATTCACAGGTAAGCTTGGAAGTTCCGATTAAGATTGTAAATGAAGATATCTGTCCTGCAGTTAAAGAGGGTGGTGTATTGCAGGTGATCAGACGATCGATTCCTGTGAAATGTGCTGTGAAGAACATTCAGGAAGTGATTGAAATTGATGTATCAGAGCTCCAATTTAACGAAAGTATCCACGTATTAGACCTGGATTATGAGGAAGGTGTTCAACCGATTGTATATGGAAGGAACTTTACCATCATTACCGTAGCCGGTCGAATTGAAGAAGAAGTGGATGAGGAAGAAGAGCTTGAAGAAGTTGAAGCTGCAGAAGGTGCAGAAGAAGCTGAAAAACCTGCAGAGGAGTCTGCAGAGTAAAGCCGAATGGTCTGTAGTCGTTCTAAACAAAAAGAAATATGAAACTCATAGTTGGCTTGGGCAACCCCGGTTCCAAATACCGGGATACATTGCACAACGTTGGATTTAAAGCGTTGGATCTGCTGGCAGAAAGCCTGCAGGAGAGCCAATGGTCGCAAAAGTTCAAGGGAGAAATCATTCGCGGTCGAATCGGTGATCATCAATATGTATTGTTGAAACCGACGACCTATATGAATATCAGTGGTGAATCTGTGGTGGCTTGTATGCAGTTTTTCAAGCTGAATCTGGAGGATGTGCTGGTAGTATCGGATGATATCGACCGACCGCTGGGAAGTCTCCGTTATAGAACGTCAGGAGGACATGGTGGTCACAACGGTTTGAGGAGTATCATTCAACTTTGTGGCGGAAATGATTTTCATAGAATCAAGGTAGGTATTGGCAGACCGGAAGGTCCCATGGGTGTTTCAAATTACGTACTGAGTAAGGTTACAACGGAAATGGAATCGGTTATCAATCCTGCTTTGGAACAGACGACAGAATATGTAACCCTGTTTATCAGAGGTGAAACAATACAGATAACTCCCGAAGTAAAGGAATCAACATCGGTTGATGACAAATGAAGGGAGGTTGACTTTTTTTTGGAATAAACATTCCACAAATTCCTTGCCCTAATGCAGGGCTATAACTCGAAAGGATAACATAGCTATGGCAGTTAGAAATAATTTTGAAATTATCGTAGTAGCCGACGCCAAGCTGACTGATGAAGAAAGCCAGGCGGTTTTCGAAAAGTTTAAAAAACTGGTCGAAACCGGTGGTGGTCAGGTCAAGGCTGAAAGCGGTTGGGGACGAAGAAGGTTGGCGTACGAGATCGATAAAAAAAGACACGGGATTTTCCATGTGCTTTATATTGAAGGCAATGGGGAATTGATCGATGAACTCGAACGTCAGTTTGGTTACGATGAAAACATCATCAAGTTTTTTGTGATTGCAGTTGAGGATCTTGAAAAAGCTAAGGCTGATTTTGAATCGTTAAAAGAAGATCCATACAAAAACGCAAACTTGGTAAAAGAATCAATGGGAGCATAAGATGGCAAAAAAGAAACGGAAGCATTTTACAAGAGAACGCATCCCAACACGTCCTTGCCCGATCACTCATGCTGGTGTCGAAGAAATCAACTACAAGGATATTGAGTTGTTGAGGATGTTTATTACCGAAAAAGGAAAAATAATCCCCAAGCGTATTTCAGGTCTGAGCGCCAGAGCACAGAAAAAACTGACAAGGGCCATTAAGCAGGCAAGAAATGCTGCATTGCTGTCCTTCTCAGATGGATATGTGGCTCAAGACGAAGTCCAGGAATAATTTTCAACTTAAAATCGAATCAAGGGTAAAAAATGAAAGTGATACTTAAAGAAGACGTTTTTAAGCTTGGATCTTTAGGGGACGAAGTCGAAGTAAAGCCTGGATATGCCAGAAACTATCTGATTCCCCAGGGAAAGGCACTGCCTTTTACCAGGTCAAACGTCAACCAGATTAATCATATCAAAAATCTACTGTCCAAGCAGAGAGCTGACGCGATCGCAAAAGCACAGGCTTTGGCGGATAAACTGGGAAATACGGAAATTGTTTTTACCATGAAAGCTGGTGAAAACGGTAAGCTTTTTGGTTCTGTGACTCCCAAGCATATTTTTGATGCACTGCAAGATCAGAACATCGATTTGGATCGGAAGAAACTTGCGATTTCAGTTCCCATTAAGACCTTGGGAAGCCATATCATTCCTATCAAATTGCATTCGGAAGTTAGGGCTAACCTGGAAATCAAAGTCGTCGCCGATGAAATTGTACCCTCTGAACCTAAAGAAGGAGCTGAGGAAGTTGAAGGTGCTGAAAATGCACAAGCAGCCACAGAAGAAGTGAAGTCTGAAGAAACAGTTGAAGCAAAGGAAGAAAAACCTGCCAAAGAAGCTGCTTCTGAGGAAGCTTAGTCACTTGTCGAACCGATCTTAAAGGTCGGTTCTCCTACCTCGATGTCATCCTGAACCGCTCTTTTTCAAAATTGCACGCCTTGCATATCCCACACAGAATGGCACTCGTCTGTTCAATTTTCCTTAACCATATGACATTGCCTCTTACCCCACCGGAATCCTAGGCAAAGGCTGTTCTCAAATCGCTGTTTTTTCCCTTTTTCACTGCAGGCGGACTGATGAACTATCAATGATATCGGCCTTCTATGCTGACGGTTTTGGGATGACAGCAGTAGGATTTCATGTCATTGTGAACGGATAAAAACCGTATACTATCTTGAATTAACATTCCTCTTCTAAACACCCGTGCCTTCCGTGAGAAATTCCAACAGGCCCAAACTGGCTATTTGTATTTGCCGGAAAGGCCGGGTAATTCACTTATAACTGACTTCAGGATGACCGATGGCTGAATTTGAATATCAGGAAATGTTTGAACTTGGAAAAGATGAAACAGCATATAGACAATTGAGTAAGGATTTTGTGTCCGAAATTGAGGCGGATGGCAAAAAAGTCCTTAAGGTAGATCCGCAAGCGTTAACCCTTCTGGCTGCGGAAGCAATGAAAGACGTTTCTCATTTGCTGCGCACATCCCATTTGGAAGGATTAAAAAAGATCATTGATGATCCGCAGGCATCTCCCAATGATGTGTACGTTGCAACAACATTGTTGGAAAATGCCGTGATTTCTGCTGAGATGGTCTACCCAAGTTGTCAGGATACCGGAACTGCCATTGTTATGGGGAAAAAAGGTGAACAGGTCTGGACAAGCTCCAATGACGCTGAGGCTCTGAGTAAAGGTGTTTTTAAAACATACACCGAGACTAACCTCCGATATTCCCAGACAGCTCCGATTTCCATGTATGAAGAAGTTAACACCGGTAACAATTTGCCGGCCCAGGTTGACATCCTTGCAACATCAGGCAATGAATACAAATTTCTGTTTATGGCAAAAGGTGGCGGGTCTGCAAACAAAACCTATCTTTTTCAGGAAACCAAAGCTTTATTAACGCCGGAAAAACTACTGGCTTTTCTGGAAGAAAAAGTCGCCAGTCTCGGTACTGCAGCATGTCCACCCTATCACCTGGCAGTGGTGATTGGCGGCACATCGGCAGAGACCAACTTGAAAACGGTTAAACTGGCTTCAGCCAAATACTACGACGAATTGCCGACAAGCGGCAATAAGCTGGGCCGTGCTTTCAGAGACCTGGAAATGGAAGAAGAAGTGCTTAAGCTGTCCCAGAAATTGGGGCTTGGTTCCCAGTTTGGAGGTAAATACTTCTGTCATGATGTCCGCGTTGTTCGTCTACCAAGGCATGGAGCGTCCTGTCCGGTTGGTATTGGTGTCAGTTGCAGTGCGGATAGAAATGTTAAAGGAAAAATCACCAAAGATGGTGTTTTCCTTGAGCAACTGGAAACCAATCCTGCGCGATTCCTGCCAGCCGGATCTGCTGCCTCCAGTGAAGAGGTGTTGACCCTGGATCTTAGCATGGGAATGGACAAACTTCGCGAAACCCTTACCAAATATCCAATTAAAACCAGGGTGATGTTGAATGGAAAGATCATCGTTGGTAGGGATATTGCTCATGCTAAATTGAAGGAAAGGCTGGATAGCGGTCAAGGGCTTCCGGATTACTTCAAAAACCATATCATCTATTATGCCGGTCCCGCTAAAACACCGGAAGGTAGAGCGTCCGGTTCATTCGGTCCAACAACGGCAGGAAGAATGGATTCATATGTTCCCATTTTCCAAAAAGAGGGAGCTTCATTGGTCATGCTGGCAAAAGGAAATAGAACTCAACAAGTTACGGATTCCTGCAAAGAAAACGGAGGCTTCTATCTTGGATCCATTGGCGGTGCTGCTGCTCTGTTGGGTCAGGAATGCATAACCGACGTGAAACTACTGGAATATCCGGAATTGGGTATGGAAGCAATTTACGAAATTACGGTAAAAGATTTCCCGGCATTTATAATTGTTGATGACAAAGGGAACGACTTTTTCAAAACAATTTAGCAAACACTTCCGGGACGACTGCAAAAAGCCCGGGAATGCCTTTTTTCCCAGGCTTTCTTGTTTGGCGGTGTATTGTTGATGATTTTGTGGTAGGATCTGGCAACAGCAATGGCTAATTGACCAGAATATTGTTTGGCGTGGAATGTGCTTTTATTGAGATATCCTAACTTGTGTGAGATCTACTACAGGTTCTCTTCTCAGTGTTTACGGTACTTGAGAAAGTGATTTTTACAAAATTAAATTGGATATCTCGTGAGTTTCGTCATGAAACGATTTTCGGCAACCATATTATTTACTACAGTCGTTGTGTTGTTCGTTGTACCATCGAGTGTTACGGCAAGGGGCAAAATAATCCGGCCTAAAGAATGCAGAACATCCAAATATACCTGCGTACTGAAAAAAACCGATGGCGTCCCCTTTTGGTGTGTGCGTACATACAGGCAGCGACAACAAAATGCCCGGAAAAAGATGCGGATTGTCTCTCGCCGAAATTGTATTCGGAGGTATCCCGTGGAATATGAACAGGTAAAACCTGTGCAACCAGACCAAGAAGGATAGTCATGTCAGAAGAAGTCGATCCTTTTGAAGCAGCAATGGCTGCAATGGATGGAGATAACGAATCGGAAGGTGGTGATGATCTCAATTTGGATGATCTTGAGTCCGCACTAGGTGAAGGTGAAGCCACCGGGACTCCCGCAGAAGATGCTCCTGCAACTCCTTCGGCAGACCCTTTTGACCAGGCGATGGCTGCCATGGATGCTGTTGCCAGTGATGATACCGGCATAGAGACACCTGATGCAAAAGCAGATCCTTTCGAAGCGGCACTTGAGATAGCCAAACCCAAAGAGGGTGCTCCTGTTAAAGCGCCCAAAGAAAAGTACTTTGAAGATCAGCAGATCGATATCGATTTTTTAATGGATATCAAGCTGAATATTACGTTCGAGGTGGGGCGTACAAAAATGTTTATCAGTGATTTGCTTTCATTAGGACAGGGTTCCGTTATTGAATTGCATCGATTAGTGGGAGAAGAACTGGATTTGTTTATTAATGGTGAATTGCTGGCTACCGGTGAAGTGGTAGTGGTTAATGAGAAATTTGGTGCACGAATAGTACAAATTTTGTCTCCTGAAGATAGAATAAACCGACTGGCTCCAACGCTGAAAAAATAGATTTGTGATCTTTCCTCGGAACCTACCAAAGTGACATCCTCGCAACCCTTTCAATTCGATCCGCAACCAATCATGCGTCGGGCGATAGGTCTGGCAAAAAAAGCCCAATTTCAAACCGATCCCAATCCCATGGTCGGTGCTATACTTGTGGACCAATCCGGCACACCCCTGGCCGAAGGATATCACCGTAAAGCCGGGTCTCCTCATGCAGAAGTGGAAACCCTAAAATCATTCAAAAAAACTCCGAAAGGCTCTGTTCTGTTCGTAACACTTGAACCCTGCAATATCTTTGGAAAGACACCCCCTTGTACGGATCTGATTCTAGACAAACAAGTCAAAACAGTGATCGTTGGTTGCAAAGATCCAAATCCCAAGGTCGCAGGGAGGGGCATTCAAAAACTTCGTGAGCAAGGTGTTGAAGTTATCGTAGGCGTCTGTGAGCAAGAATGTCAGGACATGAACAGGGTGTTTAATAAACATATCGTTAAGAAACTACCATATGTCACCATCAAAGCCGCCATGTCCCTGGACGGAAAAATTGCCATGGCTTCAGGGGAATCGCAGTGGATTACAGGATGTGAAGCCAGGAAAGACGGACAGCGTTTAAGAAGTCAGCATATGGCGATGGCAGTCGGCAATAAGACCTTATTTGCAGATAATCCAAGGTTAACAGACAGGGTTTCGGAATCGCCTCGGCAACCGGCACGAGTGGTGTTTTCATCTAAAGGGAATATTCCCTCAGACAGTCATTTTCTAAACCGGACCGAAACTCAAAGAATCGTTATTGCCGGTGCTAACATCGCACCGGAAGTCCGGACACAACTCCAGCAAGCTGGTGTCACCCTGATTGTCGAAAACAATGAGTTTCCGGAGATCCCTTCTTCTTTGGCTGAACTGTATAACTTGGGAATCTGTTCCCTACTGGTGGAAGGCGGAGCCCAATTAATCTCCTCTTTTATCAACGCAGGAATGGTCGATTGTTTTCAGATTTATGTTGCAGGAAAAATCATAGGAGATGATGATGCTCCCGCATGGAGTGGTAATAGCAACATCAGGAGTCTAGCGGAAGTGCCTTCCTTAACATTTGAAAAAGTGGATAAAATTGGAGACGATCTCAAAATAACGGGTTTTTTAGCCTGATCAACTACTAATCGTCTCATTTTTTTGAAGAACAGATAGTGAATTAAAGATGGGTTGGAATCGAATATGTTTACCGGAATCGTTGAAGAAATTGGCACCATAGCCACCATGACCAATATAGGAGAAAGCCAGGTTGCCCTTTCGGTTGATTGTTGCTCCATTCAGGACGACATGAAGCTGGGTGACAGTGTATCTGTAAATGGTATTTGCCTGACGGTTGTCAGGTTTGATAGCGCAAGTGTGACGTTTGAAATCTCATCAGAAACGATCAGGCATTCCACCTTTATAAATCAAAAGGCAGGAGCCAGAGTAAACCTGGAACGAGCTCTCAAGCTAAGTGACAGGCTGGGAGGACATATTGTCCAAGGCCATGTGGATTGTGTTTCCAAAGTCAAAGCCATCAAGGAATTGGGTGGTTTTTATGAAATAGATTTTGAACTGCCGACAGCCATTAAAAAGTATGTTGTTCAAAAAGGATCGATTACCATTGACGGAATCAGCCTGACAATCGCCGAACTGGCTGACAATTGGTTCCGGGTGGCTGTGATCCCTCACACCTATGAACAAACTGTACTCAAAGATCGAAACATTGGAGATGCGGTCCATCTGGAAACCGATGTAATTGCTCGTTATATTGAACGGTTGTTATTTGAAGAATCAAAGGGTAAGAAACAGGCACCAATTACCGAAGAGTTTTTAAAAAAACATGGTTTTTGAATGGTATTTGCATTGCAAGGCGATACTAGAGAATGGCTTTTGAGTCAGATTGACATAAAACTTAATAATAACAGTTAAGAGCAACAATGATTTTTGTGATTGATATTGGAAACACAAATATCGTGTTAGGTGTTTATAAAGGCGCAAAATTGCTGCATTTATGGCGGGTGAGTACGGATATCAAAAAAACCAGTGACGAATATCTGATCACTGTTAAAAACCTGTTTCGGATTAACGACATAGACCCAAAAGAAGTAAAGAGCACCATACTGGGCAGTGTGGTATCGCCGCTCGATTCCGTTTTCCAAGCCGTGGTGCGCTCGCTTACTAATCATGAGGCTCGACTGGTGGATTTGAGTTGTTTTCCTGATATGCCGGTTAAAATGGATAATCCCAGTGAAGTCGGAGCAGATCGGTTGTTAAACGCATCTGCCGGGTATGAGGCGTATGGCGGCCCTTTGGTGATCATTGATTTTGGAACGGCTACCACTTTTGACGTAATATCTGCCAAGGGTGAATACCTGGGAGGTGTAATCGCTACAGGATTGGTTCTATCATTGGAAGCCTTAACAGCCAAGGCGTTTAAACTTCCTAAAATTGATCTGGTCAGGCCTTCCAGTGTAATCGGTAAAAATACCGCCCATTGTATGCAGTCAGGAATTGTATTTGGTTACGCGGGTCTGGTGGATTCCATGGTGCAGAAAATCACGGAGGAACTGGGAGCCAAACCGAAGGTGATTGCTACCGGCGGCCTTGCCACCCTGATTCAGCCGGTTTCGAATACTATTGAAGATGTTGTGGATGACTTAACCTTAAAAGGCTTATACCGAATTTCTCAAACGTCGCATTGATTTTAACTCTAGAAAGCCAGAGTTTACAACCCTTTGGACGCATTGCAAGATTTAGAATATACTGTTACAAGTGAAAAAACCAATTAACTCTATTACGACAAGGCAAAAATGGCAGAAGATGATTTAGATCTTGAAGATGATGATTTGGATCTGGGCGGTGACGATTTTGCCGGAGAGCTAGATGACATGATGGGGGATGACGAACTCGGAGGTGACTCCGGGGGCGGGGGGGATGATAGCGACAGTGAGCTGGATTCCTTTTTTGAAGACCTTTCCTCCATTGAAGACATGGACGAGGGCAGTTCAGAGCCTGCTCCAACAGCCGCTGTGGCAGCTGCTCCTGCCGCTGCAGAAGAGGCAGCTCCTGACAAAGCGAAACCGGTAGAAAGAAAAGAAAAGAAAAAAGGCGGTAAGCTAAAATATTTTATCGTACTATTGTTATTAGGTGGGGTAGGAGGTTACTTTACCCAGGATATGTGGAGACCCTATCTGCCGTTTGGGCAGGAAGAAATGTTTCCTCCTGAAGAGCCGGAGCCACTGCAACAGACTATTCAGCTGGAAACAGATATCCCTGCTCCTCAACCCAAACCGATAAGACCACCGGTAATAGCAGTCGAGCCTCCTCCGCCTGCTCCGGCACCGGTAAGACCCGCTCCTCCGGCAAGGAGATATTTGGTTCAGGTCGCTACCTGTACCTATGATGTATGCAAGGAGGATTTCACCGAGTCGATACGAAGAACGGGAGAGCCCGTGTTTCATCGCTCGAGTGGGGAAAAATATGATTTTATTGAATTGGTTTCCAGTCAGGTCTTCACTTATAGAGAGGCCAGCCAGTTTGTCAGGGAGATCAATACAAAAAATAAACTAGCGGGCAAGGCATCAATAAAGTCACAAAGCAATGGATATCGAATTAGTATGGGATCTTTCCCGGCTTTGGACAGAGCGAAGGAAATTAAATTCAGCATTGAAAAATTGTTTCCCGGCAAGAATGTAACTTTTAATCTAGAGCATGTCAGAAAAGATTATTCCAACACGAAGATCTACGCCGGTCCCTATAGCTCAAAATCAGTTGCCAGAAAAAAGCTGACAAAATTAAGAGCAGACGAAAAATTCAGCGGAGCATTTGTTGTCAGGTATTAACGCTCATCGCAGCTTTCTAAAACTTGCAGCAGGTATCAGCCTGATTCTATTCAATATCTTCAGTTGTGAGACCGGTTACTCAGCCGGTCTCCAATCCCTGCCTTCCGACCTTGAATTTCAAACTGACACGTCCCGGACAACGAAAATCCTTACTGCGCTATTGCTTGAAAATAACAGGCGTTATAAGAATTCGGTCCAAGTTTGGAGTTCTCTTCCACAAGAGAATGAGCAGGTTCGAACTCATTTGTATTACAATAGGCTGGCGCTGAATCGCCATGCCCTACCCGATGAACTTCCAATAAGTATAAAATCGCGGTTGTTGATGTCTCGTTATCAAAGCTGGCAGCGCCAATGGCATCTTGCTCTGAGAACCCTGGAGGAGGTTCGCGATAAAGATGTTTCAAATGAAGTCCGAATGGAGCAGATTCGATTGAATCTAATACTGGGTAACTATGATAAGGTTGAAAAACTCATCCGGGGTCTAAATCCCTATAAGCATCGGGAACGAATGCAGCTCGAAGTGTTTTCCGTCTGGTTGGATATTCTCAAAGGAAACAAGGAGCCAGCCCGGGTGGGTATTGGAAAACTGGAGGAAAATTATCTTTATCTTCCGCTTTCAACAATGTTTCCAGTTGACCTTACAAATTCTAACCAGGATTTAGGAACAGTTTTGAAATCAATGTTGATGCGATTTCCCTCAAATTCTGAATTGTTTGAACAACTGTTGATATTCACTAAAAAGCACAAGAAGTGGAAAACCCTTGATGAACTGGTCAGGTCGCAAATGTATATCAATAGCTCGAAAGTTGATTGGGATTTGCTTGCTGAAGTGTATTTGCAGACAGGTCAATTCAAGCGTTTGGAGAAGCTTATTAAATCTCGAAACAGCTTGCATGCCGGCCCAAGTTTTTACGATATTTTGGCCAGGCTGGCAATGAAACGAAAAAACTGGGAATTGCTTCACCAGGTTTCAAAATCACTTCAATCTCATTACCCTGAATTGCGGGACGGACTGCTTTATCAAGCAATTTATTATCGTGAAACAGGACGAAAAGAAAAGGCTGAGGTTTTGTTGAGACAGGCTGGGCTGTAAACTAATATGTCATTGGTATATTGATCTTAAAACCAGTGATCCGTTTTTCCTGTTGCAAAATTGTCATGTGCCCACCTGTTTTTCTGACAATGTCCCTTGTTTTCAACAGATTAAATCCGGAATTGATTAGATTGGAGTGATTTAGCTGAATTGATTTTAGCCAGGAATCCTGCCATTCAATTTGTGATGAGGAGCCCTCCCATTCAATTGTCAGGGAAAGGTCTGTGATGTCAAATCCGTACTTTTCCTCGTGCTTTTCGGAGCGAACACAGATCGTTGTTTTTGCCTGCTCGTCGATATGATGAACCTCACTAAACAGATAAGCCAGACATTCTTTAATTGTATCGCTATGCAAATTCGAATTTTCCGGCACCTGCTTATCCACCAGCAGTTTAAACTCCATGCTGTTGTACTCTTTTGAGGACTGGAAGTCCGACAATATGTCCCTGAAATAATCCCTGACGTTTACAGTGCGTTGTTTGGTCTTTTTTTCCGTACTTGCTGACAGGCAGAAATCCTCTACATCATCAAAAGAATGCAACACATTTGACGCTGTATTGACACACGCCTCCAGGGTTTTTTTGGTTTCACCGTCATCTATTTCGGCGATAACACCTGAAAGATTGGAAACAACGCTGTTAACAGGTGATTTCAGGTTATTCATTACACTGGCAATTACCTGGTAATTTTCGCGATTTGCTTTTACTTCTTTGTGGTGACTTGAGATTGCTTCATTTGCCAATTCTTCCTGAAAAGACAGTTTTTCAACCAGAATACGATTTTGCTCCTGTTCCTGCTCTATGCTGCTCATTCGAGATTTAAGCTGAGCAAGTTCTGATTTCAAATCCAATAAGACTTGATCACTCTCAGTCAAAATCGTTGGTTTTCCCGTCTTGTCGATTGTTGGCAATTTGTCGCTCCTGATTAGTGAATGGTGTTATTGTTTTCTAAATCTTCATTGAAAGAAGCTGAATCATCTTGAGAATCTTCCGGTTCCGAAAAACCCAGAAAGCTTTTTACGGGTTGTGGATTTAACCGAAAAAGTATTCCAAGAAAAAGAAACGATAAAAAGAGGGATTTAATTGGCCTAAAAATGACATGACAAACCAAACTTGCCCAAAGAAAATCGTGACTGGTTACTTTTTCTATCAGGGCAGAATAGTGCTGTCGAAACAACTCGGTATTCTCCGGCTGCTTTTGCATAACTTCAAAAAGAGAATCGAATTCAGGCTGTCCAATTGCAAAAAATAATAAATACAGCGAAATAGGGAGGGAAATTATCAAACTGATCAGGAAGAAATGAACAAATACATTAAAAAACCTGCTTTTTACAAACCGAACACTATTAATGATATTGCTTTTTATCGAAATCAACTGTGATGAATTCTCGATGATCAGAAAGAATCCGGCAAATAACAGGTAGAAATACGGGATCATACCTATCACAAACAGGATACTGTTTGTTTGACCGAAAAACATGGGAAAAATCATGACTGCAAATTGAATGCAGGAAATAGCTACAGCTGACGCAAAAAACCTCTGCAAAAACAATTGAATAGTAGCCAAGGGGAAGACGCGTCCATGCAAGTAAATAGTGGGCAACATCAATATGACTATCAAATCCAGAAAACTCCCATGAAAAAATTCTATCAATGGCAATGCCCTGGTGCTGAGGGTTATCAGCAGAATAAATGGGATGAACGTAATTATTGATACAACAATAATATTGACGAAATGTCGGACATAAAATTGAAGACTTTTTGTGAAAATTCCCCAGAAAAAAACAGGGAAATCAAAGTCCTGGGTTGAAGCTGTGGGCATAGTTGAATAGGTTTGATACTGGTGGATATTTAAAAATGATGCTGAATTATGATCGTTTGCTATAAATAAGCATGCCTTATGAAAATCAGCGTTTAATTGTTTTCCAGGGCTCTTAAAGATCCTGAAGGTCAATGTCCACGGATACCATTTAACACATTTATCAGTCAATTTGTTAGCTCAGCCCTTACCAATCAATGATTGGGTGAACTTATTTTTAAACAGCAATTCGACTGCATTCGCAATCAAAAGGAAACCCATATGGCAGGTGAAGATAACACTGTTAAAATTGTTTCGGCAGAATATGTAAAGAGCTTCACCCGTATTCAGGTACTGGATCTGGACGCGTTGCCTGCAATTGCTTTTATTGGAAGATCCAATGTGGGGAAATCCAGTCTTATCAATAGCTTGCTAAACAGGAAAAAGTTGGTAAAAACCAGTTCAACTCCCGGTAAAACGCAATTGATCAACTATTTTCTGATCAATGGCCAATTCTATTTCATTGATCTGCCTGGCTATGGTTTTGCCAAGGTTCCGACCGATGTTAAGAACCAATGGCAAAAGATGATCACTGATTTCCTGGTACATTGCCCCGATTTAAGAATGATTGTACAATTGGTAGATATTCGGCACAAACCAAGCAGCGAAGATAAGGCATTTCAATATCTGGTTAAGGATACCGAGATTCCTTGCCTGGTTGTTGCCAACAAGGAGGATAAACTAAAAAAGAATCAAATCGGAAAGGCGAAAAAAGAAATCAAGCAGGTGCTGGATTTGAATGCTGCACCACTTACTCACTCAGCTCTGAAAAAGACAGGCAGGGTGGAAATCTGGAAAGTACTGGCGGACAAAATTGCATTGGCTCATTGATCAGCCAGATCACGACCAGTATGAATATCGCATCTTTCCCGAGGCTCTGTTCCGGCAACAAAATGCCTGGTCTCAACTTCATGCAGCGGGCAATACTCTGTTGCTCTTTTTCCTGACACATTACAAATATCCAATACCATTTCAGAATCGGAATGGATGTCGCAATATTCGGAAGGCGGATCGTCAGTATCCAACGAATACCAGTTTTTGTTCGGACACCAGGCCGTTGCCATTTTGCCTGACTGATCGCAAATGAGATACTCCTCGAAACCTTCATTTATGGGGAAATCTTTTTGGATCAAGGGTTTTGGCAGGGAATTCATGTAAGCTTTCCAGAGTCTGGCCGGGCTTCTGCCACCTACTTCATCTTCCATGGGTTCATTGTCGTCGTTTCCAACCCAGAAACCGGTGACCAGGTCTGCTGTATATCCAACGTACCAGGCGTCCCTGTTGTTATCACTGGTGCCGGTTTTTCCTCCGGAGACTCTGTCAATTTTCGCGGCGGTCCCTGTTCCAAGATTCACGACGTCCTGCAAAAGTCGATTCATTTGAAACGCTGTAGTTGGAGATAACACACGAATCTCCGGCTTAGGTGAGTACTTTTCCAGCATCTTGCCCTGGTTGTCTGCTATCTTTAGCACAAATACCGGTTCTGCACGAAAACCTTGATTGGCAAACACGGTGTAAGCATCAGTCAGATTCAACAGGGTGGTTTCGCCGCAGCCAAGGGCAAGACAAAGCCCTCTGTCGCCCGGAAGGTCAATTCCGAACAATCTTGCCGTGGGGACAAGTTTGCTGATGCCGATGTCGTTTAAAATCTGAACACTAACAACATTGTTGGAAGTTCTTAGGGCATAAGCCACAGTTATTTGGCCCAGGTGCTCACCTGAAAAATTACCCGGTTCGTAAATTTCAAAGTCATCTTCAGTTGCCCTGGTATATTGGGTTGGCTCATCCCAATAAATATCAGTCGGTTTGATGCCTTCAACAAGCGCTGTTGAATAGAGAATGGGTTTAAAGCTGGAGCCGGGCTGTCTTTTCGCCTGGGTGACTCGGTTAAATTCACTTTTAAAAAAATCAACGCCTCCCACCAACGCTTTCACAAAACCTGTGCTGGGATCGATACTGACTCCTGCGACCTCTTCAAAACTTCGGGGTTTGTTCAATCTGTTTTGAATAACTTTCTCCATGGCCAACTGATGCTGGGCATCCAAAGTGGTATAAATATGCAAGCCACCGCCGTAGACTGCGTTATGACCATATTTACGTTTTAGTTTTTGCAAGACATGACTGACAAAATAAGGTGCTATCTGCAGACCTGACTTTTTCCGTTCCCTGATTATTAAACGTTCATTAACGGCTGCCTTGTATTCTTCCCCACTTATCCAATCCAATGCCCTCAACCGTTTTAAAACCAACACCTGCCTTTCCCTGGTTTTCTTGAGGTTAACAAAGGGAGAGTATCCTTCGGGTTTTTTTATCAATCCTGCGATGAAAGCGGCCTCAGCGATACTTAAATCTTCAGTGGTTTTGTGGAAATAGTTTAACGAGGCGTTTTCGACTCCGTAATTTCGATGTCCCAGATAGACCTTGTTTAAATAAAACTCCAGTATTTCAGCCTTGGAGTATTCCATTTCCAGGGCAATAGCCATGAAAAGTTCCTTAATTTTTCTTTTTAAGGTCTGCTCTGGTGACAGCAGGGTCAGTTTCACCAATTGTTGAGTGATCGTGCTTGCTCCCTGCACGGCAGTATTTGGCTTCAAATTCCTGAAAACCACGACCACAATACGAATCGGATCAAACCCGAAATGGTGAAAAAACCTGGAGTCTTCGATGGCAACTACAGCTTTTTGCAGGTTGCGGCTGACATGAGACAAGGAAACATATTTCCTGTCCTGATCACCCCGGGTCACATAGAAAGGGCGTCTGTCTATATCGTAGAAGACAGTATTAATGTTTTCTTTGGCTTGGATTTGCTTGAAACGTTTGACTATGGATGCCTTAAAGAACAGGAAAGCAATAAAAAGGATTATAGTAACAACTAAGATAGCTATCCCGCTGATAATAATGGGCTTTTTTCTGCTGATGTTTCGGCCAAATAGCAAGGGCATGTCGATGCTAGTTTTTCTGGGGGATCAATTGTGTCTGATTTGAGAATTGTAGACACTGTAGAGGGATCAAGTCAACCTGCGACTTGATGGTACCCATCGGGAGAAGATAATCCCGATGGGTTAATTAGTGAGGTTTGGATTAACCTACTTTTTCTTTTTGCTCGATTCCGTACTGATAACCTTTTTCGAAAGCGGCAAAATTAAGCTTTTCTGTTCCCTTAGGAATAGATGCTTCAACAGCTTTGCGTGCAGTCTCTTCGGAGACTAAGCCGGTAACAGCACAGAGAAAACCGTACATAACGATGTTCAGTACGATCTTTCTTCCAATTTCTTCTGCGAATCTGGTAGCTGGGCATTTGAAAACTTTGATACTGGGGTCAATGTCGCCAACGTCCACCAAGTCTTCTTCTACAACCAGGATACCACCTTTTTTCAAACCACCGATGTATTTGTCATACGCACCTTTACTCATTGCAAGCAATACATCCGGGGTGAAAACGTTCGGATACAGAATCGGTTCGTCAGAAAGAATAACAGCACAGGATGCAGCACCACCACGTGCTTCAGGTCCGAAATCCTGCGTTAGAGTTGCAAATGCATCATCAAATATGGACTTGGCACGTCCCAGGATCATTCCTGCAAGTATAACTCCCTGTCCGCCAAATCCGCCTAGCCTAACTTCTTGTGTTGTCATGAATTATCTCCATTAATTAAGCGAATTTTTGAATTTCGGCAAAGATCTCTTCCGGATCATGTACTTCACCACAAGGGCTGCCGACTAGACCGGTTTTACAATGTTTGTTAGCGAACCTGTCCATTTCGAGATACATCTGGCCATAGTTCAACTCAACCATGATCATTGAATTTACTTTTTGTGCCAGAGTGTCGATTACTTTGTCAGGGAAAGGCCAGCAGGTGATCAGTCTGAGCAGACCAACCTTGATACCTTTTTCTCGAGCCATTTCCATGGCTTTGTAAGCCATTCTGAAAGAAATACCATAGGATACCAACGCGATGTCAGCATCTTCCATCATGTATTCTTCAACACGGGTCAGTTTATCAACGTTTCTGGTAATCTTACCCATGAGGTTTTCCATCATTTCCTGCTGAACTTCCTGAGTCAGCACAGGGTATCCTCTTTCGTCATGAGTCAAACCTGTAATATGATAGTGATGCCCCATTCCGGCCTTACTCATCAGGGGGATTCCATTGGCTTCACGTTTGTAGGGCAGGTACTTTTCTGAACCTGTGTAATACTGTCTTTCAACTACGTCGATTTGGTCAGCTTCAGGGATGACTACTTTTTCTGTCATGTGACCAACCATTTCATCTGACATCAAAAATACAGGTGTTCTGTACTCTTCAGACAGGTTGAAACAATCGACTGTAAAATCAAAACAGTCCTGAGGTGAACTTGGTGCCAGAGCGATAACTTCGTAGTCACCATGAGAACCCCATTTAGCCTGCATCATATCAGCCTGGCCAACTTTGGTTGGAAGACCGGTTGAAGGACCTGTACGCTGTACGTTTACGAACACACATGGTGTTTCTGTAATGGCCGCTAAACCGATGTTTTCCATCATCAGTGAAAAACCAGGACCAGAGGTAACAGTCATCGCCTTTCGACCTGACCAGGCACCGCCCTGCAGACAGATACAAGCAGCGATTTCATCTTCCATTTGCACGAACATTCCTCCAACCCGAGGAAATCGTGACGAAATTCTTTCAACAATTTCAGTTGAAGGGGTAATAGGATATCCAGCGGCAAAAGTACATCCAGCTGCAATAGCCCCTTCAGTTGCAGCATGGTTCCCATTCATAAAATGGTTGCCGGTAAGCACTCGTTTAGGATCAGCTTTCACTTGTTGCTCCTTATTGAATTATTATTATTTTAATAAGCGTTAAGATTAGCCTGGTACCGGCCATCCAGCGTATTTATCACCCAGTTTAGCCTTGTGCTGTTCGTCCATCGCATCCAGCAGAGACAGTCTGTCAGTCCTATCTACGAAATTACCGATCAGGATTTTATCCTGGAAGGAAATATCAGCATCAGCTGTGGTGTGTTCTTTTTTCTTGTATCGAACAGAAGCTTCCTTGTAGAACTTCATGGAGTCGAGACCATCGCCAAGTTTATTTCGTCGTCCATAAAGTGTTGGGCAGGGTGAAATCGCTTCAACAAATGAAAAACCTTTTTTGCCTAAAGCGGCTTTGATTGAATTTTGCAGGTGTCTTACATGGTAAGTTGTCCATCTGGATACATACTCAGCACCGCAACTTTCAGCAATAAAGGGCAGGTTAAATGGTTTGTCGTAAGCACCATAAGGAGTTGTAATAGCAATCGCTGTTTCTGGTGTTGTGGGAGCCACCTGACCACCTGTCATACCATAAATGAAGTTGTTGATACAGATAACTGTCATGTTGGCATTTCGTCGGGCTGCATGAAAAAAGTGGTTTCCTCCGATGGCGGTTAAATCACCATCACCGCTGACAACAATAACCTTTTGCTCAGGATCTGCAAGAGCTAAACCTGTTGCAAAAGCTATCGCTCGACCATGAGTTGTATGGTAAGAATCTACATCGACATATCCGGCTACACGGCCTGAACATCCGATACCGGATACGATCTGAGTTTTATCTCTATCGATACCGGCATCAACCAATGCTTTGGTTAGGCAGTTTACTACAGTACCGATTCCACACCCTGGACACCAGATATGCGGCATGCGATCCATTCTTAAAAAGTCGTCTGAAATATGTGCGCTCTTTTTGTGGTTATCGGACGCAGCCCAAATTGCAAACTCAGGACATACCATTTCGCACATGTCACAATAAGTACATGTTTCAGGTCTTGCAACGACCGGTGGATGGTACCCCTTCGAGTTGAATTCGTCTGACATTTCAAGTGTATCCTTCGGGCAAAATTCCACGCAGAATGCACACCCCTTACATCTCTCGGCATCTATCTCAAGGCGCCACTCCTTGGGGTCCTTCTTTTTTGATTTTTTTTCTTCAGCCATTAGCTTCTGCTACCTCTATATGGATTAAAAAATCTGATTTCAGCTTATAATGTGAGAATCAATATACCAATCGAATTACATAGCAAGGATGATTGCAAAAAAATCGATATATAGCATTGATACAGAACATATATGATTTTACATCGGTTTTGGTGTTGAATTCCGAGATTCGGCGTTTAACAGTCGATTAGGCACGTTAAGCCCAAAATAAACCGAACTTTTATTCGGTTTTCGGGGATAAAAATATGCTGATAGTTGATAAACAGCAATCTATTTCCGGAAAGTTAGCTGATTGTTTGACAGAAGAAGTAGCTGGTGACGGTTGGTTTTTTTTGGCGACTAGCAAAACAGCAGCTGAAGGGTGAATAGTCTTGAGAAAGAGTCAACTAAAATTCTAATTGCTAGTCGGCAAAAAACGATGTATTGAATGTGTATAGCCTCAAACAAGAATCGATCTTCTACAGGGATGACATGAAAAGACTGACAGGATTGCTTACAGACCCCATTTACCAGGATCACGATACAGGGCAACACCCTGAAAACTCAAATCGCTTAAAAGTTATTCTTGAAGAGCTTCAATCCAGTGATATTTGGGATCAATTGGAAAAAATCTCTGCAGAAAAGGCCGAACGATCAATAATAGAGCTGATCCATGACGCTGACTATATAGATTCCATTGAACGGGAAATAAAATCCGGAGCTCCGTTTGTTGGCACAATGGATTGTATGGTTTGCCCCAAAACATTCGAAGTTGCAGAGCAGGCGGTTGGAGGTGCTTTGAACCTTGTGAAAAAAGTTGAATCCGGTGAATTGAAAAACGGCTTTGCCCTGGTCAGACCTCCCGGGCACCATGCCGAAAGAAAGCAGGCACTGGGGTTCTGCTATTTCAACAATATTGCGATTTGCGCAGAGTACCTGATTAAACACAAGAATTATGAGCGAATTCTAATTATGGATTTTGATGTGCACCATGGGAATGGTACACAACACAGTTTTGAATCCAGGAAGGATGTGTTTTACTGTAGTATCCATGAGAATCCCACAGTCTGTTATCCCGGAACCGGTTTTGAGACCGAAGTCGGATATGGCGAAGGCAAGGGTTACACCTTGAATGTTCCCATGAGAAGCTTTTCAGGTGATGAACGTTATTTGGAGGAGTTACACAATACATTTATTCCAGCCTGGGCCAAGTACAAACCCGATTTTGTGTTGATCTCAGCCGGTTACGACGCCCATAAAGATGATCCCCTGGCACGCATAAATATTACAAACGAAACCTACCGTGCCTATACCAGGGCATTGTGTGATATTGCTGCTGAATATAGTGATGGCAAACTGGTAAGCTTTCTGGAAGGCGGATATAATCTGGAAGTTATTCCGGGATTGGTGCATTCCCATATGAGAATTCAACTTGAAGCTGCTGCAACCCTCTAAATAGATCTTCAAAGGAGGATGATACAATCCTCCTGATTCTGCCCCGTATCCATTTCTCTCCGAAGCTGCAAGTTTCGCTTCCCATGATCAGAATGACATTCTGGCTAGTTTCTCCTAACTACATGACATTGGAACTTAGCCACCCCTTATTCGTGATGGTATTTGATATTATTTAGAATGGTAAAAGCGCGGTAGATTTGCTCAATCAGCAGTAACCTGATCATTTGATGAGTAAAGGTCATCTCGGAAAGGCTTAGTTTCAGGTTTGCCTTTTGCAGAATTTCCTGTGGAAGCCCATAAGCACCGCCAATGATAAAATCAATCTGGGAATGCCCGGAGTTGGCAATAGATTGGAATAATCCGGCAAGTTTTGGGGAGGTGTGCGTTTGCCCTTTCTCATCGCAGGCAATGGTAAAATGCCCGGGGCCAAGCGTTTTTTGCAGTCGATCGTTTTCCTCGGCGAGCCAATTATTTTTATTGCCTTTTTTGTAAGCAGCTTCTTTTACAAAAACCCAGGAAAAAGAGCAAAATCGTTTCAGCTTTTTCTCAAAAATTTTAATACCCTCCATTAGATAGGCATCCTGGGTTTTTCCAATACAAACAACTCTTATCTTTCTCATTCCAGGTGTGTGGTGTTGAAATCCTGATAGATCTCTTCAAGATTAAAGGTTTCCCTGGTTTCCTCAAGGAAGATATGTATGATCACCGTGTTGAAATCCATTAAGATCCATTCCCCTGAATCATAGCCTTCCACACCGATAGGCAAAATTCCCTCTTTTTTTAAGTTGAGAGAGATTTTATCGGCAATCCCCTTGGTATGAGCTGTTGACGTTCCATGGCAAACCAGAATGTAATCAGCTAATGAGGATTTCCCGTCCATATCTATCTGAACAAGATCTACGGCTTTTAGGTCAGATGCCGATTGACTGATTTTGCTGAGAGTAAAAGGTATATCCATAGGTTCCAATTCTGGTTTGCTAAATCGTTGTCTTGTAAAATGCTTCCCAAGTGTTAAATGCATTGGGGTGAAGCCAATTTTTTTGTTTAAGGATTTTCAGTGTGCTGCTCCTGATTTCCGTCGCCGAGACCATGGGAATTTCGGCCTTGACCCAATGGACGTGATCAAGCTGTTTTTTCGACTGCTCAGGAATGGGTGATTCCATGCCTTGCCTATTGAATAATAGCAATGTACATAATTCAAAAATCTTATCAGCATTGGCCCAAAGATGAAAAGAGGCGAATGCATCCTCGCCCAGGATCAGGTAGAGCTGGTGTTGAGGATACAGTTTCCTGAAGTGCTCCAATGTGTTATAGGTATAACTGGTTTTTCGCTTACTTAATTCAAAGGATGAGATCTCAACTTTACTACATTCGGAAAAGGTTTCAGTAAGCATTTTAAGTCGGATATGTTCCGGGATGGAAGGCAGGTTTTCCTTTAGAGGATTTTTATAAGCCGGGACCACAATGATCTTTGATAACTCGAATTGAAGATCCACTTGCCGGACAATCTCAAAGTGTCCAAAATGCACAGGATTAAAACTCCCGCCATAAATTGCAATAGCCATCTTTTGCTATGGTTGCTCTTATTGTGGTGTCAATTTTGCTTTGCTGAAGGCAACGCCAAAAACCAGTTTGTTAACAACATCAAAAAAATATCATGGCATGGTATTCTATAATTCCGGAAGCATATGCAGTCAATAAAAACATTGATGTGTCAATGTTTTCTGTAAGAAGTTCGGGAGCCTCTGATACAAGTGCGTTTATATACATTGGAATCGGCTTGGCGGTTTTTATTGTCCTGATTTTTGTTTATCGCTGGGCTAATCTGGCACGAATAAAGCGTTCCAATAAGCGTTACTTGCAAAAGCGGGCGAAAGCCCAACAACAAGAGATTGAGCTTTCTGAAGATGCCAGCTACCGCCTTGTTGCCCTGGCTAAAGCAGCCAAAGCCAACCCGGAGAAAATGCTGGGGAGTAATCTCGCTTTTGAAAAAGCCGTGGAAAAACTCAAAAGAAACTCACCAACTGATCCCATGTTAATGAAAATACCGGCATTACGGGAAGATCTCGGTTATATATTTTTTAACAGAAGAGCCCAGTTTGTCTGCACCCAGATGCTTCAGACAGGTCAAAAACTTCGGGTTGGTGTGAAATTCAAAGGAAAAAGTCATTCCTATGTGGGGACGATTCTAAACACCACAGAAGACGAATTCTGGGTAAAACCTCCCACGGTCAAGGGCAAAGTCGTAAATCTTTCCAAGTTCAAGACTTTTGAATTCAGCATTTTTCGCAAGAACGACGGGGAATATCGCTTTCCTTCGCAGCTGAAAGCTCAAATCACAACCCCCATGAATGCTCTGGTGATGAAGCATGTTAACAAAATCAAAAAGCTTCATATCAGGGAACATGAGCGATACAAGCTGCAATTTAAACGCAAATTTTATTTTCTTACCAGCGGGCGGAAACCAACAATGGTCAGTGATCCTTCAGCCCACGAATTCTGCGCCGGAACTGTTTTGGACATCAGTATTGGTGGTATGAAATTCGTTACCGACAGTCTCCCGGAGAAGGTGTCCGAGGGAATTTACGTGGTATTCAAACTTGAAGAGGCCAAAATTAAAAACGAGATCCATGCTGAAATTGTAAAACTATCCGGTGACACCAGTCAGGCTTATGTCCATCTGCAATTTCAAAACTTATCCGAATTAAATCGACTTTATTTACAAAAATTTATCGCGAGCAAAAATCCGATCAAAGTATAGAAGTTAAGCTTATATCCAAGGATTGGATATAACATGAGATATGGAAATGTTATGAAAACCTCAATGTATATTCGTTTTATTAGCATGGTGATAGCAGTGCTGATGACGGTGTTCAGCACTGCCTGTACCAGGAAAGTGAACGACCCTAAGGTGCTGATCAAGTATTACCAGCGCAATTATCCAAAAGACGGCAACGTCCATTCAACAACTTCAAAAAAGATTCAAAAGGTCAAACGAACATTCTGGAAAGATGATAATACAGAAAGACCACTGGATCTCTCGCTTGTTCGAACCGGGGTGAAAGAAACTGACCGCTTGCAAAACTCTCCAAAACATCAGCAACCGATGATGGAAGAAACCTTGTCGCCGCCGATCAGCCATTACGCCGCAGAAGAGGAAGTCAACGGCCAAAACACATCCTCGATGATCGAAGACAAGATCTATAATCTGATCGAGGATTCATATAAAAGAAGGGACTACAATCAGTTTATTAAACTGTACTCCCTGTTTGTGGAATCATTCCCTCACAGCAGTCAAAAGGCGTTATTGGATGAACGACGTCAATCTTTTTTCTATCGAGAAGATATCAAAGAGGATAAATTCAAGGGAGCTTTGTTGGAGGTTTCCTATCCCGGTGCAAAAACCTTTGAGGAGTTGGGGCTTTATTTTGAAAAACTTAAAGACAGGGGAATAAGATCAATTCAGATCAGAGTGGTCCAGTTTATGGGAACACCAGTCTTTCTGTTTGCAGTTCCACAAAAAGGCGCTGGTTACTATTTTGCCAATTCCAACAATTTGATAGTGGACAACATCCTGGAAGATATCACCAAAATGGCTCATGATAACGGGCTGAAGGTTTATGCTTCATTTCCGCTTCGCCATCATCCGAGGTTGAATGACGGTGCAGATTTTGTTATGGACGAATCCTGGAATATTTTTCAGAACAAAACAGCCACAAATTCCAAGCTTGACCTTCTCAATCCCGATAGTCGAAGTTATTTGTTATCTCTCGTTAGGGATCTGGTGAAGTTCAAAATTGACGGACTGGTACTCAAAGATGATTTCACCTATGCGATCAACGAGGGGTTTTCTGATGTGGCAAGGGATCGCTATCTGACCGCAACCGGTTTGCCCCTGGCATTCAACAGGATGTTTATTCCGGTACAAGCCAAACACAGCGATCAATATGAAATCCTTACAAGTCCTGAATTCCAGGATGTAGCCTTATGGAGAGCAGGGCAGATCACACAACTCCTTTGGGATATTGTGGAATTTGCAAAGTCCGAGAGAGAGGATTTTCATGTTGGTATTGAGGTTACACCGGAGTTGCTGCTGGAAAAATATGATCCTTTAAAATGGTATTCTACAGGGTTGCCTTATATGAAAGACCTCAATGTGGATTTCTTTGTTTTAAAGTGGCGTCGATTTAACTCCGGGAGAGAAGCAGATCCTGAAGACTACGCCATGGCTGTCAATCAGTTGCGAAAAGTCGTATCTTCCAGAAAGGAAATCTTTCTTAAAATTCCATTGAGCCAAGTCACCAAAAATATCATTGAACTAAATCGCAAGATAGATTCCCACAGTGAATTTCAGGATGAATACCCCGGGATCAAGTTTGCGGTGGGGCCAGTTGACAGGATTGAAAGACTGGACATTGTCAATTAATGACAAACAAAGAGAAAAGGGGCTTCGGCCACTTTTCTCTTTTTACTGTATAAGCTGATTAAGCTTGAACATCGGCAATAACACGGCCAGAACAATAAATCCAACCATCAGTGCCATCCCTAGAATCATCAAAGGCTCCAGTAAAGCGACCGACTTTTCTATGGTGCGTTTTACTTCTTTCTCCTGAATCAGAGCAATCCTGCCCAACATCTGGTCTAGCTGGCTACTCTCCTCGCCGACTCGGATCATCTGGATGACTGACATGGGAAATTCCTCTGTTTTTCTGAGCGCATGAGAAAGGTCCAATCCCTTTTTGGTGATATCCACGATTATCTGTTCAAATTTGCTTTCAAACACCAGATTGGCAACGACATATTTTACAATGTCCAGGGATTGCTTAAGGGTGACACCACTCGAAAGCAATGTTCCCAGTGTCTCAGTAAATCTAAAGACAACGATTTTTCTAATCAGTGAACCCAGCACCGGAATTTTCAGTAAAACAGAATCAATTACCAGCTTACCTTTACGGGTCTTTGAAAACCGGTACCCTGCAAAAACTGCTAAAACCAGGGCAATGATCAGTTGGAGCCAGTAATCGGTAACAAATCCACTGGTTCCAAGCACCATACGGGTTGGCAAAGGCAGATCCGTATCAAATTGTTCGAAAATGGGAACGATCCTGGGAATGATAAACACAATCATAAAAGAAACAATGCCAAGACCCATTAAGCTCATGATGATTGGATAGATCATAGCTCCCTGGATTTTGGAAACAAGTTCTTCGTTTTCTTCCCTGGAATCGGCTAATTGGCTTAGCACCTTCCCCAGTGTGCCTCCGGCTTCTCCCGCACGAACCATAGCCACATACATATTTGGGAACAGGTTTGTATGGTCCTGCAAGGCGTTAGCCAGCGAACTTCCTTCTGTGATTTTGGCTTTTACATCGGAAAGCGTTGCCTGAAAGGAAGCATTGTCAGCTTCCTCCACCAGGATCTCCAACGCTTTGTCATAGGGAATGCCGGTCGAGACCAGCACAGAAAGCTGTCTTGTAAAGGCTGTGATAACTTTGGATGGAATCGAAGTCCGGACCGACTTCTTGATAGCTTTTGATTTGGCGCTGGTCTTGGTTTTTGAGCTGGATATTGACAGGGGATGCAATCCCTTGGCTCTGAGTTTGGAAGTTGCCTGGTTTAGTGAGTTTGCATCGACTTTGCCTTTTTCTGTACGACCCTTTTTATCAACTGCCCGGTATTCAAAAATTGCCATAAACCCCAGTGGATTACGTGCTGTCAAATTGTCTGTGAGAACTTCACCCGGGGTTTATCTTCTCGTTTTAAATAGGCATCAAAAACCATGCAAATATTCCGAACCAGGATTTTTCCATGATCGATAACACGGATACTTTTTGTATCCAGAGTTAGCAACCCGTCATCGATCAATCCGTTCAATTGCTTGATCTCTTCCTTGAAGTAATCCTGAAAATTCACCCCGAATGATTCGTAAAATTCTTTAAAATCAAGATAAAAATGACAGATCAGTTTGAGAATTGTCCACTTTCTCATGCGATCGTCATCGCTTAACTCAATACCGCGGCTTCCGGAAAGATTTGATTCGGAGATTTGTTGTTTATAGGTTTTTAACTTGTGTGCATTTTGAATGAAATGCCCGTTGAATTCACTGATTGAAGTAACTCCAATACCAAGCAGATCCACTCCGGATTTTGGCGTATAACCCATGAAATTGCGATGTAATGTCCGGTTTTCCTGCGCAATGCTTAACTCATCCTCAGGCAAGGAGAAGTGATCCATTCCAATATAATTGTACCCTGCCTCGCAAAATCGATTAATGCTATCCAGCAGGATTGTCATCTTTGTTTTTGGCGAAGGAAGGGTTTCCGGTTTAATCTTCCTTTGATGAATCATTCTTTCCGGGAGATACCCGAAGTTGTAAACGGCAAGGCGATCCGGTTTCATATCCAGGACTCGATCAACCGTTCTCGCAAAGCTTTCAACTGTCTGAAAGGGCAAGCCATAGATTAAATCGAAGTTGATCCCTTTGATTCCAATTTTTCGAGCTGTTTCCAAATGTTCCAGGGTAACTTCAGCACTTTGAACACGTTGCACGGCATTCTGGACCTTTGCATCCAAATCCTGAACCCCCAGGCTTAACCGGTTGATTCCCAGGTCTGCCAGAAATTCAAGTTGTTGAAGGCGTGTACTGCAAGGATCTATTTCAATTCCGATTTCAGTATCATCAACAAATTCAAATCTTTTTCGTAAGCGGTTCATGATGCTTTGAAACTCTTCATCCAAGAGGAAATTGGGTGTACCACCTCCAAAATGAAGTTGTTTGACTGTTTTGTTCCCTGCCCTACTGTCAGCCAGAGCATCGATCTCGTTCAAAAGATAGGGAATATAGTCGCCGGAAGCGCTTTGTTGACGGGTAATGGTCACATTGCAGCCGCAATAGAGACAACGGTCTCTGCAAAAGGGAATATGAATATATAGTGAAACCGCTTGCTCGTTGTCACTGTTTGCCTTTAACCAGGCTTGATGGGTTTCGCGATCAATCTCATGCCACATGGGCGCAGTTGGGTACGAGGTATACCTTGGACCGATTATCGCGTATTTTTCTAAAAGCTCGTCGGAAATATGAAACATGGAACTCAATCTAAGTGACCCGAATAAATCGGGCCAGGCTGCAGGATGACAGCCATTGGATACAATTTGTCTTACGGGCTGTCGGGTATTTTGAAAACACTAGAAAAGGGAACGACCTTCCGGCTTGGCAAATACAGTCTGACCTTTCATTACCTTATCTCTGTCTCTTTCAGCGATGAAGACCCATGATTCGTCTTCCATCACTTCCATTACTTTAACCGATGCCAATGCTAAAGGGGAATAGGAAACGGTTCTTCGGGAAAGACCCATCACGATTTCATTTTTCACCGTCCTTTGCCGGACTAAAAATTCCCTGCCGTTTTTGACACCCAGGCTCCTGCCTATGGAGATTTTAGCGTATTGACGATCTCCTCTTGTTTCAAGGATATAGGCTCTTAACGGAAAATACTGTTGAACCAGTTTTTTCAAGTCAGCTTCTGATCCCGCCGGGTCCTGGGAATCGTAAGCAAAATCCTGTTTGAAAATCACCTGCCCGCTGTCAGTGGTGAAAATGGTGAAATTCACATTGGCTACAAACTGGTCAATGCTTTCTACAATCTGGCTTTCACTGATCGAGATCTGAACCTGGCTGACAAAATTAGCGCCCAGGGTTGTTCCTAATTGAATGGCGTCGGCAACATTGCTGGCCATGAATCTTCGATTTGCGTCACTTGCCAGCAGTTCATCCACTTTTTTCATGGGAATGGCAGAAAAGTTGGCGTTCTTTTCAAAGGAACGATGGACGAATTTCATCACTGTGCTCAGCCTTGGCTCTGTGACTGTTGGGTCCTTAAATGTAATCAGGGAAAGCAACAGATAGGGGGAGGCAGACAATTCTTCACTGGTCGGGGGAAAGGCAGATTGTTGTTTATCCCTGTCTGTAATGTCCAGAGTAAGAGGATCAACATATCTAGGGACACAACTACTAAAAACCAGCAGAAGAGAGGCAAAACAAACCAATACCTTTATATTAGAAACAGATGATCGTTTAAGAGATTGCTCTTTTGTCGATTTCATAGATTTCCATTTTATATGGGTTGCGCTCTTAAGGGAACACATCGTGTGAGTTTTGTATCGTTGGAGTCATCGCTGAAACATCCCGATTATAGCCAAAGCGATGAGGAAAAGATAGGGGCAGGGGGGAGTGATGGTGATGGTAACTGATACGTCGAACAAATTGTCGCCAAAACGATCATGTCCGGTTATGAATCAAAAGGTTGTCCCTCGTTTTCATATAATTAATGAGTGCTGTTGCTTTCTTATGGGATTTTCATTAAACTCGAATCTCTTCAAATCAACGATGAAACACGTCACCGTTGCCGATCAGAAGATGGAAACGGTAAGGAAAATCAAGGCTGAAAAGCAAGTATGAAAACTGGTATTCATACACATAAATTAACTGTCGGGAGATAAACATGTGGGACTCAGATCGAAGCAAGGCAATCGAATCAGCAATTTCCCAAATTGATCGTCAATTTGGGAAAGGTTCGATTATGAGAATGGACGATGGCTCAGCGCAAAACGTGCCGGTCGTTCGATCGGGAATAATCGGATTGGATGTGGCGCTTGGTGCTGGCGGATTTCCCATGGGAAGAATTATCGAAATCTTCGGTCCGGAATCATCAGGAAAAACAACCCTGGCACTGCATGTGGTTTCCGAAGTTCAAAAAAAAGGTGGGGTTGCAGCTTTTGTGGACGCCGAGCACGCCCTAGATGTGGTCTATGCAAAAAAACTGGGAGTCAACACCGAAGATCTTCTTATTTCCCAACCCGATTTCGGTGAACAGGCTTTGGAAATTACAGATATCCTTGTGCGTAGCGGCGGTATTGATATCGTTGTCGTGGATTCAGTGGCGGCTTTGGTTCCCAGGGCTGAAATAAATGGTGAAATGGGAGATGCCCACGTTGGGCTTCAGGCCAGGCTTATGTCCCAGGCCTTAAGAAAGCTTACTGGCACACTCTCCAAATCCAAGTGCATGATCATCTTTATCAACCAGCTCAGGCATAAAATCGGCGTGATGTATGGAAATCCGGAAGTAACTACCGGTGGTAATGCCTTGAAATTCTATTCATCCGTACGGGTGGATATCAGAAGAATCAGTGATATCAAACAGGGTGACAATATTCTGGGTAACAGAACCCGAATCAAGATAGTTAAAAACAAGGTCGCTCCCCCTTTTAAAATCATCGAACTGGATATCATGTTCGGAGAAGGTATCTCCAAACTTGGCTCCCTGTTGGATTTGGCCGTAGAGTGTGGCGTTATTAAAAAGAGCGGCAGCTGGTACTCTTACGGGGAAGAAAGGCTTGGTCAGGGTCGTGAAAATTCAAAAGAATTCCTGCTTGAGCATGAGGACATGGTGGAAGCTATCGACAAAGCAGTTCGTGAGCATTACAACATCCCCTTTGATTCACCAAAAGAAAAACAATCCGAAGAAGAGGCAGAAGCCTAATCCTTCCCCGGAAAACATCCAATAAAATGGGCACGTTATCAGGTGCCCTCACTTCCCAAAAATAACCATTTTGCACTTGATCTTATTAATAAGGGCGGCTATATTTGAATTTTATATTAGCACTCGACATGATTGAGTGCTAATAGGATTTGAACTTTTATTGGGAGCCCTTGAACGGAGGGGTTTTATCTTTCCTGTCTGGAAGGCTCCTTGGCAATTGAATTATTAACTTAATTCTAGGATAAAGACTATGAAAATTAAACCTTTACACGATCGTGTGATTGTAAGACGTAGTGATGCGGAAGAGAAGACAGCCAGTGGAATCATCATTCCCGATACAGCTAAAGAAAAGCCTCAGGAAGGTGTTGTTGTTGCTGTTGGTACTGGAATTCGCAAAGAAGACGGTACTGTACTTCCTTTGGATGTCAAGGAAAACGACAAGGTACTGTTCGGTAAGTATGCCGGTACTGAAATCAAGATCGACGGTGAAGAATTACTGATGATGAAAGAAGACGATATTCTTGGTGTAATCGAATAATCGGTCAGGCAACTACTTTAAATTTGATAAATGAGATGGTGAGGAACGAATCACAATCCATCGGAATTTTTGAATAATCATAAACACAGGATTAAGACATGGCTAAACAAATTGTATTTAGCGACGAGAATCGAGCGAAAATGCTGAATGGTGTAAATCAGCTGGCTGATGTTGTTAAGGCTACCCTGGGACCAAAGGGAAGAAACGTATTGATCGAAAAGTCTTTTGGTGCACCGTTGATCACTAAGGATGGAGTTACCGTAGCTAAGGAAATTGAACTGGAAGAGAAGATCGAGAACATGGGTGCTCAAATGGTTAAGGAAGTAGCCAGTAAGACATCTGATGTTGCAGGTGACGGAACAACAACAGCTACTGTTCTGGCCCAGTCAATCTACCGTGAAGGTGTAAAAAACGTGACTGCCGGTGCAAACCCAATGGATCTTAAGCGCGGAATCGACGCAGCTGTTGAAGTTGCTGTTGGCGAACTTAAAAAAGCTTCCAAGGATGTTTCGGACAACAAGGAAATCTCTCAGGTTGGTACTATCTCTGCTAACCATGATGAAACAATTGGAAACATCATTGCAGAAGCAATGGATAAGGTTGGAAAAGACGGTGTGATCACTGTTGAGGAAGCTAAAGGTCTGGACACAGATCTTGACGTTGTTGAAGGGATGCAATTCGACCGCGGGTATCTTTCTCCTTACTTCGTAACAGACGCTGACCGAATGGAAACCGTCCTGAAAGATCCATACCTGATTTTGATCGAGAAAAAAGTCAGTAACATGAAAGATATCCTGCCGGTTCTTGAGCAAATCGCAAAAGAAAGCAAGCCATTCCTGATCATCGCTGAAGACGTTGATGGCGAAGCTCTGGCTACACTGGTAGTAAACAAATTAAGAGGAACATTGCAGTGTTGCGCAGTTAAAGCTCCTGGTTTTGGCGACCGAAGAAAAGCCATGTTGGAAGATATCGCTATCTTGACAGGTGGTGAAGTTGTTTCTGAGGACAGAGGAATGAAAACTGAAGATCTGACAATTTCACAACTGGGAACAGCCAAAACAGTTACCATCGACAAAGACAACTGCACAATCGTTGACGGTGCCGGTGCTGATACAGATATCAAAGCAAGAGTTAATCAAATCAGAGCCCAGATCGAAGAAACTACATCCGATTATGATCGAGAAAAACTTCAGGAAAGACTGGCCAAGCTGGTTGGTGGTGTAGCTATCATTAACGTTGGTGCTGCAACAGAAATTGAAATGAAGGAAAAGAAAGCAAGAGTTGAAGATGCTCTGCATGCTACTCGAGCAGCTGTTGAAGAAGGTATCGTAGCTGGTGGTGGTGTTGCTCTGCTGAGAACCCAAGACGCAGTAAACAAAGCTTCTGAAAAACTGGAAGGCGACCAGAAAATCGGTGCTTCAATTGTTGTCAGAGCTCTTGAAGAGCCATTAAGACAAATCGTTGCCAATGCTGGTCTGGAAGGTGCCGTAGTCATCAACGATGTTAAGGAAAAAACCGGAAACAACGGTTTTGACGCTCGAACAGAAGACTATGTTGATATGATGAAAGCAGGAATCATCGATCCTACCAAAGTAACTCGAAGCGCACTGCAAAACGCTGCTTCCGTATCCGGACTTCTGGTAACCACAGAAGCTTCTGTGGCTGAACTGCCTGCAGAAAACAAAGACGCCGGAATGCCTCCTGCTGCAATGGGCGGCGGAATGGGAGGAATGGGTGGCGGCATGCCAGGAATGATGTAAGTCTCCCCTCTTTTTAGATTGAATTAAAAGCCGGCATTGCCGGCTTTTTTTTTGCTTTTTCACATTGATCGGTCTATCATCAATCATCATAGAAAACAGGCAATAACCTTCATCGTTACAAGCCTCCTCACGATTTTAACTATGTTTTCAGGAAGTTGTGAAAATACACTTCCAGGTTAATACAGACCCTGATTTGATTAAATATTATTACTAGTTTTATACACTTTTTTGTGTGATAATATAAGTTGATACATTCACGTCATCGACAGTGGAAGTAAAAGTGTAAAACCAGTATCACTCAACAATAACTAGATAAATCATATGTCAGATAATGCAGGTGGAATGGAGGATATGAGAGATATTCTCCACGAATTTGTGGTGGATTCCAAGGAGATGCTGGAAGATACTGAGCCCCTTTTAGTGGAATTGGAAGACAACTATGATGATGAGAAAATTAACAATATATTCAGATGTTTCCACTCTATTAAAGGAGGAGCCGGGTTTTTGAATCTTAATAACATTCAACGCCTGACTCACTCCGCAGAGACCCTTCTTGATCTTTTTCGTAAAGGCAAACTTGAATTTACTTCCGAGCATTTGGATATCATGGTTTCGGTTTGCGACCAGATAACCAGCCTACTGTTGATAGTTGATGATAAACTGACAGATGATGGATATGACGACGAAATAAACGCTATTACTACGGAAATTGAAGATGTCATAGCAGGGAAAAAACCAACTGCAAAACCCAAGAAACCGGATGCACCTGTTGCCGAAGAAGAGACAGGACAAGCACCTGATGAAGCCCCGCCAGAGGAAGAGGAATTTGAAATTCCTATTACAGATGAAATGATCCAGCAATTTCTGCAGGAAGCAGAGAGCGGATTTGAAAAAATAGAAGAAATTTTATTGATCCTGGAAAAGTTTGGATTTGAACAGAAGCTTCTGGATGATGCTTACCGTTTGATTCATAGTTTCAAGGGCAATTGCGGGTTCATGAATTTCAAGGATCTGGAAAAGATCAGTCACAAAGTGGAGACAGTTTTTGACGGAATGAAAAATAAAGACATTCCTACCAAAGAAGAAATTGTTTCCGTGTTGTTCAATGTATTGGACGTCTTGCGTAGTACTGTACACCAGATTGCTGATAGCGGCTCCCCGGCAGTTCAAAGCTGTGCCGCCGTAATGGATATGATGGACAATATCATCCCGGGGCTGCCTCCGGAAAAACCGGAACTACAAGGTGTTTCCCCCATCGAAGATGCAGAGCTACCGACCATCCCAAAAATGGGGAAAATAACGGATCTGGACAAGACAGATAAGGATGACGGAAAGGCCGTTGCAAAATCCCTGCAAACCGATATTCGGGTAAATCTTCAAAAAGTCGATACGGTTATTAATCTCGTAGGTGAGTTAATGATTGTTAGTCAAATGATCACCAGTAACCTTTCCGGAGATTCCGAGAAGATAAATCGCTCCTCGCACCAGTTAAACAGTCTGATTACCGAGTTGCAGGACGTAGCGATGTCAATCCGCATGATTCCTCTTGCCGGCACATTCCGAAAAATGGTCCGGTTGGTGCGTGATCTCTCTAAAAAGTCAGGCAAGCAGGTCGTTTTCGAAACCAGGGGTGAAGATACCGAGTTGGATAAGACAGTAGTAGAACAAATATCCGATCCGTTGGTTCATTTGGTTCGAAACTCCATTGATCACGGTATTGAAACCCCGGCAGAACGAGAAGCAGCCGGAAAACAGGCAACCGGGAAGCTGATTATCGAAGCAAAATATGAAGGAAACGAAGTCTGGATTAACATTATCGATGATGGCCGTGGTCTGAGTAGAGACAGGATCCTGGCAAAGGCCAAGGAAAGAGGTCTGGTGGGTGATGAAGCTGACGAATGGACAGATTCCAAAATTCACAAACTGATATTTGAACCGGGATTTTCAACAGCTGAGCAGGTAACTTCCGTCTCAGGTCGTGGCGTAGGCATGGACGTAGTAAAACGAAATATCGAAAAAGTAAAAGGTCATGTTGATATCAAAAGCAATATGGGCCAGGGTAGTACGATCGGTTTAAGAATTCCGCTGACTCTCGCCATCATTGACGGCATGCTGCTCCGGGTTGGAAACGCTATTTACACAGCGCCGTTGTTGAACATTCGTGAATCGGTGCAAATCAGGCCGGACCAGGTAACCATGGTTGAAAACAAAGAAGTGGTCATGATTCGCGAACAATTGATACCGGTATTCCGGTTGCATCACTTGCACAATATCAAACCAGACCACGAGAATCTGGAAGATGGTATCTTGATAATACTGGAGCACCAGGACGAAGTTTTCGGACTCTTTGTGGATGAACTATTAGGTCAATACCAGACAGTCATTAAGGGATTATCAGACTATCTGGGAAAGGTTTCAGGTGTATCGGGATGTTCGATTTTAAGCAACGGGGAAGTGAGCTTAATTTTGGATGTCGCAGACTTGAGGCAAGAAATTACAGATAATAAACCATGATTGTAGCTTTTGTACAAACGAAAGGAGGTACAGGGAAAAGTACCTTAGCGTTAAACGTTGCCTATTCCAAATACATGCGTAAGGAGTTTCCCTCTATTGCATTGGTGGAACTTGATCCGCAGGGCACCTTAAAAAAATGGTGGAGCAGGCGTGAACAGAACGGTCATAAAAAAGAGAATATTGTTTTTCACCATATTTCCAGTGAGGATAAGGATGAAATCCTGGAAGAAATTGAAATGCTGGAAAATGAAAACGAACTTTTGATTCTGGATGTTCCAGGAGAGAGTATCGGGAAGTTTCACACCAAATTTGCTTGTGCGGTGTCCGACCTGGTGTTAATTCCCATGCGCACTTCAACAAACGATGAGGAGGCATTTGAAGATAATCTCATGCCGATTATCAAAAAGATCATCGACATCGATCAGGAGAGTAGAGACGTATTTTATATTGTTCCTTCCTTTACTCATCCATTGGCTAACAAAGCTAATGTTTTAGAATATTTCGAAGAAATAATGCCGGACTACGTACATTGTTTGCCGGCTGTTTTTTCCTTTGGTTCGGTTTTCGAAAATTTCTCCAGGGGTGGAAATAATCTGATAGAATATGGGGAATCGGTAAAAGCGAACGCCAAACTTTATGATCAGGCTAAAAAAGCTATCAATGAAGTAGAAGCAATTGCCAAAGAAATCATTCAAATCAGTTCTAATTAGGTGAATGTATGGGGCTACCAAGTAAAAAACAACTGCATAAGCATAAACGAGGCACTCGCAAAGCCTTGGACACCCTGGATGCAATGGATAAGGTCGATAGCAAAACCATTGATGATGAAGGTGTCGAAAACCTGGTTGAAAAGAAAAAGTCGAAAAAATCATCCGGAAAAGCCAAAAAGAAAACGGCAAAAAGCCGGGAAAAGGCAGTGGAACCCGATCTTCAAGAAAAGGAATCCAAAATCGAACTGGATCCCGCTGAAACTACTGGCAGCATCGTAGAAGATCAAAAGGATGAGATTGTCGACGAAACTTCCGAGCAAGAACCGGAAGCCGCAGAAAAGAAAAAGCTGGATTCTGCCTCAAATGAGGACCTGATACCTGAAGAAAATGAGGATAAAACCAAACCAGACAAAAAGATGATTAATCTGGATGGTCTGGAAGAGGAATCTTTTTTGGAAGAAAAGAAAGAAGCGGAACAACAATCATTGGAATCTGAAGATGTGGTCCCTGCTGCTCAAGAGACGATAGAGGATGAAAACAAGGAACTGGCAGATCAACCCGCTACTGAGGCGCCTTCAAGTTCAGAGCTCACAATTGGGGAAGATTATGAAGAAGCATTTGAGGATACCCAAAAGGATAAATACCTGACCTTTAAAATTGGCGAGGAATCGTTTGGATTTTCTATTAAGTACATCACTGAGATTATTGTAATCCATAAAATCACTGAGGTCCCTGACACACCGGCTTTTGTGCGTGGTGTGATCAATCTTCGTGGTAAAGTGATTCCAGTGATCGATGTAAGACATCGCTTCAATATGGAACTCAGGGATTATGATGATCGCACCTGTATCATCGTCGTTGAATATGAAGAGACAGCTGTCGGGCTGATAGTCGATACAGTAAACGAGGTCGCAGATATTCCGGAAAACCAGATTGATCCTCCTCCCAGGACACATTCAGGTATTGAATCCAGTTACATCATGGGAATGGGCAAAATTGGCAAAGAAGTAAACATTCTGCTCAACCTGGAGAAAGTGTTATTTGTGGATGAGATTCTGGCCAAAAGAAGAATTCTGGAAGAAGGTACATAGATAGATTATTAGTCGTATTGAATAGCAGCTAGAGTTTAAGTTTTATGGTTGATTTATCAGATTTACTACAACGATCAAAGGATGATGAAGGATTTGTTTCCCGCAATTTCATCCAGATTTCTGATGAAGAATTTGAACTGTTTCGCAGGTTTATCTATCGCAATTTTGGTATTAATTTGACGGATGCGAAACGTGCGTTGTTGATGAATCGTTTGCAAAAAATCCTCAAAAAGAAAGGATTTCGCTCTTTTAAGGAGTATTACGAATCCATTCAGAATGACAAATCGCTCTCAGAACTCAGTGAGCTGATCGATGCCGTTTCCACGAATCATACTTTTTTCTTTCGTGAAAGCGCTCATTTCGATTACCTGGTGAATACATCCCTACCCGAGTTGATTCCAAAGATTACCGCCGCAGGGCACAAGGATTTGAGAGTCTGGTGTGCCGCAGCTTCAACGGGTGAAGAGCCCTATGTTATTGCCATGTTAATGATGGAGTACCTGGGAGCAGATTACCGAAACTGGTCAGCAGGACTCTTGGCAACTGATATTTCAAACGACGCCCTGAACACAGCCATGCAGGGAATCTATACAGAAGAGCGAATGTCACAGGTTCCTAAAAAATACAAACACAGCTATTTCGATAAAATTGGGCCCGATCGGTATCAGGTTAAAGATCATTTAAAGCAGGAAGTTCTATACCGTCGGTTCAACCTGATGAATGAGAAATTTCCTTTCAAAAAACCGTTTCACGTTATTTTCTGTAGAAATGTGATGATCTATTTTGATCAAGCGACTCGAACCGGGCTGGTACAGCGCTTATACGATTTTACGGCGCCGGGAGGGTATCTGTTTATTGGAAATGCCGAAACGCTGGGCAGAAATGAGAGCCAATACACCTATATTGCTCCTTCCATTTACAAACGAACTAAATAATGACGTCTTAACCCTAATCGGTTCCACAAATTTGTGGTTTTAAGCAACAGATTGAATTTTAAGTCTTTCTCAAATTATGTCTAAAAAGATCAAAGTATTGGTAGTAGATGATTCGGCCCTGGTTCGCAATATCCTGCAATCAGGTTTGGGAATGGACCCTGAAATTGAAGTGGTAGCCACTGCAGCAGATCCTTATCAGGCAAGGGACCGCATACTTGAGCTGGAACCGGACGTGTTGACATTGGACGTGGAAATGCCTCGCATGGATGGGGTGGCTTTTTTGCGTAAGCTGATGCCGCAATATCCGATCCCTGTAGTTATGGTCAGTGCCCTGACAGAAAAAGGAAAACGTATCACCATGGAGGCCCTGGAAGCTGGAGCACTTGATTTTGTGACCAAACCGGCAACAGGTATATCTCGTGGATTAAATACGATGATGGGCGAATTGATCGAAAAGGTTAAAATCGCTTCGGTCGCAGATGTTTCGCATTGGCAGGACAAAGTGATCGAACCTCCGAAATCTCGTCCTGTAACAAAAGTGTTATCGGGAAGTACCGACAAAGTGATTGTGATTGGTGCATCAACCGGAGGGACCGAGGCGATCCGCACCATGATAAAGATGTTACCGGCATCTGCACCCGGCGTGGCAATTGTACAGCACATGCCGCCGGGTTTCATTGGCGCATTTGCGGAAAGTCTGGACAAACAAAGCGCAATGAATGTCAAAGAAGCGGAAAATGGCGATCGGGTGATGACTGGCCGCGTGTTAATTGCACCAGGCGGAAAGCAGATGAAGATACTTCGATCCGGTGGAATATACCAGGTGAAGATCTTTGATGGTGAAAAGGTAAACGGCCACTGTCCGTCTGTCAGTGTGTTGATGAATTCAGCAGCCGAATATGTTGGAGATAACGCGATAGGTGTTATGTTAACCGGTATGGGAAGCGATGGTGCCGATGGT
Organism: SAR324 cluster bacterium; assembly: GCA_028282825.1. Classification (GTDB taxonomy): domain Bacteria; phylum SAR324; class SAR324; order XYD2-FULL-50-16; family XYD2-FULL-50-16; genus JAHJTV01. Next base: position 97,158 of record JANQGZ010000047.1, read on the forward strand.
CTTCTTTCCATGCGAAAAGCTGGTGCGCGAACTTTCGGTCAGGACGAAAAAAGTTGCGTGGTATATGGCATGCCCAAAGTAGCATTTGAAAAGGGCGGCGTGGAAAAACAGGTACATATCGAAAATATGGTACCCGGTATCCTCAAAGTTCTGGATTGATACTGATTTGACTAAAATTGTTTGGACCAAAAAACCAACTTCTTGTATTACCATGGAAAAAAGTGATATGATGTTAATTAGCTAGCCAAGTTGTGGTGAAATATGATTTTGAGTGATTTTTTATAATCCCTTGGATGAATAACGCTCAAGAACCTTATGGTTGAAACATTTTAAATTCTTCAGACCGATCATATAATAGAATATTAGATGAAACAGATAAATGTAGGTATCGGTGAATATGCAGTGTCTAAAAATCCGGAAGAGAAAATCAAAACATTCGGATTGGGCTCATGTGTTGCAATAATAGTTTTGGACCCCAAAGCAAGATCGGTCGGACTTATGCACGTGGCGTTGCCTGATTCCAGTATCAATCCGGAAAAAGCCGAAAAACTGCCAGGGTATTTTGCAGACACCGGAATCCCCTTTCTCTTGGGGGAAATGGCCAAGCTCGGAAGCAACACCAGTGGACAGGGGTTGATCTTCAAATTAGTGGGAGGCGCTCAGGTAATGGACCCCAACCAAAGGTTTAACATCGGAAAACGAAATGTTATAACAATTAAAAAAATCCTTTGGAAGCACAACCTGGCTGTAGTGGCTGAAGAAGTTGGTGGCAATATCAGTAGAACCGTAGACGTAGATGCCGGAACGGGCAGGGTTACAATTTCTCAAGGTTCATAACACAACAAAGGCAACTATGAAGAAGATAATGATAGTCGACGATTCGTCAACTTCCAGGATGTTTATCAAACGTTGTATGGAAGTCGTATTGACCGATCAAGGAGAATTAGAGTTTTTTGAAGCAGGAGATGGCAAGGAAGCTCTTGGCAAACTAAAAGCCGAGCCGGCCGACATAGTTCTGATTGACCTGAATATGCCTGTCATGGACGGGGCAACACTTTTAAGATGGATGAAGGGAAGTCCAAAGCTAACCCATATTCCGGTGATTGTAATCACCAGCGTAGATAATCCGGCGAAAAGAGATGAACTCAAAGAACTGGGAGCACTGGAAGTCTTAAGCAAGCCCATTGCACCAGCCAAATTGATGCCGGTAGTAAACCAAATATTCAATGTAGAAACAGACGATTTCGGATTCTAAACAGACAATACAAGTAACCGCTAATTCATGGTATTCGAATGGCTTTATCAGATATTCTAGTTAATGCAACCTTAGAGACAATAGAGAATATGGCATTCATGGAGGTTGTCAAGTCAGACAAAACGACCCCCTACGATGAACATCTGGTCAGGTTGCGACTTGAAATCCTCATCAACAAACCTTTCCCGGGTGAGATGAGATTGGTCCTGCCCATGGACCTGGCTATTCAGTTTACAAAAAACATGTATAACCTGACGGAAGAGGAAATCACCGAGGACTTGATGAAAGATGTTCTGGGGGAATTAATCAATATCATTTCCGGCAGACTGATGGCCGATTTGATTCCGGAAGATCAGACCTTTGACCTCGGCCTGCCACTTATCGGTCCTGATGTGTTTGTCCAGGCTGAAGCATCATCGTTAGCTGTTGAATTTGATGCGGAAGGAGTACCGTTTTGGATTATTCTCTTTGGAGACGGGTTCCAGGAAAGTGCTTCCAAAATAGATCAAGCATGAACCAACCTAGGCCAGCAGGTTTTTTAGCTCCAAAACTGCACTATTAAACCTTTCAAAAAACTCTTCTCGCTTGTCTGGAATTTCGCTGGCTGCTATAGAGATTCGTATCGTCTCTTTTATCCTCTGTGGTGAAAATCCCAAGGCCAGTAAAACAGGTGATAACTTTTTGGAAGTTGCGTTACAGGCACTACCTGTGCTGACGAAAATGCCTTGTTTGGCAAGGTGATGAAGTAACACTTCTCCCAGAATGCCGGGAAAACCGACACTGATTATATGAGGAATGCTCTGTGGTGGAACGGCGATATCTGAATCCGGGAAAGCTTGTTTGATGGACTCTTTGAATGCCGCCGTGAATTTAGAAATATTTCCGTTGTTGAGTTCCACCTCTGAAACAGCAATCTCTGCCGCCAGTGCCATGGCAGCGACCCCAACTATGTTTTCCGTTCCGGACCTCAAACCGTGTTCCTGGCCTCCCCCATGAATCAAGGGTTCCAAAGTCAGATTTTTGGTCATGATTAATGCTCCCGCCCCTTTCACTCCATGAAATTTATGGGAGCTAATGGAGTAGAGATCCACGCCAAGATCTTCCAGATTCACAGGTATTCGGGTAAAAGCCTGAACTCCGTCGGAATGGAATACAACCTTTGGATTTAAACTTCTAATTACATTTGAAATTGCTGCCAGATCCTGGATGGTGCCGATTTCGCTATTAACATGTTGAATGGAAACCAGGCTTGTATTTTGGGTCATTATTCCGGCCAGGTGCTCCAAATCCACCATTCCGGTTGCTTTGTCTATATTGACAATCTGAACAGTCGCTAATCCCTCTCTGACTAACCAATCACAAGTCTTTGTAATGGCTGCATGTTCTAATGGGGATATGACAATCTGAGGCGTTGTCTTGTTTCCGGGTCGAAAAAACCCCTTCAACGCAAGATTGTCGCTTTCTGTTCCACTCCCACAAAATACGATGCCCGCTAGAGGAACATTAAACAATCGGGCTAATGTTTTGCGGGAATCGCTTAAGACTTTTTCTGCTTCTTGGCCTGCGGGATGAACACTGGAAGGATTACCGAAGCATGCCGCGTTTAGTCGGTTTATCTCTTCCAGAACTTTTGGATGGGGGGCTGTGGTAGCAGCATTATCCAGGTAATACATGTTGCTCTTGATAAATATAGTTAACGTTGGTTCAGGTACGTGTAGGCGTTTTTAAACAACAACAGTCCTTCTCCGTCTTCTTCTGAAAAGGTCATTCGAGTCCAGCGGGGGTGGTTGGTATAATGGTTATACGCTTCCGGGTGGGGCATCATGCCCATGATATTGCCTTTCTCATTACTGATGGCAGCGATATTGTGCCATGAACCATTGGGATTGTCCGGATATTGATCCGTGGGTTGCCCGTTTTTATCAGCATAAAACATGGCAATCTGGTTTTTGTTCACAAGATCTTTTTGAATCGCTGAATCCGTTACGACAATTCTACCTTCTCCGTGTCGGACCGGTAAATACATTTGTTCGATCCCTTGGGTAAACACATTTTGGTTACTTGAATTTATCTTTAATTGAACCCAACGATCTTCAAAAATCCCTTTTTGATTCTGGGTGAGAGAAATAAGCTGACCGGTAAATGCCTGGCTTTCATCAGGCAAAAAGCCCAATTTGACCAATAGCTGGAATCCGTTGCAAATTCCCAACATCAGCTTGCCTTCATCCGCGAATTCGATCAGTTGTTCCTTTAACTCAACCGATTTCGGGGCTCCGAACTTAAACCTGTTGACTCCAACCCGGGCAGATCCCAGGTAGTCGCCATCCAGAAACCCACCAATAAAAACGATGAAGTCATAATCTTTCAGAGATACGGCTCCTTCCAGAAATCGCAGAGTATGCAGAATGTCAACTTGGTTAGCCCCTGATTTTTCGCAGGCATAAGCGGTTTCTCGTTCACAATTTAAACCCATTCCGGAAAGAATCAGTGTTTTTTTATTCATGTCGGGATTTGGCAAGCGGTTTTGGGTTAGAAACTCTAAAAAGCCTGAAGGGTACGCTCGTCAGAGTCAGGAATTTATTCTATTGTTATTCAATGACACTAAGACATCAGCCTAGCTTTATTCGAATAACATGTGAATGCCAAATTGTTTGAATCAACGGCAGAAAACAAGTGTATTGGCAGTTTGATGAATACTTTTTGAATAGGACAAGCTTGATTTCTGCAACTATAAACAACTTCATTTATGAGCATCCAAAAGCAAGACTACGGTTCGATTTTCAAAAAACAGATTTCCAAACAGACCAAGCAAAATGCTTCGCTTAAGCAACGCAAAACAGCTTATGGAAATCTGTTCTCCGAAGCATACAACACCTTCAAACAGACTATCGCCAAAGATGTACTTTCTGCAGCAAATGCAGCAGAAATAGGGAAGCTGCACACAGACTGGATGGATCAATGGATTGCATTTACCTGGTGGTTTGTGGTGGCTGAACAAAAAATGTTGATGAAAGATGCCTTGAAAACCGGCATGCAAAAAAAGGCTTACCTGGAAAAGACTATTCCGTCGAAATTGATAAAACATAAAGAAATTACCCACCTGCTTACCGATGTCGAGGATCAGTCTGTTGGAATGGACCCTGCTGAAAAATCATACTACACCAATCAGTTGAAGGATCTGGAAAAAGAAATCGAGGATCTCAAGCAGGAACTTGAACTCTTGAAGGACTTGGGAGACTCAACGCAAATTAAAGAAATTCCGGAAGAAACCCTGTTGGAGCATTTTTCCATTTTTGCCAGAGGAGGCTACGGTAGAACTGAATTGACATTCTCATCGGATATCGATCTGGGGTATTGTATTGAATTAAACGATGCTTCAGGTCTGGTTGTGTTAGCCATTCAGGAATTACTGCGACGCATGGAAGACCTGTTTCAGGAAATTCCCTTGGATTCTGCATCGCAATATTTCGAATTGGGAGAAGATCTTTCCCGTTTCGGAAGGACGGATATGTTGCATACGATCCCTTCCATACTGGAAGGACGACGTATTCTTGGTAATACTTCCGTGTTAAAGAAGCTCAAAGAGGAGTTTTTGCGAATCTGTCCGCCGGAAAAAGCCATACGGTTCCTGAAAAAGCAGATGGATGCCCTCAAGATAAAAGGTAATGATACCCTTCACATCAAAGAAGGATACGGAGGGATCAGGCATCTCCAATATGTGCTTTGGATGGTGTTGATTGTGGAAAACAGTGAAATTAGTAATACAACGGATCTGTTGGACTATCTGACTTCAAAAAAATGGATAACGGCTCATGACCGACAAAACTTGAGCAACATTCTTGAATTCTATTTCGATTTGAGGAATTTTATCGGCCTGTATCAATTTTATTCCGAACAACTGAAACAAGTAGATTATGATAAGGTGCTGGTCGGAAGAAAAATCAAAAAAGACTTTTTGGACAGTACCGTGACCATGGCATATTTAAAACTCAAAAACCGGTTTGTTACGATTGATTATATGGATCGCTTCCGGCTGCACGCGGTTGGGACTGTCTCTTCCCTCGCTCAGTCGATCGTCCGTGATATGCTGAATCATACGGTAACGGAAGAATTTCCCGGATTCAGCCTGGTTAAACATCTGGGATCAAACACAATTATAGACTTAAGACCTTTCGAAAAGAAACCAAGGTCTGCCTGGAATATCAGCGAAGTTGTTGAAAGACGAAAAAAAACTTTGGAGGATATTCAAAAGGAAAGCTTTAAACAGCTGTTTGTTGATGTTGAAAATATCTTTACTCTTTTCCTTTATATAGCCAAAACAGGGAACAAATTAAGTCGTGTCTTGCTGGATGGATTCTGTTCGATCGTTGAAGAGCTGTATAATCAGATCGATCTGGCCAAGTATCCCCAAACCAGGCAGTTTATATTTGATCTGTTTATTGCCGAGAACGCTTCAATAGCGATTCAACAAATGATGGACATAAGCTGCCCCATCAGCAGGGATGGTCATCTGATGACGTTGCTGGGGCTCTTTATTCCCGAAACCAACCAAATGCGATATCTCTTGAGAAATCTGGATGTGCATGAATTTCCACTTTGCATCCACTCACTGAAAGCGCTTGGTCAGGTGGAAAAAGAAATTGAATCCAGTCAAAAAAACGAATCGGAACTTTGGCGTTTTGTCAGCGAGAAAGATATCTTTTCCTTGAAATGGTCGACCTTGTTTCATGATATTGGCAAGATTAATCCCTATCGGAATCACGAAAAACTGGGACCCGTCATCTCCACAGATATGCTAAAACGGCTGGGTTGGCCGGAACAGGATGAAGTAATGGAAATGGTGCGGCTTCTCATTGCCAACCATCAGTCTGTTGTTCGCTTCAGTCAGCTATCCACTTATCTGGATCTGGGAATTCTCAAGTTTTTTGAATTAGCCCAGCGTGATCCAAGAAAAGTGCTGCTGCTGTATTTAATAAACTTAAGCGATTTTAAAAGTGTCAATTCGGAAATGAGAGGGAAAGCAGCCCACCTTGAGAGCTTTTTCGAAAAAACCATGAGCATTTTGGGGGAATTCAAGCTGGATCATCTTTCAGGATCTTTAACAGATCTGGTGAACAATTACCTGGATCGTACGGTGGACGAAAAACGAACCTCGGTGCTTTTGGAACTTCTATTGAGGCAATGCTGTAACAAAAACCTGGAAGATGTCATTGTCACGCCTCTAATGAAAATGTCGGAGACAGAAGCCAGAGAACTGGGCAACCATCAGGATGAACTGGAAAACTCCCTGGTGTTCCTTAAACTGGCTGAATTAGACGAGGCCTCACTGGCCAAGCACAGGTTTAGGTTCACCCAAATTATTCAGCAGGTGATATCAGAACGGAACGTGCTTTCAATAGCAGCTCCCTTAAGTAAATCGTGGAATTGGTTTTTCACTACAATACCAAACAGATACCTGTTAAGTACCTCGGTCGAAGTCTTGTCTACACAATTACAGGATTTTGAAAGCGATCAGGACAAGAATATCCGTCTGTCATACGTCAAAGGTGAGAAAGGAGAATACGACAGCATCCTTTTTCATTTTACCGGTGATCCCGCAATACAATCCAGAATTGCCTACGCACTAAGCTGGCAAGGAGTAAATATCGAAAATGGAAAAATAAACAAGGTGAGATATGCAGACAAAACAGAAGGATTTATGGGGTATTTCAGAATATCCATGGGTGAAAAGCGGGATCGGCTTTCCAGAATTGAGCTGGAAAATGTCATTGACAATTTGATCTTGCCACCGCTGAACCCTTTACCAGTGGGCACAAAAAAGAATCTATCCACAGTGCAGATGAATTCTTTTTTGGAAAAGGAAAAAGGTTATCTGGTCAAAGAAATCAAAAAAGACAGCTTTAAAAGAGTGTCAGCTCAGTTTGAGGCGGTCAAAATCTCACTGTTTGATGCACCGTTTGTCTATTATAAGATCCTCAGATCCTTTGAAGCCATTGGCGTAGCTCCGCAACAGGTTACCATTACAACTATTGGTAATCAGATTATCGACTACTTCTATATTTCAACCAAGGACAAAAAACTGATTCAGGAAAACGACTTTGATAGCGTTCTACAGAAGTATATCAATGCAGAAATCGAAGTGGATTAGATAAAGTGATGCGGGTATAAAACAATGCAGAAAAAAGATCTTCATTAACAGTTCAATGAGAAAAGGAATGAAAACTATCAACGTGGGAATTTGCGGGTTGGGCACTGTTGGGGCCGGTACAGCACAACTTCTGGAAAAAAATGCCTCCATCATTCAAAAACGAACAGGATTTCCAGTTAAGGTCACCAGGGCAGCGACCATCGATCCTTATGAACACCTTGATATCGATTTTTCAGGAATCGCGATAACGAATTCTGTGGATGACATTTTGAATGATACAGAAATCGATGTGGTCGTCGAGTTGATTGGCGGTGATGGGCTGGCAAAGAAAATTATCCTGGAAGCACTCGACAAAGGCAAAAGTGTTGTTACGGCCAATAAAGCGTTATTGGCAAAGCATTCTGAAGAAGTGTTTACAGCCGCCTACAATTCCCCCGGTTTTTTAGGATACGAAGCAAGTGTTGGGGGAGGAATTCCTATTATTAGAAGTGTAAAGGAAGGATTTTCCGGGGATGAAATAGAATCATTCTCGGGCATCATCAATGGAACTGCCAATTTTATCCTTTCTTCCATGAGCAATGAGAACAAAGACTTTGCTACTGCCCTGAAAGAAGCACAGGAAAAAGGATATGCAGAAGCAGATCCAACCTTTGATATAGAGGGCATCGACACAGCCCACAAGGTTATTATTCTTATGGAGTTGGCTTTTAACGCTTTGTTTGAATTTGACCAGTTGCATGTGGAGGGTATCAGCGAGATTGAAAGTTGCGATATCGAGCTGGCAGAATCCATGGGGTATGCAATCAAGTTACTGGGAATGGCAAGGAACTCACAAAAGGGATTTGAAGGAAAAGTCCATCCCGCCCTGGTAAAATCCGACAGCATGCTGGCCAATGTTCAGGGAGCATTTAATGCGATTTCTGTGTACGGAAATTTTGTCGGGCATACGATGAGTTACGGTGCGGGTGCCGGATCTCATCCTACCGCTTCTGCTGTAGTAGGAGACATCATAGATATAGGAAGAAGACTATCCACCCTGGGAGGGGAACAGGTGCCGGCCTTGTCTGTGCCATTGGACCAATTATCCAAGCAGAGCATTTTGCCAATCGATGAAACCGAGTCGGAATACTTTGTTCGTTTTAAACTGGCTAATGAGAATGATGTACAAGCCATTGAGGACTGCTTTCAAATAGCCGGTATTGCCATTAAACAATTATCAGAATTAAAGCCATCCACCGAAGGATCGTTGACTCCTTTTGCCATATTGACCGAAACGGTAGTGGAACGCCGTATTCAAGCACTGGTCAAAGATGTAAATAACTTGCCATTTATCACTCATCCGAGTAAAATTATAAGAGTAGATTCGTAACTGTCTCATCTTCGACTAGAGGATGAGCAGAGGAGCAGACCTAACAAGGTAGGTACCCCTATGAAAGTCCTCGTTGTAGATGACAGCAAAATGTTGCGCAAAATCCTTAGTAGTGAGCTGGAAGAAGCCGGATATGAAGTGTATGAGGCTGAAGATGGTGTTGACGCGCTGGAAAAGGCTTCTTCTGTCCGTCCTCATCTAATCACTATGGATGTGGATATGCCCAGAATGGACGGTTACGAAACAGTCTATAAAATCAGAACAGAACTGAAACTGATGACCCCGGAAGGGGACAAGGAAGTTCCGATCATATTCGTAACGTCAAACGATACCATGGAAGGTCGCAAAAGAGGCTTTCAAGTCGGAGCAGCAGATTTTATCATCAAGCCCTTTTTAAAGGGTGAAGTTGCCAATGCCGTCAGCAATCTTCTCTACCCCGATTCCGCCCTGCGGGGTATGACAGCCCTTATAGTCGAAGACAGTGAGCTCACCCGCTGTATCCTCGATAATATTTTGGAAAGTGAAGGTGTTCACACCTTGCAAGCAGCCAACGGTTTGGAGGCTCTGGAAGTTCTGAAAAAACACGAAGATGATATCGATCTGGTCATGACCGATTTCATGATGCCGGAAATGAATGGGGACGAGCTTTGCCGGATAATTCGTTTTGAAATGGGCAACAAGGCGCTGCCTGTTATCTTTCTCAGCGCTATGTCGGAAACCGCTTCCGTACTGAAAATGTTCAAAGCCGGGGCCTCGGACTATATTGTGAAACCTTTTGCCAAGGAAGAATTGTTGGCCAGGGCCAAGGTTCATCTTGAAGGCAGGCAGCTGAATAAAAAGTTGCTGGACCAGGTTATTGAGCTGAAACGATTGAATAAACTCAAAGATGATATTCTTTCCGTAACCTCTCACGATCTCAGGTCCCCCCTTGCCGGAATTCTGGGCTTTACCGATCTGTTAATGGAGGACAAAAGGACTCTGGATGTTCATCAGGAATATCTAACCCATATCAAAGACTCTGGTGAGTTCCTTCTGACTTTGATTGCCGATATTCTTGAACTCGGAAGAGCCCAATCGGAAAACAATGAGTTGGTTTTAAAAACAATTCCCATCAATGAGTTGGTTGAATCTTCTGTTAACACGGTCCGCCACATGGCAATTCCCAAACAGATCGACATAAAAATTGAAAACAACAACGAGGATGAACCTTATATTTTAGGAGATAAAAACGCGTTGATCAGGATTTTCAATAATCTTCTTTCGAACGCCATAAAATTTACGCCAAAAGAGGGTAAAGTCAGCATGGTTCTGGAAGAGGAAGATAAAGAAAATCTAAAGATCTCAATTATTGATACCGGGATTGGCATTCCAAAAGATGTCATGCCCGTGCTTTTTGAGAAATTTTCTAAAGCTTCAAGAGCAGGCACTGCAGGAGAGCGAAGTACCGGATTGGGACTTTCCATCACTAAAGAATTAATTGAACAACACAATGGCTCGATCTCTGTTTCCAGTGAAGAAGGAAGAGGATCCTGTTTCACCATCTCATTGCCTTTGATACAAAAGGAAGAATCACCACCGGCGATGGAACCTTATGATACACCCATTGATCCGGTCAAGGCTCCGATTAAAAGCATTAGAATTATGGTGGTGGACGATAATACAACCACTGCCAAACTGGCTAAAACCGCTTTAACCAAGAGGGGGTATGAAATAGATATCCTGGAGAATGGGAAACAAGCTTTGGATGCCTATATTTTATCACTTCAGGAAGAATCGCAAAAATTTCATATCATCTTCATGGACCTAAGAATGCCCGTAATGGATGGCTTTGAAGCAACAACGGAAATAAGAAAATTTGAAAAAAAATATAAACTCGAGCCAATCCCTATTGTTGCAATGACGGCAGGTACAGAAGATTTATGGAAGGAGAAATGTACAAAAGCCGGTCTGAACGGTGTTCTACTCAAACCTATGAATCTCAAGAATATTGAAGAAATGATTGGCAGACTGATACACATTGACAAAGACTAAACTTTCCATAAAAAATATCAAATTAGGCAGTGGAGTTTTGTAAGGTGAAAAATCCAGTTTGTAAGCCACTGCTCCCTCAAGAATGTCTGTTTTAAGTCCTTCATATTGTGACTCATTAACGTTTAACGATAACCAGAAACGGTAACTGATTTGGCGAATTCAAACAGTAAAGGCGGAAAGGCCACTTCAAAAAAGAAGCAAAATCAAGTGGTGGTTCCCGCCGAAAATGAAACCCCTGAAAGTGGCGATGCTGCCTTGAAATCAGATCTTTTAGATGATTTTTTGTTTAACGCGGCAAATTACATTTATGTCAGAAGAATGCTGTTTATCAGCCTGGCAGTGGCAATTGTGGTGATTATTGTGTCTACTTGGGGAACATTTGAGTACCTTGCCTACCGGGATAACTCAAGGAACGAGGAATTGTTCAAGATCGAGCAGATAGTGTATGATAATGAAATTACAGAAGAACAAAGACATGCTAAAGCAAAACCCCTGCTGGACAGTTTCTTGCAGAACCATTCGGACACCGATCAATATACAATAGCCTTGTTTTACAGGGCAGCTCTGAACTCTGGTCAGAAAGCCTATGAGGAAGCTGAGGCAGACTTGAATTCACTATTATCCATACTCAAACCGGAATCGGATCTGTACTTCCTGGCCAGCTTATATCTTTCAAATGTTTATCGAGACCAAGGAAAGACCGATGAAGCATTTGAGCTTTTGCAAACGGCAAAATCGGAAGCGATTAACGATATTATTTTAATGGAGCAGGCTGAAATTTATATGAATTCGGATCAGCAGGAAAAAGCAAAGGAACTGCTCCAGATTTTATTGCAAGATTATCCCAAGAGTTTTTACGCAAACAAAGCCAGACAACTGCTTGAGATTTTGTAAAGCAAGTTTGAAGAAACGGATTGTATAAAACCCGGGATGTTCTATCTAGGAATCAATTTAGAGGAAATATGGTTGAATATTTGGAATTTATTGAGGAATACAAAGGTCAAAATACTTTGAATCTATTTGACAAGGTCAAAGTGATTGCCTCAAGAACCAGGGATCTGTACGAGGGGAAAACCAGCAAAGCTTCATCTGATGCAGGACTGGAAAGCAGGAAACCCAGTACGGTTGCTCACTACGAAATCATCAAGGGCTACATCGAACCCAATATCCACGAAAAAGAAGAAAAGGTGGATGAATATCTCGAAGACATGGAGATCGAATAGTCCGTTTACAATCCACAGGGTTAAGTTACTTCCTCACTTGACCCTCCCAACTGTCTTCCCGCAAAACACACTCCTGTAACCTGCAATAAAGGTTCTCATGGAACTTCTCAGCTATCCTCTTAGTTATAATCGAGTTAAAACAAGGGAAGTGAGGATCGGTGGTCTGTCCATCGGTGGAGACCATCCTATCTACGTTCAATCGATGTTAACTTCCTCTACCCAAGACGTACCGGCTTGTTTAGAGGAAATTAAATCACTTTTGCAGGTGGGTTGTCGATTAATTCGCTTAACCGTTCCTTCTAAAAAAGACCTGGATGCAGTGCCTGAACTAAGAAGGGTTTTGAAGGAAGAAGGGTTGGATGTGCTGCTGGTGGCTGATATACACTTCTCGCCCACACTCGCTGTCGAGGCATGTGAATTGTTTGAAAAAGTAAGGATCAACCCCGGTAATTTTTCCGACAGACCAAAAAATTCCACTGGCGCAATTGATAAGCAGGAATTTGAAGAAGGATACGCCCGTCTGAAAGAGGCCATTCGCCCCCTTGCGGAAGCGCTGAAAAAGTACGGACGTGCCTTGCGTATCGGTGTTAACCAGGGGTCTTTATCGACCAGGATGATGGAAAGATACGGTGACTCACCGATTGGCATGGTCCAATCAGCATTGGAAATGGCTGAATTGTTTGAAGAACAAGGATTTGATCAACTGGTTGTTTCGTTAAAATCCTCCAATCCCATTGTGGTGCAAAAGGCGTATCGATTACTCGTTGACTCTCAAAGGCACAGGGAAGTGATACCCATGCACCTGGGCGTGACTGAAGCGGGAGATGGCATTATGGGACGGATCAAAAGTCTGGCAGGAATAGGTCCGCTATTGATGGATGGTATTGGCGATACTATACGTGTGTCACTGACCGAAGAAAGCGCTAACGAGATCCTTTTTGCCAATCGGCTATTACCCTTTATTTTGCAGAAAAATAAACAGGCCGAATCTGATCAGGAAATCTGGCAGAGGCCAATCACCCACCAAAGGATTCAAAGCAAAACTGCTGAAACAGGAAAGCTCCAGCTGGGAGGATGCAGCCCGTTTAAAATTGGAGAACCTGATAATTTTAATATTCCGCAAGCCGATATTCAGCTGGAATCGGATTTTAAATACCAGGAAAGTGAGCAAGGAAAAGAGGTTAGGATGGATTCGCTAAAATTATTGAAAGTGAATTCTCTTAAAACTCTGAATTCAGCTTCTTTGGATTCATACTACTCGGCTTCGATATTAACCTCCAAAAATCCTACCTATCTGTTAAGAAAGTATCATAAAAATGCCAATGGCAAGCCGAGCAAACCGGTCGGATACCAGGTTCCATCAAAACCGGATTATAATCTTTTAACGCAGTTGGCTGCGGTACTCTCCGAAGGTCTTCTGGATTTTTTGCTGCTTCCCAAAGAGATTGGATCCAATGATTTGTTAAGTGTGCTGTATCTGCTGCAGGCGACACGAATGAAAATTCTTGTTGCAGACTATATTGCCTGCCCTTCCTGTGGCCGTACCCTTTTTGATATCCAGTCAACCACAGCTCGGATTAAAGAGAAAACGTCCCATCTCAAGGGAATAAAAATTGGCATTATGGGATGTATTGTCAATGGGCCAGGCGAAATGGCCGACGCAGATTTTGGATATGTGGGAAGCGGAACTGGAAAGATCGATCTATATTTCGGGCAAGAACGTGTGCGCAGGGGCATAAAGGAAATTGAAGCAGTAGACAAGTTGATAGAATTGATCAAAGAAAAAGGATTCTGGAGGGACAGATAAGTATTTATCAGGTTGGTTTTGGATCTTCCAACCAGGCATTGTTAACCTGATTGAAAGATCATGGTCTTGGTGATTAGCGCAGGTATTCTTTTAGAATCTCTTTCAAAGTACGAATAGTCAGTAGCGCATCTGCTCCACTCACTGTGTCGAGAGGAGCAAACTCTCCGGTCACTTTATTCCTTACACTCATTAACCCTCGGTTAACCACGGTTCTTGTTGCGTTGTAATACCATACATGTTTATTTACATCGGGAAATGGAGAGGTTTGTCCGATGTATTTTGTGGAGATGGATCTATCCCGGGTAATCCTCACCAAGAGGTCTTGAATGAGCTGGGCAAATTCTGCTCTTTTAAATTCCTGATCTGGATGAAATTTATGTGCCGGGTCTGGTCCCAGTCCTTTAACACCCAATTTCATCACTTCTTTAATGGACCGTTCCAAAGGGTGGCCTGAAATATCAACGGCATCGGGATACTTCTGCAGGGGATCAAGCTTCATCTTCTGCTGGGATTTTGGGGTTTTAAAACCGCTTTTCGAGGATTTACCTGTCTGTTTGTACAACCTGTCCAGTCTCAGTTCTGCAATAAACAGTGCGGCAACATCTGCCCGTGTAATTTTGTCCACATTCGCAATTTTGGCTCCAAACTTACTTCCCGGCATGGCCCTGCGAACTTCCTGAATTCTTTTTAGCTCACGATTAGCTTCCGCTTCGTAACGCTTTCCAATTGAAAGAACTTTTTCAAAATGTGCTGAAGCTTTGCTGTAGTTTAATTGCTCTGCCTCTGCCAAGCCCATAAAATAGTATGCGGCCGGGTCATTTCGATTTAGTTTTGTGGCATCCTTAAAGTGGTCACCCGCTTTCTCGTACCAATCTTTGGGAAGTTTCAGTGCCAGATATACCTGAATTGCAAAGCTGTGAGCTCGCGCTCGATCAACCTTATTTTTTGCAGATTTTAAGGCCTGTTTGATCTGATCTTCCGATTCGGATAAAACTGACTTTCTGGTAGACCGGGATACGCCAGCTCTTGATGCTTCGTGCGCAGAAGCCGCTGCTAATCCGCTTAATGCTTCTGAGCTGTTTGAATCAAGGCTAAGCGCCTTACGATAGGACGATCGCGCATCTTCATAACGCTTCGAGAGCAAGGCATCATCACCTCGTTGGACATGGAATCCGGGAGTATCCATAGCACCGGTAGCGGTTCTGGTTTTTGAAGCGGGCTGCGCACATCCCGTTATGACTAAAGAGACAATGCCAAGAAAAATCGTGGCAAATCTTAACTTGGAAAACTGAATTCGATCCATTAGTCTACTCCGTTGCTTTTATTGATTGCGGGCAAGTATTTTAGCTTTGTAAGACATTATCATCCTACACATATGGAAAATGCAATTTCAAGAATGCGTTAAATGTTGAAAACCTAGCCAATAATTACGACTACACGAGCTTCCCGCAGGAAAGACTGGGTTGCATCCAATTGATTCAGGAGTTTGGCATCTTGCTCTGAAACAACCAAATCGGATGTTTTATCACTGCTCAATTTAGCCTTGATCAACAAGGGATTTCCTTGAACTCGTTCGTTGCCTTTGGCTTCATCCAATTCCTTTACATAGCCAACCACCCCGTGCTGAAGAGCAAATTCTCTTTCCACGGCGATGGAACCGTATACTTCCTTCCCATCCGGGCCATATATTTTTGGTGACATGGCAGGCACTACACCGGTTCCCCTGGCATCAATAATAACACCCGTATAGACCGTATTGGCATCACCGCCATATTCCGGGCCAGTGTCTTTTTTTGCTTCTTCTAGAGAAGGTTCCGGACTAGGACGCTTGAACATATCTCCGCTTTTAAAGGCAAATTTCTGATTATCGACGAGAATAGAAATAATATCCCTCATGAACATTTTCATGGTCACCCAGACAGAACCGTCATTCATGGTTTGTGGTCTGCCGGCTTCCTGGACCTGTCGGATTTTTCCACTGATCTGGGTATTAATGGTATCATCTTCCAACATTCCAGCTTTCACTGTGCGTGTAGAGGTTATATTGATTCCTTGAACCATTTGCAGGAGATTACGCATAGCTACTGTTTTCGCTGCTTGATAGGCAGAATAGGTCTTTTGTGCCTGGGTTTCGAATTTTGGATTTGGTACTCCCATTCCTGTGGCGTAAATTATGCCGTTATCCCAATCGATACAACCGTTGTTTTCCATAACGGTACAGTCATCTTTGACTTTATCCGGCAGGCAGCTATTTCCCACACACGCTTGTTGCCCGAATACAGGGATGGCAGTAATGAAACAAGCAATTAATAACGGAAGAATCAGTTTCATTTTAAACCTCTTCGATAATTAAAAAAGAAAAGCGGATTCAATACAGTTTCCGCTTGGTTTAGGGATACTCAAAAGACTGGTGTAATGCTATATTAACTGCAGAGTGAGTCTATTTTCGAATAAAGAAATTTCATTCAATAATAATGCAATTTAAATAAAAAGTCGCAAAATAAATATATTTGGTGCCTTTTTGTCGATGAATAGACTGAAGGAACTGATCTTGCTTTTTTAACTGGCAAGTCAAATTGTGTGTTGACTAATGAACAAAACTTGTAGGTTGATGACGCACAGGTTAGAATTACACGGGATCTGCTCTTGGAAAAATAGGCATTAAAATTGACCAAAGCTCTCCTTAACAATATGATTTTACAGGTAAAGTATGGCCATAGATAACGACGAACTTGATGAAGATTTATTCGGCGGCAGCGGTGGTAAAAAAGACAATCGTAAAGGTGGAGTAGGAGAAGAAGAGGAAGAAATCCCCCATGGTGAAGTCGATTATCTGCATGATGTCCCTCTCAGCATGCAAGCCCAGATTGGCTCAGTACAGAAATCGATGAGAGAAGTGCTGCTTTTAAAGGCCGGTTCTGTCATTGAATTCGACAAGGTTGTTGGTGAACCAATGGACGTGCTGATTGGAGGGAGACTGATGTGTCGTGGTGAGATTGTGGTAGTAAATGAAAGATACGGAATCAGGATCAGTGAAGTTATTCGCGCGGAAGACAGTCAGAAAGAAATGGACAATCTCTAATTTTCAAATCATTCATACAAACCATCATGAACAAAAAGAATCGTCTGGTCTGGATGGATCTGGAAATGACAGGGCTTGATTCATCAATCGATAAAATTCTTGAAATAGCCACGGTGATCACCGATACCAATCTAAATATTATTGAACACGGTCCTGAATTAGTCATTCATCAACCGGATGAAGTACTTGCCAATATGAACGACTGGTGTAAGGAACATCATGGCAAATCGGGACTAACAGAAAAAGTGCGAGCTGCAGGAGTTACAGAAAAGGAAGCTGAGTTTGTAACCCTCTCTTTCCTCAAGGACTACGTGGAAGAGTTTAAGGCACCCTTGTGCGGGAATAGTATTCATCAGGATAGAAATTTTTTGGCGAAACATATGCCCGATTTACACGCCTACCTTCACTACCGAAATATTGATGTAAGCAGTTTGAAAGAACTGACTTTTCGCTGGTTTCCGGAGCTTCCGAAATTCAAAAAAGCAAACAAACATACAGCCCTGGAAGATGTCATTGAATCGATTGAAGAGTTGAAATACTACAGGGAAATGGTCTTTAAAGATCAATAAATTCGATGACCGATGAAGATGTTGTCGCCTTAAAGAATACAGTGGATTCGTCTTCAACATACAACTCTAAAGCATACTTTCCGGCTATCCAACGAAAGGTCTCCTCCGAATAAAAGCATACATGTGTGAAATCCCTTTTGTAGTGCCACGAGGAAAAATTGATGTTTTCATGGAACATGGATGTTTTCACTCCTAGCCACCCTCCCTTTTTGACAAGTCCAATCATCGTTTTCCATTCTTGAGCAGGCTGATGAAAGTGTTCCGCAGTCTCAACACAGGTAAGATAGTTGTATGTATTGGATAGCACCTTTGTGTTATTGGAAAAAAAAGGGTCGTAGATGGAGATTTTATACCCTTTTTTTTCAAGCAGATTTGCCAACACCGGTGTGGGGCCCGAACCATAGTCCAATCCACTGCAATTTTTGGTTATTCTCTTGGTTAACGGATGAATGAAAGTATACATAAATTCAACATAACCCCCATCTTCCGGATCATTTTTATGCTGCTGGTATCGCTCTTTTTCCTGATCAGGGGCAGGTAGATATTTGGAATCCACGAAAATAAGTCGGCAACGTGAACATCGGTAATAGGTACGAAGCGGATCAAGGTGAAATATATCAGACTTAGAATGCAGGCAAAGAGGACAATTCATTGAACAAATTCCAGACAGGCTTTAAACAATTCAGCTTTACTCAAAGCTGGATGGTGTCTCTTCTCTAAAGATTGGAATCATTGTTTTTTCAGGTTGTTTATCTAATTCCACGACGAAATTCTATTGAAGCAGACGATAAATTACTGGACAATAGAAGTTTAATTATTAACTATTTCCGATGCATTCGTCAGCTTGAAAACCCCAAAATGAATTGATTTGACGATCAGGGGAGCACGAAAGGCAGGAACAGAAACTCTTTTAAAACCAATTGAGGTTGGAGATCAGATGACAACATCCAATGAAGTTATCGCTCATTTGGAAACAGACAAAGGAAATATTCGCCTTAAACTGTTTGCAGAGCAGACACCAATTACTGTGGCAAATTTTGTTAATCTCGCATTAAAAGGATATTACGACGGACTGACTTTTCACCGGGTCATAGA
>JANQGZ010000131.1:0-9485 GCA_028282825.1 SAR324 cluster bacterium
TTGTGTTCGCAGTGCCCTTGAGCCGGGCAGGCTCTTACTTTTTTCAGTCGATAAAAAAGTAAGCAAAAAATCTTGCCAAAATAATCACTATCAGCCCACGGCCTCACCCACGCCCGGTATTTTGGCGGGCCAGCGCTCATGAGGTTCTATTTAATATAATTTTCAAATGAAATCTGATCTATCTTACTGGATATCAAAATCTGATCTAAGATTTGCTAATCCTATTTTAATCGAATTTATATATTCTTTTATTGCTTTTTTCAATCGTTTACTAACTTTCTTGAAAGATAACCATGAAGTAAAGGCAACAGCATAGCTTTCATTAAAGACACCTTTTTGGTCTGCTTTTCTATTGAATTGACTTTCAATAAAACTACCTGTCTCTAATACTACATACTTTCCTTGCTCCATACTTGATTTGTTGATAGTGAAAGTCCGTTCATGATACTTTGTTAGTTCATCATAAATTGATTTAGGCAACAAAGGATTATTTAGATACTTTTCAATGTTAAATAAGCTATTGGTTCCTGTTCGGAATAAAACTTGTTCATCTTCGAAGTCTTTATCAAAGCTTTCATCATTGAGTACGGAAATATCCCATAAGTTTAGATCCATTGAACGTCCTGATGCCTCGCCGCCGCCCTTATCAACAGTTCCACAAAAGACATTTATTTTGGACTGATTAATTTCTTCTAATAAATCTAAAACGAGCAAAATTTGTCTGTTTTTAATTTCCCTTTTGGCATATCGAAGATTATATATTATGGTATGAATCAGACCTAGAATACTGATAATGACTGCAGCTATCGAAAAATAAAAACTCCATAATTTCATAATTCTATTGACTTAGTATACTATATCAAAAATACAGTTTCTTGATGGCGATTCCCACACACAGGTCAAAGCAAAGTTCCAGTTGTTGGTTCGGGAAATACAAGGGTGAAATGAATCCAAGCCTTTTTAGCTTCCCTCCTGCCATCACACCTTAACCGGCTTGGCCCCTTGCATTTACCTCAATCCATCCGGGTGATTCGGCTTTCCCCGGTGTGGTTGCCGGGGGTTCACTTATACTTTGTTTATTATGTCTACTACTCGTTTTGTATTTTGTCGGCTTTTTTCCACGCCATTCCTCAGGGGTTTTGTCTTTTTCGTAGTGCTTAAGCGGCCCGGGCCTGTCAGTCTCGTTTGTAATTGGAATCAGGGACTTTATGCCTATTACATCACTTTCTTATGGTTTGAGTTCGGCATCTCTAGGGTTCAATACTAGGAGCTTTATTGCTCGCTGGTAAAGTTAAAGGATCGCCAGTATCCCCACTGGCGATCTAACGCCCTATTCTTCCTCTAACCGAATGACTAACAGTCGATCCATAGTTGTAATTAGCACTCTTTGTCCTTGCACAAAGCCTAACTTTTCCAGCCAACTACCACAGAGCTTGATCTCTGGTACATCTATTTCACTGTACTTGTTAAACCTTCTTTTGGGTTGGATTTTCAAACTTCTGACCTCCGGTCGTCTGTTTAATTGCTTCCTAGGTGTACGCATGACTTTTTGTTTTTAGGTAGCCCGACAGTGCTGCGTACACCCAAGAAGACTTGGAATGTGTGGGACTTGCACCCACTCTCTGCCGGGCATATTATTAAATATTAAACTATTTTTCATTGGATTTCTCCTCAGATGTACGCATATCAAATGTACAAATTTTTCTATAGACTTCTACATGAACGTGTGGAGCAGTTTGTTTCTTGATATGTGACGCTTTGTGCGTTATACGATTGGCATTTCATTTCTCAGTTACCTTTTTAGGGAGTTTTTTGGTCACACCAATTGTTTATTTTTGTCAGGACAGAAATTCCTCAATCAGCTTATTAGGTTCAGTATTTAAAAAAAGAGATTTTAGATAATCCAAATCTGCAAGTCTCTGCGCCACTATTGAGTTCAACTCATTTGCAGTTTCAATTAGGAACGGGTCCAAATCTTCCTTTAGAATTCGAAAAAATATATCTCTCCTGATAGCAGGCATTTTTTTAATATTACCAACGAATTCTTGTTCATAGAGATGATCTATAATTTCTGCAATTTCAATTCCTGATTGAGCTGACGCCCATTGAAAACTGTCTAGACCATCTAAATCTTTATGAATTGCATTCCATAAATCAGTGTTCTGGTTCATTTCAATTTTTAAAGGTGATCCGTTAATCTCTCCTATCGTTTCTATTATCCCTTTTTCTTCAAGTTTGTATCTGACGATCTGTAGGTTATCCGATGAATTGAGGTATTCTTCTTTGTCTTTAGAAATGATATTACCTTTCTTTAATTTCTTTCCGAGAAGGTTTGTGACACGATACCTCAGAGCTTCTATAGTTAGCTTTTCACCGGCAATTTCTTTTTTCCTTCTATCAAAGTTCGTCTCAGACCAGAGAGCTAAGCACTGACAAGTTTTTGATATTGATTTATCTCTCCATCCCCTACCTACATGTTGATAATATTCTTCGATTGAATTTGGGGTTTGAATATGAACAATCGCTTCAATGTCCGGTATGTTGATCCCCATTCCAAATGCTGTAGTAGCGAACAGAATCTGAATTTTCCCATTTTTAAAGCGACTATAAACTCTTCCTTTTTCTTCCTTATCCACATCGGCATGATAGAATCCTGTTTCATATCCCCAGGATTTTATTGACTCTGCATATTCCTCACATTTCCTTTTGCTGTAGAGATATACCAATACTTTTTCTGGTTGGTTTTCCTCAAGAAATTTTTCAAGCTCAGATAATTTCTCTTTCTCATCTTTGACTTGAATAAAGTGAAGATTTAGGTTTTCGCGAATGATACTTTGTGGCTTAAATGTATTGTCATCAGAGATGTCAAATTCATTTTGAATAGCTTTTCTTGGCTCCTTAGCTAAAGTTGCAGTTAAGGCAAAGACTATTGGTTTTTGATCTATTGAATCTAAAAACTTTTTAAATGGGACTATCTGAGCATAATCTGGTCTAAAACTTTGCCCCCATTGACTGATACAATGAGCCTCGTCAATAACGATCATTGAAATATCTACACCTGAGGCAGCCAAACTAGCTCTGAAGATGCCATTTTGTAATCGCTCGGGTGAAAGATACAATAACCTAATGTCCGAATCAGAAAGATTTCTTAAGATTTTCCGTTGTTCATCAAAGGGAATATTTGAGTTTAAGGCAAGTGCATCTATACCTCTTTTGTTTAGCTCATTGACCTGTTCCTGCATTAGGGCTATTAATGGAGACACCACCATGGTGATGCCTTCAAGTTCTAGCGCGAGCAATTGAAATATCAATGATTTTCCACCTCCCGTAGAGATAATTGCTAAAGTACTATTGCCTTCAATTAAATGTTTAATTACTTCTTCTTGATAAGGGTACAGGGATTCTATCTCAGGGAAATATTGCTTGTATTTAGCATGTAAATCCATTTATTAGACCTCTGACCATTCATGCAATACTTTGATATCACTTTTATGTAGAATGGCTAACTCAACCAAAAAGAGATTTACAAAACCAAACCTTAGTCCTGGTTCAAGTCGAATTTCAAATTTCTCAAGCTTCTTTTGAAGCAGATTCCCTATATAATTGTTGTAATAAGTAAATCGAGCATAATCATATTGCCAATTATGGGAAACTCTCATGGTACCAGATCTTGTTTTGTGCTCAATCGCAATGAATTCTCTTGCTCTATCAGTTAGGAAATACATTGCCCATAAAGTCCTTTGGGTCATTATTGGGAAATGAGCGGGAAACATTCGATGCAATATTTCTGACCTAATACCAAACCCAATAACCCTGTTCAAGAACATATCTGCTCTATTCAGAAAGCCCATATCCAATTCTTTAATACTGGTAATTGATGAATAGTTGAGTGATGATGCAGTTTGATTTATATACTCTCTTGTCAATTCTAAAATGTGTTGAACCGTCTCTAAAACTTCATCGGCAGTAACATCAGCAAAATCTCTTTTATACCTGGCCAAATCTGGATCTGGTGTCTTTAGCGCACTACTCACAGTCCAGAGGTTGTTTCGAAATGATTTACTCTTAAATTCACCAGGATTGCTCTCAAAGAAAATCATCTTCTTTTCATCAAACGCCTTTGCGAGTTCCGTACAATACTCTTCCACTTCAGATTCCCATTCAGTAATCTCCTTTTTCACCTTATTTTTCTGATTTCTTGAGTCTGTCTTTATGACCGCACCTCCAGCAGTAACAGTCTCTTTTTCTCCAGGTAAATTGAAAATCTGCTGAAAATAATGATCAAATTGTCGTTCAATCTCTTTTTCGAGTTGTGCATTTGGCAAGTATTCTAGATTAGTTTCCACATGCTTACTTTTTTCCTTTTCAGGGTGTTTTAGGGGGGATTTTAAAATCTGGCTCAGCAGTAAATTGAGATTCTCTTTATATCGTACTCCATCCCTTAAATCAGCGTAGCTGTATGTTTGTAAAAAGCGTGGTACCGAGCTTTTTTTGTCTCCAGTTCGCAATACTGGAATGTACTTTTCATTTTCATGAAGGTTGTAGAGTTTATCATTTATGATGTTATACTCATAGCCCACACCTCCTACTCTTTTATCTGCTTTTTCTTGATATGATGGAGTCAATATCATCAAAACCACATCTGATCGTATAATCATAGTCTCCATAAATAATGGAATATTGCCACCAAATTTTAGATGTGTTTGATCAATTAATGGATTACCTCCAGCAGCCTCGATTGCATTAGCTAAATCATTAACCCAACGCTTATGATCTTCATTGTCCCATGAATAGGAAATGAAAACGTTGACGTTATCTTCCGAGAACCTTAAATCCTTCATGCTTTACTGTTTAAAGCCATATTGATTCACATTATAATTCCCGATACAATATTTGATAGTGTCTATGCGCTTTTTCAATATTTGCATCAACAAAATCAAAATACTCCCTGTAGTTCAATATTTTAATTGAACCAGTAACTATTAAACTATCATCTATTTGAGGTACATCCATAGGAAACGACTTATCAAACTCTGAAATATATTCAGAAAGTGGTAAGCTAATAATTGGCTTGTATGCTAAATCAACTAACTTTTTTAACTCAAAACTGATCGGCTTTCCATCTGAAGGCATTTTACCGCCTGACGGATCCCAATACGGAAATAAATTATTCGAAAGGTCAGAATACTTTTTTGCTAAATTGATTTTCCATACTTTGAAAAAGTCCTCAATTAATTCATCAATTGTTCTAAGCTTGATGCTTGTCTTTACAATAGCATCTTTAGCTCCACTTTGGAAACCTTTCCTAGATACAATATACCCTACATTAGCACCCGAATCTTGCATAACCGTTCGAAATGCATGAACCACTTCCTGGTTTACGGGTTTGTTCAAGTATTTGCACTCGACCAAAACAAGCAAGTCGAACTCATTCCTAACTTGAACTTTAGTGTCGATTGCTTTCTTTCCTCTTACAAGCTCAACACTTTTTTCATTTTCTGACAAGTACCCACATTCACCAAAAAAAGCAGCGATCTGTTTTTGAAATTGTTTCCAATTTTTGGCTTCTTTATTAAAAACAGCCTGCTTAATTCCCATTTCCCAACATCCTTTTCATAGTGTCTAACATAGCTTGTTTAAAAGCCTCATCCTGAGCGAGTAATCGATACATGCTCATGTCATTTTTACGCTGCTTTCGGGCGACTTCCTCGAATATCTTGGCAATGGCTATTTCCCGGTTTTGTTGATCAGGGTTGTTTGCATATTTCGATTCATAGTCTGCATGATTACGCATCTGGGACGCAAAATTCACAAACTTCACACGCTGTTCTTCAGGTGTAGCTTCCCAACCCTGGAACCAACGTTCATTGAAACTTTGAATAATCAAATCCAACTCATCGACTTCTTCTTCACCACCATGTGCCCCTCTTGGATTAGGATTTTGAGGATCTACTTCTGTCTCAGAATCATCCAAACCAATACTTGTTCCGATCTTGGTTCGCTCTAATCCATAGGTTGATAAATCAATGGCGTTCAGTAATTCGTCCAAGGCATCATCTTCAGGATTTCGAATGATGAGTTTCGGTATTAAGAATTTCAGAAACCAAAACAGCTTTTCCCACCTTACTACTTCAAAAGGCATAATAGAGGCCATTTGGCCGTATATCTTGACAAATTGCTTGGCTTTGATTTTGTAATCCGCTTTTTCCTGATCCTCAAGTCCTAATTCAGCATTGAAGCGATCCGCAGCAATGTCTATGATCGGACTCAAGTCCTGGGCATCTGCTCCTTTGAAATACAATTCGTTGAATTGCTCTACTTCACTCCATTCGTAAACACCTTGTGCGTCCAGATTGTCTTTCAGCTCATGCAAGACATTGACATCTGTAGGTCCTGATAAGGTTGTCGAGGTATAAAATGGGTCAAATGCTTTCTTGATGTCATCAGTAGAATTGAAGAAATCCAACACAGACAAGTCTTCAGTCTTTTTGCCATACTTTGGTGCGGATCGGTTGAGCCTGGAAAGCGCCTGCACAGCTAAAACACCTTGTAATTTCTTATCAACATAAGAGGCTACCAGTTTGGGTTGATCAAACCCTGTTAGGAATTTATTGGCAACTACCAAGATTCGGTATTCGTCCATATCAAAATACCGAGCGATCTTGTCGCTGATATAATCAGGGTCAGTTGGCTTGGCCGTATCCAGATGACTTGGTAAATCGTTGATTGAGTCCTCCGTGTATTCTATTCCCTTATATTCCTTCTTTCCGGAAAAAGCTACAATAGCTTTGAAATGAGCTCCCCTATCTTCGAGTATCCTCTTAATGGCCTGAAAATACTTGATAGCTGATTCGATACTTTGTGTCAACACCATTCCCTTGGCTTTGCCTTTCAGCTTCTTCTTGTTTACCACATTCTTGATGAAATGGTCAACCATGATTTCGGCTTTTACCTGGATAGTCTCAGGATGTTTTTCAACAAAAGTCTTTAGTGCTTTCTGAGCTTTAGCCGTATCAAAAAGTGGGTTTTCTGCAATGGATTTGTGGATTTCGTAGTAGCTCTTGTTGGTGTTGTAATTACTTAATACATCTAAAATGAATCCTTCTTCAATAGCTTGTTTCATTGAATAAAGGTCAAACTCCCCCATTTTTCCATCTGCTTTCGGTGTTCCGAACTTCTCAATGGTATTGGGCTTGGGAGTGGCCGTGAAAGCCAAATAAGAAGCGTTTCCTCGCATCTTCCTAGATCGCATACTCTCTACGATCAAATCCTGAGCGTCTTGCTCCTCATCTTGTGCATTTTGAGCACCCATCGACCGGTTCATATTATCATGTGCTGATCCACTTTGGGAACTATGCGCTTCATCTATGATGACTGCAAAGCGTTTGTCGCTCAAATCTGAAATGCCATCAATGATAAATGGGAATTTTTGAATGGTAGAAACGATTATCTTTTTCCCTAATTCCATGGCCTGTTTCAAATCAGCAGAACTTTGGGCGGCTGCCACGATGTTCTTGACCTGTGAAAATTCCTTGATGTTCGATTTGATTTGCTTATCTAGGATTTTCCTGTCGGTGACAACAATGACCGAATCAAACAAAGGATTGGAAATGCCTTTGCTGCCTGGGATATCATCAGTAGCTGGGTAGGTTGCGATCAGTTGATAAGCTGCCCAGGTTATGGAATTGGACTTTCCAGAACCTGCTGAATGCTGAACGAGATAGGTCTGCCCCACTCCTTTTTCGCTAGCATCCTTTATGATTTTACGGACGACATTCAACTGATGATATCGAGGAAAGAACAATGTTCTACTGTCCAATGCATCTGTTGGTTTTCCGTCTAAGCGCACAAAGTGCTGAAGTATATTGGCCAAACTAGGACGAGTCAATATTTCATCCCACAGGTAGGCTGTTTTGTGTCCCCCTGGATTAGGAGGATTTCCTGCACCATGATTGTTGCCCTTGTTGAAAGGTAGAAAGTACGAACTCTTGCCTTTCAACTTGGTGGTCATATAGATTTCATCTGTATCTACTGCCAGGTGTACAATGCATCTCCCAAACTGTAAGAGCGGCTGTGTTGCATCCCGGTCTTTTTGATACTGTTTGATGCCATGAAAACGAGCGGTTTGTCCTGTCCAATGGTTTTTCAATTCCATGGTGATAATGGGCAGTCCATTGATGAATAGCACCATATCGATTTCTTCTCTTGGGTTTAGATTGGAATAACAAACCTGACGGGTAGCGCTGAATTCATTTCGCTCAAAGTCTTCTTTTACTTCCTTGCTACTGGAAGCCAATGGAAACGGATACATGAGTGTGAAGAATGCATCATCCACTTCTAAACCTTTGCGCAAAAGATGAATAACACCATGCTTCTTAATCATCCGATCCAGGCGTTGGATCACTCTCAGTTCCCACTGGGGCTGGCCTTTTAATTTTTCTAGTTCTCCTGATTGTGTCTCGTTGATAAAATGCCAAAAACGTTTTTCATCAATAGCATATTCCTTATTGAAATCATGTGCCTCTCCCAACCAATAACCATTACCCGACCGATATTGCTCTGCTGCTTCCGCAACTCCACCAACAACTCCCTGGTCTTTTAGTTCTTCAAGGGTTGTCCCAGTAAGTTTCTTCTCAATGGCAGCTTCCAGCGCCTGTTCATTGGTTTGGCTTAGCATAGGTTATACTTTTATTTTTCCGGTGACAGCAGAATCAATTAAAGTGGTTTTGTACTCTTTAAGTTTTTCTATTTGTCTTTTCTGAGAATAGGTGGCACGATCAATTTTGGAGCATTCTTTATCTAAATGAATAACAACATCCTCCTGCTCTTGAACGTGAGGAATTAGTAATCTTATTTCCTTAAGAATTTTTTGGGTGATGCTATAGACTTTAGTACCGCTCACTCTTGATCTCACCTGTGATCGAACTCCTGAGCATGTCATTAGATACGCATAGTATCTATGATTCATATCTGTCTTAGCTTTTGCGATAACAGTATGATAGCCTGCAAACGCCATTTCATCCATATTTAGATATGAAAAATTACCAGAACCTTCAAGATCTTCGGAGGTATCAGCAAATACAAAGTCACCTAGATTAAGTAGCGATTTTAGATCAGTTAAGAGGTAATCTTCTGAAACAGATTTCAAAGGATTATCAGATGGGTTGAATTCAAATCCATATTTAGAATGGACTTCCCCATAGGTAATACATGGAATGCCATCCTCTTGAAGGTTTTCTTTAGTAATACTTAATCCTTTATCGAATTTAAATAAGTATCCTAGTGTCATGTCAAGGCTCAAATGACGTTCAATCTATTTTTTTCGGTCTTGTTCCCAAAGTCGGCAGTCGGCAGTAAACAGTCGGCAACCCCCTATTTTGCCCACTGCCCTTTGCCTATTGCTAACTTGTCGAGAACTTCCCAACTTGGCAAAGAGAGTTCATTGTTTAATCCTACCCGTCAATTGAGGCGTGACACGACACTAG
>JANQGZ010000010.1:0-14775 GCA_028282825.1 SAR324 cluster bacterium
ATGTCGGCTTACTTCAGTCTCAACTGGTTGGACCTGAGGTAACGCCGACGGAAAAACCAACTGGCCCCTCGAAAAACGGGGGTTTTCGTCCAAGCACTAGTTAGTTAACGGGCCAGAGTTTAAACTGATGAAAAATCGAAATTTCGTCATACGCCAATGAAGCATAGGAGTCAATTTTGATGAATACTATATTTCCCCAACGACGCTAATCAGCCGCGCGACTTTCTGCGTCGGCTGAATTAGCTTGTTCGGTCATTTTGATCAAAGCTATTAACATTAAGCCCCATAGCCTTGGCGCGCTCCTTCCATTGCTTTTGTGCCAGAGTACGCATATCTTCAACATCATCTGTTTCATCCATGATTTCCATACCCATAAGCGTTTCGATTAAATCCTCCAGTGTCACCAGCCCATCCGTTCCTCCATGCTCATTGAAAACAATGGCAATGTGCTGGCGATCCTTAAGAAAACGCTCAAACAATACTGTTAACGATACCGAATCCGGAACAGCGAGTATATCGCGCTTTAATGAACTGAGTTTTTTATCTCCTCCCTTTTGCGCGGCATTTGTCAGAACATCCTCTTTAAGAACAAAACCAGATATTTCATCGATACGCCTCGTGTAGAGCGGCAGACGGGAAAAAGGGGTTTGGGTGACTTGTTCCAACGAATCGATAATCTTCATATCCTCTGGTAGTGCAAAGATTACCGTACGGGGTGTCATGATATCGTCCACCTTGAGCGACTCGAATTGGAATATGTTTCGGATAAGCCTTGATTCCTTATCACGAATATGTCCCGTTTCAACACCTACCTGAGCCATGGCGATAAATTCGTCTCGACTGAAAATGTGAACATCTTTTCCGTGTGAAATCAATTTTGTCAGTCTCTCCGAAATCCACACAATTGGATAAAGGACCACAATCAGACTATTGATGAAATACGAAATTGGACTTACCAGTTTTGACCAGTAGACGGCGCCTAAAGTTTTAGGCACGATTTCGGAAAGAAAAAGGATCAAAAGCGTCATGATAGCCGAAAACAGGCCAAACCATGTGCTTCCAAATACGACTGTCGCTTTAGCCCCGGCACCGATCGCACCAACCGTATGTGCAATGGTGTTCAGTGTCAAAATGGCCGCAAGGGATCGATCCACATTATTTTGTCGCAGTCTTTTTAAAAGTGCCGCCCGCTTAGGCCGCTTTTCTTTCAACCCTTCGATATAGGAAGGTGTAATGCTTAAGAGTACTGACTCTGCGATTGAACAGAGAAACGAAAAGATTAATGCCAGTAGCACATAAATTATCAACAGTAAAACATCAGAGTTCATATTTTCAATATCTCGTTCGTGTGAACCTTTTACGCCAAAGGCATGAATCGAGATCGTCAATACCAGTGACATTACAAGGGTTAAAGTCCAGCTCGATCATTTATCTGGCAATCTCATAGGATTTGCATGTCTCCATATGTGTGACCGCCTGTTTTCACCCGCAGCCCACACTGAGCAGGACCGACAAGGTAACAATGTGGTGAAATACTGGGCAACAATAGACCGCCGAATATGAGGGGCTGTCGGGGGTAAATATTTGTCAAACAGTTGTCCACTCTGTTGATAATACAGACATTACGATTTTATTGTGAAATTCTCCGTCTCTGAATGCTGCATCACGCAATACTCCTTCGCGTTTGTAACCACTGTTTTCATAAGCTTTCACAGCCCCGTGATTTAACTCTGAAGCAGTCAGAAATATTCTGTGTAAGTCCAGTTGATTGAAGCCATAGGACGTGATTGATTTGGTTACTTCTGTACCAATTCCAGATCCCCAGTAGTTTGTGTCTCCAATCAGTATGAAATATTCACCTGATCTATTGACTGTGCTAATATCAGCAATTCCGGCGTACCCAATAAGATCTCTTGAACTAGTACCACAGATGCCAATACTGAAACCAGTTTTTGAATCAAGTGTATCTTTTAGCCATTTCTCAAAATCGTGAATTGATCTTTGAGTTTGAAACCAAGAAAGGCTGTACCTTACAACACTCTTGTTTTTGCACCAGTGGTAAAATGATTGGGCATCACCTATTTCCAATGGACGATAGTCAACTTTTTCTCCTTTCAGAATCACAATATTTCTCTGTTTAACGACCGATGTTGATCGGGCCGCCGGTCAGCGTTTGAGCCGAATGGCGGTATGTATCACATAGCTCGAACGACATTGATAGGCAGACCCTTGCAAGGTCTTTCGGTCTATGGTCATTATTAGACCCGCTCAACATCGGGCGATAAGCAGGCCCGTTCAGGGTCTTTTTATCGCTGGCTTCAGTGGCGCGATTAGCGTCAACAGGAAGCTAAGTGCCTGACCCTACGACAGGTATTGTTCAAGGGCTTCGGTGACAACTTTATTCAGATTTAATCCTTTCTCTTTCGCAAAAAGAGCAGCTCTTCTGTGAAGCTCACTACCTGCACGAACATTGAAACTACCTTTGAATGGTTTTTCTGGTTCTATTTCTTCTTGTTCACAAAGATCCAAATAGTCATCAACTGCTTCTTCAAAGGACTGTTTCAGACTTTTAACGTCAGTTCCTTCGTAGTTAACCAAACTCTTGATGTATTCAAGCTTACCGAAGAATACTTGGTCATCATCACTGTAATGGACTGAACCAATATAACCTTTATAAATCAAAGTATCTTTCATATCATATCCTCCTGTTGCAACTGCTCAATTACTTGGTCAATGGCATATCTTTTTAAGGTCTTTTGAGGATGTGGTTTATGCAATGTTATGACAGCAGCATTTGAATGAGTGAATCTTCGCCTTGAACCACCGGTTTTCCCCATCTTCACTTCCGAGTACCCGAGGGATTTCAACAAACTGGTCAACTCATTCCATGTGAAGTCGCTAGGACGCCGTAACAGCTTTGCTATAAGTTTATCTTTTTTGCTCATATTTTCCCTTTTTATCTACATTAAGGGAAATTGGCTTCATTTGCAACTATATTTAGTTGCATTTATAGGCTGGCTATTATATGAAGTATTTGGCACTTAACGACCGATGTTGAGCGGCCGCCGGTCTGCGTTTGAGCCGAATGGCGGTATGTATCACATAGCTCGAACGACATTGATAGGCAGACACTTGCAAGGGCTATCGGTCTAGGGTCGCTGTTAGACCCGCTCAACGATTGTTAGCACATTCTGGTTCAAACAAGTTTTTTTATAGCTGTATCGAAATCAGGAACAAAAAATATATGATTACCTCTGTTGCACTCTATGATAAACGCATTTAGTGCATTGCTATTGAATTTTTCAAATTCTCCAACAATGGCAAGTTGCTTATGATAATTTGATACTTTCTGAAGTATCTCACCTGCAATGCCGGATCTTAAATTGAAAAACTGTGGACCCAGGCTTGCTTCATGGACAATAATCTTGCTTGCTCCCTGATAATCTGCATTGCCTAATAAATCTGTTGCATCCTGAACAGAACTGATCATCGTTTCAGCGGATAGTTTCGCTATTTTAGAATTTCCATATTCTACAAATTGAATTTCCATTTTCCTCAGATTTCTTTGGTCGTTATGTGGTGTTATCGACCGATGTTGAACCGACTGGCGGTATGTATCACATAGCTGGAACGACATTGATAGGCAGATCCTTGCAGGGTCTTTCGGCCTAGGGTCATAATTAGACCCGCTCAACATTTGTTATGCTAATTTTAGAAGTTCTTTGCGATGAGAGTTATAGAACCCTTTCATCATAAGCTTTACGTGATTGTTTGATTGCTTTGTGATGTTCATCGGCCCATAATACTAGCGTGTATAGTGGCTTGACTAGCTCATTCCCCATTTCCGTCAGTTTGTATTCTACTTTCACCGGAACTTCGGGGTATACAGTTCTGTTGACATACCCGTCTCGCTCTAAGTCTCGTAACGTTTGGGTAAGCATTCGTTGAGAAATCCCTTCTATCCTCGATTTAATAGAGTTGAATCGATCAGGCCCATCCACAAGAGAAAACAAAATTAGCATCGACCATTTATCACCGATTTGAGCTACCACATTGCGAATCGCACACTCATCAGTATTTTTGAATACTCTTTTTCCCGCTTTGTTCTTCAATAATTCCATTCTCTTTAGCTATCTAAGGTTACCAAAATGTGACTAAGGCACCTGATAGTGCGTTCTTGTTATGTAAGTTACTTTAATATACTATAAGGCAAACTCGTAACTTGTCATTCATTTAATTTTTTAATTGGAGAATAATTATGTGGAAAGTCATCATTTTATTATTTGTTGTTGTGGGATTTAATAATGTCGCAGCAGAGATTCCGGAAAAGCCTGACAAACTAATTATTAATTTTGAAGCTTTGCAAAAAGAAAGTTGGTCAGAGAAGGAATTGAAAAACGCAAAACTGATTACTGATTTTGTACAGAACTTAATGAATAATCATAATTTTGATTATATTTTGGAAAATTACAACGACGGTTCATATATTCAGCACAATAGAAATCTACCTGATAAAATCGCAGGTTTAGTGGGATTTCTCAGAGATTTCGTAGAAGATTACCCAGATTACACGTATGACGTAAAGCATATATATGCGGACGGAGATTATGTAATCTTTCATTCACATGCAACATTAAATAGAGAGGATCGGGGAAATGATCAGAAAGGGATGAATATCATTGATACTTGGAAGATTGAAAACGGAAAAATTGTTGAACACTGGGATTCGATTCAACCACTTGATTGGTTCATGCGATTCTATGTTTTCTGGACTGGTGGTGATATCCGAAATTCAAATGGAGTCTTTTAAGAGTATGACGCTAGCTTCAGTTGCGTGCCGCGAGGCACGCCAACTGGAAGCTCTTGGACAACTTAGTTTAATCAGTAAGAACCTAATCATGTTTGGCCGCTAGCAGCAAAAATTCAGCGGTTAACAAGGGAGTTACGGAGGATATGGCAATCAACAATAGATTGATTAGTCTTTCTGATTTACAGTTTTTGGCTTGTTTATTTTGGTTCAACTGTTTCTCTTAAATCAATTTCTCCGCTGAATTTCTGTCCTCCGGCCAGAGTAGCTCCTGCCTTGCCACCAAAGAATTTTTCCCAGCTCTTCCAACCAAAATTATATGCAACGATTGCCATGTAGACATCATTAGGTTTTAGCAAACCTTCCCATGTGATTTTTTTTATCTCGTTTTTTTCCTTATCAGTCATCTCAAACCGAATAGTGTATACACCCGGCATAAGGTGCAAAGATTTGTGAGAATCTGAAGCAAGGTCTGTGACTTCGATTTCATTCAGGAAAACAACAACTTTATGATTTAAGCTAAGAGCTGCATCTTCCCGGATAACATTCAATACAACGCTCTCTGGCGTTTTAGGCATAACTGTAAGCTTCTGAAATGCACAACCTCCAATGAAAACGACAATTAAGGCAAAAATAACAATAAACTTGAAACTGAATCTTTGATTCTTCATCATTTCTCTCCGAATTGTTGTTAACTGCTCACAGGGATTAAAACAAGACATCAATAAATGGTATTTACTGAGTTCTACAAGCCAACCTTATAGTTTTGATTTTATTTCGACAAGATGTGACTAAATCCAACGTCCGATGTTGAGCGGGCCTTCGGTCGGTGTTTGAGCTGACTGGCGGTAGGTATCGCGTAGCTCGAACGACATTGATAGGCAGACCCTTGCAGGATCTTTCGGTCCAGGGTCATTACCAGACCCGTTCAGGGTCTGGTTATCGTTGGTTTAAGCGGCATTACCCAGAGCGAGGAACGAGCGGCGGGTAGCGTCAGCTGTAAACACTTGTTCGCTAATTTTATACAATATCGAACTGCAGACTTTTTCCTACTGCTTGTGCATAGTTAATCAGTGTCGACAATCGGATATCCTCAGCATGATTTTCAATCCGAGATATTGCTGATTTTTTGGTTTGCAACTTTTTGGCTACTTGCTCTTGTGTCAATCCCGCTTCAAGTCTTGCTTGCTTTAGTAATACCCCAATTTTAAACTGTTCATATCCTTTATCGTAGCCTTTTTTGAACTCTGGGTTTTGATCTTTTCTTTTCTTTATATACTTATCTAAATCATCCATTTTTGTTTCTCCGCTTCAAATAGTTTTTCTTCCTCTTTTCCGCTAGATCGATTTCACTTGCTGGAGTTTTTTGAGTTTTCTTTTGAAAAGAATTTGTAAGGACAACAAGACTGTCGTTATGTATAAATCCCAGTATTCGAAAAATGTTATTACCGCTACTTGCTCTTACTTCCCAAATATCATCAGTGTTTTTGAGCTTTTTGAAGTATTTTGTTGGTACTCGATCTAATTCCTTAACTAGCTTTAATACCCGAGTTATTTTAGCAACTTGGGTATCTGACAATTTATCCAAAAACTCTTCAACTGGACATTTGCCAGTTGCTGCTTTGTAAAATTCTATGGTTTTCACACATCGAAAGTAAACAAATATGTGAACTTTGTCAATTTGCAGATATGCTGGATTTTGGCAGCGGACGTTGGTTTCACCGGCTGCCCTGCCGATGGTTGATTAAAGATGATTTTGCCAAGGCCTCTTAACTCAAGATCTGCAGCAGCGATTTGCAGTCCGGTGCAAATACTTGTTCGAAAACTACGATCCAAGCTTCGGGAAGTATTTTACATTATTGAAGTTTTTGAAATCTGAGTCTTGAGTCCAGACGACAGCATTGTAAAGGTTTGCTGTTGTCAAAATGATACTATCAGCCATTGGAATCTTATGATCGTGACTTGTTTTTGCAGCTTGAATTGAAAGCTCAAAATCAAGGTCTACAACTTTTCCTTGCTTCATCAATGAAGCAGCCATCAATGCTGCGTCTTCATCACGCTCTCGAAGTACTACCTTGAACACCTCAAATACACTGATCGATGGAACAATAAGACTTGCGGTATCAGATAATGGCTCACTGAAATCGTTTGCGTTGGGTCCATCGGCAAAGTACTCAAGCCACCCGGATGAGTCAACGATATTCATAATCTATCTGTCTCCCTTTCAAATGAAGCATCAATACCGCGTAAAAAGCCACGCATTTCGGATATCTTTTTCTCTGGTATAACTTCAATTCTATTTGAGTAGGAAATGACTTGGACTTTTTGCCCTGGAGTTAACTTCAGTCTTTCTCTGATTTCTCGAGGAATAACTATTTGATATTTTGGGGAAACAGTTACGGTTGGCATACAAAACCTCTATCGATGATGTTTTTGTTTAACACTATGATAATCGATGGGACTAGGGAATTCAATGGGATTATTTATTGTTTCGAACGCCCGACGTTAGGCAGGCCGTCGGTCGGCATTTGAGCCGACTGGCGGTACGAATCACATAACTCGAACGACATTGATAGGCGGACCCTTGCAGGGTCTTTCGGTCTAGTCATTATTAGACCCGCTCAACATCGATCGATAAGCAGGTCCGTTCAGGATCTGCTTGTAGTGAAACTGAGCTGTGGCTACGATGAATGCCGTGTAACCGCTGGCCTCACCATAAATGATAAGCCGGAAGCTATCGAGGGCACTTAGTCGTCAGCTCAAGTTTTTTTGTTATTGTGTAATTTGCTGTTTATAAAGACTTCTCTTTATATACTTTTTCAAAGTTTATTGGTGGGGAGGTGATTGCATAGTATTCAAATGTTTGGTTACTGCCGTTGTGCAATCCATGGCTTTCCTTAATTCCAAATCTTACAATGTCTCCTTCAACAAACTGAATCCTTGAACTTCCTGCAAGCAGTAATTCTGCTGTTCCGGAAATAGCTATCCAAATTTGTTCCGAGCTTTCGTGTTTATGCAGTGTTTGTGATCCTCCGGGTTGTACTACGACTTTTGTAATTGTCACATTTTTCGATTTAGAATTGAGTGGAGAGACCAACTGATGTGACTCTACTCCTGGTTTTCTTAATATTGGAACCTCATTTTGTTTAATGAACTCCATAGATTGAACCTTTTTAATTTCTATCGCATTATAACAGTTGCATCACCCGCCAGCCCCAGAGTGACGAAGGAACGGCGGGGATGGTCGGGTGGATGCGTGTTAAGAAGTTTTCGAACTATTATTCAACACTTTCAAAGAAGGCAACCAACGAGGAACCAAGGAAGAATATGACTCCCATACTGCCCCAAATAATTCTAATAGCTGTGGTTCCTCGTACATAACTATCCGAAAATGAAAGCTGAAAACTAGAACCACAAAATAGCCTACGAGCAACGGAGAAGTTGCAAAAATAGCCCAGCCGACTACTAAAACGAGAACTCCAATATACATCGGATTCCGGCAAATGCGGTACAAACCAACTATGACAAGGCGCTTAGGTGGAGACCACGGTGCAAGCGTTCCTTTTCCAGAAATGTAGAAGTCGCGAACACACCACAGGAGAATAAATGATCCACCAATCATGACAAATATTCCTAATGGATAACCTTCCCGACGCCATGGATCTGAGTGACACAATATCCATGGTATTAGTCCGGCAATAATGCCTGGTAATACTGAAAAGGATATTAATGCTCGAATAAACATTTTTTTCTTCTTACGACCGATGTTGAGCGGCCCGCTGGTCGGCATTTGAGCCGACTGGCGATATGTATCACATAGCTCGAACGACATCGATAGGCAGGCCTTTGCAGGGTCTATCGGTCTAGGTTCATTATTAGATCCGCTCAACATCGGGCGATAAGTATCTGCTTATCGCTACAATCAGCTGCTGCGATAGCGGTCAGCCGTATTGACTTGTTGTGCATCTAGGAGTAGAATACCAAATATTGGTACTCGCAAAACTCAAATAAGGTAAAACAATGGCAAAGAACACAAGTATTACCCTCGGTGACCATTTTGATGCATTCGTTGCCCGGCAGATAAAAACAGGTCGCTACAGTTCGGCAAGCGAGGTTATTCGAGC
Source organism: SAR324 cluster bacterium (assembly GCA_028282825.1). Classification (GTDB taxonomy): domain Bacteria; phylum SAR324; class SAR324; order XYD2-FULL-50-16; family XYD2-FULL-50-16; genus JAHJTV01. The sequence continues at coordinate 8,932 of JANQGZ010000010.1, forward strand.
TGGTCTCAGGGTTCTTGAAGACACCGAGACAAAGCTTCAAACGCTACGCAATCTTTTAAACGAAGGCGAACAAAGCGGCTTTGCTGACTACTCTCATGAAAAACTAATCGCCAACCTTGACCAAAAGTCCACCTAATGGCCTCATATAGGGTTTCCAAAAAAGCAGTTCAAGATCTGCTTGATATTGGCGAGTATACTGAGGAAAAATGGGGTGTTCAGCAACGAAACACCTACCTCAAGCAAATTGATGACTGCTTTTCTCAACTTTCGGAAAATCCAAATCTTGGTATCGAATGCGATCATATCACAGAAGGATACCGGAAGTTCCCCCAACAAAGCCACATGATCTACTACCGATTAGATCCTGAAAACATTTTAGAAGTTATCAGGGTCTTGCACAAATCAATGGACGTCGAATCAAAGTTTTAAACTGCACAACGCCCGATGTTGAGCCGACTGGCGGTATGTATCACATAGCTCGAACGACATTGATAGGCAGACCCTTGCAGGGTCTATCGGTCCAGGGTCATTGTTAGACCCGCTCAACATCGGTCGATAAGCAGGCCTGTTCAGGGTCTATTTATCGCCAGCTTCAGTTGCGTGCCGCGAGGCACATCAACTGGAAGCACTTATTAGCTGACGATTAGTTAATTTAGTTAATATTGTGTACCCAAACAAAATCACAACAAGCATTTCTTGCTGCACCTTCATCTCTGTCACTATCTCCAACAAAGATAGTATCTGATGCTTCGGTTTGGTAGAACTCCATGATCCTATTCAACATACCAGGCTGAGGTTTTCTGCATTCGCAGCCACCATCAACGTGATGAGGGCAAAATTGAAGTGCTTCTGAAGGTGGCAACTGTCCAAATGCTTTTTTTACCATTTCCTCAATTAATGCAACACACATTTGCTCCGAGCATATATTTAAAGAAATTCCGGGCTGGTTGGTTGCAACACCAAAATGTTTTTCGTTCCAATCATATTTTGAAACCTCATTAATGACGTTTGGCATGGCAATCCATTGATTATGTTCAATCGGATACTCCTGTCCTTCGATAGTGCATACTCTCAATGTCCCATCCGCGTCAAAAATGACTAGTTTATAATTCTCAAAAATCATAGTAATTTGAAGCTAACACCCGATGTTGAGCGGGCCGCCGGTCGGCATTTGAGCCGACTGGCAATATGTATTACATAGCTCGAACGACATTGATAGGCAGACCCTTGCAGGGTCTATCGGTCCAGGGTCACTATTAGACCCGCTCAACATCGTTAGATATTGAAGTCTTTAATGGCATCTTAAGTCGAAACTTGAAGTATAATATTCAGTTTGAAACACTACAGCATAAGATAACTCAGAGGATTTAGATACTTGTAGCTTATCAAAAAGTAGCTTAACACCCTCAGGTATGCATGTTTTGCAATCATGTGGAACTTTGACAATACCTTCAGTTGAATAATTGGTCGTGATTGAATCTGAATTTCGCCATGCAACAAAAGTGTTTTGGTAAGTGTCAATAATATCAGTGAATGATAACTCGGTTTCTATTAGTCTGCCTGTAAAAGGTGTGCAATAATTGCCTGTAGTAGAGCCTTCAATCCCTTTGTGTTGTCCGATTATTGATATACCTGTTGAAGACTTATTATCTCTAAGCAACTGATTAAAATCATTATCCAGCTTGTGTAAGTTAAAATCATGCAACAAAGGAATTATAATAAATGGAGTTACAAAACAGAAAATCCCGATGAAAAGAATTATTGCTATATATTTTATTATCTTTTTCAATTTTATTTATATAACGCCAGTTTAACCCGCTATTTTCAAAGCATAGAGAGCAAAGCGAACGAAACGGCGAAAAAAGTCAGGTTTAGCTTTGTTATGCATGGGTTAATCCCCAAGTTCACAGATCTTTTTATATTCATTCCCTACCCAGACAAAGTACTCGCTTGATCCACCTTCACCTGAAAAATAAAGAGCATCTGTTTTTAGCCTATGAACCCATTGCATGATAGGTCCATCAGGAGATTTTACTTCTACATATTTGAATTTGAGGTTTGGATAGTTTTTTTCAAAATAGCTTGAAGAAAAAATCGTGTCTTTGCATGTCCAAATACCCTTTATTTTTCTTTTTTTCTTTTTGACAACCAAACAATTATTTCTTGTATTTTGAATTTTGCTGACTTTGAATTCTTTGTTTTGATCCTGATTGAATATTAGTAAATAAGCATTACCGTTGTTATCAACCAATATGGAAAAATCTTTGAACCCATTTCCATCAAAATCACCAAATACAACTGGGGAGTGATCACAATAATTCAAAGGACTTTCTTTCTCTCTTTTTTTCGGTAAAACAATGTCTTTATCAAATTCATGTACAATAGATAAAAGCTCCGATGAATATGAAATTTCATTTTTGTTAACGACTGGAAATATTGGACTATTCTCTGATTCGTTACCATATACTGAGTAAGTGAGCGAAAATACAAAACTGAAAATGCTGCAATATTTGATAAATCCAAAAATCGTTTTGATTTTCATATAACTTCTTTTGGCTGTAGGGTTCGAATGCGTGGTTCAGCGGCGCGATTAGAGTCTACTGTAGCCATTTGTTATAATATGTATTTTAGATAAGTGTTGTTCTTTAGCTCATAATAATGTACAATTGGTACAAAAAGTACATTATGGAGCTTTCTATGACTACTAAAGTTACCACAGCTGAAGCAAGGAAAAACTTTGCTGATATAGTCAATAATGTTGCATACGGCAAAGATCCGATTGTCCTAACCCGACGAGGCAAAGAACTGGTTGCGCTCATATCTATGGAAGACCTGCAGCTGCTGCAGCAGATGGAAGAGCAACAAGACATTGCTGAAGCTTGGAAAACTAAGGATGAACCTGGTGATAACATCAAATTATCCGACCTAAAAAAGGAACTTAAGCTTTGAAATACACAGTTGAGTTGAAAGGCTCGGCCGCCAAAGCGTTAAGAAAGTTACCCAGGTCCGCACAAAAAAGAATAGTTGCCAAGCTTACCGAATTTGAGTCCTCTTTTCCCCCTGCCGAAGAAACCAAATTAAAAGGAAATAACCCTTTCCATCGTGTTCGCGTGCGTATACCGGCTGGTAATTACCACCAAAACCGGTACACACTGACCAGCAAAACCGGTTTTGTCTTACCACTGAAACCGGAAGTCTCTTACCACCCAAACCGTTTTGTCTTACCAGCTTCATTGAAAACCCACAGAATACTCTCCAAGATTTATCCGCACCTTTTTGACCGCCTCCCTTGACCTGGTCCTCTCTGATATGGCTATTAAACAATCTTCTTTTCTTTTAATATCAATAAAAACAAGGAGATTGAATGGCAAGAAAGCGAAAAAAAGAGATTTCCCTTCAAAAGCTCCGAGAGGTTTTACGTCTTGGACTAAAACATCAACTGGGAAACCGTGAGGTCGCCCGGAGTTGTTCTGTTTCTCATGTAACGGGAGGGGCTTATCTCCGGCGAGTGAAGGATATGAATCTGACATGGAGCGATATCGAAAACCTGAATGAGTCCAAACTTCGCCAGTTATTGCAAGGATCTCACTGCAACGATTCCAAAAAGACAAAGCCTGAGCCTGACTGGGAGTATATTCACAAAGAACTCAGGAAAAAAGGGGTTACCTTACAACTCTTATGGGAGGAGTACAAGGAGGAACATCCTGACGGGTATCAGTCAACCCACTTCGGTGATCTGTACCGAAAATGGAAGGGAACAATCAGTCCCTGGATGCGCCAAAACCATAAAGCAGGAGATAAACTGTTTGTGGATTATGCAGGGCATACCGTTCCCATCCAGAACCCTCAATCCGGACAAATCCACCAGGCTCAAATCTTTGTCGCAGTGTTGGGCATGAGCAATTATACTTATGCAGAAGCCACCTGGGATCAATCCCTGGCAGGTTGGTTCCCATATCAATACGTTTGAATTTTTTACCGGTGTCCCCAGACTCCTGGTTCCGGACAACCTCAAATCAGGCGTAACAAAAGCGGATCGTTACGACCCGGATATTAATCCTACCTACTATGAAATGGCATCTCATTACAGCACGGCAGTTTTCCCTGCCCGTGTCAGAAAACCAAAGGATAAAGCGAAAGCCGAGGTGGCTGTACAAATCGTTGAACGGTGGATTTTAGCAGCTCTGAGAAACAGAACCTTCTTCAATCTGCAAAGTCTGAACAATGATATCCGCCTGCTGTTGGAAAAGTTGAATGAAAAACCCTTTAAAAAGCTGTCAGGATCTCGAAGATCCTGGTTCTACTCCATGGAAAAAGCGACCCTGTTGCCACTTCCGGAAGCTCGCTACGAGATGGCTGAGTGGAAAGATGCCACAGTCAACATCGACTATCATGTGGATCTCGACCGGCACTATTATAGCGTGCCCTATCAACTGGTTCGTCATGAGGTGCGAATAAGGTATACCAAGAACATTGTGGAGATCTTTCATCAGGGCAAACGCATTGCCTCGCACAGAAAGAGCAGTTTTCAAGGTGGGCATACCACCATTAAAGAACACATGCCGGAAGGGCATCGAGCGCAGATGGAATGGAGTCCCTCTCGAATCCTCAGGTGGGCCGAGAAGGTGGGAAAATCAACCATGAGCGTGGTCCACACCATCTTGCATTCCAGGAGACACCCGGAACAGGGATACCGTTCCTGTCTTGGAATCTTGCGATTAGGAAAACACTATGGGAACGAACGTCTGGAAGCTGCTTGTGGGAGAGCAGTGGAATATGGAGAGTGCCGCTACAAGTACATTCGCACAATTCTCGAAAAAGGGCTGGATAAACAGGCTTTAGACCTGCCCGATACCCAACCCCAGCTTAACCATCAAAATGTCCGCGGAGGAACATATTTTAAATGATTAACGACAGCCAAAATGACCATATAGGAGAAACAAGATGTTGAAAACACAAACTATGGATAAATTAAAGACACTTAAACTGAACGGCATGCTCAGGGGACTAGAGGAGCAGTTGGCATCATCTGAGTTTGAGTCGCTGAGCTTTGATGAACGCTTCGGGCTTCTGGTGGACCGGGAAACGATTGAAAGGGAAAATAACCGTCTGAAAACCCGCTTGAAGCAGGCAAAACTGAGGCAGCAGGCTTGCTTTGAAGATATCGACTTTCGTCATCCCAGGGGGCTTGATAAATCAATGATTTTATCTTTGGGTACCTGCCAGTGGATCAGGGATCATCAAAATGTCATTATCACCGGGGCAACTGGTGCGGGGAAGAGCTATCTTGCCTGTGCATTGGCACACAGAGCTTGCATGGAAGGATACAAGGTCCGTTATTACAGATCATCACGACTCTTCAGAGATCTCCATGCTGCCCAGGGAGATGGCACTTACCTTAAGCTGCTGAAAACGATTTCCAGATTCCATGTCCTCGTTATCGATGACTGGGGCCTCGAAAACCTGAAAGATCAACAACGAAACGATCTTTTAGAAATCCTTGAAGATAGACATGGTAGAGGGTCCACTATCATAGCCGGGCAACTGCCGGTTGAACACTGGCACGATGTCGTTGGAAATCCCACAATAGCTGATGCAATTATGGATCGATTGGTTCATAATGCCCATAAAATCAGTTTGAATGGTGATTCCATGAGAAAGAAAAAAGCATCATAACCTGAAAACTACAAATCGGCGTCGCTCCGCTCCGACTGGTGCGGAGGATGCTGAATGACCGGATGAGATAAAAAATGTAGTTAACCGACCGTCGCTTCGCTCCGATTGACTATCAATGCTATTAACGTGGTAAGAAAACCGGTAAGGCTGGTAAGTAAAATCCGATTT
>JANQGZ010000015.1:0-24175 GCA_028282825.1 SAR324 cluster bacterium
TGTTGACGAACGGTGAGGCGGCCCTACGTGGCCGCCAAGGGATTAGCCTGTTGGCGGGGACGTAGCCCCGCCCTACCGTTTGATCTATATTCCAAATTCTGTTAATTAAGCGCTTATGGGGCTTGACCTGGAATCACAATCTTACTTCAGTTTTTCAGAGCCAATTTGGAAGAAGTTGTTGTTCCATTATACCTGCCCAAAAATCGAGGTTTCATCACGAAAATGATTGCCGGCAGCAATGTAATTGCTGCGATAGTGCTGTATAACATGGTACCTGTCATCAGCAGTCCCATGGCCTGCATACTGGTGAGATCCGAAAGCAACAACACTAGGAATCCGGCGGTCACAGATGTTGCGTTGATCAATATGGCCTTTCCCACGGATTGAATGGTGTTAAAGTACGCCTGATCAAATTGATCACCTTTTTTCAATTGGGCTTTAAAACGCTCCAGAAAGTGAATGGTATAGTCCACACCAATTCCGATCGATATAGAGGCCACCATGACAGTTCCGGTATTGATTTTCCATCCCAGCAGCACCATCATTCCGAAATTTGCTATGATGGTAAAAACCAGGGGGATAATAGAATACAATCCGCCCCAGGCTGATCTGAAGATGAAGAAAGTGATAAAGAAAACAAAAACCATGGCCTGCAGAATACTGCGGATTTGAGACGTTGCTATCAACGTTGCAATTTCCGCTGTCACGGGGGATTGCCCCCCAATTGAAATATCTTTGATGTAGGGATCATCGCTGGGAAAAATACTGTCTAACAACGCATAGATATTTGCTGAATATGGATCGATAAATGCGCTTTTCCCGTCCCTGGACATGATGTTCACCTGGAATTCCTTGAAATCGGCACTCACCATACTTTCAAACATCTCACGATCGGAATTTTGGGCCTGATTAAGCACCACGCCAATGATTCCGCGGTCAGTTAAGGTTTTGTCAGCAAGACCATCCCTTTCTGAATCGGGAATCTTTTTAAATGCAGGGTTTTCATCGTGATAAAAAACACTATAAGTTTTGCGAACCAGATCAACCGGACTGGTCAGAAATCCTGTAGGTGTTCTCGTTTCACCAAGAAAATCCACTGTTGGAGCTTCCATTGCAACAAGTTCAGCCCTTAACTTTTCAAGTTTGTGCAACACCCGGGGTTGTTTGATATCTGTCGCAAAAATGTCGTTTACCAGTTCCAGATGTTTAATCACCTGCTGACCTCGGACTTCCGATTTACTCTCTCTTAATCCAATGACACCCAAGCCGGTGTCTTCCCATGATTCTCCGGGAAAGTTGAGGCGCCTGTTGATATCCTTTAAACCGGCAATTTGCTCAGGAGAGTAATCGGAAAAAGGACCGGATTGCGTTGAATCTTCAGCTAGTTCTTCGGAATCTGCCAGATCACCCAGTTCCGAAAAATCATCTGTTTCACTTTCATCGGCAGCCGGTTCTTCAGAATCCGTTTCCATCAGCTCATCCAGTAACGCAGCAGATTCGGATTCGGCACCGGGCTCATCCGCCTCAACTTTAACGATATATTCTTCGTTAAATATATCTCGCAACAGAGTCAATGAGCTTTCCAGTTGATCCTGATGTTCAGAAGGATTTTTCGACCAGATTTGAAGATCGGCTATCAGTTTGCCGGTAAAATCATTTGCAGAATAAGTTGTTCTCCAAACCCGGTTTAGCTCCGCAATCCGTAGATTGAGTTCTGCTGAAATCTGCTCGTTTTCAAGATTTACCCGATCACGAAATTTAAACACCAGGTTGAACTCTCCTGTTCCTGTCAGGTTTTTATTGATAAACTTGTCGCTTTGTTTTAGCGGAGAGTCTTCCTTAAAGTCAGACATCATTCCGCCTTCAAACTCCAGGTTGGTCATGGCGACTCCCGCAATGATCGTCACAATCGTGAAAACAGCAAGGGTGCGTTTAGGATATGATTTGACCATTCGTCCCCAGTTCAACAAAAGTAACTGGATGAACCCTCCGGATTCCGATTTTTCGGATGCGACCTTTTTGTTTTGGGATCCGGGCAGCTTCCAGAACGATAATAAGGCAGGAGTTAGCGTTAATGTTAAAACCAGGGCTACAAACACGCCAAATGCCGTGAAAAGTCCGAAATGCTTGATCAAAAGCAGTGGTGATGAATAAAGGGAAGCAAAGCCGGAAAAAGTAGTCAGTCCGGCCATTAATATAGCAACGCCTACCCCTTCAATGGTTAAGCGAAGAATCACTTTGCGATCCGTTTTTTGTCGGGTCTCTTCGTGGTATCGATTTAAAAAGTGAATGCCATAAGCACTTCCCACTGCCAGCAATACAATCGGCATAATAGATGTTGAGGTTGTTATCGGAGTTCCGGTCAATGCCATCAACCCGATCGACCAGAGCACAGACAAAACAACAGTGACCAGGGGAATAATGACACCTCGTACACTCCTAAAACTAAGCGCCAGCATTGAAAAAATCACCAAGATACCGATTGGCATCAACAAACCCATGTCCTTGTTGATAATGCGTGACATCACAGAAATAACGACTGGCTGCCCTGCGATGTAGAAATTTAATTCTTTCCCGGAGTGGCGATCCAAAATTTCTGTTGCACTGTCGTAAACATACAGCAGGTCATAAACCTGCTTGACGTCTGCCAATTGAAATTCCAGATTTTCATAGCTGAGAGGATCGATATTGACCAACATGAAATCATACAACTTATTGGTAAATACCTCCCAGGTCTGCAAATCCGGATGCATAAAGAACTCTTTGTCATTGGTGATATTCATGATTTTGCCGAACGTTTCGGCAGTCAGTTCCTGCTCCAATAACGCTTCTATCCCGGGATTCTCTTGAAACGCCGGTGAGAGGTATTTTTCGAGATGATCTTTTAGTTCTTCACGGACTTCTTCTGTATGCTCTGCAATAAAAGCATCATCATAAGTTTCACCATTAACGGTTTTGCCGAAAACCTGATGCGGAAAGGTTGATTCCTTTCCCAAAAACCGATTTTTAAGGAGTTGAGGGTCAATGGCTGTTGCCAGCTCCAACCTGGAAAAGCGCTGTTTGTAATCCCACTTGCCGATCATGGGAACCATCATTGTAGTCGCCAGACCGTCTTCAGAAAGAATGTTTCCGCGAAACAAACGATCGTTCATGATGTGCTGTTTTAAGGCCGGGATGATTTTCTCAAGATCTGTGTCCAATTCCGGCAGGAGCTCTTCAGTTTCGTCCGTATAGGGGATACCAACTTCTTTTTTAAGCTTGGCAATAACACTGCCTGTAACGACCGCTCCGGTTGTTTTGTCCAAAATCGCATCTTCAAGTCCGGAAATACTGGTTATATCTTCAGTATCTATTCCCACCGGCAGTTCAATCATCTCTTGTTGTCCTGTCAAATGACTCTCAACAGTTTTGGTGGATGTTAACTGCTTAAGCTCTGAAACAACTGCTTCGATCTTTCGCAGGACCTTAGGATTCATAATCCCCGTCTGTGGGGCTTCAATTCCTATAATCAGCATTTCATTGTAGCTGAAATTCTTTCTGTAATAGTCATTTGCCTTGGAGGTCTTCATGTCCGAAGGCATGAACTTCTGCATATCCGGCTCTATATAAGCATATTTATTGTAGGAATACGCAAAAAAGATCGTTAGGCAGACAACCGCTGCAATGATCGATTTGGGAAAACGTGTTGAGAAACGACTGATAACATGCATCTCTTGCAATCTCCATAATAACTGGTAGAAGCCGGAATTAAAGTTGATTAGGTTGTCAACTCTTCCCAGGCCGAATGATTCACAATGCCATATGGTTTTAAGTTATCTGCCAGTTGAATTCCAAAATCACTTTTCTGAACTTTGAAATTCCTAATCTTACTGATTAACAAGATACTTAATTCCATACCCAGGCGGTAATGACGAAAGACTTTGATATCCCAATCCTTTAAAACCTCTGATTGAGAAAGAAGAGGCTTTACATACCGCGATAAGATCTTGTTTATGTCCTGATCAAAACAACGAATGTTTATCACCTCCAAATGCGCCACAATAAACTCCTATGCAGTAGAAACCAAAATTCAATTCATTGACTGGACAGAATGAAAAGTTAATTTAATTGCATGATAGCTGGAAGTATGCCATTATTTTAACATATTGATTTTACGATATATTTAAAACAAAAAGTTGAATTTTCACTAAATTTCGTTAAAAACTATTACGATATGTAGTGAATTAATAAAATGCACGATATTTAGTAAAAAACAGAAAAATGAAGCATTTATTCACCACGAAGACACGAAGTTTTTCATTCAAAGGCTTTTGAGCACAGGAATCGGGTAGCGTTGTGAAAATAGTCTTGAAATCTCATACATCGTTGATTGATATTTCTTGCACAGAGCATCCTCAGAAATCTGAAGAAAAACCTTTGCTGCTGACGGATTCTATCTAATTTCTTTTCTTTGCTTCGTGTCTTCGTGGTGAACAGTTACAAAATGAAAAAGATATCAAAAGAGAAATTTTTCATCGAAGCGACCAGCCGGTTTTGCAGCAGCCTGGATATTACTGTCTCTTTGGCACGGTTAAGAGGGTATTTAAAATCTGTGATGCCAGTGGATCATTTAGCCCTGGATGTTTATGAACCGGAACTAAAATCGATCCGTTCCGTTGCCGTCGCTATGGAGGGAGAATCGATCTGGCTGGATGATATAATCCCCGTGCATGACGGAGCAGCACAATTTATCGAAGAACATGTAAAAAGCAAACCTATTGTTATTAATGATGTGGCTTCTCATGAAAACCTCGGTCCGATGCTTGATTTCGTTCCCAAAAAAATAGAACCCTGGCACGACGGCAAAGTCTCGGTTATTGGTCTGCCGCTAACAATAGAAGGAAAATGGATAGGAAACTTTGCTGTCATTGCTGTTGGCTTGAACCAATTTAATCAGAATTACGCCAACCTGCTGGCTCCTCTGACGGAACCATTTGCCCTGGTGATGTCCAATTGCCTCCAATACAAGGAAATTTTGAGGCTGCAGGACATGCTGGCCGATGAAAACCGCTACCTGCAGCAGGAGTTAAGGGAGGTGGCGGGGGATGTGATCGGCAAGAATTTTGGACTCAAAGATGTGATGGAAATGGTGACGCAAACTGCACCCAAGGACAATCCTGTCTTACTGTTTGGGGAGACCGGTACGGGAAAGGAAGTGATCGCCAATGCTATTCATTATTCATCACCCCGGAGAAATGGCCCTTTTATCAAAGTGAATTGTGGTGCAATTCCGGATAATCTGATCGACAGCGAGCTCTTTGGTCACGAAAAAGGAGCGTTTACAGGTGCCGTAGAGCAAAAGCGAGGACGTTTTGAAAGGGCCAACGGAGGGACCATATTTCTTGACGAAATAGGTGAACTGCCCCCTGCTGCCCAGGTTCGCCTGTTGAGAGTCATTCAAAATAAGGAAATTGAGCGTGTTGGAGGCAATGAAACGATTCCGGTAGATATTCGAATAATTGCAGCCACCCATAGAGATTTAATCCAAATGTCTGCCCAGAATAAATTTCGGGAAGATTTGTTGTACCGTCTGAATGTATTTCCTATTCTTATTCCTCCCTTAAGACAACGCAGAGTGGATATTCCGGAATTGGTTGACTATTTTGTGGAACGCAAATCGAAAGATTCCAAACTTAAAGAGATACCTAGACTTGCACCAGGCAGCATGGAAAAGATGTTGACATATGACTGGCCTGGCAATGTCAGAGAACTGGAAAATGTTGTAGAACGCGCTTTGATTCGATACAATGGGGGACTGATTACTTTTGATGAGCTTGGTTTTTCCAATTCCCCATCCCAACCTCAAATATCGCAGACAGAGCAAGAAATCCAGCCGCTGGATTCGGTTATCACACAAACCATCCAAAAGGCCCTAACCCTGACTAACGGAAGAATCAGCGGACCTAAAGGTGCGGCAAACCTACTACAAATGCACCCCAATACCTTGAGAAGTAAAATGAAAAAACTGGGGTTATAGTATTCCCAACTTTTTGGCTGCTGAGACAGCTTTGGTTCTTCTGTTAACCCCAAGTTTCCCGAAGATGTGTGACACATGGGATTTCACCGTGTTCAATGATATGAACAATTCAGAGGAAATCCCTTGATTTGTGTGACCTTCCGCAATCAGTTTTAATACTTCAAGTTCACGCAAGCTTAAATCATTATTTAGCGGAGCGTTCCCGCCGGTCAGCAAATTGTTTGTAGTTTCTTCTATTCCGGATTCCTCAAGGATTTTTCCAATAAATTCCACGTACCTGCCGGCGTCCCTTAATTGGCGCAATGGTCGGGCAATCATCTTAATCTGACATATGAACATACGAATAAACTCGGCAGGAACGGCAAGATTTAATGCTATTGTTAAGGTTTCAAGGCAATTCGGATTATCGCCCTGAAGCTGGTACACTGCAGCAAGAGTAGTGAGCACTTCCACTTCCAGCCGGACCAATCCCCATAGATTGCAACCTTTGACATGGGTTGTTAAAAAACCTGTCAACTTTTCCAAGGTGCCATCATTAGGATGATGATCAGCCTGAACACAGCGATCCAAAAACATGCGGATTTTGCCCAGATCTCTCAACAATATCCAGTCGTAATTCTGGTAGTAGGGCATTTCCTCTTCAAAAAAATGCCTGGGGAAATCGAGATTCACGTCAGACAGGATCGCTTCTTCGGCGTCTTGCAGAACGTTGCCGACCAGCGAGAACAGTTCTGCCTGCATGGTATCTGCCAGCTCTGCGGTGATCTTGTGATAACGATCCATCATGGACAGATTTGTGATATATGACTGGATAGATTTCTTTTCCTTACCTATGGCTATTTTGACAATGACCTGCTTGATAATTCCAAATGTGATGATCCCTATTTCCTTGGTTTCCTTAAGCGGCACCAGGGCTGAATCCAACAGCACCTCGGCTTCTTCCAGGCGGTTCCATTCGTAATACACGGCGGCAATCATAATTTTAAGACAGGAGGTAATTGGCAGTGTATACTTTGCTTGTTTCTTGGAAAGAACCAGGTTTTTCAATCCCTCCTCACATACCTCCACAGCCTGATGAGTCTTTCCGGTTTGTAGCAGAATCCAGGCTTTTAAATAGGTAGAGTAGGTAGCCAGATAGATATAATTAATGGATTGGGCCAGCGAGATTGCATCATCAAGCGAATCCAGCGCCATGTCCAACTCCATGGTTCTTATCTGGATATGAGCCATCAAAAAAACCATGGCACTGCGCAGTTTATCCTCGGAATTGTTTAACATCCGTTGTAATGCGGGAAGAAAAAGTTTGGATGGCTCTCCGTTTTCAAATGCATAAATTGCCTTAATCAGGGTAATGGTATCTGAAAGATTTTCTGTCAGAGCATTTCCGGGTGCATCATTGTCGTTACTGTTTTTCCGGGATGACCTTTCTATCTCTTCTGCTCTTTTCACCCGTTTTTTGAAAATGGCATCGGCCGCTGCAGTCCTGTCGTTCATAACAGACCAGGCATGCATCAGGTTCAAAATGGTACTTTCCCGGATAATTTCCTCGGGCAGGCGTTCCATCCATTCCCTGGTGGTCGCTCTTTCACCTTTTTCCAGGGCGTTAGGGGCATGCCTTTTAATCAATTCAACCGCCTTTTCGAGGTTACCTCCCTTGAACGCCAGTTTAATCGCCTCTTCCAGCTGATTGTTCTCTTCATACCAGCAACTGGCTCTGAGATAAAGCTCAGTCAACTTTTCCGGAAACTGCTGTTCCAATAGATTCCGAAGTACGTCCCTGAACAACTGGTGAAACCGATACCGCTGATGCTGACCATCCATTTGCATAATAAACTGGTTTTCACCGTAGAGCTGCTCCAGTAATTGGCGGCTGTCCAATCTTTGCGTAACGACATCGCATTGACCCGCAGAAAGATCTTCCAGGATGGAGCTTTCCAGTAAAAAATGACGCATGTTTTCCGGCTGTTCCGAAAGAACCTCGGTTACCAGGTAATTCATAATATGGGTGTGATTTCCGGTAAAACCCGAGATAGCTGCCGTTTTATCCTGCTGCTTGGAAAGAAAGAGAGCTGCAATATGGAGTCCTGCAATCCAGCCTTCTGTTTTGTCGTTTAGATTTGAGATATCCCCGTCAGTCAGATTCAGCCGCATAATTTGATTCAACAAAATAGAAACGTCTTCTTTAGAAAAACACAGATCTGATTGACGGACCTCCAGCAAACTTCCTTTTACCCGCCATTGATCCAGTGGGAGCGGCGGATCTTGACGTGTTGATATAATGATGTTGATGCCCACCGCTAAGTGCTGAATTAAAAACCTGGTGACTTCATGGACCTCAGGATTGGCAATAGCGTGATAATCATCCAGGACAATGAACAGGGGTTGTCCAAACTCGGCCAGCGAGTTTAGTAAAATTGTCAGCGATGTTGAAAGCGGAACCAGGGGATATGATGACAGGTGATCTTCTATTTTACCAAATTCGGGATGTATCTTTTTTAATGCCTCTTTTAGATATCCGTAAAAACGAATCGGATCATTGTCTGTTTCATCCAGGGTTATCCAGGCAAAATGATCTTTCCGAGTTTTAGTCCATTCGACGATTGCAGAGGTTTTTCCATATCCGGCAGGGGCTGATACCAAAATTGTCTGGCTAATAGTGCTGTCTCCCAGGAGATTTGCCAGCTTGGGACGAGGTAATTTGTTTTTTCGGGTAGTGGGGATATCCAGTTTGGTTTTCAGAAATTGAAAAGCCACAAGTGAGAACCTGATAAAGTTTGACGTAGTATAAACTAATTAAATCTTTATACCTATTTCCATAACATATGACTGATTGACATCCTTTTCAAGAGGAAGAATGTTGAATCGATGAATTTTCCGAGAACAAGGCCACCCCTACTTTGGCACCTCTTAACACCTGGTTCAGGGGCGACGATAATTGTCCAATGTGGCCGATTGTTATGCGATGTGACTCAAATATCTGCCGAGTTTTGTGATCAAAATATAAAAACCGAGAATAAGCAAAGAGAAAAAGAACACCCTTCGAAATGCTTTTTCGGATAATCTTTTGCGAATTCTCTGTCCGTACATCATCCCTGCGATCGCCGGGATTAAGCATGAAAAGGACAATATTCCCTGTTCAACGACCAACAACTTGTTTTGTTGTAACGAAATACCAAGCGACAAGGTTGACACTGTGAATAGCATCCCCATTGCTTGTATCAATGCATCTCTTTTTAGATTGAGTGCTTGAAGATACAGAACCCCGGGAACAACAAAAGAACCCGTCATACCGGTTAGGACTCCGTTTACGATTCCAACCAAACCGCCGATCCAGGTTTCGTATTGACTTTTAATAATTAATCGAAATCCTGATAAACTCAGCAGGGCATATACTATTAATAGGACTCCGAGGAATGCCGATAGAAGTGAAAGATCAACACGAGTAAGTGATAAGGCCCCTAGCCAGACCGTACCACCAGCAACAAGCAAAAACGGCCAAATACGGCTCAAGGTATCTTTAAAATTCCCCCCGACGATAGCTTGCCAGATATTAGTGACTACCGAGGGTAAAAGCATTAAAGCCATAGCGCTGGGTAAATCGATAATTGCTGTTAGCAAAGCTAAACTAACCGTCGGCAGTCCCAGTCCTATTATTCCTTTTACGGATCCGGCAATGAAAAAAACAATGACTGCGGCAATGATAGTGTTAAGTTCAATCATGGAATCGTCTTTTCAACATGCAAAACCTTGTGAACCGTAAATTGAATTTTGGTTTGGTATTGCATAACAATTTATTAAACCTACAAATTATACATAAAGAAGCCGTTGAAGTCCGAATCTTCGGCTTATTCCCTCTATATAGAGTTCTGCGGGTTATATCAAGGATATTGTACCAGGGGGAGTTGAAACATTGATATTTGACATAGGTACCGACTATCAAGTCAATTATAGCTGAAGGAAAGGAGGAGGAATTTTAAAACCGATAGAAACAAAGGATGGAATGACGGCTTGAAACGGATACCGGTTTTTTCAATGGTATGAGACAGTCGGTTTGTTGTCGCCGTTACAATTTCAGTTCCCAGGTTTCATCGGTCAGGTCGTGACCAAAACTATGATTCTGCTCTTCCTTTACCAACCGAAATCCTGCCTGTTGATAAAGCTTTTTAGCCGCGGTCAGCATGCTTACGGTCCAGAGCCGTATTTTTCCGTAGCCGGCCTGGCGGGCAAAGCGAATGCATTCGTCTACCAGACGAGTGCCGACGCCCATTCCCCTGGCTTTGGGTGTAACAATCAGCATTCTCAGTTTCGCAATCGTGGTGGTGTGTCTGACCAGAAAAACCGATCCGATGTTTTCCCCATCTTGTTCGGCGATCCAGCAACATTCCTTCCCGGCATCAAAGTTTTTGATAAACTTGGCGGCTATTTCCGCCACCAGGGCTTCAAAGCGGATATCCCAGTTGTATTCCAGTTGATAAAGCTTTCCATGCTGGCTGATCACCCAGCCCATATCACCCGGTTGGTGCAACCTGATTAAATAGGGGGTTCCGGACGTTTTCCGGGGAGAAAGTAACGATTCGATGGTTTGCATGGCTGTGACAACACGATCTTGCTCATCGAGCGGAACCAGGCTTAAGGCCTGTTCTATCGATTGCTGGGAAGTAGCGTTTAACTTTAAAAATGTTTTCCGTCCCTGCTCGGTCAAACGTAACACCATCTGCCGGGCATCCGTTCCGGATCGTTGTCTGACTATTAATTTGCCACGCTCAAATCCCTTCAACATACGACTCAGATATCCGGCATCAAGAGACAGCTCCGCTCGCAACCCGGTGGCCGTTATTTCACCCTGGTGAAACAGCTCATAAAGAACCCTGGCTTCAGTCAACGAATAGGGTAAATTCAGATACCGATCCGTAACCAGGCCGGTCCATTTAGTGTAAAACCGGTTGAAATGCCGGATTGCCTGAACACGGTCATCCAGTTCTGCCATGGTCCCTCATGCTGTTTAAAGTGATTTTTTGCCATGTCAATTTACTTGATATAATCAAATAAATAGTTGACTTAGTCAATAAAAAACTCCATCCGATCTAAACTGATGTTTGCAGATTTGTCGATTTAGTTAGCTAATTTTAATGGATTTTTGATGATATAAAAAAGGAATCGTAGGTTCACCGGAACAACAAATCACTAATCGGGAAATGACACCAATTCTATCGATTGATAACAACCTTGGAAAACATTACAATACTCCCTATGAAATCCATAAAGACGGGAAAGAGATAGAAACGTTTGGTTTTATTCTTCGTAAAATGCCAATATACGATACTATCAGGCAAGAACAATATAACTTTAGCAAAACCGGATATTGAAACCATGACGCAACATCAAAACGATTATACGGTTTCAGATTGGAATCGTGATGCCGTGATGGATTTTTTGAAACTCGCCCGCCCATATACTTGTTTCGGTTCCAGCATATTTGATATCACCGAAACACAAGCAAAACTAAAACAGTACCAAAAAACATTAAGGCTGCCTTTATCTTTGCACGCTTTTACTGTTTATTGCCTGTCCAGGGCGGTTATAAAACATCCCCACATGCTTTCTTATCGTTATAAAAACAAGATCATCACATTCAAGGATGCCAATATTTGCACCACGGTTCTTAAAAAAACGGAAACCGGTGATAAACGACTTTCTCTCCATGTTTTTCGAGCTGCCCAGGATAAAAGCTTGGCTGAAATTCAATGGGAAATGAGAAGAGCCATGAAAGAGGTTTATGTACCTCCTCCATCAAAGATGCCGTTTTTTATGCAAAGACTGGTAAAGAAAAGAATTACCAGGAAAATGTTTTACAACCCGGTGCTATTGAACCAACACATAGGCAACGTCATGCTGACAAATACGAACAGCCCGGGTTTGAAATCGCTTTTCGGGGTAACCTCTTTTAGCCCTTGTACGGTTACAATGTTAACCGGATCTATTGAAAAGCATTATGTTCTTAGCAAGGAAGGCAAGACGGAAGAAAAACAGTTGCTCAACGTAACTGGTGCAGGGGATCACGCAATGATTGATGGGTATGATCTGTCTTGCATTATGACTACGGTGGCCGAACTGTTCGAAACTGCAGCTGGAATTGACGAGTTATTTTTATCTGAAATGAAAACTTTACAACACAAACACACATGAATTCCTGGATTGATATCGTTCTGAATCGGGCAGATGAGTTTCCGGATAAAACTGCTTATCGGTTCCTGCCAAACGGTCAGGTTAAGGGTGGTGAGGAATCCTTATGCTATCAGGGCCTGGTAAAGAGGGCATCAGCAATTGGCACCGAGCTGCTCGCCAGAGGGGCAGCCAAGGAGAGGGTACTTTTAATTTTTAAACCGGGATTGGCATTTATCGAAGCCTTTTTTGGGGTGTTGTTTGCGGGGGCCACAGCCGTTCCCCTTCAGGCAGCTGAAAAATCGGCAAGTGAGGCTTTTAAGCTCAGGGTTCGCCATGTGACTGAAGATGCAAACGCCAACTTTGTTTTAACAGATTCATTTGGCATGGAACAGGTCGCTCATTTTAAAGAAGTCATTCCCTGCCAAAATTGGATCCGTAGTGATTTTATTCCTTCGGAAAATGCTTTTGAGTGGTCTATGCCTTCCGTAAGACCTGAAAGTCTCGCGTTTTTACAATATACTTCGGGCTCTACCAGAATTCCCAAGGGAGTTAAGATTTCCCATGAGAATCTTTTGGCAAACTGCAATGCAATTTTTAAGGCAGGCTACGATAGAGGAGAAAACCAGTTGTATGTAAACTGGCTTCCTCACTATCATGACATGGGTTTGGTGGGAGGATTGATTTATCCGATATACGCCAAAAGAGAGTGTGTCTTTATGCCGCCCCATTCTTTTATTCGTCATCCCATTCGATGGATAGAAGCCATCGATTATTATAAGGCTAGTATGAGTGGGGGGCCAAACTTCGCATACTCTTTGGTTGCCCAGAGAAGCACAGAAAAAGAACGAAGCAAACTTGACCTAAGCCATTGGAAGGTTGCCTATTGCGGTGCTGAGCCTATCCAGGCTTCTGTTCTGAGAGGCTTTGCAGAGGCCTTCAAGGCGTCGGGTTTTGACTCAAGTCGTTTCCTGCCCTGTTACGGCATGGCAGAGTCTACCTTGTTTATTGCGGGCAGGCAGGGACTCAAAAGCATCCACGTCAACGCGGAAAAACTAAGAACCGGACAGGTTCAAACTGAACATCAAAGTGACCAAACCCGGGAACTGACAAGTTGCGGTAACACTTCTGATGAAACAATAATCAACATTGTAGACGACAAGTCCTTTCAGGAGGCTCCAAATAACCGGGTCGGAGAAATCTGGGTAAGAGGACCTGGTATTGCAGCAGAATATGTTAATCCTTCAACGGATCCCGGCACTTTTAACCGGTTACTAGGCAAGCAACCGGGTTACTTTAGAACCGGAGATCTCGGCTTTTTGCATCAAAACGAACTTTTCATCTGCGGACGTTTAAAAGATGTCATTATCATCAGGGGACAAAATATATATCCACAGGACATCGAATGGACCACACAAGATTGTGATTCCAGGATTTCCCGGGGTCATGCCGCCTGCTTTACATTGGATCAATTGGCAGAAGAGGAATTTGTCATCGTAGTTGGCCTCCGGGCTAAGAATGCCAATCAAAGCGGACTTCGTGAGCTGGCTTTAAAGATTAAGGAAGAAGTTCTGGAAAAACATGCGGTGGAGCCAAAAGAGATTTATTTTGTGCGCTCCGGTGAAATCCCCAAAACCAGCAGCGGGAAGATCCAAAGATCCAAATGCAGGAAAATGTTAAGCGAGGGATCATTCACCGTAT
The DNA here is from genome assembly GCA_028282825.1 of SAR324 cluster bacterium. Classification (GTDB taxonomy): domain Bacteria; phylum SAR324; class SAR324; order XYD2-FULL-50-16; family XYD2-FULL-50-16; genus JAHJTV01. The sequence continues at coordinate 13,880 of JANQGZ010000015.1, forward strand.
TTTTTCAGACTGCTAACGAAAATACCTGGAATCGACTCTATGAGGATCTGGAAAAAGCCTTTGAAAAGCTGGATCACAGAAATACCCAATATCGCTTTGACCTTGAGAAGGATATAGCCTGGGATCTGGTCCATCAAAAGGGACGTTATTTTTCGGATACCCTCCTCAAAAATACACGCATCGATGTAGACAAGTTAAAACAAGATCAGGACGCTCTTGATTATTTCGAATGGGCATTAGCTTTGTTAACCTGCCGGCAGTTTGTGATTCTTGAAGAGGCCGTGCTTTTCTGGGGAAATGTGTTGAGAGAAGTCAAGGCGGAAACGGAAAGCCTTTTCATGCTGGAGTCCGAAGAAAAGAAACATATTGAGCTGTTTAAAAAATATTCTCGTCTGTTGGCAGATATAAAACCGGGCGTTGCGGATGACCTCAACCGGATTAAAGGAATTCCAAGAAAAGAGTTTCTGGACTGGGTTCTTGACCCGACGCAATATCAAAATCTGCAGGAATATCACTACACGGCGTGGTTAGGGGTGTTGATGTTTGAGGAGTATACCGTCTGGATTGGCGAAAACCTGAGAGAATTGAAAGATGATGTACAACCCACCTGGAAGCAAGCTCACGCCTGCCACAGACGGGAGGAGGTTCAACATGTGCGTACAGACTATGCATACATCCAACAGCTTGACATCCGATTTGAAGAAAGAAGTCTTTGGTCTAAAAAATTTTTCCAAAAGATGATCCGTGTTTTTGAAGATGAATATAGAGAACTAATCTCTCTGGTAGAAGTAAAATTTCCACATTTAAACGCGCCTTTAATGTTGCCTCCCCAGGGGGAGGTTTTAACTTTTTTAAAACACCCAATCTTTCGCAGAACCCGGTCTGCTGCTCCCTATGCAGAGCTTTTGTGTTCAGGCTCAGAACAAAAAACCGATTTCAGCTATCTTCCCTATCAAAATAAAAAAGAGCTCACCGCTTGGCTGCAGGTAACCCTGGCGAACCTGCTGGATCGGAATGAAAAGGAGATTTCTCTCACGGACAGTTTTAGTCGGTTGGGGCTGGATTCTTTGGATCATTTAAGGTTGGCTGCAGCACTTGAGGAAAAACTTGGGCAGGTTGTCCCCAATAATATTGCCCATGAATTTACCAACATTGAGAGTTTAGTCGAACATTTCACTGATTTGGACCTTGAGGTACCCCCAAAATCTGTGAAGCAAGGACCGATTGAAAAAAGAGGAGAAACAAAAGCTCCCGTAACCTGCAAACAACAACGATTTTTACAATACTACGATCGTATTAATGCTTCTGCCAAAAATGTGTGTTTTATCGAATGGTTTGAACAGGAAATCAATTTAGACGCCTTGAAGCAGGCCTTTGCCTTCGTCCTGGCAAGACATGATTCCTTGAGGTCAGTGTTTAAAAAGCAACATAAAGATTTTTGGATGCATATCTTGCCTGTTGATTCTTTGGACATTCAAATCAAAATCTACCATACGGAAGCTGAGAATCTTAACAGTCTGATTCGCGACCGGATAATTAAAACAAACCATCCGGGTTACCAGGTTGATCGGCCTCCGCTTTGGGATTTAATTGTTTTAAAGTCTGAAAAAACCGGGATGTCTGCTTTTTTATTTGTTACCCATCAACTTGTTTGTGACGGATGGTCCCTGGAGGTTGTTCGAAAAGAGATGATGGAAGCTTACCAGGCTATCTGCCAAAACCACTCCTTCCAAAAACCGGAACTGTTATTCCAGTTTACCGATGTTGCACTTTCGCAAGCCGAGTACCTGAAGAGTGCGGAGGCAGGAAAACGATTAAACTGGTGGAAAAGTCATCCGGTTTGCCGGAAGATCACCCAGCAAAACCTTCAGCAAGTGAAACCGTTCCTGACCATGACGGATTACCTGGCCTCTGACTATAAGAAGAACATCAAAAAAGTAGCGAAACAATTTGGTGTTACCCCGGGAATCTTTTTGTTAGGTATTTACGCGAAAGTATTGAGAGAGCTTGAGGGAGAGGGTTTTGTGAAATTTCGCTTTTTAAACCGGATTAACGAAGCGGAAAGGGCGTTAACGGGCTATATGGTGGATGAGCTGTTGATTCCGCGTCCTGCCGCAGATTTACCCATGGGCGATGTGATCGCGCATCTCAACCAAGACTACCAGAAAGCTCTTGAAAACTATCTTCCTTTACAGTACCTGGTGAAGCAGCTTTTTGGTCAGGAATTAATCAATTCCAGAAAAAGCATTGCCCCGGTTTTTAATTTTATACCCTTTAATGAAAATTCTTCTCAGAAAGGGGATATTAACCTGCTGGCGGACCATGAGCTCTACGAAAGTCTCCCCTGGGAAAGCAAGATTTTGTACCTTTGGTTTGCCAGGGACGGCGTAGGCTTGAGCTTTCATTTTAACGAAGAGGAAGGTAAAGAATACGGAGAAAGACTGATTAGCCGCTTTTTGGACATCCTGGGTGATTGCATCAGTTAAGGTGAGTCGGGGGGACAGGATTGCAGGGCTACGATATGCGGTCGGGTAACTGTGCTTGTTCGAAACTTATGATTCTATCTTTTGGAAGTATTTTACGTTATTGAAATTTTTGAAATCAGCATCTTGAGTCCATACTATTGCTTCGTGTAGAGTTGCCGTTGTTAGAATTATACTGTCTGCCATTGGGATTTTGAAATCGTAACTGGTTTTTGCGGCTTGTATTGAAAGTTCAAAGCTAAGATCAATAATTTTGCCCTGTCTCATAAGTGATACAGCCATTAATGCTGCGTCCTCATCCCTTTCCCGTAATACGACTTTGAAAACCTCGAATATGCTGATTGATGGAACAATCAGTTTTTCAGTATCTGACAGTGGTTTACTAAATTCATCGGCGTTTGGACCTTCTGCAAAAAATTCGAGCCATCCGGATGAGTCAACAATATTCATCACCTATCCGTCTCCCTCTCAAATGAAGTATCAATACCACGTAAAAAACCACGCATGTCAGATATCTTTCTCTCCGGAATGATTTCAATTCTGTTTGAGTAAGGGATGACCTGAACTTTTTGACCTGGGCTCAATTGAAATCTTTCTCTGATTTCCCTCGGAATAACTATCTGAAATTTCGGGGATACAGTCACTGTTGCCATATTCATTCTCCATCGATATCGATTGTGTTTAACAATATGTTAATCGATGGTTAAAACTAAAGCAAATTGTATTGTTTTTATTTCGAAAGCTAATATCACCGGCCGCTGCTGAGATGTCAATTTTGATAAGAATCTGCCAAGACCACAAAACTCGAATTCACCGAGGGCGATACGTGGCTGGGTGAATGTTTTTGCTGGGCATTTTTCCAATTTTGGCAGCTTAAAATCCCATGATTTTTCTTATGTAATTGGAATTCTCTTTATTTGTTAGTTTTTCTAAAAGCAGTAATGCGACTTCTATGGCACTTGCAGGATTCCAGCTTGTGATAATGTTTTGGTCTAAAACTACAGGTTCGTCAATTAGTTCTGCGTTGAACTGCCTTAAAGCCTCTCTACGAACCTGACTATTATAAGTTGTGGCTCTTTTGCCGTTCAAAATCCCGCTCTTTCCCAGGGGTAAGGCTGCAACACAGATTGATGCAATTGTTTTGTTCATTGAGTTAAAGCCACGGATAATCTCCAAAAATGACTCACTATATGCCTCATCGTAAAAACCGTATTCTTCAAATCCGCCGGGAATTGCCAATGCATCAAATTCATTAATATCGATTTCCTTGAGCAGATGATCAACAATGAATTTTTGATTAAAAGTTGAAGTAACTTCTTTGGTAAAGCCACAAGTAAATAGTTCTGTGGACCTGTCACCTTCAGTATAATTCCAACCGATTACATCAATAAAAACGCTTGCTTCATATGTTTCAAAACCTTTGGCAAGGAGAAGTAGAACTTTTTTCATTCAAACCTTTTATAAATGTTGTTATTTTAGATGATTTGCATGCACAATGCTTGTTTAACCTACCATTTATCGGAGTACAGCGGAGATAAACGTCAGGTTGAAACATTTGTTGGATCATTTAATTGTTGTAGTGGAATAATTGTATTAAGAATCTCTTCTTCTGAGCTTGCTGCTTTGTATAAGTCCCACCTTTGTTGAAGATTCATCCAGAAATCCTCTGAATTTCCAAAAAATTTAGCGAGTCTCAAAGCTGTGCTTTAAATCAGGTGACAGTATACCTGATTTATTCTCGATTCCGTTTTACTTAAATCAGGTGACAGTATACCTGATTTATTCTCGATTCCGTTTTACTTGTTTATTTAAACGTTTTGTTGGCACACCGTAAAATCCAGCTAAATCGGCATCTAAAACAACTTTTTCTCCGCGAATAAATAATATGCGTTCCTCGATTTTCCCAATTGGGATGATAGACTTATTAGATGCCATAAATTTGTTTGTTTTATATTAGTTTGTCACCTTAACGCTTGTTTCAGCTGCGGCCCCTGCTGGAAACAAAAGTTGGGGAACCTATACCTGCATTAAGGCTTCAATAACAGCATCAGGATTTTTTGAAGCTACTTGAAGCAGTGCTCTAGCTGGCCCATCAGGCTTTCTTCTGCCTTGTTCCCAGTTTTGAAGGGTTGAAATGCTAACACCAATCATGAATGCAAATTCGGACTGAGATTTATTAAGGCGTTTTCTGATTTGCTTTATATCGGGTGGTGTGAATTCATATCTGCGACTTGGAGATATTTTACCCTTTTTTATATCCCCAGCTTGTTTGATGCTTTTCACAAGCTTATTAAAATCTGATTGGTTCATTTTAGATACTCCTTTACTAGGCTGCTAAGAACTTCAATTTCTTTTCGTGTGAGATCTTCTTTTTTCGTTTTCAAATAGGGAATCAGAAGATAAATGGTATCATTTGGCTTATCCCAGTAGTAAATGATTCTTAAACCGCCTCTTTTGCCGGAATCTTTTGTTTTCCATCTGATCTTCCTTAGTCCATTGCTACCTTGGATTAAATCACCAGCTTCAGGACGAATCAGTAGAACAGTCTGAAATGCTTTGAATTCACCATCCTACAAGTATTTCTGTATCTCCTCCATAAAAACAGGCGTTTCTATAAATATCATTCTAATTCGTTGCCGATTAGAGTTTAAATTGATGATAAATCAAGACCTTATTGTACGCCAATGAAGGATAGCCGTCAAGCTGATGAATACATTGTTTCCCCAACACAGCATCAGTTGCCGCTGCATTGATGCAGAACTGACGACGAATATGCCAGAGTCACTGTAAAATAACCTAAAACAGGCGATTGCGGTCAACTGAATGCACCTGTTAAGTCTAGGTATGTCCTATAGTTATTACCACATTTCCTTTCTTACGACCTGTGTCTACATATGTGTGCGCTTCAACAAGCTGTTCTATGGGATATTTCCTGTCAATAACTGCTTTAAAATTTCTTTTCTCGAATAATGTGTTGAGTTGAATAAGATATTCAGCTTTCACTTTTGGAGATCCCTCATTAATGGAAGCAAATTTCCCATTCGGAGAGAGCACTTTTTTACACATAGTTTTTAGGTTTTTCTTGTCAATCTTACCGTGAGGAACCGTATCTAAAATAAAGTCATAACGCTCTTGACTATCGGCAAAATTCTCTTTCTTATAATCAATCACCTTATCAGCTCCGAGCGATTTTACCAGTTCTACATTCCCTGTACTACATACACCTGTGACTTCCGCGCCCAGATTTTTTGCTAGTTGCACTAAAGTTGTTCCAAATGCACCTGAAGCCCCATAAATAAGAACCTTTTGTCCCTTTTGAATATTACCTTTTTCCAGATAATAGGGTGCTAAAACACCTCCATAGGCAACGGCCGCAGCCTCCTCATAGCTCATATTATTAGGCATAGTAACAATACAGCTTTCCTTTGACTCATTTTCAGAGATACATAGATAGCCTGCATAAGCTCCAAAGCCGGAACCGTTGAACCCATAAACCTGATCGCCTTTTTTGAATCGTTTCACATTTTTACCAATTGATTCAATTTTCCCGGCGAAAACGAGTCCTAGAATTGGTTTTCGCGGCTTGGTAAATCCTATCACAACTCGAAACATCATCCCTATGATAAAAGGAAAATTGGCACTGCGGATCAACACATCACTTCCCGTGACTGCTGATGCAAAATTTTTTACGATTACTTCATTGTCCTTCGGTACTGGCTTTGGCAACTCTTTGATCTGCAAAACCGTCGAGGGGCCATATTTTCTACAGACAACTGCTTTCATGCGATTTCTCGTCTTAAATATTTCGCAATAGTACTGATTGTAAGCATCTACTATTCTTAAGTGTTCATTTTTAACACCTGCATAACCGGCGGCTTAGATAAAAGATGAGTAATCGTGGTCTTTGATTCGAAACTTTGGGAAAAAGCAACTCCGATGGCGCCTAGCCGTCCGTGTTTATGCATTTGTTATACGCTACTAAAATTCAGTTGATTAGATAGTTCTCTTTAAGAACTTTATCAATCAACATTCTTTGAAATTTTGCGGGTTCATCGATATTCGGATGATGTGCTGAATGCTCAAACCATACAACTTCCTTGGATGGAGCTTGAAGGCTTTTCATGTATTCAATTACTAACTCCGGTGAACAAGCCGCAATTCGGTCATGTTTTCCTTCGAAAAAGTAGACTGGGACTTTTTAAATCAGGTGACTAAATCAGGTGACAGTATACCTATTTACAAAAATAAGTATACTGTCACCTGATTTATGTTAAAAGAGAACTCAGCTAAATTTTCTAAGTGAGAGCCATACTGTAAGGAATTAAATCTACTCTCTCGGCAATTTTTTCGTAGAGTGATTGAGCTGCTTCATTGGAAATTCTTGTTTGCCAATTAAGTTCAGAACAGCCATGGGCTTTAGCATGTTCTGCGACGGCATTTATTAAAAACTTACTCAGTCCCACTCCGCGGTTCTGAGGGCAGATATAAAGATCTTGAAGATAGCACACATCAGAAATGGACCAAGATGAAGGATGAAAATAATATTGAGCAAATCCCACTGGAACTTCGTTTTGGACAGCTATACCGAAAAGGTTGAAATTAGGATCAACTAATCTTGAGTACGTTGTTCTGTTGATCTCTGAATTTAGCTCAATCGATCGCTTGCCAGCATAGTCAAGCCACATTTCCTCCCATGCTGAAAAAGATAGATTTTCAATCGCCACTACATTAATCATGTTTCAATTTGCCCTTTTAACGATTGGATCATCCGATTTTAAGCGCAGCTTAAAATTCGGATGTATCCTTTTGTTATATTGTCACCTTTTTTTTAAGTGCTTGGATTCGTCACATTTCAATCACTTGGTTCAAGAAGTCAAATATATCTGAGTATATTTCATCTGTAACTTCATGCCCAACTCCAGCATATTCAAAAAAATGATTCCTTGAGTATCCTAATTCCGCAAATACTTTTTTCACCTCATGAAACGTGTTAATAGGATTGAAGTTTTTATTGCTTATTCTGTACTTGATCAAAAGTAAGTCAGCGTTTGAAAGAGTACGTCCGTTGTATACTGGGAATCGAGTGTCATTTGAGAATTTTGCATAGTATTTTTTTGTCGCATATTCAATCCATGGATATGATTTTTTTTGATCTCCGTTTTCAACTGTCCACGTTCCGCCTTGATCCAGTGAACCTTTGAAAATAAACCGATCTAGATCAAAAAAAGCTTTGGAATCAAAATTGACTCCTGTTTTCATACTTAAGTCATATATTCCAATCGGGTAAGGCAAGTTTTCGTCTTTTAAGACCTTGGCAGGTATCATTACACTGCACCCACCAATCACTATTGCTTTGACTTTCTCAGGATGCAAGAGGGAAAATCTATCCGCAAAATCGCCACTGGCTGAAAAACCATAGAGCAAAACTTTATCCTCTACTGCAATATTGTGTTCCTTTTTCAGTCTTTCTTTCAGATCTTCAACCATACCTATGAGTTGGTTGTCGATCCTAACATATTTTTCTTGTAGTAATTCGAAAGTATTTCTTTCAAGGCTATGAAAATCATATTCACTTCCATGCAGGTTTTTTATCCTTGGAAATATGGGAGTCATGTAAATTACGTTTAGATTCTTAAATCTGCGATTGAATTGATTATACTTTTCCAAAGTCTTTTCTTTAATCTTTTCATAATCATTACTTGGAAATCCTGTATTATTAGATCTAATAAGGATATAGACTTTTTTGTTATTTTTAAGAGGTTTATCAACCGAGTAAATATATGGCCAATGGAAGTCTTTTGAATTTGGTTCAACAATAATCTTTGAATCATTAAACTTAAGGAACAGAATACCGAGAATTAGCATCAACATAATTAAGAGGAACACCAGGCTCGTTTTTTTTCTTTGAATCAATTTTGAAATCATTGTTTGTTTAAGTAGATTATAGAATTAGGTATGAAACTTATCAGCAAATGACCTTGAGAAAAAATATTAAGCTAGTTTCAGCCGCCGCCTACACAGATTTTATTTTTAAGGTGGAATTGCCAAGAATGACCAACTAGACACCTGCAAAAGCGCAATGGCGGTTGGTCTGTAAATTTTTGTTAGGCAGGTTTGGGTATTGTAAAAACATTTCTTTCCAATCCATCGGGGAACATTATTCTTCTTGTCTTAATACCACCAAGTTTTTCCACTAGTGCGTATGCACGAGCATTATTATCATGCATGTAAGTCTCAACTTCATTCCAACCAAAAGCATTGTACGCGTGTGATATCACAGCTAATGATGCCTCGTGAGCAAATCCTTTTCCACGACTATCAGGTAATAGCCACCAAGTTAGCTCGCGCGGCCAACCGAATCCTTGCCAAAATCCACATGTGCCAACAAATTCTTTGCTCTTTTTTTCTTGAATAATCCAAATGCCAAAACCTGTTAAATGCCACGACCCGAGATCGGACTTCAAACGAGCCCATGCTTCACCTTTGGATTTGGGACCACCATAAGCTTTCGATGCCTCAGCATCAGCATAAAAGCTTTCATACATATCAAAGCATTCTTTACTGGGAGGAACGAGGCGAAGCCTTTTTGTTTCAATTATTGGAATCAAAATATACCTTTTTTTCCGCATAACTCCTGCCATAAGCGGACGCTACATTAATTTTTCATTATCGAGATCATCTGCCATGAAAGTTGTACTCGCCCCAAACGAGCGCTTTTGCGGTCCGTCTTAATGGCTTTATTCGATTTGCCTATCCGTGTGAATGGAGATGTTCTGACGAAATTGGCTTTACGGATTGCCACTCATTAGATGAGTGTTCAGCTTTCCATAAATCATAGTTTTGTTGGAGATTCAACCATAAATCAGGTGTGGTATCAAAAGCTCTTGATAACCTCAAAGCCATGTCTGGTGTAATGGAACCACGTTCATTTATGATCTTCGATAGAGTTTTTCTCGACACGCTCAGAATATTTGCCATGTCCTTAATTGTGATAGACAAAGGAATCAAATAATCTTCCTTTATGATGTTACCAGGGTGTGTCGGCTGTCGTTTGATCTTTTTCATAATTTATTTCCTCAATGATAGTCATCGTAATCAACAATGTATGCATCACCCTTGATAAACTCAAAAAATACCCTCCAATTACCAGAGACTCGGACTGAATACTGGCCATCCTTGTCGTCGCTTAATTGGTGTAAATGCGAACCGGGATAGTTCATATCTTTTACATTTTTGGCTGCATGCAGACGCGTTTATCGGAGCGCAGTGGAGATCAACGTCGGGTTGAAACTTTTGTTATGCTTTTTTAAGATAATCGGATTTAGTGATTTGAAAGTAGTCAACGACATCACCATAGAAATCATAACCTATGCATGGTCTCATACCAATTTTTCTGAGAACTGCTAGTGAAGGAAGGTTTTCAGGTTCGGCAGCACCAAATATTCTGTCTAGTTTTAAATCCATGAATCCAAATTCAATACATCTGGTTGCTGCTTCATTTGCGATACCCCCACCCCAAGCATCACGTATAACACCATATCGGATATCGATGAAATCAGTTCCTTTCACATACTCTAAACCGCAGTATCCAACAGTTTGGGAGGTCGATTTTAACGAAATGACAAAGGTACCAAAATGGTGTTGTTGCCAATGATTAATTCTGTTGTCTAAATATGCTATTATTTTGTCTTTTGGGTAAGGTTTGCCCAATGGCAAATATTTTGTCAGTTCTGGATCGGAGTGGTACCTAAAGAGGAAATCAAAATCTGTTGAATCCACCTTACGAAAATTTAACTTCTGACTTTCAATCATT
>JANQGZ010000044.1:0-144731 GCA_028282825.1 SAR324 cluster bacterium
CAATGTCGTTTAGTTAAGCCGCCCTATTTTGTTATTGTTAAAAATATCAATATGTTATAGACTATAGACTCACTTATTTAATTTATCATTCAACAAGGAGTCTTATGCAAAAATCATCTTCAAGACAACACTTCTTCTGTGATAATAGAAGCTTGGCTTGAAAAACTGTGCCACAATCGTTAATTCCCTCAAAAAAAAGATCTTTTCTCAGGAATTTAAATCCAATCACAGATCCTCTCCCCAAGCGTTCACACGCAATCGAAAGCTTTCATTCGAAGACTTAATTCAATTCCTTTGTCAATTGAGAAGTGCTTCTGCAAAGACTGAACTCAATAGTTTTTTTGAAGCTTTTGATCAATTCGGCGAAAAATCGGACGATGTCCCAACAACCGGAGCTTTCTCTCAAGCAAGAAAAAAGCTGAATCCACTCGCCTTTAAGGAATTGAACCAATCTTTAATCAAGCAATACTACAAGAGCTTTTCCATCAAAACCTGGAAAAAGCTCAGGATACTCAGCGCTGATACAACAACTCTACGATTGCCTCCGGAAAAGGAAATCATCGAGGCGTTCGGTCAACCCAATCAATCCCGACTTCCCCTGGTTCAGGTGAGTCAGTTATATGATTGTTTAAACAACCTGTCTTTGGATGCAGCAATTGACCGTTACAACACCGGTGACCGGATAATGCTGCTTTCTCATTTGGATCACCTTTCAGATAATAATGTCCTCGTCCTTGACAGAGGATATCCCGCCCATTGGCTCTTTTGCTTATTGCAGAGCAAATCGATCCGGTTTTGTGTGCGCTTGCAAACCAACTCGTTTAAGGAACTGTCGACTTTCATTCAAAGCAAAGCCACAACGCATACCCTCACCCTTTACCCTACCTCAGATACTCGGGTTGCCTGCAAAAAACACGGTATTACTGCTCAACCGACCCAGTTGCGCTTCGTAAAAGTGGATCTTGAAGGCAAAGATCCCGAGTATCTTGCCACCAACTTATTAGACGAGGATGACTTTACCATCCAGGATTTCAAGGAACTCTACCATTATCGTTGGACGATAGAGGAAGACTTCAAAGTCATCAAAACCAGAATTCAAATCGAAAACTTCTCTGGAAAAACCTTACACTCCATTTTACAGGATTTTTATGCCAGTTTTTTTACCAAAAACCTGGCAGCGGTTTTAACCAAACCAGCAGATGAATCGATTCCTGACCTCTGCAGAACCAGAAAATTTCCATACCAGAAAAACACAACCTATGTCTTGTCCCTGGTAAAGAAGATCTGGAATCGTCTGTTTAAATCAATCAAGATATCACCACTCATCGAGAGATTAAATCAACTCTGTTTGGAAAACCTTTCGCCGATTCGGCTTCATCGCAGTTATCCTCGAAAGGTGTCCAAACTAAATAGGAATTTTTACCAAACCTACAAACCGATATAAAAGCGATATAGCCTCTTTTTAGATTCTAAAACCATTTCCAGCGCAGTCTTGGCTGAGGACACCCGAAGTGCGTCCAAAATCTGGCTAATTTTCCTTGCAAGAGCTAATTGACTCTATACATATCAACTTGAAAGCAGAAATCTAAACTCCCGCTTTGGCATTCATAAGAACCTGAGCTCTGCAAGGGTCTTAACTAAATGACATTGGGTCCTACGTGGCCACCGGGGAATCAGCCTTTCGACAGGGTCACTGAATTTGCAAGACTCAGAGCTAGGAACCCGCCCTACCGTTCGTGACCTGCACCAAATACGATAATGATTAACAAAAATCCTTACCTTGATGATAATGTGCTTTTGCTGAAACCTGTGATAGGAGCTGTACTTATTTTACTGCAAAACAATACTGAGAAAACGGAAATGCGGAGGTGACTTTAACGTTCTTGAATCCGGCGTCGGTCATTAACTTGACCATTTTTGAGTTGGAGTATGTCCGCATTTGATAGAGAAATCCGTACATCAGTTTTCCCGGGATACTATTGGACATGGTTGCCATGGCGAATCTTCCGCCGGGTTTTAAAACCCGGTAAATTTCGGACAGGACCTGCTCCGGTTGTTCCACAAAGAAAAACATATGCGCGCTGGCAGCGGCAGTAAAACGATTGTCTTCCCAAGGCAGTTCGGCAGCATCACCTTCAACGATTTCCGCCCGACCCGATTGAACGGAGTCCGCATTATTCTCCCCGGACAATTCAACCATATCCTTGCTGTGGTCTAGGGCAGCTGCCCTACTAACCTTTTGCAACGCTATCCCCAGAAGGATCCCGCCTCCGCAACCGATTTCCATATATTCGTCGGTATCCTGAAGATCCAGGTAATCCAAAATGATTTGAAACCCCTTGTAGTGAGACTTTGGATTGTTATAGAGTTTCCTGCCTTCATCACCAGAAGGCTTTCGTGCTGTTCGATCAATATAGTATTGATACCTGGCCGTTAAACCCATCACCGTCTCCTTTATCGTATTTATTGAAACAAATCATTCCTTTCAGCAGAATTCGATTTTTTCCAAAACAGCGTTGCGACATTAAAAAAGGTAAACAAAAAATCCTTAATACAAAGTATAAGTTTCTTATATACGAATTTTCATTTAAATGTTTGAATCTGTCAACAAATCCCTGGTACCCTTGGGTTTTAGCGATCGGTTTCTTTTGCATGCAATGGCAAGAAATTCAAAACAGGGGAAACTAAAAGTTTTCGGTCCCGTTTTATTATTGACAATCATATATCTTAGTATATACCAAATATATTTTTAAGTATTAACTAAAAACAATGAGCCGACCGTTAGCTCCCGTCATTCGGTATGCCTTGATTGGTTTTACTTTCAAATAATCAAGCAATTTATGAATGTCTTGTTTCATCGGCTACTACTCTCGCTAATCCTTCTCTGGATAGTCAGTATTGCCAGCTTTTCCCTATTGCATTTCATGCCCGGGGATTTTGCAGAAATATTGTTAATGGAGCAGATGGATGGCGAAGTACCGCCTCCTGAGGCATTAGCCCGCTTCAAACTACAAAATGGTTTTAATGATGCCTTACCTCTTCAGTATTTGCGTTGGCTGACAAATGCTTTTGCCGGTGATCTTGGCACCTCGTTTCAAAGCGAAGACTCTGTTAGTGCTGAGTTGATGGTACGTTTGCCTAACACCCTTTTGCTGGCAGGGTCCAGTATTCTGATTTCCCTGGCCATTGCCTTTCCGTTAGGCATCGGTGCAGCCCTGAAGCCGGGTTCCCGTTTCGATCGTGCAGCCATGATCCTGGCCGTTCTAGGAATGGCCACACCAAATTTCTGGCTGGCGTTAATCGGTATGCTTTTGTTTTCCCTGACGCTCGGCTGGCTGCCTGTTTCCGGATTTGGAACCTGGGCTCATCTTGTGTTGCCGGCGCTGGTTCTGGGCGCTTCGTTGGCTGGTGTCACAACCAGACTGATCAGAAGCACCATGCTTGAAATTCTTTCAGCACATTATGTTAGAACTGCTCATGCCAAGGGCCTTCTACAGTGGCGTATCATTATGCATGTTTTATCCAATGCGATGGTACCTGTTATTACCTTGATCGGACTACAGTTGGCAAAGATGTTTGACAGCGTGGTCGTGGTTGAAGCCGTATTCGGATGGCCCGGACTGGGCCGATTATTTGTGGAAGCCATCCTTGGGCGGGATTTTCCAGTCATCCAGGGTTGTGTGCTGGTTATCGGCTTGGTTTATCTTGTTCTCAATCTGCTGGTTGACATATCGGTGCGCTGGCTCGATCCACGTATTCGAGAGGCGATGTAAGCATGTCTTTCAGCGAGCCGAACCCTGTTTTTTTTGATCGATGCTTTGTCATTCCGGTCATATTGGCTTTTTGTGTGCTTGTAGCACCGTACCTGGCTCCCAATGATCCCGCAGGGTTTTCCCTGGCCAATCGTTTACAAAGCATCAGTTTTGATTATCCACTGGGGACTGATCATATGGGCCGTTGCGTACTTAGTCGACTTCTTCATGGATTTCGAGTAACGCTGCTGGCCGCTTTGGCAATTGTTAGTGTAGCGGCTGCTATTGGCAGTTATATAGGCATCCTATCAGGCTATTTTGGCGGTTGGCTGGACCGCTTCCTGATGAGAATTGTGGAAGGAGTGTTTATATTCCCTGCCATTGCCGTTGCCTTAACCATTTCCGCATTGTTAGGGCTGGGAATGTGGTCTGTTCTAATCTCACTTGCTGCCGTGCATTGGGCAGAATATGCACGTGTCATGCGCAACCTGACAATTGCTGAAAAAGAGCAACCTTACATCACTGCAATTAAGACAATTGGGGCCAAATCAGGTTATATCATGCTGCGCCACATTTTGCCCAATGTTCTGCACGCTATTTTGGTCTTGATTCCTTATTCACTGTCCTGGGCTATTCTGTCGTTTTCCGGACTCAGCTACCTGGGTTTGGGAGCAGAACCGGGATCACCCGAGTGGGGACTGATGATTGCAGAAGGCCGCACTCATATGCGCGACCACCCGAACCTGGTTATTGCACCGGGTCTGCTCATCATCTGCGTTATCATTGCCATGAATATTGCGGGTGACAGTCTCCGTGATCGCCTCAGTCCCTTTACTCAAGAGACGTTGCAATAAACGTCGTTTTTCAGGCAATCCTCAACATCTTGAAGGAGATAAAAAAATGAAGCTGACACAACATCTCTGCAGGTGGTTCATAATGCTGACCATCGTTTTCGCTGCAACAACCTTTGAAAATAACCATGCATACGCTTTGAAGAATGACCCGACGACACTGACAGTGGCGACAATGTGGGAGTGTAAGCCGCATTCCATGAAAGCCCGACGCAGCCGATTTTTCAATGAAAGTGAAATTCTCGATACCTTGATCAAATTGGATTACGACATGCAGCTGATTCCGGGTCTTGCGACCTCCTGGAAGCGTACCGGTGATACGGAATGGCTTTTTAAACTCCGTCAAGGTGTTACCTTTCATGATGGCACCCCACTCACTGCGAAAGCAGTGGTTTTTTCGTTTGACCGGGTCATTGCCCTATTACCCTATGCAGACGGGCTTTTGGATATTGCCGAAATGAAAGCAGAGGGCCCGCTGAGCGTGAAAGTTCGCACCAACAAGCCTTTTGCCGGTCTGGCTAACCAGATGACAGACGCAATTACAGGCATCTATGCAGCCTCATCCTTTGATTCAAGCGGCAAATTCAAAATGCCGATTGGAACCGGTCCTTACAAATTCGTATCCTACAAGAAACAGGACCGCACCATTGCAGAAAGGTTTGATGGGTATTGGGGACCAAAACCTGCGATCAAAAGAGTGGTTTATCGCTATATCCCCGATCACGCAGCTAGAACTCTTTCCCTGGAAACAGGAGAAATAGACCTCGCCGTTAACATCCCCCCGGCAGATGTCGATCGTATGGCCCGCAATAAGGCATATCAGGTCTACCGTGATCCGGCTGCTGGGCTATATTACATGGTGTTTAACACGGCCGGTTCCAGTGCCTTTGCCGATCCTCGAGTGCGAACAGCAGTTAATCTGCTCGTTGATCGGGAATCCCTGGTAACCCACGGACTGGATGGTGTAGGTGCCCCAGCCTGGAAATTTTTCTCCCCGCAATTCGGTCTGGTACCTGATAGTGTTCCACGCTACTCTCTGGACAAATCGAGGGCTGAAAAGTTGTTAAAAGAAGCCGGTTTCACAAAAAGCGGTAACAGCTGGGAAAAAAACGGAAAACCTCTGAAACTTAGCCTGATCAGTTATTCCAGTCGCACGGAGATGCCTGTAATTACTGAGACCGTAGCCAATATGTTGAACCAGGCAGGAATTAAAACCTCGGTTAAGATGTACACCTGGCCGGGTATGTTAAGCCTGGTACGAAAAGGAAAATACGATGCCTATACCGTTTTTTGGACACCTGAAATGACCGGACATCCGGACATGCATCTCAAAGCGCATTTTCATTCCACACAGTCGATGATGTACAACAGTTACAAGGACGCTAAACTGGATCAACTGATCATACGGGCTCGTGGTCTTGACGCAGGCAGCGAGCGTGATCGGACTTATGGAATGGCCATGGAGATAATCCACCGTGATGCTCCGGTAATGCCCTTGGTACATAAAATTTATGTTGCAGCTTCCAATGATAAGGTAAAAGGCTTCAAAGTTCATCCCTCCGGCTTTTTCTATAACTTCAAAGCAGTATCCAAGAATTGATTATTTCCTGATCCGACTGTCAATTTGCCGACAGCCGGATCAGATAACCCTAGATAGGATAATACCATGATAGAACTCCTGGACCATGACGATGTTCTCAGGTTTAGCCATCGTCAATTGCTAAATTACACAGGGTATGGAAACAGGATAGCTGCGGTTATAATATACCGCATGTTCAAAACAGTATTGACATACCTGTGTCCAAGGCATCCCGTGGATCGACGGTCTTTTCTGATTCGTTCGGCATTTACGGGAAGTGGCATTATCGATGGGATCGAATTTATCACACGTGCGGAGAGTGAAAACCGATTGGAATATATAAACGATTTGATTCCTACAGATGTGCCTGACAGTCCGTTGGGCAGCTTTTATTTTGAGTTCTACCTTCGCAATCGAGGGTGTTCTCTTACTCTGAATCCTGTGTATTTTCCCAAATCCTTTGCTGATGAGGTCGGTCGGGCACTGGATGGCGTTCAAACCCAAGAAGAACAAACACGCTATGATCAAACTCGTGAAGACATGGCTGAAAGAATTCTGGATGCGCCAGAAGAAACCCTGTTTACATGCCGGACGATTGAGGGCATTCATTATGCCCCGAGACTGGAGCAGAAACTTGATCCGGTTAATGAACATGCTATTCATGTCCTGGAAGGAGAGAACAGGTTGACCTTCATTTTCGGAGATATGATCGCTTTTCATGGGCGAGAGAATATCGGCGGATCTGCCCTGGGATTCAAAGCTCTGCAATTTGCTCTCCCTCGCTTATCAGCGCATACACCGCCACAGAGGCGTGATATTCACATTTTTTCCGCTTTTGCAGGCTCCGGTGTGCTGGAAGTCTTTGAGGTGGTTTTGCGTGTCATCAGTGATAAACGTCTCGAAATTGATATAGACGCCAAGATTGACGGAGCAGAACCCGCACCCACCGGTAGTTTCTATTTTCAGTTTTCTTCAGACCAGCGTTCTCTTAGATTCACCCTAAAACCAGGGCTGGTACCAGAGAACTTTTTAGATTATGCCCGCAAGAATAAAACCGGCGTTTTGAGCAAAGTGGAGAAGAGCTTGTTTCAAACTGTCAAGGAAGAACTGGCAAGGGTCTTATTAAACAGCCAGACAGAAGACCTGTTTAACGAAATTAGGTAGCGCAATTTCGTCATAGGCAGTAGACTTATATCCAATGTCATTTAGGTAAGGAAACGTGCCAATATGTCATTCTGAACAATAGTGAAGAATCTCTCGCGGGTCCTGGCGGACCCTTCTTTCGAAGCTGCAAGTTTCGCTTCTCTCAATCAGGATAACATTCAATCCCATTTTTAAAAAAAATGATACTGGACTTATTCTCGCTTGTCTGAAGCTGAAATAGATCATATTCTTTTTCGTATATATGGATTTATCTCTTTAGCATTGACAAAGCATATTGATTTATTTATTTCTTCAAGGATAATTATCCATTTAAAGGTTCCCATCCGGTCCGGACCGGGATTGGTATCGTGTTCCGTGCCGCATACCAGTCTTACCAACTGATGAGACATATCGACCGCAGGGAGCAAGTATGCTGGTTGATCGGCGGTATCAACGGCGTAGGCTCTCACTACACCCGATGCTAATCTAAGACGTCGTCAGCCCCTTTTTCAACTATGGAGGTAAATAATGGCTACAAAAGAAGAACTTGAAGATAAATTTGATGATTGCCAAGAAACCCCGGAATTTGTGGCAGTTGCACTGGAAGCTTTTAATGATCTTGGTGATAAGGAATGGGCTGTGGAGGTCTTTGAAGAAGGCGCCGGCTGGGCAGCTACTGCAAAAGATTACCTGGCACTACTAAACGGAGCCAAGGTTATCCTTCAAGACGATGATAAAGCTGCCGAGTATTTTGAGCAGGCCAAGAAAGCCTGTCGTAACGCTGATGAGTTGATTGAACTGGCAGTGGCCGCAGCGGACAGCAAAGATGAAGACGGTGCCCGTGAATTGTTCAGGGCAGCCGGTGAAAAAGCAACCAAGGCCGCTGAATTCCTTGGTCTTGCTAAAAAGGTTACCGAAACCCTTGGTGACAAGGAACTGGCTTCGGAATTAAGTGCCAAAGGGCAGGAGAAATGCTCAACCCCGGCTGACTATGCTGACCTGGCCCGAGGATTGGCCAAGGATTTTAATGATCCGGAGCAGGCGAAACAAGTACTGACCCAGGCTGTCGAATCCTGCAAAAGCGGAGCTGACTACTCTGCTCTAGCCTCAAGTGCCGGCGAGTTATTCCCGGATAGTGACCTTGGTGTCACCATATACCAATCCGCCGAGCAAAAAATTGAATCCGGACTTGAAATGGGAAGTCTGGCAAAAGAAGCCGTGGCAGCACTTGGCGACAAGGAATATGGCGCAAAACTTTTTACCAGGGCCAAAGACATGCTGGATAGCGGTGAGAACCTGGTAAAACTCGCGGCTTTGATTCATGAAGCCATCGCTGACAAAGAGATGACCCTGGCAACATACAAAAAAGCCGGGGATAATTTCAGCTCTTTCAAAGAGTTTAATGATCTGGCCGGTGCCGTACTTAAGGATACAGGAGATAAAGTCTATGCCGGGCAGGCTTATAAACTGGCTGCCAAAACCGAACCTGATACACCGAAGCTGGTTAGTGTGGCTGCAAAGATGGCTGATGATATCGGTGACCTTGATGCCGCCATTGAAATCCTGCATCAGGCCGAGAACTCGGTAAAAAGCAATGATGAGTTTAAGGTAATGGCTGAGGCAGTTCTCAAATACGGCAAAGAACAACAATGGCTGGATGATATCACGCTGCAGAAAGAGAAGAGAGCTGAAAATCCCGACTTGTACGAGGGTTTCATCAAGCGGGAACTGGATGCACAAATTGCAGCCGCTTTATGGAATCTCGGGCACGATGTTATCCAGGCCACCAAAGATCACCCCTATGCCCGCAAACTGTTTGTTGGCGCCGAAAAACTGGCAAAATACACAGAGGACTATATCACCCTGGCCGAGTTTATAGTTAAGGATCTTGAGGATAAAGACTGGGCAGGCAAAATTTACGACCAACAGTTTGATGCCACTACAGATTTTGTCCGTAAAAGAAAGATTGTTTTAGCAACCGTTGAGGTTTTACAGGATCAGGCCAAAGCCAAGGATTACCTGAAAAAGATGGAAGCGGATTGCAATCATGTCTCCGACTTTATCAAGCTTGGTATCACGGTGCATAACATACTTGAAGACCAGGGCTGGACGCGCTCCCTGTTTCAAGAGGCGCTGGTCAACAGCACCGATCGGTATTACCTATTGAACCTGGCAGGTAAGATCACTACTTATCTGGCAGATCACAAATGGGCAGAAGAAATTTATGACAAAATTGCAGACGAATCGTCAGATAAATTCGATTTTGAGCATCTCTTCCAGATTGTTGAGCAGCAAAGTACTGATTTGACTACATTGGAAAGACTTCATCAAAAAGCTGAAAAGCGCTTGAAGAGTGCATTGGATTTGACAGCCCTGGCTGAGAGTATCGTCCGACGCCTGGAGTCCCAATCCTGGGCACGCAAAGTCTACAAGCAAACAATGTCTGCTCCCGGTTTCGATAAAGCCAGGCAAACAATTGCGATCAGTGTTGATTATACACTTGGAGACTCTAAACTGTCAGACAGCATCAGGTTAAAAAGCAGCGGCTTTTTAGGCAGTATCTTTGGAAAGAATTAGATAATCCGCCATAAGTAAAATCTGAGTTTTGCAATGACCTGTAGGATGGATCAAGCGAACAGACTGTGTCACAAGAGTAAAATTTATGATTTTTCTATTTTAACAGACAAAATTTTACACTTGTCACCCCGGACTTGATCCCATAAGCGCTTAATTAACAGGATTTGGAATACAGATCAAACGGTAGAGCGGGACTACGACCCCGCCAACAGGCTAATCCCTTGGCGGCCACGCAGGGCCACCCTACCGTTCGTTAACCAAATTTATCAAAACTTTGCCTTATTTAAGCGCTTATGGGACTTGACCCGGGGTCTATTAATTATTTCAATTAGTTGCAAATGGATTCCGGGTCAAGCCCGGAATGACGCAGTATCAAAATCTGCGCATAATGACCAAAATTATTGTTGTGACACAGTCTGAAAGCGGATCCACCAACCGACATTGTTATTCAGTCTGATAGTCCGGTTGATGGGCAACGAGTTGCCCATCCTACAATCTGTAGACCGCGTCGATTGGGATCAGTTTGTTACAACTGCCAACCACTGGTTTTGGTTTGTAGATCCCAGAGTCGGGCATAAAGACTTTTGTTATCGATCAATTCCTGGTGTTTGCCCTGCTCAATACCCCTGCCCTTGTCCATAAAGATGATTTTGTCTTCCCTGGCCACGGTTTTAAGCCGATGGGCGATCATGATCACGGTCCGGCCTGCAATCAAGCGATCAATGGAACCACCCTCGCCCACCATGGTATCGTAACCATTCGGCAGCTTGGAAATAAAATCATTGTGCCGTATGTGCCGCCGCAATCACCTGCTTATGGGTAGCATTCGGATTATCCACCAGGATGTTACCATATAGGGTGTCAAAAAACAGAAAGGTATCCTGGAACACAAAGGAAACCGTATTCATCAAGTCTTCGGTTTGAATATCCCGTATATCCCACCCACCGATTTCTATACTGCCGGAACGAATATCCCAGAAACAGGGTATAAGCAGGCAATGGCAGACTTGCCGGCTCCGGAAGGACCGACCAGGGCTGTAATCTCGCCAGATAAAACAGAACGATTTCCTTTTTTATTTGTTTTTGTAAGTAAATAAACTACAGTTGGATTCGCTTCCAAACAGCAATAGTCACGTAGGACCCAATGCCATTTAGTTAAGGGAAATAGCAACTTTAATCGCATCGAGATTGTGGCAAATACGGTGGTAGGGCGGGGCTACGACCCCGCCGACAAATTCTTGTAATACTTAAACCTGGTAAATCTTGCATGCAACTTAATTTATATATATACAAATTTGAATAGATTTTTTGTTTATTCTACCAATCCAATTCTCCGGCGGCCACGTAGGGCCCTACCGTTCATAATCTGCTTCAATCAGGATTCTGGTGAAATGAAATTGACGTAGGACCGCCCTACTTTCGTTCACAGAATTTTTCAAAATTATTCTTTAATCAAACGTTTATGTCCCTGCGGGGAAAACTGAGCCCAACCTGGCGCATATGGCATCAGGCCTTGAATTACAGAGAATCAAAGTCTGTGCGTGAAACTAAAATTCCAATTGCGATACAGTCTTTTCGATCGGTCCAACCTACGGTTCTTCTTTAAATCAATTTAGAGTGGACCATTCGAAACGATGGATCCACCAAAAATTCACTAAATATTTAATAATTAGAAAGCCCAGTATATTTCAAAAAAAGGGGTGGTCAATATTCATCCCTTTTATTCGTCCGATTGCGCACTATTTTTGTCTGATGAAGTGATAATCCATATTGTATATTTCAATTTAATAGTTTTAAAAAAGAAGAGAATTCGGACTGTTTTCTTATCGCCGCAAGCCTATTAAAACCTGGTATGAAGCAAATGGAGGTATTTTTTGCTTTGTTTTGTCTTTGCTTAATGCTCGAATTGAGTTCTTATTGACGAAAAAATATAGTCAACATATGCTAAAAATAAATTTACCAAATACCTTTTTCTTTCATAAGCGGTTGAACTCTTTCCCCGCCGACGAGACAAGGATCAATCATGTTTGGGCAACTTGATTTCACACCCATTATTAATAGGAAGGAACAATGAAAATTCAACGAGTGAACGCTTTTTTCAAGCAACTGGGGGAATTCCAGATTCGCTATCGCTGGCAGATGCTGGTATTTATATTACTTTTAACTGTTTTTGGATTCAGCGGGTTGCCGCGTGTGTCCATGGAAAGCAATGTAGATGAATGGTTTGACAAGGATGAAGAGATACAGATCGCCGAGGACAAATTCGAGGAGTTGTTTGGCAACAATGAATCCATTGGCCTCTTAATCGAAGCGGACGATGTTTTCCATCCTGAAGTTTTGAAGATGATTAAAGAAATAGGCGAGGAGCTCACCGATAAAGTCCCTTATGCTGATGATGTCACCTCTCTCATGGATTTTGAGCTGACTATCGGAACCGAGGAGGGCATTGAAGTTATCAATCCTTTTGAGGACGGAGTTCCTGATGACCTGCAGAAGTTAAAGGAAACCAAGGAGTTAATCTTATCCCGCCAGTCTGTAGTAAACAAAATGGTTTCCAGAGACGCCACCGAAACCTGGTTGGTCCTTTCACTGGATGAATATCCGGAAAAAGAGGAGTGGAAAAAAGAAAGCGATACTGAGCCCTTGTACCAGGATGGAGCAGCTGCCATGGCTATTGTCACCGATCCCAAATGGCAGAGCGATCTCTACACCATTAAAGCGACCGGGTTGCCCTACACTGAAATGGAAGAAAAAATCTTTTTCGGCAGGGAAACAAAACTCAGGGTTTTATCGGGCTTTGTCGTGATGATCATTCTGCTGACGGTATTTCTCAGGTCTTTCCGTGGTATCATTGTACCTGCTATTACTTCATTTACAGGTATCGCCGTGGTTTTCGGAGTGATGGGTTGGCTGAGAATCGGTCTGGATGCAAATATGGTTACTTTGCCGGTTTTGCTGGCCATGGCACTTTCGGTAGGTTATTCCATTCACCTGGTAAATGCTTTTAAAAGAAATTTCAGGCAAACCGGTAAACGGCGGCAATCAGTGATTACAGCAGTGGAAGAAACCGGATGGCCGATCCTGTTTACCGCCATTACGACCATGGGCTCCATGATGTCGTTTACCGTCGCAGGTATCATGCCGGTTCGCTGGGTGGGCTACACCAGTGCGGCAGGCGTTTTTTCCGTTTACCTGTTTGTGATGATCATGATTCCCATTTTCATGAGTTTCGGAAAAGATCAACCGCATGATTCACAGAAGCAACTCTCTAAAAAGCTTCCATTCAATACCTGGATGCAGGGCATGGGTCTAAAAATGCTCGATCACAAATGGCCTGTGGCGACTGTGTTTATCCTGGTGATTGTTGGATTTGCTCCCGGAATTGCCAAGATTGGCGTTAATATGGATATCTTTGAGTTTATGGGGCTAAAAGTTCCTTATGTCAAAAGAACCCATGAGGTTGTTCAATCACAACTGGGTTCTTACATCTCCTATAACATCACTGTTACCTATGATGAAATAGATGCGATCAAAGATCCTGAGGTTATGAAGAAATTCGACCGGCTGCTTACCGAGGTTGGAAACTTTGAATTAACCAAAAAATCCGAGGGAGAGGCGAAAATAACTTCCATCCTGGATATTATCAAGGATATGAACCAAACATTTCACTCGGACAATCCATCCTTTTACAAGGTTCCGGAGAATAGAGATCTGATCGCCCAGCTTCTGTTTCTTTATGAAATCTCCGGTGGTGATCGTATTTTTGACTGGATCAATGAAGATTACTCGATTCTGAGAGCGCGGGTTGAATTAACCAAGTTTGAATCCAATGAAATCGAAAGGGAGCTGGCCAGGATCAAAACCCTGGGTCAAGAGCTTTTTCCGGAAGCAAAAGTCGCCACGATTGGATCAGCTGTGCGCTTTGCTGAACTCAATCGTAAAATCGTCTCCGGCGAATTAAAGTCCTTTTTCACAGCTTTATGTGTAATCGGTATCCTGTTGGCATTGGTTTTTGGCAGTATCAAAACCGGGTTAATCGGGATGATCCCTAACGTTTCCCCCCTTATTATATTGGGTGGCATCATGGGATATTTCAGTTACCAGATGGATATGATGAATATGATGATCATACCGATGCTGCTGGGAGTCGCTGTAGACGATAGTATTCATTTTATCAATCAGATTAAATACGAATTTGAAGTGCATGGAAACTACCGCACGGCTATTTCGAACTCCTTTTATGTGGTGGGAAAAACCCTGACCATGACAACCATTATTCTGGCCACGACCTTTGCCATGTACATGTTTTCTCCGGTGAACAACATGTTCCGTGTGGGTTTGCTGTCTATGACCGGATTGATCACAGCCCTGGTTGCAGATTTCACCCTGACTCCGATTGTCATTCTGTTGACCAAACCATTCGGCAAGGAAAGGAAAACACATGAGGCTTCAGCTGGCGTAAAAAGTAGTGGTGTTGTGGTGAACTGAGAGGTGGTTGGTATTTCTTATAAATTCACAGAATAGGATTGGATTATTTTAAGGTATGGCTGTCGTTACTGCGGTCGATTACCCCATAAGCGCAAAGTTGTTTTCAGTTTGTTTTGATTGATTCGAAGTCCCCTGAATGGGGACTTCATAAAAGTCCCGGATGCTAACCCAGGGTAGGAATCAAAAATCGATTTGCACTCTGAAAGAGTGCTTCATCCTCAAAATTACGATATTTAGGTCTTTTTGAAATGCTCCTTCAAAGCATAATCCAGGTTGCACACCTCATCATAGGGTTTATCGTGTCAGTGGGAGCAGAGCTCCCACTGACACGATGATCCACTAACTTGAATTGCGATACGGTCTGATAAGCAGAACGTCCGGATCAAACGTGAATCAAGCTTTGGTAAACCGGAGGGAAGCAGCCAGGGCCACAACCAGGATCGATCCAATGTTGTGGGTGACCGCGCCCAGAATTGGTGTCAGCAATCCTGCCGAACTGGCAGCAACAGCAATGGCATTGATGCCGAAACTGAGCAGGATATTGATCTTGATAATTCGGGACATTTTCCGGCTGAGTTTGACCAAAAAAGGCAGCAGTGACAACTTGTCATTCATCAAAACAATATCAGCTGTCTCAAGCGCCACATCCGATCCTCTCAATCCCATAGCAATACCAGTCGTCGCAGCTTTTAGGGCGGGCGCATCATTGATACCGTCTCCCACGTACACCAGGTTGCCTTTCTGATAACCGTCGATCTTTTCCAGCTTATCTTTAGGTTTCTGGGCGGCATGATATGTGTGAATACCGGTCTCCTGGGCAATACGTTTCACAGGCGATTCCTGATCACCCGAAATAATGGCAATATCCCGGATGCCGATGTTTGTCAGTGCCTGTACCGTGTTTTTGGCATCTTCGTGCGGACGGTCCTGCAGGAAAATATATCCGTAATGGGCACCATCCACCAGAACTTCCACACTGGTATACCCCTGTTCATTGGATTGGGGACTGGTTACGATCTTTACCTTTTGATTATCGATAATTCCGGAGATGCCGCTTCCGGCCTCAGCCAGAATCTCCGCTGCTTCCCTGAAGCTGATATTGTTTGAAACAGCTTTTTTGAGAATGGCTCGTCCAATAGGATGCAGGCTTCCCTTTTCCACACCTGCTGCCAATGCAAGTATGTCTTCTTCGTTTTTACCTGACTCGGATGTAACCTCCACCACTTCCGGTTCTCCTTTGGTCAGGGTGCCGGTTTTATCAAAGAAAAAGCCCGTGGAACGGGCGATGTTCTCCAGGTATTGTCCTCCCTTAACCATAATTCCGGCTTTCGCGGCTCTACCAATCGCGGCTACGGTACTGACCGGTCCGGCCAACAGAAAAGAGCAGGGACACCCCACAATCAGGACGGTAATGGATCGGGTAACGTCTTTTGTAACCAGGTAAGTTATGGCGGCAATAGCCAGAATAATCGGGGTAAACCAGGCCGCATACCGGTCAACTATTCTGGCACTATCTACTTTTTGTTGCTCGGCCGTTTCCACCATCCGGATAATTTTCCCCAAGGTGGAATCTTCACCGAGCTTGACAGCCCGTACCTTGATGAATCCATCCACACTGATCGTTCCCGCATATACATTGTCTTCCTGCTGTTTGGCGACGGGTATCGATTCACCAGTGATTGAAGATTCATCCACCGAGGTGTTTCCTTCCAGGACGATACCATCCACCGGAATAGTCTCACCGGCTTTCACCAGCAGAATATCGTCCCGGACAATCTCGGGGACTTTGACTTCCACTTCGCCACCGTTTCTTTCCAAGATGGCTGTTTCCGGGGAAATCTCCACCAATTGACCGATAGCATTGCGGGCACTGTCACTAACCGCCTCCTCCACCAGGGCACCAAACACCATAATGGCACTGACAATGGCTCCTTCCAGATAATTACCATTTATGAGGCAGGCAATAATGGCAACACTGACCAGCTCATCCACATTGATCCGCTTGCCCAGGATTCCGACCAATGCCCCGAAAATAATGGGAATTCCATTAATGGCAATGGAAAGAATTAAAAGCAGGTCCTCAATGGAAATAACCGGTATCGTTTTTAACGGTTCCCCGGAAACCATCAATGCCACCGGAATCAGCAACGCTCCTCCGGCTACTTTTATAAAATCGCTGGATCTAAAAATTTCGCGATAAATACTTAAATCTGTGTGTCGTCCTATCATTTTTTTAAGATTTAATGTTTATTGAGGCTCGCCTGCAAACGACTCGTTTTCGAAGCTGCAAGTTTCGCTTCTCACTGGCAGTCTGGTTGATGGGCAACGAGTTGCCCATCCTACATCTTTCGCTCAGAATGGCTAATGATTTATTCCTGGTCTGTCTTTCTTAACTAAATGACAATGACTTAGGATCGAACTGCCAAATGGGGCTCCAAGACGTTGAATAAAGGTAATAAAATGTTATGTCACCAGATTTTGTTTGAATTTCAAATTATTTGATAACAACAACTAAGTAAAAAAACTATGTTGCAAATCAAGTATCTTGGAAATCAAACTATAAATATGAATTGAATCAAACCCTTATGTATGCTACTCACTATTCGATAAGGCCATACAAAAAAATAAACCTTTCAGGGTTATTATCATGAACATCAAAGAACTAACCGAATTGATCGTTGAATTTTTTGAAAAGCTGTCGTCATGGGAAGACTCTGTGGTTAAGAACAGCGGATTAACCACAACCCAGAACCACACAATAGAGATTGTCGGTCATGCAGGTGCTATCCAGATGAAGGATCTGGCAGCCAAGGTGGGGATTACCACGGGAACACTGACGGTGGGAATCGACAAGCTGGAAAAAATGGAACTTTTGAAAAGGGTTCCCCATGAAAAAGACCGGCGATCTTTTCTCATTGAGCTAACAGATAAAGGCAAGGCTATCTACAAGCAGCATCACGAACACCATCTGAAATTGACTCAATCCATCGTCGCCGACCTCTCCGAAGAAGAGCAAGCCGTCTTTTTTTCTGCCCTAAAAAAAGCCCTGGAAAAAATGTAAGAGAAACCAATAGACCGGTTGCCCTGACCTTGTCCAAATCAACGTTTTTAGTGTTTTGGAATTTCCTTGAAGTTACATCGTTAAAAAGGGCATATTGCGAAACAATGTTGACGGGAATAAGGTTTGTATAAGCAAGAGAATTATTTGATTTTATTGATCAGTTTATCCACTGGTACTGCTTTCTGGTATGGCATTGGCACTGCCTGCATTTGCCGCAACTCGGTTTTTTGAAGAGTGAGGTTTCTTCATCATCCATGATGGCGTCCAGGATTTGCTTCATGGCTTCCATTTCCATATCAAAATAAGTCGATAATTCCTGGAGGGATACTTTTCCACTTTCTTTCACATATTCTTTGATCTCGGTTACCAGCATAAACACTCTCCATATTCGTTAAACAACAATTCGACCTTCAGCTTAAGATCGTTTTTAAAATATATTTTCTATGTGCGAAAAATGTTAATTCGTATATAGATATTTTACTTTAACCCTGTCAAGTTTTTTTAGCTGTTTTTTTGTAATCGCTTCGGTCAGACTTTGAGGTGTAATAATAAGTCATGGTGCCTCCGAGCTTTCATAGATGTGTGTCTTCATTCAGCAGTTTTTTCGGAAATCCGAAGGTAAAGATAGGAGTGTTACAAAACGTTTGCAGATTTATGGTGCCCAGATGATTTTCAGATTGTTTCTTTATGTACTAAAATCAGCTTAACCGTATTTCATTATAATTTCCCTGATCACAGAGGTTTAGGTTGCACTTGGATATTGATATGTAATAAAGTAAAAGTATCGTATATACTAAAACGCCCTTGAAACAAAACATCTAAAAAAGGTTAATATGGAAACAGTCATCGTTGTTCTCATTGTGTGTGCCGCTGTCGGCTACCTTGGTTATACCTTTTATCGACAGCTTTCCGGCAAATGCAATTGCTCTTCAGGCAGTTCCTGTTCGACTGAGGTAAAACATCAATGTCATACCAATGCCGAATCGCTGAATAATCTGACATTAAAAAAGGAATAAGAAGACCTGGCATTGGGGTTCTATCTGCACAAAATGGAGCCCCTGTTAACTGCAGGACCATCACACCTAAATCTCTGGCTTAAGGAAATTTCCGACATTGTTTCATTGTGTCTGTTCGGCATAATTACCCTTGTCTGTTTTCGCCACGAAGACACAAAGTGTCTCTAATGGCACCTTGCTTAAGTAAACGCTTAAGGGATATGACTCCCACCAGGATCAGCCTGCCTCAATAGTATATTTCAACAAGCACACGCCGGTTAGAAGGTATTTGTTTCAGACTTGTATCGAGTGCGGAAGTAGGTATAAGAAGAGAACTGACAGGGAGAAAACCCGGCACCTGGTGGCCGGGTTGTTGTAATTTATCTTTAAGTCGCTGGTTGAATCTGTTCCGGGGAAGGAGCAGGTGGCTTTCTATCCCAGGATTTAAAAAGTCCTGTCAATAAAGCCAGTAGCACCACAACGCCATAAAAAACGCCCATCATCTGTATACCGGTAAGACCCACGGCGCTACCGATGGAATAAATAAGAGAGGCGACAATAAACCCAAGGGTCGTGGGGAAGAGGATGGAGAACAACATCCATTTATAAGATCCTGTCTGAACCTTAATCATGATAGTGGTGGCCAGGCAGGGAGGATAGAGTGCAAAAAATACCATGATGGCCAGTGCGTGAAGAGGGCCGAATCCACCTTCACTGGCCTCGGCTCCCATTCTTTCTTCCAGGCTTTTGTTCTCATCCGCACCTTGCTGATAAAGCACACCGATAGTGGCTACACTGGATTCCCTGGCAGCAAAGGAGGAGAGAATGGCAACATTGATCTTCCAGTTAAAACCAGCAAATTGAGTTACCGGTTCCAAACCTCGTCCAATCATACCCAGAAAGCTTTTTTCAATCTGCATTTCCTTGATTTGCCGTCTCAGGGATTTTCGTTTGGACACTAGTCGCCGCAATTCTTTGTTTACTATTTTGGCTTGCTTGTCTCGTTTTGGTTTTAAAAACTTGAATAACTCCGGATGACTGGCTATATACTTTTGATCCAGCGCTTTAGATGCATCGGCTCCCTTCACGGTTAAGCGGTCCGTCTTATAATCGTTGTAAAGGTTAATGATTGCAACCACCGATGCTTCATCTTGGAACTGGCCGGCATACTCGCTTTTGGATATCTTCTTTTGAAAGGTACTTACGGCCTTGTTCATTTGATTTTCAAAGTCAGCCTGTTTATCGTCCGGAAGTCCCGGAAACTGCAGAAGGGTAAAGACAACAACGGAGACAGCTACCACAATCGTCCCTACCTTTTTAATGTACACCCAGGTACGCTCAATCGAGCGTTGTCCCACACCAAAAATGGTAGGTGGATGATAATTGGGCAATTCCATGACAAAGGGGGCGGTTTCCTTGGATTTTAATACCGTAGCCGTTAACAGACGGGCGATCAACAAGGCAAAAAATATGGTGATCGTTGAAAGAAAGAGCAACACCCAGGATTTATAAGGAGCAAAAAATACGTTGATCAATAAAGTGTAAAAAGGGATTTTTGCCAGGCAATTCATATAGGGGACAGTAAGGATAGTCGCCATGCGGGATCGTTCATCAGGAATACCCTTGGTGGCCATAACCCCCGGTACCGCACATCCGCCTGCGAAAACCCCTCCCAGGATCAAAGGCAGGGTTGACTGCCCGTGTAAACCGAATGAATGGAATAGCTTATCCAGAATAAAGGCGATACGTGCCATATACCCACTGTCTTCAAGAATGGCAATAAGCGCAAATAATATCAGGAATATGGGAATATAGTTGAGCAGGGCATTAGCCGAGTCCACCATCCACAATCCCATAGATCGAATATAGGGGTCATGCAGCAACCCGGCATCCGGAAGAATACCGGCTATTAACGCCCTAAGCTTTGCCAGGATCGGCCACCAGTAAACGGTCAGGTCATACCCCTTGACAATGGATAACTGGTAAATAACAAATACAGTAGCTACCAGAAAAAACGGTGAGGCATAGCGGTTCAATACTATCTTGTCGATCAATTCGGTGATGGTAGCCTTTCCCTCTTTGGTTTCAGTTACACAGGATTTGACTATGGAGGACGCCAGTCGGTCACGACAACCTACCATATAATCCGCCACATCCATAAAATGATTCTTTTCAAATTCTTCTCTTACCTGGCGAGCTATCTGCAGGGCTTCGCAATCCGGCCCAAGTCTTTCAGCAACAATCTTGTTCGCTTCGCTGTCACCCTCTATCAGTTTTACAGCCAGCCATCGGCTGGGATAGGTTTTTGCGAGATCGGAATCGTCAAAAATGGTTTTAAGCTCCACCACCTTTGGTTCAAGCTCTTCATAGGTGATTTGTAACATATGATGCTCTTTCCGTTCTGCCGTATCGAGGATGGCATCCTGCAGTTCTTTTTTTCCTTGTCTTTTTCGCCCTACAGTTGGGATCACACTGACACCCAGTCGATGCTCCAGTGCGGATATATCGACCTTAATGCCGTTCCGCTTGGCTACGTCCATCATGTTCAGGGCCACCACCGCGGGAAATCCCATTTCGAGAATTTGGAAAGTGAAATAGAGGCTTCGTTTAAGGGAAGACGCATCGATAACATTGACAATCACATCCGGTTTTTCACGAATCAAAAAATCCCTGGATACCCGCTCTTCCAGGGAAAAGGAAGTCAAGCTGTAGGTACCCGGAAGATCGACCGTTTCAACCCGGACATCCCGATAGCGATAGGAACCGGATTTTTTATCGACTGTGACACCTGGATAATTGGCAATGTGCTGGTTAGCTCCCGTGAGCATATTGAATGTGGTTGATTTTCCAGCATTCTGCTGCCCGGCTAAACCAACCAATAGTTTTTTTTTGGAGGGAGAATCTGAATTTGCTGCCATTGTACCTCACATCATTAGCTTTTAGTATTTTAGATACTATCGGTTTTCATTGGACTAATCGGGTTCAACCTCAATCAGACTGGCTTCGGAATTGCGTAGCGCCACCTTGTAGGTGCCTACGGAACACTCGATAGGATCCCCCAAAGGTGCTTTACGAATGACCTTGACAATAGTCTGCGGAACAAAGCCAAGATCCAGCAACCTTTGACGGATAGCCCCATTCGCATGGTGACAGCGTATTCTCGCTTGTCTGCCGGGTTCTATATCTCTGAGCATACAACTGGGTTTTCCCTTTGCTTTCACTTTTTCGCTTACAGTCATCTTCTTCTCCAAATCTTCAAAAATTGTTTTTCGTATATCTGAAATTTAATTCGATTATATTCACAGAAACATTCTTTAGTATACCCTTTATCGTCAATATATAAAAAGGATTTATTACAAGCGAAGATTCCGGAATTGAATTAGTTACTTACCAGGCACGGCTTGGGGGGATATACATGTGGAACTGCTGTTAATAACATAAATCATCGAACTTTGACATTAAACGTCAATCCATCACAAATACAGCATTGACAAATATCGTATTACGAAATATATGTTTTAGAACATACGAAAATGATCTGGATATATCACTTTTTGCTCACTAAAAGCATCGATCGCTATCGCAAAACCGAAAACCAGATCTGTTCCAAGAATGTTGTCTTTAGTTTGATTTCCGGATTTTACGGTAACGAAGCTGACAGCATCTGTATTGTTTCGCGCTTTTTAGGATCCTATTAATGTTTGGATCTAATCATTTCTTCCAGGAGAGATTACAAATGTATAACAAAATAAGGGTATTAATCGCTGTTCTGCTGAGTTCTGCTTTTTTTTCCACCCAGCTTTTAGCTCACACACCACTGTGTTCTTGTTATGATAACGGAGACGGGTCCATCACTTGTGAAGGCGGGTTCTCGGATGGTTCTTCAGCAGCCGGCGTTGGGATGCGAGTCGAAGACAAAGGCGGCAAGATACTCCTCAAAGGTAAAATGAATGAGGATAGCGAATACACTTTTGACAAACCTTCAGTAGCATACAAGGTTGTGTTTGACGCTGGTGAAGGACATGCCATTGTAGTTGATGGCAAAGAGATCGTTGAATAGCTTCAGGTTTTTCAGGCTTTCACATCCCTTGCTGTGATACGGGTGGTTTTGAAGCTCTCGGTCTTCGTGAAGCAAGGCTGTTATTTCAGCCGGATAAAGGCATGTGCTCTAGGGTATGGCATCTTTATCCAACCTAAATGCCGTGTACTGAAATCAAAATGAACCGGTAGATCCGGATTCAGTTGAAAAACGGTACATTGCATGGAAAACGCAAATCCAGGGGAAACGGTCATTCGTCGATCCTGATGGCTCGGTTTTAAAACGGATTTGCTTGTTTTTTTGAAAATCTGGTTTAAATGTGTCCACTCCAATCAGTCCTTGTTCTTTCAAACGTTCTACTTCGCAAATTGAGCGCAGGAATGACGGAAAGCTTTTTAAGCGGCTACTCGGAGAAGACTTTTAATTTTTTAAATGGAGATATACAATGAAAAAATTGTTGAGTTTGGTCGCAGGAATTTTGTTCATTTTTTCGGCGCAGACAGCATTTGCGCATTTTGTACTCGTCTATACCGATCAGGTAAACCTGGAGAAACCGGCTACCCTGGATATGCGGTTGATCTTCGGTCATCCGTTGGAAAACGGTCATGTGATGGAAATGGCCAAACCGCTTGAGTTTTACTACGTCTTCAAAGGAAAAAAAGTAGATCAGCTTTCAGCGGTTAAATCGATTAAGTGGAAGGGATCTCATAATAGTGGATCCGCTCACGCTGCGCAGGTAAAGGTTAGACGAAATGGGGATTATATCTTTGTGTGTGTTCCAGAACCTTATTTTGAAAAGAATGAAGACATCTATATTCAACAGATCACAAAATCTTTTGTGAATAAGGCAGGAATGCCGACCGGTTGGGAAGAACCCCTGGGATTAAAAACCGAAATCGTTCCCTTGAACAAACCAACAAACGTTCTGGTGGGCAGTACCTTCAGCGGTGTTGTATTATCTGATGGAAAACCGGTAGAAGGGGCAGAAATTGAAATTGAAATGATCAATGGTCTACCCAACCTGAAAAAAAATGCTTTTGGCAAAAACCAAGTTGAAGCTCCGGCCTCATCGATCGTCGCCATTACCGATGCCAAAGGCGTTTTTACTTTTGGTATCCCAAAAGCAGGTGATTGGGGATTCGCAGCTCTTGGCGTTGGCCCGGAAAAAAAATACAAAGGTAAAGAGCTTAGCCAGGACGCGGTTATCTGGATACGAGCTTCAGAACTAAAATAAGGGGAAGCTCTGAAAAACTCGTCATTCCTGCACTGAATGCACGAGACTCACAGCGCAGAACGGGAATCTTAGTGATTAAAACGAGAAGACTTCCGCCTTCGCGGGAGTGACTGAAAAAAATAAATCAGAGGTTCCTTAATATTTTATAGAGCGCCGGGTTCATGCCCGGCGTTAAAACCAAATCCTTGCTTAAGGGTTACAAACAAGGATAAATCCAATGGAAAACGTCATTGAGGTTATCAACCTTAACCATCGATTCGGTCAACGGATCATCCATGAAGACTTGAATTTTTCGGTACCCGCCGGGAAGACATTTGGTCTGCTTGGTAAAAATGGCGTGGGTAAAACTACCCTGATCAAGATACTGATGGGCTTTTTACGACCTTCCAGCGGATGTTGCAAGGTTTTCGGAGAAGATTCCCATAATCTCTCCCCCCAAACCAGGGAGTGCATTGGACTCCTTTTTGAAGGTCATGTGGCCTACGAGTTCATGAGTATTTCCCAGATCGAAAAGTTTTACGCACCCTTCTATCCCAACTGGGACCATAACTACTATTATCGTTTAGTTGACCTGCTGGGATTGCCACACAATCATCTCATAAAAAACATGTCCTGCGGCCAACGCTCACAGGTAGTGTTAGGTTTGATAATGGCCCAGCAACCCGAACTGCTGATTCTGGATGATTATTCCATGGGTCTGGACGCCGGTTATCGCCGCTTGTTTCTGGATTATATGCGGGAGTATCTTGAAGAAAGCAATCGAACGGTATTTCTGACTTCTCATGTTATTCAGGATATGGAGGACTTTGTCGACGAGGTTATTTTTCTGGAAAGGGGAGGAGTCTTAACCACGACATCCCTTAAAGAATTCAGGCAGGATTTTCGTTGCTACCGCTTGCCCCGCAACGGTCAATCCGTGTCACCTGTAAAAAACGAAGTGATCAAAAATGTTGAAACCCACCTCAATCACTGGGATATTTTTTGTTTTCATGATGAAGATCGAATTAGAGAAGTATTACAATCCCAGCAGTTGGATTATTCCGACCTTCAACAGATCAAATTAAGTCTCGAAGACGCATTCATTGGCTTTACAGGACGGTACTAGCATGCTCAAATCGGTTTTTTTTAAAGAGTACCTTAAAATTCGCTGGCTTTTTTTCACCCTGGCGGCACTGAACCTGGTACTCATGATTTACATTTTTATAGACACCCGCCAACTGTTTATTATGGACCATGCTGAAATGGTCTGGTACCGCGTTCTGCACCTGGGTCAAATCCATTACGACGATTTAAAATACGCCCCGATTGCCACCGGTATTGTTCTGGCTTTTATCCAATACCTGCCTGAGATGATGGGGGAGCGACTGCGCCTGTCACTCCATTTACCGGTCTCCCCTCACCGCCTGATCATGGTACACGTATTGGTTGGACTGGCCGCAATTGGGCTGATTATTACGTTAGATCTGGTAGCTTTGGCCTTGCTGACCTATCGATTTTTTCCGGTCGAAGTTGTCTGGATTTCTTTTTTGACAGCACTTCCCTGGTGTATGGCCGGTGTAGCTGCTTATCTAGGCCTGACTTTCGGGCTTTTGGAACCCGGTTTTCTTTCAAAATTGTTTAATATAGCCATTGCGGCAGGTCTGGCGAATCTTTTTCTATACCCCGCAGAACCCGGAGGGTATGTTTATATTTTACTCGCTCTTTTCCTTCTCGTCCTGTTTATGATTCCGGCCGTTCTCCTTCCAGCCTACCGTTATCGCTATCGAAGAGTAACCTGATGAAACAATTGTCGACGTTCGTACTGATTGCCTTGACCATCGTGGTATCGGCTTTCTATCTGCCAATGCTGTACGAAAAACTGTTTTTTGAACGTATTTTAAAAACACACCTTCTGTTTAGCCCGGTCACCGAAAGGTTTATTTTCAAAGAAAAGATCGTTGGCCCAATCCCGCCCGGTGCACAACTAAAAGCAGAAGACCACCACGCTGAGATTGCCTATAGGGACGCTAACGGTCGCTATTACACACGAGTTGAGTTTGAGAAAAACCTGCCTTTCATCTATTACCGAAACATGGAGCTATGGGGATTGTTGCCGCTTCGCTTCGGTGACCAGGAATTTGGAAAAAAAGAGATAAAGGAAAACCGGCAAGTGCTTGAGCTTAAGTTCAGCGACATTTCGGATTTACATCCTCAAACACCGCTGTGGCCATTGCTGGAATCCAATCCCTCCCAGGCGCGACTGGTGTTTCCGGAGGATCGGTTTCGCATGACCTCCAATGCCATGGAGTTTGTTAATGCTGATTATAATAAAGTGGATGAAGAACTGACATCCAAATTTACAAACGCCCTCAATGAAAAAGGCTTTGTTTTCCCGGCTCGCTCAGTCCACGGCAAGTTTACCATTTTAAAACCCTTCGACGAAGGCGCATTCATTGTTGACAATCAATACCAGGTATTTCATGTCAAACGCAGAAACGGCGATCCCTGGGTGATCAAAACCGACATTGATCCAAAACTGAAAACCCGACATATCAAGGTTTCGGAAAATCGCCGACGCAAATATTACGGTCTGCTGCTGGCTGGAAACAATGACCTGTACCTGTTGACAACCGGTAATTACAGGCTGATTCGGCTTCCGCTTGAGGATTATCAACCTAATAAAATGGATTTCAAATTATTGATCAATCCTCTCTACCAAACCGCTGTCTATTCCGATGAAACCACGATTCGGGGTGTCGCCATGGATTCTGATTTCACCCCCATTGATCGTTATACTCATTCCATGTCCAGATCCGTAAAAACCAACACCCATCTGGTTCATGAGATCCTTTTCCCCTTTGCCGGATACCTGAAGCAGAGCGGGGGTGCATTCCTGAATCTTTCCTTGCAGCTCGGCAGCTCTCTCTCGTTTATCGGTATTGCAGTTTGTCTGGTGGGTTTTGGAGCATGGAGTCGTCTGCGAAGACAACGTTATCCCAAAGCCATTGAGTTATGCGTCGTTGCTGTAACCGGTATTTATGGTGTGATAGCTGTCAGTATGCTGGATTTGGAAGACTGAGCGTTATTGGGTAGATTGAATGTTTCTTCCTGTTGCCTTCCCATCAAGATTTAATCTGTCCATTTTCAAGGCAGGCATGTTGTGTCGTGACCTTCTCCAAAAAATCGACCTGGTGGGAAATAATGACCATTGTTTGCGGCAGGGTCAAAAGAATCTCCAGCAGTCTCTTTTCAGCGTTTTGATCAAGGCCGTTGGTCGGTTCGTCCAGCAAAAGCACTTTGGGTTCCATGGCCAGAACGGTTGCCAGGGAAATGAGCCTTTTTTCACCGCCCGAGAGGTGATGGGTAATACGGGATTCAAATCCCTGCATTCCCAGTTGTTCCAGGGTTCGTATGACAATAGCGTTAGCCTCTTCCTTGCTTTTTCCGAGATTCAGGGGGCCAAAGGCGATATCTTCGCGCACGGTCGGACAAAACAGTTGATCGTCTGAATCCTGAAATAGAATACCGGCTTTGCTCCGAACCTCCAGGAAATCGCTCTCCCTGGTACGCGGTTTGCCAAAAGCGAATATCTTCCCCTGAAGCGGGGTAATCAGCCCTACCATCAAGTGAAACAGCGTTGTTTTCCCTGCACCGTTGGGGCCGGTTAATGCCGTTTTATCCCCTGAATTCAACCGGAAATTTGCTCCATTCAGGACCAGGTGATCCGGTTGATAGCCATAGTGAATATCTTCCAGTCTAAAAAGCGGTTCTGTCATATCCAACCCCAAACACCAAGAGCAGCCAAAGTAAACAGGAACAGTGCGGCAAATATGCCATCGTGTCGACCGAGTTTCAGTTCTCCCAAAAGATGGAATTTTCCTGTAAATCCCCGGCATTTCATGGCTGCATATATCCGTTCCGATCGCTCAAGACTGCGCACCAGCAGCATGGCAAACAGATACCCGAATGTTTTCCAGGTGTGAAGATTACTTCTCGGAACAAAGGCCCGCGCTTT
The DNA here is from genome assembly GCA_028282825.1 of SAR324 cluster bacterium. Taxonomy (GTDB): domain Bacteria; phylum SAR324; class SAR324; order XYD2-FULL-50-16; family XYD2-FULL-50-16; genus JAHJTV01. The sequence goes on from JANQGZ010000044.1 coordinate 27,714, forward strand.
CATGGCGGTCCTGAGACGAAGGTATTCCCTTTGAATCACATTCAGATAGCGTACGGTGAACAGCATGATAAGCACAAGTTTTGCCGGTACCTGTAACCGGTAAAGCGCATACCCGAATTCAGGGGGTTCCAGCGTTCCCACCAGGGCCAATAGTGCCAGAATCACCCCCATTGCCTTGAGGCTGATTTCGACAGCGCGAAAAAAGCCATCCCAGGTAGCGGTTAAAGGGCCTATGGTAAACCAGGATTCTCCCGGGGTGGTAAAGGGAAGCAGAATCAATAAAAAAATGATGAACAGATCCACCCCCAGCGTTCGTTTTATAGTTTTAACCATGGGCAAACGCGTCATCAAAATCAAGCCCAGGCCGATAAGAACGCCGGTTGCTAAAACAGGCATTTTATGAGAGAGCACCAGAAAAAACGCGAATATGACTGATGCCAGAATACGGATTCGCGCATCAATGCGCTGTAACCAGGGTGTTTCCGGAAGCGAAGCCAGGCGCTGAACGGGATGAGGACCAAAGGCATGACTCATTTCACCTGCCTCTGACGACGTGTTGAAATCCATAATCCCAGACCAGTCAGGCCGAGAATATAGCCCAATCCTCCCAGTATATCGTGAAAGCGAACTGCGTTTTCATATTGCAGTAATTGCTTTCGCAACGGTTTCACCTCTCTGGCCACTGCTTTTGAAATCATTTCTTCCAGTTGACTGGAATTGACGCCCATACCGTCACTTTTTTGTGCAGGATCAGCTTCTGAGACAGAGGGAATCGATTCATCATCCCCGGGGACTGATTGATCGCCCAGTTCCTCCGCTTTCACAATCTTGCTGGCAATATGGCCTGCCCCGGCGTTAACTTCAAAGTGAAGATCGATTTTCTTCTTGACATCATAGATAAAGATTCCTTCGCCATCTGTCATGAGTTTTTCCATTACGTTACCATCATTATCGGTTACGGTAACTGGAACGTTGACTGCTGATTCCCCGTTACTAAACCCGACTTCCCCTTCGATCTGGTCTCCCTCCACATATACATCAAAAATCATGTTGTGGGCATTTGCTTGGCCGGCCCATAAGAAGGAAACCAGTAATATGCCCAACAACGCTTTGCTTGATGCCATGGGATGACCCGAAGCGATCTGGTTTTTAACACGTAAATTGGCAGCCAAGCGAAATAAATCCGGTTTCACTTTTGCTATCAATATCGCAGCAGCGCCTACAAGTACACCTTCCAGAATCATTACCGGAATATGGGCATAAAAAACCAGTTTTGCCGCGGGGACAAATTCTTCCCCGCTGAATGCCAAAGCAACTGCTACGAAGCCTGTCGTTAATGCGACAGCCAAACTCCCGGCCAAAAATCCCAGGAAAAAGAACATGCCGTTATTTTTCGCATGAGACAAAGGTTTGTTCAAAAGGTAGTAGACTATTACTGCGGGGAGGGCAATATTGGCAACATTAACTCCTAGTACCACCAGCCCCCCGAAACCAAAAAAAACAGCCTGCAGCAACAGGCCAACCAGCAAAGCCGGAAAAGCCGTCCACCCCAATACAAGGCCCACCAAGCCATTCAGGATCAGATGAACACTGGAAGGGCCGATGGGAACATGGATTAACGAAGCGAGAAAAAAAGCGGCGCTCAGCAATCCAACCTGGGGGATTCTATCGATATCCATTTTTTTCAATCCCAGCGCAGTGCCGCCCAGGGCGATCGCCCCGCCTGCTGCCAATACCGGTAACGTCAAGGCTCCATCAACAATGTGCATGTCATCCTCCTTTACTTTAAATCAGAAGCACGAATCCAAATAACGGCATCCTGACTAAGTTCTTTACCTTTATATGTTTTATCCGGACCGACACCAAGAGCCGCAAACCCCCAGTCGCCCGCTTTAGGAATACCAAAAGTGAAGACGCCGTTGACATCGGTAATTGCAACGATAGAAGTGGGTGGAGGATCTACCCGGTTTGCTCCGAATCGGTTTTTTTTCAGATCCGGACTGCCATTGATCCATTCAATTTCCAGTTCGGCCTCAGCTACCGGTTTTCCATTTGAAAGCACAACACCGCTGAAAGTACTGCCCACGAGGACATTGGTCGGCTTGTTTAACGGTACAATCTCTGTTTTCAATCCCAGCGGCTCATTCCATCCGGATGGAAATCCTCCCCTGTTCACAAAAGATTTTGTTATCTGTTGGATATAGATATCTTCGCTTTTTTCATAGTAGGGGGCCGGTACGAGGACAAATGTATAATCTCCGTTTCGTTTGGCTTTAACTTGAGTTCCGTAAGCAGCTGCTTTATTGGAAGGTCCTTGCCACATAATCGATTGCAGGCCTGAAAGCAGATTTACTTTTTTCCCTTTGTGGATATAAAAAAACTCAAGTGGTTTTCCCATATTCATTACATGACCGTTCTCCAGTGGATGACCAAAAACCAACCGCATATCCATTGTGGCTGGTTTTTCGAGGTTTACTGCCTCGGTATAAAGTAACTGAAAATGAGCGAACGCGTGATTGGGAATCGCAAAAAAGACCACAAGGGTTGCCAGTAAAACAGTTCTTTTTAATTTCATAGTACCCCTTTCATTAGAAAGTTGATTGATTATTCCGGATTGATACCAGTCGAATCCGGATGATGTAGTCACAAATCAACCGTCAAATGCCAAGAGAGGGAATTCAGAATTCCGGTTTAATGCACTGGTGACAAAGTCGAAGTCGTATTAAAAGCGAACCATCAAAGAATTGTACCTGTGTACTAAAAATCCGTTGTTTGAAGAGGCAAAACAAAGCTGAATCTATAATTAAAGATGATTAAAGTGGAATTCGAATTGCTGATATTCGAATTAACTTCTACCTTCCCTCCGAAGGATCTGCAAAGTCGACGATCAGGCAGGTTTCCTGGCTTGTGTCCCATTGTCTTCCAACCTTCCCGAAAATCAGATTTCAGTGGTATTCTGGAATGGTCTTGACACTTACAGTTACGGGGCAGCATCGGATTCACACCGATTTCCCTTTTAACTCTCAACACGAGCACCTGATACCAAGCACCCTAATCGAACAAACCGATTAAAGTCAAGTGGTAATAGTAATGGAGGACGTCAATGGCAAACATAGTTGTAAAGCTAAAATTTGAGGCATGTGCACAGAATTCAACCAAAAAAGAAATCAATATTTATTTATAAATTTTCACCGGGAACTACAGCGTGATTGCTGTCAGCATCCTGGATTTGGAAGACTGACAGACATTGGCAGGTAGTTTGTAAAAAAGTGCCTAAAAAATCACCCGGGATGCCGCAATTAAAGAAAAAGAGGTCAAGGCAAAAAAGGTAGGATAACGGATAGGGTTAGTTGTTCTCTACCCTGACTTTTTCTTTTATTTTGTTGACGAAGAAAAGCCATATTTCTACGATTTTATTTCATTCATTTACTTAAATGCAAAGATAAAAAATATGCCTACACTAAAACTATTTTTTCGTTTACAGGTATTTGTTGTTTTTTCCATAGCATTTTTTGCAACCATACTGATTCCATGTTTAATTGAAGCCCATTCTCTATTCATCCAGTCCGGACGATACCAGGTTAAAGAAGGTAAAGGCAGTCCCCTGTTTTTTTGCTACGGCCACCGCGTTCCTGTGGACGACGCCGTCCGTCGCGAAAAACTGGCTTACGTCAAGGTGATCGATCCCGAAGGGATATCTGAAAATATTAAGCTGCGTGATGAAAAATCCCTGCATTCATACCTGGTCACGTATAAAAAACCAGGAACCTACACACTGGTCGCTGAAACCATCCCCGGGTATTTTGCGATGTATATGGATAAAAAAGGACGAAAACGCCACTCCTTAAAACCGATGAAAAAGTTCATCGACGACGCAAAGAATATAATAACCTCTATGCGCAGCAGTCAGTGGACAAAAACCTATGTTACCAGCGGAAGTCCTTCAGAATCACTTCCCGCCAGGGCCAATCTGCCCTTTGAATTGGTGCCGGCGAGAGACTTATCGGCCCTTAAAAAAGGAGATTCAGTCGCTTTCACGGTGTTTAACAATGGTCAACCGTATAAGGGTATTGGTTATCGGGATGCCACCTATGCCGGGTTTTCCACCGAATCAGAGGATATGTATTTCCCCCGAACTGAGGTCACGAACGGTGAATTTGTCCTGCCCATTGCTGAGAGCGGCAGGTGGTTTGTTCGTTTCTTCACCAAAACCGATGCCCCGGAAGAAAAGAGGAGTGACTATCTAACGGAAAAAAGGACAACAACGCTGACTTTTGAAGTGCGTAACGAAAGAAAAAGACCTAAAAACGATTCTCATTGAGGAATTATGTCTGATAAGTACATGATTTGTCCTGTTTGCAATCAGGAAGTTAAAAAATCAACCATCATTTGCCCTTATTGCGGGGCAAATTTGAAGGTGCGCTTCTTTATTAAACTGGCATTTGGATTGGCCTTTTTAGTCCTCATTGCAACGGCTGTAGTCAAAGATTACCTGAGCTAAAAGGAGACCAGGTCTTTCAATTTGATTTTCTTATAAAACATGAAAGAACTGGCACTCTTGTGTATCATGCCAATCAATACCACATTGGAGGATACGAATGAAGTTTCTATGTTTTGGGATCAGCTTCATCATCCGGTAAAGAATAAGACCGTCTTTCTACCAATCTTCCAAATCGCTGTAATAATTGGCTTCCTTCAGAAGAATAGCAGCCTCTAAAAAACCCGATTTCTATTTCACGGTGAAGAATACGGAACATGTTTCCTTGTCATCTTCCTGCCTGGCCCAACAGAGGTAGCCTTTTTGAGTAATTTTTTCGATAAGAGGTGCTGGTAAAAAAGGAGCTATAAACTCATACATTTCACCTGGTTGAATAGATTTTAGATCATCCAAAACATTTTTTAGGGGGAATTCTCCTGCATCCAGCAAAGGTCGCCCATCAAGAGTTTTGACAATCTTCCCGGATTTAAACCATTCAGGCGGGTCAGGAACCATGATGGCATCATCCACTTCCACCGTAATCGGCTCTAAACCTGCCTTTTCCCTGAGGGTGTTGATAAGATCCTGAATGGGTATTTTCCCGATTTTAGCAGCCTGGGCCAAGGTCGCTAACTTTGCGACGGTCTTTCTCAACAATGGATTTTTAAGCTTTTGGAAAGCTGGTGAAAGCTCAATTAATACCCTTTCCAAATCCGGATAAGCATTCAATAAATGTGCGACTTTTGTTGCCGGAAGAATATCAACCTTCGGTTTACTCATTTATATCCTCCTTGGCATAAGACAACAATCGTTGCTGCCCTTCCAGTTTGCGCTTGGCTGTAAGGTTCTGGGAGACCTCCAGCGTCCCAAGATATTCGCCTTCTGCGTTTCTCAGGGCAAAATACTCAATGTGAATAAAATCATCTTTCAAATTAATCCAGAATGGAGCCCGACTTTCCTTACCACTCTTGAAATCGGAGACAATCTGTTCCACCACATTCACGCTGGATGGCGGATGGCAAAGACGGACATCCCGATTCAAGATTGAGCGATTCCTGGGGAAAATGCGTTCCGTTCCCTGGGAGAAGTATTTAACTTTATCGTTTTTATCAACGAAGGTCAGATCTACGGGAAGAGAGTTTAAAAGAGCCGTAAGTTCTTCAATTGAGAAACTTCCGCTGTTCAGCTGAATGCGATTTGAATCCTGTGGTTGTACTTCTTTTTTAATTTCAACCCCTTCTGGTTTCCATTCAATTTCAGGATCATACAAACAATATCCAATCTCCGTGGTTTGCTCATAAATTTCAAACCAGTCGTGATCATTCAATCGATCCATGGTCATGGGAAAAAGAATTTCACTTTCTTTCACGGTCATCTCTTGCACAGAAACACAAGCAGGTTGCAAAGCCAGATCGATCACTACAATAAACTCTTCCTGCGCAATATCCCCTTCAGCACTCAAGGCTTCCAGTGCACCTTTGAGCAAAACCCTGGTTTCATCATGTTTGCCCCACATGACCTTCGGCGGCCCTGTAATACCATATCTTTCCAAGTAAGGAAAAAGGAGGTTCTCTTTACGCACATAGTGTTTATCGACGTCCATTAACTGGTTGTAAAATCCTTTTAACTGCAGAACATGATTATTAACGACCTTATCCGACGGCATTTTTTTGATAGCGTCAAACACCTCTTCTATCTGACTGATAATTGCAAGCAGTGCATCATTCTCCCTTAAAAAAGTGTCCACCGGATGGCCAGGAGGAGCTGATTTTGCGTCACTGTGATCAATGGCCCCTTCCAGGGCCTTGGAATGAACATCACAAAGTTTTATGACCTCCTCTTCAGGCAGGCCTTCCGCAATTAATTCCTGTTCAACTTCCACCACCTCGCCATAGGGAATTTTCCGCAAAATGGAAACAAGCTGCTTATTCACCTCCTCCGGGGCTTCTCCTTCATGAAGTTGTTTGATCATGTGTTTTAGAAGCTTCTTTCTTTCTTCAGAATTATTCATTAATAGGCTCATCAAGATCCCTGCTGATTAAAAGGTTGAGTAAATAGAAACGATTATTAAAACAGACCAAAATGATATTCAAGCAGTCTTTCCGTACCTCATGAATTGGGATTATTTCAGCATTTTTACAAACTTTTGTTTATTTACGGCATGACACTATCGACAATTGTCCCGGCTATCATCTTATTGTTTTCACAAACTGATTGGCATCTCAGTCAAAAGTACCTGCAAGATGCTCAAACACAAGGAAGCTGTTTTTTAGCGACACATTGTTCCAATGCAATGCAAAATATTTTTCTTTATATACTTTACTTTATTTTCGTATATGCTAAATAGCAAATACTTGGCTTAAGTCAAGGTATTTTTAAAATCATTGGCAAGTCTTGATTTCTTTGCCTAAAATCCCGGCTCCGGATATGTTCCAACCAAATAAACATCCAACCCAGGAAGCCGGTTTGGGCTTAATTCCCGGAAGGAAATTAAACACTCTAACCGTGAACGTGATCGTTCTCGTACCGAAGGGTTTTTTTTCAAGCTATCATTCAACTATAAGTTGCTTCGGGGAATTTTTTATCTCTTTTGAAAATTGTTTTTTCGGTAACGTGGACGGTAACAAACACGGATTTGGATCATGGCAAGCCCTATTTTTTACAGCCGAGTCCAGGGGATCCGGTTTTCGTCAATGAATAAATGATTGTGGATCCGGCGTGATGGAATTACTACACCGTATAAGAATTACAACAGTTTAGGTATGCTTGGGAAAATTGGAACAACTCTTTCGCAAAAGACAATCGTCAGGACCTTGTTGTTTCGAATTGGATTGGTCACTGGTATTGCCTTTATTCTCCTGGGAATATCTTTCCACCTGCATCCATTGGGTTCATTAAAAGCTTATTTGGACCCACAGGCGCAGACTTCTGCCACAACAATCCCAACAGCCTTGGTTTTCGTCATTGTAGCCATTCTAATCACTTATGGAATCCTGCTTCGTTTGATCATCAGCAAGACCTTGGGAAATCAATTGAAAGCTGTTACTCAAGGCATTCGGAAATTTGATGTCAATGAGACGGAGTTGATCACTGCCAAAAGCGATTATGCAGAGATCAATCACCTGATTTGCAGCTTGAACGACCTGGCCAGGCGCTTTAAAGATAGACACCTTGAAATTCATGAATATGAAAATTGCCTTTCCATGTCTTTAAAAGGCGGAAAAAGCGGCATCTGGAACTGGAATGTTAAAAACGACAGGGTGTTTTTTGATGATAATTATTATTTAATGGCAGGATATGAACCGGGTGATTTTCCGTCGGATTACAACGAATGGAAAATAAGGGTGCATCCCGATCACATTGCCAACGCCGAATATAAAGTCCAAAGATGTCTAAACGGAGAAATCGAGGAATTTGATGTTGAATTCAAATTCAGGAGAAAAGACGGAAGCTGGATGTGGATTTTGGGAATTGGTCGTATCTCGGAGTCGGACCAGGAAGGCGCCATCCGGTTTTCCGGTATTCATGTGGATATTACCGAACGAAAACAGGCAGAACAGGAAGCAAAGCATCTGCGGAACTACCTTTCCAACATCCTCAACTCAATGCCATCTGTATTGATCGGTATTGACACGGAAGGTATTGTTACGCAGTGGAACCGGCATGCGGAATTAATTACCGGATTCAAGGTAGAGGAAGCAATGGGAAGCCTCCTTGTTGGCGTTTATCCGCAACTTTCAAGCGAGATGTATTTGATACAAAAAGCAATACGTACGCACCAGGTGCAGCAGAAAAAACATCAACCACGAATTCACAATGGTAACCAGGTGTATGAGGATATCACCATTTACCCCGTCATTTCGACCAAGGTCGATGGTGTGGTCATTCGTGTTGATGATGTGACTGAATTGGTACGCTATGAAGAAATGATCGTACAATCTGAAAAGATGTTGTCAGTTGGCGGTTTGGCAGCCGGGATGGCCCATGAAATCAATAACCCACTGGCCGGTATGGTGCAAAATGCCTTTCTGATTAAATCACGTCTGATGGATATCCAGAAGCCGGCAAATGTTCGTGCGGCAGATGAAGTTGGAATTTCATTGGGAAAACTGCGGGAATTTATGGAAAGCCGAAACATCCCCAGGATGATAAACAACATCGATGAAGCCGGAAAACGCATGTCCGAAATCATTAACAATATGCTGAGTTTTTCCAGAAAAACCGATCTTTCGGCTGAATGTTATCACCCGGGTCAGCTGATGGATCAGATCCTCGAAATAGCAGCTACCGACTACGACCTAAAAAGAACCTATGATTTTAAAACCATTACTATCAAAAAGGAATACCAGGAAAACCTTTCCAAAATTGCCTGCGAAGGACCTAAAATTCAACAAGTCCTGTTGAATATCCTCAGGAATGGGGCTCAGGCCATGATTGATGGAGATGGTGCAGAAGCAAGACAACCCACATTTGTCCTCAGAGTGTATGAAGACAAAACGGCCGGAATGATGAAAATAGAGATTCAGGACAATGGTCCCGGAATGGATGAAGCAACACGCAAACGGGTGTTTGAACCGTTTTTTACTACAAAATCATCCGGTGAAGGCACGGGTCTGGGATTATCTGTCTCTTATTTCATCATCACCGAAAACCATGGAGGTCTGATTGATGTGGAGTCTGCTCCGGGTAAAGGAAGCAATTTCATTATCGGATTGCCACTGCCCCATTAAAAGTATCATCCTCCAGAGCTATCAGCCCTTCATAGCTCCCTTCTATGTCCATCTCTCAAGCTAGTATATTTCATAGGTTTTCGTTCAGGCACTAATTAGTCTTTTTTTGCAGCAACGACGAATGTCAGTGGAATTTTTTCCGGGATCACTTCCAACTCAACAATCTTAAAACCGTTGCCCAGCATAAATGATTTAAAACTTTCAACCGACCATTTTTGGTGTGCCTTAAATCCTGACAGCGACATGATCGCGGAAATAATCCGGCTTTTGATACCTTGACCGTGGCAGAATGTCGGCGTAATCAACAGCCCATCTGGTTTCAAAACTTTTTTGATAGATTCCAGGGCCATGGCCGGGTTTTCCAGAAGATGCAAAATGTTTGCTGCAATCACGAGGTTATATTTAGCTGCGGGAAAATCGAGACTACAGATATCTTGGATCGAAAACTCAATGTTGCCAAGTCCTCGATCGGACAACTTCTCATTGGCAACGTTTATCATTTCCCCGGACAGATCACATCCCCAGACATGATTAACATGGGAAGCTATACTCAATGCAATCTCTCCGGTGCCGGTAGCCACTTCCAGGACATCGTCGGTTTTGTTGAGATGGGTGATGATTTTCCGGATCAGCAGGTCATAAGTTGGTTTCAAACGGGTCATAAAGGGATCGTATTTCGCTGCATAATTATCCCAAAAGCTATCTTTAGTCGATTTATTTTTTGCTGAACCAACGCTTTTTGAAACAGGATTCATGCTGTTTTTCCTTTTTTCGGATTTGAATTGCGAACCTCATCCTGACAAACCTGTGCTGATTTAGCCCTGGATGGACGAGAGCAGAGAATTCAAAAGTGCCTTACCAGTCGATACTGACTTGTAGAATGCGGCTTGAGTTTTTAAATTTTGGAATCAGTTTCATTAGCCAGTAAAGAAAAAGCCCACCTCTTTTCCATTCCTCGAAATCGCTGTAATAGGCGACTTCCTCCAGCTTAATGTTGTTTGCCCAGGTTTCAATTTCTTTATCATCGTCCAGATCCAGTTTAAAAGAGGCATTGGTAAGTTTTACCGTGTCGTGTTTGTGGGAGTTTTTGCACATCCAGCTGTTGGTGACGTCAAAAAGGAGTCTGGCTGAGGTAAACCGTGCAGCCAAATCGGCAAATAACGATTCAACCCGATCTTTTTCAAAATACATCAGCACACCTTCCGCCACGAAAAGGAATTGTCCCCGTGGATGGTTGTTTTTAATTTCATCCATCCATGACGTATCGAACATGGAACTTCTGAGGTATTCGTTGTTTTCAGATGCGGGTAGCAGCTTTTCCCTTAAATCAATGACTTCCGGTATATCGAGATCATAAAAAACAACCTTTTCGGCCAGCACAGGTTCCAACCGTTTGTAACGCGTATCCAAACCGCAACCGATGTGGACAATCACCGGATTTTCGTTTTTTTCTATGAACTGTTTCGTCATTTCATCAAAATACCTGGCCCTGATAGCTACCCCCGTAGCACTTTTTTTGGCTCCGTCGTACTTGGAAAAATCAAAATCGATCTTATCAACCAGCTTGCAGGCAAAAGAATCACGAAAAATCGGATGTTCCTCCCTGTTTTCCAGGCACCTCATGTAAAGAGGGATAAAGAGCGTGTCTGCAATATTATCTTTGAGTGTAATAACGGTTTTTGTTTGTTTCATTTTATCTCCCTGTCACATATCAGGTCGTTTTCTCGGCAGGCATCGTCTCAAGTCCGATCAACATATCCTCGCAAAAGGCAACAAGAGCCAGGATGAAAGGGGTTTGAAATTCTTTTGAATTGAAGATTCCCATACCAACAGCCGAAAAAACGATAATAACCAGAGGTGCAATCCGTAAAGACCAATAATCAGCCGATAGTTGGCAGCTGTTTTCATTTGCCAAATTCCTATTGCATACCAATTCTTCATTTTATGGGAAGCCTGATTGCAGGTGATAATTTTCAAAGATCCCTGTATGAGAAATTTTATTTTATGTATATAAGAAAATAATATTTCTTATACAGGAGTGTGTCAACATCTAACCGGTATATATGGGATAGAAGCTTTTTCTACAAAATCAAAAGTTAAGATAAATCTATCTTGGTTTATTTTTTTTGCGGTTTCAAACCAGATTTGGTCCCTTTCAAAACGTCTACTTTTGACCAGCTTGACCACAAATCTGTAGTCCATTATTATTATAGATTGTTACTGCCTGTTTTTTACAAGTCATACAAATACCATGATTACAGCTAGGAGGCGTAGACAATTCCATGTTTAAAAAAATAGCAATTGCAATCTTAACGGTTCTCGTCAGCACCCACTCTCTTCCAGCCAGGGAAAACAAACCTGTCATTGTGGCATCAACAACGCAAATTGCCGATTTTGCCCGTCAGATAGCCGGTGATCGTGCTATTGTCAAAAGTATATTGGCCCCGGGAGCAGACCCTCACACCTACCAGGTTACTCCGGACGATGTTCAAATGGTCCTGGGGGCAGATCTCTGTCTGGAAAATGGCATGCACCTGGAGGGCAAAAGCTGGATGGCAACCCTGGCCAAAGATGCCAAAAAGCCTTTAGTAACAACGACGGCCGGTATTAAGCCGTTAGTTATAGAAGAAGAGGGTGAGTCGATTTCCGATCCTCATGCCTGGTTCTCCCCCCGCAACGTTGCTGTCTATGTACGGAACATATTAAATGCCCTGAACCGCCTTGAACCTGAACACAAAAGCGAGTTTGAAGCCAGGGCGCAATTGTTTTTGCAGCAACTCAGGGTGCTGGATTCATGGATTCGGGAACAGGTTAATCGCATTCCTATTCAACGGCGGATACTTGTTACCACCCATGATGCCTTTAACTATTTCTGTTTTGAATATAAATTTAACGCCAATAACAATTTCCTCTCCATCGCACCGGTAGGCTGGTCAACCGGCGCTGAAGTCGGTGGGGGAATGACCCCGGAGCGACGCAGCATGGTTATCCGCTCAATCAAAGAATCCGGCGCTCCCGCCATTTTTGTGGAAACCACCATCAACCCCAAACAGATCAGGGAAATTGCCAAGGAAACCGGTGTTAAAATTGGCGGTGAACTTTACTCTGATTCCATGGGACCGGAAGGTACTGCCGGCGAAACCTATATCGGCATGATGAGGGAGAATGTGTTGTTAATAGTCAATGCTTTGAAATAGGACAGGTATGAGAATCGTTCTGGTTGTTGTTATCTGGATTGTGATCGTCGGAGGTTTATGGGCTTATGTGTGGCAACGAGATGCGGCTGTTGTTAATACCATTGCTGAAAAACCAATTGTGGAGTTGGCTGAACAAAGTTACTCCCTTGAAATCACACCTACTTTCAGCACAGAAGTAGATCCGTTTGCATTGGATACTTCCGACGCCAACACTGAAACGCTTGAAGTGAGACTTAACGGCAACCAGATCCCCGTTACCGGTATTCAGCTTGAGAGAGGATTAACCCGGACCATCCCGACGTTGGATGGTGTGGTGAAAGGTCATAATGAGATCTACTTAAAAGCAAGCCCACCCGTTTCACAACATAGCTTGAATCATGGCATTCGCATCCGCTTATTTGAGAACGACTCACCTATAGCCGATCATACCCTTTGGAACAGCCGGGGATCATTGGTATCAGGAACCGTCAGTTTCGAAATTGGCTCTGTTCAGGAGGATGATCATGACCATTGACCCCCGATTTGCCATTGAAGTGGAACACCTCACCATCAGTTACCATTCCAAACCCGCCTTGCTGGATGTCAGCGTCAAAATTGAGAAAGACCAGCTGGTCGGTATTATCGGTCCAAACGGAGCTGGGAAATCGACCTTTGTCAAGGCAGTATTGGGTTTTATCAAACCGAATATCGGGTCTGTCAGGATTAACGGACAACACGTGCAGCGTACAAAAGGACGTGTTGCTTACGTACCTCAAAGAGGGGCTGTGGATTGGGATTTCCCTGTTACCGTCCGGGAGGTCGCCCTGATGGGAAGGTATCAGGAAATCCCCTGGTACAGTTCACCAACCAAATCAGATTATGAGATTACGGATAAAGCCCTGCAAATGGTTAGAATGGAAGACTTTGCAGGCAGGCAGATAGGTGAATTGTCCGGCGGCCAGCAACAACGGGTTTTCCTTGCCAGGGCTCTTGCCCAGGGCAGCGATATTCTTTTGCTGGACGAGCCGTTTGCCGGTGTTGATGCTGCAACGGAGCGTGCCATTCTTGAAGTACTGGAAAGAGCGAAAAATGCCGGTAAAACTCTTGTGGTCGTTCATCATGATCTTTCTACGGCTGCAGAATATTTTGACAAGCTTATCCTGATCAAACAACGCATGTATGCTTACGGAACACCGGAGCAGGTGTTAAACGAAGAACTGCTCAGCAAGATTTATGAGGGCAGGCTTCGGGTTTTTGGAAGTGTTTTGCAGCAGAAGGAGGTATGATGTTTGAGCTGTTTATTGCGCCTCTTACAGAAACATATTTCCAGAAAGCCCTGATTGGGGGTTCTATTGTCGCCATCGTCGCCGGTGTGGTTGGTTGCCTGGTAGTCCTCAGAAGAATGGCGTTTCTTGGTGATGCCCTGTCCCATGCTATGATTGCAGGGGTGGCCGGAGGTTACCTGGTAATGAAAATGCTGTTTAATCTGGAAGCCCACGCCCCTGGTATGTTGCTGGGATCACTGTTAGCAGCAATTGCCACTGTTGCCTTGATCAGCTTTGTTTCCAGAATTTCCCGCATCAAAGAAGACACTGCAATTGGAATCATGTACACCGGCATCTTTGCCTTGGGAGTGGTGGCAGTTTCCATCTTTCGCCACTACATCCACATCGACCTGATGCACTTCATCATGGGGGATATTCTGGGCGTTGCCGACAGCGATCTTTGGGCCAGTGCTTTTGTCGCCGCTTTTGTGCTTACCATTTTAATTCTCTTTTATCGTCACTTTCAGCTCTCAACCTTCGACCCGGTAATGGCGGCTTCCATAGGACTACCCGTGCTGTTGCTGGATTATGTTTTGACTACTTGTGTTTCCCTGGTTGTGGTTTCCGCTGTCAGCATGGTTGGAGTTATCCTGGTGGTCGGCCTGCTAATCACACCTGCTGCTACGGCCTATCTGCTCAGCAATCGTCTGGAGCGAATGATGGCGCTTTCGGCTGTGTTTGGTGTCACCAGTGTAGTCGGAGGATTATACCTTTGTGTCTGGCTCGATTCCGCCGGAGGTGGTGCCATTATGCTATTTAGCACCCTGCAGTTCCTGATTGTTCTGACCGTTGCCCCCAAATACGGTCTCCTGGCCCGCTGGATGAGAGTCAGAAACCTGGTCCCCCAACAGGTGATTGAAGACATTTTGACCACTATTCTCAGGCACAAGGAGATCACACCATTTTCTGTTCTAAGAAGATACGTAGAAAATGGCAAATGGCTGAACAAAGCCTTGAAGCAAATGATACACAGCGGCTTCATCAACAAATCCAATCAAGGATATACCCTGACGGAAAAAGGAGACAAAGAAGCAGGAAAGGTGCTGAGAGCACACCGACTTTGGGAAACATACCTGGACGCCATCGGAACTCCCCAGGAGGAACTCCATGCCGCAGCGCACCATCTGGAGCATATCCGCGAGGATGGTACCGTCGAATATCTCGATGAACGCCTGGGAAAACCCGAGCGGGATCCCCACGGACAGAGCATTCCTGACAAAAAAGCGGATTGATCATTGATTATTAAAATAAAGATTTTCCATTTATGTGAATCCATTCCGGATGACATTGGAGAGATTTTTTCTGTAACCGAAAACCAGCAAAAAAAATAGGAAAACCATGAGAATTCTTTTGATCGTACTAATTGTGATCGTTGTTCTGATCGGTGGTGTTAGCATAATGATGATTTTTAAAAACCAGAAAACTCCGGAAAATCTTGGCGTCACTTCCGGGAAACTTGCTCCTGTGCCCTCTTCTCCCAATGCTGTATCCAGTCAGACTGATATTGAAGAAAAACGTGTTGATCCGTTGCCTTTCAAATCCGATCTGGATAGTTCCAAAACGGCTGTTTTAAAAGCATTGGGGGAGTATGGCGATATTGAAGTGATGTCTGATTCCGCAAACTACATTTATGCCGTGCACACTACAAAAACGATGCGTTATCGTGATGACCTGGAGTTTTACTTTGATGAGGGCGAGCAAGTCGTCCATTTCCGCTCAGCTTCCAGAGTAGGCTATTCGGATAGGGGATTGAACCGGGAACGATATAACAAACTTGCAAAGTTCTATTCTCAACAATAAACAACCTGCAACTGGTTGAAACACTCAACAAATTCAAGCAGAGCTGTGCAAAAACAACTGACTTTTTAGGCATAAACAAGTCAACCCTGTGGCAAAAAATGAAGAAATTCAACCTGCGTTAATTGGGGACATTCCATCAATCATCTCTTTCTATTTGAGATTGCAGAGGCAACCAACTCCCTGGCACTGAAAGGATTACCATGAGCAGGGTAGATGGTTTGTGTCCCTTTTTTAAGCAGACCCTCCCAACTGGTAAAAATCTGGTCGTAGTTGTTGTAGTAGATGGGTCTGCGGTCACACAGGCAGACATTAAGTAGGTCCATGGCAGCATCGCCCACAAAAGTGTTTCCATCATTCAGTACCACGGATATGGAATCGTCGGTGTGACCAGGTGTGTATAAAATTTTTCCTTCAATTCCGATACTTTCCAGATAATCAGATTCTGTTCCCTGAATGATCACATCCTTATTCCGCGGCATAATTTTAGGGTAGCTGTGATCAGTGTTCTGTTTGAATAAAGCAAAGATAGAGAACATGGCATATGTGCAATTGTTTAACGGGTATTCCCGGTCTGACGAAACACCTTTGGTAATGTATGGCAATGCCTTTTCATGAACGATAAGTTGCGCTCCCGAATCTTCAATCAAGCGTGATGCAAATCCGGAATGATCATCGTGATGATGGGTTAATAACACATGTGAGATTTCCTTCCTTCCGATGCCATGTGATTTTAATATCTGCAAAAAGTTATCATATTGCTCACTGTACCCTGTGTCTATAAGCAGATAACCTTGGTTTGCCTTTAGCAGATATGCTTTTGTGACCGAGGTTTCGATGGTTAATAGATTTTTATTTTGGGTTACCTTATTACAGCTGCTGAATAGGGACATTCCCGTTGATAATGCAGCCAGGGAAGTTAGAGCTTTCATACTTTGTTTAATAAAATTCCTTCTGCCGGTTTCTTTATTTCCTTCGATGGTTAAGCCGAGTCCGGACTTCACTGCTTCCAGTTCATCCATAGTATTATTCCTTCATTTCTGCTATTTGCTCAATTGTCGAATTCCTATTAAATTAGATGATACAAAATCTACTTTTATTATATACGAACAAAGTGTTGACCTGTCACCTCGCGTTTTGAATAAGGCTGTTCATGAATAGAAAAACTTCCCTGGAGATGCGTAAAAGGCCGAAGCAGACCAGATCCATTGAAACCGTCAATGTGATTTTGGAAGCCTCGGCTCAGGTTTTTTCAAATCATGGCTATGAAGGGACTACTACCGATATGATCGCTGAGAAGGCCGGAATCTCAATTGGATCATTTTACCAATACTATCCCAATAAAGACGCTGTTCTGATCAGCCTTCTGGAACGGCATTTGGAGCGTGTAAAGAAGTTAATGGCGCTTATTCAGGAAGAGCTGGAAAATGAGGAACAAGCGTTGGAGATAACCCTGAAGAAATGTATTGGGGCGCTGGTTCGCCATCATTTGCAGGATGCGGATCTGGATAAGATACTGTCGGAACAGGTTCAATATCCGGATCCCATAGTCAGCACCATATCAGGCATTCATGAATCCATGGTAATCGGAATCACTCACTATCTGGAATCTCACCCTGCCATTAAAAAGCAGCATCCCGCCCTGTCTGCCGGGTTGATTATGAGAGCCATTGACACCCTGACTCATCATTACGTTTCCGATGATCTGAGAACATATAGCCAGGAAGCATTTATCCGGGAGCTGAGCGACATGATCTATGCCTACCTGATTCTTGAAAGGCCTAGGCGCTTTTAGGGAAGATTTGAAAGTGATTGTGTTTCGAAGCTTCCAATATCATTGCCAGTTTTTTCCCATCTGCCGGAATAGCCAACACGTAGTCACAGGTTTTGAAGCGTTTAGTCAGATAAGCACGCCGTTCCTCATGTGTTGTCAGTAGGACAATCACGTTGGCTTCAGCTGTTTTGACCTTGTTTTTATCCTCTAAAAATCTGATTTTATTTGATAATCCATCCCAGTTTGATTTTGTCAGATCATCAAACATAAAAATCAATCCATTGGTATTCCCTTCCAGGATGTTGTTTAAAACATGATCCAGTGCGTCACTTGTTCCTGAAACAAATCTGAACTCTCTTTTTTCTTTGTTCAGATATCTGCCAATTTTCCTGCTTAAATAATTGTCTTCAGTGAATAAAATACTCATTTTTGGACGGCCTTTATATAAACTGTTTAGTAGAATTTGACGTCGGGTTTTTGTTGCAGCCGGTTCACTGCTTTCCTGAAGCGAGCTGCTGCTGGTGTCGCAACACTCGTTATTAAAAAGCTTATGAGGATAATCTTCGATAAAACCGGTTTCATGAAAAACTGTCTGTTAAATCATTTGCTAGTCAAAATTTCGATCCACTCTTTCCTGGACCTGGGCACGATAATTTCCAAACGATTGAAATTTTGTGTAATCGACTTCACTGACATGCTTTACCAGATCATGGTAGCCCAAAATGTTGTTCAAATGAGCATACACCATGTTTTCCTGGGATTCTGTCAGGGTTGTTACTGCGGTGGCCAGATGAATGCCGTATGCCGTGTTTGTACCTATTTCCAGATTGGGAGGGATCACTATGTTGTAAAACTGAATGGTGTGACTTTGATGGGTATACGTAGCTGAGATGGACGGACCATCCTTTTTCAACCGGGCAGGCACAATCATGTGGCCGATCAGGTAAGCCAGGGTATCCCTTACGGAAAGGGGATCAATATTTGTCTTAAAATGGTTAAAGTGATAACCGGTGCAGCTGTATCGAATGGCATCGTTATGAGTGATGATGAAACTGGAAGGATCATCCTTGGAATAGGTGCAAAAATCAGCCAACAGGTGCAGAGGTGTTCGTTTAGTGTCGGAGCCCGCTACCTGCAGGAATTCATTATAATCAATGAGTTCCTGGTGTTTCACTTTATGATAGGTTTCAAAAACAGCCGCTTCCACATTTTCATCCACCGGGCACCGACAACTAAGTATTGTGTTGAGTATGGTTTCGAGTCCTTTTTTTTCGATTTGAATATCCATCGTTACTCCGCTTGAGAAAAATTACTGATTTGTTACCCAACCCGTATGCAAACATATTGTTCATCTCAGTAATGACAATCCGGTTTTAAGTGATTGTTGTTATGTGCCTTGAAATCGATCCGGCTGGAGTGAGGTATTTTCTTGGCTAGAGAAATCCGGATCGATTCCAAGGCTTTTTAAAGCACTCTTTTTTGTCTTTCTTTAAAAGGAAATTCTTTGACGCCGACCTCCCGAGAGTTCCAAAGGAAGATTCACTTCATTAAGCGCTTCCTGAACCACATGTTTTACATCTGCCCCCGTAAACCAACTCACTAAACAGATCCTGTCCGACATCATTCCAACCTAACCAGTGTTGGGAGCTGGGTGGTTGGAATGCGTACAGCTCTGCAGGTAGGGGTCATGAGTGGCAATTACGGGGGCAAAAAGACTGATGGCAGACAGGAGGGTTAATACCATCAGCCCGGTGATGAGAAACCGGCCTTCCACATCCAGGCTCACCCCGTTTAAAAAAACGATCCTTTGTTTGTAAATTTTGGTTCTATTGGTCTTTGGGCTTTTTCACAGCAGTTAAAAGCATTTTGAAACGCTGTCCCGCTTTGACAGAGTGAGGAATATTCGTCTTTCGTTTCCCGAAGCCGAAAAACAGAATGAGACAAAAATCTGATCCTGTTGCCTTGCCTGCACAAAATAAAAGCCTGTTGTCCGCAGATCCCCGATGAGACTTTTTTATAATGGAGTCAGATTTTTGTCAATACGAAATTATTAATTTTCTATATAGAAAATTTATGATAATAGTAATAACTTTTGATATCTGGCAATGATACCGAAAAAAACTATTGAGATGTTTGCCAAGCTATTTCATGCTCTTCCGACAATTCAGTTACTTTCGGCGATAGATGATAGGAAGCTTAATCCAGTTGATACCTGGAAAAAACATATAATTAAATTTTCCTTGGAGTTGTTCCAGGTCAAATCATCAAACGGGTCTATGTTTAATTCCTTGACAGTTCCGCGAATTAAATTAACATATGAGCAAGTATTCAATTAACAATGGAAAAAAGATGAATAAAGACGATCTTTGCCAGGAAGAGTGCATTCATACAGAAGCCGTGATCAAAGTGCGGAAGCAAATGGCATCCACGGACCAGCTGTTTGAACTGGCAGACCTGTTTAAAGCATTTGGAGACAGTACCCGAATGCGTATCTTGAATGCTTTGTTGCAATCGGAATTGTGTGTATGCGATTTAGTCGACATTATCGGTATGTCCCAATCAGCCATATCACATCAATTGCGGGTGCTACGTTCAGCAAAAATCGTAAAATTCAGGAAGGAAGGCAAAAACGTCTATTACAGTCTCGATGATGACCATATCCGCCAATTGTTAAAGGATGGATTGGCACATGTGACCGAATAACTTGGGCTTTTTCCTTGAATTTATCTCTAAAATCGCTCTAAACATGAACATATTCTCATATGCACAATCTAACACTTAACATGAACTCTCTTTTAGACATTATTATTCAGGTGCTTTCATCCGCATGGCATGTTTTACTGGATTCTTCTCCTTTTATTATTTTCGGATTTGTTGTAGCTGGCTTATTAAAAGCGTATTTGCCGGATGATATGGTGAGCAGACACCTGGGAAAGGGCAAATCAGCCAGCGTGTTTAAATCAGCTTTAATCGGAATTCCCTTGCCATTGTGTAGTTGTGGCGTTTTACCGGCTGCAGCAGGATTAAAGGAACAAGGAGCCAGCAAAGGATCCGTTACTTCTTTTCTGATCGCGACCCCTGAAACCGGTGTTGACTCCATTGCCATCACCTACGCCCTTCTTGATCCTGTGATGACGATTGTCAGGCCTGTCGCTGCTTTTTTCACTGCTGTCAGCACGGGTTTGTTTGTTAATTTGAGTGAAAAAGACGAAGAGAGTGAACCACCTGCAGAATTACCGTGTTGACGCAGCCAGTCTTCCTGCGTGTCAGGGATAAAAAAAACCAACCCTTCGCTGATAGAAAAGCTTAAATCAGGGATGTCCTTTGCATTTGGAGATTTAATAGATGATATTGGTGGTTGGTTGCTTTTCGGGGTGCTTTTGGCTGGCTTGATCAGCGTCTTTGTTTCCCCGGCCATGATTCAAACTTACCTGGGCAGCGGTCTGCTATCCATGTTGTTCATGCTGATTATTGCCACACCGTTATATGTTTGCGCAACAGCGTCCACTCCGATTGCAGCAGCATTGGTTCTTAAGGGCATCTCACCCGGCGCAGCCCTGGTATTTTTATTGGCCGGTCCGGCAACAAACGTGGCTACCATTACCGTTGTGGCAAAAGTGATCGGCAAAAAAGCTGCAGTCATTTATGTTGTTTCGATCCTGCTCTGTTCCCTGATGATAGGGTTACTGGTAAACGAAGTGTATAACTACTTTGGATTGGACTTCACCAGCTGGTCCTCTGCAGCTGAGGCGGAAACCCATGGGTTCATTGCTTATGGTACAACGTTTGTTTTGTTTGTATTCATCCTGCGGGGCTTGGTCAAAAAAGTCGGTGTGCCGATCAGGCAAAGAAAGATGACAGCTATGGTCAAGACAAAGTGAACCGTTCTGACTCAAACGGTTTCTTTGAAAATATTTTCCAAGGATCAATCTCATTCACACAAAGATCTATTTGCTTGGATTCCAATGAGCCGATCAATCAGCTGCAAAGCGGTGACAAGGCATAAGGCGATGTTTTACCAAGAGGATGCTATAGAATATCAATAAACGGTGGCAAATCGTTTCAACAAAAAAAAGGCGTGAAATGAATGGTTTAAAACCGATTCATTCACGCTTTTTTTTTGAGAGGGATCTGTTTGCTGGAGAATCCCGCTCATTTCCGCGAATTTGTCTCCTTTCTAATGGCGAAATAGTTGCAAATGGGATTCCGTGATAATTTACAAATACGTATTAAGCTGCTGTTGGTGGTTTGCAAGGCAAGATATAAAAGGATATTTTGATTTTTATACTTGACTTCATAATTAGTATATACGAAAATTTTTCATTCGTACACAAGTTGTAACCAACCTAACTCTGGAGCTGGTATGTTTGAAACGGACTTTAGTAACTTGTCAGATGATGTAACTGTGGTGGAAATTCCAACTGGTATTAAATCGATCTGGGAAGTAGCCCAAAGTAATAGATGCCCTTTAATTGGATCCTGTTTAAATGAGGAAGAGCACAAACGCATGCTCAAGAAGTCCGGATATCAAATCAAAGGACTCAGACTTTACGAGGTTCATGCCCATATCATGAAAATGCTCCATGATGAGAACAAGGTGTCTGTAAAAGTAGACAATTATTTAAGACGAAAATATAAAACCGATATTGATGAATTTGGTCGGGCAAACGAGCAGGAACTGCGGACAGAGTGGAACAAAAGACTGACTAACGGGAATTTTGCCGGACTATTCTATCTCGCCTGTGCGAGAAGGGATGTTTCAGAAGACCTGGTAGAGGAAATGTTCGGAGAAATCCACATGATGTCCCATCATGGTGTTAATGCTATATCCAGAATCAAGGGTGAGTTCAGGGAATCTCAAAACACCAATTCCAGACTCAAAGACCAGATAAAAACCCAAAAACAAAGCTATCGTGAATTAAAAAAAGAGAATCAGACCTTGCGGAATGAACTCAGTTTGGCTTTAAAAAAACTGGAATCACTGGAAAAGTCAGAATCTTCCGATAATCAAAAAGAGCTGGAAAAGCCTTTGGAGCTGCAAGATCAGACAGAACTGGAATTGCAATTGCTGGAACAGCAGAAAGAGATACAACAATTGAAAACCGAACTGCGAACCAGTTACAAGGAAGTCGAAACCTTGACAGAACTTCTGGAGGAAAATGAAGCGCTGAACGACCATTTAAAAGGGGACATCGAAGAATTGATCTCTCATTTCACGAAACTGACGGAAGTCCACAGCAAAACGGAAAACACTCCCAACCAGGATCAGGATCTTGAATCCAAACGGGTCCTCATCGTCGGCGGTATGACAAAAATTAAACATCTTTATCAGCATATGGTGGAGATGAACGGTGGTCAGTTTGAATATCATGATGGTTACCTTAAAAACGGCAATTCGAATCTGGATGCAAAAGTCAGTCGTTCAGATATCATTATCTGCCCTGTTAATTGCAACAGCCACAATGCCTGTAACCGCCTCAAAAGGCTTTGTCGTAAATACAAAAAACCTCTGAAAATGCTGCCTAATGCCAGTGTCAGCAGTATCTCAACCGCCCTTTTTACAACTGAGGCAAACCTCAACGGACAACTGCTATAAAAGCAACGACTGTCATTCTCCCTCTCCTCACACTCTCTCCCACCTCAATGCCGAGTTGCTCAATCTTCTTTCAGGTTGACAACTCGGTGCTTTGCGGAAACTATGAAGGAATAGTTTTTCTGATTTAGTATTATACAATTTGAACCTGCATAGATTCATTGCATCATCGTATTGAACCCGCAATCTTAAACCATCAAAATCTTATGAAAGCCTGGCATAATGGAGAGTTTGTAGACTGGGAACAGACCAATATTCCACTCTTATCACACAGTTTCAGCAGGGGATCTGCTCTTTTCGAGGTAGTCGATCTGTTACACACATCAAAAGGACCGGCTGTGTTCGGATTAAGAGAACATGTGGATCGACTGTATAATTCCGCCAAACTGAGCATGATGGATTTGCCTCTCTCACCTGACGAACTGGTTAAGCATGTGATCGAAACGGTACGTGAAAATAATGTAAAACGGGGCAGTATCAAGTTTTTTGCTTATTATGCTGGTATTGAATTAAAAGTCACCCCGGCCGACCCAACGGTCTCCATTACTATTTTTGTCGTGGATTTCGATAAAGAGGGAGTTGAACAAAGCGAGCTTTCCAAACCGGTCAATGTAATGACCTCAACCTTTCGCAAACTGCACCCGGAAACTATTCCCACTGCCGCCAAGGTAACCGGGGCTTATCTGAATCCGTTTCTGGCTAAAATGGATGCCATCAAGGACGGGTATGACGATGTTATTTTATTGGACACCATGGGATATGTTTCCGAAGGGTCCACTTCCAACCTGTTTTTGATTTATGGAGAAGAAGTGGTAACACCTTCCCTGCGATCGGTGCTTCCTGGTATCACACGCAAAGCCATGATCGAGACATTCGAATCGATCAATGTCAACGTTTGCGAACGCGACGTTCTACCTGAAGAACTGGAAGACTGTAATGAAGCCTTTTTTACTTCCAGCATCGCCAAGGTGCAGCCTATTCGGTCCATTGACAAAAGAATTCTTTGTGAAGCCTGCCCGGGTAGAAAAACACAGCAATTGGTCGATCAGACTGTCGATCTGTTTGACGCTAATCTGGAAAGCATGATGGGTTGGCTGACCTTCGTCTGACATAGTTATGATACAAAAACAGCTTTCAGGTTTGATTCAACCATTCGGAGGAAATTATGGAACGCACCAATATTAGTTCTGGTTCACCATTTGAAGGCTCTATTGGATTTTCCAGGGCTGTTAAAATCGGGAACATGATCGCCATTTCGGGAACAGCCCCTATTGCCAGGGATGGAACATCAGCAGCTCTCGGCGACGTTTACGGTCAAACGTTACGCTGTTTGGAAATCATCAAACAGGCGATTGAAGATGCCGGAGGAACCATTGAATGCGTCATCCGCACCAGGGTCATGCTGACCGATATCTCCAGATGGAAAGATGCAGCCAGGGCACATGGAGAAATATTTGGTATAATCAAACCAGCATGCACGTTTGTTGAAGTAAGCGGTTTAATCAACAAAGACTGGTTGGTTGAAATAGAAGCCGATGGTGTGCTTCAGGATAATTAATTGCCACCAGTACCAATATTCGAATTTTCTGTTGTAGGATGGGTAACTCGTTACCCATCGACAAGACCGCTAGACTGCCTCACAAAAAAAGGTGTACCTGCCAATAACTCTTGCGATATTGAAAATTGGTGGGTCCGCTTCGCTTGACCCACCCTACAATCTGTCCAGAAAATCAATCAATTAGAAATGTAGGATGGGTAACTCGTTGCCCATCAGCTATACCAGGGCCTGTGTCTGAAATTGAAAATAATGACAAAGAGGAACTATAAAGATACCGGGAAACAATCTGAATAGACCAAATCTCCCGGTTTTCGTAAGGATTATCGGCTGCCTTCGGATTTAAGCAGCTGAATCAGGCTTTTTGACATGGAGGCAAGACCGGTGGCCTCGGTGAAGTTCTTTTGTACTTCTTCCTGGGTTCGTTCGGTTGCAGAAACTACTTCGTTAACACTGTCTGAAATGGCTGTGGCAATTTCAGCTGTTTCCGAGAGACCTTTGGAGATAACCCGGGTTGCTTCATCCTGCTTTTCCACTGCTGTAGAGATAGTTTGTTGCAGGGAATAAAAATCCTGAATAATATCCACAATGGAAGCAATATACTCTGCCGAGCGATCGGTGGTGATCTGAATATTTTTATTGATTTCGGTTACTTCTGCTGTCGCTTCAGAAGTTCTTTCAGCAAGGTTTTTCACCTGGTTGGCAACAATCGCAAATCCTTCTCCATGCTCACCGGCATTTGCTGCCTCAATTGCTGCGTTAAGTGACAAGAGCTTCAATTGTTTGGATGTCTGTTGAATCATGTTGGTGATATTCGCAGAGTCTTCCCCACCTTTTTTCAGGTTTGCCATCGATTCTGACGTTTCCTTGGCAATGGAATTTCCATCTTCAGCAATTTTTCTGGCTTTCATCGCCGTTTTGGAGATATCATCCATGCGGCTGGTAGCCAGCTTTATCTCTGCAGCCACCGTATCCATTTTCCTGCGAATACTTTGGGAGGAATCGTAGATACTTGAGGTTTTATCGAAATACATAGAGGTATCTTCTTCGAGCTGCTTGCTGGTTTCAAGCAGACCTGTGGAAGATACGCTTAGTGAATCGGAACTTTCTTTGATCTGGTTGAGAACGTTTGCCAGGTTCTGGGACATGGTTTCAGCTTTTTCCTTGGATTCCTCCATCTGGCTCACAGAGCTGAGATGACCTGCCTTAAAAAGCATCGCTGTGACGTAGATAGAAAACAAACAACCGAAGATAGCCATGGTCCACTGTACAAATTCATCCTGTTTGCTCATTCCCTTGACATCCGGAAAAGGGTAACCCTGGGACTCCAGAATAAACAACACTGCGACGGCAACAAATGTTATCCCAAACCACCCATGCCCCCAGCGGATAGGAAGCAGCAGGTAGGCAAAAAGTGGAATCAGCAGTACCCAGAAAATTTGTTGTGAGTTTACCCCACCTGAAAAGAAGGTCAAATAATAAAGATCCAAAAACAGGGAGAAGATTATAAAATTGGAGATAAAGCCAAGGGGAAGTATTTTGAATTTATAAAGAAAGCTCATCAAAAGGAGCAGGCTGGCCAGAACAGCACCTGCCAAAGCAATATGATAAGCCTCAAATCTAATCCATTTGACGGCGTTGGCATACAGAAAGATTGGAGCAATCAGACAAAATGAGATCGCCAAACGTACCTGTCTGTTCAATTGAGCGTCTTCCGCGATGGCTGGATCGGGATAAAAAAAGGCGAGAACCGCCCACCAAAAACGCATTAACATATTTTCCCCTTCCTAGTTTTTCTGCAGTAAAAACAAAAAAGTCTTCGATATCATCTCTTAACAAAGTATCTTAGGGGTGTCCAGAAGAAAGACTTAATAAATTGATGATTTTAGATGCACAAAATTAATTTTTGGTATTCAATTTTGATTCCGAATATGGCGCTTTTGATCAATTATGGCGATTGATATGCGAGTGCAGACTGATAAATGGTAGGGATAGCTTGATTTTAGACACGCTTTGTAAATTTGGCGACAAGGTTTAGCTCCCCAATGTTATTAAGTTGAGGAAAGTCAGGATGACAACCAGGCCTGATTCTCTTAACTAATCAAGATTGTGGAAAACCCGGCCGCAAGGTGTTTCCGGACCGGGTGACCAGATTTGTTCAAGATGAACAGGCAGGAATTAGCCATTGGCTTTAGCAGCTTCGTAACCCAGATCAAAGGCTTTCATGTTCATTTCAATAAAGGCTTTTTTTGTTCTGGTTTCAATGGCTGTTTTAATGCTCTCTGCAGAGATTGGAAGCACGCCTGTTTGAATCAGGGCTCCCAATAAAACCATATTCACGGAAAGGACACTTCCTGCCTGATGTGCCAGTGCTACTGCATCCAGAGTAACCAGTTTGGCAGTTTTAGATTTGATCAATTCCTGTAGCCTTTCCAAGTCCGGATATTCACCTTTGCCTATAGCCACCGTAAAAGGAGGTAGTGGCGCGATGTTAGATACAACGACCGTTTCCGCTTTGCACTTTTTCAGTGCCCGCAAGGTTTCCGAAGGCTCAAATCCAACCAGCAGATCCGCTTCACCATCTGAAATGATTGAGCTTTTGGCATCACCAAATACCATGGCGGATTCCACAACACCACCGCGTTGAGCCATTCCGTGTTCTTCACTCATGCGAACTTCAATCCCGGAAAGCATGGCAGCTTCACCCAATACTTTGGTCGCCAATAAATTTCCCTGTCCTCCCACCGCTGTAATAATGAGTCTTGTCGCTTTCATAGTTATTTCCTTGGTTCCATGAGTTATTTGTTTAATTTTAAAGGCACAATCGCTTTTTCAGAACAAATCTGCATGCAGGTGGAGCATCCCACGCAGTAGTCTGGATTGATCTGCACTTTTTCATCTTCGATATAAAAAGCAGTACAAGCGATTTCATTAATACATTCACGATCCTGAATACAATTCTCGTTGATGGTAAACGATCGTTTTTTAAGTTGTTTCAGGCTTTGCGCAAACAGGGTACATTTCTTCTCGGCGATGACAACTGATACACCCTTGAATTCTAAAGCCTCTTTGACCTTATCGATACTCTTATTGATGTTATAAGGATTGATCGTCGTCACATGAGGAACGCCAACGGATCTCACCAGTTCTTCCATGTTAACTTTGCCATACCCTTCAAAACCCATTTCATCCATATTCACGCCTGGATTCGGCTGATGACCGGTCATGGCCGTGGTTCTATTATCCAATATCACCAGCGTAAAATTGTGATTGTTAAAGACTGCATTGATCAATGCCGGTACACCCGTATGGAAAAAAGTCGAATCACCAATGAATGAGATCACCTTTTGATCGGTTGCTGCAGAAAAACCACAGGATGTTCCCACGGATGAGCCCATGCAGATCACAAAATCGGCCATGTTTAAAGGGGGTAAGTATCCCAGGGTGTAGCAACCGATATCGGAAGGATAGATGGTATCCATTCCTTCTGCAGCCTTTTTAATAATGTGATAGGTCGAACGGTGAGAACAACCTGCACAAAGCGAAGGCGGTCTCATTGGGATATCAGGAACGTCGGAGAGATCGGGTTTGACTGACGGAGTATAATCAAATCCAAAAAAACCGGCAATTTTCTCTTTCACCAGGGCTGGATCGTATTCATACAACCTGGAGAAAAGCTCTTCCGATTTACCGGCAATTTTGGGTTCGAGCTTCTCATCATGGGCGATCATCTTTAGGTACTCTTCCATTACCGGTTCACCCTCTTCTACAACCAGCACCTGCGAACACTCCTTGAGAAACTTAGTAATCATGCCATCCGGCATAGGATTTGAGAATCCAATGCGCAACACCCTGACTTTGTCTTCTACATCCAGTTCTTTGATTGCATCGCCCACATAACCGTGGCTTACTCCGTTACAAACAATGCCAAACTCTCCTGTCCCGGATTCAAAATTGAATTCGCTCTGATCGGAGATAACCTGAGCTTCCTTAATATTTTCCAACAGCTTGACGTGCAGTCTTCTTGAAACAGCCGGTACACAAACCAGGTTGGCAGGATCCTTGACAAAGGTTCCCTTGGCGGGTTGTTTGTTGATTTCTCCCAGGGTGACGATTCCCGTGGAATGGTTAATTCTGGTTGTGGTTCGGAGAATGACCGGTTCCTGCAGCTTTTCGGATAATTCAAACGCATATTTGGTCATCACCCGCGCTTCATCGATAGTAGACGGTTCCAACACGGGCAGACCGGAAAGTTTGCCATAATAGCGGTTGTCCTGTTCGTTTTGACTGGAAAACATATAAGGATCATCCGCGGAAACAATTACCATACCTCCCTTAACACCAAGATAGGCCAGGGTCATCACTGCATCTGCTGCCACGTTCAATCCCACGTGTTTCATGATAGCAATACTGCGGACTCCGCAATTGGCAGCTGCACCCGCCACTTCCACTGCTACCTTTTCATTCACACTATACTCAAAATAGATGTCCGATTGCTTGGACATTTGAAACAAAGCCAGGGAAATTTCAGAGGAGGGCGTACCCGGGTAAGTCGCGCCAACTCCGACACCTGCTTCCACAGCTCCCCTTGCAATGGCATCGTTTCCTAACAAAAGCATCTTTTGTCCCGGATCATCGGTTAATAACTTATGCATGATGGTACCTCAATAACTTGTTGGTTGATATTAAATCCCTGAAACCGGATATCCAATACGAGTGGTTGGGAGAATCTGTTCAAGGCTGAAGATAATTGAATGGAAAATCTAATTCGTTATCCGTTGTTGACAAGCTCATCCATACCATAAAAGCTAAATTTATGCTTGTCAAATAGTTTATAGGTCCCCATAAATAGGAAATTTACAACGAGATACGATTTTCGTTTTTTCCCGCTTTTCCAAGTCCAAATAGCCGTTGTCTAAATTGGAATTGGGTGATATTTTTATTGTTTATTTATTTTGAACAAGACCAGCATAACATAACGACCTGTATTTGAGAAACCAGCCCATTCTGCAATCGATCAGCTTCTAAACTACATCAATCAGGCGCATCAGTTATCTTGAAGTTGAGCATTACCTTTCCACCTCCTTTGGACCAATGCGGAGATAGCCCTTTGATTTTAAGCGATAACGGAATCGGTCACACAAATACCGGGGTAATTTTTAAAAAATTGTAATGAAACTAAAAATCGTTAAAGGAACCAGGGACTTATACGGCGATAACATCAATCGTTTTCAACGTTTGGAAGACGCTGCACGAGACATTTTTAATCTTTACGGATACGAGGAAATTCGCACGCCAATGTTTGAAAAAACCGAATTGTTTGCACATGGTGTGGGAGAGGATACGGATATCGTGGGAAAAGAGATGTTCTTACTTGAAGATCGCCGCGGAAGAAGCCTGGCTCTAAGGCCAGAGATGACTGCGTCGGTTGTCAGAAGTGTGATTACCAACAATCACATGCAGCAGAACACGCATCGTCGCTTTTACTACATTGGTCCCATGTTTCGTTACGAACAACCACAAAAAGGTCGCTTCCGTCAGTTTTATCAGATTGGTGCCGAGTATTTTGGAGTTTCTTCTCCCGATGCTGATCTTGAAACCTTGTTAATGCTGCGTCAATTCCTGCAGGCAGTCGACTTAAAAGCAGTTTCCTTTCAATTGAACACTATCGGCTGTCAAAAACCGGAATGCCGGCCAGCCTTCAAAAGTCAGCTGGTGGAGTTTTTGGAATCCAAACAGGACCAATTGTGTGAAAACTGTCAGCGTCGAATTCATACCAATCCCTTAAGAGTGTTGGATTGCAAGGAAGAACAGTGCCTTGCCATTGCAGCGGATGCTCCAAAAATCTACGATCATGTCTGTGAGGAATGTGATACCCATTTCACCGAGCTCAGACAAATGATGGAAGCTCACCGGGTGGAATATGATCTCAACCACAAACTGGTTCGAGGTCTGGATTATTATTCACGAACCGTGTTTGAAGTATACTCGGACAACCTGGGTGCTCAAAACGCTGTTGGTGGGGGTGGAAGATACGACGGTCTGTTCGAGATTTATGGTTCTCCTGTAATCCCTGCTTTGGGATTCGCCTTGGGTCTGGACCGTCTGGCCATGCTGATCGCGAAAATGGAAGCACAGCCGGAAGGACTATTTATTGTCGGGCATGATAGAAAAGCTGTGACAAGGCTCGTTGCCAAAACCAGGGAAGCGGGATATAAAAGTCTATATGATCCGTTTCAAGCTTCAATGAAGAGTCAACTCCGACAGGCCAACAAGGCTAACGTGAAAACGGTGTTGATTCTGGGTGCTGAAGAGTTGAAAAATAATACCGTTTCCGTGAAAAACATGTTAAACGGAGAACAGAACATTGTTGGCCTGGATGATATCCTGAATCATATCGCCTAACACCAATTCCTCGGACTGCAACCAATGGATGTTGGACTACTGACTACCAGCTATAAAACCACCGATATTGAGATTCGCGAAAAACTGGCGATTCCGGAAAGTGAAGTCAAACCCTTAATCGCTATGCTCAAAAAAGAGTGCGGATTAAATGAAGTGATGGTGCTTTCCACCTGCAACCGGGTTGAGTTTTACATTCAGGCAGATCGCTTGCAACAAAAACTGGATCTAGTGGAAAAAGCTTTTTTTAACTATCTGCGTCTGGGTGAAAGCTTTAACTACAGGTTCGAACGACTGACCGGGACAGAGGCCGTCAATCACATCTTCAGAGTGGCATCCAGTCTGGAAGCCATGGTTATCGGTGAGCCACAAATCACCGGACAGATTAAGAACTATTTTCATCTCTCGGTAGAAGCCGGCGGTTGCGGTTTTTTTCTGAATCAGATTATGAACCGGGCGTTTATCACAGCCAAGCGTGTCCGATCGGAAACGGAAATCGCCAAATTTGCGGTCTCCATCAGCTTTGCTGCAGTGGAACTGGCCAAAAAGATCTTTGACCAGCTTGAAGAGAAGATCATTCTGATTGTCGGAGCCGGAGAAATGGCCGAGCTGGCGGTGAATCACCTGTTAAAAGCCGGATGTTCCCAGCTGTTGGTTACCAACAGAACCTTCTCCAGGGCAGTCTCACTGGCTGAGAAATTCAATGGTTCCGCGGTCAGATTTGAATACATGGCCAATCATCTGCAAACAGCCGATATTATCATTTCATCCACCGGTGCCAGGGATTTCGTGATTCAGCACGATATGATCGTCAAGTGCATGAAGAAGCGCAAAAACAGACCCATGTTTTTGATCGATATCGCCGTTCCCAGGGATATTGAGCCTAAAATCAATGATGTTGGCAATGCTTATGTTTACGATATTGATGATTTAAAAACGGTGGTCGACACCAATCTCAAATTCAGAGAAAACGAAGCAAAAAAAGCCGAAGTCATCATCCAGGATGAACTGGAAAAGATGGAAGACTGGATTGTGACCCTGGATGTAATTCCCACCATTAAAATGTTCCGAGAAAAAATCCTTGAACTTTCCAATTCCGAACTAGTCAAAGGACTCGGACAGCTGGGCGACCTTTCCAGTAAACAGGAACGGGCGATCCGCTCCATGATTAACAGTCTGGCCTACAAGATCCTCCATCAGCCCACTATTATGTTAAAACAAAAAGCCAAAGAAGGTACCGGGGGTCTGGATTACATACAGGTAATCAACGATCTCTTTGGCCTATCCTCCGCAAACGAAAAGAAACCCCGACCAAAAGTCATCAATCTAAAATGAAACAAACGGTTAAAATTGCCACCCGTTCCAGTCAACTGGCACTTTGGCAGGCGGAATGGGTCAAGGCTAAGATCATAAGTTTGTTCCCTGAAACAAACGTCGAACTGGTCCATATCAAAACCAAAGGTGATAAAATTCTGGATTCTCCCCTGGCAAAAATCGGTGGCAAAGGCTTGTTTGTCAAAGAATTGGAGGTATCCATGCTGGCGGGAGAAACAGACATAGCAGTGCACTCCTTAAAAGATGTTCCCACAGAGCTCCCCGAAGGATTGGAAATTTCGGTAATAACCAAGCGGGAAACCCCATGGGATGCCCTTGTATCCAACAAATATTCCGGTTTTGCGTCCCTGCCCCAACAGGCAATCATTGGAACCAGTTCCCTGAGAAGAATTGCCCAACTAAGAAAAGCCAGGCCTGATCTGGTGTTTAAAACACTAAGGGGAAATGTAAATACCCGACTCAACAAGCTGGACCAGGGAGATTACGATGCAATCATTCTGGCAGCAGCAGGATTGATACGTTTGAAGATGGAAGAGAGAATTACAGAAAAACTACCCATGGATTTGTCCATTCCTGCCATCGGGCAGGGTGTGGTGTGTATTGAATCTCGTACAGGTGATGACCGCATTCAACAGTTAATTCATCCCCTGAAAGATAGTGAAACCACAGGCAATGTTGAGGCGGAGCGAGCACTGTTACTGCGCTTAAATGGGGGTTGCCAGGTACCGTTGGCCGGGCACGCTGTCACCAAAGGAGAAACGGTTACCCTTACTGCAATGGTGGCAAGTCCCGAGGGATCGGATTTCATCAGACTAACCGACTCCGGACCTGTCAAAGAAGCTGCCAGGATCGGTACCAGACTTGGTGAGAAACTTTTGGAATGCGGTGGAAGGGAAATCCTGGCCCAGGTTGGTATAGAAACCGACTAATCGCTGATCTACAAATTAATCCATGAAACCACTGGCAAATCGAAAAATCATTATCACCCGAGATTCCTCACAAGCCGGAAGTTTAAAAGACATGCTTGAAGACCTGGGGGCAGAAGTGATCAGCATTCCCACCATCAGCATTACCGATCCTCCGGATTGGTCAGCTTTTGATAAAGCAGCCAGGGAAATTGAAGCTTTCCAATGGGTAGTGTTTACCAGCATTAACGCTGTGGTTCAGACCTACAAGCGAATAGAATTATTAGGATATCAACCTGCTGACTTCCCCTTATCCAGCATTGCGGTAGTTGGTGATAAAACGGCAAAACAGGCGGAAGATTTGGGCTGGAAGGTGGATTTTATTCCGGAAAAATTTCAGGCGGAAGGGTTAGCCGCCGGTTTAAAATCAAGAGGGGTTTCAGGGCAACGCATATGGTTTCCAAGGGCATTGGTCGCCCGTCATGTGTTGATTGACGAGTTGGTTAAGACAGGTGCTGAAGTCACAGTCACACCTGTTTATCAAAATTCCGTTCCTTATGAGAACAAAGAGCTATTGCAGACTGCCCTGAATAACGGCAAGGCAGACTGGATCAGCTTTACCAGCTCTTCCACGGTGACCAATCTGTTCAAAATTCTGAAATGTGAGCCCAAAGAAGTTTCTCTTCCCAATATTGCTTCGATAGGAACGATCACCACGGAAACCCTGCTGAAACTTTCCCTTGAACCCGCCTTTACGGCCGATCCGCAAAATCTGGATGGACTTTGCCAGGGCATTGTGGATTACGAAGACCGCTAAAAACCAATACCATTTGGTAAAAAAAATCAAGATTTCATGTCATCCTGAACGGCCATGAAGGATCTGTCAGAGCCCTCAAATGATTCTTCACAACCAAGCTGTGCCGCAGTTGTTAAGCCAGAGGTGGATCCTTTGTTTCACGCCCTGATCCACCAACTTTCATTGCGACTCAGTCTGAAGGTTCAGAAGGGCAACCTTTTGGCATGACAGGAATAACTAAAGACATTGCGCCAAGAATACCGTTTGTAACTATTGTTCATAATGCCCTTGTTAGATCAGATCTGTAATGAGAAACTAGTGCAAGCTTTCCCCAATTGGTCTCTGCAATAAATTGCCTGAAGTGTTATGAAACAAAAACCTTTAATCGCTTTAACAAGAGATTTGCCAAAGGTTGAACTTCACGTCCACCTGGAAGGTACTGTCAATCCAACTTTTTGGAAATCACTGTTAAAAAAACACCAGACTTCCGAATTTGACCTGCCGCTGGCAGAGTTCGAAAAACGCTTTCAATATGAATCCTTTGATCAATTCCTCGAAGTTTTTCGGGATATTATCTTCAGTTTCAAAGCCGCTGACGATTTTTATGATCTGACCCTTCATTATCTGCACAACGCTGTCACGCAGAATATCCGTTATTGTGAAGTGATGATGACACCCTGGTTTGTCGTGCAGAGAGGCATTGACTATCAGGAGATGATGGCGGAAATTGATCGGGCAGCCAAAGAAGTGGAATCTGAACATGACATCGAGATGAAATTGATTCTGGATGGTCCCCGCAATTTTGGCAAAGAAGTCGTCAAAGAGGTTTTTGATATGGCAATCCAGGATCAAACCG
Source organism: SAR324 cluster bacterium (assembly GCA_028282825.1). Classification (GTDB taxonomy): domain Bacteria; phylum SAR324; class SAR324; order XYD2-FULL-50-16; family XYD2-FULL-50-16; genus JAHJTV01. The sequence continues at coordinate 62,435 of JANQGZ010000044.1, forward strand.
GGCGGGTCATCGCTGTAGGTTTGGGTGGAGACGAAGCAAACTATCCAGCAGAGGATTACGTTGAGGAGTTCGAATATGCACGAGCACACGGTTTGCAGACTATTGCTCATGCAGGAGAAACTGCCGGTGAACAGTCGATGTTGGATACCATCAATCTACTGAAAGCCAAAAGACTGGGTCATTGTCTCGGTATTGCAAAGAATTCGGAACTTGAAAGGCTGATAGAGCAGGAAGGTGTTACCCTGGATCTCTGCCCTTGGAGCAATGTCAACACCAGGGTAATCGGGTCGATCAACGAACATCCCATGTATGAGTATTTAACTCGAGGGTATCCCATAACTTTAAATTCCGATGATCCCGGAATGTTTGGAAACAGCCTGATGCAAGAATACGAAACGTTTAACAATCTTTATCACCCGTCTGCAGCGCAATTGGGAACATTAGCTAAAAATGCGGTCAGCGGATCTTTTATGTCCGATGAAAAAAAATCCAAATTAAATAAGGAGATCGATGACCTTTGCAAATAGACTGATATAGGTAGCACACCGATACTTAAACGATTATGCAGGTTAATGGTTAAAACGATCCGAAACGACTATTAACGCCGCTGGAATAGGCATTAACCCCTAAGATTCACATTAAACCATGCTGTCCATCAAAAAGAAAAAAGAGCAATTTTATCTATATCTCGTTCCCATCGAGAATGAGGTTGCCCGTTGGGAAGTTTTGGATGAATCGGAACTAAAAACCAGAGCTGATGAAAACCTTTTGGAAGAAGGTGCCCGACTATTCAAAATTGACAAGGAAGTCCCCATCCATTTTGAAAAGATTACCCATTTGGATCTCTAACCGCCTATTTTCTTCTTCCTGGGGGAATCGTCATTGAAGAAACAGGCAGGGTTTGATAGAGTTTTTAAATTTTGCGGAGGTTGTATCGATAGCATAATCGATGCCAGCTGTGGGTTTCTAATGAGTAATCTCCTAAGCTGTTTCCGCAGCATTCCCTAACATCTTCCGCCATTCGGTTTGCATGATTAGCCAGACAGACACAAAACAAACACCCATGATGCAACAGTTTTTTCAGATAAAACAACAGCATCCGGATAAGATTTTGTTTTATCGAATGGGCGATTTCTATGAAATGTTTGGGGACGATGCTGTGATTGCGGCCAAGATCCTGCAAATTCAGCTCACGAGCCGCAATAAAAATAAAGAAGATTCCATCCCCCTCTGCGGCGTACCTGTACACGCTTACGACCAATATCTGAACAAATTGACAGGAGCAGGCTACAAGGTTGCAGTTTGTGAACAAACAGAAGATCCTGCCCAGGCAAAGGGACTGGTCAAACGCGAAGTAGTCCGAATTATCACCCCCGGGACCATCGTATCCCCGGATTTACTCGACGCTACTTCAAACTGTTTTTTAGCCGCTCTTTGTTTTGACTCAAAAAAGAACCAGGCAGGTATTGCGTTTTGCGATCTATCCACCGGTGAGTTTGAAGTTGATCAGCTTGATTTGAAAACAGGGACTTCCGAAATAGTCGAGCTTCTTTATTTGTATAAACCCAGGGAAATCCTGGTATCAGAATTTGATGAGCGAAGCGACACGGGCATACAGTCGATTTTTTTTAAACAGACCGAAAACCTCTTCTCAAATGGAGATGTTGGAACTCATTTCGAACCACTGGCTGATTTTAATTTTGAATTAAGAGCGGCCAGGAGGTCTTTGAAGGATCATTTTCGTGTCAGTACCCTGGATGGCTTTGGCATTGAAACTAAGCCTCTATCCATCAGGACGGCGGGAGCCATACTTGCATATTTAAAAGAGACACAGAAAGACACCCTGAAGCATATCAACCGCATCAGGCAGATTCAAAAAGACCAACAAATGATTCTGGATGAATCGACCATCCGGAATTTGGAGCTGTTTGAAACACTAAACGGATTTGAGAAAAAGAACACCCTGGTTCATCTGCTTGATAAATGCAAAACAGCCATGGGATCACGAAAGCTGAAACGCTGGATGGCAGCTCCCCTGTTGAAAAAAGAGCAGATTGAAGAACGTCTGGATGCTGTCCAGAGTCTGATAGACAGTGGTTCTACTTTGGAAAAAATGCGACTTGTTCTTTCACAGGTTGGAGACCTGGAGCGCATCATTGCCAGAATTTCCATGCCCAGCACTTCTGTAAGTGATTTGGTAAGACTGCGATCAGGATTGGAACCACTGGAGCAACTGAATGGTTTTTTTAAGCAACTGGATAACACCACGTTGCACAAGCAGGTGATCAATTTTGATGATCTAAAGGATCTCTATCAATTATTAAAAGATCAGATCCTGGATGATCCGACAGTTAAAGTTAAAGACGGTGGTTTCATCAGGCAGGGAATCAATAAAAAACTGGATAAGCTGAAAAACCTGATGAAAAATGGAAAACAGCTTATCGCTAACATGGAAGCTGATGAGAGGCAAAAAACAGGAATTACGTCCCTGAAAATTGGCTTTAACAAGGTGTTTGGTTACTACATCGAAGTATCCAATGCTTCCAAACACCTGGTGCCCGACTCTTATATTAGAAGGCAAACCCTGGTAAACAACGAACGTTATGTAACCGAAGAGTTAAAAGAGCTTGAGGAGGAAATACTTTCAGCCGAGGAAGACTCCAGGGCATTGGAACTCAAATTGTTCAATGAACTTAAGCAGAAGTTGCAGGCAGAGATCAGCCGTATTCAGAAATCAGCACAAATTGTTGCCACTGTTGACGTATTATCGACTTTCGCCTTTAACGCCAAGTTAAACAATTATAACAGGCCTGAACTGGACGACAATCCAAACCGCAGGACACTTACTATCAAGGAAGGCAGGCATCCGGTTATTGAATCACTGGACTTTGAAGAGCCTTTTATTCCCAATGATGTGGTGCTGGATTCCCGGGCAGGTGTAATCATGGTGATTACCGGTCCCAACATGGGAGGAAAATCCACCTATATGCGCCAAACAGCCTTGATCGCGTTGATGGCGCAAATCGGGTCTTTTGTTCCGGCCGAGGAGGCCCGATTACCGATATTTGACAGGATTTTTACCAGGGTTGGGGCTTCCGATAACCTGACACGAGGACAAAGTACCTTTATGGTGGAAATGAGCGAAGCTGCCTCCATACTCAACAATGCCAGCAAAGACAGTTTTATCATTCTGGATGAAATCGGCAGGGGCACCAGCACATTTGACGGAATCAGCATCGCCTGGGCGATCATAGAGTATTTACATGAAATAAAAGCACTGACTCTTTTTGCTACCCACTATCATGAACTAATCTTGCTTGAGCAACAACTGGAAGGTGTTTGCAATGCCAAAGTGGTTGTCCATGAAGAAGACGACAACATGGTTTTCCTGCGAAAAATAGTGTCCGGGGAAACCGACAAAAGCTACGGAATTCAGGTCGCCAAGTTGGCCGGTCTTCCGCAAAACGTGGTTGATCGAGCCAAGGAAGTGATTCAGGGATTAAAAATGGCGGAAAAGAAATTCAGTGACCTGGAGACGGGGTCTCCCCCACGAAACAATGCTGTAAATGAACAAATTGAAGACAACTTCCAGATGAGTTTTTTGCCCCCTGAAGAACCCTGGATGGACGATATTCGTAAATTTGACATCAACAAAAGCACCCCCCTGGATGCCCTGGAATTGATTAACTATATTCAAAAAAAGATTTAATTGTTAAGTCGATGATGAAAAAAGACTGCCTACTCATTATTGGTTGCGTGTTAATATTACAATCTTTATTACTATCCATTCCCCTGTGCGCTGACGAGGTAGATCATCTTTATGCAAAGGCAGCGGAAAAATACAAGGCGTTGTATAACGATCCCGCCTATAGAAAGTCAGAAGAAAACTGGCTGACCACCATTAAACAGTTTAAGTTAATCTACAAGACCTATCCCCGGCATTATCAGGCCCCCAAAGCATTGTTCAGTATTGGTAAGTTGTATCGCTCCCTTTATCGGTTAAATCAAAAGGATATTTACCTGGATCGAAGCAGCATCTCTTTTCGCACGCTTGTGCGCCAATATCCCTTAAACGGGCTTTCCGACGATGCTCAATATGCCCTGGGTGAAAATTATGAAGTTTACAAACAGGATGTCGATCTGGCTCAAATTGAATATCGAAAGGTGTTGGAACTGTTTCCTAACGGCTCGGCTGTTAAGAAAACAAAAGAAAAGCTGGAACAATTCAAAAATGCTCAGGATGTTACCGTAGCTCCTGAAGTGGAGATTGCAACCGCTCCCACCGATTTGGCTAAACCCCGATTTGGAGGGCTTAGCGAAGAAGAAAGCAACAACAATTCTTCGATTCTGGTCTCCAAGGTAGATTATTGGTCAACCATCGAATGGACCCGAATGGTGATCAATACCAAAGGCCAGGTTCGCTATAAATATCATCTGCTGGCTGAGGATAAACAACATCCTCAGAAGCGACTTTATATCGACTTGCATAACAGCTATATCCCTGCAGATTTCAAACGAAGGATTGCTGTGAATGACGGTTTGATTAGCCAGGCTCGAATTGCCCAGTTTGATAAATCCACAGTGCGGATTGTATTGGATATCCAAAGCCTGGACCGGATCAAGGTTTTTCATTTCAACCTGCCCAATCAATATAAAATTGTGATTGATGTGATTGGAAAACCATCCCTGCCTCCAGTTAAACAGGTTGAACCGGTACAGGAAGTAGCCGGGACCAAGCCTAAATCAAAGGAAAAAATCCAACAGGAACTGTCGCTTTCCAAGGCGCTGGGCTTAAAAGTCAACACCATCATTATAGACCCTGGTCACGGCGGAAAGGACCCCGGAGCCATAGCGTTTAATCTCATGGAAAAAGATGTCGTGCTTGCTATCTCTAAGCATTTGAAAAAGCTGATCGACAGAAATCACCCTCAGGTCAGAACGCTGCTGACCCGTTCCACGGATGTATTTATTGAACTGGAAGCACGCACCGCTTTTGCCAATAAACACCGGGGAGACCTGTTTATCAGCATTCATGCCAATGCCAGTTTAAAAAAGCATGTCAGTGGTGTGGAAACCTACTTTTTAAATCTGACAACGGATGAAGACGCTCTGACTCTTGCTGCCAAGGAAAACCAAACCAGCCTCAAGAGTATCAGTGATCTTCAAACCATATTAAACGACTTGATGGTAAACTCCAAAATCAAGGAATCCAGGGATCTGGCAGAAGTTATTCAGTCATCCATGGTGGATGTAACAGGCAGGAGTAATCACAAAATGAAAGACCTGGGTGTAAAACAGGCACCATTTACCGTCCTGATTGGTGCCCAGATGCCGAGTGTTTTGGTCGAGACGGGATTCATTTCCAATGCAAAGGAAAACAAAGTTCTTCGCAATGAAACGTATAAAAAAGTCATCGCCAATGGTATTTACCAGGGTATCAAACAATATATTGATTAACCCTGCTCGAATTGTTGAATCTAAAGTCCGGTGACGTGGGACTTGTCCACCACCGGCACAATAATTTTTTGAAAGGGTTTTAATTTATTAAAGTCAAGATCCTGGTTATACTTGCGAATCAGCCAAAAAGGTAACTCAAACTCGTTTTGACAAAGATTCCATATGTTATCCCCCCTTTTGATCTCATAAACAATGACCGAATCAATGGAATAAGCACTGAGAAAATCCTCTTCGAATTCCTTGTGATACTCATAACGTTTTTCTTCAAAGCTTTCCCTGCTCACTTTATCCAATGGAATAATCACCCGATCATTAAACTCAATCATGCGACCATAGCGAAAACGGTTAATCCTGCGGATACTTTGGGTGGAGACTTCAAGCCACTCGGCATAATGCCCCAAGGTTTCACCGGTATCTACGCGAATCACTCCATATGATTTTCCCTTTTTTTCGAATACGCTTTTAACTGTCAAGTTTCCGGTAACCACTGACAAATTGACATTTGAAGAGAGCTTGGCTTCTCCGTTTTCCATCATTTCGACCTTGGGAAAACTGCGGTCCCCATTGGATACTTTTTCTTTTTTCTTTTCCGTCAGAGTAGAAGCAACTTTCTTGGCATGTTTGGCAGCCAGTAAAATACTGTCTTCTCTTGTAGGAATACGCAAATTCTGACCGACGTAGATGGTTGCACGCCGATTAAGATTGTTCGCCCAGATCAGTTCCTGAACGGTGATGCCATGCTTTCTGGCGATAGAACCCGCCACATCCCCTTTTCTTACGTAATAGAAGCGACTTCGCTTTTGCTTCTTTTCAAAAATATCAGCAGGTATATTGGCAGCCAGCGTTTCAACCTCCTTATTCATGGGCAAACGCAACCGATACCCTTTGGGGATATATTTTTGATCCTGAAAAACCGGTCTCCTGAGCGCCGGGTTGAGATAGCGGATCGAGTTGATGTCGGTTTTAAAATGCTTGGCGATTTTTTTAACGGATACATACCCCGGCATCTTGATCACCTTGGCCGGAAACGGCTTATCCAGTTGCAGCGGACCGAAATACGTTTCACTGAATTTGGCCACATCCAGGGCAGCTAAGAACTCTGAATAAAAGTTTTTGGACGCGAACTTAAAACGCCGACCTTCATAATTATTAAAAATAGTTTCGTAGTCCCCATTTTCCTTTTTTGCCCTAAGCATGCTGTTCACACCATGATTATAAGCTGTAATAGCCAATGGCCAGTTGCCAAGCTTTTTATAATCACTTTTCAGCATTTTTGCCGCCGCATAGGCTGCAATAATGGGGTCTCTGCGTTCATCCACCGTGTAGTTGATGGTCATAAAGCGTTTACCGGTACTGTAGGTAAATTGCCAGATACCGGCCGCTCCAAACTTGCTGTACGCATTATAATTAAATGAAGACTCCACATGAGGCAAATAAGCCAAATCCTCCGGCAATCCGGCTTCCTTGAATATCTCCTTTATTTTGGGCAGATAGCGCCCGGAACGAATGATTCCCTTTTTGAAACGATCTGCCTGTCCCCGTTGAAATCTTATTCTTTCTTTGGCTTCCAGCAAAACCAGCGGATCAGGTTTTTCTCCAAACATCTTGACAACCCTGGCTTCCTCTTCATTGGCCGGACCGATCCCCTTGGCAAGCCTGCCAAGCATATCGCTGTATTTGCGAATGGTTTTTCTGATCAATTTGCTATTTTGGCGCCTGGAACTCCTTTTGTTGCGAGGCTTCAGGTCGAGCACAGCGTATACAATGTTAACATTATCGGTATCGTGGATCACTCCCTGTTGTGTGGTATACCGGGAATATATTTTTTTCCAGAAATCGATATTGCCGGTTATGCTGGGATAAGTGGGAAACAGCTCATCTTCAGCAGCCATTAAGGGGTTTCCGAAAAAGGTCAGAAATACCAGACTGAATAGAGTCAGGCCAAATCGTTGAGACTTGAGTATGTGTCTTATTACTGTGTGGAAATGCATTCTCATCACCGCTTGTTTTATGTTGAAACTACAAACTACTGAAATACTCTGCCATTTCTTCCAAATAATCCTTGAACTTGTCAGGCACATCATCCAATGGCTTGATGCGTTGTCTTAACCGATTGACCAATTGTAAATTCTGTTCCTGAAAAGCTTTTTCCGGCGGCTGGGTTTCTTCCTGTACCAGTTTTTTAAATTTTCTGGCCAAGGTCGGTCCCGAATGCCCTTTATCCAGGGCAGAAACCTTTAGCTCGGAATATACTTCCGGACTGCACTGATCATCGTTTTTCGCCTTTTGAAGAATGTTCACAGCATCCAGTTCCAGACCGCTTTCAAAGTTGGAATGACTGTAAATATCCGGATCACCCTTGGTGACAAAAAAGTAGGCATTGGTCAGTTTTATAGCCGTAGCTTTTTTGATACGAATCTCGTCACGACAATAGTCTTCAAAGTTCCTGTATCCCCATTCTTCATATAATTTATCCGAGGCAACTTTGGTCAGGTGCTCTCCAAATTGCACCCAGTTGGATTTAAAGTTTTTTGCCGATTGAACCAGTCTCATCCGAAAAGAGTTCGGATCCATTTGTTTGACCAGTTCTTCCAAATCTTGTTTTTGCATAGGGTTGTGTTTAATTGTTATCTAAAGGACGAACCAGTTTCTCCAATCTTAGCCATTCGTCAAGATATTGTTTGAGATGCAATTTGCCGCCGGTTTCGACTTCGGTCTTCAGCAATTCTTTTAGCGTGTCCTGTTCTTCTTCATATTGCTGATGATTCACAAATCCCGCAAACAAGGCCGTTCGCAACCAAAGCAGGTAAGTCGTAATGGCATCAAATTCATTGTAAGCCACGATTTCCGGTAACCTGCCCTCCAGCCACATTTCCGCTACTTGATTCCCATCAACAGCCATTTTGCCTGGAATACCCGAAGCTGTAGCGATTTCATGCAACGAAGGAGAAGATTTCCCCCAACCGCCGACAATATCCATCAAATCGATATTATGATCGCTTCCCCTGGCAAAATAATCCACCCCTTCCCAGGGTTTGTCAGGGCGCTGGCAAAAACCTTCGGCCTGCACACCATTCACTATCCCCCTTTGAATCATGATCTTAAGATCAGAGGAGATCGAATTGTATCCTACTAGCTGCGGTTTATGTTGACCAATAGCGTTCAGAAATACATCAAGGATAACTTTTTCGTTTGTTTGGGATGAATCTGCGGTATCTCTTGGCAGGGAAAGCAGTCTCAGGCTTGGTACACCATTTACCTGGGTTCGTGTCACCGCAGAAATGGAAACAATCCTGCAGACAATTGTTTTAAGATAGGGCATGGGGTCCTCATCCGTTGCCCCTCCTTCCTCCCACATCGCCTGCATGGCTTCGGAATCGGTCAAATCATCCGGCAGATTATACACTGCTTTACCGGAAGTGGGATCTGGAATCCATTCGCAGTCAAAAGCCCAGATTTTATTATGAAGTGACTTAAACATTGATTATCAGAGAATTAGTAACGCGAGCTTTGCAAATCAGATCGGTCAAACAAGACTCAATAGCATTACGTTGTCAGGTTTAGCGGAGTCTTTCAAGCCAATGTGGTCGGATTTAAACGAGCTTGTAGCAACATAAGAATCGCTCAGCTCAAATGCAAAGGGTCCGGTTAAGAACAGGATAAAGAAAGAATTATAAAAAGAATGCCGGATGAAAAGGCATCATAACATCTGCCAATAAATAGAAGTTATTTTTGGTAAGTCTGAGAATTATATAGGTACCATTGATATGATTTCCCGACAGGTTCTTTTTGGTTTTACACGTTTTAGATTCGATTATGATAGAAAAAAAAGAAATGAATTCCGAAAAATGGAGCATAAATTGCTTGTAAAGCTCCGAGTTGCCTGACTCTATGCTGCATGTCTCAAATTTGGTGAATTTACTTGACACATCCGGAATTAGGTAGTTATTATTTAAAGTTAACATTCCAAAAACATTATAAAATTCTGTTTCCAAACCAAAACATGAATTTTCCCTTCCTACTCGTAAAAAACAGCAATTGTCATAATTCCCACGCACAAAAGCAAGCTAGCACAACCAAGAGAACGTTTAAGATCAGGCCCACAAAAGGGCGTTTGTTACACATTCATACCATAGTTGCGAGTTTTTGAACGGTGATCTCACCGTGTTGATTCGACTCTGTTTGCAGTCCTCCTATGTTTTGGCAGCAGACAGACATTGATGTTATATAGTGTTTGTGAAGATTATCATTTTGGAATAGGTAAAAATAACGTTTGAATTCCCCAAAAGAGTGAAAAATGTATAAATATCCTCATATTCAAAGATTTCGAGTCGATTTTGGAAAAATACAGTCTATCATCGAGCCTCCACCGCTGTTAAAGATTCAAAAGGACTCATACGATTGGTTCCTGCAAAAGGACGTTGCACCGGAAAACAGAATTAATCAAGGGTGGGAAGCAGTGTTTACTTCCGTATTCCCCATTTCTGACTTCGGTGGAACCTGCACTTTGGAATATGTTTCCTATCGATTGGGTGAGCCCAAATACGATGAAATGGAATGTAAAATCAGGGGAGTTACATATGCTGCCCCTATTCGTGTGTCCTTACGCCTGATTATCTGGGAGAAGGATGAAAAGACCGAACAGCGCAGAATCCATGATATTAAGGAACAGGAAATCTACTTGGGTGAGTTTCCTTTAATGACAGAAACCGGCTCATTCATTGTTAACGGCACCGAGAGAGTCATCGTCAGTCAGCTTCACAAGTCTTCAGGGGTATTCTTCAACCATGACAAGGGAAAGACCCATGCCAGTGGCAAATTACTTTATTCTGCCAGCATCATCCCACAGCGCGGATCATGGATCGATTTTGAATTTGATGCCAAAGACCTCTTGTTTGTGAGAATCGACAGAAGGAGGAAATTCCTGGCCACGGTTTTCTTAAAGGCCCTGACCTTCTCTCAAAAAGAAGATAAAAATCCAATACCCTACACCGATAGAGACCTGCTGGATCAGTTTTATTATACGGAAACAGTGATCCTGGAGAAGGCTTTTGGAAAGGATGAGGAAAGCTGGGAATTTGAAAAGTATTTTGATCCGCAATCCTCTCAAAACCAACGTGCCGTTGATGATATCATCAGCGAGATAGATGGACAGGTGGTTGTTCCCAAAGGCAAAAAGATCTCAAAATCGGCTATTCGCAAAATCCAGGAAGCCAAGGTGACAAAGATTCCCACCAATATGGAAGATATTGTGGGTCGGTACTCCCTGGATGAAATCAAGGACAAGAATGGTGATTTAATTGTTGATACCAACGGGGTTATCACCAAAGAGGTTTTGCTCAAGTTGATCGAAGAGGAGATCAAGGAAATCACCCTGTTGTTCATGGGGAATAAAACCATTGGCCCTGCCCTTAGAAATACCCTGGCGGCTGATAAGGTAAAAACTCCGGAAGAGGCCATCATCGAAATATACAAAAAGATGAAGCCGGGTGATCCACCAACCCTGGAAGTTGCCAAAAGCATGCTGCAAAACATGTTCTTCCGACCGGAACGCTATGATCTCTCCCGTGTAGGAAGGATGAAGATCAACAAAAAACTGGGTCTGGATATTGAACTGGATTATACCATTCTCACTGATGAAGATATTTTTTCAGTCGTCGAATACCTGTTGAGAATTAAGGATGGCGCCGGCGGTTCTGTGGATGATATCGACCATCTTGGAAACAGAAGGGTTCGTGGAGTTGGTGAGCTTTTGGAAAACCAGGTTCGGATCGGACTGGTCAGAATGGAACGTGCCATCAAAGAGCGTATGTCATTACAGGAAACTGAAACCATGATGCTGCACGACATTGTGAACTCCAAACCGGTTTCTGCTGTTATCAACGAATTTTTTGGCAGCAGCCAGTTGTCGCAGTTTATGGACCAGACCAACCCATTATCGGAAATCACACACAAAAGACGACTCAGTGCCTTGGGACCTGGCGGTTTGACAAGGGAAAGAGCCGGTTTTGAGGTTCGTGACGTTCACACCTCTCACTATGGTCGGATCTGCCCGGTAGAAACACCTGAAGGACCAAACATCGGTTTGATTTCTTCCATAGCGACCTATGCCCGCCTCAATGAATTTGGTTTCATTGAAACCCCATACCGAAAGGCAGAAGAAGCCGGAGTGGTAGATGAGATTTCTTATCTGTCAGCCATTGATGAAGGAAAGTACAAAATTGCCCAGGCCAACGCCCCTCTGAATGATAACAAAAAATTCGTCAGGGATATGGTAAAAGCCAGGGTTGACGGTGAATTCAAGATGGTTCGCAAGGAAGAAGTGGACTATATGGATGTTTCACCAAAACAGCTGGTGTCTGTGGCGGCATCATTGATTCCTTTCCTTGAGCACGACGATGCGAATCGTGCTTTGATGGGGTCAAACATGCAGCGTCAGGCTGTTCCGGTAGTTAAACCGGAAGCCCCCTTTGTAGGAACAGGTATTGAATACCAGGTGGCCCATGACTCCGGTTCCTGCATCGTGGCTAGACGCTCCGGAATTGTTGATAGAGTAGATGCCGAAAGAATTGTGATCGAAGCTGAAGTGGATTTGACTTCGGATCAATCAGCGATTGAAGCCAATGTGGATATCTACCACTTGAGAAAATATAACCGTTCCAACCAGAACACCTGTATTAACCAACGACCGATCGTTAAAGTGGGCGACAAAGTGGATGAAGGTCAGATCATTGCAGACGGTGGAAGTTGTGATAACGGCGAACTGGCCCTGGGGCAGAACATTCTGGTCGCTTTCATGCCATGGCACGGATATAACTACGAAGATTCCATTCTGGTAAGTGAAAGGCTGCTGCACAAAGACAGGTTTACGTCGGTTCACATTGAGGAACTGGAAGTCCTGGCTCGTGATACAAAGCTTGGTAAAGAGTTGATCACCAGGGATATCCCGAATGTGAGTGAATTTGCCTTAAGAAACCTGGATGCTTCCGGCATTATCCGCATCGGTTCTTACGTTAAATCCGGTGATATCCTGGTTGGTAAAACCACACCGAAAGGCGAAATGCAGTTAAATCCGGAAGAAAAACTGCTGAGGGCGATTTTCGGTGAGAAGGCCGGTGATGTGAGAGATACTTCCCTAAGGGTTCCCCAGGGAATTCAGGGCGTTGTCATTGATGTGAAAGTCTTTAACCGCAGAGGGGTGGAAAAAGACGATCGAACCAAAGAGATCGAAGCCGCTACCCTGCAAAAGATCGATGACGATTACTACGATGAGGTCAGAATTGTGAAAAACAACCTGATCCTCAAGGCAATGCCTATTCTGGAAGGTCAGACACTGGTTCACAATATTCTATCTCCGACGACACATGAAATATTGATTCAGTCCGGTGAAAAACTCACCAAGGAAGCGTTCACCAAGGTTCCAACGGATGCCTGGAGAGATATTGTTATCGAGGATCAGGAAAAGAACAACAAAGTTCAGGTCATGCTGCGTAATGCGATTTCACAGTTGGAGTTGTTGAAAAACATCCACGAAAGCAAACGTGAGCATGAGAGCCGTACAGATGATCTGCAACCGGGTGTTATCCGAGCCATCAAGGTTTATGTCGCCATGAAGCGTCGCTTGTCAGTTGGTGATAAAATGGCAGGTCGACATGGAAATAAAGGGGTAATTTCCAGAATTATCCCGATTGAAGAAATGCCTTACAGAGAAGACGGTACTCCGGTTGATATCGTGTTGAATCCACTGGGTGTACCTTCCCGTATGAATGTGGGGCAGGTGCTTGAAACTCATTTGGGGATGGCAGCCAAAGAAATTGGTGATAAACTAAATGTAGTGATGGCAAAGAATTCTACAGCCAGTGAAATCCGGGAGTTTGTCAAAAACGTCTATGCTTCCGATTTTGTCACAAAATATGTGGATTCACTGGATGATGATGCCATGATTGAGTTTGCCAAAAAGTACAAAGATGGATTTTATTTTGCAACACCGGTGTTTGACGGTGCCCAGGAACTTGATATTCAGAGAATGCTTGAGATTTCAGGTTTGGATGAAACCGCGCAGATGGAATTGTTTGATGGTAGAACCGGTGACAAATTCGATCAAAAAATCACGGTGGGATACCTGTATATGATGAAGCTACACCACCTGGTTGATGACAAGTTACATGCCCGTTCAATTGGACCATACTCGCTGGTTACACAACAACCACTTGGTGGAAAGGCCCAGTTTGGCGGTCAACGTTTTGGTGAGATGGAAGTTTGGGCTTTGGAAGCCTACGGAGCCGCCTATACGCTTCGAGAATTGCTCACTGTGAAGTCGGATGATACTGCCGGACGGAACAAGATCTACGAGGCAATTGTGAAGGGTAAACATGATTATAAGGCAGGTATTCCTGAGGCATTTAAAGTTCTAATCAATGAATTGAAATCCCTGTGCCTGGATTTCGAACTTATTCGCGAGGAAGGATTTTTGGAGGAAATTTAATTAATCCTGATTTCATTAAAATCCACACATAAGTTAACGACAATGCGACAAACAATGAATTCCGAATCTGGAATCGTCAAACTGGGAGGTTCTCTTGAATAAAGCTGACTATAACGAACCAATTGATCCGCAAGAATTTTATGCTGTGAAAATCAGTCTGGCTTCTGCAGAAACCATTACTTCCTGGTCGCACGGGGAGATAAAAACATCCGAAACGATTAACTACAGAACCTTCAAGCCGGAACGAGACGGACTGTTCTGTGGAAAAATATTCGGTCCTGTTAATGATTACGAGTGTATTTGCGGAAAATACAAGCGTATGAAGCACAGGGGGATTACCTGCGAGAAATGTGGGGTTGAAGTTATTCAGTCCAAAGTAAGGCGGGAAAGACTGGGACATATTAAACTGGCCTGCCCGGTATCCCATGTCTGGTTTTTAAAAGGATTACCCAGTCGCCTGGGTAACATTCTTGACATGACCCTGAGGGATTTGGAACGCGTCCTTTATTTCGATTCCTACATTGTACTGGAACCAGGTGAAACGGATCTGCAGATAACCGATGTCATCGAAGAAAACCAGTACCGGGAATTGCTGGAACAAGATCCGGATTTCAGGGCTGGCATGGGTGCTGAAGCCATTAAAGAGCTCTTGGAAGAGATGGATATCGATGAGATTTCCAACGAGCTGCGGGATGAACTCCTCAGTGCTACTTCCGAAGCTAAAAGGAAGAAAATTATCAAACGGTTAAAGGTCGTTGAATCATTCAAAGATTCAGGTATCGAGCCTGCCAACATGGTGCTGGAGGTTATTCCCGTGATTTCACCGGAATTAAGACCATTGGTGCCTCTGGAAGGTGGACGCTTTGCAACCAGTGACCTTAATGATCTTTACCGAAGAGTGATTCACAGAAACAATCGTCTCAAGCGGTTGATGGATTTGAATGCTCCGGAAATCATCGTCAAAAACGAAAAAAGAATGCTGCAGGAAGCTGTGGATGCATTGTTTGACAACGGACGACGAGGTCGACCAATCCTGGGAACCAACAAAAGACCACTCAAATCACTGAGCGACTCTCTTAAAGGAAAAGGTGGACGCTTTCGCCAGAACCTGCTTGGTAAACGGGTGGACTACTCGGGTCGAACCGTAATTGTGGTAGGTCCCGAATTAAAATTGAATCAGTGCGGTTTACCAAAACAGATGGCGCTGGAACTGTTCAAGCCTTTTATTTTCAATTATCTGATCGAAAACGGCCACGCGGCGACCATTAAAGTTGCCAAGAAGATGGTGGAAAACAACGAACCGGAAATCTGGCCCGCCCTGGATGCTGTAATTGTGGATCATCCGATCATGTTAAACAGGGCTCCGACTCTTCACAGGTTGGGTATCCAGGCGTTTTTCCCGGTCTTGATCGAAGGCAAGGCGGTGACGCTGCATCCTTTGGTCTGTTCTGCTTTTAACGCGGATTTTGATGGTGACCAGATGGCGGTTCACGTGCCTCTGACCATTGAATCCCAGGTAGAACTGAAAGTTCTGATGATGGCAACCAATAACATTCTCTCACCAGCAACCGGAAAACCGGTGATGTCCCCAACACAGGACATGGTATTGGGAATTTATTGGGTAACCAGGGTCTGCAAAGGCGCACAAGGTGAAGGCAAATACTTCAGTGATGTGGATGAGGTGGTTTCCGCTTATGATCACGGCATGTTGCATCTGCAGGCCAAAATCAAGGTAAGGCTGGATGGCCAATTGGTTGAAACAACCACCGGCCGTGTGCTTCTGTATGATGCGGTACCTGACGATATTCCTTTTGATTCGGTCAACAAATTGTTCAAACGAAGAGATATTGAAGAACTGATCGATCGCTCCTACCGACTGGCAGGAAACGTTAAAACAGTGGAAATGCTGGACAAGCTGAAAGCCCTGGGTTTTTATCATGCAGCAAAAGCAGGTTTCTCCATCAGTATGTCTGACATGGTGATTCCTGATAACAAGGTCAACCTGATCAACAAAGGTCTGGAAGAAGTTGAGGAAGTTCAACTTCAACATGACAATGGTATTATTACCGATGGTGAGCGCTACAACAAAGTAATCGATATCTGGTCCAAAATCACCAATGAGGTTGGTGAAGCAATGCGCGTTTCCATGACTACGGAGCATATAGGTATTGACGGTTTGCCTACTCCAAATCCGATTTTTGTGATGGCTGATTCCGGTGCACGGGGTTCAGAGCACCAAAGTAGACAGCTAGGTGGTATGCGGGGCTTGATGGCGAAACCAACCGGTGAAATTATCGAAACACCTATTACTTCCAACTTCCGGGAAGGTCTTGATGTATCCCAGTATTTCATCTCCACCCACGGTGCGAGAAAGGGTCTGGCGGATACGGCATTGAAGACTGCGAACTCCGGTTATCTGACCAGAAGACTTGTCGATGTTTCCCAGGATTGTGTCATTGCGGAAGATGACTGTGGAACCAGCTCAGGTATCGTCATCGAGCCACTTTATGAAAATGGCGAAATCATCGAGAAACTAAGCGAACGCGTTCTTGGTAGAATTGCTGTTGAAGACATTATTGATCCTTATTCACAAGATCTGATCGTTGAGAAAGGACAGATGATTGTTGAAGATCATATTGAAGATATTGATCGTATCGGTGTGGAAAGGGTTAAGATTCGTTCAGTACTCAGTTGCGAAAGTGAAAAGGGAATTTGCGCCAAATGTTACGGTCGCGACCTGGCCAGAGGAAACCTGGTTAGTGTTGGTGAAGCTGTCGGTGTGATTTCCGCTCAATCTATTGGTGAGCCCGGAACCCAGTTGACCATGCGTACTTTCCATATCGGTGGTACCGCGAGTAGGAAAGTGGAAGCAACATTCTGGGAAGCCAAAAACGACGGTGTTCTGCAATACAAAGATGCCAGAACTGTTGTTAATCGAGAAAATGTTCGTATTCTCCAGTCCAGAAAGTCTGAATTGTGTATTCAGGACGATGCGGACCGGGAAATCGACAAACATATGTTGCCGGTAGGAGCCCACATTCTCTTTGAAGATGGAGCCCAGATTAAAAGAGGTGACAAGATTGCTGAATGGGATCCGTTCTCCATGCCGATTATTTGCGATATCAATGGAAAGGTGAAGTTTGAGGATATCATCGAAGGCAAGAGTATGATGACGCAAAGGGCAGAAGATACCGGTTATGAACGTAAGGTAATCGTTGAGACACCGGATTACGATCTTAAACCTAGAATCTCCTTCAGAAACCTGAAGACCGGTAAAGAACTCAAGCGTGAAGACGATCGAATCCACCCGGGCTTCTATCTTCCTACCCGAGCGGAATTGATGGTTCGCGAAAATGATGAGGTTTTCCCTGGTGATGTCCTTTGTCGGGTACCACGCGAAACAACAAAGAATAAGGATATTACCGGTGGTCTCCCGAGAGTGGCTGAATTGTTTGAAGCACGCTCTCCCAAAGATCCAAGTCAGATTTCCGATATCGATGGTATTGTAGAGTTCGGTGAAGATTTAAGAAGAAAGCGCAGAATCATTATTAGACCGGAAATTGGTGAGCCAAAAGAATACCTGGTACCAAAAGGTAAGCACGTAATTGTGGTGGAAGGTGACTATGTCCGCGTGGGTGATCCTCTGACAGATGGTTCTCCAAACCCGCACGATATTTTGCGTGTGAAAGGTGTCCGTGAACTGCAGAAATTCCTGGTTGATGAAGTTCAGCAGGTTTACCGATTGCAGGGTGTGAAAATCAACGATAAGCATATTGAGGTGATCGCCCGCCAGATGATGCGTAAGATTCGAATCATCGACCCGGGTGATTCATCCTTCCTGGTCGGCGAAGCCGTTTCCAAGCAAAAACTGGATGAAACCAATCGTAAACTGATGGAAGAAGATCTCAGGGTGGCCATTGGTGAACCGTTGTTGCTGGGAATCACCAAATCGGCTCTGAGTACTGATTCCTTCATTTCCGCTGCATCTTTCCAGGAAACCACCAAGGTATTGACGGAAGCTGCTATAAACGGCAAACTTGATACCTTTGAAGGGCTCAAGGAAAATGTCATTATGGGACGATTGATTCCGGCCGGAACCGGTTTTGATCAGAAGCGCGCCTATGATTATAATGAGTTGGTTTCTGATGAGGAAGAAGAGGAAGTTATGGATGCTGAAAACAGAATCGAAATCTCAGATGCCAGCATGGAACAACCGATCGGAATTTAAGAATTCGATCCGGCGCCAGACAATCAAACCTTAGTAAAATCCTGCGAAACAGATCACAAGATGTGTTTCGCAGGCTGCGAGTCTCGCAAATCTACCAGGCCCTCGCAATACAACCTTCTTACATTCATTTTACAACAAGCAGTTCTAGATTTGGAATCCTGACCAATGTCTAAACGAAGTGCAGAGAAATCCAACGAGCTTCTGGGTGCCGAAGCGTTGGTTAACATTCTGGAAAACGAAGGAGTCGATACGGTATTTGGCTATCCGGGAGGTGCAAACCTTCCTATCTACGATGCCTTAAGAGAATCACGCATTGAACATGTTCTGGCCCGTCATGAACAGGGAGCAGCCCACATGGCGGACGGATATGCCAGAGTCGCAGGAAAAACCGGTGTGTGCCTGGCAACATCCGGTCCTGGTGCCACAAACCTGGTTACCGGCATGGCCAATGCCATGCTCGATTCCGTGCCATTGGTTGCCATTACGGGTCAGATTTCAAGATCCCTGATCGGCACTGATGCGTTCCAGGAAGTGGATTGTATCAACATTACCATGCCTGTGACCAAACACAATGAGCTGGTATTCTCTTCGGACAAACTGGTGAAAGCCTTAAAATCCGCCTTCTATTTAGCAAACAGTGGACGAAAGGGTCCTGTGCTTTTAGATATCCCGGTGGATGTCCTCGAAGAAAGCTACCCACATAAATTGGATCAGACAGCCAAGCTACCGGGTTACAATCCGACTGTTAAAGGAAATGTGGGTCAAATTAAAAGGGCCATCAAAGCCCTTAACAAGGCAGAAAAACCACTTGTTCTTTTTGGCGGCGGAATCGCATTGGCAGGTGCAAAAAAAGAGTTTCGTGAATTTAAGGAAGCCACCAACATCCCCATTGTTCGAACCTTAATGGGAACAGGGATAGTTGAAGAGGAAGATCCGTTGTACCTTGGTATGATAGGAACCCACGGCCATGCCCTGGCAAACCTGGCCATACAAAAACAAGCCGACGTGGTTTTTGTGATCGGCACACGTCTTGGAAATCGTGCAGTAGTCAAAAGCCAGTTGTTTGCCCAACATGCCAAGATTATCCATTTGGATATCGATCCGGCTGAGATTGGAAAAAATATCAAAGCGGACATTCCAATTGTGGGTGATATCAGGGAAGTTCTTGAAGACATTAACCAGCGCATTGCCAAAAAACCGATTCACAAAGAGAAACCCTGGAAGGTTGGTGAGAAAAGAAGATCCAAATTATCCACACGCGATGGCGCTTCGATTATGGAAATCATTTTCGGGGAGCTTTCCACCATAAATCAGAAACTGCACATCAGCACAGATGTCGGACGGCACCAGATGTGGGCTAACCACTATTGCACCAATCCTGACCACCTGCCCTTGATCACTTCCGGAGGCCTGGGAACCATGGGATTCGGTTTGCCGGCCGCAATCGGTGCCTGGTTTGCTGATAAGGATACTCCCGTTATCAGTATTTCCGGTGATGGCAGCTTCATGATGAACATGCAGGAATTTGTGGTGGCTGTGGAAAACAAGGTACCTCTTATTGTATTGGTTATTAATGATCATCGCTTGAGCATGATTCGAGAACTGCAACGATCCGCCTATGGAGGACGCTTCACAACCCATGAGTTTGGGTCACCTATAAATTTTGTTGCGCTGGCGGAATCCATGGGAGGAGTCGGGAAACGTATTACCCACCAAAAACAGGTGGTACCGACATTAAAGAAAGCGCTTGCCAGCGGTCAACCGACCATCATCGATTGTGACCTGGAACGGGTGATTAAAACATCTCACCTGTCTGTTGACTCGGTTGCTTCCTAGAAACATAACTTCTCAAGCTAAACAATTCATGGAAAAAAGGCATATCATAGCTATCGAAGTAGAAGACAAACCAGGTGTGCTCAGCAGAATATCCACCCTCTTTTCACGCAGGGGTTATAACATCGATAGTTTGACAGTCGGGCATACCCATAAAAAAGGGATCAGTCGTTTCACCATTGTGGTAAAGGGCGACGACTCTACACTTGAGCAAATTCGCAAGCAATCACAAAAGCTCATCCATGTCCTGACAACTGAAAATCTGGAAAAAGATCGATCGGTCATGAGGGAGTTCGCGATTGTGAAATTAGCCTACGACGATGATTCTTCTTTAAGGATAAACGAGCTCGTCGACTTGTATGGAGGCCGAATGTTGGATTCGGGAAACGAAGTATTGGTTGTCGAGTTTTCAGGAACAGAGGACAAGATCAATCGGATTTTTGATGATCTCAGGCAGTTTACCGTGTTGGAATCGCTAAGAACCGGTAAAATAGGTATGAGAGTCGGTCAGTAACGATTTTAACACTCAACAAAAATGGCAACAAACGGAAACAGCGTAGACCAAAACAAAATAAGAAACTTTTGCATTGTCGCCCATATCGATCACGGCAAATCAACATTGGCAGATCGTATCCTTGAACATACCGGGGCAGTGACCCAGCGAGAAAGCCAGGAACAGTTTCTTGACAATATGGATATTGAAAGGGAACGGGGCATCACTATCAAAGCCCAAACGGTCTCCTTGAAATATAAGGCCAAAGACGGTGAAACCTATCAGCTTAATTTGATCGATACCCCGGGGCATGTGGATTTTTCTTATGAAGTATCACGCTCCATAGCTGCTTGCGAAGGAGCCCTGCTCATCGTAGATGCGGCCCAGGGAGTGGAAGCCCAGACTTTAGCAAATGTCTATCTGGCTTTGGATCATGATTTGGAAATCATTCCCGTCCTGAACAAGATTGATTTACCCGCTGCTGATCCGGACAGGGTGGCAGAAGAGATTGAAGAAGTGATCGGTCTCGATGCTTCCACCGCAGTGCGAGCAAGCGCAAAAGCCGGTATTGGTATTGAAGATATCCTGGAACAGATCGTGGCCCAGGTTCCGGCGCCCAAGGGTGTTGCTGGAGAACCTTTGAAGGCATTGATTTTCGATTCCTGGTTTGATCCCTATGTTGGTATTGTTGTGCTATTCAGGGTTGTTTCCGGGTCTTTGCCTACCAAAAGTGCCATTCGTTTCATGGTTACCGGGAGCGAGTTCCTGATCACCCAGATGGGTAAATTCACCCCGTTCAAAACGGAAGTCGATGAATTATACGCAGGGGAAGTAGGTTTTTTAGCTGCTTCCATCAAAAATATTGGTGATGTTAAAATCGGTGATACCATCACCTTGACTTCCTATCCGGCTGATGAGCCATTACCAGGGTATACCGACGTCAAACCCATGGTATTCAGTGGGATTTATCCTGTTGAATCCAATGACTTTAACGATCTCAAGGATGCCCTTAACAAACTGGTTTTGAATGACTCCTCCATTGCTTTTGAAATGGAAACGTCTACCGCCTTGGGGTTTGGTTATCGATGCGGCTTTCTGGGACTTCTGCATCTTGAAATTGTTCAGGAGCGTTTGGAACGGGAATTTGGTTTAAGCCTTTTAATCACTTCGCCGACCGTTATCTACCATGTCACGACGACAAAGAGTGAAGTTCTCAAAATCGAGAATCCGGCGCAACTTCCCGAACCCACGGAAATTGAATATGTCGAAGAGCCTTATATCCTGGCTACGATCATTATTCCCAAGGATTATATTGGTAATGTCATGAAGCTTGCTCTGGAACGGCGGGGCATTCAGAAAAACATGGAGTACATTGGTACACAACGGGTCTCTATCAAGTATGAATTCCCCTTGAGTGAAATTGTGTATGACTTTTACGACCAATTGAAATCGCTGACCCAGGGATACGCATCTTTTGATTATGAGCTGATCGATTATCGCAAGGCTGAGCTGGTGAAACTTGATATCCGATTAAATGGTGATGTTGTGGACGCCCTATCAACTGTGATCCACAAAGAGAAGGCTTACAGCAAAGGCAGGGATCTGGCGCAAAAACTCAGGAAGTTGATTCCAAGACAGATGTTTGAGATCGCTATTCAGGCTTCGGTGGGCAGTAAAATCATTGCCCGGGAATCGATTAGTGCTTTACGTAAAAACGTCACAGCCAAGTGTTATGGCGGAGATATCTCAAGAAAAAGAAAATTATTGGAAAAGCAAAAAAAGGGAAAGAAACGCATGAAACAACTGGGATCGGTAGAAGTGCCGCAGGAAGCATTTTTGGCCATTCTAAAACTAAATGATCAATAGATAAATCTTATTTTCCTTTTTATTGCTTTATCAGAGGCTGATTTAAGAAAGGTTCTCAGGGATAAGCTTGGGCAAATAAATCAGGAAATCAAAGAGCGCAACCTGAAAATGCACTCCCTGCCACCCGGTGAAGTGCAGGTATTCATTGAAATTGCAAAGTTACTGGAAGAGAAAGACCCGGAGTACTTCGATAATCTACGCAATGAAGCAGAAATAAATCTAAACATCCGCAACAAACGAACCAAAAGCGGTTACGTAAAATTTATGAATGCCTAGTTGATCCTGTTTCCCACACTGTCGATGTTCCTCAAAGCCTCCTGCTTGTCGCAATCATAGACACACAATAGCCGCTTGCTGGTAATCCTGGTTTCATGCGGATAACCAAAAGCATTGTTGATATAGGCTACGTCCTCCATTACCACCTGCCTATTGACGTGTGAATGTCCATAAATATGCATCTCACTTCCCAGCTTTCGAATGCAGTGCTCCAATTGAGTGGTCCCCAGCACGGGAAAGACCAGCCTTTTATGTTCAGGTATAAAGGAAGGCATCAGATCGATTCTTGGCAGAAAATGAGAAAAGCTGATCATAAACTTTCCTCTATTTAATTCGGGAAACCTGTTTAAAGCCAGGAAATACTCGGTGATTCTATTGTCATCAAAACCGTCAGGCCAGACGCAGGCCTTGTAATCGGTCCAGGCCGTTTTCAATTTCTCGGACAAAGGAGCCAGGGAATAATCATACCAACCCAACAAAGGCACAATGATCAGGTTATCCAGCTCAAGAGGTTTGGTATGAATGCCAAGATTCCGGGTAATGCTTAAAATGTGATCAAATTTGTCCAACGAATGCTGATTGCGATCCCTCCAGACCCAGATATCATGGTTACCTGGCACAAAACAGACCTCTTTGAAGCAGGCTTTCAAGAATTCCAGTGCCTGATTGAAATCCTTTTCGATGTCTGTCAGATCGCCTGCAAGGATCAAGATATCATCTTGATAAGCTGTTTTGGAAAGACTAAACAGCCACTTCCTGTTTTCCTCAAAATCAATATGCAAATCTGAAATCGCGAATACTCTCAAAACTATTGACCTGGAATGAGTTACTGAACCTGGATGAGCAGATGACATTCCCTGAAATCACCCCCTTTATCCATATTCGATCGTTTCGATTCAATTGTAAACCGGTCATTTGAAACCCGGCGCACATTTTTTGCATTTGAACCCAAGTTGTGATTTTTTTTTCGTTGGGCAGGAATTCGTTAATATAGTAGACTTTGAAAGTTATCGCCACCTGATCTTCAGTGATTATCTTTGGACTGCCCGTTGTTCTATTACAAATAGATCTGTTATATTTTGATGCTGATTTTGAAGTGATTGTTTTTGTAAATACTATCACGATGCTACAACATTCGGAACAATCAGATGCCCTAACTATCGGGCTTTAAAAGCTTCCTTTTCAGATAAACTCACACGAAATGCAGACTTAACAATGACAGGATTTGGCAAAAGGTCGCTGATAAAACTCAACAACGTTTCCAAGGCATTTCTGGACAAAGAGCCGCTTTTTTTAAATCTTGATGCCTCGGTCACCAAAGGGGAGTTCCTTTTTCTCACCGGTATTAGCGGCGCCGGCAAATCAACCCTATTCAAATTATTGATTGGGACCGAGCTACCGGATGAAGGGCAGGTTTTCGTTAACGGCAAGCTGGTAAACGAGATGAATCCTAAGGAGATGTCCCTACATAGACGTAAAATTGGGGTAATTTTTCAGGACTACAAGCTTCTGCAACAGAAAACAGCTGCTGAAAATATAGGTATTCCGCTCCAAATCCAGGGTATTTCGACTCATATGATTGAGGATAAAATTCAGAATCTTGCGGAAAAGATGAAGATATCGCATTTGCTCTCGCAGCCAATCCAGAGCCTTTCCGGAGGAGAACAGCAGTTGGTGGCTATCGCCAGGGCCTCCATCCATTCACCTTCAATGATCCTCGCAGATGAACCCACTGCAAACCTGGATCAAAAAATGGCAACACAGATTCTGGATATGCTGCTGGCACTCAACGAAGAAGGCATAACCATCATAATAGCCACCCACGATATAAACCTGATTAAGTCTCATGACACCAGGATACTGCTTATAAAAAACTCGACTTTAACCGAAGTCGGTTGACGATAAAAATTACTTCTACCCCGTTTGCATTATGTTGAAGAACGGAATTTTAAAAGCCTGGAATAACATTTTTGAAAACAAATCTTCGGCAATCTCAGGAATCATCACAACCAGCATCGCCATGATTCTGCTGGGTTGCGTTGTACTGGTCTACTTGAATCTGATTGGCTTAACACAAGTAATGTTCCAGCAGGCCAATTACTCAATCTTCGTTGCCAGTGATGCTGATGAAATAGTGAGAACTTCGGTAATAAACGAACTTAACCAGGTGCCTGATCTCGAAAACATCCGTATTATCAATTCGGATGAAGCACGCGCAGAACTCATTGCAAGCTTTGGAGATACAGGTTCGGTTCTCAACAAGATAGAACTTCCCACGTTTCCCGATGTCATAGAATTCTCCCTGGATAGATCATCCCTGCTGACCAGAGAGGAAATCGAACGGATCAGATCTATTCCGGGTGTTGATGAAATTGTCTCAGGGAAAGAAACAAAAGATCAGATTGAAACCTTTTTTACTATTTCAGAATTTGTGGGCATATTTTTAATCACCCTGCTTATTGTCTGCATAGTATTGATGATTCACAATTCCATCCAGCTTGCTGTTAGAGCTCGTATCGAAGAAATTGAGATATTGAGAATCCTTGGGGCCACTCGCATATTCATTCAGATTCCTTTTGTGGTGGAAGGTGTGTTGATCGCCTTTTTTGGCTATCTTATTTCCATATTTGCCATCTATTTTCTTTACACCTTCGTTCTGGCGGGCGTCACCTTTAATGAAGCTACCTACGCCATTGCCGATATTGCACGCTTTTTTTCCATCAAACAGATACTCTTAATACTCATGTCCATTTTGGCACTGGGTTTTTTGTCGTCCCTGGTTTCCACCAGCAGAGTGCTCAGAGAGTTAAAGGTATAGGAAAATTCCATCCAACAGCCATATGAGAAGCCGGTTTCTTTGCAAAAAAAACAGGATTATCCGTTCAGGGGGGCTACTAGTCGTTTTGCTCCTCCTTGCCAACGGTGTGTTTGCCCAAGGAAAAAAGGAACTGGATAAAGTCATCAAAGATCGGGGCAAGCAGATTCATATTTTGCTAAGCGAACGTAAAAGCACCCAAACTCTGATTGATGAACTGAAACGTCAGGAATGGGGTGTGTTGGAAGTACTCAAGGTGCTGAACGAAAACATTAAAACCAACCTCATCAAGCTGAATTCCATTGTCGTTGAGATCGACACCCTTGAAGAAGACATCCAACTGACTGCCAATAAAATCGAAGGATTGACAATACAAATTGAAGAGGACAAAAAAAGCCTGCATAAACAGTTATTTGCCCTTTTTTACTTAAAAAAAATAAAGAAAATGACCCTGTTTCTTGCAGTCAACTCCTTCAAAAATTACTTTCGCAATAAACAGTTGCTGCAGCGAAATACGGAACTTGACGCAATAACAATCAATCGGCTCAGTGAAAACCTGGCTGAACTGGAACTGGAAGTGGAGTATCAGCAAGCACAAAAAGCCAAGCTGGTTGAATTGAGGCAATCAAGAGAGGAGCAAAAAAAATTGTTGGCGTTTGAACGAGAGCAACAATTCACCTATTTACATCATATTCGTCAAGACAGATCGTTACGTGTGAAGTATTTAAGAGCGGTTCAAGTAGAGTTGGAAAAGCTGAACGATGCCATTCATACTCTGGAAATTAAAAAAGAAAACGAGAAAAAGGCCAAACGATTCAGAGGGTTGTATCGTTACAAATATTCCCTTCCCTCTCCTGTTAAAGGCAAACTGGTCCACCGGTTTGGAAGGAAAAGCTCTCGCTTTTATACCTTGGCAAAAAGAGGGGTGTTGGTGGAAACCCTGGAAAATCAGAAAGTCAATAGCATCCTGCAAGGAAAGGTGGTCTGGTCCGGTCCTTTCCATGGGTATCGCAATCTCATCATTCTTGACCACGGCAAAGGTAGCCTTTCTGTTTATGGTAACCTGGATGAGGTTTTTGTGATTGCAGACGATGTTGTGGATCAAAATGTTCCCTTGGGAACTGTGGCTTTTAATGATCAGGAAGAAAAATTTCTGTTTTATTTTGAAACCCGTTACAACAAACGAGCTGTTAATCCTGAACAATGGCTAAAAAAGCCCACCTGGAAGTAAACCGTGAGCACATCTGCAGAGAAAAACCTTCTTACCCTGGCTGATGCCCATTTACACAAAAAATTTCTGGATATAAGTCTATTGAAAGGCGATGGTTCCGATCGGCAGATTTATTTGATTCATCCCCAAGACGATCCCAACCAAAAAGTTATCGGTGTCTACCACGAAGACGTTCAGGAAAACCTTGATTTTATCCATATCACCAAAAGGATGAAGGAGGTTTCCCTGCCAGTACCTGAGATTTTTGCTGTTGATCCGTCTAATCAGTTTTATCTTCTGCAATATCTTGGGGAGAAAAACCTGGGACAATGGATCGATTTGTGGCTGAAAGAAGGCAATCAACAAAAAATCATTCAAGCCTATTTAAAGGTACTGCCTCACTTGATAACGATTCAACAGACTCTTACTTCCCTGTTATCAAAGTTTTTGGAAAAAAAGCTGATGAAACGCAAAGATTTTGCGGATGATTTAGCCTACTTTGAGGGGAATTTTGTCAAGAGGTTCGGTTTTGAAGAACTCTTCCATAACAAAGTGCGAAACGAGCTGGATGAATACCTGCTGAATCCCATTGGTCAACTGAAACCGTCGGTTTTTGTCTACCGGGATTTTCAATCCCGAAATATCATGTGGTTGCATGAGCAACCCTGGTTTATCGATTATCAATCAGCTTTTCTTGGCACCAGGTTTTACGACCTGGCTTCTTTGCTCTACGCCTCCAAATCCGGACTGGATGACAATGGAAGAGAAGTGCTGCTGAAACATTTTTATGAGCTTTCGGCAGGTGAGATGAGTTATCATGAGTTTCTCAAACAATTCTTTCTGTTTGTGCTGATCAGAAGGTTAAGATCTCTAGGTACGTACGGATTTCTGGGAGTATCGAAGCAGAAAAGAGATTTTTTTGAGAAAATCACCCCGGGACTTAAGGAGCTTTGTGCCATTCTCAAAGAAAAAGAGGAATTGGCGGCCTTTAGTCACACCCAAACCATGATCGAATCAATGTTAAAAAGCTGGCTGCATCGGAGCAAAAAGCCGGATTGACACGGGAAGTAATTCCTTATTCCACCTGATAACCTTCAATATCATAGGGAGATGATATGAGCATCATTGGTAAATTTGTAGCAGATGACTTGTCAGACAGTGTTTATAAAAAGATCAGTCTCATTGGCTCCAGCGTAATTTCCTGGGAGGATGCTGCTAAAAACGCTATCGAGCGAGCTGGTGTATCTCTGAAAGATCTACGAGTCGCAGAAGTGGTGAGAAAAGATATAAAGATGGATGATACCGGTGTAGTTTCTTATCGCACCCAATTGGCTATATCTTTTAAGATTGTGGATGTATAGAGTTACGGAACGAATATTCATAGGCTGGAGGATTAGGAATCCCAAGACAACACACCCTAAACACCTTGTTCTGATTGGATATTTATTCCGAGTGGTCAAAATTATTGTTGTTTAGTTATGGATTGACGATATGTTTCATTTTAGCACTTCAATGTAATAGGCTGATCTAATGTACTATTAAGTATCGGTTTTCGAAATCTGAAGCTCAGCATAACTTGCAGAAAGCTGAAACCCTGATATGCTAATTTTTATACTATTCAAACTTGAGATCTAAGAAATAACTAGCCCATTGAGCTTGCTCAGGAGAGTGAAGAGCAGAATGAATGGCAATTGCTTCATCATCGGTGAGGTATGCTAAATAATCAATAACTTTTCTAACTGTTGAATGATCTATATCTGGTTCGTATACACTTTTTGAATAATTGTTAAATCTAGAGACTATTTTTTCTTCGAAATCCCGCGGATTTGATTTTGGGCACAAAAAAAACCAAAATAGGTGTCTAACTATTTTTTTTGCTGTTACTTGACGAGATGATAACTTCGGGTGAACTAACGACTTTATCATTGCCCTTACACCATCAATAGCCTCCTTTTTTCTATCATCATAGCATTGGTTGGAGCCTTGTTTGCTAAATCCACTACTAAAATTAAAACCATCTTCTAAATTGCGTATTATGTGGCTTCCTTGAGGGTAATCCTTTATATAACCATCATTATCAACTAAATCCCAGACCTTCTTCATAAATTCTTCTTCAAAACCTAAGAGGCTAGATGCTCTAATATCTGACAAATCAGAATTAGTAAAACATATGTCATCTGCTAATCTTACGACAAATGCTTCAGGTGACTCATGATCCTTTTTTTGAAACTCAATGCTTTTTCCTTTAAAAAGCTGAACAGTTAACTTTTCAAAGCCTTTCTGCCATGAATGCGCTAAGATTCCATAAGCTGTTTGGTATGTCAGATCTGATCTTGGCCTACTAAAGTCGGCAAGCAAAACCCTAATACTGTGAATACAATGAGTAAACAGTGAACTATTAAACTCGTTTAACCAAAACTCATCCGCCAAAATCTTCTTCCCTGACGATTCGATTTCCCATAAATTTGGATAATTTAAATAACATATGCCTTGATTATTGTACGAATCCTCATAAATGATATTCTTTTCTACAAGATGCTTATATGATTCAGGGCCTAATTGACCTTCCACCTCGGTGATTGCTGGAGCAAGATCTTTATTTCGATTACAGAATATACTGTTGGTTAAATGCCAAATTACTGAATCACGATGTGAATCTAAATAAAATGATCTATCGAAGTCAATTTTTGGAGGGTTAAGATCGGATATGCCTAATCCATATCTGCGTAGAAAGTATTCTAAAGCACAAAGATTCAATGCCTCTTCCCCAGAATGCCCGAAAGGAGCATGTCCGATGTCATGGCCATAGGCTATTGCTTCAGCGAGATCTACATTCAAACACCAGCGTTGAGCTACACTTTTTGCTAACTGAACAACTTCTAAAGTATGTATTAAACGATTCTTAAATTGCACATTTTTTTGACCAATGAACACTTGTGTTTTTCTTGCAAGACGAACAAAATTTGGATTGTATAAAATCTGGTCTCTGTCAATTTCAAAGTCTGTGCGTTGACCTGGCCAACCATTTTGATCTTCATTCCGCGAATATAGATCATCATTTTTTATTCTTACAGCTTCATCATATTTTGTGGCGCAACTAGTAAAATCATTTGCCCCATCAAATAGCTTTTCCCGACTTTTTAAGTTTTCATTTCCTTTTAAGTTTGAGTTTTTTATATTCCGTTTAATTTGCTTGAGGTTCTGGCTTGAATCAGAAGACATAACTTATTCCTACTACATTTCAATTTTTAAGGTATTGTTGCCGTTTGTTTATTTGTCTGAAATGATGAAGTTTCTCATTAAAGCTAAAACATCAGCTATGATTCCTGCAAATTAAACTATAACGATGAGATTTTAATTTGCCCCTCGTAGACTAGTATAAATTTTCTTTGGTGACAATCTAGGCTTTAGTGTTAAAATACTTTGCAGTTCTCTTATTGATTCAGATATATTCCGCTTAAAACTGTGCTGTCTCCAATCCCAATATTGATCTGCATTTGATGATGATGCTAGAACACGTCTGAGGTATTGTCTTGGTATTGGTTGATTAATTACCGAAACAGCATAAGATTCCATTGTTGCTGGAAATCTGTACATTAAATAGCTTTTATTGCTATTAACTATTTTTTTTAACTCTAAGATGTTCTGGATAGGATATTCTGTGAAACGAATTTTAGACTTGAATGTCCCTTCTCTGTTACAGGGAGCAATGTGAATGTGAGTATGGTTTACGCAACATCCGCCATGAAAGTGCAAATCATTCGATGGCCCGTGCTCAAAAACTACAACTGGTCCATAGATTGAACTTACCAAATCAGAAATTACATTTATCAACAACTCAAGTTCTATGCCTTTACTATTTGATAGATGACGTGCAGATATTATATGCTCTTTTGAAACAATCATCACCCATCCTTTAACGAACTGGCCTATAGTCGGTATAACAATATAGCTATCAGTCTCATAAAGAGCGGTGTTTTCTTTTTTTTTGTTTTTATTGGATATTGCATTACAAAGCCGACATTGTTGAGTCATAAGAATTTTTAGTGAAATGCTTAGCTAATTTCATTATTCTTCTCTTAGATTTTCTGCAATATGAGTTATCTTTTAACCGAACCGGCGGCACATAAGATGATTGCGGATCTATCGAGCATTTAGAGTATCGATGCAAAAAGGTATTGTCTAAGCTTCTTATTGATAAATTATTTGTCTTTAAAGCATCAAGTTCATCAAGAAAATTTGTTCCAGCTCCTAATAGATGAATTTCAACATTAGGAAATTTTGCTACAACCAATTGACCAATTTTATGCCTGAATAATGCATCAAAATTCGAAGTTGCTTTTGCTAAAACTCTCGGAATGCCTACAGTGCATTTTCCAATAGTTTTAACCAATATTTCACAGTTCTCAAGCCATTCTTTCACCGTTCTACCGTGTGGTACAATCATGACTCTTAATTGATCATGGTTTTCTTTTATTCTCAATAATTTAAGAAAACTTAAAGACCTTTTAAGACTATCTTCAGGATCAAATGGCATATCTGGGCATATTACTTCTGAAACATTCAACTCAAAAGCCATTTTTAATAAACTTACTTCATTAATCTCTTTTTTTTCTGTACCGATAGCAAGTTCTAAAGACCCTGGATCTAAAATTGTGAATTGACTTCTGGCTTGATTTTTAAAAAACTCTGCATATTGAATATCAAAATCCACCAAGGGAGCTAAGAAAAGAGACGAATCTCCAAGTTGTGCTAGATCTTTATATGATCCAAGACTACCAACATGGCAATAATTTATTCTTTTAATTCTCATTCTCAAATAGATTTTCAATTTTTTTTTCAAACATCATTTTTGAATAGTAATCAATGCCTTTTTCCCAAAATGAGTTATTTGTGAATTGCTCACCAGATAGAGAGTTGTTTGAACTTAGTTTATTAAGTCCTTTTGAGTCTTTTATAAAAACACTCCCGTTTCCTTCAGTTACATACCCTATTTCTACGACATCAGATGCTGCCTTCTTAAGTCCTTTTTTTGCAGCTTCAAATTCCGACAATGGGCTAGAGCAAAGTAAATGATAAGATCCCCAACCAATCCCCCAAAGTCTTGGGTCGCATTTAATAGTCTTTGCAATATCAACAACTAAATGATCCAAATTGTGTTCCTCAATAGTCAAAACAGCATTGACCTCCGAGTTTTCTGCTAGCTCAAAAACTGAAAATAACAAACCATCAGAGTTATCCATACAAAAACTTGGTCTAATATGTTTAGATAAAATCACCCCTTCCTTGACCATTGCTGCGGGTTTTAAGGAGTGTTTCTTGATTTTTGATATTTCGACTTTTGAATACTTGTTTTCAAATCTATCATAGAATATATGGGTAGCAATTCCTGACCAGAAAGTACCAAATTCTTCTTTGTTTACAACATAAAGAATATCCCCTGGATTTGATTTACCTCTTTTAAGAGGTATTCCATTTTCAATAGTACCGATAGCAAATGCGACACTTTGTTCAAAGCCTTTTGATTCTTTTAAATTTCCCCCGATTATTTTTGTGCCATGGAACTTAGCACATTCTACTGCACCTTTATAAAAACTATCAAAATCTGCGATTTCCATATTTTTATCTAATTCAACAGACAAGAGTACTCCTAAAGGCATTGCACCCATTGCAGCCAAATCAGAAATCGATTTCACAATTGATAGCCATCCCGAATGGTAATAATTACCCATGTTGATTTTTTGGACAAAACTTGGCATTGGAGACGGGTCAGTTGTAGTCCAAATCGTATTATCACCATTTGTTAGTTCAATTGGAGAAGCGTCATCAAGATATAGTTCATATCCTCCATGTTCTGTAACAATATGGTTGATCCTATTAATTAGTTTTTTTTCTCCAATGTCTAATAATCTCTCCATCTGTTCAATTCGTCAGCGAGGAAGGAATAAGTTCTATTTGGATATGTTCCCAGTAATCGATTGTTGGTTCGACATTAAAATACATAGCAAAGTTATTGTATTAATAATCTTATCAATGCTTCCAATCTAATTCTTGAAAGTATTTTGTAAGATCAAAATGGAAGAAAATCTCAAAAGGTATTTTTTCAAATTGAGACTTAACAAAATTAAAAATATTTTTCGTTTTTGTCGAGGATTTCTACGGGCAAAACCGTAATTTGACTCAGTGCCGTTAATAGAGAAACATTAAACTTATAGCAATACCTTGTCTTGTTTTGCGTGAGAACTAAACTTCATTCTGGCCTAACATCAATATCTAACGTTATTAAGAAAAGCCTTGATGAACTGCTCAGAGCTTAAATAGAGATTCTAACCTATCAAAGAGGAAACTAACAATAATTTGTGTGGTTTTTGCTAGAGTGAATGCGAGTAGTATTAATGGATAATCCTTCCCCAGTTTTGTTATATTGCATCATCAGAGAATGCTTTATTACGTGAATCCAATCAGAAATCAATCTGCAAAAATCTTCTACAGAGGACTGTAAATATTTACCTTTTTTATGCGTTCTTTTGATATAATAAGTACATTGGATCGAACTACTTCTTGAATTTAGTTATATTGCAGCACAAATAAAAGCTTCGCAGAGACAATCTGAATGAGAATAAAGCACGGGAATACTAACTACGGAAGACATTAAATCCCCACCCCTTATTTCTGACTATTTGACGATACAGAAATGATGATTTAATATTCCGCCTGAATGTAGTTATATTATGACATAAAGAAATGCATTGCTAAATAAATCCAGGAAAACCTACCACAGAGGATCTATAATCCTCAGATCCTATCTGTTCAGCCCCACCATTGGTGAATTTCAATACTTCGAGAAAATCAAATGTTAATTTTTCAAGAATTCATGAAAGCTATATCCAGCGGACGCAAGATAAGTGGGAATTGTTGTGAATTGAAAAAGGAAAGATCTTGAAGGGTGAAACAGATGTAAATACCTGTTATCTAATGATACTTTTAGCAGGTTTAGAAGCTGAAGATTGGCAAGGGAAACACAGCCGCGAGTTTTGCTTGCGGCTGTGTATTGGTAATCAACTATCCTACCACTTTGTTCAGTGAATATTCGATAATGCCTTCTGCTCCTTTTGCCAGGAGTTCCGGTATAATCTTGCGCACGGTTTTTTCCTCAACTACCGTGTTCAACGCTACCCAGTCTGAATTGACCAGGTGGGATACCGTTGGTTTATTCAAAGCCGGCAGGATTTCAAGAACCTGATCAACATCTTTTTCCCTGACGTTCATCATCAAACCGACCTTGCTTTCAGCCGCTAATACTGATTTAAGCAACAATGCCAGTTTTTCGATTTTCTGACGTTTAAACTCATCTTTCCAGGCTTCCTTGTTGGCAATCAGCCAGGTGTTGGAAGTGCAGACAATGTCTATTACACGCAGATGGTTGGCTCGCAGGGAAGAGCCGGTTTCCGTAATTTCAACAATGGCATCAGCCAATCGTGGCGGTTTCACTTCTGTCGCTCCCCAGCTGAATTCAACCGTGGCCTTCACCCCATGCTTCTCCAGATAGCGGTTGGTTAAACCAATCACCTCCGTAGCAATGCGTTTCCCTTCCAAATCCTTTACGGATTTAATTGGAGAGTTTTCCGGAACGGCTAAAACCCATTTCAATGTGTTTTTACCTACTTTGCCATAAACCAGCTCTTCGATCTCTTCCACACTGGCTTCTGTTTCCCTGATCCAGTCCTGACCGGTCAATCCGGCATCCAGTATGCCTTCTTCAACATACCGCGCCATCTCCTGGGCTCTTATCAGCATGCACTCGATTTCCTCATCATCGATGACCGGATAGTAAGATCTGGAACTAACTGAAATTTTGTATCCGGCTTTTGCGAATATCTCGATTGTACTTTTTTGCAAACTTCCTTTAGGAATGCCAAGCTGCAACACAGCCATTGTAAATACTCCGATTAAAATGTTTGACGAAACAATGAAAATTAAAGACTTGAACTCTCAGAGGGTCAACGAATTGATGAATGGTGAGTCCTGTGTGGATGAGATTCACGCAGGATCTGTCTTTGACTTTTTATTTTTGGAACTACCATGGTTTCAATCACCCTTTGGTTTTAGCGGATGGATATGTAGATCTTAACATTGTTAGTAGGAAACCATCCGCACTGACAATTAAAAATTTTGATACATGATTCCCTGGGTTTCAAAATATGCCTGGGAAATCTGTCTCTGTAAACGCTCGCCAATAGCCCAATCGTCTTCAGCCTGTTCAATTTCGTTCAGAGACCTGAAGAGCTCGCTTCTACTGAAATAGGCTGTAGGATATTGAGGATTGATCTCAAGGGATCGATTATAATCTTCCATGGCTTTGTCGTTGTTCTTTAATAAAAAATACGCATTGCCACGGCTGCATATCACCTTCTCATTGGAAGGATTAAGAGCGATATAAGCATCAAAGTCCTTAATTGATCCTTCAAAATCGCCATTTCTGAATTTAGCTGTGCCCCTGCTGAACAAGGCGACTTGGTTTTCTGGCTCCTCAGCCAGCACCTTATCTAGCAAAGTGACGGCTTCATCATAGTTTTCTTTTACCAATGCTGTTTTAGCGTCCAGAAGTAACTCGCTGTCCATATTGTATTCCTTTTTGATCTAAAAATAAGTCGAAAGAGCAGTAATCTGTCCATCAAAGTAAGGTTGTAGAATAACAAATAAGGTAGATTTTAGTCATCAGTAATTTTCAGAATGGTAGTAAGAGTATTAATGCCGCTGCTAGAACTATTGACAGAGAAAAGGTGGAAGTTAAACCATGAAGCAACGTCTTGATCTTGTATCCTTCCAACTCTGCCAATTGGATTCCAAAATGATGTCTTGCAAAGCTAATAAAGCCATTCTTCTGATCAATCTTGGATCACCCCAGTCACCTACAAGTTCGTCTATTCGTCGTTACTTACGGCAATTTTTATCTGACAGGCGGGTAATGACAATGCCCGCCCCGTTAAGGTGGATGATTGTCAACCTGGTTATCGCCCCGTTGCGGCCTTCAGTCATAAAATCAAGCTATCAATCGATCTGGAGTGATCAGGGATTTCCTTTGATTGTTCATGCTGAGAAACTTGCAGCTGGTGTTTCAACCCTACTGGATGAAAGTTTTTTGGTAGAGATCGGTATGCGGTACGGTCAACCGGACCTCAACAAAACTCTTGAAAAAATCAGGCTGGCCGGGGTGCAACAACTCCTGATTTTTCCCCTGTTTCCACAATACTCTTCTGCAACGACAGGTTCCATTATCGAGCAATGTATGAATATCATTCGCAGCTGGAATGTTATCCCCGAAGTGACCTTCATTTCCTCCTTCTACCGGCATCCGAAATTTATCGAAGCCTGGCGACAACGAGCGGAGTCATATATTCAACAACAACCGGATCATATACTCTTTAGTTTTCACGGCTTACCGGAAAGCCATATCCTGGAAGGAGATGTCACCGGCAAGCATTGCCTGAAATCAGCTTCCTGCTGTCTTTCAGAAAATGCTGTTAATGGTTGCTATCGGGCCCAATGTTTTAAGACTGCGGGACTGATCGCAGAGGCCTTGTCCCTGGACGGTTCGAATTACTCCATCAGCTTTCAATCAAGACTTGGCAAGGCGAAATGGCTCGAGCCGTACACCAATCAATATGTCAAACAATTGGCTGAGAAAGGAGTGAAAAACCTGCTGGTGTTTTGTCCGTCATTCGTGGCAGATTGCCTGGAAACCACGCATGAAATTCAGGCTGAAGTTAAAGAGGAATTTCTCAAATGCGGAGGCAAAAGCCTGACTCTGGTGCCATCCCTGAATAGCAGTCAAACTTGGATCCAAATGCTTGCATCTATCATTGAAGAAAAGCTGAAGATCGTTGCCTAGACTTCCTCTGCCTTTCCTTCTTTGAGCAGACTCAGTTTATGAGTGTGGTTATTGGCAGCGTCCGTAAAGATATGATTTTTGGACATGTCCCGTTTGATGACAGATTCCACCGCATGGAGGGCTGTATCGATAATTTTTGCATGATCACCGGACTTATAGATGCCAACGGTCATTTCAGCTACATAAGCAATATTGAAAAACGGGTCTGTTTCATACCCCTGGTATAGCGATTGTCCCTCCAATTTTTGCACACCGGTGAGATTTTCCTTGAAAATCTGCTTGCCCAGTTTTGCCATGGCTTCCCTGTCCCCTTCAATAGACGCTAT
This sequence comes from SAR324 cluster bacterium, assembly GCA_028282825.1. GTDB lineage: Bacteria > SAR324 > SAR324 > XYD2-FULL-50-16 > XYD2-FULL-50-16 > JAHJTV01. The sequence continues at coordinate 99,316 of JANQGZ010000044.1, forward strand.
TCTGTAAGAGGAAAAATTTCGTACAGAGCGAATAGAAATCTTCCTGAGCAACAAGGGCTTGTTGGCATCCGGAAGAAATTCCAGGATTTCATCCACCAGGGTTGTTAGAAAGGGGATTCTGGCAAATGCCACTGCAAGGGCGTAAACAAATGCAATCACTTCACTGGCCGTCCCCATCGACATTTTTTCTTTTGGTTTCCCCATCTCAATGTATTTGGCGGCATCCCGAATCATATTAAAACTGAAGTAAGCCGCATACAGACTCGATTTCAGTTTTTTCTTCATATGATTCAGCACATTAAACACTCTTGATTTATCAGAGTTTAACTGATCGCAGACACGCATGGCGATCACCAGTTTCTGTTTATATTTTTCCAGGCGGTGGTCTGACGCAACTTTTTCGTAGGTTCTTACCTGGTGCCTCTTAAAGCGATCGACCATGGTGAAATAGATGCGAAAAAAATTTTCACAGTTATAAACGCTGACACCATTGCTCACCAAGGACATGGCAGCTTCCTTGGCCGACATTTTCAGACCGCGAAACACCTCCTTTTGATTACTGGAATTGAGCAACATACCATTGGTACAAATGGCGGAAAGCATATAAAGCGTTGGATTGTGGGGAAATTGTTTCTTAAGCTTATTAATCCTCGTTCTGGTGTTTCCGGGAGACTGGACGGCACTTTTACGCAGATCGTTGATTTCATCCGGACTCAATGTTTTACGTTTGAAAATCCCCAAAATCCTCTTTTCATTTGTGGGATTGACCACCTTTTCAATTCGCCAGTACTCGTTTCTTCCGGGAATTGGAAGTGCCATTGCCTCCTTGATCTGTTTTAACAGTTCAGGATCAACACTAAAACTTGTTGAAGTCTTTTCCTGCTTTGAATCGTTTGCGGATTGATTGCTTTGATTTGCCTGCGTAGCCATATAGCTGCACACTCCAATTAATTTCTATTCGTACCTGCATCACTTTTAACCGGAATCTTCCCCCAAATGTGTGATTGGTAATTCGTTGCCCGAAGAAAAACCGGTTATGGGTATGGTGTCTTATGACGGATCAAATAGCAATAGTTTCATTTATCTATGATATTAGGTTTTTATGTAATTGGAAAGAAATATTCAACTACACGAGTGTGTTTTTGATTTGGTTTTGGCAAAATTAATCTGACGCCTGTTTTCAAAATACTGATTTTAAAAAACTTTTTACCTCAGCCACAATAACAGGAACCGCATTCTTATATGTTGTTATCTATTCCTATTCAGTAAAAAACAGACCTGTCCTTTTTTAACTACGTGATGGAATCTTACAGTTAAGGCTTTTAAAAGGCCTTTAGAAATCAGTTAGGCAATTTTTAAAATTCTTGGTATAGCTATGTCAGAATGAGTTCATTCCTTTTCACGTGTCTAATTATCTCACCACACCATTACAGGAGACAGATGGACAAACGAATTCATTTAATTGTCAAAGGCAGAGTACAAGGCGTTTTTTTTCGAGATTATACCAGAAAAAAAGCGGCTTCACTGGGTCTTATCGGGACGGTGCGTAATCGCAACGACGGCAGTGTGGAAGTTTATGCCCAAGGCGATAAAAAGCTTTTAAATGAGCTGGAAAGCTGGTGCTGGCAAGGATCACCCATGTCCAGTGTTTCGGCCGTGGAAAAAAGGGAATTAAGCGAAACCCTATCATATTCAGGGTTTCAGGTTATATATTAGCAATCAATTTAAAATCAATATGAAAAAAATCCAAATCACCCTGCCCCAGGAAGATTACAGCTATTCCGTACATATTGGTTCTCAGATCATCAAAGAGAGCCTGGAAGATATCGTTGAGACCTATTCGGAATCCACATTATACGTGGTAACAAACTCCACAATCAAAGACCTGTATCCGGATCTTCCGGAAAAGATGATATCCGACAAAATAGAAGTTAAAACCCTGGTTTTACCCGATGGAGAGAGCTTCAAAAACCTGGAAACCATCTCTTCCATTTTGGATTTTCTGGCCCAGGGACATGCAAATAGAAAAAGCATTCTAATCGCGTTTGGGGGAGGAGTGATTGGTGACATGGCCGGTTTTGCGGCAGCCGTGTTTATGAGGGGTATTCGCTATATCCAAATACCAACAACGCTCCTTTCTCAGGTAGATAGCGGTATTGGAGGCAAGACCGGTGTCAATCATGAAATTGGTAAAAACATGATCGGCGCTTTTAAACAGCCATTAAGAACCATTATTGATATTGATGTTCTAAAAACCCTTCCCAGGAGGGAATTTATTGCTGGATACGCTGAACTTGTAAAACACGGATTCATTCGTAATCGTGCGTTGCTTGAGCATTTAAGCCAAAAATCAATTGACGGTCTGGTCTCCGACTCCTCTCATCTGGTTGAAGCCATAAGAATGTCCTGCCAGGTAAAGGCGGATGTAGTGCAGGAAGATGAGAAAGAAGCCGGATTGAGAGCTATTCTGAATTTTGGGCACACCCTGGGTCATGTTTTGGAAACCGTTACAGAATACAAAACCATGCTCCATGGTGAAGCAGTGATCGTCGGGATGGATTTTGCCTCTTGGTGGTCGGTCAAGAGGGGCATTCTTTCCGAACAGGATTTCGAAACCATTCACGGCCATTTAAAACAACTGCAAATCAAACCCGAGATCGGGTCCATCAACAAGGATGAATTTATCGAAATCATTGCCCATGATAAAAAAGCAGTGTCAAAAGGGATCAAATTTGTAGGGCTCACCGAAATCGGTTCAGCAACCATATGCGAGAACATCACCGCAGAAAGCCTTTGGCAGTCTTACCTGGAATACCTGACAACAGATAGCCTCCTTAACCTAACGCCTGTCTGATCCACAGAACCATCACCGGCCTTTCTCATTTCAATTTGCCTGTCTCAGGAAACAAAGAATATCCCCTCCTACGACTGGCAAATTCTTTTTAACCTTTTTGTTTCCTTTAGTCCGAGAATCCCTGGGAATGCCTCAACCTTTACAGCCGCTTATCATCGAGCTATCATATAGACAAACCATCCTTCCAAGACTTATGAATTGCTGCGATATAGCTTAATAAAAGCTAAATTAAGATTGTTAAGGATTTCTGCTAACCAGTATCTGAACGAAAATCAGTTTAACCCGTGCCAATAAAAGCTTTAAAAGTAGCTTGGTACTTCGAAGTATAGTGCTTTCAGCAGTCAGTGATCAACTCTCAGCCGGTTTTTTGCTGGTCATTGTAATATTATAAGCTGAACGCTGAATGCCAGCGACTGACGACACGTTAATCTTCAAGCTGAATTCCGGCATCTGGTATAAGGCTGGATAAGGGTTTTGAGATTTTCCATTCAGGCACTAACTATAAGACTGCTGTTTAATGACTGATACCCTGTCTGCTTCTCCAGAAAGTTATAAAATTATAATTATTGATGATACCAAGAGTATTCATGATGATTATAGAAAGGTACTGCTTCCGGAAGCAGAGAATGCTTCCGCAGCAGCTTATGAATCAGCCCTTTTCACGGATGGCAAAAAGAACTCGCCAGCCATTCCCCGAGTCGAATACCAAATAGATTCTGCACTGCAGGGAGCCGAAGGTGTTGCGATGATTCAAGAAGCCTTCGATAGGGATGATCCTTATGCACTGGCGTTTATTGATATCCGTATGCCTCCTGGTTGGGACGGATTGAAAACAACTAAAAAAGCGCTGGAAATAGATCCAAATCTGCAGGTGTTAATTTGCACAGCGTTTACAGACTATTCCTGGGCTGAGATCGTCCAACAGATACCCTTTTCCAACAATCTCAGCATTCTGAAGAAACCATTTGAAGTCATAGAATTAAAACAGATGACCCGGTCTTTGACCGAAAAATGGAGACTGATCAACAACTTAAAGAAAAGGGCCAGGGAACAGCAGAAAACCCAGGACTATTTGGAGATCACCTTAAATTCCATTGCTGATGCCGTGATCAGTACGGACAAAAACGGAAGGATAACCAGGATGAATCCGGTGGCAGAAACATTGACCGGCTGGACAAAAAAACAGGCGAAAACGTTGTTGTTAACCGAGGTATTCAATTTGGTGGATACTTCAGGATCTGATCGTCTTCTAAACCCGACAAAGGAAGTATTAAAGGAAGGTGAGATCACCGTGCTGCCGGGCAATGTAACCCTCATCTCAAAATCAGGACAAAAAAGACGTATCGCCGGGAACATCGCGCCCATTAAAGATGACAACAAGAACCTGGAAGGAGCTGTTCTGGTTTTCCGAGATGTAACCCGCCACCAAAAGAGTGAAGCGGACCGTTTGAGACTCGTTTCTATCCTGGAATCCACCAGTGATATAGTGGCAACAGTATTGCCGGATGGCACCATTACCTATATCAACAGGGCCGGTAAGGAGATTATCGGTCTTTCCGGTGTAGAAAATAAAAAACTATTAACCGGCACCGATTGTCAACCACAATGGGCAGCTGATTTAATGGAATCAACAGCAATTCCCGAAGCTTTGGAACAGGGCATCTGGACAGGTGAGTCAGCCATTTTTAGTAAAAATGGTGTTGAAATCCCGATTTCACAAATAATAATGGCTCACAAATCAGAGTCCGGAGCTATCAGTTACCTGTCTACCGTAATCCGGGATATTTCTGAAAGCAAGCGGGCTGAAGAAGAAATCAAAGTATTGAATAAAACCCTGGAAACGCAAGTCATTAATCGAACAGCACGCCTTGAGGCTGCCAACTACCAGCTAAAGGTTGCCAAGGAAGCGGCTGATGAGGCTACCATTGCCAAAAGTAACTTCCTTGCCAATATGTCCCACGAAATCCGTACTCCCATGAATGGAATTATAGCCGCCGTGGATCTGGCTTTATCGGAACCCCTAACCGATAAGCTAAAACATTATCTGGATATAATTCACGCCTCCGGTTACAGCTTGTTGGGAATAATCAACGACATCCTGGATTTTTCCAAGATCGAAGCCGGTAAAATGGAATTAGAGCATAAGCCCTTTTATCTCGAAGAAATTGTCCATACGGTCACCTCGCTTTTTGTAGATAAGGTCGAAAATAAACATATTGAACTGATCACCGATATAGAGCCCGGATTGCCCATAAGTTTTAAAGGGGATCCCTTGAGGATTCAGCAGATTATCACAAACCTGCTTAGCAACTCTTTTAAATTTACGGAAGAGAATGGGACGATCCTTTTTAAGGTAGCCAAAACCCAAAGGCATGTTGAAAAAGGGAAGATCGAACTGGAGTTTTCCATCGAAGATTCAGGCATTGGATTAACCCTTGAACAATTACAACGAATTTTCCAACCGTTTACCCAGGCAGACACATCAACGACCAGAAAATACGGGGGAACAGGATTGGGTTTGTCAATCTGCCGCCAGTTAGTGGATATGATGGATGGAAACATGTGGGCTGAAAGCACACCGGGAATTCGCACCAATTTTGCTTTCACCTTAATTTTGGAAATTGAGAATCAGCAAAAACAGAATTACCTGCTACCACTGAAATTTAGAAATTTGAAAGCTTTGATAGCCGATTCATCGCTGTCCAGCCTGAGAATCCTCAAAAAACTAATGCACTCTCTTGGTTTGCAAACCATTGAAGCAACTTCTGCAGACGAGGTAATATCCATTGTTAAAAACAATCAAAACAGTTCTGAAGATATCAAACTGGTGATAATGGATAAGAACCTGCTGGGCCAGCATTATTCGAAAACAATAAAATCCATTAACTCCGGAAATCAAGAGGACATACCTGTAGTACTCATGGGGGCATTCGGTTTAAACAACGCCACCACGGACCGTCACGAATCACTGGCCCGGGGTTATTTAAACAAACCTATTCTGGCCTCATCCCTTTTTAATGCAGTACTTTCGGTATTGGATCATAAGGAAGCGGCCGTTCCCCTGGAAGATGAAACCGAATCACCGCCCGATTCGACTGTTTATTCGGAATTGAAGGGATTAAACATCCTGGTGGCAGAAGACAATCCAACAAACCAGGATATTGCCCTGGCCATCTTGGAAAATGTTGGGATCGAAGTAACACCGGTTTGGAACGGGTTAGAGGCTATAAAAGCAGTAGAATCCAGGCATTTTGATGCCGTTCTGATGGATATGCAAATGCCCAAAATGGATGGATACGAAGCAACCAGAACCATTAGAAGAAATCCCGCTTTTTCTGATTTGCCGATAATTGCAATAACAGCCCATGCTTTAAAAGGTGACCGGGAAAAATGCCTGTCTGCAGGAATGAACGGTTACATTACCAAACCGGTGAGCCGGGAATTATTGCTTAAAACTCTTCTTGGTGTAATCAAAAAGCAAAGCTTGAATTCTGAATCCAATCCCCCGTCACCAGCAAGTGCTGAGGGCTTTTCTTCAAATACCCGGAAAGCCGTGCCAGGTCTGAATATTAAATCAGCCATGCGAATATTGGATATCAATTTCGAAACCTATCAACGCATTTTGAGAAGCTTTGTCAAGCACTCTGTTCCGTTGTTTGACAGGCTGCTAGAGGCTCTTGATGATGAGGATATTGATCAAGTCAGTGAATTGGCTCACGGTATCAAGGGCAGTGCTGCCAACATTGGCGCTGAAGAATTGAGAGATTCTGCCCAAATCATTGAATTCATCTGCAAAAAAGAAAAAAATGTATCCGATCAGGCTATGATCAATCATATAAAATCCAAACTGGAGCCATTCCAGGCAGAGATTAAACGTGTGATCTCATCCATTCAAACCCTCCTTGACCCAAGCGATAATCCTCCGGTAAATCCCTTACCTCCAGCTGACGAACGAACCATCCCTTCGGTCTTTACCTTATTGGCCGATGCCCTGAACCAGGCATCTCCGCTGGATATTAAAAACCAAATCAACATTCTGCAACACCAGTTGCCTGCGGAAAACCTTGAAACAATCAACTCCAAAATAGAGGATTATGATTATGAAGCAGCTCTGTTGGAATTGGAAAGACTGGCGAAAGACTTGAATGTGTCGTATAGTTGACTGCACTTATTGCGACTCAACTTCGCGTCACAAATAACGTAATAGTTTAGAGACAAAGGCATTTTAACATGCCGTGAGCTGGAGCGGTAACATTGGTTTACTACTCAAAACCGGGCGGTTTCATGAATCAACCTCAGGAACAAAAACCCTTTATTCTGATTATAGATGATAATCCTACAAACCTGGACGTTCTGATCGAGATTCTTCAAAACGATTATCGACTGAGTGTAGCCAAGACCGGTAAAAAAGCCCTTGAGTTTATTAAAAACAACACACCTGATTTAATCCTGTTGGATGTTGTGATGCCGGAAATGGACGGCTTTGAGGTGTGCCAAATCTTAAAAAGCCGACCTGATACACGGTCGATTCCGGTCATTTTTATATCTTCAGTCAATGATGCCGAGAATGTTTCCAAGGGTTATGCCATCGGTGGCTCTGATTACCTGTCCAAACCATTTGTCCCCGTGGAAGTTAGAACCCGAATTAAAGATCAGCTGGACCTTTTTAAATTCCGTCAATTCAGCTAAAAAAACATTTGATTTAACACTTACAATCAACACATTCACATGAATCATTTGCAAATTACAAAAGAAAACCATATCACCATTATCGCAATCAATCGGCCTGAAGTTCGCAATGCTGTCAACAGGGATACGGCTACACAACTGGTTGAAGCATTCAGGGAATTTGATGCTGACAATGAACAAGATATTGCGATTCTAACAGGCTCAGGTGGAACATTTTGTTCGGGAGCCGATCTGAAAAGTATTGCGGAGGGCAAGGGCAACCGGGTTGAAACAAGTGGTGACGGGCCGATGGGCCCAACTCGCATGATCTTGTCAAAGCCGGTTTTAGCAGCGGTTGAAGGCTATGCAGTTGCAGGTGGACTGGAATTGGCTATCTGGTGTGATTTGAGGATTGTCGCCCGTGATGCTGCTTTTGGCGTATTTTGCCGGCGGTGGGGTGTGCCGTTAATTGATGGCGGCACCATCAGACTAAGCCGTTTGATCGGGCACAGCAGAGCCCTGGATTTGATCTTAACCGGAAGGGAAGTAAGTGCAGATGAAGCGGAACGAATCGGTCTGGCCAACCGCATATCTGAGCCTGGTCAGGCTTTGTCAGCAGCAAAAAAACTGGCAGAGCAATTGATGACATTTCCCCAGCAGTGCATGAGAAGTGATCGTCTTTCATCTTACAAACAATGGGATTTGACACTGGAAGACGCCTTAAAAAAAGAAACTGAAATGGGCTTAAAGGTAATTCACTCAGGTGAAACCGCAGGAGGTGCCAAACAATTCACTGGCGGGAAAGGACGTCATGGCGCCTTCGATTAACAGAAACAGGTGTTTAATCATCTGAAAACATTCATGCTTCAACGCAACCCACGGTGACGGAAAGCGTTGTCAATGCTATAGTAAGAAAAACAAGTTGATTTTTGACCGGGTTTCCCGGACAATTTTAGGAAATAGATTGTTCGATAGTGAATAATGTTCACGGCAATAAACCTAATCTGAATCATCACCGGATATGTAGCGGGAGATTTGATTTCCCGTATGGGGGCATAGCTGGTGCGTCAACAAAATGTAACATGGGATCTAATTGATGAAGATACTAATTGTGGATGATGATTTGGCAAACTGTCAGTTAATTAAACATTTGCTGGCTTCTTTCTGCGAACCGGATATTGTAACCAATGGCGAAAAAGCCGTTAATGCTTTTCTGGAAGCACATAAAAGCAAAGCTCCCTACGATGTTATTTTCCTGGACATCATGATGCCGGAGAAAGACGGTCACCAAGTACTCCAGGAAATTAGAGACTGGGAAGCAAAGAACCTGAAGTACGGAGAAGGGGAAGGAGAGTCAAAAATCGTCATGGTTTCTGCCCTGGACTCCAAAGATCATATCCTGTCAAGCTTTAAAGAAGGATGTGAATTTTTTCTGGTTAAACCTATTTCAAAATCCAAAGTATTGAATGTCATGGCAGAAATGGGTTACAAAACATAGCCGGCAACCTAAAAACCTCATCAATTGATCCGGGAACGCATTGATAAAACGATGGAAAAACCAGTCATTCTCATGGTTGATGATCAACCGGGGAACCTGATACTTCAGGAGGAGATTCTTGAAGAACTGAACCTGGAGTTTGTCAAAGCCACTACCGGTCCTGAAGCGTTATCCTTCTCTCAACAAAAAGACTACGCACTTGCCCTGATCGACGTCCAACTGCCGGGTATGGATGGTTTTGAATTGGTCAGAAGAATGCGTAAACAGCAAACCACCCAAATTCTCCCAGTTATATTTATCACAGCCTTTCATCACACGTCTGAAACGATTTTGGAGGGCATTGTGACCGGAGCTGTCGACTACATTGCCAAACCTTTTGACCCCAGGCTTTTGCTGGGCAAAGTCAGGGTGTTTGTCGATCTTTATCGGCAACGAAAGCAGCTGGAAAAAGAAATGTTGAGGAGACAGTCGATTCAGGAGTCGTTGGTAAAGAGCGAGGAAAGTTTCAGGGCTGTATTTGAGTCGACCAACGATTGCATCGCCGTCTGGGATAAGGACCTGAAATATCTCTATGCCAACAAAGCCCTGATTGAACACACAGGAACCGATCGTTCCAAAGTGGAAGGCAAGAACATCTATAGCGGTATGGAGCACATTCCCGAGCTGATGAATCGGTTTATTGAGCGTATTAAATATGTTTTTGCTTCCCATCAACCCCTGAAGGCTGAAGACAGTCTCAATCTTGGAAAACGCCTTGTTCACAGTGAATCCAATTTTGCCCCGGTGCGTAATGAAAAAAAGGAAGTCATCGCTGTAGGTATGTTTTATCGGGATGTCACCGAACGAAAAACGGCGGAAAAAGAACTGCGTTTAGCAAAAGAAGCCGCCGAGCGGGCGAATCGACACAAGTCAGAATTCCTTGCCAACATGAGTCATGATATCAGAACCCCTATGAACGCCATTCTGGGCATGGCGGATCTGCTTTCCGAAACCGAACTAAACGAAGAGCAAAAAAATTATGTCGACGTCTCGCGTTCAGCGGGAGAAAACCTCCTGAACCTCATCAACGACATTCTGGATCTCTCCAAAATAGAACGGGATCAATTTGAAACCGAATCGATCGATTTCAACCTGGAAAGCATCATAGAAAAAACGTGTGAGGTCCTTTCATTAAAAGCATTCGAAAAGGATGTGGAATTAATTCATTACGTTCATCCGGGGACCCCCGTCCATTTGAATGGCGACGCTGCACATTTAAGGCAGATACTGGTGAATTTAATTGGCAATGCGGTGAAATTTACACATCAGGGTGAAATCCTGGTGGAAGTAAGCCAAAAGCAGGAAAAAAGGACCTCCAGGCAAACCCAAAATGTTGTTGACCTGGTTTTTTCTGTTAAAGATACGGGCATAGGTATTAAAAAAGAATTTCATCAAAAAATCTTTCGCAGTTTTAAACAGGCTGATTCTTCATCCACAAGAGAATACGGAGGTACCGGGCTGGGATTGACCATATCCAAAAAACTGGTCGAGTTGTTAGGTGGGAAAATCTGGCTGGAAAGTGAGCCGGATATAGGAAGTTGGTTTCAATTCAGGTGCCCGTTTAACATCCAGACAGTTAATCCGCCTTCAGACAATGATTTCAATCTAACAGGACGAAACATTCTGGTTGGGGGCCGAAATCAAACCAGTGGAAATCTTCTGACTAAAAGGCTGCAAGAAATAGGTGCTACTGCACAATGGACAAAAAGCTCTGCTAATGTAATCAGTCTGGCCAATGAAGCCATTGAATCAGGCAATCCATACGATATAGTAATTCTGGATTGCAAAATCAGCAGTGCCGGTGATTTTGAAACCCTGGAGAAAGTCGGAGATATATCAGGCTCTAAAACCGGATTGATAGCGGTGTTAACACCAAATGACTTTGGGGCGGGTATAAAAAAGCTGGCCCAACTTGGCATTCACACCTATTTAAACAAACCGATCAAAACCCGGCATTTAATGCTGGCCATCAAACGATTGCTGGGCACCAACGTGTTGTTGAACGACACACCGTCTCCTAATTTAGATCACCTGGAATCTCCTGCTATTCCCTTGAACATTCTTCTGGTGGATGATTCTCATGACAATCGCTTGCTGATCGAACTTTATCTCTCCAAAACCATCCATCAGTTGTCCTCCGCTGAAAACGGCAAAGTGGCTGTTGATATGTTTAAAAACCAAACTTATCATCTCGTTTTGATGGATATTCACATGCCGGTTATGGATGGTCATACAGCCACAAAAGAGATCAGAAAGTGGGAAAAGGAGCAGGGAAGAAAGCCGGCCCAGATTATCGCTTTGACAGCCAATGCCATGAAGGAGGATGAGCAAAAAAGCCTGAAGGTAGGGTGCAATTCTCATCTAACCAAACCAATTAATAAAATCAAACTCTTAAATACAATTAACAGACTATCCCATGTGATCGGGCAACCGTAGCTCAGCCCGACTTGCTTGTCTGACAATAGTCGTAGGATGGGCAACTCGTTGCCCATCAACCAGACCCATAAGTAAACGTGTGTGCGAATCCGTCCGGCAAGCTTGTCTGACAAAAGATTCGAAAGATATCTTTTTTGGTATCAGTATTGTATAATCAACCCATTAAAACAAAACTTCCAAACAAATCACACCTCCCAAGATATGAAAAAGGTCCTTGTCATAGATGATGATGATGCCACCAGAATGTTGATCAGCCAACTTCTGAAAGCCGAGGGATTTGAAACCTACATGGCAAAAAACGGTATCGAAGGTATCCGTTCGGCATTAAGTCATCATCCTGATCTGATGACTGTTGATTTAATGATGCCTCATCTGAACGGATTGAATATGATGAAGATCCTGACCATGATGCAACTGGAAATCCCTGCCATCTTTGTCACGGTCAAGGAGGAGGCAATGCAATACAAAGAGAGTTTTCCTTATGTCAAACATATCTGTTTCAAATCAGAACTCAGAAAAAAACTCTCCGAGCAGGTTGCGGAAACCATCAATAATCTAGACCGGGGATATCATGATATTTCTTATGTCCTAAAGGAAAAAGAGATCTTGAGTCTACTTGCTAAATCTGATCGTCAAAAGATCATGATAGTTTCAGACTCCGATACCGTGGATTCTGTAAACGCCATGATCGGTGAATCTGACATCTATGAACTCTACAGGGCACCGGATGGGCAGGAGGCTATTTTCAAAGCGGTGATGATTAAACCGGACCTGATTATCAGTGATATCGATTTACCGAAAATCAACGGCATTAATCTGGCTAAGATATTGTATATTCTGGGTCATCCTTTTCCAATTATCTATCTTTCTGAAAAAGCAGATATTGTAACCATTCAAAAGGCTTCTTCCCTGGAGGGTATTAAAGGCTACCTGCTCAAGCAGGAGTTGAAAGACAACAACTCACTGCTTGAAGACAGAATCGATCAAATCCTGCAGATCTCCAATGAAGAAAAAAAGGCTTTGCAGGCCAGCTACAAAACTGCGGATCTTGACAAAATCGGCGAGTTCGAAGGCGACTCCAGCGTTTGGGCGTCCCTGACACCATAAATCACTGGATTGAACAGATGATTCTAGGAAATAACATCATTGCGGTTAATCAGTCCAAAGAGATGACAGACCTTATCTTCGATCTTGATTTCAAGATCATGAATGCCAAAGACTGCATTCACTGTATCCGCGACGCTATTCGCTATCTTCCCGACCTGATTCTCGCCGATCTGGAATCACCTCAATTGAACGGCATGTCCATGGCTCGAATCCTCAATACTTTGATGATTCGAACCCCGATCATTTTGACTGCCCCGGATATGAAGTTTAGAAAACATGCCCTGTCCTTCAATAACGTCATAGGATTCGTCCAACACCCGCCCAAAGGCACTGCATTCCCCAGGGACAAAGTCCGGGCAGAATTGGAATCTATCATCTTCAACATTGAGAAAATTAATGTTGAATCTATTGAATATGCTTACAGCTTTCGTCAACGCGAATGGGCCAATTTACTGGGGAAATCAGGGAAAAAGAAGATTCTGGTTATTGAGGATGATAAAACTGTAAAAACCGGCATGATGCGATTGCTGGATTCCACCCGGGAATATGATTTATATGGTGCTGAAGACGGATTGGAAGGAATTTTTAAAGCATTGCTGGTGGAACCCGATCTGGTCCTGACAGACATCAGCATGCCCAATCTGGATGGACTGGCCATGTGCCAGATCTTCAATATTCTGAACAAGCCCTTTCCGGTAGCATTTATCACCACAATGGATTACAAGGAAATTCCCCAAAAAGCGATCAAAGCCCAGGGTGTGCTGGGATTGATAAAAAAGAGCATTTTGCAGGAAAAGCGGAATTTTATTGCCCAGATCAATTTCTTTTTGGATCAAACCGCCGCTGTAAAAAGCGGTTGGGCTGATATCGAAAAAGACCAGCCGGAAGACAGCTCTATCTGAAATCAGGTTTTTAAATCCTTTAAATAAGGCTGTCGAATCAACTGTCGATAATTCTTCGAATAAAACCTCAAATACATCAGGTTTAACGGAGCCAGATAGAGTTCAACCTCTACCGAAGCATCATCAAAAGAATAGATCTTCCTGCGTCCTTTTTCCTGCACGGAACCGTTTTTAAAGCCATAACGTTTTTTTAACACCTTCAGGGCTTGCCGGTTTTCTTTCTTTTCAGCAGAAATATCCAGAATGATCCGCTGCAGGGTATTATCGATAAACTCCAAATAACATTCAATCTTACGCTGTTCATAGGGATAGGCACTGCATTTAAAAAGTGCTGCCCGTTTATTACTCCTGATCATGAATCCGGGAAAATCGATATCCTGCTTTTCCCAGGCACATGAATATATTTTTTTGGCTTGATCCAAGGTCATTCCAAACCGATACTTTTCATAACCGTCCACAGCATAGCTGTTGAGAGTACCAATCAGCACAAGGCAGGTTAACAGGAAAAATCTGAATATGTTCATCATCAGAGGCTCCTCAGATAGGTTCAGGATAGAAAGGGTCGGTCTAATTCAAACTCAGACCGCTTTTTTACAGTTTTCCAGCTTTTTGATTTGGGGACAAGAACAGTTTACTAACCTGCGAAAGGGCAGCAATAGATATTTGTTGAATGATGACTGCCTGACGACCAAGTAGCCTTGTTAAAAGACAAAGTTAACTTTTTTCCAATTGAGCCTTCCTCAAGAATTGTATACTTTATTTTAAATATATTTATTCACCACGAACACATGAAGGACACGAAGTTTTTCATTTAAAGGTCTTTAAGCACAGGAATCGGGGAGCATTGTGAAAGGTATGGCAGACAAAAACAACTATCAAGAAGTAACCCAGCATTACGATTCACTGAATTTAATAAAAAAAATTGAAGATGCATTGGCTCTGCAGCAAAAGACTTTCTCATCTATTACCCTGCAAGACCTGGCAGGTTTTGATGAAATGCATATAGGTGGAAAACCGGCCAGCCGGCATCTGGGGAAAAAGGCAAACCTTCAGCCCGGATCATTGGTGTTAGATGTGGGTTCAGGGATTGGAGGCCCAGCCAGGTTGCTGGCTTACGAGTTTGGATTGGAGGTTGTCGGATTGGATTTGACAGCTTCCTACTGTCAACTGGCAGCAATGCTCACCAGGTCCGTAGGTATTGATAACGTAACAGGTTTTATCAACGGAAACGCACTACGCCTGCCTTTTAAATCAAAATCGTTTGATGCCGTCTGGACACAGCACTGCGCCATGAATATCAAGGAAAAACAACTTCTCTATCAAGAATTTTCCAGGGTTTTAAAACCCACCGGAAAATTGTTAATCCACGATGTAACCGCAGGCCAAAACAAGCCGGTGATCTATCCTGCGCCGTGGGCATCGACAAAGGAGAATAGTTTTTTGGAAACACCCGAAAGCTTAAAAAATATCCTGGAGCAATCAGGCTTCCAGTTTGATTCATGGGAAAACATTACTGAAAACGCTCTGGCCTGGTTTAAGTCTTTGAAAAACCAACAAACCACCTCGACCTCCCCCACTCTTTCCCAAAAACTGGTTTTTGACGAAAACTTAAAGCTCAGGGCAAAAAATGTGCGAAAGAATCTGCAGGAGGGATGTATTAATGTCATCGAAGCCATCTGCAGACCTTCCATTTCCCCTTGATTAAAAACTCGGCAACAAGACTTGATACAGATAAACTCCGGAATAAATATGGTTATTGACTGCTTTTTTTTATTGGTTGTTGAGTTTAAAATTAATGGTTTGAAACAAAACTACTCACAATGTAACTATTCACCACGAAGACACGAAGTTCACGAAGCAAAAATAAAAAATGAGATAGAATCCGCCAACGGCAGGGATTTTTCTCCGGATTTCTGACGATGTTAAGTGCAAGAAGTATCAATGAACGATGGATGAGAATTAACAACTAATTTTACAACGCTCCCTGATTCTTGTGCTTATAACCCTTTAAACAAAAAACTTCGTGTCCTCCGTGTCTTCGTGGTAAATAAATACCTCGCAATAAACATTGACATTATGCCATACATTCTTCTTTATCTTGGTGCCATTGTAGCGGCTAATTTAATCATCACGGTTGTGGGACCAACAGCGACTATTGTGACTGCCTTTGTATTTATAGGTCTGGATCTCACTGTCCGGGACTATCTGCATGAAGCATGGCAAGGCAAAGGGCTGGTTTGGAAAATGGGATTATTGATAGCGGCCGGAAGCATTATTTCCTGGTTGCTTAACAAAGATGCCGAGAATATCGCCAAAGCTTCCTTTATTGCCTTTGCTTCCGCAGGTATTGCTGATGCCCTCATTTTCCAATTACTGAAAAATAAAACCAGGTTTTTGAAAGTCAACGGTTCAAACCTGGTTTCTTCAGGAGTTGACAGCCTGGTATTCCCGACTTTGGCTTTTGGACAACTATTGCCGTTTATCGTGCTGGGCCAGTTTCTTGCCAAAGTATTTGGGGGAGCAATCTGGTTTTTTATCATCTCTGCGTTTAAAAACCGGTTTGCAGCAAACCGTTCGGCACAATAAAGGATTCCAAGACTCAAAACACAATCTGGAGCTGGACATTTCCACCATCCCACTGGCGAGTCTGGAAAATATCCAGATCCCAGGTTGTGTTGGCAAATAATCGATAATTATCTTGCCTTGTCAAAATAACACCAACACCCGCCTTTAATTCCGTGGTATGATCATCAATTGTTTCCTCAATACCGATGTAGTCTTTCTGTAAAACAGCATCGCCGGCCTGCATGGAAAACACCCACTGAAACCAATCGGAACGCTTGCGCTTCCAGACCCCGTAAATTTGAGCCGTCGTAAACAGACAATCGTATTCACTTTCAGGAAAAGAGGAGTTGATCTGGTTGTTAAACTTCGATCCCAGAATGCCGATGGTCAGAATATTTTTCTCAGACAGAACAGTGTGAAAATACAGGTCCAGCCATTGAAGCATCAGGTCTTGCTTCAAATCAGGATTATCTGCAGCCGGGCTTTCAGGGATTTGCTCCCGGTATTCACCATGACCGTACCCGCTAATTCCCAAAATCCAGGAATTCTGTTCAATCCAATCCAAGGTGAATGAATAACCTGTCGATTCATAGGTCGACGTTTTTTGGGGATTTTCCGATTCAAGTTCGGTTTTGGTTACCTGTTTGGCATCCAACTGCAGCATGTGGCTTTCCGGAGAGAAAAACTGAAGCTCCAGGCGATTAAAGGTGGGTGTTTTTTTGTATTCATCAACCCTGGTGTTTTTCTCCGTATCGATATTTTTTTCGTTATAGAAAAAATATTGATCGATGCTACTGATCCTGACCACGCTGGTTGAATATCGTTTTCCCCGGGACAGGGCATAACCCATTTGAGCGTTTTTCTTATCGTGGGAAGGAAATCCAATTAAGGAGAGTGCATAGGTTTTACCGAATCGAAACTCAACCTCCTGGTAGGCAGTTTCTTTACGATAAAAAGAGGTTTCGGTTTGATTGAAGTAAAAACTGACCCATGCTCCAAGATCCCTGGTGAAGCGAATATCATAATAAGTGTAAAACTCCTCCATGGAAATGCTGCCCACAGAAGCCTGCATGCCAACCGGTGTTAAAGCCCATTCATATTTCCAGCTGATGGGCGGTTGATATGCCTTCCAATCCAGAAAGTTTTCTATTGCCAGGTAATGCCGCTCAATTTCAAAGTTTCCGTCAAACTGGGCTGTTGCACTATTTGATTTGAACAGCAGCATCACAACCAACAAAAACCCGGTACATTGTCTCACCAGAATCATGGCGCTTCCCGATCGTTTTGCAAGATATGCGAGGAAAGCTTATCACAATCTCACTAGATATAAAATACGGTTATCGGAAAGTGTATATTCCCATTTCTCCCGTCAAGGCTACATTCTTCTTAGATGAATGAATTGTTCTATTGCATTATTCGGGGCTTGACCCGGAATCCAGACAGGCGTTTTTGGTTCACTGATTTTGGATGCCGGATCAAGTCCCATAAGCGTTTAAATATGGGTTTTTTGGAATGCAATTCAAACGGTAGGGCGGGGCTACGACCCCGCCAACAGGCGAGTCCCTTGGCGACCACGTAGGGCCGCCCTACCGTTCGTTACCAGAAATAATCAGAATTTTGCCTTATTTAAGCGCTTATGGGATCAACTCCGGCAGGACTCAAAGTTACAATTATTACAAACTTGAAAAATCATTCTTATTGCTAGAAGCCTGTTGGTTTTGCCTACAACTGTTGAGTCATTCATTTCAAATATATTAGCCGTTTACACAATTTTCTCTGATAGCTGATAACCGATAACTGAGGACTGTATTTTTAATTTGACAGCCAAATAGTTGTAAGTTACAACTACCTTAGAATTGAAGGGGGAGATTGTGATGCATTTTGAAAAAATTCAATTATTCAGAAAAGTTCTCAGGACATTTGAACGTGATGTTGTTATCCGTCAAAAAAGAGATGACCGCACCGGGGGACTGAGTGTTGTCCAATGTCACACTGTCATTAATCTTGGTGACGCCGGAACTGCCACGATAGGTCAGATGGCCGAACGCATGGGCGTCGACAAAAGCACACTTAGCCGCACCATGGATGGCCTGGTTGAAAAAAAACTGGTTACTCGCACCCCTCATCCGGAAGATCGCAGAAGCCTGCTGGTTTCACTGACTCTCAAAGGTCAGCAAATTTGTGATCAGCTAAATCGAGTGAATAACGATTATATCAAGCGAGTTTTTTCAAGAATTCCGGAAACCGAGCACGAAGCAGTGATTCGCTATTTTCAGTTGTTTGTTTCTGCAATGAGTGGAGATCACAGGAATTAGATGACTGAAGGATTGATATTTGATTTAAAACGATTCGCCCTGCATGATGGGCCGGGCATTCGGCTGACTGTGTTCATGAAAGGTTGCCCCCTGCGCTGCTGGTGGTGCCATAATCCGGAAAGCCTTGGAAAAGACTCACAATTATTGGAACGGAAAAATACAATCGGCGATCGGGTCATAGGGATTCAGCGCGAACACGTCGGCCAAACCTTTACCATCGAAACCTTGAAAAATGAGATCGAAAAAGAAGTTGTTTTTTTCGATGAATCGGGGGGAGGTGTCACTTTTTCCGGTGGTGAACCGTTAATTCAATTGGATTTTGTAAAAGCTGCCCTGAAAACCTGCAAGCAGCAGGAGATTCACACCTGTCTTGACACCAGTGGTTTTGCTCCTTTTTCAGCATTTGAAGACATTTTGGCAGAAACCGATCTGTTTTTGTACGATATCAAACTGCTAAATGATTCCGAACATAAAACCTACACCGGGGTTTCCAACCGGACGATTCTGGATAATCTAAAACGATTGGCCGCTACGGGGAAAAAAATAGTCGTTCGCTTTCCTGTTATCCCCGGAATTACCGATACTCACCATAATATCAACGCCCTCGTACAGATGCTTGCAAGCATAAAAACCATCAGGCACATCTCGTTGCTGCCTTATCACAGCATAGCCGAATCCAAATACCAGCGGCTGGGAATAGATAACAAGATGCAAGGTACAAAGTCACTGACCACCCGGGATTTGGAACACTTGCAATCCGATCTGCAATCACTGGGATATGAAGTCACCCTTGGAGGATAAGATATGAATGAACGAATCATGAAATTGCGCCAAACATCACTCGATGCAAGGGAAAGCATCTCTTCGGAAAGGGCAATCTTATTGACCGAATTTTATCGAAGTGTGGAGGCAGAGAGTGCAGCCACCCCAGTGAAAAGAGCCCTGGCTTTTCGCCATATCATGCTCAATAAAAAACTGGCATTGGCTGAGGGTGAGTTAATCGTCGGAGAAAGGGGACCGTGTGCCAAAGCGACTCCCACCTATCCTGAAGTTTGTCTGCATAGTATCAAGGATTTGGAAACCCTTGACAATCGTGAGAAAGTCTCATTCAAAGCCGATGATTCGGTGAAATCTGATTATTCCGAAACAATTATTCCCTTTTGGCAGGGAAGATCCATACGAGAACGTATATTCAGGGAAGTCTCACAAGACTGGAAAGATGCCTATGCTGCAGGTATATTTACCGAATTCCAGGAGCAGAGAGCCCCGGGGCACACAGTACTGGGTGAAAAGATTTATCGTCAGGGTTTGCTGGATATTGTCAGTGAGATCGAACAGGCATTGGGTCGACTTGATTTTTTTAGCGATTCACAAGCGTTGGACAAACGGGAAGAACTTGAAGCCATGAAAATTGCAGCCCGGACGCTGATCGAATTTGCCAATCGTTACGCTGTTCTTCTCAAGGAAGAATCCGAAAACGAACGAGACCCGGATAGAAAAGAAGAATTGGAACAAATGGCAATCATTTGCAGCAGTATACCTGCCCATGCCCCCACCACCTTTTGGGAAGCCTTGCAGTATTACTGGTTTGTCCATGTCGGGGTTATCACCGAAACGAATCCCTGGGATTCCTTTAATCCGGGACGATTGGATCAACATCTTTATCCGTTTTTTAAAGCAGATCTAAAAGAAGGCAGGTTAACCAGAGAGAGAGCTAAAGAACTGCTGCAGGCTTTCTGGATTAAGTTTAATAATCACCCGGCACCTCCAAAAGTCGGGATTACGGCAAAAGAGAGTAACACCTATACCGATTTTGCTTTGATCAACCTGGGTGGGTTAAAAGCGGATGGTTCCAATGCTGTCAACGATCTCAGCTATCTGATCCTGGATGTCATTGAAGAAATGCGAATCCTGCAGCCCAGTTCCATGATTCAATTAAGCAAAAAAAATCCGGATCGTTTTCTGAAAAGAGCCTTGCGTATTATCAAAACCGGTTATGGGCAACCCTCCATTTTTAATACAGACACCATAGTGCAGGAACTGGTCAGACAAAACAAATCCCTGGAGGACGCAAGAAACGGTGGAGCTAGTGGATGCGTTGAAAGCGGCGCTTTTGGGACGGAAAGCTATATCCTTACCGGTTATTTTAACCTGACGAAAATTCTGGAACTGACCATCAATAATGGTGTTGATCCCGAGACCGGAAACCAGTTGGGCTTGCAAACCGGCGACCTGGAATCCTTTGAAAATTTTGATCACTTTATGGAAGCTTTTTCGGAGCAGCTGAACCATTTTATTGATCTTAAGATTGTCGGGAATAATATTATTGAACGAATCTATGCCAAATATTTGCCCACGCCGTTTCTCTCGCTGTTTATCGATGATTGCATTAAAAACGGCAAGGATTACAACGCAGGCGGAGCTCGCTATAACACAGCGTATATTCAGGGCGTCGGACTGGGCAGCATAACCGATGCGCTGGTATCATTAAAGGTCAATCTGTTCGAAACCGGATTTACCACTGCTCAAGAATTGAAAGCAGCAATACAATCCGATTTTCAAGGGTATGAACACCTGCAACACAGGTTTCGTTTCGAATCACCGAAATATGGCAATGATGATGATCAGGCTGATGATGTGATGAAACTGGTTTTTGAGTGTTTCTACAATGCAGTAAACGGGAGACCTACAACCAAAGGCGGATGTTACAGAATTAACCTGCTTCCAACTACATCCCATATCTATTTCGGCAGTAAAATTGGAGCAACTCCTGATGGTCGTAACAGGCATAGACCGCTTTCCGAGGGCATTTCCCCGGTGCAGGGTGTGGATCGTAATGGACCGGGCGCGGTGGTTAAATCTGCAGCAAAGATTGATCATATCAGGACGGGTGGCACCTTGTTGAATCAGAAATTCACACCGCAATTGATGGAGGATCAGGAAGGCTTGGATAAGGTCGCTTCCCTGGTCAGAAGTTATTTTAAGATGGACGGACACCATATCCAGTTCAACGTGGTAACGGCTGATACCTTGAAGCAGGCGCAGCAAAAACCGGAAGAATACAGGGATCTGATTGTCCGTGTAGCCGGGTACAGCGATTATTTTGTTGATCTCACCAGGGAATTGCAGGAAGAGATTATCTTACGAACCGAACACGCTGAAGCGGGTTAACCCAGGATGAACTGCGAAAACTCTTCCACCTGTTCGAAAAAATAATCGCAATTCTCTTTCATGAAATCCCTGATTTCATCAATCTGGTGAGACCAGGCTGCTGCAGCGACCGGAACACCGGCTGACCGGGCCATTTCGACTCCGGGCTTCAGGTCGTCAACCACCAGAATGTCTTCGGCTTTCAGGTTATACTTGTGCAGAATTTGCTGAACCGGGTAAGGATGAGGTTTGCGTTTGGATTCGTCCTCTGTCCAACCATATACAATATCAGGTAAAAACAGGTTTCCGTTGGTGGCGATTTCATAGTGTTTACCAATAATATCGCACTCGGAATGTGAAACCACCGCGACAAGACCACCCCTTTCTCGATACTCTCTTAACGCTTCCAGAAATCCCGGGTAAAATTCAGGGATAATGCTTTCCGTATAGTCCCGCCAAATCTTGTATTCAAGGGTGATTTCGTCTTCATCAAATTTCAATTCGGATTTGAGAAAATTCATAATTCCCGGATCAAAATTCTTACGAAACCAATTCTCAAGATTTACCGGAATTTCATTTGGACGAAGCTGTTTCATTACTTCGACATGTGCGGGGTGGTGGATAACGGCTGTGCTGTCGACAGCGGTATCGTCATGGTCCAGGACAAGACAGGGGAATCGTAAATTCATAGCAGCTAATTCCAGAATCTGGGTTTTTGTGATGACTGTTTTATCGAAAAAAGGTACCAGCCTTCACCGAATGTTGTCATCATCCTAAAACAGATCCCAGGGATACCCCAAAAACAGGACATACTGAGAGCCTTCCTCTCCGGTAGCCACTTCAAATCGGTATACCAGACCGGACCCCATCACAGCCCTGATACCTATACCGGTTGACTGCCGTTTCTCTTTGAACAGGTCTTTAGTCTTATCAGCTATGGTTCCTTCTTCATGGAAGAAGGCGAGTTGGATCGATGTTCGAAGATCCTTCATGAAGAGGATATCGAATTTTGTCTTCTCATCTGTCAGATTCCAACGAAATTCTCCCCCCCAAAACCGGGTATGAGCCCCTCTGTAGCGCGTGCTGGTAAAAGATCGCAGCCTGCTGAGTCCACCCAGGGAAGAAGCATTGCCGTATTTATTGGCAGCTTCGATCACATCGATAAAACTCTCTCGAGCTGTCTCACATTCGCTATCGCCCGGTGTACAGGCCTCCAATCCTGCATTTGCTGCGATGGTTGCCCTGTCAGTTTCGCCCTGCTCCTGAACATAAGCATCGGATTGGAAGTAGTTGGCAACAAAGGTACTGTTTGTCAGCAACGGAATATAAAGGGTTACGTTGATATCGGCTGTATAATATTTGGGACTGCCCTCTTCCGGGTCCTGGGGAAAATCTCTTAGGTAGTTGTATCGAAATCCTGCCCTGGGATCATGACGATCGTCCGTGAAATCGAACATGATACTCCCCGAATTCACAGTGGTATCGTCTGTTTCGCCATCATCGACTTCCAGAATAATATCGCCATCTTTGTCCCTGATTCGTTCCAATTTGAAATTGACCCGGTAACTGCGATAGATCATCTCAAACATTCGTTCGGCAAAGGTTAGAGTCAGCATCCCTCCGTAGGAAACATTATCGGAAATTTCCGCATTATTAAAATCCTCGGGTTCTTCGTCTCCTTCCATGCCACGGGAATAGTTGATGCTAAAGGAAGCTTTGCTGATCGTTGAATAACCGATATCCAGAATTAATCGTTTCTCCAGCAGATGCAGATCAGTCAATCCTATGGCTTGTCCCTCCACATCACCAAAAATACCAAGCCCGTAAACATCAACATAGCTACCTGCCACGTTCTGGATTGCCCCGGCAACGCCCAATCCATCTCCAACGCCAGGAATGCTGTAGGGAAGAGGCAATATGGCATAAGCTGTTTCGTTTTTAAATTGCTCCGATCTCCTCGTAAACACGTATGAAAAAGCCGATTCGCTAATTAGCAGAAGGCTGAGCACCAGATAGAGAATTTTTAGGTCGATGGATCGAATCATGTCGTTTTAGGGGACAGATGTAGGAATTAATTAAGTACTCACGTTTCGCAACCTTGTTTTATTCTATCAGTGGCTCTGCAGTTCACTGAGGAAGATGACTTTTATATAAAAGCTATTAGCTACTGGCAGTTAGCTTTTAGCTTTAAACTGAGCACCTTCGGTCCGTTTACATTGAGACTCAAAATAATGGAGCGAAGCGAGTCGTATCAAAGCTGGCAGCTGATCGCTAATAGCCAAATGCTTTTAACTGAACAGCTGATGTTGGCTTTACACCATATAAATCATCTACTGCAAAAACAGGTGCGAAACTTGAGTTAAGTATAAATAAATGCAAACCATTGACCTCTATGATCGTCACTTAAGGTCAATTAAAGCTTTTCTGATACTATCGATCAGACTTATCATGTTGAAAAGCATTTTTCCCGGGGTTCCGCTACGCTCACCCTGGGCCGTTATGAAGCACTTCTTTGGAGTTTGGTGACTCAATATACTACATTGACGGACACGACAAAAACTTAACCCGACAACACTGATTAAACATAAAAGCAGGAATAAAAGCAAAAATGAAATACATCGCGGATCTCCACATACATTCTCCCTATTCAAGAGCGACGAGCAAAAAGAGTGATTTAAATGGTTTATTTGCCTGGGCTGGCGTCAAGGGAATTCAAGTTGTTGGTACGGGGGATTTCACTCATCCGGCCTGGTTTGCTGAATTGCGTGAAAACCTTGAAGAAGCTGAACCCGGTTTTTTTAAACTGAAGGATGAATCGGTTCCCACCGTATTGCCTGAAACCACACCCCAAACATCATCCATGCGATTTGTCCTCACTGCAGAAATAAGCTGCATCTACAAAAAGAATGGAAAAACCAGAAAAATTCATGCCATTCTTCTTGTTCCGGATTTTGAAGCAGCCAAAGCCATCAATTCCAAGTTAAGCACTATCGGAAACATTGAGTCAGACGGAAGACCCATCTTAGGCTTGGATGTGCGCAACCTGCTGGAGATTTTATTGGAAAATTCCGAAAACGGTTTTATGGTACCTGCTCATATTTGGACACCCTGGTTTTCTCTGTTTGGTTCCAAGTCCGGTTTTGATACCATCGATGAATGTTTTGAAGATCTTAGTTCCCATATATTTGCCCTGGAAACCGGTCTATCATCTGATCCCGAAATGATTCGGACAATTTCGTCCCTGGATCGATTCACCCTGATTTCCAATTCCGATTGTCATTCTCCTTCCAAACTGGGCCGGGAAGCCAATCTCTTTGATACGGGATTTGATTTCTTCCGTATGAAGCAAGCGCTGCAAGAACCTTCTAAAGGCGGATTCAAAGGCACCATTGAATTTTATCCCGAGGAAGGTAAATACCATCAAAATGGTCACCGGAAATGCGGCGTCTGCCTGACTCCTGAAGAAACGATTCGCTACAGGGGAATATGTCCGATCTGCAAAAAACCGCTTACGATTGGTGTCATGCACCGGATTTCCGAACTTGCTGATCGAAAGCATCCTGTTTATCCGAAAGAGCAAGAGAGGTTTACCAGTCTGATTCCCCTGGTGGAAATTCTCTCGGAGATCCTGGGAGTTGGTGCCGGGAGCAAAAAGGTTTTGAAAGAATATTCAAAGCTGATTAATCAATTTGGTTCGGAATTCGATATATTGATGGATGCTCCCGTGGATATGATTTCGCAATTGCACTCAACCACACTGGCAGAAGGCATTAACCGTTTACGCAACCGCAATGTCATCCGAAAACCAGGTTTTGACGGGGAGTATGGGATGATACGTTTGTTCAAACCCGGAGAATTGGAGGAGGGGGCTGAATGAAGAAAAAGGGGAAACGATTATCAATTTTTAATTCACAATTAAGAGCTATACATTCATAAAATCAGCAAAGTACTTAATAATATTAATTAATAACGGTGAATTGCTAATTGAGAATTTTTAACGATTTCTCGCTTAAAATATGCGCTTAAGGAGATAAAAAAGTTCAGGCCGGCACAGCGACAATCACAAAACACCTGATTGGGGGATTAAAAAGCTAAAAGTGGCTCCGCCTTCATCGTTATTGGTCACCCAGATTCTTCCGCCGTGTGCTTCAATGATTTCCGCACAAATAGCTAATCCGAGTCCGGTACCTCCTGCTCCGGTGCGGGTCCTTGTGCTTTGAATAAATTTATCGAATACTGCATCCAATTCATTTTCCGGAATCCCTATCCCCTGGTCTTTAATCATTACTTTTAAAGCGTTTCCGCTGGAGTGCTCCAGCAATACTTCCTCCTGCTCAAAGGAGATCCAGATCGATTTGCCTTCAGGTGTAAATTTAACGGCGTTTGACAACAGGTTTTGCAATACCTGCCTGATTCGAAAATCATCACAATACACATCGGTCGGGATTTTCCCGGTGTCAATTACAATTGTAATGCTTTTTTCATCAGACAAGGGTTGAAGCTCCAGCGATACCTCTTCCACAAGGATTCTCAATGAAAAAACATCCATATTGTAATCCATTTTCCCGGATTCCAGCTTGGAGAGATCCAACAAATCGTTCAGGAGCATCATTAAGCGATCGCCGGTTTTTCGAATCTGGGAAAAATAATGTTTAATCTTATCTTTGGTGATGTTGTTGATTTTGCGAATCCCCAGCTGAGAATAGTTTAGGATATGGTGCATCGGTGTTCTCAGCTCGTGAGAAATGTTGGATAAAAATTCACTTTTGGCAATATTTGCCATTTCAGCCTGCTGTTTGGCTATTCTTAGATTTGCCTCAATTCGCTGACGAGTGGTTATATCTTGTTGCAGCGTTTGTTTAATGTCCTGTAGTTCCCTGTTGGTTTTTTCAAATTGTTGAGCTTTGTAAGTGGTAAGATTGAGTTTTTCCGTGAGTATTTTTGCGAAAATTCGATAAAGGAAATTCTGAATTTCCACCGGTTCCATATCTGAATAGGCTCCCACGTGCGAGGCTGCAATGCTGAATACTTCCGTGTCGTTCGACGACGCAAAAACAGAAGCCAGACACGGTTTGTCGTCGATGATACTCATTTCACCAAAAATATCTCCGATCCGTTTCAGCTGAAGTATTAAATCGCCCTCTACACTAATTTCGACGCTGCCTCTCATCAAAAAGAAAAGACGATCATTTGTCTCCCCTTCAGCAAGTATGGTTGCTCCTTTTTTGTACTTGGCGAACTGGGAAAGAGGTATCAGCCTTCTCAGCATTTGTTCGGGGAAATTGCCAAAAAGTCGGGATTTCTTGAAAAACTCAAGGATCTCTGAATTTTCGTAAACAATATATTGAAAACCTTTATCCACAATCGCTCTTTATGAATTAATGTTTGCTGACATAGTTTATCGTATTTAAATTTGCGAATCAATGTTAATTAAAATAACCGGTTACACCTGCTGCTTTTGATGAAGCTCAATCAATCCAATATAAACACATCATTTTTTTTTGCAGGCATCATTAACCAAGATTCAAATATAAAATTGGCTGGTCGATTATTGCGATAAATTGGTTGTTTACAATCCACAACTAGTATTGAATGATTGTATCAAAAAAGGAAAAAACCATGCTGCTCTTTCATTTGAACAAATCGAATGATCTGCCCCTATATCAACAGATCATTAATGAAATTAAGCAATTAATTGATTCAGCTACTTGGAAAACCGGACATCGTTTACCATCCAGCCGGGAATTAGCCGAAGGTCTTGGTGTCAATCGTTCTACCGTATACCGGGCTTATCAGGAGCTTTGGGCGCAAGGTTATATCGAATGTACCCCGGGCACATACACAACTGTCCGTCATCAGAAAAAGGTAAATAATGAGAAAACTTTAACACCTGATTCCAAAATAAACTGGGAAAAACAAGCAACAAAAGCAAGCAAGAAAATTTTTCAGGCCTCACAGGAAAAAACCAACCGGCATTCGACCGGTGATGTTATCGATTTCGTTTCGCTCTCTCCTGATCCCCGGTTATATCCGGTTGACGATTTCCGCAGATGCCAGAACCAGGTTATGAGACGTATTGGAGCCACTTTGTTACAATATGGTGATCCCTTTGGATATCGACCTTTAAGAAAGTTCATAGCCCAACGTCAACGGCAATACGGAATGAATTTGCATTTGGAGGAGATCCTGATTACCAATGGCGTCCAGCAAGCATTTAATTTAATCTGTCAGTTTTTATTGCACGCGCGTTCATCTGTTGTTGTTGAAGAGCCGACCTACCCCGCTGTCCTTTCCGTCCTTGATTTATACGGAGCCAAGGCAATAGGAGTAAACCAGGGAGATGCAGGTTTGGAACTGGATATGCTTGAAGATCTGTTCAAAAGGCAACATCCGGTATTTCTCTATACCATGCCCAATTTCCAGAACCCAACCGGGATAACAACCTCGCATGCCCATCGTGAAAAGTTGCTTTCCCTTTGTGAAAAAGCCGGGGTGTTGATTATTGAAGATGGATTTGAAGAGGAGTTGAAATACTTTGGGAAAGCGGTATTACCACTAAAGTCGTTGGACCGAAAAGGCATTGTGATTTACCTGGGAACATTTTCCAAGGTATTGTTTCCGGGATTGCGCATAGGTTGGATTGCTGCAAACCGGGATTGTATCAACATGCTGGCTCCGCTCAAACAGGTCAATGACACAGCAGGTAACATCATGGAACAGGCAGCAATGGAGTGTTATTGCCAATCGGGGGAATTCGAAATTCATGTCAGACGCATGCACCGGGAATACAGAAAACGTATGAAATTAGCTTTATCGCTGGCCAGACAGTGTATACCTGCAAAACATTTCGACTGCACACTTCCATCCGGTGGTTATACTTTCTGGGTTGAAGCCAAGGATGCAAGCCTCCCTGAAGAGACCCTGATCGAAAAATTATTAAATGCCGGAGTCAGCGTGTCACCCGGCAGCAAATTTTTCACCGGAAAAAGGAACATTGCCTGTTTCAGGATTTCCATTGCCCATTGCGATCAGCAGGAAATTGAAACTGGGTTCAAAAAAATGGGAGATGTTCTAGCCAGTCTGGTAAAAAGCTCATAATTCTTTGGGCAGAATACTGTTTGTAAATTTAACCGGAGATGAATTTTTCCGGTATCCTCGAGGTATCACCAAGATTAAGGTTAGGCTGCACCATCAGGGTTGTTGTACCGTGGGCCAATAGCTTTCCGGACTCATTTTCAACCTTGGCTTCTCCCAGACCCAGTGTTTTTCCCATTCTGATGCAATTTCCCGTTGCAACCAGTTTTCCGTCAACTGCAGGAGCCAGATAGTTGATCTTTAATTCGACTGTCGTCATGCCAACATTGGGATCGGCCTCACTAAACACAGCCCAGAATCCGGCCGCGTCGATAATGCTGGCAAAAACACCCCCGTGCACTATCCCAAAGGGTTGCAAATGATCTCTTTTAAGATCAATCTCCATTTTCGAATAACCATACTCAATCTCTAACAAAGACATGGTCTGCAATTCAAAATAGGGACATGGATTAATAATTGTTTTGATTACTTCCACCCACTTCTGGTTTATTCGTTTCATAGCAACCTCTAATATGTTGAAAATCCGTGCTGTCAAAATTTATTTTGATATCTATCATACACAGTTTAGGTTTTTTTAAAAAATGAGCCAACATCCCATTATTTACCAGGTAATTCCGATTTCGTGTGGTATGGCGGTCAGTTATCGGTTATCCGTTCTCGGTCTTTGGTGAAAGCGAGGGTTACGACAAAATACCTTTCCTATAAAACAGGTCTCCAATTTGACTTTTCGAGCTTTTTATCGGTAAACAGGAACAGAAACTTCAAGGCCGTTCCACGACCCGCATCTCAAATCGACTTTAGGAAATCCATCCATGACTCACTACGGACTTGTCGCCGACGTAGGTGGTACAAATATCCGCCTCGCCTGTATTGATATGAAAACAGGTGACATCAAAAAAATCCACAAATATCTTTGTGCTGATTATACGACGATACGCGATGTTATAAGTGATTTTCAGCTCCAGTTTACCCCGGACATATCTCATGCCTGTATTGCCGTGGCTTGTCCCGTTGACAGCGATCAAATCAACTTAACCAATAACCAGTGGAGTTTTTCTGTCTCCGAGTTAAAGCAACAGTTCGCGTTCGAATCGTTGCATATGATCAATGATTATACCGCCATCGCCATGAGCGTCCCCAAATTAAAAGCCAGTCAGTTGGCAAAAATTGGTCGTGGGGAACACATCCCCGACAGACCCATTGCTGTTTGTGGTCCAGGCACCGGATTGGGAGTAGCCTTTCTGAAAAAACATGGAGACGATTGGGTCTGTCTGGATGGGGAGGGCGGTCATGTGGATTTTGCTTCGCAAAGCAGCCTGGAAGATTATATTCTGGAAAAAATGCGGCAACAATACTCTCATGTATCTGCGGAAAGGTTTATATCGGGTCCGGGAATTAAAAATATTTATGAATGCATCAAAGGATATTACAATGAAGAACCGGAACAAATAGAACCTGCTGAAATAACCCGCAGGGCTATTGAGGGCGAAGATAGCCGCTGTCGGGAAGTGCTGGATAAGTTTTGCAGGTTGCTGGGAGCCTTTGCAGGAAACCTGGCCATATCTATTTGGGCTGAAGGAGGTGTTTATCTGGCTGGAGGCATAGTCCCCGGTTTAACTACCTATATAGAGGAATCAAATTTCAGGGCTCGTTTTGAAGCCAAAGGACGTTTCACTGAAAAAATGAAAGCTATTCCCACCTATATCATAACCGAGCCTCAACCTGGTATTATCGGCGCTGCCAGTCTTTTAATGCAAAGAGAAGGTCGTTCCTGAAACACTATTAAAGTCGCACATGACATGGGAAACAAATCACGCAATAAGCAAAAGCCTCTCATATACTTAACCAACGATGATGGTGTGCAATCACCCGGTTTGCATGCCTTGATTTCTGAAATCACCCGGTTTGCCGACATAAAAGTCATCGCTCCCTCGCATCAGATGACTGCTACCGGAAGAGGGCTATTCGGAGGCAGGGATGTACGACTTGAATCCACTGAATTGACTGTGAACGGGAAATCTATCACCGCTTATCATGCACCTTGCTCTCCGGCACAAGTGGTGATGCTTGGAGTAAAGATATTCAGACAGGAAAGAGAACCAGATCTCTTGATATCAGGCATCAATTACGGAGAAAACCTGGGTCGGGATATCACCATGTCCGGAACCATAGGAGCGGCTATCCAGGGCACTTGCATGGGAATTCCTTCACTGGCGGTATCCATGCAAACCCCCATCGACGGTCACTACCAATATGGAGATGTCAACTGGCAAACCGCATCCTATTTTGCCGTTAAATTTGCCGGTATCATGCTTGAAAGAGCCATGCCTCCCGATGTCGATCTGCTTAAGGTTGACGTTCCGGATTCTGCAACAAAAAAAACCGAATGGCAGGTAACACGGGTTGCCAGGCAAAGTTATTTTTCTGCGGAACTTGAAGCACCCACTCTGGAAAACAGTCTGGCCGACTCTCAAATCATAAAAATCAAAGACCCTTCACACCTGGAAAAGGATTCTGATATTTACGTGTTTTTAAAAGAAGGAAAAGTAACAGTGACGCCTATTAGCCTGGATTTCTCCTCCCGAACGGACCTGAGCAAGCTTCAGGATTATTTGAACAATAGTGAGAAGTAAGAGCATGACACGATCCCAAGCAGCTCTTAAAACCTGGGTGAGATCCTTGATCGAAGATCTGGTGGCAACATCAGACAAAAACACCCTTGGCTTTCCACATACCGAGAAATCCTGGGAAAAACCGTTGATTGGATTTTCCGCCGGGAACGATTTGCTTTATCAATTTTTCAAAAAAGATATTGGCGGATTTTATTGGTTGCCGGAGGAAGCTTTTCGTCAGGGTTTCAGCGAAATAACCGCCACGGCTGACCAGCTCACAGTGGTTTCCTGGGTAATTCCGCAAACCGGTGAAACCAAAAAGGATCAGCGCAAGGAAAGTTTATACCCAAGTGAACGATGGGCCAGATCCAGACTTTTTGGAGAGGAGTTCAACCAGTTAATGCGAAAGCAAATATCACAGTCTTTGACCGTTGCGGGTTATCCTGCCGTAGCGCCAATGTTGTTGCCGGCCTTTCAACGGGAAACTTCCGAAAAATACGGCCACGCATCTTCCTGGTCAGAGAGGCACGCAGCCTACGTAGCGGGATTAGGCACCTTTGGATTATCCGATGGATTGATAACTCCCCTCGGAAAAGCCATTCGTTGCGGAACCGTTATTGCGAAAATGAATGTCGAGCCTGATCCCAGGCCTTTCGAACACCACAATCAGTATTGCTTGTTTTACTTCGATGGCTCCTGCAAAACATGCGGCAAGCGCTGTCCCGCTGATGCTATTAATGAAAGCGGTCACAATAAAACCTTATGTCATGACTATATCCGACAAACAACCACACCCCACACCGATAAAGCTTTCAATTTAACGGTCACAAGCTGTGGCTTATGTCAATCCAAAGTGCCTTGTGAGTCCGGCATTCCTCCCAAAATCAAGAATCGATTACATCCAATGGCTGGCGCATCCTGATTTTTTTATGGAGGTTCTTATTGCAATCCGCTCCTCGAGCAGATGAACTATTCCTGTCCGGCAGCAATCTCATCCGAAACAACAATCAATTCCTTGTTAACCTCATAAATCTTCTTTCCAATTCCCTTCACCTTCAAAATATCCTCCGGAGTCTCAAAGATGCCGTTTGCTTCCCGATGCTCAACTATTCGTTTCGCAACCTTGACACCGATGTATTTCAATTGGGTTAATTGTTTGACATCAGCAATGTTGATGTTGATTTTTGTTGTGACTGCATTTGCTTGACCGGAAATTGCAAAAAACAAAATACAGGCATACAACACACTGGTTATTGAACGTAAACGCAGATTCATATGTCTCCTTAAAAAAAGTTAGCTTATTTGAATTAAAATTACGAAGCCATCTTAAATGAATCGCTCAATGGAAAGTCAAGAAATTTAAGAAACAACAGGCTGGAGTAAACGGCTGATTTGTTCTCTGAAGGGTATTTAGAAGGATCTGGTATTCAAACCAGTTTTCATTAGTTGATTTTCCACTGTAATCGATTTTTGGAAATCAAATATGAAAATATAAATCAAATCAAGAAAATGGGTCCGAAAGCTGGAAAATGGAAGTCCGGCTGAACAGGTTATCAGCCAGATATTAAAAAGTAGTAATTTTGAAGAAAAAGTACTGATTGAAAGCGTTTTCAGTGGCTAATATGGTGTGAGAAGTGAACTTATCCATTCAAATCATCCGGGACCTTGACCGATCTTTTTTCAAATTCATCTGCCTTGGCATTAAGCCAGTCTGCGAAGGCCCTGGCTTGCATGGGGTTTACGGAAATCGCGAATGGTACATCCCTGATGATAACATTGGACACCGACGGATTTCTTTCTAAAAACTTAAGCTGTCCATTTTCCTGGATCTCAAAAGTTTCATTTTCCGGTATCGGATGTCGCTCTTTATAACAATTGATTATCAGATCCCCGGTGGGAGTTATGGTTCCCTGTAATCCTGAGATTGCATAGATTTTATAATCCGAAGCCATTTTATATTGAAATTCAATTTTCTTCTTTTCTTCCATTTTATTTCCTGAATGAGTTTTTTAGAATTCTAAATCAATCTCCGAATTGCTGAT
Source organism: SAR324 cluster bacterium (assembly GCA_028282825.1). GTDB lineage: Bacteria > SAR324 > SAR324 > XYD2-FULL-50-16 > XYD2-FULL-50-16 > JAHJTV01. The sequence continues at coordinate 132,599 of JANQGZ010000044.1, forward strand.
CGGTTTATTCAATACTAATCAATTGAAGTTGCGGATTGTTGGTCTTTTAAACAATTAAAAACCCTCAAAAAGTCACTTCATAGCTTACTTAAATGTTTCAGACGTTCAATCGTAAAACTGATACAAAACTCCGTCAATCGATGTTGAAAAAACAGGTGTACCGGAAATTTCGGGTCCATTTGGTGCCAAGATCAGATGATGTAGATTGTTATCCCTGCGGGAGTCGATATGTGCAAGACGCATCAAATCATTGGTTAAGGGCACTGGCCAGCCTTGTCGCTCCCGGGGGGCTGAATCATTTTTATCATTATCCGGAATTCCTAATCATCTCTTGCAGCCGTGACTCCCTGGCTGTGGTCTGAAACTGTAGGAATTACTGAGCATCTATCTTAATAATATCAAATGCCTATCGCAATTTAGCTTCAAATTGCTTTCAGGATAATTATTAAACCGGAGATTCGATCATTTGCCGGAGTTTTTGTTGCAGTCCCGTTTGTCGTTGCACCGTGTTTGTGATGGCGAAAGACAAAAGTTCCCTGTCAGCCCAGATTTCAATGTTGGCCTTTGCCCTGGTAACAGCGGTGTAAAGCAGTTCTTTGGATAAAAGCTGGGAAGCTTTATCACCTAACACAATAAGAATATCTGAAAACTCAGATCCCTGGGATTCATGAATAGTCAAAGCATATGCAGCCTGGTGAGGAGGAAGTCGGGTAATTCCAATATCACTAAATATTTGTTTGCCTGCCGGAAAATACGCCCTTAAGCGACCATTTTTATCGGGCCAGATAATACCTGTATCTCCGTTGTAAAGATTAACCTGGTAATCATTTTGTTTGACGATAATCGGTTTGCCTTTGTAGATGTCTTGTTGACCTTTTATCACACCTTGTTCGACCAATAGCTGTTCAATAGCACGATTAACAGCTTCCACTCCAAATTCTCCTTTGCGATAGGAACAAAGAATTTTGAACTGTTCCAAAGCAACAAATCCCTCAGCCAGGGATTTGGCTTCCAACAAGGGTTTTATTCGGGAGGTTACCAATTGGTTTAGATTGTTTTTTAGCCGACCGGATTTGGGCTGGTCCTGGAGAACAAGTGAGTTGTCTGTCGCCTTCTTAACTGTCTCCAAGACACCGTCAACATCTCCCTGGTTGATGAAGCCACTGATCTCTCCGATTCCGGGTGACTGTTCAAAGCGGTAGCTGTATTGCAGCTCAACGATGCTTTCAGAGAGCCTGGTCAAATACCTGCCCGCATCGCAAATATCTCCAAAGACCGCACCGGCTTCCACAGACGACAACTGGTTTTTATCTCCCAAGAGGATAAGTTTTGTCTGCTTCGGTATTGCCTGTATAAGCTTGGACATCATGGCCAGCGATACCATGGAAGCCTCATCCACAACAACTACATCTGCTATGACAGGATTTCCCGGATTATGCTTGAAAGAAGCTGAACCTTTTCTCACACCAAGCAACCTGTGAATGGTACCTGCCCTTTCCGGAATGCGATTCAGAATCCGGGGATTAAGGAACGACATCTGCTTTTTGGCCTTCTGAATGGAATCCTGAAGCCTCGCAGCTGCCTTTCCGGTAGGAGCACAGAGAGAAATGGTCAATTCCGGATTTTCAGATATCAACAAAGCCAGAATGGAGGTGACCGTGTGGGTTTTGCCGGTACCGGGTCCGCCGGAAATCATTGTCAATCTGCCGGAAACGGCACTGTCTGCAGCCGTGCGCTGCCAATCCGGATCGGTCTTAGGATCGGGAAAAAGCTGATCAAGTAACTGATCAGAACCTTTGGTCCTTTTTCCGGCTTTTGAATGAATTCGATCCGCAATACCTGCCGCCAGTTTCTGTTCATACTCCCAATAGCGAAACAGATAGAGACGATTCCGCTCATCCAGAACCAGGGGAGTATATTCTCCCGGCATTCCGACAGGTGAGGTATCTTTTAGCTGTTGGGTCAAGGTATCCGTATCCGGCAACGCTGTTTCTTTTTGATCCGGCTCTTCAATGTCGGCAAAATCAAGAATATCGTGCAACGATTTTCCGGAAAGCGCTGCCAAGTCAAGACAGCTATTTCGCTTTGTCAGTGTGAAATGGCAGAGCAGGCTGGATATCAGGAACAATGGGTGCGACGGTTTAACCCCGGCCAGATCGATCATTAATCGGGCGAATCGGACATCAATATCAGAAAATACTGAATGGTACACTTCTTTGATCATATTTTTCGAACCAGATGACTTAAGCTGGAAATCAATTGTTCTGAAGGTAAATCATAAAACACCCCGTTACCCGGCAATTCGGGATGCATCCCTCTGACAAACAGGTAAAACACGCCTCCAAAGTGCTTTTTGTAGCTGTAACCAGGCAGTCGTTTTTCAAGGTATTGATTCAGTGCCACGGTATAGATGTAATATTGCAAGTCATAAAGATGGTCAGTCATTGTCTGGGCCAGCTTGTCTGCCTGATAGTCTGCATAGGTGCTTCCCAGGTTGTTGGATTTCCAATCGACAATGTAAAACTTCTCCCCCGCTTTGAAAATCAAATCGATGAAGCCATGCATGTATCCGTAAACCGGCATGAAATTCAGACGTTTCAGACGATCTTGCAAAGCCTTTGATGCGGAGGCAAATGCTTGCAGAGATTTTGGAGTCAATCGTGACATGGCAAAGTGAAATTCCAACTCCACCAGTTTGTTTTGGGGGTCTATTTCATTCAGGAATAATGTGTCATTTCCAGCGATCAATGGTGCAGAAAGAACACGGCGAATCATTTTTTCCATGCGTAAGGCGTTTGTTGAAGCAAGATTATCTTCCGCTTCACTATCCGCCAAACCGAATTTAATCAGCGATTGCTCAATGGGGTCCTTTAAGGATTCCGTTGTCAGTCCTTTAAAATCAATTCTCTCAAACACACTGTGGATACAGGTTCCCGCAACCCTACCACCGGGAAATCCAAAAAAGGTGTCTTCATCGGAATCCAACACGCCCATAACCGGATCAACCCCTTCATCGGTCAGCAGTAACTCTTCCTGGTGGAATGGCAATCCTCCGGCAGTAATCCTCGAATAGCTGGCAATGCCCCATTCCCTGGTCCATTGATTTTTAGGGGGATAGTCACGACATTGAAGTTCTTCTGATTCCCGGGAGATTTGAGGATGATATGGAACTGCCTGAACTGTATTTTCCCCGGAACATTGTAAGGAAATTGGTTTGCCTTCCAGGCATTGCCGAACCATGTCCAGGTACTGATTTCCATCCAGTTTCGAAATCCTGGTCATCAATTCATTTATCAATAGCTGATCCTTGCTCACACCGCCAGAGAACATATAGTCCAGCCCGCTGACAGACGATTTCCCTATTCTTCCGCATGCAACATAACACCTGTTCTGAGCTCGTGTTAATGCCACGTATAAAAGCCGCATCAAATCCGCCAGGAGTTCCTGCTGCGCCTTTTCCCGGCCGATGAATAACCGGTCATCGCTTCCCAGGTCCAAGATCAATTCATCGTCTTGATGATAACTGATAGCATCATTTGAGGTAATTGCACTTCGTTGCCACATAAACGGGCAGAAGACGATGGGATACTGAAGCCCCTTGCTCTTGAATACCGTTGAAATCTGGACGGCTTCATCATCCCTTTCCAACCGCAATTCATGCTCTTCCTGTTGCTCCTCTGACTGCCGTTGTTGGTCCAACCAAGAAAGCAGAGTGTTGATTCCCGGTTTGTCTTTCATTTCCTTGGTATGAATCAATTCAGCTAAATGCAGCACATTGGTTAATTTTCGCTCACCCCCCGGCAACTTGAGCAGCTTGTTTCGCACTCCGTATTCTGCCATCAATCTTCTGAACATCGACATGAAGCCTTTACCGCTCCAGATCTCCCTATAATTGGAAAAACGGGAAATATGTTCTTCGTAATTGTCCCTTTGGGTATCGTCCTCAAGTAATTTAAGGATGTCATTGCCCTCCAATCCGATGATTTCCGAAGCAAGGGCTGAATTCAGTCTCGTGCTCTGCAATGGAGCAGCCACTGCATTCATGATTTTCCGGATCTCATGAGCTTCATGAGTATGAAAGACATTGCCGCTTTTTGTCATAACAGCCGGAATATTCAGTTGGGTCAGACGATGTTTCAGATCCTGGGCATCCTTGTTGCGCAGAACCAGGATCGCCATATCGGATGGTTTGATTCTTTCTCCCCCAATAGTGGCACGCCCCTTGTTTGCCTGGTCCAGAATCCACGAAATTTCCTTCACCGTCTCCTCAATGCTTTGTCGGGCAGCATCGTCCTTATTTAATGGCTGACCTGTTTTACCCGGGTTTTCATTCTCCAGATGCCAAAAGACAAGATGATGCCTGTTATCATCTTTGATCTCAAGTTTGGATGTATTGCCCTTACTATGTTCAGAAACCAGGGATTTTAAATACCTGATCTCATCGCCCAGAACAAAAGGATTTTCCGTATCTGAAAACAATGCATTAACGGCATCGATCAAACCGTTTTCGGAACGCCAGTTGGTATCCAGGGTAAAACCCTTCTCCTTGGGAACGGATCTGGCTGCTTTGAAATAGGTAAATAGATCTGCTCCCCTAAAGGAATAGATCGACTGTTTAGGATCACCAATCATAAACAGTCCATCATGACCCGAGAAAATTGTATCGAAAATCTCATATTGAATGGAATCGGTGTCCTGAAATTCATCCACCAAGGCAACACGATATTTTTCCCTCACCAGTGCTTTTAGCCTTGGACCCAAACCTTTGTTGTTCAAGCCCCTGTAAACAGTCGAAATCAAATCATCAAACGTATGAATATTCGCCTGCTTTTTGCGAAGATCCATCTCCTGTTTCAGATAACCAGTGAAGGAATGTTTGAGCCAAATAATCACATCCGGTATGATTGACACTATTTTTTGACAAAGCTTAAAAAACTCATGAGTCGGTGCCGACTTGCCCTTTTTGAGGGAGAGTTCCAGTTTTTCAGACGACAGCATGGAGAGCGCTTTTAACAGTTTTGAAGGGATTTCATCGGCGGTTAGCTGATCCATGGATTTAAAATAATCGTCCAGTTTGTCTTGTCTGTAGGTATTCTGATCTCGTTTTAGCCCATCATCTTCAATGAGAATAGTCTTGATTTCATTACCTGAAGTTTGCCATTCCCGGTTAATCTCTTCCAAAAGAGCATTCATGGTATCAACAATATCCGGAATTGAATCGGGGACCAACCTGGCGGCAGGCAGCCCCAGCAATTGAAACGCAAACCTGATCCACCCGGAAGAATCCAGCCCTGAACTTCCGGCTATGTCACTCAAAAGCACGGAACTGTTGCTAAAGGTAATTCGCTGAAAATCTTCCGTAATTTCCTTAACGATCCCCTGTTGATCCGTAATCAGATCGGTATCAAACAAAACAGAGCTTTCAAAGGAATAGTCCGACAATATCTTTTTGCAGAATCCGTGGATGGTATGGATAGAGGCCTCGTCAAAGCGGATTATTGCCTTTCGCAGGGTGGTTTTCAATGTTTCCCGCGATTGTTGGTTCAAGCTATCCTCCAATATCCGTGCTGTCACACTATCTTCAGCCTGTTTATCGGCTTCCAGAATTCCATAGACCTCACCCAGGTTGGATCGTATCCGCTCAGTCAATTCTTTGGTGGCAGCTTCGGTAAAGGTCACCACCAAAATCGACCTTACATCGTATTGCTTCTCCAGTAGCAACCTCAGATAGAGGTGTGAGATGGTATAGGTTTTACCTGTTCCCGCACTGGCTTCGATCAGGTTCGTGCCCTCCAAAGGGATGGCAGGAATATCCAGCGGATTAAAGGAGTTCATTTAGTTTCTTCTCCTTACTATGTTTGAAAACCGGTTCAAAAACAGTCAACGCTGTGTTCCTGAAGGCATTTCCCAGAACCGGGGACTCTCCAAAGCAAAGTCTAAAGGCTTCATTTGCCTGTTCTCCATCGCTTTTAAATCCGGGATACCACTGTTTTTCAGCGGCAGACCTGGCAGCCCCTTCATTGCCTGCTTGCTTAATCAAATACGACTGGGCATAAGCCAATGATGCCTGGGGAAAGAACTCCAGGGGAGCCTTTAAACCGGAAACAAACAAACCGACTAAGCTGCCAAGGATTTGTTCGGCATCTTTTTTCTCCAATACAGCAAACTCAATCGCTTTATCGATTCCAATACAAAAGCTGCTAATTGGAGTGTTGGTATCCCGGTACAGGGCGCCCATTAAATGGTGAATCCAAACTTTTATGATGTCCCGGGCTTTTATTTTTGCAGGCCTGACAAACACCTGACCTCGAAGAGAGATATTTTTTAAGATGCCTCCTAAAACGATCAGGTTTTCTTTATTTCGATACTGAACTTGCGGCCCTGGTGAAACAAACTCTCCGAATCCTGCTATCACCGCCAACAGGGTTTTAGTTTCATTTTTTAAATCACTGAACATGATTTTCCCGGGTATGCCATGGGCAACCTCTCCCTTTGCTTTGATTAACTCAAAAAAACCCTCTTCTCTGCTGACACGGGGAAAATCATCAATAAGGCTTTCTTTCAGTTTGTACTGCTGGAGCTTGTCCAAATCAAATGGTTCTCGATCAATCACCTGCAAAGACTCAACCATCCCTGCCCGGATGTTTAAACGGTTTTGCAGCAAAAAATCCGAGGGATTATGAAAGAACCTGAAAAACTGATCCAAAGATAGACTTCTCCAGTCTGAATCATCCGGTTCGGTCAACGGTCCGGAAAAAAACCGTCGCTCTTTTTTGAGACTATCGTTGTTGGATGTTGCAGCTTGCAAGTTAAGCCTGGAATAACTGAACAATTCCTTGGACTGGTCAAAATAATACGCATTAAACGGCTGGAGCGGATGTTTGATAATAACCTGATCCAGTAAGTCTTGATTGTCCTGACCGATAAATCCTGCTTTCAATACATCGCATAATTCCGAGACCAGGACAGAGGGAGGTTTTTCAGTGTTATCGATAATATCCTGACCCAGATAGCTGATAATTAAATGATCTCTGGCTGAAAGCAGCGATTCCAAAAAAAGATACTTATCTTCGTCCCTTCTGGAACGATCACACAAACGTTTGTCTTTCTCACATAAATCAAATCTGGATTGAGGAAAAGAGCGTGGAAAATCACCATCATTCATCCCCAGGATATAGATGACTTTGAAAGGGATGCTACGCATCGGCAGTAAGGTGCAAAACGTAACTCCCCTGCTGATAAACCCTGAGGACCGAAGGTCTCGGGCCAGTCTTTTTTTCAGATAAGCGGAGATCACATCCAGGGAAACTTTTTCCCGGTATGCCGATGTGTGGTACAATCCCAACAGACCGCCTTCAGATAAAATGTCCCTGGTTGCCTGAAGCTCGTTTTCGGTGTGCTCATTTTCGGCAAACAGGTTGGATAGGATGTCGTTTAACACTGTTGACCAGCCTTCCAGGTTTTTAGCTTCTCCCAGCTTTTCACTGGTATTCACCAGTGTTTCTATAAAATCTGCAAAGCGCCCCAGCAATGAAGTCTCACCCCCTTCCATACCCGGATAGGGAGATATGCCTGCAAACAGTTCCGATTCCTCATTTTCAGGAAGGGCAACACCGAGAAGCAGTCTTTTTAATCCAAATTGCCAGGTATGTTCCTGGAAAGCCGGTAATCCGAGTTTATGTTTATACTCCCCGTCTACTCCCCAGCGAATACCTGATTGTATGACCCAGGTCCTGATTTGATCGATATCTTTTTCGGAAAAACGAAATCGATCGCGAATTGCCTGGTTTTCCAATATATCAAGCACATCCGTTGCTTTAAAACGATTGCTGTTTAATGCCAGTATCGCCAGAAAGGTTTCGGCAATCACACTGGTATCTTCAAGGGTCACATCGGAAATAGAATACGGTATTACAGCAGCATCCGCTTCCTGTCCGTCAAAGACCGCCCTGATTAAAGGCGCATAGATTGAAACATCCGGCATCATCACCACGATGTCCTTTGGTTTTAACTCGGTGTCTTCAGCAAACAGGGAAAGCAGGTTATCGTGTAGAACTTCAATTTCGCGAGTTGGAGAATGACAGGAATGAATTTGTACTGAACGATCTTCTTTTTTGATTTCAATCCGATGGTCGATGTTTCGGTTTTCAAGGTTTAAGATATCAGCCTGCAACATCTGCAAAAGATGGTGAGGTTCAGGTTCAACAAACTGTGGCTCACCGGTATCTTCCAGAACATTCAAAATCAAACTAAAAAACTCCCTGCCTGACACTCCCATGGATGCCAAAAGAGGGTTTCCCTCTTCATAATACTGATGCTCTTCCTCAATTCCGGCCTTGAGAAAAGTCGCAATTTCTCTCTCGCTATAGCTATACTCCCAAAAATGCTGACAGGGATTTAAATAGTAGATAAATACCTCTGAGTGTTCCGAGAGTTTTTGGAAAATATCCAGATAATAAGGCGGGAGACTGGATATCCCAAAAACCGATACGCGGCTGGGAAGTCGATTAAGTTCCTTTTGGGAAGCCAAAAACCTGAGTCGCAACTCAGCCATGTGAACCAGGGAATCGGAGTCTCTATCATCTTCGGTGAAATGTCTCCACAAGGAGAATTGCCACTTAGAATCATCAACCTTTTCAGCCAGTGGATTTCGATTTCTGTCCCATTCATTGATTAAATCGGGCCGGTAAACGAGATACTTGTCAAAAATCGCCGCAATTCGTTCCGACAGCTGGAAAAGCTTTAATTCCCCTGCAGTTCCTTCGCAATATCGCTTAAGGGAAATAAAACCAGGTTCATCCAAGAGATGGGGCAAGGTATTCATGATACGCCAGGTCATGGTATCCGGACTATACGGATCACCTTCCGGAAGTTCAGCCAGGTTCTCAAAAAGAGAATAGACGAATGCTTTGGGAAAAGGAAAAACCGTGTTGGCGATGATTTGGTTGCGCTCTGCAATTTCCAGGCTCAACCAGTGCTGCATACCTTTGCTTTGCACAACAATCACTTCCTGCTCAAAAACAGGCAGCGGACGAGTCTTAATCTCGGCTGCCAGTCGATCAACAAGAACTTCCAGCTTATTGCTTGTAAAAAGGTGAATTCCAGGCATGTTTCTACACTTTGCAGGCTAACAATTTATCTTCAATTCACAGAATGTGACTCCCAATACCGGATAGTGAATTGTAACGAGGCATTGCCAAAATGCAAAGGTTATATTCCCGCGATTCAAATCCGATATTTGCCTGTTAGTGGAAAGCGTCTTATACTCGCTGGAAAAAAGAAAATGCCAACCAATCAAGAAGATCATCATGAGAAGCTACATAGAAAACCTACCCTGGAGTGTGGTCGTTTTGCTCTGCCTCACATTAGGGTTGGCGCCTTTTGCACCTCCTCACATTGTCGAAAAGCTGCAGATGTTGTTTAACGGGGAGTTAAAGCGATTAATCGACTGGGCGGATCTCCTGATGCATGGTGCACCTTGGGTGCTTTTGCTGGTGAAAGCCGGACTGAGCTTCAAGAGAGGAAATAGTTAGGAAAGGTTGATAGTCAATTACGTCAAGCTAGAAATTAGTCACAAGGCACGCTTTCTCAAAAAATGGTTAAGGCTTTAAAATTAATATGCTCAAAACCTAGTCTTTAGATTTTATCGCTAATAATATCTTTGATCTATTTTGACTATTTCTATTCTAAAGACTAGCATATTGTTGTAGACACAACAAAATTAATGTCTTTTTATAATGATCAAGAGGAAGATTGATGTCTTTTGGTGATAAAATAAAAAAGTTACGCAAGGAAAAGGACTGGTCACAAGATTACTTGGGAAAACAAATTGGTGTCCATGGCCGACATATTGGGAAGTACGAAAAAGGAAGAGTACTGCCTAATGCTGAAACAGCAATCCGTCTCGCGAAAATTTTTAATGTCAGCATCGATTATCTGCTAATAGACAATGAGACGAGAAGACATGAAGAGACTGATTTCTCGAAGATCCAGGATTCTGAACTTTTTCGATCATTTGAAATAGCCGATCAAATGAATGATGAAGATAAAGAGGTTATAAAACGGTTATTAGATGCTTTCATTAAAAAGAATCAGATGGAAGCCTTACTTCAAAAATGAGGGCGGATAACATGCAAACAATAGAAATTAAGTTACCGGATTTTGTACAGATCGAACCACACGAGGTTAGGTTTCTTTTGGCATCAAAACTGTACGAACAAGGAAAACTATCCATTGGTCAATCTGCTGAACTGGCGGGTGTCTCCAAAAGGACTTTTATCGAACTGCTTGGCAATTACGGCATTTCTCTTTTTAACTATGACGCTGAAGAGATAAAAAGAGATTATGAAAAAGCCTAATATTGTTTCAAACTCAAGTTGCCTGATTGCTTTGGATAATATTGGAATGATCGACCTTTTGAGGCAGCTATACGGAAACATTTACATAACCGGTGAAGTTGCTCAAGAAGTCGGAATTGATTTTGATAGCTGGGTTGAAGTCAAATCGATAAAAGATCGGAATTACTTGAAACTGCTGAATGATATGGTTGATCTTGGCGAAGCTAGTACCATTGCTTTATCCATTGAATTTAGCAACAGTATAATGATTTTGGACGATTTAAAGGCTCGAAAACTCGCGGAAAGGTTAAAATTAAATTTCACAGGACTGTTAGGAGTGATACTCAAAGCTAAAAAGAAAGGAGTCATAAGCTCAGTTCGAGAAGTACTTCAAAAGCTTAAGAGCGCAGGATTCAGAATCTCGGACAAAATTGAACAAGAAATGCTGAAACTAGCCGATGAATCAACCGATGCTTAAACAATCGTTTTCAACAATCTTCTTTGATCCCCTATTCGCTGCCAACTTTAAACGCAAAAAATGCAAACTGCCCGCCTCTTTACCTTGAGTCTGGATACTTTCATGCTCTTATTTACTAACGCCATTTTCATTGTTTGATCGATTGCTTTAATTTTATATTTCATATAAAAAGATCCGTTTTTTGAATTATTTTTTTCGCAATTGATTACGTCAATCGTCTTAGAAATCCAACAATGAAAATTTTGGTGTTATGGCTACTTTAACAAAGGAAGAGTTTTATCATTCGTTTAACTTACTTAGAAGAAAAAAGCGCAGAATTGAGGTTGGTGGAATCATCAGCATTATTATTTTAATTGGTGTATTTAAGGCATTAATTAAGAATGCATTAAAATTTCAATACTTTAATTTAGGTGAAGACTCTATTGCTTTGATAGGTGTTGTGTTCACATTTTTTATTATTCCGGTCATTTTAAGTATTTGGTATTATTTTTCGGATATTTACACCAAATTTTTCTATTTGGCATGCCCCACCTGTAAAAATAATATTTATTTTCCGGAGTTAAAGGAAGCAGTAACCTCGAACACTTGCGGCAGTTGCAACAACCAACTGTATGTCATTGATCAAAGTGTAAATCGCTTAAACGACGAGAATTCTGCTGAAAATTCAGATGAGAATTTTATTGAAGAATATGATCCTGATAGGATGTATATTAAGTATTATCAAGACAACAGGATAGAAATTCGCACCGTGAGGCCCATCAAAGCGAAAATTGTGTTTTTTCTTATCATATGTTCCTATATAGCTTTGTTTTCTATATCTATTGCAGCTGAATTTAGTTTATTTAGTACAGCAGGGCTAACATCGCCTTTTGCACTGCTAATCATTCTTTTAGCGCGCTCAATGAACAAAAAGTGGACAATCAATTGCGAAGGAGCAAATTACCAGAATATTAAAACAAATCGAAGCATTTTATGGAATAATGTAAAGCAGATTAAGGCTTATTATTTAAGAGTCAGATTGCTTGATTGTGACGATAAGACTGTATTGAAATTTCCTTACCCAATAGACTTTGAGAAAAGAGAAACATTTTTTGAAAAAATTGAGCAGGTCAGCAGAATGCAGGTTGAAGAATAAAGGATAAAGCTTGCCCTTGGTAACTCCAAAAAATGAGTATCAGGGACACATATCAAAAACCGATATCTGATCGTTGGTACCCAAAATCCTTTGAACTCCTAGGTGACAACCAAAGGACCTCTGTTGTTTTGCCAATATCCGCTAGAGCTTTTTTCTCCACAATCTGCCAGATCGAATATAGAT
>JANQGZ010000027.1:0-227269 GCA_028282825.1 SAR324 cluster bacterium
GAAATGCTCCGTAACTGTCAACCCCGTCCATTAATTCAAGAATTGTATTTTTTGCAATGGTCTTTCCACTGATTGGCTGGTTGGGTCTCATCCTGGACATGGGCGTATCCTTAAGGATTTTGTAGACACTGTCAGGCTTTCCCTGGTCATCGGCAATATTCCAGAATCCGTCGCTGCCAAATAGAGCCTCATTTTTGGTAAAGATTTCAAAATGAAACGAATGGTTATCAGCCACGCCGTCGCTACCTGGCCATCCCAGTATTTCACCGGCATGAACGTCAACCTGACAGGTCTGTGTGGAATCCGATAACACCGGATCGATCACTTTTTCCCCTTTCCTTATATTGGTGCTATTGACCTGGATATACCCTACGGAAGATTCATTAAGGCTCGTTTTGATTTTAGCCATGCCGGATCCAATCTGGCCATTTTTGCTGATATAGTGGTAAGGCTCTTCGAAATAAAATTCGGTGTCCTTCGGCAGGACAGCCACGACAGCGGAAGCAGGAGAGGTGGATTCATAGACATTCAATCCTTTTTTGGCGGTATCGCACCGTCCTCCATTCACTTTGCATCGATAGGTATTTGAGGATATATTTTCCAGACAGACTTGTTGGCTGATATACCCATCGCCAAAAGCACTGGTCACATAGATATAGTTCAACGCTTTCGTATTGTTGATGTATCCTTCCGGACTGCTGGGATCGGTTGTTTGGGTGACAACAGCACCTTGGGGAATAACGCCAATTTTGTTACCCGCACGATCCCGCAGGTTCCCTCCATTTCCGTCTTTTTGGGTATTGATAAAACACTTCCAGCGCTTAAAGATGGAGACTTTATTTTTATCATACTTTTCATCATAGATTTTGAAAGGGGCCAAATGCATATAGAGTGAATAGTATTCCAGGGTTGGACTGTTTTCCGGTTCATGGTTGTGTTTGATCAGGACAAAATTGTGTGAATAGTCCTTTTCATAGTATGTTTTATCTTCTTCACCATCGGGATAGGTTTCGGAAAGGTCACAATACTCCTGGGTAAATCGGTAGGCGATGATTTTCCCTTTTGCAACAGCACGAATAGACAGATCGTCGTCATCCCCAAGAGTCAGGTTGACGCCTCCATGCCAGAAATTATGGACTCCTATGGGGAAAAACCCAGCTTTTCCCTCCTGGTTGATCTGGTATAAACGATTGGCAGTCATGCCTTCTACTGGATATGTGATCGACATGTGGATTTCCTTTTTTCTTTACTGGTTTGTCAGGTTACCCTGTAAAAGGAGAATAATCTTTAATTTTTACCGCTATCTTGTGTTTTTGCCGAGTGGCGAGACCGGATACGGGCCAGCGGTCGGTGATTTCGACAACATCGGAGCCGTCATCCTCGTTGAGTTCAACCGAGCAATTACCAGGATCGATATCAACAAAGGAGATCACACCGCCGGGACCGGAAACCACCTCCCTGGTTTTGTCGGGCAAGGTGATCTTGACTTTGACATCCTTGATCCCGTTTTTGGGATCATCGGAGCCATCGTCCTCGATGATTTTAAACTTCACCCATTCCCTGGCCTCATCTCCTTCAATATCTCCCTGGTCCCACCCTGGAAGACATATGGTGTTAACATCGTTCATGATTGCTTTATCCGTCTTGCGAATGACGGGGCGCATTTCCATGATCACATCCGGGGAGAAAGTAAATGTGAGGGCTTTGCCTTCCGTGCCTCCCGAGACGATCCCTCCCAGGACGCCACCTGCATCGCCGGAGCTTTTGGAAATGGTGGAGCCCATCACCGCAACGCTACTGCCTTCAATTTTAACGGTGACGGTCCCGCCACTCAGGTCTTTTGACTCCGCCTGATTGACAAAAGGGATGGGGATTTTGCCGTTGGGTCCCGGAATGCAGCAAACATCGGGGACTGTTGATGTTAATTTACCTTTTGATCCGGCGTGGACGACGCTTAGGCCATTTGCTGAAACAGTTGGTTTTGCCATTTTATTCCTATTTTAGATTCAAGAGTTACAGAACGTTCATCAATTGTCGTCTGAGTTTTATTTCACCCGGCTTTATAAGGTTAACGACTTTTACCATGACCCCTCCTGTTTTTTAAATCTTTGAGTTTAGATTTTCGATTTAGAAACACGGTTATCGGTTATCAGCTTTGTTGCTTCTCCTGATTCAATTTTATCAGAGCAGCTCCTCGTTTGCCGCCCGGAGACATGGCGAACACCAGGTTGTTGGGGCCTTTGGCGTATCCTTTTCTGCCCGATTCGGTAATCAGGCCTATTAACAACGGCACGGAAGCGGCCCCAAGATCTCCCCATTGATTCGCCGGGGCGATAACACCCTTGGGATCGTCCAGATATCGATGAACTTTTTGAAAGGCATATCCATATTCGTCTGCACGATGTCGTTGACCGTTCAGATCACAATACACTTGCTGAATTGTCTCGTCTTTCGGCAAGGTTGACACCACTTCCTTGATGGCCTGCGTCAATCCTCTTCCCAAGCAGACATCTCCATTTCCGGTTTCTTCCTCTGCCACAGATACGCCCAATAGTTCCCCGTAGGAGTGCAACCCTTGTTTTTGTGCCGTTTGCGGTAGTGTCAGGAGGCAAAACCCCGCAGCTTCACCAGGCGTCATTCCCCATTTGTTGTCGCTGCATTTCAGAAGACCCTGTTGTTCCAGCCAGTTTAAGGACAGTTCATCCAGATAGGATTCAATGCCCCCGGCTATACAAAACTCCGTCTCACCATTTTCCAGTTTTCGTATGGCTCCTCGCAAGGCTTCCATCCCTGCTGCATGACCTCCACGGAAGAATTCGATCCGGAAAACGGTACCATAATCGTTTGTTATCGCTCCCAGTTCCTTAACAAGCTTCGATTCCAGCTCCACAGAAAGCCCCTCTCTTTTTTCCGGCAATCCAATCAGCAGGGGAATGGTATCCACCCGATTTTCCCGTTGCTTCAAAGGCGACAAGGTTTCTTTCAGGGCTTCCAATCCCAGCTTCAGAAATCGCGACAGATTGGGAATTGCGGGATCAAGATATTCGGCCATGGCCACACTAACCTGTGACCACTGGGTATCCTCATAATGCGGGTACGCTGAGATTCTTGCCAGACCGGCCCTGACATTTGCGGCCGACATAGACGTCCAGGTCCCTATTGGACTTTGAGATCCGCAATTGACGATTTGAATTGACGTTGTAGGCATTTTAGATTTTTGATCCTAGATTTAAGCTTACTCACATGAAAAAGCGTTGCGTTCGGTTCTATAGTCAATGATTGCTTCGCATGTTCTTTTTATTTCAGGTCGGTTGTTTGCGTTCATGACCTGTTGCAATTTTCGTTTTATCCCTTTGCCCAAACTGTTCTTAAAAGCGGATGCAAAGTAGGCCAGTTTTTTACCGGAACAGGAGGCAAACGTTTCAAACAGTAGACTGGAATCCTTGTGTACATCGCTGTCTATCGCAAAACAGCTCAAGGCAAATATGGCTGCCTCGGCTTCTTTATCATGTTCGGAATTGATCGACTCCCAAAAATAGGGTCGTGTACCCGCAAAGGATTCGACAATGGCGTCAAGAATGGTATTCAGTCTATGTTGAATTAGTTTTTTTTCTTCAACAGAATAGTCGATCTCCAGCATGAGTTTTGTCTGCCCGTAGAAAAATTTCAATTCCTTCACCTGCTCTCGAAACAGACCATAAAAATATGCTTCGGAGGGTGTCTTCAGTTCCGGTTTTGACACTTCTTTCTCACTGTACTGCGCGATGTTTGACAAATCGTCGTTACATCTCACCCAAATGGTGTTTACAGACTCATCACTTGTTGAGCCGTTTGCCAATATTTGTTCCAGGAGATCGTCCATGTGTGGGTTTTGGGTTAATGAGAGACATTAATTAAAAAACAGGTTTCGTCCTTTCAGTTTCTGGTTTTTGTTGGCATAGGTGTCGATCTGGTCCGCCTCCGTTATAAGCTCCCCTCCTTCTGCCAGGTAGGTGGTTCTGACATTGCCGCTTTCAACGATGATCTTTTTCCTGGCGCTAAGGACGATTTCATCCCCTTCGATGCGAATGACCTGTTTGGTTGCGGCTTGTTTCGTTTGCTTTTTTAAGGAGCTGATCGAGTAAAAAATGTCGCGGATCACAGGTTTTAGAGGATTTCCCTGTTCAAAATCTACCTGGACTGTGGCCTTCCTTTTCATAGCTTCCTGCAGGTCTTCAAATCCGATCCATCCATTGGCGAGTCTGGCCGGTAAAGGCTCTTGAGTCGGATTATTCTCATAGTCCACCCAGATCGAATCGGTAGGTTCTTCTATTCTGACGATTCGACCCAGCCGGGTTGAATCTATTTTTTTCAGTTCTTTAACAATTCGGCTGAGTGCCGGTTCCTGTGTTTGACGTTGATTCATGGTTCAGTCACTAATAGATAATGTGCGATTTGCAGGCGACATAGGTGTGCTCTATGTCTTGCTCCTGATTGTGACAAGGTACCGACGTATACCAAACCATCTGCAGCCTTGGGAAATCCGGTTCGATAATCAGCGTGTGTAAACTCGCCCGATGGGGGACAACCTTGTGTTTAATTTTCGTATAAAACTCCAGTTCCACCTCCGGTATACGAAACTCGAAGAGCCCGGAACCGGGTGTCAGATTCAGCAACGACACCGTTTCGCCGCCAAAAACCCTTTCCAGCTGTTGATCTTCGGGTGCATATTGAAAAAATCTTGGATTAAAGTCCAATGGGTATAAAGGAGACCGTTCTTCCTGCCACCAGTCATCGTACGTTCCGCCATAAGTAAACCTGGGAGCCCAATGACTGCAGAGAGGTCCGAATCCCGCAACTTTGTTTTTTCCGGGTTTTCTTTTTTTTGTAGGACTATCCAGGTACTCAATATTCGGCAACTTCTGACCGATTCTTTCGTCGCGATTTTTCACATACCCTCTCCCTACAGGATTGCCGGGAAACGAATCCGGTTCATCTTTCGATTCGTCAACGCCGCCAAAAGCGTTTTCGTAAGTAATCGGCAATTTTTCGAAGGGTTTTGGATCGGTCTGAAACATCAATTTCATGCTGGTATCCCAGTGTCTGTCGCCAACAACCTTAAGCTGTTTTAACCAACTGCCGATTTTGACTCCCACTTCGATTTCTCGAACCGATTTACCATGAGGAGCGTGGGCATGAGCGTTTAACAGGACATCGACTTTGTTTTTCATTTGGGCATCCAGATCCCCGGGATAAAGCATGCTGGAGTTGTCCTCCTGATCCCTGTATTCCGGAGCTGTCAGCACTTCGGGCTGCTCACCGGCAATGGTCAGGCTTCCGCTTTCCGAGATGTCGAATGATCCCTTAACCGCTACCTGCCAGATAGTGCCGCCAGACTTGTAATCTTGCGAAACGGCGTAAGAGGCGGCAAAGGGAGATTCATTGTTCAGTTTCCACATGTTGTATTTTAAATTTATGATTTTAGAGTTTTTACAATATAAAAGCTTTATACAATTAAGATTTGAGATCTTAGAATATAGACTTACTCTTTGTGAAAGCTTCGCTTTCGATTAATAGTGTTTTACTGGATTCCGGCAGCTCTTGAGCTGCTGTACTGGCAGCAGTGAAACGGAATAACAGATTTTTAAAGAGTTGCTTTTAGTTTTAGTGAGGTTTTCCGGCAAAGAGCCATTGGTTCGTTTCATATTTCGATTGATTTTCCGTCCACCAGTCTTTCCATTTACCGATAGCTTCCTTTTGCTCCGCGACATACCAATCGGCACGAAATGGCGCAATATGCATCCCGGAGCGGATCTGCAACTCGTAATATGAGAACTGCCGGGACCAATAGTTCCCCCTGGGATACCCCATTTCTTCCAGGCAACTGCCGAGATGAAAAACCTTGCCCCTGCGGTAACGGGTTTTTTCGTCATACTCATTGCGGTTTTTCATCCACCATTTGGTCCAGATCTCGTTCCACTTGGTTACCACTTTTATTTCGTATTCCTTGCCTTCGGGTCCCTCCTGAATGTCCGGCACTGGCAGATCCAATCCTGCCCCTGTTATCAATTCCAAGGATTCTGCAATGCTTTTTTGCTCGTCCCAATCTTTTTTGCTGGCGATGGTATTGGAAAAGTGCCTGATCAGAATCGGGATCGATTCGCCCATTCCGAGTAATCCCAGGGCCTTGACAGCTGCTTCTTTCGGTTTTTCCTGATCGAGACATCGTTCCAGCAGAAAATAGTCCTCCCAACGACAACCGCAGGCAAAGTACAACGGCAGACTCACCAGGTTGTCCATTCTTTCGTGGAATTCCTTGCGGGATTTGATTAAAATCTTGTGATCGCCGTTTAAGATGCCCGAAAACAGGGCGTCTTCATAAAATGATGCTTCATTGTCCGCTAAAATCAGGTCAAATGTGTTTTCCTTAACAGGTAACTCGGCCTCAATCGATGCTCGGGTCATGCTCTCTTCAACAATCGGCTCCTTGAATGTTCCCAGCTCTTTCCATAATGGCCGGTTGATTTTTCTGCGATAAGCCAAAATATCGATGAAATCGGCTTGAACTTCCGGTGCTTCTTCCAATAACAGCGATTCGAGTCTCCGATGGATCTTTTGGTTGTCCCCATATTTCAAGGCTTGAATGACCTGTTCTTTTACCGTTTCGTCGTTTTTCCAAGTATCGATCAGTTCACCCAGGGCGTCTTGATCCCCTGTGTCGATAGACGCCAGAACGAAAGCTGCCTCTTGTTTAAGCTCTTCGCCGCCGCCGCTGTCCTCCCCGTTTAACACCCCAATCAAAAAGAAGATGGCTCTCTCTCCAAAGTCCTCGAAAGATTTGGCATGTTTAATCAATTGCGCTTCAAAGATTTCAGCATGTTCCCAATCGTAGGACAGGTTATGGAAAACTGTTTTTGCGTTATACAAAAGTGTCTGGATTTTTGCCAGATGCTCAATGAAAATTTTTGAATGAAACGAGCGTCCGGGCACAGACACTTTACCGACTTTAACGGACGGTTTATTGGGCTCATTGGCTTCTCTTTTTTCCGTAGCGGCATCGATAACCATTTTAGCAAGCGCTTCGGGTGATTCTTTCGAAAGTTTTTCGAGTTGGTCTAGCGAATTAATTTTAAAAACCGGACCGCCCTGTTTCTTGAGTTCCTCTTCCGCCTCCTTTAATCTGGCTTTGGAGAGGGCTTCCAGGTCTGCCATATTTTTGGTTTGGATTGGATAGCCCGGCACCGGCTCTTTGGCTGTGGGGAATTCGCTGGAGATGGCGTTGTTGCGACGGGCCAGTTCGTCCAAATCGGCAAAGGTTAAGGTACCGTCATCAGCCTTCACCTTGAACTCCGCCATATTGTCCATCATGCGCTGG
The DNA here is from genome assembly GCA_028282825.1 of SAR324 cluster bacterium. Lineage (GTDB taxonomy): Bacteria > SAR324 > SAR324 > XYD2-FULL-50-16 > XYD2-FULL-50-16 > JAHJTV01. The sequence continues at coordinate 7,355 of JANQGZ010000027.1, forward strand.
GCTGTGGCGATGGTTTCTTTTAGTTCTACAGGAGAATCGTCAGAAATATACAGTTTCTTTGACATTATTATTTTACTGGAAGAGCAGTAATTCAACGCAGGTTTTTTAAAACAACCGTGATTATGTAAATTTTTCTTGAAACGGTTGAATGCCATTTTGAATGGCACTAACAGATGGGAGGAAGTATCAGAATTGGGAGATTGAAAGTCAAGTAAATACCTTTATTTGGTAAGCTCGATATAAAGGGGATTCTTAGAATGATAGGAGATTGGAGGTAAATACAAAACAAAGAGGTACTGTGAGGTTTTCTTTCATGATCGGTCATCTGTTTTTTATGCAGTAAAAGAACGATCAAGAATCATTTTCTGAAATTAAGCTCTAGGCGTCTAACTTCTGCCACTTACAATGAGAATATAGATGGGATGGACAGGATTTTATAATAGATTGGATGGCTTCACGGAGGGAATGCCGATCAAGTGTTTTGCTTGATCGGTTGGAAAGGATGTAAGCAAATTTTTGCTATAGAAATCGCTCGACCGGAACTCTAAACAGTTTTGCTAATCTTAAGGCAACATCTTTTGAGATACCTCGCCTGTTGTTTTCAAGGTCCGAAACCTTTTGCCGAGATAATCCACCAAGCATTTTCCCCAACTCTGACTGCGTATATCCAAAATTATCTCGATAAACACGAACTGCATCTCCTGGCTTTCGTCTCTCTTTCATTTCCCGATACCAATCTGTTTCCATAATATTGATTAATTCTTCTTCATCTTCTTTAATGATGACGGTATATTTTTCTTTAAGACAATCAATGAGTTGCTGGGGAATTTCCCCTTTTATCTCAAACAAGGATTTCTTAGTACGGGGCTATTTCACGACTGCCAACATAGTAAACCTCTATAATAATTTCGTTTTTCTCATGCTGCCAACAGGCAACCCAAGAATAAGCAAGATGACATGTGCATCCCTTCGGGATTTTGCATGCAATTGGTTGATGGGCGAAACGTTATCAAGCAACCAGGCTGATAACCTGTCGAATAACATTGAGGTCTACATGGGTAAGGTGAAGGTGAAGATTGAGCCACCTTCCGGATTGGGTTTCGCATAGATATGACCTTTGTGGTCGTTAATAATACTATGCGCTATGGAAAGCCCGAGACCGGTACCTTTGATGTTTTTCTGGGAGATCCTGGTATATTTTTTAAACAGGTCATCAAATCCTTCCTCAGGAATCCCATAACCCCAATCGATAATGGAGAAATGTAATTCATGATCGACAATATCCACTTCAATGCGGATATGACTTTTTTCAGGAGAGAATTTACAAGCGTTGGACACCAGGTTGCGAATAACCTGTAACATTCGGTTTTTGTCCATTCTGGTTGAACAGTCACACCCGGGTCGTTTGAAGTAACAGGTAATCTGTTTGGATTCCAGGATTAACTGGTATTCTTCCAAAACAACTTCTACAAGCTCCGAAAGATCGCAATTTTCAAATGTGTATCGCGTTTTGCCCGATTCCAGTTTGGAAAGGTCCAGCAAATCGTTTATCAGCAGCAGTACTTTTTCGCCGACATCGTGAATTCGAGAAAAATAGCGCTTGATTAATTCATTTGTCTCCGTATCAGTTTTTTGCATTCCCTGCTTGGCGTAGCTGAGAATGATATGCATCGGGTGGCGAATCTCATGACTGACATCAGCCAACAAATCAGACTTGTTTTTGAGGATCTTTTCAATGGATTGTTTGTAGTGGGTGAATGATCGAACCAATTCCTGATACTCTGAAATCCCTTTCTCCTGTGTCGAAATAGTTTCATGTGGAGAATGGACGGGGTTCTCCACCGACAGGTCAAGATGAAATATTTGATTAAAAAGGGTGGCAACCAGATCTTTAAATAACAAAATGCCAATAAATCTTCCACAATCGAAAACCTTGGCATGGGTGTATCCCTGTGCTTGCATTAATTCCGCAGCTTTATCAAATTCTGTGTCTTTTTCAATTTCCGGGCAGTCATCCAGACTTTGTTTTGCAGGCTGATTAGGCAGGGATTTTATCCGAAAAGTGGAGAGGATTCCCAGGAAGACGTCTTGATCGTAAACCGCAAGATATGAATTTTTGACCATCAACTCATCCAAATCCGAAAGCATTACCTCGGGCGAAATTACCTCAAAATCAGTCCTGACGAGGTTTTCTATCTTCATGTTTTCAGTTTGCTGAGTTTAGATTGCCCGGCAGTCTTGCACCACAGGGGAAAGTTACTCCAAACTACGATCAATAAAGGGCTTATGTAAAAATCGACTCAAGATTCGGTTATATAGACGACGGCGGGTGAAGATTTTGCTGGGAGGTCTTTTGAAAGTAAAAAGAAAAGATGATATGTTTTTGCTGGTCTTCAACTAGTCTGCTTATTAAAACTTGTAGGGAAACTCACGTAAATCTTTCCCTGCAAGTTTGATTTAATCCCTAGTTTCGGCATAGCGGGGGGTTTTGCCATTCATACTGACATGGATAAACATAGTCCTTGATTTTTGTTGTTTCAGCCGATTTTAAATTTATCAATTCGTAGCTGTTTGAGTACAAATTAGCTGCATAAGCTGCTGAGAAACTGAAAACCGAAACAAAAAGAACACAAACCGCGAATACCTTTATTTTCATTGTAATCTCCTTTTTTTAAGAAGTGTTAAATCTGCTTTTTACGATCTAATATTTATGACGACAAAGAAAGCTCTTTTTCTTAAAATATCTTAAAAATACGATAATGGTATTTATCTAATTGAAATAAAATAGGAAAGCGGCGAGGAACTTAGGAGTAATCTGAAAGAAATATCTCTGATTTTGGCAGAGCACTTTTGAACTAGAGATGAAAAGTATATCGTTTGCCTAGAGTGGGCAATTATTCGGTCTAACAACTTTACTTTCACCCATTGCGCTGACAATGTCGTTTATGTCGCTGCAATCAGCAAGGGTGCTGCCATCAAAATCTATTTTTAAGTCTTTTCCATCGCTAATTGCTGGTAGGGTAGCCAAGCAAGAAACATCTGCAGAAATATCGCAATTCTTTAAATTGATTCCTTTGAGAGTTTCAAGAGTTGAAAGATTGCACAATTCATCAATATGATTATTCGACATAGAAATGAACTCAATCGACGTTAATGAATCTAAAACTGGAATTGTTGTAAAATCATTATCATCGATGTAGAGAAGTACGACATTGCTAAGATTATTTAAATAGGAAATGTCTGTCAGTCCATTACCCTCAAGATTTATTCCATATATCTTTTGCAATCCTGTTATTGGAGACAAATCTGAAATTTTATTATCGATGAGTCCCAAGTAACTCATGTTTTCAGCAATATCAATTGGGCTAATATCTTCAATGGAAGTATAGTTGGAATCAAGTACAGTAAGTTGGCTCATGTTTGATAATGCACTGATGTCTTTGATTTGAGAATTATGGCTTAAAAAAAGAGAACTGATATTGGTCAATGTTTCGAGTGGGGATAAGTCCGAGATATTATTGCTACTTAAATCAAGATAAGCCAATCCTGTAAAGTGTTCTAATCCTGTTAAATTTGTAATTCCACCACCACATGTAAGAGTCTGAAGTTCAAATACATACTCTTTGCCTTGTGCTAAAACACAATTTTTCAGTGTTTCATCGGTGAAATATATTTCAGAAATTCTTTTACTGTCCCTTAATTCCTTGCTATCTGCGTTTCCCGATAAATCGGCATTATCCAGTGATCCACAGGCAGCAAAGAGCAATAGACTGGCTGCAACTACAAATCTCCCCAGCGATGTGTATTTTTGATATAATTCTACCAGCGCCATTGAACTGAAAATCCGTAGGTGTTTTGTTGATGGTTTGGAACCCAGACAAAATTGGTATTCAGGGAGCTTTCTTCCATGTCGTAAATTCCTTCGTCGTAGGTCTCATACATGAATAAATACACTCCCCAAGCTACTGCAGCTGCAGTGATCAAGTCCAATGCCTGATAATTCCTTTTATGGGTTTTCATCTTCTCCTGGTTCACGTGATACAATTCCCGAATATCAAGGTATTCGGCCAGGTTGATGGAAGCTCCGTATTTTTCGATAAGCAGATCGTTTTCACTGGAGAGGTTTCGATAGTTCCTGGCTTCTGCTTTTGATTGCCATGCTGCAAGCAGTGCGACAGCTCCTGCGGTGATATGCCAGGTCCAGTCTTGAGGTTTTGCCGGATTGAAATAATAGGCATCATCCAAGGTGGAAACATCCCAGGTTATCTGGTAGTCCCCGGTTTTGTCTGCCACATCTTTGCGAACAGCTTGAAACAGTTCATGGATATCTATGTTTGCGCTGCCGATGTGTCTTAACAACGATCTGGTGAAAATACTGTTATCGCCATCCAATCCGTCCCAGGCGATTTTTCCGGGGGACGTAGCATACGCTATATAGGTTCGGGGTGGTGCGGTCATTTCAGCAAACCCTTGAAACTCCTCACTAAGTCCGGGAATCGGATTATCCCTGCAGGCATCGACAATCACGATATTTTGGACATTTCCTGCTTCCGCCAGCTTTTCGAGTATGACATTCAGACTCACGGAAATATCCCTGAGCACCCTGCCTTTTTCCTGGAGGGAAACCAGGTTGTCCAACGACTGAACTTCAAGTCCGATGGGAAGTAAAAGGTTTTCTCCGCTTACCTGTAAACCATGACCGGAATAATATACCAATCCTGTGCTATCCGCTGTCAGCCTTTTGCCAAAACGATCGATAAGACGCAGCAAATCCAGACGGTTCAAATCCAATCCCAAGTGAACTTCAAATCCCAGTCTTTCCAGGGTGTTTCTCATGGCGGCAGCATCATTAACAGGATTCAACAGCGGTGAATTTGCATAGGAGCTATTGCCGATGACCAGTGCAATCCGTCTGTTTTCGCTCAAGTCATCCGATTTTCGATTGTTTTCACCCAGTTCGAGTTTAATGCGCTGATTGTATACACCTTCATGTTCTTCATTAAGGAATGGGGACCATGATTTCTTTGCCAGCAGCAGACATTCGTCGTCATTTGGAATGGTTCCCGGGGCATAGCAATCCAGTTGTTCCGCCCTGATACGTGCTCTGTTGTATCGGGAATATCGTTGGGAGTTGCCAAAACGATCTTCCCCAACCATATCCAGAATAGAGATGGCACGCCTTGCGTTTCCTTCCGGAGAGGCGATGTAAAGAGCAATTGCCTTGTTGTTTAACGCTTCAGTATCGGCGGGTTTCCTTCGCAATACCTCTTGCAAGAGTTTAAGAGCAGGTTGGGATTTTTGGGCAGTTATCAGAACAGAAGACAGGTTGATCTTCGCTGGCAGATAATCCGGATCTTTACTGATGGCAAGCCCCAGGTTTGTTTCAGCTTTTTTCAAATGCTGCTTGAACCGGTTTTGAACCCCTTTTGGAGCTCCTTTGTTTCCGGGAACAAGATTGATTGCCAGGGTATGTCTGTCGACTTTGGTGGACAGCATGAAGCGATACAGGTTTTTCGAATCATAAAGTGCCAGATCCTGCAAGGCCAGTTGATAATAGGCAAGCCCAATGTTGTTGTAGACTTCCCTGCCGGGAAAAAGGGCTGCAAATTGTTGAAAGTTTTCGATCGCTTTTTTATATTCGCGTTTTTCAAAGAACTTAACGCCGTTGGCAAACAAAGGTAGTTCGTTGATGAGCGGTTGAAGATTGCTTCTGAGAACGCTCATTCTTGTCACGGGTTCATCGTGACTTTCAAAGCTGAAGTTCGAGCGAACCGATTTGATATATTCCAGGAAGAAATTGGATTGGTCCATCAGAAACCTGGGTTGATATTCCGCCATTGTCATCAATATCAAACCGGAGTAATCCGCATTGGCTTCTATTTGTCTCAGGTTTTCCGAGGAAATGGGTCTGACATTGTTTTGAAATTGCAAAGAATAACCATGCTTCAGATAGGTATGATGTTTTTCGTTCAGATGAGCCATTTCATGAGCAAGAATGAAGGCAAGACGTGCCTTGCCTTTTTCCGAGATCTGATCCGACTCGTCAAAGCATACATCCAGCAGGTTCTCTACCAAAACTATGGTGCCGTCTGCCAGACTCATTGCCCAGTTCTCCCAGTTGGCAGCAGTTCTGGGCAGTATGATCAGCTTGTAATGGGATTGATTGTTGGATGAATTGGCCCTTTTTAATCGGTTAAATACGATATAGGCTTGCTCAACTTTTTCGCTGTGAGCCGGGGTCAATATGCCGTATTCTTCAATGTAAAATGTACTACTGCCCCTGTTATTTATAGCTGCCGGAAGGACAAGAGGAATGAGGCAAAATGCAACTAAAAATAACGGATAGTAAGCAGTTCGCTTCTGTTTTAAATGAGACTGACCCATTCCGATTATTCCCAACTAGTCTAACTTACTAATTTGGAAGGAGTTTTAATTATGATATACAAGAGAGATAGGTTGCCGCCTAAGATAAAATTTGTTGTATATCTTGTAAGAGTTTGTATATGATTTCGTTGTTTCGTGCAACCGAATTTTTGTTTAGTAAACTCTCTATCTCTCTGAATCTGCGGGAGACACCGGGGGGTAATGACTCAAATTGAGGATGGTTGATGAGGGCTTGTAAATAATCCTTATCGAATAATTCCGATTTGTTAACCATGGAATAAGCCTTGCCGGATTCTACAAAAAGCCCAAGTTTGAAGAAGAAATCGACGGGGGAGTTCAAAAAATGGTTCTCTACCAGGTCCACCTGGGTTTGTATGTCTTGCGGATCTTGCTGGTTAAGTTTGTTGGTAAATTCGGATCGATCCAAAAGTGATACCAGTTTGACGGAATAGTGACGGCTCTTTTCACTGTCTCCTGCAATACGGCTGATTTCAAGCTGTCCCAGCAAACTACCGGTTTTAAAGGCCAGTTTTTGATCTGAGAGGCCATGATTAAATCCAAGTGTTAACGGTTTGAATTCTTCAACCGGCAAAGAGCGACTGATTTCCGTAAAATCGTTGACGTTTTTTAAAGCATTGAATACTTCATCGGATCCCCATTCGGGTCCACCTTTAAACAAAACCGTAAACAAAAAGATGGCAGCAATTGGTGAAACCAGGGCTACGTTTTGCAGTTTGCCAAATCGTTTCATTATTACGGGAACCCTGCGTTTTGGTGGGTTGGTCAGAGGCTCGGATGGCGTGTAGATAATGTCAGATTCTCGAATACCGTCAGGTAGATCACGGACCAGCTTAACCGAATCAGCCACTATCAAATAACAGTCCTCGCATTGTCTTAAATGGCTGAAGACTATGCGCCTTCCTTCTTGGGAGAGGTGCCCTTCTATAAAAGCCGACAACATGCCCGGAGCAGGGCATGATTCAGGCTCGTTTGGTCCCGGGGGATTTCTTTTTACTTTTTTCATTCGACTTGGACGGCAATTAAATACGAAAATCGTAGAAATTAGATATGCTTACAGTTATGATTCGCTTTATTTTTCAGGACGACGGCTACGTTACTTTTTCTGTATTTTTTTTGAAATCAGGTAAAGACAGAACTCTGACACAGTTTCTTGGTCTTCCTTATCGACCCTGAGGGAGTCTACTTTTTGTTTCAGTTTTTTCATAAAAAATGAAATCCGTTTATTCACATGCTTCCAACTCTTTGATGAAACAGGGGTCTTTTTGCTGTTCTTTGTCAACGATTCTGAGTCATCGCTACCCAACATGCGTGCAATCTCTGAAATTCGCAGATTGTCGATCAAAAATAAGGTGATAATCGTCCAATCTTCATCTGAAAGACTGTCTAAAAGGTTATTAATAAAGGAGGTCAGTTGAGTTTCGAGTTCTTCATCCAGCAAACTTTCCAAGGGGTCTTGCCCGGTTTCATCCGGAATATTGGCAATTAAATCCAAACCTGGTTCTTCCTGGTCCTTTTGGGGGCTCAAGAAAGTGGCAACGGGTCTGCGTGCCGGCATGCGCCCTTGAAATGCAAGGTCCCATTCCTCCAGCAGTTCCCGGGATAGTCTCAATTCCGTTTTTTCCAGTATGTATGGAACATATCTGTTCTCAACTTCTGATAATGATTCAGCGAGAATGGCTTCAAATCCGTTTTTTGAATAGACGGTATTTTTTACCAAACTTTCCAGCTTCTTAACGGTTATATCCGGCAGTTCTTTTTGGAGGATTTTGAATTCCCCGGAAGCCAAACGATGCATCAAGACATGTTGCATTGATTCTAGCATCATTTCAGCGGCCTCGCTGAAAGAGAGTTTGTCGCGGTAGATCATGGTTTCCAGCTTCATCGCTGCATCCCCCAGCATTCTGGCAGCAGATGAATTCTCCCAGCGACCCCAGTTCTTTTTAATAAAGTCGATGGCCAACCGGGTAACAACGATGGACAGGTATCCGGTCCATGAGGTTTTGTAGTTTCCATGAAAGTCCCTTAACCTTTTTGCATCATTTTCCAACAGCTTTTCATAAACATAAGACCTGAAATCCTTAGCCTGTTCGCCATTGATGTTTTTCTTTCTACAGGTCGTCTGGATTACGGTGTCAATCTGATTGACATGCTGTTCAAGAAAACTTGTTACGTCCATGGAAATTAAAGTTTGTGGTAAAACTGATTTTGCCGAAAACAGGACGTTGTTCTTGCTGTTTCCGGCAATCAGGTCTCCGTCAGGCAATATGTGCCATTCTAGACAAGTTAAAGGATCTTGTACGCCGCTATTAATATCGTTACTGATGAAAAAAAACAAGACTTTATCCACAATAACGAATGTAAAACTTTAAGTGTCCTTACTACAATCGTCAAGTAAGAGGATATTTTTCCTTTTTTTTCTTATCGTTATCCAACAATTACGATCGGCCTGATTTATGGAAAAGCCTGTTTGTTTTTTATTGTGGTAATAGGTACAGGACGGTGATATCATGGCAAGAAAACTCTGTTAACAAATTAAACAGGCTATGAGTCACCAAATCAACAAGTATTACAAGATATCGGAGTTTGGAGCCGATGCTCTCATGGCCTCAGACGCCTTGCTCAAATCCTATCCGCTTTCCAAAGTCTGTTTGGATATTCTTGGCAAACGGCTTCTTCAAGATCTGGAGTTTGGCTTCTTCGATCCCGACTTTCAAATAATCAGGCAAGGGGAACGGGGCAAAGATCTGTTTCTTCTTTGCAATCATATAGCTGACGTGGTTGTGTTTGATAAGGTAATTGTACAAATGGAGGCACCGGTTCTGTTTGGTGACAAAGCAATTATAGACAGACATGCCATACGCAATGCGACCATCAGAATCGCTGACGAAGGCCAGGCCTTGGTTTTAAAAATTCCGATGGGGTTGTTTTTACGTGATTTCAAACTGGGCAAAATTGAAGACGACAGTTTTAAGCAGGAAAGGAAGATCTATTACAATCTGTTTCTTGAGATACAAAATCGCTTGTTTAAGTATAGTGAGGTGCAAAAACAACTCTGGGATGAAGTCAACAAACAGCTGAAGCTATTAAATATTCAATTGATCAGCAATTCTTTAAACAAAAAGGAGGATAAGACCTGGGAGCCCAAAGTGTGGCAGGTTGTGATTCAGTATCTAAAAGCTGTTCACGGTTTCCCCTGGCCAAATAACGTCTCGTATACAACCAAAACACTGGTCGATATCTTGACAACCATACTTGATAAGCGCTTTCCACGTAAAAATTATAGAGGCTCTGACCAGGCTTTTGCTTATCAAAAGCAAACGATCTGGCGGCGCTGGCTGGAAACCCTGAGTGAACTGCTGGTCAAAGTCTTACCTAACAACCAACTGCCCATCAACCTTGGCGATGTGGAATTGTTTAATCCCGGAATATACCAGATGCGGATGCACACTCTGCTGGTCTCCATTCAGCGCAACTTCATGTTTAAAAAGGTACTTCCCCATGAGGAGAAGTACGAAGCAGACAAACTTAAAGCCCAAAATTTCTTCAGTAAAGACAAAGACAAAAATGAGTTCGATCTTAGCTCTTACTTAAAGACACTTAGTGAGATGTTTGTACTTAAAAATCCAAATCGGGTATTGGCGCAAGTAGCTCAGCAAACCGCTCAACTTTCTGCAGCCTGTGAGAATGAGTTCAACGAATCTGTCTCCAAAATGAAACACCTGCTTGAAAAGGTGAAAAAACTGTCAAAAACAAAACAGGAAGTGACAGATGAACAACTAGAGGCAAAAAAAGCCCTCGATCAACGTATTGCAATTATCAATCAAGGATTTAAATCATATAATAGCCGGATAGTGGGTCACACATACACATATGCCGGGATTATACGATTTGCGGAAGGCAAGGTTCCAATGATTGGCGATATCATCAAGGCCAGTGCATCAGAACCGTTAAAAAGGAACCTGACCAAGGCGTTCAGGCAAATCATATCACAAATGAATCTGGAGCCGGTCGGGTTCACGGAAAAGGGACTTCAGGAGCTGTTCTACCTTTGCCAGGGCAATTCCGAAGATATCATTCCGGAAACCCAATTGACGACCCATTATTGGATTCCTATCTCGGAAGGAATTAGCCTGCAAAAAGGTGACAAGGATTTCGGACCGGTAAAGCCGGGGACATTGATTGGCGGTAATGCTTGGCATCAGGCGATCGAGGAAGGTTCCGAGGAACAGAAGGATGAATGGATCCTGAAAATGCCCAAAAAGACCCCCGAGCAGCCGCTTGATGATCTGTGCCTGGTCATGGTCATTCCCAAGAAAAGGATTCCCTGGATTATTAATAGCGAGCCCATGCCGGATCAGTTTGAGTCGGAGTACCTTCCCTTGCTGCAGTGGATGGTCTTTAAAAACCTTGAAAGCATATCCATTATCTCTGAATTGCGGGACACATTTATCAAAAAATATTCGCAGGTAGTTGAAGTCGTTGTTGTTGAAAAAAAAGTCCGTGAATTTGAAAGCAATGAAAATCGCTTGCAACAAACCAAATACAGCAGAATCTTAAAACTGGTCTACGATATTCTTGGAATTGCCCTGGAAAAACAGGCGGCTATGAGTTCCGAGAAGCTTTCCCGACAGATGTACAATGAAATTATAAAACAGACAAAAAGAGATTTTTCCAAACTGAATCCTGAAGAACAGGGCAACAAGGCTTACACTCTTTGGCGCTTTGTGCAGAGTGAAATAGTTTCCAAAGTGTTTGCAGATGAATTGGAAGAAAACATCAAACCACCTCCTCCCAAATCGGTTTTTCTTATTATTAAATGTGAAATTGAGTCGCTGCTGGCTGAATTGCACATTGAAATACCTGAAGATGCATACGAACTGACCAGGGAAAGCGGTGCCATTCATTTGGACAAATTGATTAAAACGGATAAAACTGCCTTAACCAATGAAGCACTCGACCTGGCACTGCAAATCTCTAACATTGTTGAACAAAATCTCACAACCTTGGTGGATGAAGTCAATTCAAATTTGGCCAGACTTAAACAGATCAGTTCAATTCAAACAGAATTCAATGTAAATGATATCCAGTCCAAGTTTATATTGGATGCGATTGCCAAGCTTCGACATCTACTTCAGACAAAGATCTCCAGTGAAGGTAATGTGCCAGCTCAAGTCCCGGTATAACCAGATAAGATTCAGTAAGCTATGGGAAATATGAACAAACAAAACAATCGCAAGGATAGCGGAATTCTTCTGACGCCAGGCTCATCGCGGCGTAATATGCTGTGGAAAAGATTGCGAAGCCGCAAACCAGCGAAAAGATTGACCCGGGACCAGGTGAGCCGTTATTTGGAAACGTTCATGAAACAACATTATCAAAAGGTACGAAAAGAAGGTGCGTTGACCTTTGACAAAGTAGAGAATTATTTGAACTACCTTGCGAAGATTGCCTCTGGTTCTTTATGTAATACGTCCCTGGATCAAAACAAGGTTGCGGGTTACTCGGAAAAAATCAAGCCTGTTATCGAAGACGTGGGGACTAAGGCGGCTATCACTGAAGAAGATGTCCAAAAGCACTCGAACGAAATTCGCAACCAGGCCCAACTATATGTCGGGCAAATGTCTTCGACCGCGGGAGAACAGGAGATAAACATTTCCGAAAATGGGAAGGAAGACGATCATTCGCAAGGTAATCCCCTGTATCAGGAGGTTGTTCCCATTGGTTTTGAAGAAGGAGCTCCAAAGGTCAGTTTGGAAACCTTTTTTTCTTTCCCACTGGCAGCCAGGGAGACCGTGCCGGAATCTGACAAGCGGTTTGATATGCATTTGAAATATCTCGATCTGGCAGTCAAGCAATCCTGTTTGGAGAGTGAGGCACTTGAGGTTGCGAGAACGAAGGTAAAGGATTTGCCTGAGAAACGGTATTCAAAATACTTCGATATTTTCCCGGAAAATGAATACGATGATGCCCAATTAATGATCATCTTCAGTCAATGGCGAAATCAAACCTTGAACCGGTTTCTGATTGAAGATGAAGGTCAATCCTAAATGCTACTTTTTTTGCCCGCGAAGATCTTCGGAAATTGATCCTCTCATCTTACTAAAACTGACGGGAAGGTTTTTGGGGAGGAAAATCTTAATTCTGCCTTTATAGTCACGAAAAAACCCTGTTTCATCAATTCTAATGGAGTAAGTCAACGTGTTGCCTTCAGTCTCAACTGAAGTATGAGCACTGACGTCAGACCACGGAAAGCCATTTGCAAACGCCAAATGGTCGATTCCAATTACCCTGTCCTGCCTTTCAAATAAAACAATTCTCTCATCTTCAAGATTTGCATTGATATCTATCTGATTGATATGGTTGGGAATGGAACTGTAGCTTGTTTTATGGAAGGTAAAAGGGAAATTAACCAAATATCCAACCAGGAACAATGCGGTGACAGATAGAGACAGCGTGGTGAATACTGCTTTGTTTTTTAACGTGGACTTTTTCAGAGATTGTGTTTCTGGGCCGGGTGGCCGGTTGATCAAAGGCTGCAGTTTAAAATAAACCACACAATTGGTGATTTGAGTAAGACCAAATGCCCAAAAATTATCAGATGCAAAATGTCCCCCTTGCGCAATTCTTCCAATGCTTAACAAGGTTCCCAATCCTATGCCGCCAAACCAAAACAACCAGGCAAGCTTTCTGCGATCCTGATAAAAGACGTAGAATAAAATAGTTAAAACAAAACCTGAAGCTGCATGGCCTGAAGGAAAACTTTTCGCAACATTACTTTTTTGCAAAACCGGTACAAATTTTTCTTCACCCTGGTACCTTTCTATAACATAGGGCCTAGGCCTTCCCATAAGCGGTTTTAGGGTGCCATTGACCAAGATTCCGGGACCAATAATGATAGCAATCACCACACACGTTGCCGACCATTTAAGTTTGTTATTTCTGGCTATGTAATGGGCATAAACGAGTGTCACGAGCCCCAGGTAAAGAGTGATGATGTTGGGACCCGTAAGATATTTGTAGACAGGTCCCCAGAAAGGATGATCAATGCCTACCCAACTGTCTTCGCTAAAGTACCAGAGATCACTGAACCAAAAGTCCAAATCCGTGGTTCGAAACAAAAGAGTGCCTGCGATCAACAACAGGCTATAGCAAAGTAAATGGAATTTAAGACTGAAAGCTTTCAAAGACAACCTTCTTACAGAATGGTAATCACATGCTAGATAGCGACAGGGTCGTTTTCGAACAGTCGCATGTAGTCGTCCATGGTTTCAGCCCTTCTGATACGTGTCAACTGTTTTCCGTCCACCAGGTATTCGGCGGGCCTCATTTTCAGGTTGTAGTTGGAACTCATGATATAGCTGTAGGCACCGGCATCGTATACAACCAATCCGGCTGATTCATGAGGTGTGGGAAGCTCCCTGTCTTTGCCCAGGAAGTCGCTTGATTCGCAGATAGGGCCGACAATATCGAAGGATTTGGCTTCCCCGGATACGGGTTCAATGAATCCTATATGGTGATAGGCATCGTAAAGGCTTGGCCTGATAAGCTCAGCCATACTCCCATCCACGACAATAAAATGTTTACTGCCATTGGATTTAACTCCTGTCACCCGGTTCACGAGAATGGCAGCGTCACCAACGATCGATCTGCCGGGTTCCAGTATCAGTACCATATCGCTTAACAAATCACCACGAATGGAATCAATCAGATCGCTCTGACTTGGAATATCAGCATTCCGTTCATAATCGATTCCCAGTCCGCCGCCCAGGTTAAGGTACTTGATTTCAAATCCCCGGCTGCGGATTTCATTAAAAACACCCATCATTACCTGCATGGCGTCCTGAAATATTTTTACCTTTTTAATGGTCGAACCAAGGTGACAATGAATGCCAACCAGGTTTAACTCCGGATGACTTTTGATTTTGTCCAGATACCAATCCAGATGCTCATTCATAATCCCAAATTTGGAATTTTTGAATCCCGTCGCGATATACGGATGGACTTCCGCATCAATGTTGGGATTGATGCGCAGGGTCACATTAGCTTTTTTACCGGTATCATTGGCTGCTTTTCTTATGTGCTCAAGATCAAATTCGCTGTCGATATTTACCATCACGTTGTGCAACACCGCCATTGAAAGCTCTGGTGTGGTTTTTCCGTTTCCATTGTAGGTAACAATCTTGGGATCGAAACCGGCTGCCATGGCGATTTTTAGTTCATTTCCACTGACAAGGGTGGCACCTGCTCCAGCCTGCCTGAGGTGACGGGCGATTGTCAGATTGGAATTTGCCTTTAAAGCATAGGATATAATTGATGGGATGCCTTCCAGGGCATCTTCATAAGCTTTATAATTTTCTAAAATTCTTTTCAGGCTGTACAAATAAAATGGACTGGTTGGAATCCTGTCCTGAATATCTTTGACCTTGATATCCTCACAAAAGAGATATCCATCCGTTTCACGAAAACTCATTTGATCCTTATTTCCATAGTTTCCATAACCATCAGGTTTTCCAACCATTGATCTCCAGAATCCCGGGTATTGACGTGCAAGCTGGTACTGTTTTGGTATATGGCTAATCGTGCTGAAGGTATTTATCATAATTTCAACCTGTCACTATGGATGCGCTCTTGACTCACAGAACGAACCGGGTCTTTTTACCCTTTACCCAAAGCAGGTTTTCTTAAGATTGAACCTCATATTCTATTTTACCAAGACTCAAATTGTCCACCTGGGCATCATTGTGTTTTTTCTTTGGGTTTGATTTTACCGTAAAAAATTCAAAGAGGTATTTTGAGTTAAGATAAGCGTTGTTCACGTTCAACAGAACTTATCTCGGTTTGGGAGAGATTAATTATTTTGACTGTTCCTGCTGGCGAACAATCAGTTTTTGTAAAATGTCTTCAAATTGGAGATTTCCGCAACTAAGTCCTCAACTTGTTGATTTTTATAAAAAACTTTTTTATTTAGCTTTCCAGCAAAGCTGTCTATGGAATCGAGTTTTTGCGTCATGTCCTGCAATAACGTCTCCAGTTCTGACTGTCGCTTTTTTAATTGTTCATTTTCCGTAGACAGGTTTTGAGTCTGCTTCGATAGCTCTGAATTCTGGGCTTTTAACTGACCGATTTCCCTGCGCAGCAAGGGTGCCGGTGAATTTTCCGGTTTGATATCTTCTTGCTCCTGGAGAATGAATCCATCAAAATAGCTTGATTCCACTATCTTTCGAAACTTCTTTAAAAACAGTTGTACAGAATCGATTGGTGACGAATATGGACCCGTATCCGGTTGAGTGGTACGGGAGGCACAAAACGGCAAATACAGTGTATCTTTACTATTAAGTTCAGCCGGTATTCTGTTGTTCGATTGAAGCAAGGTTATGCTCATCGCTTGCTGTCGATGTAAACAGCACAGTGTGAAATAGACGACATACAAAAAATAAACATAATTATGTTCCAGATTTTGGAGGATCTTGATGGAATCAGGAGCTGTATGGGTTATCAGGTTGGTTACATACTTGGCGTATGTCTCAATTGATTTTCCTTCCGTATAGGAACTAATCTTTGATTGGTCCCAAAACTCATCGGGCTTGAAAAGAATTTTTTTTAGATCGTTCTTTCCACGTAACTGGGAATGGCAAATACTGAGTTGAGTGCAAATTCTGCTTAGTTCATACCATACCGTATCTAGATAGTGGGGATTGCTTAATTCCTCCAGAAGTCGCTGAAAGGTAAGATCCTGGATGATTTTCATTTCATTGGCACCATCGCCCTTCGTGCGAAACATGGTGTATAAAAACAGGGCACCAATTCCGTAAATATCCGTTCCGGCGGCCCATTGTCTTAATTCGATCACCCTGGGGATGGCGATCCATTGTTTGGAGAACGGTTCCTTAACTCCGGCAACAATTCGGTTGTGATAGATCTTGTAGTAATTTTTTGAACATCGATAGACTTCAACTCCCTTTAATTGCCCCTGCAGCAGCCCTATTGATTCGATTCTAAAAATGAACTCCCTGATCTGCAGTCTGTCGCCCGGAAGCAAAATATCGTTTTCATTATTGTCCCGGGACAGGTGCTTCATTCTGTTTCCCCAGGATTGCCCATCGTCAAACAGATATTTTTCCAATTCGTTTAAGTATTCTTCCTTGATAGTACTGCCGTTATTCTCCAACAGACGGTTTCGCCATCCGAACATGATCAGGTAGTGGTCTTGCTTATCAAGTATGACAGCAATATCAGCCCCTTCTTTTTCAATGCCTTTTTCTCTTTCCGGCGCGTAGAAAGGAGATTGTCTTTCCCCTCCGATGGAGGGGCCCAGGAATTTTGAATCCGCTTTTTTAAAACGATTGGTAGTGGTCTGGTCGTTTGTTGCCAGTCCGACATTGTATCCGGCGTAGTCAATGAGGTAGTAGTTTTCAGGATTTTTGCACTCTCCTCTGGACATGATATTGGCGGGTCGAATATCCGTATGCAAAAACCCCCTTTTGTGCAGGGAGGCAACACCGCTAACAATGCGCTCCAACATTGAAAGATGCTGCTCCAGATGCCAGTCCGCCAGATTCCCTTCCGAAATGGCTTCATGCAGGGTGGAACTGCCCCAGACATAAATCACCGCAGGAACTCCCAGATACCAGGTGCTTTCATCCAATTGATGTTTAAGGGAATCCTTGAGAGTAATGATTCCGGAAGGTGATCGATCCTTATTAAGATTGACCCCGACGATATTGGACCAGTCTGTCTGCTTGGCTTTGGATTGGCGACAAGCCTTTTCAAAAACGTCTTTTTTATTAAAAGGACAATCTTCGATGGTATCCGGGAAAACCTTGAGCCGGTCCATTATTTCTTTTTCCGGATGAATGGCGCAAAAACGGGGAGACTTTCCTTTTCTGAACTGAATTGCAATAGACGCATTATGAAATGCCTGGGCTTCAGGTGGGGCAGCCATGGTTTGGATAGGTTTCTGGATAATTGCAGAGCCGAACACTTCTGCATGCATAAGACCGGATGTGTTGTTACAATCGGAGAAAACAGAAAGCACACTGTTGCGCTCTTCAGTCAGTAATTCGGCCACATAGGCGTTTTCCTTAACTGTATCACCCATTAACCATGGTATCTTCAAGGCATAAGAACCTCCCGTGTTGCGCCTGATCTCAACCACGATTCCCATTGCACCTTCATAGTATTTGCCGAGGCAGTGACCTTGCTCATCAACGGGAATGTAAAAATCCTGGCTTATCCAAAGCTGTTGTTCCTGATTTGTAACCCGGTTCATTGGAACCCCCTTCCTGAATTGTTTCCAAAAGATTGTCACCATACTTTTTGAGTAAACAGGTGATAATCCGGTGTGTTTTTTGGTTTCAGACTTCAGTTTGTTCTATTGTCTGAATAATGCCTTGATCGGTGCTGCGTTGAGCTGTTTGATCTTGGAGGAGGTCAAGGTTTCATTCCAAGAAAATCCAAACCTGCACCGATCAAGACAATCCTAGAGTATAGCAATTCCAACTGAGGCGAATTAAATATTTTTCTTAGAAAAAATTTAAATAAAGCTTTTCCATTTGCATACGTTTTTAGTCTTCTTTACTTAGGAATGTCAATCTTTTTTTAAGTAAAAGAATTTATAGATGCTAGCAATGAAGGGGCTATGAGATAAACTGACGAATATCTTTCTGATTCATTTGACTTAGCATTTGCAATTATAATATCGGTAAACCCACGCTTTATTCATTGTTAAAATTTCAATTGTAATTGAAAAATCGTAAAGGAATTTTTTAGCAACAAACTGTCGAATTCCCAGGATGACGACCTTTTAGCTATTTTCGAAATGAAAAACTGGAAGTTTCTTATTTTTACATTGTTGGTTTTCTCCACCGATTTGAATGCATCGGTCAAGAAAAACAACCCGGTTTTGAAACTACCGGTTAAGGAAATCGACAAGGAAAAAGCAGAAGCGGGACTGGTGATAGGTGAAAAGCTCACACAAACAAGTGAAGCAGGGGCAATAGCAACAATTGATATTCGGTTGCAAAAACAACCGATAGCCGATGTTGAAATAAAATGTCGCAGTCTGGACAAACGGGAAGGAAAGGTATCAAGTGATCCTTTGATATTCACCAAAAACAACTGGAACAAAAGCCAACAGTGTACCGTTGTAGGTCAGGATGATCATAAAGTTGACGGTGACAGGAGATACAATATCATTATCGATGTGACAAGCAAAAAGGATATGGAGTATGACCGAATGACCCCTTACTCCATTACTTTGCTAAATCGGGATAATGATCAGGCAGGAATTGTTGTTAAAAAATCAGGTTTAACAACCTCTGAAGAAGGAAAAACCGCATCTCTTTGGATCAGCCTTTCTTCGCAACCCGCTGCAGAAGTTGTCATTCCTTTAAAATCCGACAATATAAGCGAGGGTCTGGTTCGCCCCCATTCGATCTCTTTTGCACCAGAATCGTGGAACAAGCCACAAAAGGTCCTTATTACAGGTCAAGATGATGCTATTGCAGACGGTTTGGTTTCATACGCTGTCATTCCTGGCCCTGTAAAAAGTGAAGATCCTCAATTTCATGATTTGAAATTGAAACCCATTCAAATGCAGAACATCGATAACGACCAGGCAGCTGTGTTGGTTTCAAGTCCGAGCAGGTTGACCGACGAAAGTGGGGGGGAAACATCGATATCGGTATCGTTACATTCAAAACCTGTCGATAAGGTAATTATCCGTGTTTCCAGTTCCAATGTTTTAGAAGGAGGAGCCAATCCCCGGGTTTTATCCTTTACTCCCCAAAACTGGAACAAACCTCAAAGAATAAGGGTAGTAGGAAACGACGACTCGATTGATGACGGAGATACGGCGTTTGAGATAATTATCTCCTCCAAAAAATCCTCTGACAAAACTTATTCGAAGCTGGCAGACCAATCCTTACGCTTTATAAACGCAGATGATGATCAATCAGGTTTTGTCGTCAATAAAAAAAATACTCAAACCACCGAAGCTGGTGGCTTGGGGAAAATAAGCCTTAAACTGACTTCAAAACCACGAGCCAGGGTTACTTTAAATTTCCGAAGCGGAGATCCTTCCGAAGGCCGATTGTTGCTAAAAACTTTCTCTTTCACGGAGGAGGACTGGTTTCAGGAAAAGACCATAACAGTGATTGGGGTAGATGATGTCATGGCTGACGGTGACCAACCCTATTGGGTGATAATTGAAAAACCTGAGACTGAAGACCCGCTATATGCGGCAATCGATCCCGATGACATCGAAATGGTCAACATAGACGATGAGAAGACAGGTCTGACGATCAATTCCAGCGGTAAAGTTACAAGCGAGGCTGGAGATTCTGTTGATCTCTCAATTCGGTTGAATGCGCGCCCGACATCTGAAGTGACCTTAACACTGGAGAGTTCTGACAAGACAGAAGGAGAAGTAACTCCCGGTATATTAAAATTTAATCCGGATGATTGGGATCAGCCTAAGATAGTTTCTGTCGCAGGTCTCCCAGATGGATTGGTTGATGGCGATCGTCCTTATGAGATTGTAATTACATCAAACAGCGATGATCCTATCTTCAATGGTTCCCCACCCAGCGTGTCTTTAAAAAATGAAGATATTAATACCTACGCCATTTTACACCGTCTTTCTGATCCTGAAACAACCGAGCAAGGGAAAGAAAGTAGTATCTTTCTGAAATTGGACAGTAATCCGGGAGAAATCCTTACGATAGTCGTTCAATCGGAAGATGAAAGTGAAGGAAACGTTTTTCCTGATTCCCTGGTTTTTACCGATACAAACTGGCAGGAGGAGCAACAGGTAACAATTAAAGGCGTGGATGATGATATTAAGGATGGTCTGCAATCCTACCGTTTAAAAGTATTTGCGCAAGGTACAAACGGATTTTCTGCAGCCCCGCCACTTTATGTTGAATTGAGAAACATCGATGATGACAAAGAAGGGATCACGGTCAAACAGCTCTCTCATGTAACGAGCGAGGAAACCGACCATGCTGAGTTTTCGATCAAGTTGAATTCCGAACCCGCTTCCTCCGTGATCTTCATATTTTCAACAACAGATCAAACTGAGGGGAAAATGTTGGATTACCATGCTGCCTTTTTTCCTGATAACTGGTACCAGGAGCAAGTTATTCGTGTGGGGTGTGCCCGGGATTATGTTGTGGATGGCACTCAAACTTTTCAGGTCACCAGTCAGGGTGGGATCAGCAAAGATCCCAACTACAACAAAATGGCTTTCCCAAGCCTTGACATGATTTGTCATGACAATGATAAAGCCGGATTTATTGTAGGAAATGTGGAAGGTAAATCGACTGAAAATGGCTCGGAGGCCCTGTTTAATTTAAAGTTAAAGACCAAGCCAAGCTCCCCGGTAAGAATTGGACTTAATTCGGATGATGAAAGCGAAGGGATTGCCAATCCTTCACATTTGGTATTTGATGCCGAAAACTGGAACAAAGGACACAATGTCACGATTACCGGTCAAAACGACAACGAGAAAGATGGCGACACCGATTTTCATATTTTATTTAACGAGGCTGAAAGCGGAGATCCCGACTACCAGGGGCTGGTGCCAAATCCTGTCCAGGTAACCAATCATGATAATATGACGATGGTTTTCGGCACCACTATCACTCGATTTGAATTTAGAGATGCCATGAAGGATAAACTGGATGAGTCTTTCGCCATCGGAGTTTTTGGAGCATACGTCTATTCAAGAAACCTTGATCTGGACGTTGCCGTTTATAGTTTTTCAAGTGAAGGGGATAATGTCGTTCATAAATACAATGTCGATAATCCCATGACCTATCGCCTGGACTACAACAGCATTATAGCCGGAATCAGATATGCATTCTGGCGGTCGTTACTCACTACTTACGCTCGTGGTGGCGCAGAAATGGCTTATTGGAATTTGGATTCATCGAATAATCTTAGTGGTAGTCAGGACAAAAATACAGGCACATCTCTCGGGCTTTACGCCGGTCTAGGCGCTGATGTCTCAGTGATTGGCGGATTCATCCTTGCCCTGGAGTGGAGTTATCATTTTGTTTCCAGGGGGCTTGGCAACAACCGTTCGACCTTTGCCATAAAGTATCCTTATTAAGAAATCAAAGAACCCCTAAGCTAACTATCTCCGGAAATGCAGCTTCGTTTATTTTTATTTATCATTCTAAGTATTTTTATCTCGGAGTTGATTGCTGCGCAAGTCAACGATCCAGCTTTTACCGGACCGATCAAGGGGATTGAAGAGAGAGAAAACAGGCAGCTTGGGAACAAGAAGAACCACGGCATTTTGGTACCGGTTGATGAAGTGGAAAAAAGAATTCAATCGGAAAAGGAACCTGGTGCGGCTGGGATAATAGTCAGAACGGAACATAAGGAAGTTAGTGAAGTCGGATCATCTACAAATCTATTGTTGAAACTCAAATCCAAACCTCTGGAAAATACGACTTTAAGAATTACTGCAGGTGATTCGTCTGAATTGGAGTTGTCGCTATCACAGCTAACCTTCAATCCTGCGAACTGGTCTGAGGAACAGATATGCAAGGTAAAAGGATTAGATGACGATGTTGTCGATGGAGATACCACCAACATCATACGAATTGAAGTGATCCGGGGAGATTTCCGTTATTCAGGTTTAAGGCCTGTTATGACGACAATCATAGTCAAAGATGATGATACTGCCGGATTAGAACTGGGAAAAATAAGCGGTGATACGGATGAAAAAGGAAAACAAGCAAAGTTTTCTGTAGTCCTTAGATCTTCTCCTCAGGCCCCCGTAAGCATCCCGGTAATTAGCAGCAACCGCTCGGAGGGGACGGTCAAGCCTGAAATGTTGATCTTTTCCAAAAAAAATTGGAATAGAAAACAATGGATTACCGTGATCGGTCAGAATGATTTTCGCCAGGATGAAGATACGAATTATTCAATCAAAATAGGTCCCACAGCAAGCAAGGATAAACACTACAACAATCTGGAGCCTCCGGCAGTCAGGGTGATCAATCGAGCAACCTCTGCAACCATGCGCACGGTTGAGCATTCCAGAAGAAGTAATGTGGTAACTTCAAAGAGTGAAAAAACGACGTCTTCAGGGTCCAACATGACAAGTGGAATCCCATTTCAGCTTCAGCCCCTGAAAGATATACCATCCGAAACTCCAAGCTATAAATTACGGGTCGATCCCACATCTGCTGAGGTTTCTGAAAACGGCACCAGGGTTCAATTAAGAATTCAGCTGGAATCACCGGTCTTAACCACAATCCCACTTTTGTTCTCAACAGATGATCCCACTGAAATTAGTATTGAACCTGAAAACCTTGTCTTTCATCCGAATGACTGGGATCAACCACAGATAGTAACCATAAGAGGAATGGATGATCGAGTGGCGGATGGTGAGCAAACGTGTCATGTCATTGTTTCACTGGACCAATCCAAAACACAGCAATTCATTCGATTAAACAGCACCAGGGTTGCTATAACGAATACGGACAATGATCAGCCCGGCTTTTATGTTGGGAAATACCAAGGTTTTACCGATGAAAATGGCAGCCAATCTGAGATTCCGATCAGATTGATGTCCCAGCCGCTCTATCCCGTTGAAATAACACTGCAAAGCGATTCACCCAAAGAAGCAGAAATCAGAACCCCTACCCTGATTTTTAAACCCGGCAACTGGGATGTCTTTCAACAGGTGGTTGTGGTTGGAAAAAACGACTTTATTGCAGATGGTGACACTCCATTTTCCGTGATTGCAAAGAAAATCAAGTCAAAAGACAAAGCGTATCATGAATTACCATTGGAAGGTATAAACCTGGTTAACAGGGAGATCGTTGCCGGTGCAAACAATGTGCGCATCTCAGGGGGTACAGGCAATACAGTGGGAATAGGCACCTTGCCTGTTTCGGCGGAATCCGGTGGAAAAAACGAACTATCGAAGCCTAAATTAAAAGAGATCAAACAAGCCACGCAGAAAGCAGATTATTCAGTCGTCAAGCTGGCGGCAACCTCTTCCGAATCTGGTGGAGAGGCTGAATTAGAGGTTAAACTAAATGCAAAACCAACCGATGCTGTTACCATAAAATTAAGCAGCAGCAATACGGCGGAAGGGGTAGTCAAACCGGACGAACTTCTTTTTACTGTTGATAACTGGAATAAGCCCCAGCGAGTTAAAGTAAAAGGCCAAAACGACGATATTAAAGATGGAGATGTTGTTTACCAGGTATTTCTACAAGCAACCAGCAGCCGGGATTACCGCTTTAGTCGACTTTCAAGAAAAAGTATAAAACTGGTAAACCTGGATAATGATGAAGCGCGGCTTGTTGTCAGTTCAAAACAGCTCCAAACAACCGAAAAGGGAAACAAAGCTGCAGTTAAGGTTCACCTGGGATCGAAGCCTTCTTCAGAGGTAAGGATACCGGTCGCAAGCTCCAATGTTAAAGAAGGAATTGCCTCCCCCGCTGTGCTGGTCTTTGGTCCGGAAAACTGGCAGATCCCCCAAACAATAATTGTAGTTGGCCAGGACGACCTGGTGGCGGATTTGGATAAGATTTATACAATCACCCTGGGACCAGCCAAAAGCGATGATTCCAATTATGCCGATCTTGTTTCCGGATCCTTGAAGGTAGTCAATAAAGATAACGATACCGCTGCCCTGGGAATAAATTATACAAATACTGCTACAAGTGAAGGCGGCAGGGCGGTGAATGTCAGAATCAATCTACAAACCCAACCCCGGCAAAAGGTCGTATTAAAAGCTATCAGTACAAACAGGAGTGAGGGTATTCCCAAGCCTTCGAAGTTAATATTTGATGCTACCAATTGGAAATACCCCCAGACGATTCAAATTGTCGGTCAAAACGATGAGATCAATGATGGTGACATTGACTACCAGGTCAAGCTTTCCACCCAGTCGGCAAAAGATCCACGATATCGAGCATTGCCGGACAAGGTGATCAAACTGATCAATGAAGACGATGACAGGGCCGGAATCCGCTTGGGTGAGGTTTCCGGTCGGTTAAGTGAGAATGGGGATGAAGCAGCCTTTTCAGTCAGGCTCCGTTCTCAACCTCTTCACGACGTTTTGGTGTCCTTAAAGAGCTCGAATCGGAATGAAGGTATCGTGTTGAACAACCAGTTGCTGTTCTCGCCTAAAAACTGGTCGGTTGCACAATCGGTCAAAGTCAAGGGGCAGGACGATTCTATTGCTGACGGAAATAAAACAATCCATATTACTGCTGAAGTGAAACGCAGTAAAGATCCGAGGTACGAGCTACTGGACCCTGTAAACATCGAATTGGTGAATCAGGATAATGATAAAGCCGGTTTTCGAATTATCCAGCCAAAAGGAAAAACCTCTGAAAACGGAGACCAAACTACTTTTTCAATAGCGCTGACTTCAAAGCCTTCCGCGAAGGTTACTATCAGTTTAAACAGTAATGATCAATCAGAAGGAACGATAAGTATCAGATCCCTGTCATTCACGCCTAAAAACTGGAATCAGCCACAGCGTGTCACCGTATCAGGAGTCAACGATCAGCTGGTGGATGGTGAACAAAATTATGCCATAGTCCTGCAACCTGCCAAAAGTGACGACAAGAGTTATAATGGCATAGATCCGCCGGATGTTCAGTTGTCAAACCTGGATAATAATCTCACCACGTTTTTTGTCAGCAAAATTCACGGTAATACCAGCGAGAGTGGTCGAAAGGTAAGTTTCAACGTGCGTTTAAATGCGGCACCGAAAGGGAAAGTGATAATTAACATAGTATCGGATCAGCCACAAGAGGCAGCCCCTGATTTGGATATGTTGTGGTTTGATTCATCCAATTGGGACCAAAATCAAAAAGTGACGATTTCAGGCTACGATGATTTTGTTGATGACGGAGATATTCCCTACCAGATCACTATTACTTCTTCCAGCGATACGGACCCGGCTTATATGGATATTCCACCTGTCAACATCAAGTTGTTCAACAGGGATAACGATGAGTGTGGAATTTTGGTAAAACCGATTAATAAAATGTCTTCAGAGTCAGGAGAGGAAGCCAAATTTTCCGTACGCCTGACTTCGGAACCGACATCGTCTGTGGTGTTGCTGTTTGAAAGTACTAATCCTGGCGAGGGGAAGTTAATCACCAAACATGCTGCATTTCTCAGTCATAACTGGGACAAGGAACAAATTATAAGTGTCCAAGGTGTTGCAGATTATCTGGTGGATGGCAACCAGGAATTTGCGATAACAAGCTCCGGTGCAGTAAGCAGTGATCCTCTTTATAACAAGCTCCCGTTTGAAAAGGTAAAGCTGGTTAATAAGGATATGGATGAGGCGCGATTTATTATAGGAGCGCTCAGCGGAGATACTACGGAGGCTGGCGAGAATGCGACTTTCACGGTTCGATTGAGTTCCAAACCCAGGGCACCTGTTTTAATCGGACTTAAGAGTGACAATCCACAGGAAGGGAGGGTGGACAAAAACAGGCTTAAGTTTGACGAAAGCAACTGGGACAAAGACCAGGTTGTTACCATCACCGGAATAGATGATTTTATCAAGGATGAAGACAAGCGTTACCATATTGTCTTTTCTTCTTCAGTCAGTGATGACGGACATTTCCACGGATTATCACCCCGCTGGATTTCGTTAAAGAACCTTGACAATAAAAAGCTGACCATCGGTCTGTATCCTTTTTATGCAGCTCCCTTGGGCAGCTTTGCCGAGGATTTTGACGCCACTCTCGGTTACGCTTTGAACGGAGGATATGTCTGGAGTGGATACGTCACAATCACAGCGGCCTATCAATCGGTCAGTCTGACTGGTACTCCGGAACGTTCTCTGTACGGAGATATGCATAAAGTCGAACAGACTCTGACCTTAAATAATCTGGCTTTTGGGTTGAAAATTGTTCTAGTGAAACAACCGATCCAATTCTCCGTCGAACCATTCCTGTCCCTGGTCAATTGGAACTATCACTCCACCACGTTGACGGATGGTACAGAGCAGGAAAACCAGGGGCAAGACTTTGCAGCCGGTATCAAAGCGGGTATCGATTATCCACTATACGAAAGCTTGTTCTTAGAGTCGGGAATCCATTTTATGCAACTCACCGGTGGTTTGGGTAACAGGCAATTGCTTATGCTTGGGGCTGGCTTGTATCTGCCGTTTTAGAGACCTTTCGAAAAACAGGTTCCAGCTTTCTCGCCATTCAATTCCACCATGTACTTTTATTGGTTAAAAGAACTTCTCACCTTGCCGGATTCAACTCAATCCCATGGTTTGGCCTAGTCCTTGAAGATAAAATTTAATGATATTTTGTTTTCAATAACCATTCTGGGGAGCGTTTGAATGTTCTTGGAAATCCATGTTCCATCATACCCTTTGCGTCAGTTCGTAAAATCAATGATTTATTATCGAGACTATACTGCCGATAGTCCTTTTGAAAAATTGTTGCCGGATGGAAACGCCCAGTTGATAATCGAGTTGGATGGTGAATATAGGCGTATACAAGACACGAACCAACAATCGCATCTTTATTTTAGATCGGCCTGGATAACAGGAATCCAGACTAAACCGGTAATTTACCATTCGGAACAACATGCGAGTACATTGTGCATCCAGTTTGAGGCTGACGGGCTTCATGCTTTATTAGGCATCCCTGCGACTGAAGTCAGCGATAAGATGATCGATGCATCGTTGCTACTGGGAAGATCAGTCATTCAACTTAGAGAGTATTTACTTGATTGCGATAAGCCGTTTCAAATTTTTAACGCCGCTGCTGACTATCTGAAACAAAGATTGATAGTTTCTAAAGCCGAAAGGAACATTGTAAACTATATCGCGAAAAATGTGTGTTTGGAAAATCTAAGTCATACTGAAATGAGCAGGAAATCGGGGTATTCAAGAAAACATCTAATCCAGGTTTTTAAAAAACATGTCGGATTGTCTCCTAAAAAGTACCAGAGAATTTTTCGTTTTAATCGAGCCCTTTCCTTGTTGCATTCGGCTAACTCACCAATTTATGCGGACATAGCGGCTCAATGTCTGTATTTTGACCAGTCACATTTCAGCAAGGAATTCGGGTTATTTGCAGGAACCACCCCCGGCTCCTACCAAAAATCCAACCTTTTATATCCTCACGTAATTCCAATAGGTAGGGACAGGTAAAAAAAATACAATACCGGGATTTAAAAGCCTCCTAACCTGAATATCAGTTCTGATTTACAACTAAAAAAGCTAAGGAGGTGCAAATGAGAAAAATAATATATTATATCGCGATATCTGCTGATGGATACATAGCAAGAAAAGACGGCTCAATCTCCGGGTTTTTAATGGAAGGAGAGCATGCGGATGAATTTATGGCGTCGATGCAATCCTTTGATTATGTCATCATGGGCACCAAAACGTATGAATTTGGATTTCAATATGGACTTAAACCTGGTGAGCCGGCATACCAGGGGTTGAAACACCTGGTTGTCTCCAGGTCATTAAAGTTCGAAAGCAATGACCAGGTGAAGCTGTTGGATACTGATGCAGAGAGTTATATCCGTGAGCTGAAAACAAAACCGGGCAAAAACATCTGGCTATGTGGAGGAGGCAAACTGGCGAGTACCATGTTAAACAACAGGCTGATCGACGAAATCTATTTAAAAGTCAATCCGTTCATTATTGGTGACGGTATTCGGCTCTTTGACTATCCGTCCAAACCTGTTCATGCTCAATTGCTTGATACTAAATCATATTCAAATGGAGTGATCCTGCAAAAATACAAGCTTGAATACAACAATGTTGGAAACCGGCTTTGAGTTTATGAGAAGGTTAGATTGTCAGTGACTGTTTTGGTTGTTTGAGAATTAAAAGCTTATTCAGGTTAATCGCTTAGATTGTCGTAAGGCACAATGAAATGAATTTTAGCTCCCCGGTCGCCTTCGCTTTCCGCCCAGATTTTGCCTTTGTGGGCATTGACGATTTGTCGACAAATCGGCAGACCTAAACCGGAACCTTCTCCGATTCTTGTTTTGCGGCTTTGCTTGAACATATTGAAGACATAGTTTATCTGGTCTTCCGGGATACCGACTCCCTGGTCGCTGACAGTTGTTTGCAGTGCCGGATAAACAGATTCATTTTTTTCCAGTTTGGTTTCGGTCATTGCTATAGTTATTTTAGAACCGGGAGAACTGAATTTAATGGAGTTGTTAACGAGATTTCTCAGAACCTGGCCCATGCGAAAGGCATCGCAGATGATCTCAGTCGGAGCCTTTGTCTTGGTTATTTCCAATATCAGGTTGTCCGATTCGATAGCAGCCTCCATCTCGTCACAGGTTTCCCTGATAATCTCCTTCATGTCGGATTTCTGCATGTGGAATTCCATTTTTCCGGCTTCCAGCTTGGAGATATCCAGCAATTCGTTAAGCAAACGCTGAAGCCTGTATCCTCCGGTGTGCACGCGATTAAAATATTTAGCAAACCTGCGTTCCCTTTCTTCGGCCTGGTCTTTTATTGAGAGCTGGTTTTCTACCTCGGTGTCGTGATCGTCCGGCTTTTCTATAAGGGATCGATATTCTTCCTCAAGGTTGGCAACCAATCTGACAAAGGAGCTGTCGTTTAGTTTCTTAATTCCCAGCTGCGCGAATTGCAGCAAACCGCTGATTGGGGTTCTTAGTTCATGGACGATGAATCCGACCCATTCTGAAATCGCCTTGTTGGTGTTTTCTGCAATTTCCTTGGCTTTTCGGGTTTTCTCGTGTTCAATCCGTTCCGTTATATCCAGTATGATTCCCTGGACACCGACATTCTTTTGATTGATGGTGATAATACTGGCCAATACTTCAATCGGAATTTGTTCACCTGTGCTGGTGAGACCTGTGTATTGAGCCCAGCTATTGCCATGATTCTCTATCAGATTTACCAAATCTGCATGTACCTGTTCCCGCTCTTCCGGAACAATAAAATCAGTCGCTGTTTCAGGAAGCTTGATGTTTTTGTCTTCGCTGGGATATTTAAACATCTCCAGCATCTTAATGTTCACCGTTTTTAGTTTGAAATTCTCATCGATCAGGAAATAGGAAAGAGGCAGCATATTCACCAAATCCTGGAATTTCAACTCTGATTCCTCCAATGCTTCCTTGCTCTCGGTCAGTGCTTCTTCAAAGCGTTTTCTATCATCAATGACCTTTTGCAGATTAACATTGGATTCCAGCAACTCTCTGTTTTTTTGCTCGACTGATGTTAACGCATCTCTTTCAAGCAAAAGTGAATTTTGCAGTCCCCGTAATAACGAAACAATTGCCCAGGCACTCAGGGCATTTAACAATAAAAAATTTATGCCGATGACGACCCAGGATTCCATAGGGAATCCGGCTGCCCTTCTCCACCCCAGTGTATCAAAATACAAGGCGAAACCGAGCCCGCAAATGGTGATGGTATTAATTAACAGAGCAATGAGGGTGGATCTGGAGTTAAGAAAAAGTCCTGTTACGACGGGAAAAAAGAATAACCAGACAGGACCGGCACCGAATGGTCCCACGGTGAGTAAAAGAATCAAAGCTAAAAGATAGCTTAACACGATGGTGCTGTAGGCCCTGAGTTTAAAAGGCAGTGAGCGTTTTAAAAAGAGAAATATTGCCCAGGCGTAAAATGCCGTATCGAAAACAGCAACCAGCCAAAGGTCCTCTGCCAAGGAGAGGATAACACTGGGAACATAAGCGATAAACCCCAGAACAACGCCAATAGCAAGTAATGAAAAAAGGATACGATCCTGCCAATATCTGATGCCATCCCTTTCCGTATATTTGGGTGGAGTTGTAGCCCTTTCAATCCATCTTTTTAACTGCTGAAAAAATGTCATAAAATGATCAGGTTTTAACACATTTTTCCCGTATAAAATTATGCCCACGACTTCGATACAATTATACAAAACCAATTCATTATGAGCACGCACTAACGAAAGACCAGTCTTAAGGCAAAGGAACGCCATAGTTAAATAGCGATTTTACCTATACTATAGAGAATTTAAAACACAACTGGAATAGTAAAACAGGTTAACTGTTTGACATAATGATAAATTGCCTTCTCAAAATTAGTGTCCGGTGCTAGCATCAGGCAGTTTAAAGCAGAAGTATCAGGTAAATGTAAAATGTAACTGGTGCCTGAACGAAAAAATGCTAAACCCTTATCCAGCTTCGTGCCAGATGCCGGATTCAGCTTGAAGATTAACGTGCTGTCAGCCGACAGCTCAAAACATTGCAATTACAAGGAGAAACCGGCCGGGAGCTGCTCGCTGACTGCTGAAAGCACTAAATTTCGAAGTATCAAGCTGCTTTTAAAGCTTTTATTGGTATCGGTTAAATTGGTTTTCGTTCAGGCACTAACTATCATCAAGGATGAAACATGGGTGAAAGAAAGGTTTTTGGAGGAGGTGATTTTTTGGTGGGAGACATTGCCAAGGAAGATATCTTCATCCCTGAAGATTTTAACAATGAGCAAAAAATGGTCGGAAAAGCTGCTTTGGATTTTGTAAACAAAGAGCTGGCCGAAAACGCGGAAAAAATTGAAAAAAAAGACGAATCGAATGTTCGTGAATGGTTTGCCATGGCAGGTGAACTGGGATTGAACGCAACCGATATTCCGGAAGAATACGGTGGCGAAGGCATGGACAAGATCAGTGCCTGTCTTGTCAGTGAAGCCATGGGAAGGGCACATTCCTTTGCTGTCAGCCATTCCTGCCAGACCGGTATCGGAAGTTTGCCGATTTATCTTTTTGGTACTGAGGAGCAGAAAAAGAAATTTCTGCCAAAACTGGCAACTGGTGAATACGTTGGAGCTTACTGTCTGACAGAGTCAGGAGCCGGTTCGGATGCTTTAAATGCAGCTGCTACAGCAACCCTATCTGAAGATGGATCCCATTACATCTTAAATGGTGAAAAAATCTTTATCACAAACGGTGCCTGGGCAGATGTTTTTACGGTTTTTGCCAAGGTTGATGGTGAGAAATTTACAGGGTTTATCCTGGAAAAAGGATTTGAAGGATTATCCACCGGTGCTGAAGAAGATAAGCTTGGCATCAAGGGGTCTTCAACGGTTTCAGTAATCATGAAAGATTGCAAGGTGCCCGTGGAAAACGTGCTTTTTACCATTGGAGCCGGACACAAAATTGCTTTCAATGTACTCAATATTGGCCGCTATAAACTTGGTGCCACGGCTCTCGGAGCCCAAAAAGGTGCCATGGGGATCGCTCTCAAATATGCCAACGAACGGGTTCAGTTTGGAAAGAAAATCAATACCTTTGGCATGATCCGCAATAAACTTGCTCAAATGGCAATCAAGACCTATATGACAGAATCCATCGTCTTCCGGCTGGCTGCGGCAATAGACGACAAAATGAATACATTGGATGATAATGCCAGAAAAAACGGAGAGGAAATCGCCAAAGCGATTGAAGAATATAGCGTTGAATGCGCAATCGCCAAGGTTTTTGGCAGTGAGGTGTTGGATTATTGTGTGGATGAACTGGTTCAGATTTACGGAGGAAACGGATACATTGCCGAGTATCCGGCAGAGCGTGCTTACCGTGATTCAAGAATCAACAGGATTTTCGAGGGCACCAACGAGATCAATCGACTGGTGATTACAGGTAACATTCTGAAAAGCACCATGAAGGGGAAGTTACCTTTGATGGAAGCCGTTGGCAAGGGACTTGAGGAAATCGGATCGATCAACCCCGCTGAATTAAATGCCGATACGGGACTGGGATTGCAAAACCAAATGCTGCGCAATGCCAAATTATTGTTCCTGTTGACGGTCAATACCGTTACCCAAAACTTGCTCGAGACCCTCCAGGAAGACCAGGAAGTGATCGAACAGCTTGCAGAGATAGTCATCGAACTCTTTGCTATGGAGTCCGGATTATTGAGAGCTTTAAAAGTGTTGGAAACCAAGGGGGAGAAAAAGGCCGCACTTCACATCACAGCTGTCAAAGCCTATTTCGCCGAAACATTTCCAAAGTTAGCAACATTGGCAAAAAATGTCCTCGCATTTGCCGAAACCGGCGATTCACTGGGTAAGCTGATGAGTGACGTGGATAAACTGGCAAATGTTCCCCGGGAAAATGTGATTGGGTTGAAAAGACAAGTAGCGGAGAGAGTTATCAAAGGTAGAAAATATCCTTTTTAAGGAAAACTATCCTATCCAAAAAGCCGGGAATAGGCAGGATACAAATGGTATCATCCTCAGTCTCATCGGGGTTTTTACCTATAATATTAAATTACCGGGGTAAGCTTCTCCGGAAACATTACTTGTTATAACCAGCTAATTCTTGAATTCCCGGTGGATTGGACCAGTCGATTGCTCCCTCCTTAAACCGGTAGGCAAGCCTTGGCAGTACAATGGAGAGCCAGGCCTTTTGAAAGTATTCAAAGGCTTGGTCCCATTCACCTTCCGATCCCCATCCACAATGATAAATCGTTACTTTGGTGCCATCTTCGATCGAATAAAATCGAAGAACAACACAGGTATGTTGATGCCTGACTTCGGGCATGGAGGGCGGCGCGTTCCAGGTAAACGACAACATTTTTTCAGGTTGAACTGCCAATACCCTGAGTCCCTCACCCCCACGCTGTCCTTCCGGTGCTTCCGGATCAAAATAGATTTCGTAATATCCGCCAGGTTTTATCTCTATTTTGCAACCAGGTGCAAAAAATGATGTTATACCCTCTTCAGTGGTCCAGGCATTCCATGCGTCAGTCAGGTTGGCATTGATAAATACCTCACCGGATATTGCTCTTTCGCGCTCGTTCATTTGAATCCCCTTCTCAGAGTTGGTGAATCAGTTATCCAAAAGAATTACCTAATTATATCGCCTCAGATTTCCGGTGCCAATTGAGAAAACTCGGATGGAGGTCATAAAAGCTCAATCCTCCTCATCTCTTTGTTTTAACACGGTGATTCTGGGATAAAATCCATATTTTGCATAAAACGTGTAGACTTTTTCATGTCCAAAAACCACGGCAGTAGTTTTTTCTGAAACATTCCGCTCATCCAACCATTTCAAGGCACGTTTCATCAATTTATCACCAAGTCCCATACTTCGATACTTCGGGTCAACATAGATCGATTCTATTTCTCCTTTTTTGGCCGAGCTAACTATAGTAACACAGTATCCGATATTACTTTGCGCTTGGGAATCCACCGCAATTTCCACCAGGATCTCCCCATTTTCCGCATTTGCCATGAGAGATACTTTTCGATCCTCAAAGGTAAATTTTTCGAATGTTTGTGCAAAATGCACAGAGGCATACGTGTGAATTTCATTCAGTTTCATCCAAAGCGGTTCAATCTTATCAAACAGGGAAATCCCTCCGGATTGTATCTCTATATGTGTCATTAACGGCTATGGGTTGGGCTTCGCATTTTTTGCAGATTAGCTGCAAGTGTGAAGATGTGCACTCATGTAAAATTTAACATGGTGCGATATTTAAGAACAAGGTGGGCTGCCGGCAAAAGAAGTGATTCCGTGCTTACCGGCACGCGCAGCTTCAATCGTACCCAAAAAATACTTACCCCTTTTTGACCACGGCAATTTTACGTAAACGGCTTCAGAACTCCAATTTGCATTTTTCGCAGGATTCGATGAACTTAACCAGCAATTGGATGGCAGCTTCCAGATCTTTTTTATTGATCATTTCGTTGGGTGAGTGCACATACCGTGTGGGAATCGATATTGTGCAAACAGGTCCGCTGCCAAACATCTGCATACCCTGGGCATCCGTACCGCCGAATGGCAATACTTCCATTTGAGAGGGTATTTTATGTTTCTTGGCCAGGGTTTTTAAATATTTTACGATACCGTGATTGGAAATGGAGTAGCTATCATTAATCTTAATGGCTGCACCGGCTCCAAGCTTGGTCACCTGTTTATGTTCTTCTACACCCGGTGTATCAAATGCTGCCGTAACATCCAGGGCAATACCAATATCAGGGGCAATATCTCTGGAAGCGTTGGTGGCCCCGCGAATACCTACTTCCTCCTGTGCCGTGCCCACACCGTAGACATCCACCTGGTGTTTTTTAAGGCGTTTCATTGTTTCCAGCACTATATAGCATCCAACACGATTATCAAAAGCTTTGGAAATATAGTTATCTCCCTGCTGGATAAACCCTCTGTCCAATACGATAAAAT
Organism: SAR324 cluster bacterium; assembly: GCA_028282825.1. Lineage (GTDB taxonomy): Bacteria > SAR324 > SAR324 > XYD2-FULL-50-16 > XYD2-FULL-50-16 > JAHJTV01. The sequence goes on from JANQGZ010000027.1 coordinate 41,935, forward strand.
CGCCAACTTCTATCGATTTTTTTACTACGGCTGCACTGAGACCTGTGTCGATAAACAGATCCTTGAAATCAGCTGATTTTTGTCTGGCATCCTTGTCGTCGGAAATGAAGGTTGGAGGACCTTCCACAACCCCGGTAACGGGATTTTTGCTCATGATTTTTACGCGTTGGGAGATAAGCACTTTGGGTATGTGTCCGCCTCGCGGAAGAAATCGAATAAAGCCGTTTTTGTCAATGTTGGTTACGATAAATCCAATCTCATCCATATGACCGGCGATCATTACCTTTTTTCTGGTTTTACCGGTTCCTTTTTTGTAACCGATGACATTCCCCATGCCATCCACGGAAACCTTATCCGAGCTTTTTTTTAATTCCCTGTTCATAACGTCAATAAGCAATTGTTCCCTGCCCGGAATTGCCGCTGTTTCACAAAGTTCTTTCAATAGTTTTACCGTCATTCATGTCTCCTGGTTTAACAGTTCATTAAGATACGACCCTGGGATCTGCACAAACAATCTTTATTTGTTAATAATGGTTAAATTACCCCTTTATCCTTAATCTCCTGAGATATCTATAAAGATCGCATTGGTCAAGATTTAGTTTGCTAACTGATAGTGTTCGCTAAAACATACAACAGGATTGTGTTTTTCAGGCTGCGATTGATCAACGCGGAAATCGTTCTGGAGAAGAATCCAGCGACTAATTCCTCTTGATGATAGGACTGGTATCGAACAATCAGAAGTTTTATCAGACTTGATTTTCGAGGATGTTCTGCTTTCAGAGTATTCAGGCATTGGTATGCTGTCCCCTGATTTAAGTGCAAGGCACAGTTATTTCCATTTTGGAAACAACTGTCGGGGCTGAAATCAAGCCCAAATCTAAATAAAGCTAATTATATTTAACGAGAATATGAAATTGGTGTACTGCCCTAGCTTTTCAACTATCAGGCTACCAGGCGTGTGAGTTTGGGGTCGTTTTTGAAGGAGACGCACCATTTGGCTACTGAGGAAAGTTCGGCATCCCGACGGGTCATGGATCTGATTTTTCGCAGGTGATTTTTCGCCTGGTTTCTGGCAACCGGGTTGTTACCCCTGGGGTCCCTGCTCAAAGCCTTTTTATATAAGTCAATTTCCCTGGTTATTTCCTGCCAAACCTTTTTTCTGGCTTCAGTCAGGGGTTCATGTTCGTTTAGCTTTAGTATTTCAATGCTTTCTTCCACCCTTTTTTTGTCCCATTTGGATATACCTGGGGCGGGAATTACATCTCCCTCTTCATTAAAAGCAATCAACATGACATCTAGAATGTTGATTGGATCTATTAAATAAGGAGCTTCCGACTCTTCACATCGTTCTGCATAGGTAGAGCGATCTGATTCTTTTTTGAGCGGAAAGCGGTTTCCTTTTTTTCGATTGCCCACATTTCCGCACAAACGATAATTGGTATAATCAAAAGCCAACCACCAATATCCGTCATGTTTGTATCCATCCAAAGATTTGGCTAATTTTTTCGGACGAAAATGTTCCACATCCCAATGACTGTATAAGTCACGTACTTCAGAAAACCAGCACTTCCCTTTTGAAAGCTGCTTTAACCAGGGTTTGAGGTTGCCCCAATGCCCCTTGTTTTTGTCAATGAGTTTGTTTCGCTCTTTAATCTTGCCTACCCTATTCAGTTTTTCCAGTTTGTCGAGTAATTCTTTTGACTTCTCTAACCAATCGTTCCACTTTTTTTCAGACCAGGGTTCCCAGCCATCGATATCTGTGTCCATTGGTGTTCTGTTCTCATAATCAATGTAAATCATGGGGTACCCTCCTCACGAAGGATTTCGTCAATGATCTCGTCGGCCAGTGCATCCTGTTCTTTCTGTTCTTCAGGTGTAAGGACTTCTTTATGGAATTTAGTATGTATGGCCATTTTTTTGACAAACGTTTCAAAATAGGGATCTTTAAATTCGGTTGCAAAACCCAGATCGGATAGTTCATTGCTGAGTCTGGCCAGTTCCTCATCCTGGGTTTTGTCTCTTTTTCTTCCCAAGGCATAGAGGTAATTCCTGCGATGCAATCTGCGCTGGGTTTCAGAGTCCAGGGTTGAACTCAAGCCAAAAAGTTCGCTTTTGAGCAGTCCGGTGATTCCCATTCCCTGGGGATGTATATCGGGTTCTGTGACTATGCTTTTGTCGTCGTCTTTACGAAGGATTCGCACCTGCTCTTTCCGCAAACTTCCAACCATGATCGGGTCATGGGTTGCGACCAGCATTTGTGAGTTGCCCCGTTTGCTTTTGTCATTGGAAGGTTTAATGATCTTTTCTATTTCATCAAAGTAACGCAGTTTCCAGATGGGATTCAGGTGAGTGTCCGGTTCGTCTAGCAAAAACAGGCAATGGTCCTCGTTGGTGATCCTCATTAGTCACAAGACGGTTAGTAACTGCATTTCCCCTTCCGAGATATTGTCAAAACGAATGGTGCCATCGTTGTTTTTGTGTTTGACGGTGATACGAACCTCTTCGATTAAATCCCCGATATACGCTCCCTCGGCATAGCGAAAGAACATCTGCGACGGTCCCACCAAGTTTCCCAACTCTTCCAGGGCCTGTTTATCGGGGATGAAAAGATAAAGTTGCTCTTGAAATTCCTTACGGCCTCGAAAATCAATTTAGCCTTTTCAACGATCCTTTTTTGTTCATTCAAAGACGGAATTATTTCAGTTGAGCAAACACCGTCAGAGTCAGCAACAATGACTTTATCTAGATATGGTCTCAATTTTCCATATAAGACATCTCCATTGTAAAAAACTGATTTTGTACTTTTAGGCAAACGTTTTTCTTTTTTTACTTTTTTTAATAGTTTTGACGTGGTCTTTTCAATATCTTCGAGTTCAAGAATCCATGTGTCTGGATTGATTTCTTTTGATTCAATTTTTTAAAGCATAAGAACAAGAGGTTACATCTCCAAGGCGGCACTAAATCCAGCCATTTGGAATTTCCCAAGGAATATCTTTCATAGATACCTTACCCCAGGTCTTGAATCTTCTAATTTTTTTTCTTTTCTTAAAACATCTCTATCGCTATTTATTTTTTCTACTAGTAGCTTAGCAGGCTCATCATCAGGATCTTGCTTAACCAGTTTTCCCATCACTGCCAGTTGAAGAATCATCTTCCGTAATCGCTGGATTCCTCCTGGAGCATTGGCGATGACACTGAATTCATCCAAAAAGGATTGGGGATTCATCAGGTATCCTCCCTGTTTTCAAGTCTAAGGCGGGATTTTGCAATAGCCTCCTGCAGTTTCTGTCGCAGCAGTTCTTTTGAGGGGAAAGCGGTCAGGTATTCGGCAACATGAATGCCGGATTGGTCCAGTTCCAGTAGTTCGATCTGTTCTTCTTTTTTTCCGGTGCAAAGGATAATTCCCAAGGGTGGGGCTTCGTCCTCTTCCTGTTCATACTTGGACAACCAGCGGAGATAGAGTTCCATCTGCCCTTTGTAAGCAGCCTTGAAATTGCCTTGTTTCAGCTCAATTACTACCAATCGTTTAAGTTTGCGATTGTAAAGCAGCAGGTCGATGTAAAAATCCTCCTGATCAATCACAATACGTTTTTGCCGGGCCACAAAGGTAAACCCAGCTCCCAGTTCCAACAGAAATTGTTCAATTTCCCGGAGGATAGCGTCTTCCAGGTTTTTTTCCAGGTAGTGATCGTTGAGTTCTAAAAAATCAAGAATATAAGGGTCCTTTAGTACCAGGTTGGATGACAACTGATCTTCTTTTCTGAGCTTTAGAAGTTCCTGTTCAATGAGCTCGTCCGGCTTTTTTGATAATGCAGTGCGTTCAAATAACATGGAATCGATGCGATCTCTGAGGGTGCGTACACTCCATTTTTCCATTCGACACATTTCAGCGTAAAACTCTCTTTGTAATCTATCTTTTAAGGGAAGAAGCTCGACGAAATGCGACCAGCTTAATTTGTTCGACAGTGTCGAACAAATTGTAAAATCGGGGAAATGCTGGTTAAACAGACACATTCGATTTAACGATAGGCGGTTAAATCCTTTTCCATATTTTTCCGTCAATTTTCGCGATAGTGAAACGACAATTTGCTTGCCATAATCCGCTCGTTTTCCTTTTAGTATTTCGTCATTAATTCGTTTTCCGATTTGCCAATAAAGTATGGTCATCGTTTTGTTTACCGTGACGGTCAGATTGTTGCGACTTTCCTCAATCAGGCTCTTTATGTCTTGTAATAAGTTCTCAGGAACAATGGTTTCGTTTGTTGTTAAATCTCGACTCATGCCTGCTCCTCGGTGAAATGATGGGCAAAAGCCTTAGCCAGTTCCTGCTTTAATTGCTTTTCTGTATTAGCGATTTCCTTTTGCAATTTTTTGTATTCTTTAAGCAACTCGTCTGGATCATGTTTGATCGCTTCCGGGGTATTGGGATTTTTTTCGTCCAGGTTGTAAAAGGGCCAGTAAATGCGATCACCCGCTGCCTGTTCATCCTTTGCATGCTGCCTGAGTTTTTCAGCTTGTTTTTGCAGGCCCGTGATTTCTGTTTCAACACTTAGCTTATCAATTTCTGAATCTATGTCTTTTAAGGATCTACGCAACTCTTTTATGTTGCTTTCAATATCCGCTACCTGTTTGTTCAATTTTTCAGCCTTATCCCAATAGGGTCCAGCTTTGCCTTCAGCTTCTTCTTTTTTAGTTTTGAAATCAATTTTCCAGGCAAACTCGTTTTCGATCCGACTGGCAAATCCGTCTGACTCGTTGCCCCACCACGATATTTCGGGCCGGAACTCATCCAGGGTTATGGGTTTGGTTTTGGAGTAGCTTTTGTAACCCGGTGGATAGGGGTGTTCATAATACCAGATAGTTTCGGTGGGTTTGCCTTTTGTAAAAAAAAGCAGGTTGGTCTTGATGCCGGTATAAGGATTAAATACACCATTAGGTATGCGAATAATGGTATGAAGGTTACATTCTTTTAATAGCTCTTCTTTGACCTTGGCTTTGACCCCCTCACCAAATAAGTTACCATCGGGTAAGACAATGGCGCCCCGACCATCAGGTTTCAGTAGCTTTTTAACAATTAGGGTGAGAAACATGTCGGAGGTTTCTCGAGTTAGCAAATGGGTTGGGAAGTCAGCACCTACACCATCTTCTTCACTTCCCCCAAAAGGCGGATTGGTTATGACACAATCGACCTTGTCGTTATTGGACCATTCGTTCCATGATTTGGCCAATGTGTTGCGATGTTCGATTTGATCGGGAATTTCGATACCGTGCAGCAACATATTGGTTGTACAAAGCAGGTGGGGTAATTGTTTTTTTTCAATGCCTTTAATGCTATGTTCCAGGGCATTCTTGATTTTGATGCCGGATTTATTATCGGCCTGTTCTTTCAGCCGGTTATATGCGGCAGTCAAGAAACCACCTGTTCCGCAGGCCGGATCCAGAACTTTTTCATTTTTGTGCAGTTTGGGATCAACCATTCGAACCATAAATTGAGTTATGGCCCTTGGAGTATAAAACTCCCCTGCATTGCCCGCACTTCTCAGATCGTTTAATACTTGTTCGTAAATGTCCCCCAATTGCTGTCGGGTGGTGAAGTTATGAAAATCAATAGCATCATCCAGCTTTTCTATCACTTCCAACATCAGGGTGCCGGATTTCATGTAGTTGTTCGAGTCCCTGAACACCTCACTGACAACCTTGACCTTTTTCGCCCTGGCATCTTCATCCAGTTCTTCTGTACTGAGATCCTTTAGTTTAGGAAAAACCGTTGAATTTACATATTCTATTAATTCACTGGCAGGGGTTTGCGGTTTATCATCTACATATGCTGCCCAGGTTCCCCATCGGCATTCTTCCGGTATTGCATATTTATATGTTTCACCCCTAGTCGCGGCGGCGTCTGCCCATTCCTCTTCTTTTTGGTCAAAAACTTTTAAAAGTAACATCCAGGTAAGCTGGCCGATGCGCTGGGCGTCTCCATCGACACCGTCATCTTTACGCATGATATCCTGAATGGTCTTAATGGTGGTGCTTAAACTCATATTACATTAAATGTTCTAGGCACTTTGAATGTCGTACAGTGCGTTTTCAAGTTCAGTTATAGCCTGGGCGAATTTTTCAGGACCGCCAAAAATGCCCCTGCGAATATGGGTTTTGCTGCCCATTTTATCAAAAGGTGGGAGTTCAAGGATTTTAGGATCTTCAATATCCAAAATACCGTTATTGGCATATTTCTCCAGCAGGGCATCCAACACGGTTCTTGCCTGGTCTCCGTATTTGCCAAAGTAGTTTCTTTTTCTTACATGGTTCACTCTTTCCTGCCGTGTTAACGGCTTCTGATCGAATGCGATATGAACAACCAGATCGAAGGCATCGAAACGATCACTTCCCGGTACGGCTTCTTTCAAAACCTCCAGTGGAATTCCCTGGTCTTTAAGTTCAGACAATAATACATGTTTCCGATCTGTCTCATGCCAGCGTTTCAAAAATCCCTTTAGGCTTCCAAGCAGGTTTTTGCATCGATACCTGTTGAAAGCAGCTTGGAAGTGGTAGCGATAACAGGGAACTTTTCATCATTATCCGTAAAATTGAACAACTGAGCCTTGCCTTCAGTATCATCACTGGTGATTCGCATGACATATTTACGATTTTCGGCAGCTTCAGGAATCAAATTCACCAGGCTCTGTCTCATTCTTTCGGCGTGATTCTGATCATCACAAAAAACAATAGTTTTTCCGTAAGGATCGATAGCGCTCATATATTCCCAGACTTTTCTGGCAACAAGATCCGTTCGCTTTTCTAGTACCAGATTCCGGTCAAAATCTTTTGTGTTGTATTGTCGCCTTTCTACCAGTTTTCCTTTTTTATCCCTTTTTCCTTCGGAAGGAGTATAGCCGGTTGCATCTTTGTCGGATACGATACGGATCACCTTATAGGGAGCTAGGAATCCATCTTCAATTCCCTGTTTTAATGAATAGGTATAGATTGGCTCACCGAAGTAATCTATATTACTAAGATCTTCGGTTTCAGTGGGGGTAGCTGTTAATCCTATATGAGTAGCTGAGCTAAAATAGGTGAGAACTTCCCTCCAGGCTGAATCATCAGCCACACTTCCCCGGTGACATTCGTCTACAATAACCAGATCAAAAAAATCTGCAGGAAATTTTTTAAAAATCTGTTTACACTCTTTGTTCCCGGTTACTGCCTGGTATAAGCTAAGATAAATTTCAAAATTCCTTTTGACCTCACGGTTTTGAATTTTGTGCATGGATTCACCAAAAGGTGAAAAATCCTGCTGAATGGTCTGATCGACCAGGGCATTGCGGTCTGCCAGAAAAAGAATTCTTTCTTTTCGTTTTGCTTTCCAAAGCCGCCAAATGATTTGGAATGCTGTGTAGGTTTTGCCGGTGCCGGTGGCCATTACCAGTAGAACTCTATTCTGACCGTTGGCGATAGCTTCGATGGTTCGGTTGATAGCGACTTGTTGATAGTAATAAGGGGTTCTGCCACTTCCGTCGCTGAAATAAGGTTGTTCAACCAATTCCAGTGCTTTAGGCTCTGCCAAGCCTTTGCATTGCCTGTAAAGTGACCATAGTGCATCTGGACTGGGAAACTGATCCAGTGCAATTTCCCTTTCAATTGGGCTAGTGATTCCCGTTCTATCATGCAGTAAAAAGCTACTGCCATTGGAGCTAACAGCAAAGGGTGCGTCCAGCATTTCAGCATAGAGCAAGGCTTGCTGCATGCCTTTTCCCGCATGAAACTTTGGGGATTTTGCTTCTACAACGACCAATGGTAGTTTAGGTCTTCCGTAAAGAACATAGTCAGCTCTTTTAGGACCACCTTTCGCTTTTTCATCCTTAACGCGGGAAGCCAGGTTGCCTTTGACAATTATTCTTCCCCTGGTAATTTTAACCTCTTCCCGGATATGATCCTGCTCCCAGCCGGCCTTAAGAATAGCCGGGGTGATGAATTTGGTGCAGATATCGCGCTCACTGAGCTGCTTTTTATCGATCTCTTCCATTTCACCGCCTGATCGGTGTTGAAATATTTGATTGTTAAATCGGTTTGATCATACTTAAAAAGTAATTAAAACAGCAAACTGAAATAGGTTTTTTTTATCTCCCACACGCTTCTTTTTATTACAAAAACATATTAAATCAGCGTTTTCAAGTTATACCTTTTTGACAAAATATGCTTTAGTCGGCTTTGTTAGATAACTTGGAATCTTGACCAAAGCATCCGGCTCTTAAATAATATTAGCGTTGGCGATTTGATAGCAAGATAAGATAGAATTAGTGATATACTGTAGATAAACTAATGGATCAAAATGAAAAACGTGATGATTACGGGTAGTACCGGCATGGTTGGGGGGCTGGTGCTGGAAGAGTGTTTGAATGACTCCGGTGTTGCCAAGGTGACTTCGATTGTTCGAAAACCTACTGGAATCAGGCATGATAAACTGGAAGAAGTGATTCATGAGGATTTTCTGGATTTCTCCCCGATAGCTGACCGTTTCAAAAACCAGGATATCTGCTTCTATTGTGTTGGTGTTTACACAGGGACTGTGCCTAAAGACACATTCAGGGAGATTACTGTTGATTATACCAGGGCATTTGCAGAGACTTTAAGATTACACAATGATCAAACAATCTTTTGTTTTCTCAGTGGGCAAGGGGCAGATTTGAAGCAGCAAAGCAGAATCATGTTTGCCCGAGACAAAGGAGCGGCAGAGAATTTGATAATCCAGCTGAATTTTGATCAAACCTATCTGTTCAGGCCGGGGTATATCTATCCTGTTACCCCCCGTAAAGAACCTAATCTTGGCTACAAACTCATGAGAATGCTTTACAAACCGATTCTTTCGAAGCTTTACCCTAATATCGGGGTTCCATCTCTTCAATTGGCCCAGGTGATGGTGAATGTGGCTTTGAATGGCGCGGACAAGGTCATTTTTGAAAACAGGGATATTAAGGAATACCCAAATTAGTCAACAGTGTTCCAACCTCGCGAAGAAGTCCGCAAAAGCTGGAATCGGAGATTTCACCTTCGATTATCCAGTGATACGGCAGATGGCCTTCATTTTGAAAACCCAGTCGTCCCAAGATCTTTAAGGGCAAGTTTTCATATCTATCACTTCAATAAGGTAAATCCCTCATCGATCAAAACCCAAAAGTCCTGAACAGATCCGGGCAGATTGTTGTAGTTTTTTGAAGTAAAGTGTTCGTCCTGCGCTGCCTAGAGAACGGTTATCCCTTCATTCACGGTGACAAAACGGCCGGATGGGTGGAATTCAACGTCAACGGACATCTTACCCCTGGTATTCGGGGCTTGTTTGAGGGTCTGTGGTTTATAGTTGGTATGTTGTTTTCAGAAACGTTTCGTCGTAATCTGCCCTGCGTCTTCGACATTCGTTATTCGGGCATAGCTGGCAGGTATAAAACCGGGTTTCGGATTTAAATGCCAGGCAGGAAAGGGTCGATTCCGGTAACATCAGGAAGGACTCATTTAATGTGACGCCGATTTGTCGGGCGCTGTCACCAAAAAGCCTGAAAAGCGGTTCCTGTTGTGATAACGGCCAATCCATCAATGACCCCGGCGTCATGATGGATAGAATTTTGATTTTGTGTTTGTTTCTAATTCTTTTTTTAAGCACTGTGACGGCGATATCCAGGGCTGAATCCGTGATCGATTTGGCCCAGAATTGATGAAGAATACTGGTTTTGGATGCTCTCCACGCCTCCAGTTCCTTGCCACAGGTTGCCAGGGCCGGAAAAACCTTATCCTCTTGTTCCAGATTGACTCGCAAGACCCGGCTTTTGAAGGTTTCATCGGCTATCCGGATGGTTTGCCCTGCTGTGAAAACCGGCTCCTGTTCCAGGTAGAGCGCTTTTGGTCGAGCCAGCAACCTGGCCTCGTCCACCATTTTCATGAACTCCCGGAGATGTCTTTTCCGGTTTGCCAGGCTCAGATCGATGATCATCGGTTCCGGATCAAGATCAAAAGGAATGTTGTCCAGTATGTCCATGCGGTTTGCCAGAAAACAGTAGCAGCAAACAGATCTTTGCAACGTGAAGGCAACCTGGCCTATGTTGAAAGATCTGCGCGTTTGTTGATTAATTCCTTTGCTACCTGTGCTGCGGTTACGGCAGAGTCTGCATAACCATCCACACCGAACAGATCTGCGATCTGTTGCGTCACCGGAGCTCCGCCTACCATGATAGCCACGTCTGTTTTTTTGGTCTTAAACAGTTCAATGACTTTCTTCATACCCATCATGGTTGTCGTCATCATTGCAGATAACGCGACAATGTCCGCGTTTGATTCCTCCTGTGCCTCCACAAATTTTTCCGGAGGAACGTCTTTTCCCAGGTCAACGACTTTCAGCCCGCCGACTTCAAGCATCAGTTTAACGATGTTTTTTCCGATATCATGAATATCGCCCTGGACACTCCCAAGAATAACTGTTCCGGTTTCACTAACCGAGGTGTTTTCGATGTGGGGCTTCAGGACATCCAGCCCGGCATTGAGAGCATCGGCACACAAAAGAAGTTCGGGCACGAAATATTCCTTGCATTCATAGAGCTGGCCCACACGTTCCATGCCTGCTGCCAATCCTCCGATTATTGCGTCATAAGCGTCGATACCTTCATTGATTGCTATCTGCGACCACTCTTCAGCCACTTCGTCGTCAAACTCAACAACTGCCTCTGACAATTTTGCCAGGATTTCTTCTTTTCTTGATTCTTCGACCATTCTATCTTCCCCTGTTCCCAGTTCAATGCAGTTAACTTAAAGATCCGTATGATTGACGGTATTGATCACCAATTGAAATTATTAACTGCGATATTACATTCGTGCGTCTGAATTCAGACTGCTATATCAGTTTTAAAATCAACATGTTCAAGCTGTGACATGGCTTCCGGAGATCCAATAAAAACCACCTTGTTCATCAAGGGAGCCATGCCGGATGTTTGTGAGATCTTTTTTAGTGTTTTTTTCCCCATCACCCAGTTGAGAAGGTAAACATTCTCCCCTACTCGAAATACGCCTTTTGCCCGGGTGATGCTTGCCGGTATCTTTGCTGCCAGTTTCTCCAACTCTTCAATACTTCCGACAGACCATTCAATGGTAGATGACATCAGGCGGTCCGGTGGTGTCATTGAATGGCTGGGGTTCGCAAGCATGTCTTCGATAAACCTCTCCAACTCTTTTGGCGTGACAGCATTGATGTTCTCCTTTTGATCAGGCCCAGGATCTGATAGCAACAGATAGTCCCCCAATGGTATGTCGGCAAATGTTGTCTCGTGAAAGACCGGGTCCGGATGATGGCGGCGTACAATCATCTTGACTTGATCGAGGGTCGTTGCATCGGCCTCGTCAATTTTGTTGATGATGAACACGGTGGCACTCTCGATCTGCTTTTCAACGGAGGTAAACGTATCATAGGCGTCTTCAAAGTTAACAGCATCAATGAGACAGAACTGTTCTCTAAAGAGGAAGCGATTCTGAAAAATAGACAGGCCGAGGTCGCGCTTCAGATCTATCGGATTGGCTACACCAGTGGCTTCAATGAACAGGACATCGGGTTTGACGTTCTGCGCAATATCCATCAAGCCTTTGATGAAATCAGTCTTGACGCAGACACAGAAGATAGACCCTTTGCTGATCTCAAGCATGGCAAGGTCTTCATTTTCCACTAGGGTTCCGTCCAGGCCTATGTCCCCGAATTCGTTCATCAAGATCATCAGTTTGCGATCCTTGGGGAAAGCGTGAATGATCCGGTTTAGAAACGTGGTTTTCCCGCTGCCGAGAAAACCGGTGATGAGGAATACGTCGGTTGTAGGTTTCATTTTGATGAGTTATCCAATTAGTCGTTTCCTGATTTGGTCGATCAGTTCCTCCTGATCCGGTATCAGGGATTCGTAGACCATTTCGCCATTGATGGCGATGCTGGGAAGCCTTTTCACCTTTACGCGCTTGAATTCGGCAATATGATCGGTTATGGACAGGTTCCACTCCCTGATTTCAACCATTGCCTTAATCTCTTGCGGCAGGCCCCTTACCGCTTGCATCATGTAGACGCAGGCCGCTCATTGCCTTAAATTGGTAATAAAGACCTCAATCAGTACTTTTTCATGCATCATGTTTGTCATGTCGTGCATCTTCACGAATCACCGTTTGCCATTCCCACCTTGGACAACTGGTCGTCAATTGCTTTTTCCAGTTCCTGCCTGGATGGAATGATGTTAAACATCAGTTCTCCATTTATAAACAATCCCGGGATGGGTGCCAAACGGTGGTTTACGTAGACAGCCTTCTCCCCATATAAGGAACAGGAAAGTGAGAGAAAACGTTTTCGGCCTGCTTCCGTTCTGATATCCAACCTGCTGTATTTCACCCGGTGCCTGTTTAGCGATACAAATTCCAGAACCGCCTTTTCCATGTAAACACAGGGCAGGTTTGAGATGTTTTTAAACGTGACTTCAATGTGAATCTTATCTTGCATCCGTTAAAACATATTCTAGTCTACGCCGTGATTTTCCGATCAGCGTGCATTGTAGGTTTTTAAGGGAGCTTACACATCTGTACGGGTTTTTTTACCCGCACCGGCTTTTTCCAGATTCTGCTTGATGTTGTCAAAGTCAAATCCCTTGTCCCTCAATAACAAGATACGGTCACGCTGTTCATCGGAATGTGCCCTGTCTGCCAGGGCGTCGATCAATTCCTCGTATTGGGGGATGATGCTTTGAAAGACCAGGTCCTCCTCAATACAGACTGTCGGCAAGACCTTACCTTTTAGCTTCGTGAACATGGCGATGCCATCCTTGGATTTGATGGACCACTCCTTATAAAGAACCATTTCCTGCACGTCGTTGGGAAGCGCGGCGATAGACTCCATCATATACCCACAGGCAGGACATTGAACGCTGTCCAGCGTAAGCACATCAATGCGTATTTTTTCTTTCATGATTATCGTACTCCAATGGTTTGTGGGTTTACATGTTAACAGCCGTGTGTGGCTATATACTTAACGCGGTCTGGGTTTAAAGGTTTCAATAACGTGTTAACTAGGTCTCGGGATACTTGGGATAATGTTCCATGAACCATTCTCTCGCTTCATAGGCCTGAATCAGATGTTCCGCCGGAACATCAAATGGGAGGTCTCAGCCAGGGGCAAAGGTGTATCCCCTTGTTCCTCCGGCAGCCAGGCTGACAATTGCATCTTCCCTTGGTGAAATCAATCCGAGACTAAGAGCCAGCGTTAGTTTCAGGTTACCGCCAAAACCCTTTTTGTACTTCAGGGCAGTGTCACGGACAAAGTTCATGTTCAGCTGCTCATCAATGGCAAAGCCATGCGTACCCACTTGGCAGACCTCTTCTATGACCTTTGTGCAATCGCCGCAGATGAAGAAACTCGAAGTCCTGTTAGCCGCATTGATGACCTCAATCGCCTCCTGACAGTTGGGGGTTACAAATTCTCTGAATGTTTCCGCTCGAATCTGAGACGCTACCGGATCAACGATGGCAATGGGATCGCACCCCATTTCCACATAGTAACGAACAGACTGGGCACATAGTTTACCGGCATAGTTCACGAGAGCGTGGGCAAATTCCTTGTTCTTTTTTACTGAGGTGAAAATTCGAACTCCAGCCAGGTGAGAAGCAAGGGTTAAAGGTCCCGCAGCCAACCCCAGCATGGCGCAATCCATCTTATCCAGTTCGGGTTTGGCCTTGGCAGCGGCTTCAAATATGATCGGCCAACGACCGTCTTCTTTGTCGAAAATACCCATCCCCAGCTCTTCCGGGGTCTTTGTTTCACAGGGGTGAGTTCTGACCGAAGGAACGTTGTCTTCCCAATGTTCGACCTCACACCCTACCGCTTCGGCTTCCACGGAAAGGTCAAACAGCAGGGGAATCCCGTCTGCATGATAGGTTTTAGCAGCTTCTACAACACCTTTTGCGATTAATCCGGGATCCTTGAGATAGGATTTGGCCGTTTCGCCTATCAGGTACGCACAATTGACACCGGCATAAGGGACCCAGGGAGCCCTTTCGGTATTTTGCCCGCGCGTTGCGTCGAGCAACATCTGTTTCGCCATTGATTCGCTCCATTAAGAGTGTTCTATTAAAAATCAGCCGCTAAAAGCAAATTCTGCCACCATACCGCTTGCATTCTTATATTCCAGGTTTTTGCCGTAATCGTGAAAACTCCAGAAATCGGTATTGCAGAACCTGTAGTTGCTTAAAGCCGGATTAAAAGGGTTTTCCATCTGCATGGGATTGCTTTTGTCACCCCCGCTGGTCAGGGTCATCTTATGTTCCCCAAACGGCATAGAGATGTGGTAGTTGCCATTGTCCTCAACAACATTGATCTCGGCGACTTTAATGCCCAGATTCTTCCTCCAGGGCCGGATACCGATCTCTGTTTTAAGAAAGGTTTCCAATAGACCTTTCTGCTTATCATTTACATTGTTACTGAAATAAGCTGCCCCTTCAGCTGCCCCTTGCACCAATTCGTCGATGGTCGGACCGATTCCGTCCTGGTGCAGTATTATCACGACATCTTTCATATCAACGCCCTGAATGTGGCCTTCAGTAATCCGATAGGTCGCCATGTTGGTACAGGCATGAGGCAGGTCCCTTCTGAACCATAGTGAACAATGACCGTCCTCAACGCGACAACACTCGTAGAAAACTCCCTTCAATGCCCAGTTTTTTGTATCGTTCATGTTTTTTCCTTATTTAAAGAAGATGGTTTGCAATAACAGGATTTGACCCTCATCGTTCCGAATCAAGCCTGGAAACCCATTGCCCTCGGTTTTTGTCTCCCGGTTTGCAGTGGATGAAACTTGCTGAAGGTTGCCGGTTATTTTTTCCCCAAGCCGTAATCGGATGCAGCCTGAACCATCGCCTTGAGATTCTCAATGGATGTTTTGGGAGGAATTCCGCAGCCGGGCATCAAGACAAATCGTTCGGTTCCCATAGTTTCAAGGCAGCGGAGTGCATCCTGTTCAACCGTTTCAATCTTTCCCATCAGCAGAGAATCCACGGGATCAACGTTTCCGGCAATCACCGCTTTAGGTAAAGCCTTTCTAGCCTCCGCAAGGTCCATGCACTGATCCAGACTGAGGATATCCGCTCCCGTCTCTGCCATGGCATCCAATATCGGAGCCGTATCGCCACAGATATGGAGCATGACCGGAACATTCACTTCCTTTGTATATTCCTGGAGACGGGGAAGAACAAATCTCCTGAACATCCTGGGCGAGAGCATGCTCGAAGAAGCTGTCGGCTCCGGCATGGATATGGAATTCACCCCGTTTTCCACAAGCGCTAAGGAAAGCTCAATCAACACTCGATTGATCCTGTCTAAAAAAACGTCCAATACTTCTGGCGTTTTGAGTGTCATGCGCAGAATCTGTGAAGGATCTATGATACGGGTGGCAACCGTAAACACTCCTTCAATATTTGCCATGATGGGAATCGTTCCTTTTGTCTCTTCAAACAATCGTTTTGCCGCTGCCAAAACCACCGGAAACCTACCGTCCTTTCTGGGATTTGGAAAGTTAATCGCATCAATGTCATTTAAGGTTTTTAATTTCATCGGAAGGTGGTCCAGGATCGGGTCCCCATCTGAATATCGAATCTTGCATCCGAACGCCTCTCCAATGAAAAAGTTGTCCGGGGTGGGATAAACAAGGTCAAAGGAAACGGTTTCCTTTACCCACAGTTGTGCCGCGGCAATCAGTTCCGGATCCGAGACGATTTCCTGATAGGATGCGCCCGGAAAATTGGTAGCACCCCAAAGGATCGTTCCTGCTATAACGGGCACACGATCCTTAGGGCTGGACGTTATCGCGTCGTTGAAGCGGTCAAAGGCTGTATAAGTCATTTTTATTCTCTGTTTAAGCTATAAAATACAATCAAATGCATCGGTTCAGTTTGAAAAATCAAACGTTGGCGTCCGGCCTTTGCGGAGCAGATATTGAGTGTTAACCGGTTTACAGGCCAGCCATACCAAGTGCCGGACCTCATCTCTAATACTCGCCCTTGTTGATACCCTTATCCATTTCGGATACGTCGATGCCACGGGATTCAGCCAGGATCTTGTCCGAAAACGCAGATCCGATACCCAGCCGCTCGACTCCCAGATCTATGTATTTTTGTGCGGTTGCCAAATCAAAGATACCGGGGCCTGATGCCTTTACTTTCGTCCGTCCTGCAGCCGTATCCAACATCATCTTCACTGCTTCTTCCGTGACAGGTTCGTAAAAACCGGTGCAGGTTTTAACAAAATCAGCATCGCACTCGATGCAGACTTCCGTTGCTTTCCCAATCTGATCCAGCGTCAGGTGTCCAATTTCAAAGATCACTTTGACAATCGCTCCGTTGTCATGAGCTGCTCGTGTGACAGCTGTGATCTCCTCTCCGACACTATCCCACAACCCTGAGCGGGCCAAACCGAAATTCATGACCATGTCAATCTCTTCGATTCCCTGTTTGGCATAAATCTCGGTCAGTGCCTTTTTTGCCTCTTTCCCTCCGGTGCCGTGCGGGTAGTCCAGTACACAACAAGATGCGGTATCGGTTCCTTTGCACATGGCGACTGCCATTTCAATGTCACAAGGGCGAACACAGATCGCTTTGTAGTTATCCCTTATAGCCCTTTCCAATGCCTCCTTTACCTCATCGACGGTCATCTCGGGTTTTAGCGTAGAGTAGTCGATATAACGTTGAATCTCCATCTGTTTGGTTGTTTCCATTTTTATACTACCTGTTCGTTAAAATGATGCAGGGTGTCGATCCCCATCAAAACAGTCACTTGTGATTGAGAATCTGATTTTTCAGCTGATGGTTTGAGTGGATTCACGAAAAACAATCGGTGCGTCAAGACATTTGTGTACCACTTTTGGTTCCTTGGCGTTAAGATTCCGGGCGATCACCTCCACGGATTTATAGCCCATGTCGTAGGCCGGCACGTGAGCCGTTGTGAGAGGCGGAATGCAGTACTCAGAGTAGGGAATGTCATCCATACCGACAATGGAGACGTCATTCGGAATCCTCAGTCCCATTTTATTGGCCGTTATCAGGGCACCCAATGCTAAAACATCTGCTGCAGCCAATACAGCAGTCGGGGGATCAGGTAAAGACATGATCTGCTTCATGCCCTTTTTTCCTTCTTCCATGGTGGGATCACCTTCATAAACCAGGCGCTGATCGTAGACAATCGCGTGCTCTTCAAGCGCTGTTCGATATCCGTTCAACCTTCTGTAAGGACGATCGCTTTTTGAAAAAGGTCCGCAAAGGATACCGATCTGTCGGTGTCCCAAAGAAATTAAATGATTCGCCAGGTTATACACTGCTTTGAAATTATCAAAACCGACATAGCTGATTTCGGCGTCGCTGGAGTTTTCCCAGATAACACAGGTTGGCACACCCGAACGAATAATCTCTCGAATCAAAGATTCATTAGACAAAGAAAAACCGGTGAGGATCAGGCCGGCGACCCGGCTTTGTTGAAATTTTTCAAGCAGAGCGCGTTCGGTTTGGTTGTCATAGTTTGTGCAACCGACAATATGCGCAAACCCCTTCTCCAGACTCGCCTCCTGAATACCCATAATCGTTTCGGCGAATCCGAAACAGATAGTCGAAGGAACGATAACACCAATAACGGGTAAGGTCGCGCCATTGGCAGGTATCGATTTTGTGTACTCGTACTGTGTATTTTCCACAGCCTCTTTGATGCGCTCTATGGTCTCCACGCTTACCAAATCCGGATTTCTCAAAGCACGCGAAACAGTTGCTAAGGAAACACCTGATTCGCGGGCAACATCTTTCATGGTGACTTTTGACATCTCTTCGTTTTTCCCTGAAATATATTAATTTTTCTGATGATCAACGACCCACGGGCCGTTAGCCCGTCTAAAATTCCTATCAGCAAAGATGGTGTCGCTGAATGAACAACAAAGGATCATGCAAATTCTCATGATGACGGCTATCAGATACCTGGTGAACAGCAGTGACTGCTGATACGATAGCTGCCGGAGTTAATGACGGTACTCCTGTATATGGGCTTTTGACAAGAGGTACTGTCGGTTTGCCGGGTGACGACAGCGGCTATCCGTGCGCAGGAATGTCAAATCCATTACGCCTTGTTGCTGGAAAATTCGCTGATTCGGAAATTAGACATCAACAAACTGAATGATTGATCCAGTTGGTTTGGTCAATCATCTGATGTATCGAATCAATGAAAAAAATCATTTTTTTCATAGTTAATGAAAAAATTTCAGACTGTCAATTTATTTTTTTCATTTGCCGGTGAGAACATTTCTAAACGGCACTGCACCAGGATTTAGCTGGTTACAACCTCTTATTTAACAAATACGCGAGTTGAAAATTGTTTGTAACGGGAAGGTGGAACAAGACCTTAATTCATTGTTACAAGTGTTTCGCTTTAAGGGAAATATAGGGCTTAGAAGACTGTTTTCAAAGAGGAGAAGGGATTCTCGTTTTAAACAGTTGCGGCAAAAAAAGATAGCATTATGTAATTTTTCACTTGACTATGAAAAATTTTCAAAATACATTTTGGTAAATTTTCATCAAAACGAGTTATGGAAGTGCCGAAAATGCTATTAACAGCAAGCACGATGAAGACATTATGATTGAAACTCGATATTTCAAACGAGGGTTGTACCGCCACTAAATATTCCATCGTCTGTTGTACTGTTTTTTTGACGAACGTTCCTTAAACTAATGAAGAGGAGAACTGAAATGAAATTCAAAAGCGCCGCCATGATACCAATAGCATCCTTTCTGTTCTTGATTGCGGCAATTGTTCCCAACAGTTGGGCCAAAACAATTGAAATAAAGGTGGGAAGTTACGAACCCGAAGGGCATTATCTCGTGCAATATGTTTACGTACCGTACACGAAAGAGATCGAAAAGCGAACAAACGGCAAGGTCCGTTTCAAATGGTATCATGGCGGTAGCCTTATCAAGGCTCCTCAAACCTATGATGCAATGACCGGCGGACTGGTTGATATGGTACCCACCTTGGGTGTGTTTACGATGCAGAGCCGGTTTCCTGTCAGCAGTGTGATGACGCTTCCGTTTCTTTTTGACAGTACCGTCCAGGTGGACAAGGTCTACCAGAAGGCATATGAAACCATTCCTGAATTCAGGGCTGAATACAAAGATATCGTCATGCTGGGATTTCATGTCTCGGATTTTTTTAATCTGCATATCCACAAAAATTTAAAGACGCCAAAAACCTTGAGTGACATGAAAGGTTTAAAAATATGCGCCGTTTCCAAGACCTTTGTTGAAGTGACCAAGCTGCTGGGGGCCACGCCGAGGAGCCTGAAGCCGTCGGATGCCTACATGTCTCTGCAGAGAAAAGCGATTGATGGTTGTTTCTGGCCGACTGCACCCTTGGCGAAGTGGAAGCTAACCGACCTGACAAGTAATCATACGCTGGTTTACGGTCCATTTGTCCAGATTCCCATGGCCATAGCGGAAAGAAAATGGAAAACCCTGCCCGCGGATGTGAAGGCGGTATTCAACGAACTGAGGCCCTCGGTGACCAATTTCTGCGGTGCCATCGTGGACAACAGGAGAGAATCGACCCTGAAGAAATTGAGGGCGAGAAAAGACACCATCTATGTTCTGCCGGATGACGAGAAGGAAAAATGGATTGATGCCATGAAACCCATGTATGATCGCTGGTTGAACCAAATGAAAGAAAAGGGGATCGATGGCGAGAGAATCCTTGCTCAGATCAGATCCTATGCCAAAGAATTTAGAGGGGTCCAGCCTGTTGAAGACGAATGGTGGGGAACCAATTGGAGGGAATAAGCACCATCATCTCAAAGCATTGAATACTGTCCAGCCGGGTCACACCACCGGTTTAATTGGGCAGTATGATCGGGACTGCTGTCCGGGCTGTTTTGGTCAATCCGGAGCAGTCAGAGCAGGCCAATCGATAAGTAGAGAGAACCAATGAGTCAGACTTCGAACACACTGAATCCTTTGAAAAAAACGGGGACCCGCACAGCCAATCCGGATCAATCGGATGTCAAAGCCGACATGTTTGAACTGGTAGCCAGACCGATCAATAGTGTCCTTGACCGAGTATCACGCTATTTGTCCTACACAGGCGCCTACATTACCTTTCTGATGGCGCTGGGAATGGTTATTGACCTTATTTCCCGCTTCATCTTCAACAGACCCCTGAATGCGATGATCGAGTACCAGACATTTATGCTGGTTATTATGGGGTTTTTCAGCATGGCTTATACCATGCTTCAGGATGAGCATGTTTCGGTGGACATCATCTCCGCCAAGTTACCTGACCATGTGAATCATTTTTTGCACAGTATTTTTTCGGTCTGGGGGGCGTTCACGTTTGCGATCATGAGCTGGCAGAACTTTATCCGGGCAGGTGAAGCGTTTAGCCGGGACGAAGTTGCCGATGTCAGCGGCATCCCCTTCTCCCTGTTATACTTTGTGGTCGGCCTTGGCACATTGCTGCTGGCACTGGTTTTATTGATGAATATTTTCAAACATCTTTCAAATCTGTACCGGCACTACCGCAGTTACACGACGATGCTTGGTATGATTGTCATGATCGTCTTGATTTCTGTTGTCGGGCTGGGGTCCGCACCCATATTGAAATGGATTTTCGGTGATTTGAGCCCAACGGCTGTCGGAGTTTTGTATATTAGCTTCATGATGATCATGCTGCTGTTCGGATTTCCGGTGGCATTTTCCATGGCCTTTACCGGGCTGTCCGGGCTTTTCTATTTGGCCGGTGGAGATGTGGCGGTGAACATCACCAAGATGAATACGTATGATGCGGTTGCTCATTATTTCTATTGCGTGATTCCCTTTTTCCTGCTGATGGGATTTCTGGTGTTGCATGCCGGAATTGGAACAAAACTTTATAATACCGGTGCCAAACTGTTCGGTCGTCTGCCGGGAGGTTTGGCTATCGGAACTATATTCGGGTGCGGAGGCTTTGCTGCCATTTGCGGGGAAAGTGTAGCGTCGGCAGCAACGATGGGGTCTGTTTCCCTTCCTGAAATGAAGCGATTCAAATACGATGATTCCCTGGCAACTGGCTCGGTAGCGGCAGGCGGCACCCTCGGCATTTTGATTCCGCCTAGTATCGGCTTTATTGTGTACGGCATCATTACGGAAGAGTCCATTGGTAAGCTGTTTATGGCAGGTATCATTCCGGGGATCATTCTGACCTTGGGGTTTGCCGTGGCTATTTATATTCAATGCAAAATAAACCCGACCCTGGCGCCAAAAGCTCCGAAGACCACTGTTTCCGAAACATTGCTTTCAATCAAGGATGTCTGGCACGTGGCATTGCTGTTTTTGGTTGTAATTGGGGGAATCTATTCCGGGGTGATCACACCCACCGAAGCCGGGGGGATCGGTGCCATCGGCGCTCTGATTATATCGATCTTTTCACCCGGATTTACCCGGCACAAATTCTTTGAATCTCTTCGGCAAGCCACACAGATGAGTGCCATGGTTTTTACCATTCTGATCGGTGTCTCGTTGCTGGGCTACTTCATTGCGCTGACTGATATTCCGCTCAATTTTGCCAACTACTTGAAAAGCATTGATGTTTCACGCTACGTGATTTTTGTGCTGATTCTGGCCCTTTATCTCGTCCTGGGCATGTTAATGAACATCATCCCCATGATGATGCTGACCTTGCCCATTCTTTTTCCGACTGTCATCGCACTGGGATTTGATCCCATCTGGTTTGGCGTGATTATGGTTATTATGATGGAGATGGGCCAGATTACACCGCCTATTGGCCTGAATGTCTTTGTTATTCACGGGGTGGCGAAAAAGTATGAAATCCCAATGGCGACGATATTCCGGGGGATTATTCCCTTTATTATTGTTGAAGTGATTGTGATCTTTTTACTCACGCTGTTTCCCGAAATAGTACTGTTCCTGCCCGAGGGAATGGACGTGCTGGCGCCGATTGATTAGACCGTTGACGGTGATCCTATAGATCGGACAAACAACCGTCGTTAATGAAGCAAAAAGCAAACACGCAACAAAGCATAACAGAACAAACGGACCGGGCAGTTTCTTATCGATCTGCAAAGAGGTTCATTTTAAGCCTATCAGCCGAGAGGTTACAACTATGAAAGAAGTGAAAATGGATTACGGGGAGGGTTTGATTTCCGTTGATCTGCCCGATTTAACCACAGTGGTTGAATGTGGAAAAACCTATGTCGATCCGCAGGGGATTGATCCGGAGCAAGCGGTCCGCAAGGCTCTGGCAAAACCGCACGGTTTCGCTCCGCTAAAGGAGCTGGGTGGTGCTGGCAAAAAGATAGTTATCGCCTTCCCGGACCGAGTCAAGGGTGGTAGCCATAAAACGGCACACCGCAAGGTTTCCATCCCGATCATCATCGAGGAACTGCTCAAGGGAGGTACGCAACTGGAGAACATCACTTTGCTGTGCGCTGTGGGGCTGCACCGCAAAAACACCCTTGAAGAGTGGTATGACTATCTTGGTAAGGAGATTGTCAATCAGTTTTATCCTGATCGCTTGCTGAACCACGATGGGGACGGACATGATCTGTATGATTATGGAAACGACGAGATGGGCAATGCCATTCAATGCAACAAACTGGTTGCCGACGCCGATCTGGCGATTGTCATCGGTCATTGTGCTGGCAATCCTTATGGCGGTTACAGCGGGGGATACAAAATGGTTGCTACCGGATTATCCGGTTGGCGTTCCATCGCATCACACCACTGCCCAAAAACCATGCACCGCAAGGATTGGCTGGGGGCATCCACATCGTCCCGTATGCGCGATCAATTCCACTCTATCGGCAAGGCAATGGAAAAAGGAATGGGCAAAAAGTTTTTCGCGGTTGACGCTGTTCTCAACCAGCAATCGCAAGTACTGGCTGTTGAAGCCGGCGAGCTGGGAGCTGTCGAGAAAGCGACCTGGCCTGTAGCCGACAGTCGAACCCGGGTTCATCTGGACATGGACGAACCGGCAGATGTGCTGATTATGGGGGTGCCGCGCAACTTTCACTATGGCCCCGGAATGGGCTCCAATCCCATCTTGATGAGTCTGGCAATTGGCGGACAGCTCTCCAGATGTTGGAATGCGTTTCGACCCGGCGGCGTCATCATAGCAACGGCAATCTGCGATGGTTGGTTTAATCCTAACTGGTTTCCCTCTTACCAAACAACCTATGAGGCCCTCCAGGCCTACTGCACACCAGCCGAATTCCTGGTATCAAAAGATGCCGAGCAGATTTCGGAAGACTACGGATACCGATATCTTTATTCCAACTATTACGCCTATCATCCGTTTCATGCCATGTCGATGATCAGCGGTGGTTCGGTACCCGCTCTTCAGTCCAGTGCAGTCTATCTTGTTGGGGCGAAAAAACCGGTCTATGCACGCGGTATGGGCTTTATTCCGGTTTCAACGTTCAAGGAGGCCATGTGCTTAGCTGAAAAACGTTTAGGTAAGAATCCAAGGGTGCTTTGCACACCACGATGCTTTACATCCGGTGTCTCACCGCATCTTTACTTGAAGGAATAAGAACGGAATTTTGAATCACAGGTAACGAACGGATTAAAAACATAAATTACACCTACTAACAAAGTTAAAGGAGGAACCATGCCTCGATTTGCATTGGTTGTTAAACTGAAACTAAAACCGGGTTCAGCGGAGACTTTCATTCCGCTGATCAAGGAAAATCAACGGTTATCACTGGCCAACGAAGAAGGATGTCGAAATTTTATTGTGATGAAGAACCTGGAAGAAGAGGATACCTATCACTTTTATGAAGAGTATGACAGCCTGGAAGCGTTTAAGATTCACCAGAACAGCGATCATTTTAAAAGATACTTCGCTGTCGCCAAGGATTTAATGGTTGAACGCCTGTGGCATCGCAGTGAAGTTTTAGAATAAGATCAGGAGTCGATGGGTATCAGCCACCATCCCGGTACTTCTGTGCCACACGTGGGCACTTGGCCCTACCTGGTACCCCGGGTAGATTGCCCTCTGCTACCTTCTCGCAAATTCCGGCTGATTCGAATCCATCCACGTTCTGACCGATTGCGCCCCATGATTGACGAACAATTGGTTTTGGCTTGATTGAGAAGACTTGATGTTTTGCGCGTTGACCATAGAAACGGAGTAAAAAAATGAAAGGACTGAAAGACAGCGTTGCAATCGTAACCGGAGGTGCCAGAGGCATTGGCAAAGCGATTGTAAACAGGTTGGCGTCCGAAGGAGTCAAGGTTGTGATTGCCGATATCCTGGAAGATGCTGCTGAAGAAACCTGCGCGGAAATTAACAACGCGGGTTATACCGGAGTCGCATACAAAGTAAACCTGAGGCAGGTATCGGAAATCAACAAACTGGTGGACTTTGCCGTTGAAACCTACGGTACGGTGGATATTCTGGTCAACTGCGCCGGAATCCAGATTAGAAATGCGACAGTCACTTTTTCTGAGGAGGATTGGGATGCCATCAACGATGTTAATCTCAAAGCCCAGTTTTTTGCTTGTCAAGCTGCCGGAAAAATCATGCTTGAAAAGGGAAAAGGATCCATTGTCTGTATATCGTCCGGAACAGCCATGCGATACACATCTCGAAGGTCTCCGTATAATATCACAAAGGCGGCGGTTAATGCACTGGCAGGCGCACTGGGCAACGACTGGGCTCGATACGGGGTTCGCGTAAATGCTGTGGCACCGGGATGGTCGGCCACCGAGATGGTAAAGGATGGCTTGAGATTGGGCGTTATTGAGGAGAAGGATATTCTGCCGATGGTTCCGGTTAACCGGTTCATGGAACCAAGTGAGATAGCCGATACGGTGTGCTATCTGGCGTCCGATGAATCATCCGGAATCGTCGGACAGACGATTTATGTAGATGGCGGCGGCAGCTTGCGCTGTATTCCCGAAAAAAATGACTTCGCTTACGACGAATAAGACAACGACTAGCTGGAGATCAATCATGAGTATTTCAAAAGAGGATATTAATCCGTACGAGGTTGCCAATCGCATCAGGAAGCGGGTGCTTGAACTTGCTATTGCCAATAGGGGCGGCAACCTCAGCCAGGCGTGTTCATCGGCGGAAATCATGGCAACCCTGTATACCAGGATCATGAATATCACCGAACTTGATGAACCCCTGATGCCGGAGAAGTTTGCTGGAGCCCCCGGTGCCACCAACAAAAACAGCTTTACAGGTGATAATTTTAATGGCATTCGAGGGTCTGAATACGACCGGTTTTATCTTTCCCCATCCCAGTATTCCGTAGTGCTTTACGCTACCCTGGTTGAAGTGGGCAGAATGAAACCTGAAGGATTTCAGCTTTTCGGCAAAGACGGTGAAGTGGTCGAACATATTGGCGAATCCCACTCCCCGGGAATGGACATCAACGGGGGTTCCCTGGGGCAGTGCATCAGCCAGGCGGCCGGGATTGCGTTGGCCAGGAAGTTGAGAGGGGAAACCGGCAGAAATGTGGTTTTTCTGGGTGATGGTGAACTGCAGTTGGGACAAACCTGGGAAGCAGTGCAGGCTATGTGCTTTTATAACCTGGATAACATGATCGTTATTGTGGATCAAAACGGACAGCAGTGCGATGGCAAAATCAGCGATGTCATGGATATGCCGGCACTGGAAAAACGGTTTGAGGCGTTTGGCGCCAGGGTTTATGTTGTTGACGGGCACGATTGTGACGTCATGACTGCTGTTGCCAACCAGAAACCGAACGGCCAACCGATGGTGATCATGGCACAGACCAGTCCTTACCAGGGAATGGACGTGATCCGGGAAAAAGCACCACGCGTTCATTTTATCGGGATGAGCGATACCGATATCCCTAAATACGAAGCATGCCTTGCTCAATTGTAACAATCATTCAGGAGAACACCATGCAAAGAGAAATCAAAGTGTATGATCGAAGTTTTGTTAAATGGGCAAAGGACAAACCAGAGGTGATCGCACTGTCTGCAGATCTGACCGGAGGATGCGAACTTCGCCAGTTCCAGGCGACCTATCCGGACAGATTCTATTCGATGGGGATCGCCGAACAGAACATGCACAGCTTCGCGGGAGGGATGGCCAGTGAAGGATACATTCCTTTTGTTCATACATTTGCCGTCTTTATCTACAGACGGTCGTTGGATCAGATCAACATGTCCATCGCTCATCCCAATGCCAAGGTCCGGCTCATCGGATCGGTACCCGGTGTAACCTCCCCCGCGGGTGCTACCCATCAGGCGATCGACGATATTGGTGTAATGAGAACCGTGCCGAATATGACGATTTTGGAATGTGGCGACGCAACGGATGTGGAATCCCTGTTCAGCGTCACGGAAGAGATTGACGGACCCGTTTACGCCCGGATTCTGAGAGGTGAGATTCCCAGGTTATTCGATACGCCGATGAAACTGGGTGAATCCCGTATTCTCAGCAAGGGCAAGGATATTGTGCTCCTATCTTCGGGTGTTTGTACCGAGGAAGCAATGAGGGCGGTCGGGGTATTAAAGGAAAAAGGGATGTCGGTCCGGCACCTGCATGTTACCTGCATGAAGCCGATTAACGATGAGAAAATGATGGAAGCCATTGCCGAATCCAAATACGGTGTGGTGACCATGGAAAACCATAATGTGTTGGGTGGTTTGGGATCGATTGTGGCCGATAAGATGGCCGAACTCGGACTCGGTAAAAAGCTTTATAAGGTGGGTATCCGGGACGAGTACATGCATGGCGGGTCCAAACTCTATCTGATGAAGCGTTATGGAATTGATGCTATGTCGCTTGTCAGGAATATCGAGCAGTTTGTTAAGGAAAAACTGGAAATCACCGAACAGATGCTGGAGGAGTTCCATTTCGAGCTTGTTGACAGCGAAACAAGAGCTCTCGGTGTTTAAGAAGAGCGCTCCCCTGAAGGGATGTTATGGAACTCCAGAATTTCATGACTCCCTCATCAGAATAGATCAAAAATAGACCTTTTTTATCGGACATAGCCAGGGGGCTGAGGAGCAGCCTTTCCGTCTCCAATTGCAAGGTTTTGAATGTCCGATTAATTCTTCAGTTTCTTCAGCATCAGCTGCTTCAACCTGGCTAACAAATCCTCCAGCTCTTTTTTCCATGGTTCGGCAGTTGGACAATTTGTCAGCACAAATTCTGCGGTTTTTATCACATTTTCAGAGCGTGGTTTTTTGGGCAAGGTGTTTATGTTCAGGTACTTGTCCATGGTGCGGGTTTTAAAGGTTGACTTGTCCAGATAGAGTTTCCATAGTCCGCTTTCCTGGGCCAGATCAAACTTGGTTTTTTGCGTGGTACGCGTCCAGTAATCCAGTGAATTAGAAAGCAAATTAACCAGGGTTTCCCTGAATTCATCTTGTTGTGAACCCAGTAACGTGTTCACTTTTTCCTTAAGATGAACCACTTCCCGATTTCTTAAGTGGGTTTTAATTCTGGCATTCAGTTCAATCTGGCTGAAGGGCTTGATAATATAATCATTGGCTCCATAATCCAGCGCCTTGTTGACGTCGTCCACATTTGATTTTAGTGTTTGAACAATAATGGGTAGCTGGTTCATGTCATATTCTTTTCTCAGCTCCCGACAAATTTCATACCCGTTTTTCCTGGGCATGGTCAGATCCAACAACACCAGGTCAAAAGGTTGGTTTTCTTGGAGTTGCCGAAAGGCATCATCTACATCAGCATTTGAGGAGATGTCATAATCGGTTCCGAGATAATTCTGGATGGTTCGGGTGTTGACGGGATCACGATCAATCAAAAGTATGCGGGCCTGATCCTGTCTTTTTTCATCGATCGTGCTGCCACTTGAAGAATTCATATGATTGAAGTCCTGGTTGTCATCAAGTGTATATTTTTTTATCAAGGTAATGTCGGTATTCCGTTTTGGGAGTTCTTCCTCATCCGGCTGATGAACCACAGGCAACGTGAAATCAAAACGCACTCCCGGCTCTGAATTGATATCCATAAATAACTCTCCGGAATGCAGCTCTACCAGCTTTTTGGTAATCATTAGTCCTAAACTGCTGCGCTTATTTTCGGGAGATTGATTGGCGTTATCCAAATCAAAATAACCGGTTGCACTGGCGCGCAGGTTTTCGGGAAAGACAGTTTCCGATCCGTTAATTGAAATTCGGATGATCTCTCTCTTCCATTCTGCGGAAATAGTGATTTCTCCCCGCTCACTGTATTTGTATATCGAATTGATCAGGTTGTGCAGGATTTGATAGGTTCTTTCTTCATCGGCATAGATAAACGGCAGGCCCGGCTGAATCTTGTTAGACAGAGTCAGCTGCTTTTTCTTTCTTTCCGGCGAAAGATAAGGCTCAAGTACGATTTCTGCAATGGATCTGATATCCGTACCCCTTTGATTAAGTTTGAGTTTATCATACTTTAAAAGACAGACGTCCAGCAGATCGTTGATCAGCGAAGCCAGACGTTTTCCGCTGGTGGAAATCATAGAGAGGTTTTCTTTTTGCTTGCGGGGAAGAATACCGGAAGCTCCTGTCAGCATGGAATCCACAAGTCGAATGATACCATCAATAGGTCCCTTTAGCTCCAGCGAGGTGTTTTCCATAAATTCGTCCTTGAGTCGGTCCATTTCCAACAATTCTTGATTTTTGCGACCGATATCCTCGGAAAGTTTTTCGATTTTTATAAACGCCCTGGAGAATCTTCCGGAAAGAAACAAGGTTTGGAATACGATGAAGAAAAACATGCCTGTGGGAACCAGGTCGACTCCCTGCATGGTATAGTTTTGAACCAGGATGTCATTTAGTACCGTAAGAAACAGAAAAAAGGTTCCCAGCAAATAAAGCAAAGCCCCTTCTCTTTTATTAAAGGTGGCTTTGATAATGGCGAATAAAAGGTAGAAGCCGACAAATACGGTGAATAGCTGATAGTAAGGAAGTGAGCCGGCAAAAAGTCCGGAGGGAAGCGCAAGGACAGTAACTGCAAATACCAGACTTACTAATTCAATCATCCAAAGCACTTTTTTTGAAAAATCGATATGAAAAACAGACCAGACGAAACGAGAGAAGAAAGGCAAACCAAGGTAGAAAGTGAGGTAGTCGATCTTTAACAAAACCTCGAAACTTATAATGGGAAAATGATGTATCAGGATTTTTTCCCCTTCAGCCAGCGTTCTTACGGCCAGGATCAGGCAAAAGATGGCGAAATACAAAGATGAATAATCGTTTCGTTTTAAGAGGTAGTGACCCAGGTGATAAATTCCCATGATCAGTATCGCCCCAAACAACAAGGCTTCAACAATTATACTCTTTTCCCTTTTATGCAGAATTCTTTTGGCAATGCCCATTTCTACCCTGGAAGCAAGTCCACCAAAAGGCATTTCAAAATTGGATAGTTGAAGGACGATTTCATTTTTTAGATCCGGTTTAAACAAACCGGACACCTGGGGATGCATTTGTGTTGCGTATGCATCCTTTGATTCGCCCACTTTTCCCAGGGAAGCCAACAGTTTTCCATTCACAAACATCGAATAGGCAGAGTGAATCTCGCCCAAGCGAAATATAAATAGTTGTGATTGTTCGACTGTATTGAAAAGCAAACGGTAGGTGGCAAATCCTTTCAAAGGTGCGCCATGTCCATCAGCTTTATATTTTTCCCAGGTAGAGGGAACAGTCAGGAGGGTTCTGTTTGTAATCGTTTCAGGATTCGTGAAATCCCCAGGGTAGAGCAATTGATTCGGATAAAACTCCCAGTCTCCGTTCAAATATACCTCACCCTCATTAAAATTCCAGGAGGTGAGATCCAAAAAACCGTCGATTGCTATGGGTGTGGCATCCTTTTGAGCTTTCTGCCGTTGGGATGAGCAGCTTTGCAGCAGCAAACCCGAAATAAAGAGCATTAAGACTGTCCATGTCAGATTGCGACAAAGGATTCCCCCCAGTTCTTTTCGCATCATTTCAAATCCATTTGAATTAACGTCGATATCCCTTTAAAAATGTGGCACGACCGTAACAGAAAAGGGTCTGTTAGACAAGACTGGCCCCTAAACAATAGCCGGAGTTAGGGAGAAATTTTTCTTTCCGGTTACTTTTCTCCACACCGAAAAAGACGGATGTTGCAATCGATCGAAAATCCCAAAAATACGATAAAATAGTGCACAAATTTCAATTCCCAAGAATTTAATCATCTGAAATAGAAGGGAAATTGAATTTTGACCTATTTTGAAGAAAAAAACCCTTGAGTCTGATTGATAACTAATTACTCTAATCGAAACAAATTTCCAAAATAAAGTGTTTGATTATCGTTGAATTAGTTCAACACAGAAGGAGGGGGCAAATGAAAACTATGTTTCAGGCATTAGCCTTGGGATGCATGCTTTTGGTATTGGCAATGCACCAGAGTGTTTTGGCTGTGAATGTTGTTCTTGTGCATGGGTATAGTTCGCAGACCTATAATTATGATTTTACCGGTCTGAATTCGGATCTTGGGGCAGAGTCGGATCTGCTTACCAACTCCTCGGAATCTGCCTGGGGAGTGGTGGACAAAAAGGGAAATAAAAAATCGGGCAACTGGGAGGATCTGCTTAGTCGATACGGGGCCAAATATATGCATCTTCCCTGGGATTCCAAGGAAGTGCTTACCTTGAAAAATCCACACAATCCCTATAGTGACCGTCCGGGTTGGGAGAAAATTGCGGAACGCTACCTGAGAATCATCGAGACTGGGCATTGTGATGACGGATGTGTGTTGATTACCCATTCCACAGGTGGTTTGGTGGTCGACACCATGCTTTCCAAAGCTTATGCCTATAGATATTCCAGCGATGTCAGATTGAAGAGTTATTACAAAGTATGGCAAAAAACCGTGGCAACAATTCAGGTGGCTTCAGCCGGTGGAGGAACGACAAGTGCCAATATGTCCTCTGATCAAATGATGACGGAATGTAAGAAGATTATTCCTTTACCGTTGATCGCTCACGCTCAGCTGCTAAACAGGCTGGTTGCCTGGTTACTGACCAAAACGGCCAATGGCTGGGACGTCAAGCATCCGTTTCACTCCTTTGCCAGTTGTGACAATCCCCGGGAAACTCTGGGTGTGATCATGGATTTGCGGCTTGAAAATGCCAGAAGGATCAATGGAGCGGACAACACCAGAATTCCTTCCTTTATGATTTCCGGAGACGGAATGGTAGATTTGCCTATTCTCAAGCCTTTTTTAAAGGGTGTGGATGATGGTGTTGTGGCTATGCATTCCGCCTGTGGAGGGAATAAAGTAGGCAGGTACGACAGCTGTTCCTCCTCCATGAATGCAAGGGGCGAGCTGAAAAGACAAAAGGCTCCCACTCCCCACAAGTATCACTATCCCTATATCATGACGAGAGAAGGCCACGGAAGCCAGTTGGCCAAAAATCATAGAAACGCACTTTGGTGGGGACATAAACGAGTGGAATCGCTGGTTTCAGGACATGGTATTGCCAATCACAAAATCGACGCAACCAAACGATGGCGCTTCAAATGGGAAAAGAGGACCAGGTATAGCTGGCGACTCGTGAAAAAACGCAGACCGAATAGAAGATGGTGGCAGTCTCGCTACATCTGGCGCTGGGAGAGATATGCCAACGGTACCAAAAATGTGCTGGTATTGAGAAAAGTTGTGGTGCGTAAAATTATTGACAATTCTGCTGACGAACCGTTATCCCAAGTGGTACTGAAAGGATTCAACTTCTAGGATATCGTTCGTTTACAGAAGATTCCGACTTAGGTGTCGGAAGCTCATGCCGAAACCCCGCAGGTATTTGCGGGGTTTTTTATTTTGACCCGGACACAGATGAGAAAAAACAAAAAAGCACTGATTATCGGAGGTGTTGTTACCAGCCTTCTTTTTGTTGCTATTGTTATCTTAAATCTCATTTTGGAGATTAAAGACGATCCACAAATCTCCATGGCCCGGGAACAGGGAGCAGTTGACATCCAGGAGATCATTACAGACCCTCAAACCATTCTTGACAAGTATCCCTGGGAAGACATTCCCGAAAAACCCGAACCTATTGAACCTCCGGATTATGAAGAAGAAGAGGTGATTCAAGAACATTTTGCCACTGAAGAAGAGGTTTATCTGGCACAAAAAACGATTTTACAGAAATACAGCGACGAGTTGAAATACCCTCCGTACTCTGTTCCCTTAAGCAGTAAAGATCATTCCTTGCTAAATCCTAATTTTTTTAACGCGCTGAAAACGCCTTTTAACTATGATGCTTCCTCGGATTTTTCCCATGAGATTCGCTTGTCAAAATATCGCTATTTTGAAGACGAGCCCCTGCTTATAACGGTGAGAACATTCTCAAACGGTGACAATACCCTGCCGAAAATTAACTGGGTGACCGGTAAGATTTTTGATGGTGGCGAGCAAATTGCGGATGTTACTATTCCTGCCTTGGAAGATAAAAATACAGGGAAGAGCCAGACCTTTTATCTTGAGCATCATCTGAGCAAAGATCCCAAAGACCTGAAGTCTCCCGTACTGACCCTTTTTGTGGAAGTCTCCCTGGATAGTGAAAACGAATCCAAGGTTTCGGTAAATTTTGAATACAGGTACAGCGTTGCCCGCATTGTGGGTAAAGGTTCCGAAAAAGTGGAAGGAGCACATTTGCTTATCCCTATTAATATTGAAACCAAAAAACCGGGAGATTACAGAATCGTTGGTAATTTGTTCTCGGCTACCAACCAAGACCCGGTCAGCCAGGTATCCGGTGTCAATGGTATAAAAGGAAACTCGGGGATAATCACTCTAAAAGTGCATTCCAGTGTGCTCAAGCTCAAAAACGATTCGGGTCCATATGTGTTGAAAGATCTGCAAGTTACCCGGCTTTCAGATAGTGATGAAGTGGAACAATATGGTAACGCCGAAGGCAAAAGCTTTACCATAGGCAAACACGATCTCTCGGAATACTCCGATGAACCTTATGTTGATGACGATGAGCAGCAGAAGCTGGATCAGTTGAAACAGTTGCTGGGTGGCAATTAATCGGCAGATCCCAACAACTGGTTTTTTTGTTAGAAAAAAAATTAGTAAAAGATCACTTCTTCCGGCACCAATTTACTTTCCCTGAAGTAAAACTCATCCTTTTTTGCCACATGTTTCATGGTGGATTCCAATTTGTTCCACCTTTTTTTGAACTTCACCACAACCCTCAGGGAAGGCTGGGATGGTGTTTGCGCAGTCAGGCTCACATACATCTGATAATTGGCGTAGTGTTGTTCACTAAGCATTTGTTCCAGCTTGAAACCAACCAAACCATACTCAACAAAAAGCTTTGAATACTGTTCAGGACCACCTTTCTCAGTGAATCCGGCGTGTTCAAGTGCCGGATTGGTTTTATAACCCATGATGAAATGTACGGACTGCGCCAGACCTTTCTTTTCCGGGAATGAAATCAGATGCCTGTTCTGGTGATAAAAAATGACCTTGGATTCATCCGGGAAAAAGTAGGCTTTGTTCGCCTCAAAAAAAGTCGCTTGTGTTCTTTTACCACGAGTGATCAGTTTGTAATTCCCATTGGTATTGATTTGCTCAAAGCGAGTAACCCTGGGATAGACCTGAATAGACTTTAAGATAGATATCAAGGGAGACTCTTTGAAAACAGTTTGTCCGGCAACACTGCTTTTCGAATCATCACAAACGGATCCTGCTATGTCCCGGAAGTTATCACAAATTGACTTCGTTGCAGAAGGGTTGGCTGAAACCACTGCATTGACCAGGGCTGCCTTAACTCCTTCAAGCCCTGCTTCCCTGGTTTCTCCGGTAGCGTTGAAGGTTTCCGATCCAATGGTGGCTGTGATTTTTTGTCTGCTTTCCAGGATAGACACGCGATAGACGCAGTCATCGGTTTTGATGCCATAAAGCGGTACCGGATGTACCAAGGCAATGGATTGGGATATCAGGGGAATGGCAAATTCACTGATTGAACGAATACTATAGTTTCCGGATTCAGAGACCAGCAAATAGCATTTTTCCTTGTTTGACGGTGAAGCTTTGGTTTCCTTTACAGTATCGGAAACTGTTTCCGTGATCTGTGTTGGTTTCCAGGGCATGAATTGCATTGGATAAGTTTGCTGTAAGTCCTGGAAAAGAGTAGTAACAGATGCCCTGATTGTTCGGTCTCGCCGTGACCACTCATCAATCCATTGTTGTCTCTTTTTATCCAACTTAACAAAAACCGGCTCCTGCCTTTTTTGTCTGGATTGAAAAGCGTCTTTACTGAATTTATTAACGTCCCTGATGAACAATAATACCGGTTTGATCATTTCTGCGCGACAGCCAGATTTCATTGCTTCCAGGTCTCTATTAACGGACTTTCTCTCCTTCGCTTCAGGGTGATACTTCATATATTTTTCATAAGCTTTCAAATCTTTTGAACGCTTGTGATGATAAGCTGTTTCCTTGTTGAAGAAATAACCGGAAATCGTTCTCAGCACTCGATTCACCTTGGAGGAACAACGACTCCAATAAAGAGTATCCAGTTTTTGCTTTTCTGCAAATGAATAGGAATTGATAAGCAGGTATTTGAGTGTTTCCGTAGAACCTGATGAGAACTCACTTCCGGTAAGTTTTGTGTCCGTATCTCCGTAGATTTTACCCAGGTTTAGACTGAATATGTTTTTTCTCTTGTTCCATTCAACCTGATCAAGTCGGTTTTGCACCAGTTTCAGATAGGCCGCAGTATCAAGAGCCTCTTTTTTTACGTTGAACTTCCTAGTATTGGAAACGGATAACTCGGCATCCAACAGGTCATCCAGCCCTGGATCGTCTTGAGCCATGCAAGGGGAAGCCTGCGTGATGAATAAAAACAAGATTGCAAACAGCCCGGTTAAAATGCAGTGATAGTATTTATTGGAGATGATCATCTTTTTGTAATGGTTTGATTTAAGTCAGATTGATAAGGGAACTGGATTATGCCAGTAATAACTTGTGTTGGGAATTATAAAAAGTTATTAGGGCAGGGTCAATGACAGCAATTTTGGGCTTTGTGTGCGGGTTGAAAGGGGCAGTTAGCAGCAAAAGTGCATTCGTTTACGGGCGGATAAGTGATCTGCGTTGCTGCAAAGCCGTTATCATACCTTCCGGTTGCGACAGGCAGATACAGCCCACGATGAATGTGGAGATTCTAGGCACTGTTCCGTTGAATTAGCTCTCCATTCAGACTGACTATTTTTGAGGTAATGGATTCCTGACGTTCCAACCGGTTAAAGATATCAACCGTGTGTTCGGCCATTTGTAGGAAGGGCTGCTGGATGGTGGTAATGGGAATATTGTAAAGCTCAGCCATGGGATGACCGTCAAATCCGATTACAGCAATATCTTCAGGCACTTTAAAACCGGCTTCCCGGATAGCTCTAATGGCTCCAATTGCTCTTAAATCACTGGTGCAAAACACTGCATCCGGGACATTGGTGTTTAAAACTTGTTTCATGCCCTCATAGCCCGATATTTCCTCAGTCATGCGAAAATAAAAGCAGATAAGCGAGTCGTCAACGGGAAGATGATGTTTTCCCAGTGCTGATTTATACCCATTCAGACGATCAATGGCAGGCTTGGAAAAAGTCTGGAAACACAGAAAAGCGATTTTTTTTCTGCCTTGCCTGATTAAGTATTCGGTAGCCGAATATCCCCCCAATTCGTCGTTAGTACCTACAGCATAAAAATTGTCAAAGGGAGTAAAGGTTCGTCCCAGCAGAACAACAGGAACTCCCAGCTCTTTTAAGACATCCAGGCGTGGATCATGGTCAATCAAATCCAGTAAAATAAACCCAAAAACCGACCCTTCGGATGCCAGCTTTTCGAAATCCTGTTTTTTACCATTGGCATATTCAGTGGCACTGATAACGATACGATAGCCGTGTCGACTGCCTTCGACAACCAACAGTCTTAACATTTCGGAATCGAAGGTGATGGAATGGATCGATTTTTTGAGGCCGTCTTTTTCCGAAAGAATACACAGGGCCTTGTTTACTTTGCCTGTCATTCTCCTGGCAATACTGCTGGGATGAAAATCGAACTGCTCAATGATCCCTTCAACCTTCTGCCTGGTTTTATCAGAGACATCCCTACTGTGATTGATTACACGGGAAACAGTCATGGCGGAAACTCCTGCTTCGCGGGCAATGTCGGCAATAGTAATTCGTTTTGGGCGATTTTTCATAGATGTTGTTTGGAGACTAGTAGCGAAAAACCGTATGGAGGCAGATCGAGGGATAGTCCATCCAGTTTTCCGTTTCGAGTAAAATGGTTAAGAGTCTTTTCCTGCCAATCGTCGCCTACAAAAAGCTCTTGCTGGGAACCACTGAAATTGCAGGCGATGAACACTCTCTCATTATCCAAGGTTCTTTGGAAAGCAAAAACCGAAGGATTGGCGGCAACTTGATTGTAACTTCCGGTTTGTAAAGCTGGTTGTGATTTTCTGAATGTAATCATTTCCCTGGTAAGCTCAAACATGGGATTTTCAAGGACTCCGTCTTTCATCAAAGCAACGGGACTGGTTGTGGGAAGCCAGCTTGTTCGTCCGGAGTTGAAGCCCTGACTGGGATGTTTCAATTCCCAGGGAAAGGGTGTGCGGCAGCCATCTCTTCCGGGATAATCAGGCCAATAAGCAATTCCAAATGGATCCTGAAGGTCTTCCTTTTTTACCTTGTATTCCTCAACTCCAAGCTCATCCCCGTAGTATATGATCGGAGTGCCTCGAAAACACAGTAAAAGCAACATTAAATTTTGGTAGAATTCAACCTTTCCCAAGGAATTCTCAGATCGGGTACGCACCCTCACGCAATCATGGTTTCCAAAAGACCAGCATGGCCACCCATCGCCGATCTCTTTTTCAGTTTTTCCAAGGATGGTGGCA
Organism: SAR324 cluster bacterium; assembly: GCA_028282825.1. Lineage (GTDB taxonomy): Bacteria > SAR324 > SAR324 > XYD2-FULL-50-16 > XYD2-FULL-50-16 > JAHJTV01. The sequence continues at coordinate 78,867 of JANQGZ010000027.1, forward strand.
ATGTCCATGCTGTTTGTTTTGCTCCCCAAAAGGGAAAACGTGTAAGCCATGTGCAGGTGCTCCGAGCCATGCACATAGGAACTGGCGAGTTTCAGCAATTCATCCAGGTCTTGTATGCCTCCGATTTCGCCAATAGTTGTAATATGAGGACTACATTTTTCTATTGACCGGCGGATCAGCTTCAGGCAATCAAAGTTCTCCGGTCGATCTTTGGAATAGCAATTGTTGAAGGAATCGTATTCAACACCGTCTCTTTCTTCCAGGGCTTGGTGGTCACTCGGATATTCGGGGTTATCTCGAAGCTGTTGATCGTGTGCATAAAAGTTGGCTGTATCCAGGCGAAAACCATCCACTCCTTTCCGGCACCAGAAAGTGATTATCTCTTCCATGGCAGCCTGGACTTCCGGATTGTACCAGTTGAAATCCGGTTGTTCCTTTAAAAAACTATGGTAGTAATATTGATCACGCTCTTCGCAATACTCCCAGGCTGACCCTCCAAAAACACTTAACCAATTATTGGGTAATCCGCCATGCCCTGGTTTATCTACCCAGAGGTACCAGTCTGCCTTGGGATTGTCCCGGCTGGTTTTTGATTCCAGAAACCAGGGATGCAAGTCTGAGGAGTGATTCAAGACCAGGTCAACCAGGATCTTGATGCCGCGGGAATGGGCGTGTGCAATAAGTTCGTCAAAATCATCCAGCGTTCCAAAAATAGGGTCCACATCCAAATAGTCACTGACATCATAGCCAAAATCTTTCATGGGAGATTTGTAAAAGGGAGAAAGCCAGATTCCATCCACTCCCAGTCCATTTCCCTTGCCATCATTAAGATAATCCAGTTTGGAGGTGATGCCCTTTAAATCACCAATGCCATCATTGTTTGCATCATAAAAACTACGGGGATAAATCTGGTACAAAACGGCACTTTTCCACCAATCGGAAGGGATGTCAGAAAGAATTGTCATGGGTTAAGTTTGCTAAAGAAAATTAATGAAATACGCTCTAATGCAAATGCTCTGTTATCGTTAACGAGTTACACCTTTCAGGAAAACAGCAGGATCATTAGATTTTGTAGGGAAAACTGAGTTTTTATAACATTAGATTTAAAATTTATTCAAGGAAAAACGGTGAGATAAAGGCGGTATTAAAGTTAACGTTAACAATCAAGCGACTGAGAGAGTCTGACAGATTTTGATTCAAAGAATTGATCAAGTTTCCATCCTGAAGATTTTCAATCGATTTGAAATTATTCAATGGAACACAACGGTTCAATTGCTTTGTGACAGTTGAACTAGCATGCTGAATATATGAATGTTTACAGGCGATGAATTGCTTCTGTTATCTTTTAACAATTCTTTCTTGCATAAGATGATCTGTCATGTTAACTGATTGTCAAACACATGTGATTTTGATCCGATCGGGTGCAAGTCTAGGTAAAATCACCATAAATAACTGTAATAATATAATAACAACTATAAACCTATTTGTTTTTGTTTGCGTTAACAATCAAGCGACTGTTTATCAGCGGATTCAACTAACCAATTGATCACATATCCACTCCTTCAAGGATCTTTATGGCTGAAGTAATACTCAATAATGTAGTAAAACGTTACGGAAAGACCGAGGTTGTGCATGGGGTCAACCTTGACATCAAAGATGGTGAGTTCATTGTTTTTGTAGGACCGTCCGGTTGCGGTAAATCGACTATTTTGAGAATGATAGCCGGACTGGAGGAAATTTCAGGAGGAGAAATCTCCATAGCCGGCAGGGTTGTGAATGAGGTAGCTCCGAAAGACAGGGATCTCTCCATGGTGTTCCAAAACTATGCTTTGTATCCTCACATGAGTGTGTATGACAATATGTCCTTCGGTTTGAAACTGGCGAAAAAACCCAAAGCCGAAATCGAAAGTAGAGTGGCTGAAGCTGCACGAATATTGGATATAGACCGGTTACTCCAAAGAAAGCCATCGGAACTTTCCGGTGGACAGCGTCAACGTGTTGCCATGGGGCGAGCCATCGTCAGGAATTCCTCAATCTTCCTCTTTGATGAACCCCTTTCCAACCTGGATGCCAAGCTTAGAACCCAGATGCGGATAGAAATTAAACAACTCCATAGTCGGATCAAGTCCACAATTATTTATGTAACCCATGATCAGGTGGAAGCCATGACCCTGGGAGATCGCATTGTTGTGCTCAAAGATGGATATATTGAACAAGTGGGCGAACCGATTGAGCTGTTTCAAAATCCTCGTAATACTTTTGTCGCAGGTTTTATTGGCAATCCTCCCATGAACCTGATTGAAACGGAAATTGACAGCAGCAACGGAACCCCTTGTTTTAAGTTTAGCAGCGGCTTGACGATACCCATCCCTGAGAAATCTGATGCCGGAATTGCCAATGGTCAGCGAGTTCTGATGGGATTAAGAACTGAAGATTTTATGCCAACAGACGGCAATAGTAAGTTTCCGGATGAATGGAAAAAAGAAGCTTCGATTGAGGTCATTGAACCTCTTGGCGGAGCAACATTTTTACATGTTGATTTACAAGGGGTTAAGGCCATTGCCCAATGCGATGGTCGGAAAAAAGTAAATGTAGGAGACAAAATCGAATTGGCTATGAATCTGGAACACTTGCATATTTTTGACAGCAGCAGCAAAAAATCTATTTATTAACGATGAGCCCCCATGTTTCCCTGGGCTTATCATTTTGACGGCATCAGGCGATGCCAGTTCAGCAAGTGCATGGCACCTGCTTTCAGGTTGATATTAAAACTAAAAAGAGGAGAAAAAATGAAACGATTCCTATTCCTGTTAACTGGTTTGATTGTGGCTATTTCCATGATGACCGGTCCCGTTATCGCCAAGACCATGAAATACCCAATCGGAAAGGATAAACGATTTCATTGGGAAGATCTGAAAGCGTTCCAAAAGCTTAATTTAAAAGGACAGACTGTTTCTATGATTGGACCCTGGTTAGGGCCTGACCGGGATTTGATTGAAAGTGTTCTGGTCTACTTTGAAGCGGCTACCGGTGCCAAAGTTGATTATGCGGGATCGGACAGTTTTGAACAACAAATAGTGATTGATGTGAAGGCAGGAAGTCCTCCCAATATTGCCATTTTCCCACAGCCAGGTCTTGCTGCAGATATTGCTTCAAAAGGCGGTTTGGTTCCCCTCGGCAAAAAAACTGAAAACTGGGTCAAGAATAATTATGCTGCCGGCCAGTCCTGGGTTGATTTGGGAACTTATAAGAATAAGAACGGCAAAAAAGAATTTTACGGATTCTTTTACAAAGTGGATCTGAAAAGTCTTGTGTGGTATATCCCGGACAATTTTGATGAGATGGGATATGAAGTACCCCAGTCCATGGAAGAGTTGATAAAACTGAGTGATCAAATTGTTAAGGATGGTGGAACTCCCTGGTGCATCGGCCTGGGTTCCGGAGATGCTACGGGTTGGCCTGCGACCGACTGGGTTGAAGACATCATGCTGCGGACCCAATCTCCCGACGTATACGACAAGTGGGTTGCCAATGAAATCCCATTTAATGATTCCAGGGTAGTTAATGCCATTAAGATTTTTGGTTCGTTTGCCAAAAATGACAAATGGGTAGCTGGTGGCGCATCATCTGTTGGTTCCACCGATTTTCGCGACAGTCCTCGTGGTATGTTTAGCATTCCTCCCAAGTGTTACATGCACCGGCAAGCCAGCTTTATTCCTTCCTTTTTTCCTAAAGGAACGCAACTTGGTGTTGATGCTGATTTCTTCTATTTTCCGGCATATGCATCCAAAAAGCTGGGCAAACCGGTTCTTGGTGCCGGAACCCTGTGGGCTATTACCAAAGACAGCAAGGCAACCAGACATTTCATGGATTTCCTGAAGACTCGTCTGGCTAATGAAATCTGGATGTCCCAATCCGGGTTCCTTTCAGCCCTGAAGGGCGTGAATTTGGATGCCTATGGCAACAATACCTTGAGAAAACAAGGTGAAATCCTGTTGAACGCGACTACTTTTAGATTTGATGGTTCTGATCTAATGCCGGGTGCCATCGGTGCTGGTTCTTTCTGGACAGGTATGGTGAATTACGTCAGCGGAACTTCTGAAAAGAAAGTCGCTGATTCAATCCAGGCCAGCTGGGATGCCATAAAATAAGCATTAGCCTGATTGTTGTCAGGAAAGACAGGCGTTAATCGATTACTTGTCTTTCTTGACAACAATAAAAATCAGTTGATTAAATTATTGTAAACCCTAACCAGGAAGACTCTTTTGATAGAACAATTGCTAAATGCTGCAACGGCCGTAGTTTTTGGGGTTGGACTTTGTACTTTATATTTCTACGGAACCAATTGGTTGCTCAACCTTTTGATGGCTGATAAACCCGGTACGGACGGGATTCTAATCAGCAAGCAGCACAGAAGATCCCAAATTCGGGCCTGGTTGTTTGCCGGACCAGCTTTACTCATTTTGAGTATATACCTGATTTACCCTGTATATGAGACGCTAAAACTGAGTTTTCTGGACAAATCAGGAGATGAGTTTGTTGGCTTAAGCAACTATATCTGGGCTTTCACCAATCCCGAATTTTTGCAGTCCGTAGGCAATAATGTACTCTGGTTGATTGTAGTGCCATCAATGAGCTGTGCCATGGGGTTGATAGTGGCTACTCTGGCAGATCGGGTCTGGTGGGGAACGATTGCCAAATCCCTGATTTTTATGCCCATGGCGATTTCCTTTGTGGGTGCCAGTGTGATCTGGAAGTTTGTTTATGATTATGGAGGACCTGAAGCCACACAGATCGGTCTGCTGAATGCCATTGTCGTTTCTTTGGGGGGAACTCCCCAAGCCTGGATAACAATACCTTTTTGGAATAATTTTTTTCTGATGGTGATCCTGATCTGGATTCAAACAGGATTTGCCATGGTGATCTTCAGTGCTGCTCTGCGCGGTGTGCCTGAAGAAACATTGGAGGCAGCCAGAATCGATGGCGCCAACGAAATCCAGATATTTTTCAGAATCATTATTCCTCAAATATTAACCACTATCCTGGTGGTATGGACCACTATTACGATTATCGTACTTAAAATCTTCGATATCGTGCTGGCCATGACAAACGGACAATGGGAAACCGAGGTGCTGGCCAACCTGATGTTCGACTGGATGTTCAGGGGAGGCGGGGACTTTGGAAGAGGCAGTACGATTGCCTTAATTATTATGATTGCCGTAATTCCCATCATGGTTTGGAATATCAAACGATTCAGAGAGCAAGAGGGTTTGTAATGACTAAAACAAGTTCACTTTCCCGATTCCTGACTGGAAGACCTTTGACCCATCTCTTTCTCTTTCTGTTGGTAATGATCTGGACAGCACCTACACTTGGACTTTTGATCAGCTCGTTTCGGGACAAAGAGCAATTGATCATTTCCGGATGGTGGTCATCATTCAGCAGCTCTGAACAAAGTAAATTTGGAAGAATCGGTGGCTCTGACGATCAGATCGAAGAAAACGGCAAATTTGTAATCACGGGCTCCTTCCTTGAGGAGGGCAGCGAAAGCAGGATTATCGCTTTTGGCGATCGTTCGAATGATCCCGGTAAATATCAGATCGGTGAAACCATTCAACATAAGAACGGTGCCACGTTTACCCTGTTTGAAGATGGTCGTTATCGTTGGGAATCACCAACACCAGCCAAACGAACGCGAGGTAGACGTTATTTTTATGTGATGGAATCACCACCCAGTTTTACCCTGGATAACTACCGGGAAGTGCTGGCTTCACAAGGATTAGGTCAGTCGTTTATCAACACCCTGACTGTGACCATTCCAGCGACAATTATTCCCATCATGATTGCTGCTTTCGCCGCATACGCGTTTTCCTGGATGAGGTTTCCCGGACGAAACCTGCTGTTCATTGTCGTGGTTGGATTGCTGGTAGTCCCTCTGCAGATGTCGCTGATTCCGCTTTTGAGATTGTATAACAGTATTGGGGAATTTTTTGATGTGGCGGCAAAGTCATACCTGGGAATCTGGTTGGCACATACGGGATTCGGATTGCCCCTGGCGATTTATTTATTGCGGAATTACATGAGCAGTTTGCCTAAGGACATTATCGAATCAGCCAGGATTGACGGTGCTACCCATTTTCAGATTTTTACCAAAATAATCGTGCCGCTATCAGTTCCGGCCCTGGCCTCTTTTGCGATCTTCCAGTTTTTATGGGTTTGGAACGATTTGCTCGTGGCATTGGTGTTCCTGGGAAAAGCGGACAATCAAATTGTATTGACATCTAAACTTAGGGAATTGCTGGGTTCACACGGAGCAAACTGGGAAATCCTTACTGCCAGCGCCTTTGTTTCTATCGTTGTTCCGTTATTGGTTTTCTTTGCCCTGCAGCGATACTTTGTAAGGGGTTTGATGACCGGTTCGGTGAAAGGCTGAGTATGAGCAACTGAGAGGTATAAGGCCGAAGACTTCATGAGCACCTGAAAGGTTAAAGGCTAAGTATAAGCAACTGAGAGGTATAAGGCTGAAGACTGTAGGGGCTATTGGTCACGATTGTAGGATGGGCAACTTGTTGCCCATCAATCGGATTGAGTCGCAATAGTAAAGACTCAACTTGAATATAGCCTTCAGTCTAATTGGGTTAAACCTAAACACCTTCTACCTAAACCCCTAAACAATTGCCCCTCCCGACTTGATCCACTTTGCAGTTGTTTTCTTCTCCTTATTCTGCAGAGTGGATCGAGGCGGTCTATCCCTATCCCATAACAACTTTGATTTTGGCTGATCGACCTTTCTCCAGTACTGGAATCTTGTTATCATCGAGTCTTTGACCATCCACCTCAATAGTCTGAATACCCTTATTTACTCCAGCTTCGTTGATAATCTCGATATGGTATTCTGCACCTCTAAATTTCCGCGTGACCGAAAATTGTTTCCAGTCTTTGGGAATGCAAGGGTCGATGGCTAAAAAATCATAGCCTGGCTGGATTCCCAGAATCCCTTGTGATGCTACTACAAAACTCCAGGCGGCTGTTCCTGTCAGCCATGAGTTTCTTGCTTCTCCCGGAAAAACCGAATCTTTTCCAGCTACAACTTGTGCATACACATAAGGCTCGCATTTGTAGCGTTCAGCTTCAAATTCCTTGGAGGAAGGACAAATCGCATCGTAGTACTCCAGGGCTAGTTCTGCCTGGCCTTCGGCGCAAAGAAATAGTTGTACCCAGGTATTATTGTGACAAAAAACCCCGGCATTTTCCTTTTGTCCCGGGGGGTAGCTGGTGATTTCCCCTAATTCCGGATGGTATTCGGTAAAGGCCGGTTGATGCAACACCAGACCGTCCGGGGTATACAATTTTTCATGCAGATGTTTGAGGACTTTTTCCACCCGGCCGTTGTTTTTACCTGCGCCACCTAACAAGCACCACGCCTGGCTTTCAATAAACATCTGCCCCTCTTCATTATCCTTGGATCCAATCGGTCTGCCTTCAGCATCGAAAGCCCTTAAGTACCAATTTCCGTCCCAAGCCTGAGTTTCAATTACGTGCAGCATGTCATCATAAGCCGAATTGACCTTTTGTAGTCTGTCGTTATCGCCAAGCCACTGGTAAAGGGTTTCTAATTCTTTCAATGTGTACAGGAACAATCCGGCAATCATCACGGATTCGGCAATGGAACCCTCTATATCACCGGCAGTTTGAAAACTTTCATTTGGATCGGTGGAAAAACAATTCAAGTTCAAGCAATCATTCCAGTCTGCATGGCCAATTAACGGCAATCCATGAGGACCCCTGTTTTCCAAGGTGTAACGGACACTGGTGTCAATATGGTGGAATAGCGTGTGTTCGCTGCTTGGTAAATCGGCATAACCTACTTTTTCTTCCAATATGCTGCGATCGCCGGTCTCTTTTAAGTAGGAACAGATAGCCAACAGCAGCCAGTGATGGTCATCATTAAAATGGCTGCCCACATCTTCATTACCTTTTTTTGTAAGTGGCTGATACTGGTGATAACAGGAACCATCGGACATCTGTGTAGCGGCTAGATCCAGAATTCTTTCCCGGGCTTTTCCCGGAATCATATGCACAAACCCAAGTAAATCCTGGTTGGAGTCCCTGAATCCCATCCCTCTGCCGATACCTGTATCGAAAAAACTGGCTGATCTGGAAAAATTAAAGGTGGCCATGCACTGGTATTGATTCCAGGTATTGACCATCAGGTTGATATTGCGATGAGGGCAATCCACCTGAAAATTTGAAAGCAACCTCTGCCAGTTATCTTTGGTTTCAGTAAAAGCGTTATCTACTTCCCGTTGATCGGTGTACCGGTTGATAATTTCCCGGGCAGGTGCTTTGTTAATGGTGGTTTTGGTCTCGAACTTTTGGTCTTGAGATAATTCCAAATAAGCCAAAACAAATGAAAAGGTTTCTTCTTCACCCGGGGCCAGACTGAATTCAAGATGATGGGAACCAACGGGATTCCAGCCCAGTGCCATGCTGTTTTTCGATTGTCCTGATAAAGGGACGACCGGATCATGCAGGCCATTATGAATTCCGATAAACTCCTCTCTTGAGGTATCAAAGCCGGTTATTTTTCTAGAACAGGCAAAGGCCGTATAATGATTACGTCGCTCCCTGTATTCGGTTTTATGGTAGATAACGGAACCATCAACCTCTACTTCACCAATATTGTATGTCCTCTGAAAATTGGACATATCATTGAGTGCCTCATAAAAGCAGAACTCGAGATAGGAAAATAGTTTAAATTGCTTTTTCGCTTTGGATTTGTTGTTAACCTTGATCTGCCAAATTTCACAGGTCTGATTTGGAGGTATGAAGAAATTTTGCCTTACCTCAAGACCATTTTTTTCCCCGGTAATTTGGGTATACCCCAACCCATGTCGACATTCATAAGCATCCAGTTCGGCTCTAACCGGCTTCCAACCTGGATTCCAAATGGCATCACCCTCTTTAACGTAGAGGTATCGACCCATATTATCCAGAGGGGAATCGTTATATCGATAACGAGTTATTCTCCGCATCCGTGCATCTTTATAAAAGGTATATCCTCCACCGGTATTGGAGCATATTCCATAAAAAGAATCGGCCCCAAGATAATTCATCCAGGGTAAAGGGGTGTCAGGTCGGGTTACTACATATTCCTTAGCTTCGATATCGAAATAACCATATTTTTTTGTCATGAGGCCTTATCGTTTTGTTTTACATTTGTCAAAATGGCTAAAACGCCGTTATTACTAGGGGTTAATCCAAAAATTTTAGGTTCTCACAGATTGTTGGTCAAGCGAATTCGTATACAAATCTTTTATATTTTACCTCTATTTTTAAATAGGCTTCTTACACAAGGTTTTGTTTAAGGCAGGAGACTGAGCCTTCTGTTTATTCCTTTTGTCGATTTTTACAAATTTTTTGAAGATCGAAAGGATGGTCCGTTCTTTAGACCGAAATCGCTCGTACCAATCTTCATTTTTGTTGTAATCATTCATAACTGCACATAGTAACAAGTCCATTTTTACCTCCGCTATTAAGCAAAATCTCTTCTTCAGTATGCAAAAACTATCATGAAGCATTATTAGCAAGTATTTTTGCATTGATGTTTACCTCTATTTTAAGTTATTTTGGATTTACTGCTAAAATCAATATGCAAAAAATATCTTTTGCTAGTGAAAAAAGGAATACGGATGATACGCACAGACCATATTGAAAAGATTAACTACATAGGACATTGCATAATCCCCCATGATACCGAGGTGATACCTCGTTCTATCAAGCCTGACAGAGAGGAGATTGAATTCCTTACCAGTGGTGTGGCATATTTTGAAGTTGATGGGGACTTGAAAGAGATAGGCGCCGGTGCAATTCTTTGGCATCTTGGTGGTGAAAAAACAGTCTACAAAACAGATCCGAAAAATCCCTACAGGGTATTGGTGATTTCTTTTGATGTAAAAGAAAACATAGGTCGACAAATCCCACGCTGCTCATTTTGGAAAGAGCGGGAAAATCCCGAACTGTTTGCCCTGGATTTGCTGAACCAGTATAACGCTTCTGGTTATGATACCCAGGCGTTTTGCCATTATGTTTATTCAAGGCTGATCTGGAATGCACACCTGGCAACGGTAAAACAGAATGATCCTTTCCTGCCGGCAGGTGTCAAACGAAGTATGCAGTATATCGAGGATAATTATCAGCAGGATATCAGTGTAGATGACATAGCTTTGTCGGCCCAACTCAGCTCATCCTATCTGCATAAGCTGTTTAAGAAACACCTGAATTCCAGTCCGCATCAAGTATTATTAAACCGGAGGTTGCAGGAAGCAAAATCGTTGTTGAGCACAACGGAACTGTTGATAAAAGAGATTGCCCATCACTGCGGATTTGTGGATGTGATTAATTTCGGAAGATCGTTTAAAAATGAAGTGGGCATGACGCCTTCACAATACCGTAGCCGACACACCGTGGCAATAACCTTCGGAGAATCAACAAATGAGGCATCGAAAGCATTGATGTGCGACTGATGTTGAATGCCTTGAACAGGAGGCGTGTCGGTACACCGGAGATCGATTCGAAATCGGCTCTGCTGGATCAATATTTGTTTCATCCATATCCGACTGAAATGGTAAATCTTACAAACACTGGTAAAAGCAGGTTCTGATGGAATATCAACAAAGTACAAAACGAATATTGGTAACAGGCGCAACCGGATATATCGGGGGCAGGTTAATCCCCAGGTTGCTAAAGAAGGGATATCGGATTCGAGCAGTTGCCAGGACAATCGAAAAGCTAAAATCGCAATCCTGGGCTGATAATACGAACATTGAACTTGTTGCAGGGGACATGCTCAGCAGATCTGATGTAGATGCCATGGCGGACAGTTGCGATATCGTATACTACCTTGTCCATTCCATGGTTTTGGGGCAGAAAGATTTTGAATCATCCGATCGACTGGCGGCAGAAAACATGGTTGCTGCCGCTGCTGAAAAAAAAGTCGGAAGGATTATCTATCTTGGAGGTTTGGGTGAGATTGAAAGTAAGTTAAGCAAACATTTGAGATCTCGCAACGAGGTAGCACAGATTTTTTTGAAAGCTCCTGTTTCGACAACTATCTTTAGAGCTGCCGTTATCCTGGGTTCAGGGGGTGCTTCTTTTGAGATTCTCCGCTACCTGGTTGAGCACTTGCCGGTTATGATTACACCTCGTTGGCTGCGAACACCCTCTCAGCCTATTGCAATAAGCAACGTACTACACTATTTGATCGAATGCCTCGATGTAACTGAAACAGAAGACGGAGTGTTCGATATCGGCGGTCCGGAAGTCATTACTTACAAGCAGATGATGGATACCTATGGGCGGGTGGCCGGTCTTCGTAAAAGACTGATTTTACCGGTCCCGGTTCTAACACCCAGGTTGAGTTCCTATTGGATTCATCTGGTTACTCCGGTACCTGCTTATATAGCGAGACCATTGGCAGAGGGATTAAAAAACTCCGCAGTTTGTAAAAACGATGACATCACCAAACTGATACCACAAACGTTACTCACTTGCGAAGAGGCAATATCAAAGGCATTACAAAGACAACAGCATTTTCAGGTAGAGACTCACTGGAGTGATGCAGGGTTGTTGCCGGAAGGTGAATGGTCTGTCAGGGGAGATGCCCATTGGTCTGGTGGAACTGAGTTTAAAGATGATCAAAATGTGCTGGTGGAAGCGTCCGCAGGTGAGGTCTGGCATTCAATTATTCGTATTGGTGGTGAAAGTGGCTGGTATTATGCCAACTGGTTATGGAGCATAAGGGGATTATTGGATAAAATTGTGGGTGGGGTTGGATTAAGGAAGAGCTTTCGCAGACCTGATAGTCTAAAAGTAGGTGATACCATAGATTTTTGGAGAGTGGTGGCTTTAGAACCGGAAAAGAGGATGGTTTTGGCAGCAGAAATGAAGTTGCCCGGTGAGGCTTTATTAACCTTTGAACTGCAATCTGCCGGTCCCAGGCTGGTACGACTGTATCAAAAGGCAAGATTTTACCCTAAAGGGTTGCTTGGTTTGGCGTATTGGTATCTGTCTTTTCCTCTGCATCTATTTGTGTTCAAGGGAATGATCAACGGTGTCAAGAAGCGTGCTTTGCCGGCTGCTGTCTAAAATCGTCGTATGCGATTGTTAATTTATCATTCTTTTCCTGCCAAAAGCGTTTCAACCAGTTTGAGACAGATGTGTAATCGATCACATTGTCATTAATTTCGAATTTCTGCATCAAATCCTTCAAAGCTATCTGCTTGATTTCTATTTTGATCCTTTTGCATTTCCCCGACATAAGATTCCAGAACACCGGTTCTTCAGTATCGTAAGCGATAGTAAAATCTAAAACATAATCGATATCCTGACCAAAGGTATTCAAGATATAGGTTAACCCCCCAGCCCTGGGTTTTAGTAGATGTGGAAATGGTGATTCTGTCTTTTTCGACTTCAATAAATTAAACCGGGTTCCTTCAACAAAATTGATGATGGTGGTTGGTTGGTTACCCAGGTTTTCCAGGCTTTGGTTTATGGTGCTTAAGTCCCTCAGCCTTTTGCCGCTTTTTCCGGCGTCCTTCAAGGAGCTTCGTTTGACAAAAGGATACTCATAAGCCCAGCAGATCAAACCAACCAGGGGGATGAAAATGACCTCCTGCTTAACAATGAACTTAATGATCGGAGCTCCATCAATCAACAGGCTTTGCAAAATCAATATGTCAGCCCAGGATCGATGGTTGGAGATGACTAGGTAATTGGATCGCTTGTCAAGATTTTGCAACCCCTCTATATCGAATGTTATTCCAAGCAGGTGTTTCAATAAAAAACTGTCAACGTGAACGGCAAAGGCATAAATGCCAAGCATCAATTGGTAAATCCGGTCTTTAACAAACTGCAGCGGAATCACTAATTTTAAAAGGGCCAATATTAATAGTGGAATCAGGCCCAGTGTTAAATTGATGGAGATATAAGTGAGGGCAAAAACGCCAACTAAATGTCTGAAAATACTCATAAGCGTTTGCTATCAGGTTGCCTGCTCAAAAAATGGCTTTTTCTAAATCGCGCCTAGTAGAACGTTTCTTAAATAATATATCAATAGTTGAACATGGCTTTATAACTTATCAAGGCCATACTTCCACTTGAATTGAACTGGGAAGGCATTTATTTCGCCGATCCAGGTGATAATGCGTTTTCTGAGGTCATCCTTAGATTCGACACGAAGACCTCTTAAAAAGGTTTTTGCCATTTTTGCAAACAGGCTTTCAATGATATTGAGCCAGGACCCATGGGTTGGTGTAAATATCAGATCGAATCGATTTGGTTTGGTCGATAAAAATGATCTGGTTTCTTTGGAAACATGGATACTATGATTATCCAATACTATGCGAATAAGGACATCGTCAGGATATAAAACATCAAGCATTTTGAGAAAGGTAACAAATTCTTTACTTCTGTGCCTATCAGCAACTATGGCATGTACTTGACCATCTATAAGATCAATACCGGCCAAGAGACTGAGAGTGCCATGACGAATGTATTCCGAATCTCTAGAAAACGTAGCATGTTCTCCAGGAACAGGTGGTAAATCGGGAGAAGTGTTTTCAATAGCCTGAATACCAGGCTTTTCATCATATGATAAATAAGCGATTGCTGGAGCTTCCACCTTGTTCTCTTTGATCAATTCGACCTGTTTGTAAACATGTAACACCTGAACCATTTTACGATCAAATTCTGGATCACGGCGTTCCAGATAATAGGAGACTTTGTGAGGCCGAATGCTGCTCTTTTTCAATATTTTGGAAACGGTTCCTTTCCGAATATTGGCAAGAGAATAATAACCATGTTTTACACAATGAAGTCTGGCATGTTTCGCCAATAAACTTTGAGTCCAAAACTCGTATGAGTAGCCATGGTCTTTAGGCTTGGTGCACGCCAGATTGATGAGCCATGCTTTAGCCTCCTCAGTAATAGCTGGCGGTTTTCCTGACCTGGGCAAATCGTCCAGAGAGGTCAATGCTCCAAGTTGTAGTGCTTTTTCGATACAACGGTCCACTTTGGGTCTGTTTGTTGACAACGCTTTTGCAATACTATTAATGCTGTTGCCTTCATAATAGAGCAATAGAATTTTTGCACGTTCAACTCGACTCGCTTTTTCGGTGCGTGAACGGCTAATGCGATCGAGCTCTTTCTTTACATCAGGGCTCAATTGCAGTTTTGCTTTTTTCAGTTCAAATGGCATGTTTACCTCCTTTTTATAGGAGATTAACAGCCAAAATCCTATATTGCAACACTATATTGGAAACTATCTACTAGTCTACCCGGAATTCATAGGTAAAAATAGTAAAAGATTTGTAAACCATAAAACTGCAAGGAAAAGGCCATAGAGATTGGAAAGCGGGTCAGGCTGTTTGGTTCATTATTTGCTGTTTGTTTATCAAAGTATTAAATATTCATATCGAAATCTATCTAAAATGAACAACTAAAGGAATCTATCATGGACTTTTTATCTCTATGGCTGACCTCTTTTTTGTTTGTAATGGTTTTTCTAACCGCATTGTGGGTGCTAAGCGTTTTCTTAAAGAACGCCAGTATAATAGATCCTTTTTGGGGATTTGGATTTGTGTTAATTGCGCTTTTCTCTATTTACATGACCGGCAACCTTCACGCCAGATCGTTGCTGGTAACAGTATTGGTCTCTGTTTGGGGATTGAGGCTCTCCACATACCTTTTTTTTCGAAACCTGGGGCATGGGGAAGACTACCGGTATCAGCAGTTCAGAAAAGATTTTGGCGAGCAGAGGTATTGGTGGGTTTCATTTTTTCAGGTATTCTTGCTTCAGGGTGTAATTATGTCAGTCGTTTCCATTCCCTTGCTGACTGTATATGCAAACATCGAACAGTCAGAGCTGGGCGTTGCAGACTTTGCCCTTTCGCTTTTGTGGTTGATCGGATTTATTTTTGAAGCCGGGGGAGACTTTCAATTGTCTCGATTCAAGCGCAAAGCTGAAAACAAAGGCAAAGTTATGAATATTGGGTTCTGGCGATACACCAGGCATCCAAATTATTTTGGTAATTCAGTGATTTGGTGGGCTCTTGGATGGTTAGGAATCATTAATGGCTCAATAATAAGTCTAATCAGTCCGATATTGATGACCTTTTTGCTGGTCAAGGTATCCGGAGTGGGTTTGCTGGAGCGAACATTGAAACAATCCAAACCGCACTATGCAGATTACATCAAAAATACCAGTGCATTCTTTCCCTGGTTACCAAAACAAAACTCCTAAGCGAAGGTGAAAATAATGATTGAGTTTGTCAAAGAATATATCTGGCTGATTTTATTCATTGTGTGGGGGCTGCCATTGGGTATTTATCGCAGCCGGTTTCGCAAAATCGCTTATCAGACCGATAGTTGGGTTATTAATATTAAACCTGTTTTCGTTCAGGAGTTAAAAGCATTGTTTGGAAACCTTTATCCTAATGATGGCAATTATCTAAAAACAAGGAACTTTTATCGTGTCTACCTGGGAATTTACACAGCATTGTTTGCCTTGTCCCAGATCTTGGGCTAGTCAATTCTGTGTTGGACAGGACTAGGATCCATTCAATGACTGATAAATCAATAGGTGTTTCAAAACAAAGACATTTTTAAGATGAAAGATGTCTTTGAACAAGCTAGCCTTCCTCACTATCGGAGTCTGAAAGAGATTCATCCTTATCGTTAACAACATCATTATCAACATACAAGACGATCTCATCAGCTCGCATGGTACCGGCGACCTGGTTTGCAGGATTCACAATGCACAATTTTTCGTTGGGAAGGATAAATTCCGAATCCACAGCGAGAGTGAATAGTTGAACGCCACGCAAGGGTATCAGGTTTTCGTTCCCTTCGATTGCATGTCTTTTGACCCCGGAGATTCTTCGTTCGCGCATGGATGGCAGCACGGATTCAGAACCAACGACACATTTATCCAGCCAGCCTTCCACTTCGGAAACACTCATTCCTGGTTGACCACGGACTCCAATAATCAGATTCTGACCTAGCCAGTTTTCTTCCAGCGTGATCTTAAAACTGCATTCATCCGAGTCATAGCTGAATGAGAAACAAGTATACTTCTCTTGGATGCCCTGCTCGGTAATACGAATAATATAATCATGAACTGTGGTGAAAATACCAAGAAGGTTATTATGGTCATAAGGTTCCAGTATGGGTGGAATAAAACTCTGATCCAGGGATGCCAAATACCCGACTGTAAGGGATAGCGCCTGGTATAAGCTGAGCGGATGGAGCTCCGGGGAGCGAAGCACTGTCTCCAGATATGGCAGAGAAGATACGACACTGCGGATGGTATCCTTGGTTTCCAGCACCATTGCCATACCTGTGGCTGCTGATGTGGATTGAATTTTCTCTGAAAGAAAATTGGCCTTTTCTCTTAATTGCTGAACAACACTTTTGCCAAATTCCTCTATTTGAGGCAAGGCTGAAAGGCTCACACCGGGCGGAATGTAGTCGGTAAGTGAAAAATTGGCATCTTTATAAGTAATTCGGGCCAAGGGAAATCCAACATGCTTGGAAGACAGTTCATCCACGACCAGTAATCCAAGAGCCGGTATCAATCTCGGAATCAGCACGGGATTATCACCTGTGTTATAATCGTTTATCAAGTCGCCCTTGATACTTCGAAACCTACTTAATTCACCTCTGTTGACAGCGTAATCTACTTTTTGAACAGGTACAGCCAGAAAAACGGTCAGGTCTTTTTTTACTATTTCATCTTTGTAATCGGTCAAGTCGATTTCCAATTTGTTTTCATTGCCGGATTCAAAACGAACTTCCAATCCATCCGGTAACACAGCCTGGAGTTTACTCACTTGAAATATCCCACTAACCAGCAGACTTTTGTCTATTTCAAACTCCTGAATTCCCCAATAATAGGGCGCCAGGTTTTTAAGATGGTAGCGCAACAATCCTTCCTGTCTCAAAGACGATTGCTGAAAATGATGTGGTCCGATCAACATACCTTCATGCCACTGAATGGAAGAAGGAATTGTGTTTAAATCAACTGGTTCCATAATTGACTCTCAAAGTTAGTATTAAAAAATGAAAATCCCAAATCACTGGAGATTAAACAGAAGGCAAAGTTTTCTCCACACAGAAAACATATACTTTAAAATCTAAAATCCCATATAAAAACACAGATAGCTTTTAGTTGCTTACAATGAGCCATTAGCAAAAAGCCGGAGTAAAATTTTCTAAACATGAAGTTGAATGCGAAGCATTCACATCCCGTAAATCATCAATCTAAAATCAGAAATCTAAAATATCTTAAAAGTCGTCCACCGGATGTTCAGCTATTCTTACTTCAGCAAGTTTTTTAAGATCATGATGTACAAAATGCCAGCGGATCTCAAAATCCAGAGGGGTTGGAAGTACTTCCACGTTAATTGACGCACTGTTTTTGTATTTCCAGGTAGCTGAAGGCTGCCAGTGTCTCTCGCGGATTTCCAAATCAAAAATCTTAAAATCTTTGAAAAATTTTTCATTAGTGATTTCTTCAAGGTTTTTTATCGATTGAGGTAAAAGAATATTATTGGGCTTTCCATACTTGTCAATTACCGTATTGACCACATCGTACCATTTTTTCGCAATCGATTCCCTAGGTTTCAATTCCGGTATGACGACCATTTCAAAAAATTTATTATCGACATACCCAACCGTGATTGAGTCGGTGGTATAGCCTGCAAACGGTTTTCTATAGATCTGGTGGAAAAGGGCACCGTTGCGAGCAGTTTGTTCCGTTTTAAACTCATAACGTGCGGACAAAACGGGTGTAGCTACCTCTATTGAATCTCCCCATTTTACTCCCGACGGCCCCGGGTAATTGGAGCGATCACAAAGCGTTCTCAGGTAACTGAACAGATCATAGATCTCCGTTGCCAAACCCGAATTTTTAATGAACAGGCTTGCGTTGTCGGTATGTGTAGCTTCCATTACGGAACCATCGGGTTTAAGCCAGGTTCTGCTGATGCATTTTTCCTTTCCCATGCAGTTAAAAAAGGCGTCATAGCTTTTTAACTCCGGTTCTATTTCAACCTTTTCCAAGGGAACATCGATGTTAAATACCGATGTGATGGCTCCGTCTTTTTCTTTGAATTTTTTCTGTTTGGTAAAAAGACACTGGTCTTCAGAAAGCTGAAAAAGCCATTGTTCCTTGGCGAGTTGGGCACTGGTGCCCAATTTATAAAGCAGTTTTTTTCCCGTCGTGAGTTTGGTTTGTGCCAAGCTGTCAAAAGTCACCAATGCAAGTATGGAAGCTATGAGGAGTTTAATGGTTACACCTGTTTTTTTCATGGTTTAATCCAATTACTAAGTATGAAAAATGAAAACTGATGGTGAAAAATTGTATCATCGGACCCAATTTCCATTTTAAATTTCAATATGAATCCCAGCCAGGCTTAGCTGTATTGATGCAAGGAATTTTCGTTGCTGTTGCATCTATATTAAAAAAGATTTAGCCTACAAAACAATTAATAAATAAATTCGCTGTCTTAAATTATTGATTAAAATAATAGGGAATATCATGTGGGTCAATAAAGAATTCATTTCAAGACTGAATGAAATGCTGATAAGCACTGCTGATGAAAGGTCTCCAACAGACCTATCCGGGTTTGATATCTACAAGGCAAAAAAATACCAGGCCACTATTGAATCACTAAAGAAATTCAATGTTGATCAGCAAGAAATCAGATCAGAAATTAATGATATTTTAGAAGAAAAATATTATGTAGAGTCTGTCGGAAATGATGAAATCGCTCCCGATATTTTCAAGCTCAAAACAATAAATCAAAACCTGAAAAATCTGGTTCATGATCTGCAAAAAACGTCGATAGCGTTGACCTCTCAAGATTATAACATACTCCTTCCATCACGCGGTGATCATCAAGCCTTGAGAGATTCATTCAATAAATCACTCAGGTCAGTTTCGACTCATGTCAGCAACCTGAATCTGGAAATCGATCAAAAGGGAAAGGAATTAAATCAATGTCGGAAAACAATTCAAAACCGGGAACAATACTTAGGAGAGCTGACTAAGGCTGTTAATGATATCTCTGTCGGTAACGACTCGATTGAAGTGCCGTGGTCGGATCAGGATAAGGAATTGTTCAAGGCGATACAGGGGACAAGAGCAGTTATGAGGGCTACTATTCGCTTTTTGGGAGATCTATCACAAGGCATACCCGCTGCGGAGAAGATTCCTTGTTCACCGGATAGCCAGTTGGGGGCCGTTCTCACTGAAGTTGCTGAATCTTGTCAGCTGCTGAGTCAGAAAGCAGCACAAAGTGATCAATTGATTCGTCGACTGGAACAGAAAAACAGCGAACTCAACCAATTTATCGAGCTGGTTACCTATTACATTGAAGGCATTGCCATTGGCGACTATACCCAGCACGTACCTTTCAAAGAGGATCAACCGGTGTTGGTGGCTGCTTTGGAACAAGTCAAAATGAGTTTTGAGGAAATCTCTACTGCTGCAATGGAGGCCGCTAAAGGTGACTTAAACAGAAAAGAAATCCTCCCGGAACATCATGGTCTTGTTCGTTCCGCTTTCCAACAGATGTTGCAATCCTTTAAAACCCGACAAAATCAGCTTATGGAGCTGATTAAAGACAAAACAACCCAGGTGGAGGAGGGGCAAAATCAGCTCAGGGATTTATTGGATTATAATTTGCGATTTGAAAAGCAATACGAGGACCTAAGCGCCCAATATGAGCAGACCATCAATGAACAGCTTGAGCAAAATCGCGTAGTGGATCGGCTGCAAAAAAAGAATGACCGACTGGAGGACGAAGTAAAATCGTTAAAACAGAAATTAGCTTCACAAACTAAACTTGTTAAAGGTCTTGAGCAGGGTAAGCATCAACTCCAGGAAAGCAACAAACGGCAGTCGCTTTTTGTGAAAAGTGTGATGGGAGATTTAAACAGACATCTTAATAAAATCAATTCTCTGGCCGAGAGCGAACAGAAAAAGGCAGAAGCATCAAAATCTCCTCTTTCTCCTGTTTTCCGCCAACTAGGCAAGAAGACCACGGATGTGCGCGATACCATTTCAAGAACTTTTGAAGAACTGGAAGGCATGAAGCAGGCAGCCTGTGCGGAGGAAATTGAGCTTCAGCTTTTTGTTCGTGAATTACAACTGGATTTACAGGAGATCGAAATTGAATTCGGAAATGAAATACGGTTTAACATTGAAGAAACAGCCCCTCGAACTTTTTTCTCGGATGATGTCCGCCTCAAGTATATACTTCGAGCACTATCAAAACACGGACTTAAACACTCAAAAACTGCTGAGGTTGAGTGTCGCATTTTTCGCGCTGCTAGTGATACCAAACCCGGTGCTTCCCAACCTATGGTAGGATTTGAAATTCAGGTAAACAGCGCCTTGCCTTTAAGCGGTCAGCAACTGGTTCTTGAAGCATTTGAAGGGTTTTATGATTTGCACCGTGATGATTGGGATGATGTCAATCTTGGATTGGCGTTATTGCGCGAACTGACTGATGCAATTAATGGAGAGCTTCATCTACATAGCATACAGGGTGGTATTGACACCTATCTGGTGCTGATTCCCCTGAATATCGGCGCATTAAAAGAAGAATCTCCGGCCCTAGTGGCATCTATGCCTGAAAACGGAGATAATGTCATTTTCGTTCTTGAGGATGATACCCGCTTTATGAATTCAGTGGCCTCAGGATTTGAACCGGGAGGATTCAAGTGCTTGCAGCTGGACAGTCTTGAAGAAGCTGTGGAACAAGCCAGACAGAATCTTCCATACTGCGTGTGCCTGGGAATGAAATGGATTGGTTCCCAAGGCAGGGAAAGTATGAAAACCATCTCCAGGATGTCTAACGGCAATAAAGTTCCCTTTGTGGCCTTAACTGAAACAGCTAAGGTCCCTGATGAGTGGAAAGACTGCTGCATAGGGTTTCTGGAAAAAACGGCCGGTACCAATCAGTATCAAACCATGCTTGAGAGGATGAAGGCCTATCGTAAAAACTACCTTCCCAATCTGGCAATTTTAGCCCAACAGGATGAACTAAATGTTCGAATTGACACCTTCATCAATAACTTTTCCCTGGAATCGGAAGTAATTGTGGACCCTGACTCTCCTGCCGATTCAGTCAGAAAGAGCCATCTTCTGGTGATGTCCAACGGAGAAACCCCCAGTGTGGATGTGGCGGAGAAACTTGTTAAGCAGTACCGCCGGAAATGCCCTAACCTTTCTGTTATTTCGGGAACAACAGGCGGATCAGCCTACCAGTTCCGCAGTCGTCTGGAACCGGTGTCGGATGCATTTGTGGAGATAGACAGGATTGAAGATGATCTCCTTTATGAGCTGATTCGTTTATTGCAGCTTTCCGATGATCAGTCTGTAAAGGACAGACAGCAGAGCATAACCGAGTATCTGAATACCCGAAATGAATTGTTGAAAGACAAAAACGCCTTGATGATTACGGAAAATGCAGCCAGCACCATGGGCCTCAGAAAACAGCTCAATCAATTGGGTCTGGTGATACGGGTCAACACCAAGCTTAACAAGATTATCGAAGGTTTGAGTGCTCAAAGCCGCTGTGATCTGGTGATTATCAATGCGGTGACATCCGAATATGATAAGGTGCGTATCATTAAGGAAATTCGACAATCCAAAGATTACAGCCATCTTCCCATCCTCCTTATGAGCGATTCAACTCAACTGGGAGATGAAGAATACTGGCGGGAAAAAGGCGTCAGCTATTTCCTTCCCAACTCAGCGGAATTCGACGAGCTTCTCTCCGCCATTCGAGTCTCCATCGGCAGCCAGTTGTTGGTTTAATTTTAGTTTCCACTTTGGAATCGACCCCGTTGGTAGGATGGGTAACTTGTTACCCATCAATTCATTTGTTTCTAACTTCGTAACTATTCACCACAGAGACACAGAGGTCACAGAGAAAAGACTTAGAATAGTAAAAGAATAAATATAGGTAGGATTACCGCCACTGTTACTGATTTCTAAAAACTCAGAGTAAAAGAACATGTTAATCTTTACCGATTTTTTTAGGTTTGGGGTCACTCCAATTAACAAAACTTTGTGTCCTTCGTGTCTTCGTGGTGAAAACAGACAGGGGTAATTATGCTGAACAGATACCTAACTTCTTTCATTTTTGGGTGCAGGCATCTGACCTAATCAAAACGGAAAAATCATTGTTTGAAAAATCAGGATTGTAATTCCAAAACCTGAAAACTTTTTGGCAAATAAAAAATATATTTCGACCTCATCACCAAGTTTTCCTACCTAAACCACTCAGTAAAAAATCTGCAAAAAAAATAATTATTGAGTTTCACAAATTGGCATATTATTGTTGCCTTCATTTTTCTGTTCGGCGAGGTGCGGCTGCATGGTTTTACCAAAAGCGATCTGCCTATAGCTTGCAAATTAGAACGTTCACGAAATCGTAAATGAAAAACCAGGCGTTTAATTTACTAATCGGGGGTCTTTTTCTATTCACATTAATTTCCTGCGGGGAAGATGTGGATTCCTACCTGGAACCGGACCAAGCCAAAATAGTTGATAAGATCGAGCTGTCGTCCGAAAAAGCTGATGTAAATGGGTCATTTTTAACATCGGAGATGTCTGATTTAGAATTAATCATTGTCAAAACCTATAGTGATGGTAGTGAGCAGACAATGACGTCCGGTGAAATGAGAAGTCAAATATCCTGGACCCTGTCAAATAACTCCATGGCCGTATCTCAGGATCAGAGCTTGAGTGGCGTGCGGTTGCAGGGGATTGGCACAACTGATCTGAAAGCCAACTACCTTCCTAATTCAGAGAATGGAAACAGACAAATTGTTTCAAATTCATTGAATATAGAAATCATAGATTATCAACTTGCTACTGTAGAGGTAGTACCAGCGGAAAACTATTCCGAAAGCTGCCCTAATTCCAATAATCCTGAGACGCGGGTTGCTGTTGGATGTTTAATGCAGTTTCAAGCATTTGCACACTATGATAATGGACTGACCTCCAACATAACAGAGCTGGTTGATTGGTCTATTGATGATACCGTTGCAGCGAATCTCCTTTCGGATATAACTTCATTTGAGGGTGATCATAGTGGTAAAGACTGGTACCCAGCGAGATCGCAATATATTACAGAAAATACGCTTGCCAATCAAAAAGGTCTGGTTTTGGCCTACAGTATTGGCTCTTTCAGTATTTCAATTGACTACGACGTAGAAGGGCCGATTAAGAGCCATACATCAGGGACTGTTACTGTGGTAAGTCCGGTTCTATATACTTTATCCACACAGATTGCCATTCCCAGTGAACCTTCCTGTTCTAATGACTGCATTATTTTTAAAAATACCTCAATTAATATTGAGGCTAAAGGGATCTATGACAATGATGCAACTACAGATGATCTAATGAGCAAATCCAGTATTACAATATCTCCTAGTGACCCAAACATCAAACTTGTCACCAATGATGTTGGAGGTTTTACCGGAAAAGTAAATATTGATTACGAAGCTCCGGATAGCGTTTCCTTTATGATAAGCGTAGGCGATCTTAATCGCCAAATTGATGCCGAAATCATTAATGAGGCAATAGTTTCCGTGTTTAAGGAAGCACCGCTTGGAGATGAGGTTTATCGGCTTTCCAATACGGATGTCTATTTTCAGTTGGATGCATCATACAACAATGACCAGTTCACGGTTCTCGATCAACAAGATCGGAAAAGTAAGTTAAATACGATTATCTTTGATCAATGGGAGATTGATCAAACCAATTATTTAAGTTGGCAAGGCAGCCCATGGGATCCGGACAAAGGATACCATGCCAAAACTTCAGGTGATGAAACAGGAGATACTATAGTCACAGCTAAATCAGCCGAATACGGTGATATTACCTGGAATTTAATATTGGACAACAATAACGCAAACCCTGTTTCACTCTCAATAAGCCCAACTGATAATGACAATGGAACTTCTTATAATATTATTGGAGGATTGACGACTCCGTTTACTGCAACGGCTATTTTCAACAATGAAACTACTGAGGAGTTGGACATTAGCAGAATTGAATGGGAGGCTGACCGGCCTTGCACACTGGACCTGGTCAATCCAATCCAGGTGCCTTGCATTGCTGCTGATGGCAAAGTAACAACGTATGAAAACATAAATATTTCTGTGACAACCCAGGGCGTTGAGGGAGATATCTCAACCAGTATTCACTTAATCGTCAACAACACGGATCTTGAAGAGTTGTCAATCGAGTCTGTGTCCGAGATATACGGCAAGGAGTCAACTCTGTTTTCCACGACCGGAAAATTTGAAAACAACAGATTCCATGTTTTACCTGATGAATGTGTTTCCTGGAATGCATCCGGCTTCGGAAGTTTTTATGGATCTCTATTTGTAGCAAAAGATGTGTCAGAGGATGTTTCCGTTGAGATTACCGCTGAAACATCAACAGATTGCGGAAGTACTCCCACGCCAGGACGAAACATGGTGGTAAAGCAAACAACGGATTTTTTGCTGGTGAAGGCACTACCGGAAATTAGTGTAACCAGCAATATTTCGCCAGTAAATGAAGGAGAGTCTTTTCGGCTGACTTTTTCCAAGAGTATCAGTGGATTTTCTATGGAAATTACAGTCCCTTACAGTGTTTCAGGGACCTCTCAAGCAGGAACTGATCACTCACTTGTTGCAGGGTATGTAACTATACCTGCTGACCAACAGAATGTCACTATTGATGTCGATACTATAGATGATAACCTGTTTGAAACCGATGAAACAGTCATAGTCACTATATTAAAAGATGGTCTCATAAATGGACGATTATCTGATAATGTGAATGACTATCAAAAAACAGTATCTATCCTCAACAATGACTCCAAACCTGAACTGTTGATTGAATTCTCACCTTCCGGTGATGTTAGTGAAGATGTTGGGAACGTTACTGCATCATTCACAATTGTTAATCCTGTATACAGTGGAAGGGATATTCCGATTTCATTTTCTATCAGTGGAGATGTGAGTACGGATGATTATCAAATTCAAGATGTCTCCAGTGATACAATCATTCTGCCTGCAGGTCAGAACTCCATTCAGTTGGAATTTACCATACTTCAGAAAGACACAAAAGAATCTTCTGAACACCTAGTCATCGATTTTAATATCTCTAACGATCTGGCATCTGTTGTTAGTAGTACCAGTGCAGACATCAGAATTGATGATGTGGACTCCCTCAGTTTTAAAAGCCTCACTTTGGAGAATCAAACATGCGCAAAAGGTGAAACCTGCAGGTTTGATCTTCCTCCACTAAATGCTGACGGTCCAATTGTCGATGTAACACTGGAAGGACCCGGTTGGGCTTCTTTGATCAATGGCAATACTCGAATTGAAGTCGATACCTCTATTGAAAATACCGGCGTTTTCTCCGTTTGCGCATCCGACGGAACGGATGATATCTGCCTGCTTCCATTCTCCATAACAATTAGTCCATAAAAATCGATGTTTGCAACGAAAAGGATATTTGTAGAAATGTGTTTATGGATTAAATGCCTATTGCTTTGCTTAATGGTTTTTGGCTTTGGATGCTCTGAGGATAAACTATCTGAAGATCTTGAGCCGGAATTGACGCGTGTGATGAAGGGCATTCGATTCGAATACCCTCAAACTTACATTCCGAGAGGATTGAACGCAGAATTCAAAGTATATGCAATTTACAATGATCTCACAGAAGAGGAGTTATCAAATTCGGATCTAATAGGTAACTATACCTGGTCAATAGAGACGACAGATACCATTACATTGTCAAATTTAGCCACTACACCAAGAGTAGTGAGCTTTATCGGAATCGGTGATGTTGAATTAACACTGGATTATCAAAGAAATGGTGAAACTTTTAGTTTCAATCAGACTTTTGAAATAAGCACACCGGTAATAGCTTCGATAGCAGTGGAGGAAATTCTGGGTAGCTCGGAGTTAATAGATGGACTGTGCTGCTCTCAAATTGCAGATACGGAAAGCAGTATGGTTAAGGGTTGTGTAAGGCGGTTTAAGGCCATTGCAACCTACGATAACGGGGATGAGGAAGATCAAACATCTGATCTTTTGACTTGGGAATCAACCACTAATTTTGCAGAGCCGGTAGAAATTGCCAATCTGGATGGTTATGAGCAAATTAATAGTTGCATAAGCAGTATTTCAGAATCAACCAAAGGAGTCTTTTTCGCCAAAGAAACAGGGTATTTTGCAGTTTCAGCAAGCTACTCAGGAATAACCGGGACTTCCTCCAGCATTGAAGTCATTGAGCCTACAGTTCTCAGTATTGAATTCGACAGCAATAATCCTACCGAAGTGATTGAAGACTCCAAGGCAAGATTCTCGGTTATTGGAACCCTAAACAATGATACAACAGCAGATATTGACGATATAGCCTGGAGCACTTCAAATTCTGAAAAAGGAGTTTTTCTTTCCAGCAATGCTAATGGAACCCTTACTTCCCTGGATGATGACGATTTGGTCGATGATCCAATCATAATAACAGCCACTCATTTTACCGTGGGCAGTATCAATAGTCCGGTAACAATCCGTGAAAAAGTGCTGACCTTTGTCAGCATTGAACATAAAGACGAAGAAGTTGACTTAATTTGGAATGAGAAAAAACAGTTTCAATTAAGAGCGTTTTATAACAACGAGAATAACTACTTGCTTACATCTGGAGTGAATTGGACAGTAGATAGACCTGAATTTGCAGAAATCGATTCTGAAGGAATTTTGACTGCTGGCAAAGTAACAGCCAGCTCCGAATGGTTGCGAGTTACAGGCTCTTATCAAGATGCATCCGATGACATGCTTATCAAAGTTTCAAACAGCTCGGGAGAATTGATCAATTTTTATACAACACCCAATGACCTTAAATTAATAGAAAACTATTTCACACCCGTTTCAATTGTTGGTTATTTTTCCAATCAAACCCAGCAAATCCTGCCTTCCGATCAATTCATAATAACGAACAAATCCGGCAATTTTGATGTAACGCGTGATGGTGATAATTTTCTTATTACCGCTCATCCTGTGGACACTAACCAATCGGTTTCTTATTCAGCAGAATTTCAACTGGAAGGAACAAGCCAAACAACACAGTTAACAATATCAGATGTTTATGATATCCAGGTTGATTCTTTGGAGATCATCAAGGACGCAGACCTTGTGCTGGAAAATACACAGGTTCAGTTAAGCATAGTTCCCACATTCATCGGAGATGAAACGAACAGCCCATCGGTAAACAAAGATACGGTTAGCTGGTCTTGCTCCCCATCTTGTAGTGTTGAGAATGGTATTTTCACCGCTCCGGCTTTTGATGCAACAAGTGATGCCACCAGTGATATCTTTACGATTACGGCTTTAGTAAAAAACTCAGACTTTTCGAACCAAATAAAGGATATTTCTGCAGATACGACTATCAAAGTGCAAAAAACACCGACGGTATATTTTGAAAAGGCCGCAGAAATTACAAATGAAAGTGATACAACAATAGAGGTCACTATCACATCTTCGACTACTGCTCTGAAAGATATTGTGGTTCCATTTTTTATCGTCGATGCCTCTTCAGATGCTAGTTTAACAAAGGATTATAAAGTTTTAAGCAGTCCTTATCAGGCGATAATTAATGAAGGAAGTGATTCAGCAGTGTTTGATATTGAGATCATGGATGATAACGATGTTGAGTCGGATGAATCCATTTTTCTGATGATTGGACCTTCTGTGGTTAATGCTGCAATTGGTAGTCAAAACACTTACGAATTAGAAATTACAGCCAATGATGACGCAAAGGTATCTTTTGCTACTGGAAGCCAAAGAAAACGCGAAGACTCCGGAGTCGTTTCTATTAAAATTGAACAGGATGTAATTCACTATGAAGATGTGATTATTGGTTATGAGGTGGATGATTTCCCTGATTGCCAGATTCCAAATGTCAGAACTGCTAAAAAAGACTATGACTACCTAACATCAACATTGACAGGAACTGCAACTATTCCGTCAGGATCTCTTTCAACCACAATTCAGTTTCATATCAGTGATGATAGCTTTCATGAAACAGACGAGTGCCTGGCTTTGAGATTGACAAACGTCGAGCCTCAAAGAGTGGACTTAGGAACAATTGTATCTCATGTTGTTACCATTGAAGATGATGATAACCTTGTTATTACTTCACAACATAACCCAGATAACAAGGAGATAAACAATACGGGGACCTACACATATACGGCCAATATAACTCCCTTTGATGGCACCTCAGATAATTGGAAATTTAATGTTTATAATGAACCGGCTGGATCTGTTGTTTTAACAGACGACGTTAACCAATCTCTTTCTTTGAGCTGGGAGACGGACAAACATGATGTTGGTTTGCTTGACAATAAAATAATAATCTGTGTTTCGGATATAGATGCAAGCGGTGACTATTCGCTTGCTCCCGGTGCTCAGACAATGTGTCAGCCTTTTAATATTGAAGTGCTCACCTGCAGGTTGAATGGAGCATTTGGTGATATCAATACCGCAAGTGACTTCCTTGGACTCTACTGCGGGGGGCCTGATAATCATATCACTGTTTCTAATGGCAAGTCTCTGAACATGGGTGTTGGTCAAGATTTTGGTGGGATTGTCATTATTGAACCGGGTGGTAAATTTCATGTAACAGATGGCACCATCGATTCTTCTGCTGATGTCATTTTAAGCGGTAAACTGGAATCGACGGGAACAAGTTTAATTAACGGTCTATTGGATACCAGCGGCGATGCGACAATCGGGATAAACTCGAATGGATCACTTACTTACAATCATTCAAGTTTATTATTGGATGGCGTTCAACTCACCCTGGACCTTCAAGGGAGTGGGGCTCGACTAATCAATGAAAATCCAATCGATTTAAATTCTGACAATAGCAGACTATTGATTCAGTCTTCCGGTCTCGGAAACAGTGTCAAGCATATCAAGGTAACCAGTGCCCAGGGTGGTTCAAGTGAGTATATACAAGTTACTGGAGATGTTTCAGTCGATGCATTAACATTTCAAGCAGACAGCTTCCTCAAAATTGAAAGTGGAGGAACTCTGGCAATTACCGGCGATACCGATTTATCTGGTGATGTTGCACTTACGGTAGATTCAGGTGGAAACTTGGTTTTTAATAGAGAATTCAATCATGACTCGAACCGACCAATAACAATCCAAGAAAATTCTACTTTAATTCCTCGTTTCAATTTCACTTTGAGCGGTGACCTCCATCTTTATGGAGGGGGCAAACTGGATCTTTCTACGACCAATTTGTTTCTTGACCATAACTTAGAAACCAGCGGTGGAATACTGATAACAACTATAGATCAAACAATTTTAAATTTAAGAAAGCCAGCATCGATCAATGCAAATCAACGTTTAATGCTTAATCAACTGCTTCTTGGTGATCATAAACTAACTTTAGGCTCGGAAACATCAGGTATGGATGTGAGTGTGGACGTCGTGATTAATGGCAATAATGCTGGTATAGATGCTGTTAACGGGCAGGATTTGAAATTCCATGCCAGTTTGAGCTTATCAAGCGGAGCTCAGATGGATTCCTCAGGGGATGGATCAGTAAATATTGCAGGGGATCTTGATATTGTCGCTGGCAGCTTTATAGCAGATGGAACTGCTGATATCGGCGGTATGATAACCATGAGCGAAGGGGATTTTAGTGTTAATAATGGAAATGCTTACCTGAATGGAGGAAATATAACATCTGGCAACTTCAATGTCAGTGATTCTGTGGTTTATTTGAAAAACGATCTGGCAATAAATACGGAAAACCTTATCCAGACCGATCTTACTCAGTGGTACTTACAACCTGAGTCTAGCCTTTCCCTGGGAGGATCTTCATTGCTGATTTTTGGTGGATCACTACAAATAGCAACCGGGGCCGGTTTAGTCATTAATAACAGCTCCAATCCATTTTTGACAGGGCCTGTAACAGTTAGCCAAGGAAAAATAACATTAAGTGATAATGCTACTTTCACTAACAGTATCACAATCGACGGATCAGCAGACATTCTGATTCCACAAAATAAAGATTTGACCTATCAGCATGCTGATCCAATCATTATTGGTTCTGAAAATCTCCGAATTTACGGTGGGGGAATATTAGATAACGCATCAGGTGGTGCAGTCCTTTTCGGTAGTGGATCTGGGACATTGATCCTGGGTGATGGATCATCCGGCTTAACTGAATTACGCCGGCTGGATGTATCGGCAATTATGAGTCCTCCCGCTCGGATTGAATTGAAAAGTGATTTTTTAATCACAGATATAGAGACATCAAGCGATATTGATATTCAAACAAATGGTAGTGATCTAACATTAAAAAATCTGGGTATATGGGAAGACCTTTCAATATCTGGCTTTGATCCGGCTGATTTTTACGTTGAAACCATTGACCTTAATAATAAAACGTTATCATTTGGCGACAATCTCAATGTCAATTCCGGCAATCTTTTTTTCAATGGAGCGGGCAGGCTAGATGGGAAATTGCTTAACATAAACGCTAATTCCGAAACAACTTTCGTTGATATTACCGCAGACGGAATTGATTTTGAAATTGACGAGTCTACTCTTTTCTTTAGCGGTAGAAACAGTTTTGTAAACGGTGCCTTTAGCGTGAATAACAGTAGCATCCATGTTGACGGTGACTTGTTGCTCACACCCGCCAGCTCTTCCAATATGCGTGCAGTCTGGGATATTAGCGCTGATAGTATCTTGTCTTGGAATGGTATTGGGACAATGGCGGGCAGCATTATTCTAGGTGCCGACTCGAATCTCAGTCTTCACAACAATAGATCCTCAATCAGTGCTCAGATTTCCTTAAATGGGAATGCCGGTATTCACATAGGGAGTGGTGGGCTTGAGTATTCAGGTGGTCCAATCACCTTGACTCATCAATTGAGTTTATTTGGAGGAGATTTTGATAACAGTTCCGATCATAAGATAATAGTTGGTGACAATGGAAGTATTTTGCTCAACCAATCTTCAGGCACTATTGATTTTGTAAACTTAAATTCCTCCCAACATTCAAGCAACCATATCGTAGTAAATGCTGATTATGAAGTTCTGGATCTCTCACTAAACAACGATAGCAACATTTATATCGGGTCGGGGAATACATTAACTGTTTCCAATATATTAGACATCCCCACAGGCATTAAATTAACGATAACCGGAGGGGGCAGGCTGATTTTGAATGGAGGCTTAAACCTGGGGGATGGTTCACAACTCAAGACCGAAGGATCTTCGATTCTACAAATTGAAGGAGAAGTCAACATAGGTAATGGAGCCCAAATCGATTTAAGTGGAGGTGCCCTTGATCTTAAAGATAAATCTGTGCATCTCAAAAGCAATTGGACCATTAATACTAATTCTCTAACAACAAATTTGGGGACTGATATTAGCACTGATACCCATGAACTGGTTTGGGAGGCGAGATCAGGTCAGGAATTTAATGGAACAATTTCAATCGGTGACGGCCAGTCGGGCAATTCAGGTAGATTTACGGTTTTCGGACAGCCGGCAGAAATTAGCGCCAATATCTATCTCTACGGTGGGACGCTCGATATTGATGTGACGACTGATGTTTCCGGACAGATTTTTCATAAAGCGAGTTCCGCAATTGATATCACCAGCGATGCAACCTTGAACTACACCGTTCATCCTCTATTGGTTGAGGAACACGTTCTGACACTTAAAGGTGGTGGGGATTTTAATAATATAAATTTTCTTTCCCTGGATCAAATACAAAGTATTTTAAATCTGGATACCGATGGCGGCATGCTTGCCAAGGTATCTGTTGATGAAAGCACTAAGATCCGGGTTCAAGAGGCAAAGTCATATGCTATTGATTCCTTGAACCTTAATAATTCATTAGTTGTGGATATCAGCTCAGATAGTCTGTTGCAGGTGCAAGATCCTGTTTTAATTCCAGGTAGTGAGTCTCTAAGTGTCTTGGGGGGAGGAGTTGTGGAATTTTCCCAGCTAACCGTTCCTGATAGCAGCAGCTATTCCCAAGGAAATGATGTCAAGTCAGTGGTGAGTGGATTGTCTTTGGACGGACAGTTTGATGCCCGGAATTCTCGTGTTGAATTGAAGGGAGATTCTACCGGCGATGGCGATTTGCAGCTCTCCGGGTCGGTGATAGACATACTAACAAATACCCGGCTTTTACTGGATCCGGGTGCCGATCTATCATCGGATTCCAGCATTTGGAATATCTCCGGTGGAATGCTTACCTGGAATGGGATAGGTGGCAATTTTAAAGGGGCTGTTGATATCTCATCAGATGGAATATTTTACCTGTTTGATAATCCGGCCGAATTTGAGGCTGATTTCAGCCTTCAGGGTAGTTTGGTGACGGATGCTACGGCTGATATACATAACTTGATACTTACACCGAATACAACACCGGCCATCGAGGTAACCAATGATTCCAGGATAAAAATCCGAACTTCACCCAGTATACCATCAAGCACAGCGTTAACTATCACAGGGAACGGCGTGACGGAATGGAATGGTTTCACCATCGAAGCAACAGGATCGATAACAGCTACCGGCACTTATCTGGAATCATACGATGACATCATCTTAAACGGAACATTGGAGCTGAATAATAGCAATTTGAACTTAAGTGGCGGTCTTAATCCACTTTCCGGCAGTGGCAACTTGATACTTACAAGCAGCAATGTAGTTGCGTCAACCACCATCGACCTTTATGCCAATGTTTTGGCTGATGCTTCAAGCGACTGGATTATTGACAATGCAAGCACTACAACATGGATAACGCCAGGTAATATCAGTTTCCGGCAAATATCTATCGGTGATGGAAGTGAATTAAACTTAGGTACTGAAAATCGAACAATCCAAGCCAATATCTTGCTCCACAATAGCAAATTGACAGTAGATGCCACTTCAGATTTTCAAGGAAATTTCGGTTTGGGTATTTCGGATGGTACAGCTGATATTAGTGTAACTTCAGGTGCCACAATGAGTTACCAGGGAGAGGATTTCACCCTGGATGGAAATACACTAATCCTTTCCGGTGGAGGGGTCATTAATAACGGTTTGTCAGGCTCAGAAAAGTGGTTTTTGCTGGATGACCCCAAAAGCGCTTTATTGCTGTCTGGAAACAACGGCAGACTGGCAAATGTTAAAGTTGATGGCGATGGCAGCGATCGGCGGATTGAGGCATCAGCTGATTACACTATTGATAACCTGGTTTTGGAGGCACCCGGCACTCCTTATGAATTCTATATCTACATAGGTGATAGTCGTGAACTTACAATTGACAGCTCGTTGGATATTCCTAGTGGTGTTACACTCACCATTCAAGGCAAAGGATCATTGAAGTTGAATAATGACCTAATAGTCGACGGACAGATTGATGTAGTTGACGGTGGTTCAATATTTGTCGATGGAAATCTATCCATTACCGGAGCAATGTCTGTTAATGAGGGGGTTTTGGATTTAAATGGCGAATTAAACCTCGATGGAAACCTGCTATTTAACGGCGGTAATATCGATCTGCCTGATACGGGGACAACAGATATTTCTGGAACCGGAAGGTTGGATTTACGGGATGTCGATCTGGATTTGACGAACAACGTATCCATTACAACTGAATTGATTACCGATGTTTCAACAGATATTGATACAGGGAGTTATACCCTGGAATGGCGATATGATGGTTCGCATCCATTCAGAGGAAAAATCAAAATTGATGAAGGTGGTACTTTCAGAATAAAGGACAATGAAGCTGATGTCAGTGCCGATATCCACCTTAACGGAGGAACGCTGGAAATTGATGAGACCACCAATCTTTCAGGAAACATTTACCATAAGGCCA
The DNA here is from genome assembly GCA_028282825.1 of SAR324 cluster bacterium. Lineage (GTDB taxonomy): Bacteria > SAR324 > SAR324 > XYD2-FULL-50-16 > XYD2-FULL-50-16 > JAHJTV01. The sequence goes on from JANQGZ010000027.1 coordinate 112,846, forward strand.
GTTCAACCATTGACATTCTTCAGAATAAATATCTCAATTATTCCGGTAATGATATTAGCGTGGATGCGTTGACCCTTACTATGGCCGGTGATGGCACGATGGCGAACAGCAATGCCATTGTGCTGAATGCTACTAATAGTATTCTGACATTAAGCAATGATGGAATTGTACAGCAGATTCATGCGAGTTCAGGTAATGGAAACAGGATAAACGTAAGAGAAGATGCAACAGTTAGCCAATTACTAATCAACAATCCCTTGGTTGTTGATACCTCACCTGATGCCTCTTTGTACTTGGAAAGTGATTTGGAAGTGTTTTCTCCGGCAACCTTTACAGCAACTGGTGAAGGCCAGATACAACTGAAAGCCATAAAAACGGACAGCACTTTCGATGTCACTTCGACCGATGGATTGGTTTTATCCGGCAATGTTGATGTCAGTGGGGATGGCATCCTTGATGTTTCCGGAACTCCGATTAATTTGAGCGGTATTGGTGACATCTATTTTACCGGTAGTGGCGGATTGAATGTTCAGTCAAGTCCTATTGCGGTGAACACCAACCTGTACCTGGAAATGAGTGGTTCAGGTGACATTTCCAGTGATACTTTCACTCAATGGCTGATTGGTGGCGAAATCTTTTCCTGGAACGGCGTTGGAGGCAAACTCAAGGGTAAGATCGATCTTTCTGCTGATGCAACATTAATTATCCATGATAATCCAGCAATCATTGATGCAAGCATTGACATTTACCAGGGACATATCGATATCGATACAACGACAGATATCTTTGGAGGGGTAACAACCTACCCAGGTTTTGACGCTTCCATGGATGTGCAATCAGGAACAACAGTAAATATCACAAATCCCTTTGTCATCAGCAGCACTAATTTCATGCTGAGTGGGAATGGAAATCTTATCTCGGATGGATTAAGTATCCAAGGAAACACCCAGGTAAATGGCAGTAGATTGATAATCACTAATGATCTTACGGTTAATCAACCTTTTGGCATGAATGGTGGTCTGCTTGTCCTAAGTGGCGATGCAACCGCAATCGCCGGGACTGGTACAATAAGTTTAAGTGGTGTCTCAGTAGATATTTTTAGTGATATTGAAATTAGTGCGGTTATTTCCAGTGATACGCTTACCGATTGGGACTTCAATGGCAGAGTCATCACTTGGAACAGCGGTTCCAGTATTTATGGTAGCCACTTAAGTCTTGGCACTAACGGGTTGCTGCAAATAAATGATAGTATTATTGTCGACAGTCCTCTTGATCTTTCCGGAGCTACCCTTGGTATTCCCCGGGATGTTGGACTGACAGGTAATATATCCGCATTAACAGATGACGCTACGATTGATGTTAGTGCTGATGCTTACCTGGACTATACAGGTAGCAACTTGCTGATAGGAGATAAATCCTTGGTTCTCAGCGGATCCGGAGTGATTGACAACACCAGCGACATTGTGTTGAGTAACGGTCAAAGCGACCTCTATCTTTCTGGTCAGGATGGAATGCTACACAAAGCCAAGTTTGGTGCAGATTCCTTACCGGATCACGGAATTATCGTTGAAGAAGATTATGTTATTCGGCAGCTAACGCTGGGTGGGGTAGCTGGCAGAATAAAAGTAGATACTAATACGACACTGATCATTGGAGATCAACTTATCGCTCAAAACGGGACCAATAAATTGATCAAAGATCCATCGAACGATGGAACGATTATATTACACGAAGTTATACTGGAGGGACATCTGGAAATCGGAGAAGGATTTGCCCTGGCTCCTGATGCAACCCTTTATGTAAAACAAAATGCAACGCTGACGGTCAACTCAGATCTATATTTTAACGACGGTATCATAGTAGACGATGGAGCTGTACTAACTATTACAGGAGGAGATCATACAGTCACATTTGCGGGTGGGTACAATTTAAGTGGTTCCGGTCAGGTGGATGTTTCCGGGGATGTCAATGTGGAAATTGAATCCAGCCAGGTTGATTTAAGTGAATTAAGTAGAACTGGCAAACCGGGTACCGGCACCATTAATCCATCCAAAAATGGTGCACTGGATGTGCTGTCCTTTAGTGCGACATCGAAGAATCAGGAAATAGATCTAAAATGGGTATTTCAAGACGATACCTACAAACATGTCAGGATCATTAGAAGTGCGAATGGGTATCCGGATGCCACGTCTGATCCAACTTTAGTTTATGACGGGATTTCAGATAACTATACTGATGGAGTTCAAAATGGTATTTCTTTCTACTATACAGCTTTTGCTCATGACGGTTCCGGAGACTACGCTCCGGGAGTGCATGCCATGGCATCGGCTACAATCATTCCTGATGGACTCATCGGGTACTACATGCTTGGTGCTGAAGATTGTACCAATGACTTATTATTAGACAGTTGTGGGCTTGGAAGTCATGGCTTGTGTCAGGGGAGCTTAAATCCGGTTCAGGACGCTACCGGTGATCCAACCGGTGCACTTGAATTCAACGGTATTGAAAGTTCTGCAGAAATAGATAATCCATACTTAGAAGTGTCATCGATAGATTCGGATACAACAGCAGATGATTTTACCATCAGTTTCTGGATCAGGACCAGTCAGACAGGTGGCGATCCGTCTGCCGACTGGTTTGATAATAGCAATTTCCCGATCATTGACGGCAAAATCGGAGTTGACCAGAATGATTTTGGACTTGCTCTGGCTAATCGAAGAATTGTATTTGGTATTGGCTTCGGTAATTCAACTTTTAACATTGTTAGTAAGACCATTGATGCCGACTGGCATCATATTGCTGTTACTCGCGATTACAATACAGGGCTCATGCAGCTTTACCTTGACGGTAAACTTGACGCAACTGGTGACGGGCCTATCCATGCAGATCTCAATTCGCCCAGTTTTCTTGGTATAGGTCGCAGTCCATTCGGGAATACCTATTTTGAAGGTCGTTTAGATGATATACGATTTTACAATCGGGTTTTAATAGAAAGTGAAATTGAAAGTCTATATGAAAACACGCCTTAAACTAGCCTTTCAAAAGGATGGGTAAGTGCGCTTACCCATCCTGCAATTTTTCCGATCGGGCAGATCTTCAAAAAGTTTTGGTCTTGTCTTTCCCACAGATATTCCCGATGGGCAACAAATTGCCTATCCTACTTAACTATTGCATACCCATCAAACTGCCAGCTATCTCGCCGGCTGCCAATAGCCGTTAATTTGCCATAATCATCATTTTTCTGTAGATTTTGCTCGTAATGTTGCAGTCACAGGGTTTGTGCATCGAAATAGAAAAGGAGAGCAGATGAAAGAACTGAAAACAATGTTGTATGAAGTGGATGGCAGAATTGCGCGGATTACTTTGAATCGCCCGCAAAGGGGCAATGGGATCACTTTTGATTTGCCCAGGGAACTGGCCTGGTGTGTGGAACAGGCCGATTTGGACCCGCAGGTACATGTGATGGCTCTTAGTGGAAAAGGCAAGGGATTTTGCGGAGGGTACGACCTGGTGCTGAGCGCTGAAACCCAGATGAAGGATGATCAGGAAAAGAACGCCATAATCGATGATAGTGATCTGCCGGAAAACAACCCCATGTCCAGCAAGGTTCAGGCTGAAAACCATTCACCGGATAAAACCTGGGACCCTATGATCGATTACCAGATGATGTCCAGAAACATGAAGGGGTTCATGAGCCTTTTTAATGCTAACAAGCCTGTGGTTTGTAAAGTTCATGGCTTTTGTGTAGCCGGAGGTACTGATATGGCCCTTTGCAGTGACTTGTTGGTCATTGCCGACAATGCCAAGATTGGTTATCCCCCGGCACGGGTCTGGGGATCGCCAACCACATCGCTCTGGGCCTACCGCATGGGAATAGAAAAAGCCAAACGTCTGCTGTTTACCGGGGACTGCCTCAATGGCGAAGAAGCGGTTGAGTGGGGCCTGGCTATTGAAAGTGCACCACCGGAAAAGCTGGATGAACGTTTTGAAATCCTTTTGGGACGCATAGCGCGAATGCCTGTTAATCAATTGATTATGATGAAATTGTTAGTCAATCAAACCGTTACCAACGCAGGCTTAACTTCGACCCAGATCATGGGAACCGTATTTGATGGTATCACCAGACATACCAAAGAAGGATATGCTTTCCAACAAAAAGCTTTTACCAATGGATTCAAGGAGGCAGTCAGGGAACGTGACGAACCGTTTGGCGATTTTGGAGCAAGTACATTTAAGGGCTGAGGTAACTTCTCACAAAGCAAGAGGATGGCAATGACTAGTCAATCAAAAAAAATAAAAAATCAAAAAGAAATTTCTCAAGAGCGTTTCAGCAGGGTTGCTGAATCATATGTTACCAGTCAGACTCATGCCCAAGGAGAGGATTTGACCTCCTTACTGGAAATGGCTGATCCACAACCCAATTGGAAGGTCCTGGATGTGGCAACCGGGGGCGGACATACCGCACTGTTGCTTGCCCCTTATGTTAAGCAGATCATAGCAACAGATATTAGCGATAACATGCTGAAATCTGCAGAAAAGTATATTAAGAGCAAAAACATTGAAAACGTTTGCTTTGAAAGAGCAGAAGCTGATCAACTTCCGTTCCGGGATCAACGTTTTGATCTGGTCACTTGTCGCATTGCTGCCCATCATTTTCCAAATTGTCAGGATTTTATCAATGAGGCATTTCGGGTTTTAAATCCAACTGGTCGATTGCTGATTCAAGATCATGTTCTCCCGGATTCAAAAGCAGATGGAAAATACATCGATGATTTCGAAAGGTTGCGAGATCCAAGTCATAACAGAGCCTTTAACAATAACGAATGGCGATCGATGTTCTCATCTGCAGGATTTAATATGATTGAAACCAGGCAAGTCACCAAACGGCATGAGTTGTATCCTTGGGCAGACAGACAGGGGTGCTCCGATGAAATCAAGAAAGAATTGCTTCACAGGCTAAAAAACGGACCCCCGCATGTTAAAGAATGGATGAAGCCTGAAGGTCAGGATCAGCAAAATCTTTCCTTTATAAATCATCATTTGCTGATCATGGGGCAAAAAGAATAGCTATGGTGTATAATTATAAAGAGGGAGTCAACTATTTGAACTTGTGAGGGTTATCGTGAACTCTGTGCCTTTTCCTTCGGTACTCGAAAAAGCCACCTTACCGCCCAAAAACTCCTCGCCCAGCAGCTTCATTGAGTACGTTCCCAATCCCCTTCCTAATCCTTTTTTTGTGGAAAAGTTTCTTTGGAAAATCCTTTTTTGAATGTCGGGTGGAATGACCTGTTTGTTTTGTACGCCAAATATTACAGAATTGTGTTCTTTGCTTGCGCGAATGGTGACTTCATCTCCCACCCCGGAGGCTTCCAGGGCGTTGATCGCCATATTACAAATGATACGTGTTACCAGGGAGAGATCCGTATGAACAAAAATGTCCTTTTCAAGCGGAACAAATACCAGTCTTTTATCTTGAGCAAACGGATGATCGGGTATCATCGATTTTATTGTCTTAAAAATCAAGGAAACGGGGATCAAAGTCTGACTGCTTTTTCCGGATTTAAGATCGGAATTCATTAGTCGACGTTGCACGTTTATTTCCTGAGCGAGGCGAGAGGTAATTGTGTTTACTCGTTCAATGGCTCTTTCTTTTTTGTCGGTTTTACTGTTTGAAAGCGTGTTACTTGTGTTCATCAAAACAGATACCAGGTTACTGATGTCATGGAAAAAAATTCTTTCCAATGCGATCAGTTTTTGCTGATAGCTGATATCCTGCAGAAACAGAAGGATCAACTTTTGACTATTAATTTCGATGGGATGCGATCTGATCCTCAGATAAAGATCTTCTTTTTTGCCCTCTTTGTTGATTTCCATGGAACACTCCTTTTCTTCAGCTGTGCCACTTTTCAGGCATACGACTATCGCTATGGCAGCTCCGCAGGTGGTGCAATACTCCGATGTCCCGCATCCTCCGGGCATTTCATGGGAATGTATGCAATCCAGTGCTTCACCGGGTCTCAATCCTAGAATTTCTGTTATATCTTCAATTTGTAGACTCTTTAAGAGTGTTTTATTGACAGAAAGGATTTGTCGATTTTCATTTAGTACGGCGAAGAATCCATTTACTGTATTTAGCAAGCCATTTATCACAGGATTTTCAGTTACCAGATCGATATCAATTTGCAGGTCGCTCTTTGTTTTCCTTTCCGGACTGGCAAAAAAGGTCTCCATGGATTAATTTTCCTGTTTGTTCATTAAAAAAGGGTTGATTTGCCTGAATTCTTAAGGAGAACTGTATCACTAGCTTAATTGGAATTCAATAAATACTAAAAAGTTGCCAAACGGGCGTGATCCTATCTGATGGAAGACAGAGGTTACAAATTGATTTCGCAATGGTCTTGCGCAAAAGGAATTCCAGGAGGTGTCCCATTCTACAACCGACTCAATTTGAAAGCCGGTATTTGAAGGGAGCAGCAGAGCGATGGTTTAAAAACCGCTTTGCTGCAGAAAAAAAGGGATTGTTTTTTAATCCCTGAGATGGCGGGGTCTGTGATCAATGTGATGAACAGGCAGTACTACTGAAGAGGCAATATTGGATAGATGGGCCTGCAGTCTCTTTAGCGTTCGAACCATGAGCACGGTGCAAACCGCTTCCCTGGTTTTCAGGTTTGAACCGGCAATCTCACCTATAAAAGCATCAAAGCGTTTATTCCATTTTACTTCATCTTGAATGATTTCAGCTGCAAGAACATCATCCTCAGTTTCAAAGGCTTTAATGGTTGCATCAAAAACAGTGCTGACATAGTTTTTAAAATCGGTAATACGTTCTGCGTATTCCATTTCTGCGCAGGATAAACACCAGAAGGATGCCGCCTCATACAGGTTTTTGCAAAAATCACCCAAGCGCTCCGCATCTTTCACCACACTCATCAGCACAAGCGCTCCTGCGGTTTGTTGTCCAGGATTCGCCGCCAGATGGGTTACCAGGGCTTTACGTATTCTCCGTTCCATTTTGTTGATTTCGATGTCCGTGTCATAAACCGATTTTTCTATCTCATCCAGACCGTCACCGGTATTGATCACGTGTAAAATCATCAAATACAGCTCACGGGCTTTGTTCAGCATCTGTACAAAGAGCTTATATTCATCTGCCAAAGGAGCGTCTCCTTTCCAGAGTCTGGCTAATCTTTCAAACATATTGAGTCCTTGATATTAAGTTACTAAAACCGCCAATCCGGGGATCATGAAATAGACAACGAGCACAAAAACCAGAGCAAACAACCGGTTTCTGGTGGCCATTTGTGATAAGAGATCAGCACATTTGATGGGAATTTTTCTCATCATTGGTAGGGGATAAAATGCCAAAATCCCACTAAGGTTAAACAACAAATGAACCAAGGCTATTGTCAAGGCGGCCGGGCTGCCGGTTGCCAATGAAGCAAGAAGTGCCGTTACAGTTGTTCCAACATTTGCTCCCAGTGCTACTGGAAAAACCTGGTCCAACCTCATTATTCCCGCAGCTGCCAACGGTATCATCAGAGAAGTCGTTACCGAGCTGGATTGCACAATTGCTGTGAACGTTATTCCGATTATCATCGCAACAATACTATTGCTATAGTATGATTCCTGAAAAAAGGTTCTTAGTTTATCCATTACCAGCAACTTCAGTAATTTAGAAAGGAGATACAGGCTGATAATCAGCAATACAATCCCCATTGCCACAACGATGATACCAGTTGCTATTTTGTTCAAGTCAAAGGAGACAACGGACTGGACGATGCCATTGTAAACTGGTTTTGTAATGAGTTTTAATGGGCTCTTGAATTCTACACCGCTTGATGAACCTGCTAAAAGATCAGATAAATAGTATGCTGATTTGGCCAGAAATCCAGTTGCCAATTCAATGGGCAAGATAACCATCACAGCCAACAGGTTAAACATATCATGGACGATACCTGCGGCAAAGGCCCTTTTAAATTCATTTATTCTGGTAACATGTCCCAATGAAACGAAGGTTGAGGTAACAGCAGTGCCAACGTTTGCACCCATAATAATTGGGATGGCGTTTGGAACGCTAATAGCGCCTGATGCAACAAATGCAACTACCATTGACGTTGTCGTACTTGAACTTTGAATCAAGGCTGTCGCCAAGACTCCTACAAACAAACCAACAAACGGATTATTGGTTGTCTCAATCAATGCTTTTGCGAAACTCTTTCCGAATACTTTGAATCCGGCCCCCATAAGGCCGATACTTACCAGGAACGCGTAGAGCGTCAGCAAAATCAAAACAATACGTAGAATTGTAATAAAAACATCTTTATTGGCTTGAAATTGAAGTATTTTCGTATTTTCCATTTACCAACCTGAATATTTAGTGGGAATAAACTGCTTGAATTTATTCCGAAAAGCTAATGCCCCGAATTGATTTGAAGTTCAAATTAACTGGCATTGAATTGTGGGCTCTCTCATCGGTGACCGATCTCCTCCCTTGATTGATTGCTGTTTTGTTTGATCGGGTTAAGGCAGCCACAATCCAAACCAAAAAACAACCAGTCATTCAAATAGATGTAAAGTAAAAGTACGATAGTTGCAAAACAAGAGTTAGATATATGTCATATAAAAGTTAAAAAGATGTAAAATTTTCGTATGGTCATAATCTGGATTAGAATTTTCAGACGATCATTTTTGTGATAGGGGAAAAGAGTATCGAAAAATTTGACTTTTCTTGAGGAGCTTGTCGGGGCTTTTGTCGTTTATTAAAGCAAGGGTGCGCTTTTTGCTAGGTTCCTGATTCAAAAAACCGAGTGGTCAATTGATCGGAATTGATTCAGCCGACTGAAAGCATACATGGAAGAAAAAAAAATAAAACGCAGGATTCTTATTGTCGACGATATCATCGGCAATATAAAAATTTTAATCGAAATCCTAAAGCCATACTACGAGATATCTTTTGTCACCAATGGATCTGAGGCTTTGGAAACAGCCAAACTCGAACATCCTGACCTGGTTTTGCTGGATATTATGATGCCGGACATGGACGGATTTGAGGTCTGCGGGCAATTCAAAATAGACCCCCAACTCGCCGAAATTCCGATTATATTCCTTACGGCATTGGAAGAGTCAGAATCCATCGTGAAAGGATTTGATCTCGGTGCAGTAGATTATGTGACCAAGCCATACCATCCCGCAGAATTAAAAACCAGAATTGAAAATCACCTGAAGTTAAAAGAAAGTCGGGAGATCATTGCCCAAAAGAACAAGGAACTGGCCGAGTTGTTTCAAATACTTTGTCATGACTTCATGACTCCGATAAGTTATGCCATTGGTTCGCTGGAACTAATCAGGGATAATCGTCATTTGTTTGATACCTTTGAACCGGATATCTCAAAGTCGTTGAACAATGCGATTGATTTAATAGAGCTGGTTCGAACTCTTCGTAAGCTGGACGATTTGAACGAAACATTTGAACTGAGTCCGATCATGCTGCATGACGCTATAGAAAAAGCGCTGGCCATGATGCAGCACAGCCTCAAAGAAAAAAATATTATTTCTAAAGTCAATGTTTCCAATACACATATAATTCTGGCTGAAGAAACTTCCTTGATTAATTCCGTTGTTAACAATCTGCTGACCAATGCCATAAAGTTTTCTTATGAAGACAGCACTCTTGAGGTATCCAGCTTTGAAAAAGATGATCGAGTTGTACTGGAGATCAAGGATTATGGAATGGGTATGTCGGATGCACTATTGGAAGATTTATTCGTGGTGACGCGAGCAACCAGCAGAAAAGGGACATCAGGCGAAAAAGGTACTGGTTATGGTATGTTGCTGATTAAAAAGTTTATAGATTTGTACGAAGCCAAAATATCCGTGAGTTCAAAATCGGAAAGAGAACATAAAGATGAACATGGCACAATCGTAAAAGTTAGTTTTGCGAAGGCTTGATTGTTACTTTTTGTTTCTCATTTTCTCCCACACCAGATCCGTCACAACCAAAACGATACCCAAACCCATTGGTACCAGTTGTCCCCAGATTGAATAGGGAATGATACCTAACCCTGCTTCAATTGACAGCGGCCAGAACGGACGGTTGCCCGTCATCATCAAATCCAAACCCAGATGCAGGGAAATAGCCGTTAAGACCAGTAGATAAGCTTTTTTGAAAGACACCGGAACGATTTTTTTATTAACAAGCCGAAACGCCCAAATCACAAATAAAACAAAAACAGGTAAAAAAAATAGCGATGCGGGAAGGGAAGGATGAAACAGTTCAAATACTCTTCCCATTTCCTCCCTTGACGTCCCATCAGGCAGAAAGAAAAAGATATAGAGAAGACCAACCAAACCATCAATGTCCGGAACCATGCAGGAACAGAGAAAAAGTATTTTGTGATCTCGAAAAAAGCGTCTGGCTACAAAAAATCCCAGGCTCAAATGTGTTATTGGATCAGGCATGGTCCCAATTGTCCGGTAAGATTGAAGCTATCGATATTAAGAGGCACTACCCGGAAATGCTTGCAGTGCCCCTGTTTGTTTAAAGGTGACGGTGTTTATTTGGTAAGGTCGGTATGTTTGGCAATAATGGATTGAACAACACCAGGATCTGCCAGGGTTGACGTATCTCCAATATTTTCGAATTCATTGGAAGCGATCTTCCTGAGAATACGACGCATAATCTTACCGGATCGGGTTTTTGGCAAGGCGGGTGAGAAATTGATGATATCCGGAGTGGCGATTGGTCCAATCTCTTTACGAACATGTCCTTTCAGATCGTTGATTAGCTCCTGACTCTCTGCAGTACCAACATTCAGGGTTACATACGCATAAATTCCTTCTCCCTTGATATCATGTGGATAGCCAATAACAGCTGCTTCGGCAACATGGGGGTGACTCACCAGAGCACTTTCGACTTCGGCAGTCCCCATCCGGTGCCCCGATACATTGATAACATCATCCACCCGTCCGGTAATCCAGTAGTAGCCGTCTTCATCCCGTCTGCATCCGTCTCCGGAGAAGTAATACCCGTCGTACAGCTGAAAATAGGTTTCTTCAAACCGTTTATGATCACCATAAACCGTTCTCATTTGGCCCGGCCAGGGCTCTTTCATTACCAGTAATCCACTGGCTGAGCCTTCCTGCAGATTGCCCTGGTCATCGATTATGGCAGGCTTAATCCCAAAAAACGGCAACGAAGCAGAGCCTGGTTTTTGATCGATAGCGTAGGGCAATGGAGTGATTAATACTCCACCTGTTTCCGTTTGCCACCAGGTGTCGACAATGGGACATTTTTCTTTGCCGACATGTTTAAAATACCACATCCAGGCTTCTGGATTGATGGGCTCACCTACTGTACCAAGCAGTCTTAGACTGGAAAGATCGTGCTTGTTAACCCATTGTTCTCCCTGTGCCATCAAAGCGCGGATGGCTGTTGGCGCTGTGTAAAATTGATTGATTTTCCATTTGTCGACAATTTCCCAGAATCTTCCCGGGTCCGGATAATTGGGAACTCCTTCGAACATCATGGTCACGGCACCTTGTGAAAGAGGTCCATAAACAATATAGCTGTGTCCGGTTACCCAGCCAATGTCAGCGGTGCACCAGTAAATGTCCCCATCGTGATAATCAAAAATATAACGAAAAGTAGTGCCGGTATATACCATGTAGCCACCCACGTTATGTTGCACCCCTTTTGGTTTTCCCGTAGAGCCTGATGTATAAAGAATAAAAAGAGGATCTTCCGCATCCATCCAGACTACCGGACAATCGGCCGATGCGTCCTCAACAGCATCGTGCCACCAGACATCACGACCTGATTTCATTGAAACATCGGAACCGGTGCGTTTTACAACAAAGCAGTGATTTACCTGATGGTTGTTGGATTCGCAAATTTCCATGGCTTTGTCCGCACCATCTTTCAGAGGAACGGCTTTGGCTCCTCGCATCACTCCATCGGAAGTGATGAGAACTTTACATTCCGAATCAAGGATCCTGTCTGCCAGTGCTTCGGCAGAGAAACCTCCAAAGACGATGCTATGAATCGCTCCAATTCTGGTTACTGCCATCATGGCAATAGCAAGTTCAGGAACCATCGGCATATAGATGGCAACCCTGTCGCCTTTCTTGACATTGCTGGACTTCAAGACGTTGGCAAATTTGCAAACCTCGGCATGCAATTCTTTATATGTAATGGTTTTATCTTCACCAGGCTCATTGCCTTCCCAGATAATAGCTGTCTGGTCACCACGTTTTTCCAAATGTCGATCCAGGCAGTTATAAGTGATATTGGTTTGTGCTCCTTTGAACCATTCGATCTTGATGGGACCTTTAGACACTGCGTAATTGTAGTTTCGCACGGTATCCCATTTCTTTTCCCAATGAAACATCTCTGCCATCTCTGTCCAGAACCCCTCGGGGTCTTTGACGGAACGATCGTACATCTCCCGGTACTGATCGAGCGTTTTAATCCAGGCGGTGTTTCTGTCGGAATCCGGTGCATGGAATTTAAATTCACTCATAATATCTCCTTCATTCACAATGTTAACTCCCTATTTGCAGACAAAGACTGTATATCACAGATACTTCAATGACTCAAGCTTCATGGCTTGTATGTCGAGAATCTTCAATTGAGAGCATTAATATCAATGATCACGTATTAATTGCTATTGTGCGATAATGATTATGTTGGGAGTAAATCCAAACGGCTATGTCTTTTAACCAATCAGCTTATCTCTTTTTGCCAATGCCGATAATGAGTCCTTTTTCAGAAGTAACAGGTCGCAATGAGAGGTTATGTTGTGGTTTAAAGAATACGGATGGTTTGAATCAAAAGGGGAATATACTTTGGTGTGTATGCATTCACCTGAAATTCCGAATGCTGTTTTTCATCGGTGAACTACAGGCTCAATTGGTCGTATTGGAAATCAATGTTGAAACAAATATATAAAATTGAACTTTGGTCAACATGCTGAATATATTGGCTGACCATAAAATAGATCAAATCAAGGAATTAAAAATTTGTTCAAACCCCGAAAAGTAGTTAGTTTCTCTTATCCCCTTTAACAATGAATAGTTAAAAGCGATTGCTCTTTTTCATGACTGAATTTTATTGCTCTCTGCCTTCATTATGTCATACTACTCCGAAAACTTTCCAAGATTCATAATTTTAAATTTCTTGGCACTAAAACTGGTTTCCGAGGTCAAACTAAACATCGATATCCCCGGCAAAGGAAACAAATCTTATGTTTCCGCCACCGGCGGCCGAATCAGTGTTGTTGATATCGACTCCGGCTCTTGCAGTGTGGAACTTGAAGACGGGAATGCAGATCATGTTATCAAAATTAACGAAAACTGCCAGGTATCCGGTCTCGCAACACGCCATCCTGATCGATATAGAAGGGGACAAATTTGGTTCTGAATAACCATCAAGCTTCTCAGTCACTTTGAACGGCAACATCAATTCCTCCTGATAAGCCTTTAAACAACTTATGAGACTAAGCTATCCTTTAAAAGACACCCGGCTGAAACAACTTCTGAACGCAGCCGGACATTATCGCATTAACGAAAACCCCTCTCCGGAATTAAATGACTTGCAAAAGGGCGGATGGTTTCCCATCGGTATGAATGATTTTTGGCATGCTGGTGTCCATTTTGATGGTGACCGCCCGATACATGCCGTGGCAGACGGTCAAATAGTCGCTTATCGCGTCACAAACAACTATATCCAACCCTCCGACCTGATCCAGACCTTTGAAGGGGCAAAAAAGAAAAACAGGAAATTTATCGATGTTCCCATTTCCAATAATTTTGTCCTAACCAAACATTTGTTCAAACCATCTGGGGGAGCATCGTTTACCTTCTACCTGCTTTACATGCATCTGCTTCCTCATCAGGAAGTATCCGACGATCAAAAGAAGAGTCTCTCTATTTTCCATCAACATCCGGTCTCGGTGAAACGTTTCGATAAACCGGATGGTGCAGGACTCCAGCTGGTAGACGGGTATCACTTAAGGGAAATCATCGTTATGCCCAAGGGGTCGGTTGTGGAAAAGTTGGACAACAGCCGTCTTCCGGACGAAATCTTTAAACTGGGGTATTCAAGAGTCAAGACTCATGCTTACAACGCAACCTTTACAGGGTATGCCGATCTCAACAGCGATAAACACCTCAAGCAACTTGGCGATCGATACCTGGTCGACACCACCATTCATCCCAATCCTGAAAAAACAGGTTTGAATGTCAGGGAATACCCGATAGACTCTTCAGCGGTTGTCGATGTTGCCCCTTTTGGTGCCATGATTAGATTCGATGAGTCGGCGGGCGAGATAACGGATGGACATGGGAACCTGAAATCGTTTTCCAAACCGGAAAGGTATAAGAAGATCAAAGGATATCGTTACAATGACATCGAATACAAAATCGAAGGGTATATTTATACCCATAGCGCTTACTTGGAAACAAAAAGGAGATACAATCCCGAGATTAATGTCGTTAAGTGCCTGGATGATCTGAACATAGAAAAAGGAGACGTTTTAGGCTGGTCAGGCAGAGACGGGACATCGGACAAGAAAAAAACCGTCCATGTTGAGCTATTCATGAAAACGGAAAAAGACCTGGATGGCCTGAGAAAGTATACGGATGCCCAACTCAAGAAAAATAAGGATCTAAACAGGGAACCCCTGTTGAACCTGGATGAAGCCAGAATTTTGAGCGAAAAAGAGATAACTCAAGCGTACATCCGAACGGATTTTATGTGCGATGTATCGGGTTTGGTTAGGAAATCGTCTAACGGAAAGAACGAAATTATTAAAATGGGTATTGAAGAAGCGGTGGCAGACGAAGAAGTTGCTCCGGAACTCAGAAAAATGGTTGCCAAACATCCCCCGGAATGGTTACCCATTGACAAAGACGAGAAAATCAAAAAGCGTTTGATGGAGCCGCCATATATGTGGCCTCAGGAGAAATACGATGCTTATAAGGAGCTTTATTTGGAAAAACTAGCCTTTTGGGATCAATTGAACGGTTTCCCCGATGAGGTTTACTTCTTCCATCCCATTAAATTCATTGAGCACTTAAAACTCCTTATAAAGAGCAGTTATTATGAGTTCTGAAGATAAAATTAACCAGGTTGTCTATTCACAAGGGCTAACGGACGGCTTTTTTGAGTATCATTTCTTCTTTAAAGGGCTGGTTCAATATCACAAAAAAGGAGAAATTGATGCGGCAAGATTCGAGAAGTCAGATGATCAACAGAAGCTTGAAATTAAGGAGTTTCTGAGTGAACTGAAAATAGTCTCACTTGATGCTGACTACATCAAGATAGGGCACAACAAGTCCGAAAAACTATGGAACGTTACCATAAGGCAGGATCAAACCAACAAACTGAACTGGTATGGGTGGATCGCTCCTACAGAAGACTTCTACGATTTCTCTTATGAACACGGCGATTACAGCTCGAATGCAGGTTTTGAAGTTCATATCGAATGGATTCCTTGGTCAGAAGAAACAAAGAAAAAATACCCCGGTGTGAGTATTCCCAAACCTTGGCCTGATAACATAGGGAATACTATTATCGGCCAAATTTATATGGCGACAAAGGAACACAAAAAAGAAAATGACGTCATCTCATATGATCCGGTGCTTTCTGTCGATGATGAACTTGAGAAGATTCCCTATTTCAAGAAAATTGAAAAGACCCTTGGAAAAAAAGTTTTAAAAAAGATGTTGAACCAAGTCAAAAAGCATCTTTTTGGAAAGATTTTTGAAGATTTGCATCCCATTAATTTTACACCAACACCGGAAATGCTCTATGATTCCCCTCTTCCCTCAATCGGCTTTGAAAAAGATGTAGGCAAACATGAAATAGAGATTCCAACTGCTGCTGGGATTATCAAAATCAAAGTAGTCTTGAGGCTATCTCCGGAAATTAAACAACACAGCATAATCAAAGTCGAGGTGGTAAAAAAAGAGCTTAAAATGGTTACAAGCACGTACGGGAATTTTTCAAGCCAGATCAAATTCACCAATAAAGGCATTATCGAAGCAACCAACCAAATCAACCTGGGAAAATTCAAAGTTTCGTATGGAGTAGAAACTTCCGCTCAAACGGCCGGCATTCCAAGCGTTGTTTGCGTAATTGCCAGCAAGCCATTTGAAGTATCCGCTATCGTTCCCGATAGCGCTGGATCGGTTTCCGAAAGTGATATCCAGGCAGTGAAAGAGACGTTACAAAGTTACCAATTCTCTTCCTCTGTAAAAATCACCGTATCCTTGATTCCGAAAGCGCCTTTGAATAGTCCAAAAGAAAGGCCAATTGGACGGGCACCAGTAACCGTTCAAAATAAAATCCCAGAGGAAGTATTTAAAACCACAATTTCAATGGATGAATTGATGGACTCAATTAAAAAGGGAGGCGAAGCAGCCTGGTCATTTACCAAATGGTTTGTTGTTGGAATTGTTTTTGTTGTTCTTTGGATTATAACAGGTGGAGCCTTTGGATCGTAAAGAAACTAATTGGCACTATAAACGATTTTTTCAAGTCTACTAATATAGACTGAATTTGGAGCAAGTTCCTTAAATCTACTCAGATGGTGCTTAGCTTTCCCGATTTCTCCAATTTTTGAATACACTTGCGCAAGAGCTGCATGAGTGTCCGCATCGTCTTTATCCATTTTTAAGACTTTATTATAGAACCTAATAGCAGTTGCATTATCATTAAGTCGTTCGTACATAGAACCTATACCGAAAATTGCACGAATTGATACAGGATTTATCGTTAATGCCTTGCTGTATAATTCAATTGCTCCTTCGTAGTTTTTAAGTAAACTTCTGCATATTGCCAGACCCACATACGGATCGGGAACATTGGGTTCCTTTTCTATGAGTGTTGCATATATTTCGGCAGCTTCAAGTACTCTATTCTCTTTCAGGAATTTCAATGCCTTTTCATATTCTTGATGATAAGGTGTTTCACGAACTGGTCCACTCTTAACAACCCCAGTGTCCCCAATCTCTTCTCGATATGTCTGGTTCCTATTTAGTTGAAATACGATAATCGAAATTGTAGCGGCTAAAACAATGATTCCTGCAAAATATCGATATCTATACAATAGCTGTTTGAATTGTTGCATGGAAAAAATTCCTGTTCGGTTTTTTTGTTTTTATAGATACGTGTTTTATGCAGGAATTTTATAGCAATCGTCTTGCTCCTTCAATTAATATCAGTAGGTTTAAAGACAATGATCAATCAAAGACGTTTGAATTCAAGACTGATTCTCATATTGTATTCCCTCCTCTGTAAGGTATTCGGGGCTCCATGCCCTCATGACCATAGTCCGGCTAATGCCGGCAGGGGCTTCCGCTATTGTTCCTGAAAAATTCCTCGTTTTTTCAAATCCCGTCATTTTCCCCGCCCCGGAGACATCAAAAAAGACTGTCTGTAGTGCCCAAAAAGATTTCTGCGCCATCTATCTATTTTTGAGTGTACTCAAAATCTAACTGTAGAAAATAAGTTGAACATATAGAGTTTGATCTGGAAAAAACGATTGAGAAAAGATAGAAGAACAAGATGGGATGATTTGATGCTGCCGGAATTATACGGATGATACAAGTATGGCTCTACACCACTCTGCTTAAAAAAGCTTTTCGATGTTAACAACGGGAACAGGCTCGTTGTTGTAGATGGTTATTCCCTGATAAATCGGGACGTTTCGATAGACCTTCGGTAAGGGTAAAATGGGTTGTACAGCGTGATGGATAATGCGGTTGATAATCAGGCCTTTTTTCTCACTGGTGTTTTTCAGAACTACTACACTTCTGTTTTTTTTATCCAGCAACAGATCCTTGCTTTCAAATAAAGCCTCTTCATTGACCAGGGGAATCAGTTTGCCGTCGTATTTGTACATGGGGGCTTGTTTCACCGTTTTTTTGCTGTCATCGCCATAATCGATAAAAGTATCGACGTAATCTTCCGGGATGGCCAGGCGGACATCACTCACCGCCACAATGATGCAGGCAAGGGAAACATTGCTTTTAAGGAAGGAAAAATGCCACTGGCATCCTTCCCCCGGCTTGCTGCTGATGGTGCATTCTCCTTGTTGCTGCAACATCACCTCTTTTACAGCGTTCATTCCCACTCCTCTGCCTGCATTGTCATCCAGATTTTCGACCGTGGAAAATCCGGTTAGAAATAGGAGATCAAACAAGTCAGATTCACTCATGGTATCAAGCTGGTCGGTGGTATAAAGACCGCTGTCTTGTGCTTTTTTAGCTATTTCGCCGGCATCCAGTCCTTTGCCGTCATCCGATACTGTTAATAATATATGTAACGCATCTTCTTTAAGTTCCACCGTCACCTTTCCGGAAGGATTTTTTCCCAGTTTGTTACGTATTTCCACTGGTTCTATGCCATGAATAACAGCATTTTTGAGCATGTGGTTTAATAGTTCATGCACGGAATCCCAGAATTCCCTGTCCGCTTTCACCCCGTTATCTATGAATTGGAAGTCGGCATCTTTGTCATAATCCTTTGCTAATTTGGGAACCAGGCGTTCATAGCGGGTTAATACCAGTGGTACTTTTTTGATTTCCTGGTGAGTACTTAAAAACTGGTTGAACAACGACCCGGACTGAACGAGCTGTTCTTCATTTAACGATTCGGTTAGGGAGTAATAAAGGTCTTTTACTTTTTCGGCGAGGGACTCGTAACCATCCAGCGAAACAGAAAGATATTCTTCTCGTTTACGAGTCCTGATTTCGCCGTTGTCAACACTCCTCTCTTTGATTAAATCGCGTACCTTTTTTTCACATCCGCTAATGAATGACTGACTGTCTGCCAGGGATTTTTCGATCCGGTTTAGCCAGGAATTAATCTCTAATTCATCTTCTTTCCCGGAATCCAGGTTTTCCAGCATCTCTTCGATTTTAAATATAAACTGTTTTAGGAGACTTGAAAGGGAGTGGGTCAAGAGCAGTTCAAAATCTGCCAGGGGTCTTGTAATCTCTTCCATCTGGTGGCAAAGGGTTTTGGCGGATTCCATTAAAAAACCGCAACTCCCTTTTAACCCATGAATCTTGTTACCCAACAACCTCAGGTTTTCCGAATAAACTTGAAGGTTTTTACGAGAAACGAATTCGAAAAACTCCTCAAAGTCAAAAATTCCGTCATCAGGAAAGGAAAAATTATCAAGGGATTTTGTCAAGGTTAGAATCTCGCCAGCCAGGTTATGAGCATCTTGAGTGATATGCTGCCTGGTTTCATCATCCATGATGATGGCATTTTTCAAGGATTCTTCCTGGGTCTTTATGATTTGGGATTGGTTTTCAATGCGATGTGAAACAACGTCTAATTTCCCTTGGGCGCTGGTTGGATTTAAAATACCTTCTAACAGGTTTTTTTCCTTTTGGAATTTCAACTCAACAGTAAATAGATGTTTATCCTCATTCTCTCCCGGCAGAGTCAGCTCAACGGGAAAAGGTACATCTTCGTTTTGGTCGAACGCAAATTGCAGCAAATTCTCCACATTGCTGTCATCCAGGATGTTTTTGATATGATCTGATTTTTTTTGGCCTAATACGTTCGGGAATTGTTGCGCAGTAAATTCATTTGAAAAACTAAATTCAAACTTGGAATCCACTTGGATAGATAGTTGTTGTTCTTGGGACGATTCAATTTCCAATAAACTGTTGAATGCACCCATGTCCCGAAACATACCACCCATACCGATGATCTTGTTATTCTCATCAAAAACCGCATCAGCAAAAATCTGTAGATTCACTTCTTTTTGTTCTGTGTTTTTAAACAGGAATGGCACTCCACGAATACTTGGATTTGTTGAGGACAACTTGGCTTTTAAGGTGGACTCAAATTCCTTTTTGTCTTTAAATATCAGTTTGGACATGGGCTGACCAAGCATCTCTTCTGCCTCATAACCAAGCAGAGGAGAGATATTTTCATCGATAAAGGTAAAATTTAAACTCAGATCGCATTCCCAAAGGACATTCGGGATATCTTGCTGCCGAGATAAGAGCAATCGATTCAACTGTTTGCTTTTTCTTTCTTCTTCATTTAATCGCGAGAAAACCTTTGTTTTGGCTAAAAATTCGGCCTGGTTAAAAGGTTTTGTGATATAATCGTCCGCTCCTGCTTCATAGCCTACCAACCTGTCTTCAAGTTGGTGTTTAGCCGAAATTAATATAATTTTGGCTCCTGATAAGTCCGGTTCTTTTCTGATTTTTTTACACACTTCATAGCCATCCAGACCAGGCATCATAATGTCTAAAAGCACGATACCCGGTTTAAATGATTTTGCCTTTTTAAATCCGTTTTCACCGTCTAAGGCAGTCTCCAAGTTATAATCGTCTTCAAGAATGCCGGCGATAATATCCAAATTTGTTTGTTCATCATCCACAATCAATATTTTTTCCGCAGCTTGCATATGATTTACTTGGTGATAGAGTTTAGCAGGTTTAGCAGAGGGTTAATGTTAACCAGATCACAGTAATGTATGTTATCAATTAGTTCATTCAACTTATCGATGCCGATCAGAAAATGTGATACATCATCTCCTGCAAGTTGGTACTGTCCGTATCTTACTTTGTGTAAAATTTCTTCCAAATGGTGGGCCACAGCCTCGATGTTTTTAAATGCCATCAAGTTTGCCCCGGCCTTGATTGAGTGAGCTGCACGAAACATTTTATGCACCAGGTCGGGATCATTAAGTTTCACATTGCTTTCAAGCAATAAGATACCGTGCTCGATCTCTTCAAGATGGTCCTTGACCTCGGCAACAAATGTTGAAAGTATTTCCTTGTCATCCCGATGGCTCATATGTGTTTCCGCTATGCAACTGTTTCTAGACCGATCGCTCTTTAATAAGTTTAATGGCCATTTCGGCCATTTTATCCAGGTCAGGTTTTGAGACCTGGCTATCTGCCCCTACAGATTCTCCCTTGTGCCTGAGTTCATCTGTAATAATAGACGAATAGAGTATCACTGGCAGCGTTTCCAGAACCGGATCTTCTTTAATGTTTTTGGTTACAGTGAAACCATCCATCAAGGGCATTTCGATATCGCAGATGACGATGTCCAGTATTTCACTGATAGTCTGGTCCTCACTGATCCGGGATTTCATCTCAATCAGAAAATTCATAGCTTCTTCACCGTTGTTCACGATAGATACTTGGAAATTTGCCTGGGTGAGGTGTTTATCGAGAATTTTTCTGATGGTAGGTGAATCATCTGCGACCAATGCTTTGTATTCCTTGTCGGCTTTGATCGAGGTGGACCATAATTCCTCAGCTGATTTCGGATCTAATGTGGAAATGATATGTTCCAGATCCAGAAGCTGGATGAAGTAATCCTCTTTATCCACCATGCCGATAATTGATTTGGTATCCATTTGTCTAATAACTTTGCCTGGTGGAATTAACTGCTGCCAATTGAGTCGGTGAATCTCTACAACACCTGAAACTAGAAATCCTTGCGTGGAATTACTGAACTGGGTGACGATGATGTTTTCATGCTCTCTTTTGACGCGCTCCATTCCTAACCACACGCTTAGATCTATTACCGGCAGAACAATGTTTCGCAGTGGAATGGTTCCCAAAAAACAAGGATTAACCGCATAGTCTTTCTGTTCAAGATTGGGAGATTCGATGACCTCCATCACTTTGGCTACATTCATTCCGAAGAAGTTGTTCTCTTTTTTATTCTCCCTTTCCGAATGGATGTCGATAAAAAATTCAAGCATTTCGAATTCATTGGTACCTGTTTCCAGGAGGATTTCCTGCTTTCCCATTTATGCTCTCCAAATTATTTAAGAATCCGGTTTTGGATTCATTATCATTATTGACCTGTAATCGTACCTTTCAATCTTCACTATTTTGGTTGGAGGATCGTTCGCTAATGCTCCGAAATTTTCTTACTGAATTGAAACTCAGCTATTAATGAACAACATTATACAGCGTTTCATCACAATTTACCAAATAAAAAGAAAACCAAGTAAATTTGCCGATGAAACTATTTTTAATACACCTCAATGAACTTTGAGCTTTTAATGCAGCAATAAGACTGTTGATGGTACGCCGAGTCAGAATCTCGTTTGGCTTTATTCTTTATTGAACGGTGTTAAATTTGAAGCGCAACCGATTAAAATAACCGGTTTTTTATCGGCTGTTTTATTTTATGTCTGGCAATCCTTGGTCTGGGTATCATTTATGAGATGACGACAACAAACAGCTGACCTGTCTCATCAGCTGGCAGACAAAGCCATGGAATTGAAACAAACCATGCATCGTTTTACCTTGACCTTGGTAAATCCGGACATCTATGCTGTCCAAAAGGAAATCTTTTATGACCAATAATTCAAACCAGGTAAGGTTAACCGGTTCACGAGCTTATAGTCCGCCAGAACCGCAATCAAGCATCTTGTCGTGGCTATCATGGATGATCAATACAAAGAAAAAATAGACATTACGACGGATGACGCCCACTCCTTCCAATTAACCGTTTTTGGTGACTTACAAAATACAACAAATCCCTTGATTGTATGTTTACCCGCCATGGGGGTGCCTGGAAAGCATTATCATGTATTGGGACAAATAATGAGTCAAGCCGGATGTACAGCCCTGATAGCAGATTTGCGAGGGCTTGGTTCCAGCTCTTTCAGAGCTTCGGGAAAGATTAATTTCGGATACTGGCATTTGGTAGCAAAGGATTTGACAGCTATTGTGGGGCAATTACGCAAGATTTATCCTGACCGTAAATTGTTTCTTCTGGGTCACAGTCTTGGAGGTCAGTTGTCTGTTATGTATTCAGCCTTGGCTCCGGAAAGCATAAACGGAGTGATTCTGGTTGCCAGTGGCACCGTTTATTATAAGAACTGGTCTTTTCCATCCAACCTGAAAATTTTGTTCAGCACCCAGCTTGCAAGATTAATTGCCCTTCTCCTTGGTTATTTTCCCGGTCGCAGGATTGGATTTGGCGGGACTGAAGCAAAAAACATTATTCGAGATTGGGCAAATATGGCTTTGTTCGGAAACCTCACGCCCATGGCTTCACCGCCGGATTTTGAAAATCATTTTTCAAAGCCCCAAATACCCGTTTTGGCAATATCCCTGGAAGGAGACTGGTATGCGCCTCCAAAAGCGCTTCAACATCTCTATCAGAAACTTACCAATGCTCAAAAGACTGTTTTTCACCTCACCGAAAAAGATGCACCCCCCGAAACCCTCCATCATTTTAATTGGATCAAGCATCCCCAGCCGGTTATAAAAAAAATTGTGGAATGGATAAATCATCTTGAATGACCATACTCATTCACAACCGGCTATGCCAGTGCTTGGATTTAAAAAGAAAAAAAGCTCTAAATCGCTAAGCTTTTAAGTTTAAGAAAAATTGACACTTTGACAGGCACTTTCTTAAAATGCATGCAGTTGTTACGTTTCCAAAGCCAGGTAATCAAAAATTAAAAATAGAGTTATGGTGCTATTTTCTTTAAATATTTTTTGAAGATTAGATTGCTAATCAGTGCCTAAGCGGAAAATCGCTAAACCCTTATCCAGCCTTGTGTCAGATGCCAAAATTCAGCTTGAAGATTAACGTGCTGTCAGCCGTCAGCGTTCAGCTTAAAACATCACAATTATAAGCAAAAACCGGTTGAGAGCTGATCGCTGAATGCTGAAAGCACAATACTTCGAAGTACCAAGCTGTTTTTAAAGCTTTTATTGGTATGGGTTAAATCGGCTTTCGTTCAGGCACTAACTATGAAGGAGTCTGAAAATGAAAAAGTCACTGTTGGTTTTTTCCACACTTTTTGTTTTGATACTTGGAGCCTGTGGGACTCATATACCTGCCCATATGGTTCTAAATGAAAATTCTCCCGGTATTGTGCCCAACAATTCCAAGGCTACACTTGTGGTGACCAGGGAGCAGACATCAGTTATGGCTTATGGGTCCGGTGCAGATGTGAATGTTTTTCTGGATGATGATTTTATCGGTCAAACCACCTGGTACAGTTATTTTGTGAAGCTGGTTGATCCTGGCCGGCATTACGTTTTTTCATACGCTATTGCACCGATGCAGGCAGCACCCATATCAACCGTACGATTTGATTTCAAAGCAGGTAAAACATACTATTTGCGACATTCTGTCAGAACCCCGCCCATGGCCTTTACAACTTTTACCACAACGGAGGCAATTGCACCGGGTGATATTAATTTTGCCGATTTAAAATATCTAAAATTTAACTCGCTACCAGGATCGGTATTGATACCTGATGCTGATAAAAAAGCAGCCATCAGAGATTTTGACAACAATCCGGAGAAATTTAGTGATATTCTGAATTACAAGGGATATTAATTTTTTCTATTTCTCAAGATCCAGTCCAGCCATGGGACTGGATCTTTCGGAAACTTCCCTCCCAATCTTTTATCATTCCTGCAAAACTCACCAACAATAAAAATCCTTCCTTTAATCGATCCAGGTATTTGAATATGAGAGAGATAGAATTTGTCGAATGACGAAGCTTAAAACTCAATGCTAAAGATCGCGTACAAATTGGAAGTCAGGAGCGAGGAATTGATAGTGTTGTCTCCTGATTGTGCATTCCCTTGGTCATCGACCGGTTGCCACAGATATTCGGTACCGGCCCCCAATTGCAGCTCTAAATGAACGACTGGAAAGCGAAATCGAATTTCAGGGTGGAATCCGGCTCCGGCTATGAAATTTGAACTGTCTGTGTTGAACCTTTCCGTTCTGGCGACTGCAGTGCTTCCTGAAAGACTTACGATTCCCAGGCTGAAATCGTAATTAAATCCGGCGTCAAGAAAATCATTTATCTGCCACCCCTGGAAGAATTCCAAATTCAGCATGTGATAACCGACATTTACATATTCAGTCCCGCTTCTTTTACCAGGGACATCACTAGTATCCCATTCCACTCTAAAACGTTTCCAATTATAATAAACACCGGATTCACTGTATTTCAAATCCTGATTGTCTTGGATTACCCTGCGCAGTCCCAGTTTGAAATTTAGTGCTTCAATGCTTTGGTCCAGCTTATATTCCTGATTTTGGTAGTCTATGGTTTCTTTCTGCTCTTTTTTGCCTGCAGCGTATGAAAGCTGGAGTAACAGAGGATTGTTTTTGTAAGAGGTTTTAAAGGAAATAGATGCTCCTAAATGCGAAATACGCTGGTTATCCAGGATATCATCCAGATCTGCCACTATCTCTTCTGCAAACAAATTCAGATCAGCGACACCATTGCCGGCTTCCGCCGGTTTGGTCAGGTTAAAATCGTTCATTAGCTCTGCAGGCAGACTGGTTACATCCTCCGGTTGAGACACAACGGGCAGCCTTGCTGTTGCCGTTTTTAAAGAATCACGTTTTTTAACAAAATAAAACTGCCCCCATTCATCACGGCTGTCAGGCAATCTATCGTAAGTGGGCGTTTGATTGGAGAGTTTAACAACAGAGGGTTGCAAACTGGCAAACAATTCGTCGACACTCAAGGGGGTGTTTTTGGGTTGATTGCGTAAAATATCGATAAACACACCGGCGAACACCGAATTTTCCCCTCCACCACCATCAGCGACAGGTTCCAGGCCACCGGCGGTAATCAATTGACGGCTTCGTTTCTCATAAAGCTGTCTCATTCCTTCTTCAGCAACTCCTCTTTGCGCATGGTTGTTTAAAGCTCCGCCAAAACAGGAATCGACAATAAACAGGGTGTGGAGCGAATTCAAAGCTTTAATTTTATTAAGAATGAAATCGGTGTAAATCCATGTTTTGGGTGATTGTTCCCCATCGCTCGGAATCCAGAAATACTCGCCATCTTCGTCCACCCAACCGTGACCGGCATAATAGATCAGCAGGTTTGTTCTGTCCGAGGTCTTCTTTTTTATGACACCAATAGCATCCAGCATTTGCTGATAAGTTGCATCCGGCAGCAAATAAACATTTTCTCGCTTAAACGAGTAGTCCTCAACCAGAATACTTTTGATTTCGTTTATATCGTTAAGCGGAGTATTCAAGCTTTTCCAGCCGGAAGCGGTTTTATAATTTTGCACACCAATCAGTAAAGCAAGATTGCTTTCCGGTGAATAGGCGGATTCTATGCGGTTCCGGGTGTTGTCTAATTCCTGCTCGATCTGTTTTGGAGAGGCAGAGGCGTATGCTTCATGATGTAATTCCAGAAGCCAGGAGTTGTTAGTCTGCTTATACGCTTTTTCCAACAAATAGGCAGATCGGGCAGGATTGCTGTCTTGAGAATACCAGATGGCAGATGCAACCAGGTTTTCAGCAGGAATGGTTTCCCCGCGGTTAAGCGCTACCTTTTCCCAAATTTTTTCGAAATATTGATTCGCCTGATTTGTCGTGGTGATTGGTCCTCGTGGTTGAGGGGCTGCGATCATCTGAGACGGAGTCTTGAGCCTCAAAGCTAGCGCTTTTAAATTGCAGGCAAAAAATCCGGATTTGGAGTTGGCAAGAAAATCCGGATTTTTAATATCATTTAGCCGGTAAGTACCGGGTTTATCCAGAAACAGGCAGCTGGTTTCATTCTGTTGAAGAACCTTTAAAAACACTCCGCTTCTTTTGCCGATTGTGACATCATTCTCACCCCTTCTCACTTCTCCATATCGGTACAATTCCGTGAGTTTTAAGCGATTCTCCGCATTTGATTTTTGATTGAAAAGCAAACAAATCGGAATGACAAGAAACGAGAATTTTAAAAACGAAGTAAAAGTCATGGCTAACACACTTTAAGCAATATCTCTACGATCTTGTTCTAATGGTACTTCAAGAATGGAACGCCATTCGAAATCGGTTTCCTGTTGCTCAAGTCTCCAGTTTTTACCGGGCAGCAGTAGTGATAATCGTTTTTTCAGGTTTGCAATCCCTTGTTTACTGCCTGGTACAGTTTGAATTTCCGAGAATGAATTTGAAATGGAAAACCGTGCTGTGGAGCGCTCAATCGTCATTTCAATTCGAATGAATGGAAGCGTGGATTTTTCAGAATCAATCAAAGCTTTTGTATATTTGAAGGCATTTTCTGCCAGGGGGAAAAACAATTTCCAGGGAAGTCGAAAATTCTCCGTTTGATTTGCCACAGCTGGAGATAAGTTGTAGTTAAGATCTATTCTATTGCCCAATTTCAGGTTCTGCAACTCAAGATAATTTATTGTGTAATCCCACTGTTCCCGCAAAGGATACCATTGCTGCGGATGGTGTCGAAGATCATCCAGCAGCAGGGTGGAATAATCAAGGATATAGCGATCAACGTCTTCATCTTTTTTTCGAACCAGGTAGCGAATGTGTTCCAGAGCATTGAAAACACTGTGTGAGTGAAATCGATCCACCAGTCCGTTAAAGCGTTCTTTTTCCAATTGGTACTTCAGCTCATAGCTTTCCAGCTTCGCTGATATTTGCTGATAGCGAAGGCAGTAGATGCTAAAAATCAGCAAAGACAAACTGGGTAAAATGCTGGGAATTTCCAGAAGATAGACAGCAAAACCCATAGCCGCACCCAGGTTCCAAAGTATGACAAACAAGACCGACAGCCAGAAGTGAATAAAAGAAGTGCTGTTCCAACTTAAAGCAGCCAGGCACGCCATCAAAAGCAGGAGCACCAGAATCGTCGCCCAAAAGGGAACTGTCTTAATGAAAGTCTTGTTCAGGACCATATCCAGAACAAGAGCGGCCAGCTCCAAATCGGATACATGAAGATGGGCATCAAGAGAAGGTTCTGCAGAAGAGTGGCTCAACGGCAACCGATAGGTTGGGTATAAACCGGAAAAGTTGGTTCCGACCAAAAACAAAGCATCCTCTGTCAATGCGCTTTTAGGGATGGTTGTTAATTCCGAAGCCGATAGCGTGGTCCAAGGTTTTGAGCTGTGTGGTTGACGGAGGGAATCCGAGGTGTGTTGAAAAAACAGCCTTAACCAGCCATCGTCTTCGGAAAGCGTTGTATAGTCAAAGCCGGGGACCATATCTGTCAAAATTTCTTTATAAAACAACTTGTGTCTCTGGGTTGTTGACAAACCGAGGCAATGGTTCTTCCTTGGGTGGCTGCAAACGTATTGAACATCTCCTGCTGAGTTGGATTTATAACTCATTGATCCCCAGCTTTTTGCAGCAGACCTGAACAATTCCGGAACAGGTTGTTGCGGGTGATCCAACAATACAACGTTGCCCAGGGAGTCGATTGTTGCGGCCAATTTATTGTCAACTTCCGGGCTGGATTCCTGTAATAAGATGTTTAATCCGACGGAAGCCGGTTGGTGTTTGGATATAACTTCCAGTATCCCGGTTATCCATTGGTTGCTGATTGGCGAACGACAGGAGTTGGCAGGTAGAGATCTGTCATCCAGTTCTACGAGATAAATTGGATGTGGATGCGCAGATAATTGAATAGGAAGCGTTTGTCTTACGTCGTAAAAAAAACGTTGCCATCTGTTTTCAGCATCTTTCACCATGCGACTGAAATTGAGCAGTATGCAGGTCATGGCAATCAGACCGGCAATAAGCAGATAGGAAAGAGCTTTTTTGTGTTTCGCTAGTAATTCGGAGAGTTTTGGCATGGAAAGCTTCACATGAATTGAGTGGTTTTTGAGTGTCGTTTCTTCAAAATGCAGTAATATGATGTTTTCTGAAAGTGAATGTCGATTTATGGTCAAATTTTGTCGATAAACGATTCCTTCGTCAACTTACTCGGATCAATAATCCAGCTGATCTCGCTTCTTATAGAGCTTTATAAAGTAATCACGCCAAATAAAGACTTTGGCAAAATCAGCTACAAATGGTAGGAAACAGCAGATAGAGGAGATCGGCTATCGCTTATCAGCTTGGATTGATAAACACATTTCTGTTACAACCCAATTTCCCCTGTGAAAGCATGAACACAATCAAATCCATAATTGTTGAGGATGAAGAGGCTTCCATCTGTATGCTGAGGGATGAATTGCTGCCTTATAAAAACATTGAGGTGATTGCGGAATATAGAAACGGCAGAGAAGGCCTGGAAGGAATAAACAAATTAAGACCTGACCTGGTATTTGTAGATATTGAGATGCCGGGGATGGATGGATTTCAAATGCTGCAGCAATTGGAATGCAATCCGGCGGTTATTTTTTGCACGGGTCATCAAAAGTATGCCTTGGAAGCCTGGGATTATGATGCAACGGACTTTATAACAAAACCAATCGATCCCAAAAGAGTGGCCAAAGCCCTGGAAAAGGCCTTGGATGATATTCAGCATAAAAGACTGGAAAACCGCCTGACACAGCAGAAACAATTTGCAGGCTTTATAGAGCTTCAATGGATTGATGCTTCAGGGAAAAAGACCCGTTTTTTTTCTCCGGATGAAATTAACTATATTCAAGGAGATCGTGATTATTTGAAAATCTTCATCACTGACAATGTGGCGCAGGATCTGGGGTTACCGGAAAACCTGCTGACAATCAAAAAAACAATGAAATGGGCCGTAACAGAATTGCAAAAACATGATTTTGTACAGATCCATAAAAGCTACTTGGTCAATCTGCAGAAAATCACCGAATGGAATAAAACCAATCGGGAAATACGTCTAAAATTCCAGGAATCAGCGTTACCGATAGGTCGTTCCTATTTGAAAGATTTTCAAAAAACCTGGGAAGAACAACTCATCTAAGCACGACTCCAGCTTAACACCGCTGGTTTAATACTCCTGCACACAAAGAATCCCATAGGAGCGACATTCAATCTCACCTGGAGTTGTCATTGGTGAACCCAAAACAATCCGGTACACTCATGACTTACAATAATGTTTATCCTTCCTTGATAATCTGCTATAATCGTTTCAACAGTTATCCTTTCACCGATAGGCAACCTTCTATCGATTAATCAAACAGCCAGGGGAAGTTGATTGATGGTCAATATTAAGCGAATTGTACAATTCGCCATGGGAGTGGTGATTCTTTTTTCAGAGTATGGATTTGCTGCCGATAACAAGCCGATCAAGATTGGCGCAACTGTCTCTTTGTCAGGCAGGTACAAGGAGCCATCAGAAATGATCCACCTGGCCTTTCAACTGTGGCAGAAGGAAATCAATCAAAATGGCGGCTTACTGGCACGTCCGGTAAAACTGATTTTTTATGATGATAAAAGTGATCCGGAAATTGCCAGAAAGATGTATAGAAGGCTCATAGAAAAGGATAAAGTGGAATTGGTGTTTTCGCCTTATGGAACACCGTTAACACTGGCAGCTTCGGAAATCAGTGAAAAGCACAAACGGGTTATGCTGGCGGCCGCAGCTTCGGGTGAAATCATCTGGGAAAGAAACTACAAGCATGTTTTTGGCGTTTATGCGCTTGCCAATCGATACTTTATCGGTCAACTGGATTTAATGGCACGCAAAGGTTATCGGTCTGTGGCATTACTATATGATAAACATTCTGCTTTTAATGTGGATGTAATTGAAGGGGCTGAGAAATGGGCAAAACGATTTAGAATTGAAGTGATCTTTAAGGAAGGTTTTGAAAATCCGGAAAAAGAGTTACCTGGTTTAATTAAAGAATTAAAAGAAATAAATCCTAAAGGCCTGGTAGTCTCCTGCTATCCTCCCGAATGCTATTTGGCATTAAAACTAATGGCAAAGTCCAATTTTAAACCTGACGCCCTTGGTTTGACCATTGCTCCTATTCACCCTGAGTTTTATAAAAAAGCGGGTTCCATGGCCGAAGGGGTGTTTGGCCCCTCGCAATGGGAGCCCGATGAACGAATACCATTCCCCGGAACCAAAAAATTTATTGAAAATTTCAAGGCATTCGCAGGAAAGATGCCATCTTATCATGCAGGATCGACTTTTGCGGCTTGTCAGTTGTACGAAGAAGCGATTAACGAAATCGGTTCCATCGATAACGAGAAAATCAAGAACTATATTTCCTTCCTCGATACTGTCACAGTTATCGGTCGGTTCAAAGTAGATTCCAAGGGGAAGCAGGTAGGGCACAACCCGATTTTGATTCAATGGCAAAACGGCAAAAAAAAGATAGTCTGGCCTCAGGTAATGCAGACATCAAAGCCTGTTTTTTAGTCTAACCAGGGGGGAAAATGGAAAAGGAACGTTTGTCGGTTCATAAGCGCATTATTTTTTGGATGCTTGTTCCTGTAATGATTGTTGGGATTGTTGTCTCCGGAGGTTTGATAAAATATCTCTCCACACCTATGAACAGCTTTCTCGCACAACAGTTTAACTCAAACCTCAGGTTAATTTCCGATCTCGGACTAAGGATTTGCGAAGGCAATTTTAATGATCTCCTGAATTTGCGTTTGGAAGACAATTTGGAGATGAATAAATCGATGCAAAGACAGGCGCTTGAGGAGATTAAGGCCCTAAGCAGGCAACTTCCCCCTATTGAAACCATAGTGC
Organism: SAR324 cluster bacterium; assembly: GCA_028282825.1. Classification (GTDB taxonomy): domain Bacteria; phylum SAR324; class SAR324; order XYD2-FULL-50-16; family XYD2-FULL-50-16; genus JAHJTV01. The sequence goes on from JANQGZ010000027.1 coordinate 144,252, forward strand.
TTGACAAGGAAGGCCAGGTTCTGATTTCGTCCCAGGCGACGGAACAAAGAAAGTTTGAGAAGTTGCCGGGGTTTGGTGAAGCAGATATCATTCTGGCCTTAACCGTCAACGATTCGCCTGTCCTTGCTCATGCCCGTTCTTTCCCATTTTGGGATTGGGTTATAGTGAGCTATATCCTGGAAAGTGACTATCAAAAACCCATAATTACCGCTAACACCATAGTATACCTGAGCACTTTCAGTGTGTTTGTTTCTGTTTTTATCACCCTTGTGTTTGTTTTCCATAAACTGGTCAATCGCCCTTTGAATCGCTTGATTAAAGCGACCGAAAATGTGATTGATGGAAATCTGGAGAAGGTGGAGAAGTTTGAAACAAATGAACTGGGGAGGCTCACTTCCGCATTCAACAACATGGTGGAGAGTCTGGAATATGAAAAGGCCGAAGTCAGGCATTTACTCGAAGAATGGCAACAATCGGAATACAAATTCAGATCCCTGTTTGAAAACACGCCCATTGGAATTTGTGTGTTAGAAGAAGATGGGAAAATCCTGGAAGCTAATGAAAGCATGCGCAGCATACTCGGATATTCAAATGGAGAACTCCAACAGCAACCTGTGGAAGAGCTTTTATTGAAAATCGATGAAAGTAACCATATTGTAGAAGGTTTAAAAACCGATTCGACCATTTCTTACCACGAAACAACCCTGCGAAAAAAAGATCATTCGATTTGTCAGGTGAGAATCACTATCACGCAATTTGTTCTAAACGAAAAGAATACATATATTGCCATGGTAGAAGACGTTTCCGGCCAGAAAAAGCTGGAAAAACGTTTACAACAGGCCCAAAAGCTTGAAGCCGTGGGAACACTAGCAGGAGGCGTGGCTCACGACCTTAACAATATCCTCTCCGGATTGGTCAGCTATCCTGAATTACTATTAATGAAATTGCCCGAAGACAGTCCCTTAAAAAAGCCAATAACCACTATTCAAAAATCAGGTTTAAAGGCTGCCGCCATTGTTCAGGATTTGTTGACTCTGGCCAGAAGAAACGTTGATACCAAAGAGGTTATCAATCTGAACAATATTATCCGAGAATATCTTGTCAGCCCGGAGTTTGAGGAGCTCAAACTCCATCATCCCAAAGTTGTCATCGAAACATCACTAGTTTCGGATTTGAGCAATGTCTCCGGATCTCCGGTCCACCTGACCAAAGCAATTATGAATCTTATTTCCAACGGAGCCGAGGCAATAGGAGACCAAGGTGCAGTGAAAATAAGCACCAAAAACGTTTCCGTTAATGAAGCGCTTGATGAGTTTGAGTATATTATTCCCGGACAATATGTGCTGGTAACGGTCAGCGATACGGGCGTCGGACTTTCCGAACAAGATATGGAAAAGATTTTTGAGCCGTTTTATACCAAAAAAGAAATGGGCCGAAGCGGTACTGGACTTGGTATGACTGTTGTCTGGGGTACTGTTAAGGATCATGAAGGGTACATCAATGTTACCAGCGATTTGGGCAAAGGCACTGAGTTCAGTTTATATCTGCCTGCTTCATCGGCTCTTTTGGCTGATGTCCAGCAAAGAAATGATATACAGGATTATGTAGGAGAGGGTGAAAGCGTTTTGGTAGTTGATGATATTTCCGATCAGCGGGATTTGATAGAAGAAATACTTCAAGAGCTTAATTACCAGGTAGCAACTGCTGCAAGCGGTGAAGAGGCACTGGAAAAAATAAAAAACGAGTCATTTGATCTGGTGATACTTGATATGATTATGGATCCCGGAATCGATGGCCTGGAAACGTATCAAAAAATACTGAATCTTTACCCAAATCAAAAAGCCATCATTGCCAGCGGCTATTCTGAAACGGACCGAGTTCAGGAAGCCCTGGAACTCGGTGTCGGTCAGTATCTAAAAAAACCGTTTACAATGGAAGAACTGGGTTCCGCAGTATTGCGCGAACTCAAATTGTAAACGTTCATTTTAAAATCCACATTTAGCGCCAAACGTTACTAGCGGATTTCTTTCAAAGTATACTCTTTCGAACCCATACCCAACTTGACTCCGTGGTCGATCTGGATCAATGGATCGTGTTGCGGGAATGCCAATTTACTAAGGTTTTCCTGGTTTTTTTGTTGAGTCAGATCCAGTGTAGCCATATCGAGGGCAATAGGGTCAAAGGAAGCTAGGATTCCGATGTCGGGAATCATCTTTTCTTTGCTTTTCATGCAATCGCAGTCTTTCGTCATATTGGTGAGAAAGGTCATGTAAGCCAGTTTTTCTTTCATTTCCACATGAATACCGAAAGCATGTTCAACCATTTTTTTCTGCATATTTTCGCTGGTGGCATCCCATGAGAATTGAACAGCACCGGTCTTACAAACAGCAATGCACTCCCCGCAGCCAATGCACTTTTCCTCCTCAATGAAGGCTGTACCATCGTTTTCCAGAATACAATTTTCCGGGCACCATTTCATGCATGTTTTACAAAGATCACACTGGGAAGCTTCTACCTTGGGTGCCACTTCCGAATGCTGGCTGAGTTTTCCCATCCGACTGGAAAGACCCATTCCAAGATTTTTTAACGCGGCTCCCAAACCGGACAATACATGTCCTGTCGCATGAGACACAATCAGCATGGTTTCCGCTGCAATAGCATCTCCTGCAATGCCGACTTTTTCATAATAATCGCCATTAATGGCGATTTCTCTTTCCCAGACACCCAGAAAACCATCAGACATAATGATTGGTGCTCCAACATTCTCGTATGTGAATCCATGATCGAAAGCCAATAAAATGTGGTCTAATGCGTTGGATCGATTGCCTCTGTATAAAACACTGGTTTCTGTTAAAAACGGTTTGCCGCCGCTTTCTTTTACTTTTTCTACGATCGGTCTGATTTGATCTGCAGTTAAATGGGTACGATTTCCCTTTTCCCCAAAATGAGTTTTTATTGCGACACTTTTTTGTGGTTTTATGATGGAAGAGAAGCCCGCCTCATCATACAGAAGTTTTATCTTTTGCTCCGTTATGTCAGCAGTTTCATTATCCATAACTGAAATAAAATAAACATTGGAAGGACTTTGAATCATCATTGACCTCTCTACTGGTTAGGTTAAGGGGTGAATTGCTCTGCAGCATTTAGTCGATTTATTCCACATTGTCGCGTGCAGATCTAAAAGTCAATTTTTTGCAGTAGAGGAAAACAATTTAATGGAATGATTTCGATGTAGAAATACTGCGTCTTAAAACCAGGATGAACATGAATTCTTGTGTTGTTCTGGTATAAGCTTAAAAGAAGGAGTGGTAATTGTGATGAACTATGGGGCGGGGGTTCACAAGTGTATCTGCTGATTGATACACTTGTGTCTTTGGTAAGACCGGATCAATCTCCCGTTGTTGCCAAATGATCGTCGTACATTCTCTCCAACCCTGCTTTGTGCTTTAACTCTTCATTAGCCAGAATTGAGAAGATGCTGCTCAAATTTTCTTCGTCAGCGGATTCTGCAAGCTTCAGATAAAGTTTGTAAGCTTTTTCCTCACGTTTCATGGCAATTCTCATCACATCGTAGTAATTCATGCCCGGTTTGTATTCCATCTCCATCATGTAATCAGCTCGTTTGATATCTTCTATCTTCTGGAATTTATACTGGGAAATCGCTTCTTTATCGAACGAAAATTCTTTCAGCATTTTTTCGTGTTTTTCTTCCTCCTCCGCATAATCGTATAAAACGTTTTTATTGACCTGCAATTCTTCGTTATCACCAGCTGTGCGGTAAAAATCCGCAGCTTCTCTTTCTTTCTCAATGGCAAATTTTACAACATCTTCTATTGATTCGAATTCCATACTTTCCTCCTCTTATTCTGAATTGAAATTTTCAATCAGGCATTACGTTAAAGTGCAATATGAGTGAAAGTCATACCACTTGATTTCTTTTATTGAAATTTGTGTGCCAAACTGGAATCGATCTCTTAAACCATAAAAATCACGAGGGTCATTGTCGCTGTGGATACCAATTTTTTTAAGCGAACAGATCGTTTTGATTCTGTAAACTTCAAAACCAATTCGACTATTGGCGATTTTTCTCGAATGGTCTTCCGGTAAAAAAGTGTCTCAGGTTTTACATAGGAATAGAATATTGGGGACAGTTATCGGTCGTTAGCTCTTTAACAAGGCAAGACATGGAAAAGCTAATGAAAATTTGATCTCATAGCGACGCCTCAAGCTTAACAGCCTGGTTGCAATGTAAGCCTTCAGTTATCAAAATCCAAACAACGAGCCCTTTGTTTTAATCAGCTCGACTTTGAAAATCAGAACCGAGTTCGGCGGAATAACACCCGGCACTCCCTTGCTACCGTAGGCCAGTTCGGGAGGAATAAAGATTTCCCACTTGCTGCCTTTTTTCATCGAAAGTAAGGCTTCGGTCCACCCTTTAATAACGGCATTCACTTTAAACTGGGTAGGTTTTCCACGCTGATAGCTGCTATCAAAGATGTTGCCGTTTGTAAGCCTGCCTTCGTAGTGCACGGTTACGGTGTCTGAACTTTTAGGAGACTTACCCTTACCCTCCTTGAGAACTCTGAATTGGAGTCCGGATGCGGTCGTGACCACATCTGCATTTTCTGCGTTTTGAGATAAAAAAGAATCAGTCATAAAATCAGTCCGTTATGTTGATTGATATAAAAAGTATTGTTGAATGCCTAACAACACCGCATTGTTACATATTGTGGACATAAAATGAACATGCAATATTCCAGGGCAAGGGAGAAGGATGCTTGAATTATTGTTAAACATCGCCATTTCTCTATAAGCCTTTGCGATAGGGAGAGTGCTGCATCAAAAAATATTGATCGTCTCGTACCATTGTTCTTTCTGAATCAAGATAATGCTCCACGGCTTTCCGGAAATTCCGGTTTGCAATCCAATGGGCGCTATAGGTGAAATTTGGCGTGTACCCCCTTGCCAGTTTATGTTCCCCTTGGGCTCCGGCTTCTACATAGGATAGACTGTTTATGATAGCATATTCGATGGCCTGGTAATAACAGACTTCAAAATGTAAACAAGGATGATGTTCCAGACACCCCCAATACCTGCCAAACAATGTATCGCTTCCTATAAAATTCAATGCGCCGGCTATGTACCTTCCATTTCTCTTGCAAAATATCAGTAGAATTCGTTCAGCCATTGTTTGCCCGATCAGGCTGAAAAAGGCACGATTTAAATATGGACGACCCCATTTACGGCTTCCGGTTTCCTGGTAGAACTCAAAAAAAATATCCCAATGCCCTTCAGTGATTGAATTGCCCGTTAGGTGTTCAATGACAATGTCGTTTTCCAGGGCTTGTTTTCTTTCTCTAAGTATGTTTCTTCGTTTTTTGGAAGAAAGCGTGGCCAGAAAGTCTTGAAAGGATTCATAGTCTCTGTTTTGCCAATGGAATTGTTGATCCATCCTTTGCAAAAAGCCTTTTTCGCCCAGTTTTTTCCAGGTATCCCTCTCGACAAATGTTAAATGCAGCGATGAAGCCTGATACTTATTCAAGAGACTGATTGTCTTGTTTATCAACCTGGCTTCCACTTCATCATCACCGGTTACAGAATTTAGCAGGATACGCCTGCCTGTGACAGGAGTAAAAGGAATCGCGACCTGGAGTTTTGGATAGTAGTCTCCCCCTGCCCTGTTATAGGCATCAGCCCACCCATAATCGAATACATATTCTCCCATAGAATGGTGTTTCAGGTACATGGGTATAACGCCAAGATAGTTGCCAAGTGAATCTGTTTCCAGCAAGTGGTGCGGCAACCATCCTGTTTCAGCGACTGCAGAATCGCTTTCTTCCAATGCATGCAAAAACTCAAATGTCACGAAGGGATCAAATCTTTCCTTTTGACGGCTGCTTAGTTGTTGAGGATTTGCACATAAATTCCATTGTAAGGAATTTGCTTGTTTTAAGCTGTGAATGACTTTGGTTTTAGTCTGCTTTTGATGTTGCATACGAATTTAAAACAGAGATTGTACCTGCTCCTTTAGGCAGCGTGATACGATAATCCGGGTAATTTGGAAACAAGGCCGGCTCAAGCTTTCTTTTGCTGAGGCAATACTCTATTTTTGCAGATTTTCTATCATTTGCCATCTTTCATTATTTTCCAGCTTCTTGTTTCGGTGATAGGTTAAAGCCATTGCAATACAGTTTTTCAGCTCGTTTACCGGTATCTTGTCGTCAAAATCAAAAACAATACTCCTGTTTCCACCAAATTTGAATGTCTCGGGGTATTTCTCCCTGAAAGCCTCCACCAGGTTGGCCGTACATTTAAAATACATAGCGTATTGACTTTGCTGAGATTCTTTCCAGTCTATCCTGATGGTACTTCCACTTTTGGTTTTTGACGTCAGATAGCTGGGTTCTCCCCATTTCAATGTTTCTTCTATGCCTCCCACACTGTCGATAGAAGCTGCAGTATCTAATATCAATCTACGAAGAAACATTAGTTTGGTTCTGGCTTTTGATGGATATGCCCTAAATACGGCTGCCACGTCCTGATTTTCTATTTGCGATGCAATTTCTGATGTCGTTGTCATCCGGGCCTTTGAATTCCATCTATCTAATAAATAATAATGACATTCGCTACTTTTGAACGGTTTAAACGTGTCTGCAAATTTCACTCCTTGCAGACGAATAGTATCGATAGTTCAAGAAAGGTAACTACTAGAAACGGTATGCTTCGCACCAAAATGCCCTTTCGGAGCAATTCTGGCATCGTCATCTTATCCGAGGTTTCAAATTATTCGCATGGTGACTAGAATTAGTGATTAAGATACAATCTGAAAAGTGTAACCGGATATTTATGGAGGGAAAAAATAGGTAACAGTAAACTTAAAATTTTATATCATCATTCTGAAATTTTAAGAATGTTTTTTGCAACCGAGTAAGATTGTAATCAAAAATTTCAGGAGCAGTTGTTATTAATATGAAAAAAGTTACATACCAATCAGCCTTATCACTATTTGAACAATGGTACGCTGAAGCACTGAAACTTCCGGTGAATACACCCTCAGCAATGGTTCTCTCATCGGTCGACGAAGACGGGAGACCGTCTTCGCGGGTAGTGTTGCTGAAACAATGGGATCAGAAGGGTTTTGTGTTTTATACAAACGTAACAAGCAGAAAAGCGAAAAATCTGGATACAAATCCATACGCATCTCTGCTGTTTTATTGGGATAACCTGAGAAAACAGGTGCGTATTGAAGGAGCGGTTGAAAAAGTCTCTTCAGCAGAAGCACAACAATATTTTCAAACCAGACCTTTGGAGAGCCGCTGGGGAACATGGGCATCAAAACAAAGCGAATCACTGAAGGAGAGAGCCATGCTGGAAGAGCGATATTTGTACTTCCAGCGAAAATACCCTGAAGATGTTCCAACTCCGAAGTTTTGGGGGGGATATCGCCTGAAGCCGGATCGTTTCGAATTCTGGGAAAACGGAGAATTTCGTCTTCACCACCGGTTACTCTTTGAAAAACAACAAACAGGATGGGTTTCGGATACTCTTTACCCTTAAATAATTGATATGCATCTATTGATGAAACTCATGCCAATTCAATAACCGTAAAATGGCATACTTCTGGCGATAAACATTCTTGAAGAATTGAATCACATATAACCGGAGATGTTATGTCAAAAAGAATCACATTGAAAAGCTGTGTCGAGTTTGCAGTAGCCACTGAGTCAGAACTTGGTGAGTATTATGATTACCTTTCCCGACAATGTTCGGAAGATCAGGAATTAGCCGACCTGTTTAAAACGCTTTCCAAAGACGAGGAAGTTCATAAAGTCCAATTTGAAAAACTACTGGAAAAAGTCTCTGACAAGGATGAAGGTTTGCCGGCTGAGGAAAATGATTTTTTATTGGCCATGTCGTTGTCCAAGACATTTACCGACCTGTACGGACGCAAAGAATTTGTTTATGAACGTGATCATCGGGAAAAATTACTCTTTGAGTTGTTTGAATTTGAAAAGGCTACCCTTGGATTTTATACTGCTCTCATGGAAATCATGAATGATGATGATATTTTGAGGCAAATTGTGGATATTGAAAAAAGGCACGTCGTGGCAGTCATGAAAATGGTTGTGACCGAAACGAAATTTACCAGCCTGGGTGACGATTGGCCATAGGAAACCAGCGTTCAAATGTATCAGGATAGTTGTATCGAGATACATATTTGTTTCACTGCAACGGGTGGTCAAGGACAAAGATCCGCTTTTAAGAACAGTCTGAATCTTTTTAGGAAGATAAACGATGCTTTTTGAAAATGTTTTGGATTTGATCGGCAATACACCGATGATAGAATTGCGATATCTAAACACCGGTAAATGTCAGCTTTTTGCCAAATTGGAATTCATGAATCCCGGTGGTTCAATTAAGGATCGCATTGCCTATAGTATGGTACTGGGAGCGGAAAAGTCGGGAAAGCTCAAACCCGGGGCCACTCTTGTCGAAGCAACTGCAGGAAACACCGGGTTAGGTCTGGCCTTACTGGCTATTCAGCGTGGTTACAAGCTGCTGGTGGTGATGCCGGATAAAATGAGTAAGGAAAAGGTGTTCAATTTAAAAGCCATGGGAGCAACAGTAGTAATGACCAGATCTGACGTGGGAAAAGGTGATCCGGAGTATTATCAGGACAAAGCCATGGCCATTGCTGACTCCATGGAAAATGCATTTTATGTGAACCAGTTTTCCAACCAGGACAACGTGGCGGCGCATTATAACACGACAGCACCGGAAATCTGGGATCAACTGCAGGGAAAGGTAGATGCCGTAGTCTGTGGGGTAGGAACGGGCGGAACCATAACCGGAATTGGTCGATTCATGAAGGAAAAAAATCCTGAGATTGAGATGGTTCTGGCAGATCCGGAAGGTTCGGTGCTTGCCGATTTCATCAAAACCGGACAGGTAGGAGAGGCTGGTTCGTGGCTGGTGGAAGGTATTGGTGAGGATTTTGTTCCTGAAATCTGTAACCTTGAATTGGTAAGCCACGCCTATACAATTTCAGATGAAACTGCCTTCAGTGCTGCCAGAGAGCTACTTCAGAAAGAGGGACTTATGGTGGGATCATCCTCGGGTACACTCCTGGGAGCGGCACTTGAATATTGCCGCCAACAGGAATCTCCCAAACGAGTCGTTACACTGTTTCCGGACAGCGGAACCAAATACCTTTCCAAAATGTATAACGAAGACTGGATGTATGATAAGGGATTTGTCACCAGACGTCGGTTTGGGGACTTGAGAGATCTTATTCTTCACAGGCACAATCAAAAAGAAACCTCCTTTGTATCCCCGGCCGATACTCTTTTTTCAGCCCTGCAGCAAATGAAGGATAATGATTACACACAGTTGCCGGTCCTGGATGGTAAAAAGCTCGTAGGGATAGTCGACGAATCGGATATTCTGTTGCATGTTTACAATCGGCCGGAACGATTTGAAGAACCTGTTCACCAGGCAATGACGGCCACTCTTGAACTAATAAATTACAAAGAGCCTGCCTCTAAATTAATGCCTATCTTTGAAAAGGATCATGTTGCCATTGTTATGGATGGTGATGAGTTTCTTGGTATCATTTCCCGAATAGACTTAATCAACTATATCAGAAAGGTTGTTTCATGAGCGATCATGTAAAAAACGAATTTGATTTTCATACCAGGATGATTCATGCCGGTCAGGAACCTGATCCGACGACCGGGGCTGTGATGATGCCGATCTATACATCATCGACCTATGCGCAACAAAGTCCTGGAGTGCACAAGGGGTACGAATATTCGCGCTCTCAAAACCCTACCCGTATGGCATATGAACGTTGCCTGGCTAGTCTTGAAGGCGGTAAAATGGGATTTGCCTTTGCATCGGGACTGGCTGCCAGTGCGACCATATTGGATTTGCTGGATTCGGGAGATCATGTGATCTGCATGGATGACCTTTATGGCGGCACATACAGGTTGTTTGAAAATGTTAGAAAAAAATCAGCCGGATTGGAGTTCTCTTTTATAGATCTGACCAATATCGATGCATTGGAAAATGAAATACGCAACAACACGCTGATGATCTGGGTGGAAACTCCGACAAATCCTTTATTGAAGATTACTGATCTTTCAAAAGTGGCTGAAGTGGCTAAAGACAGGGGGTTAATTGCTGTTGCGGATAATACCTTTGCCACTCCTTTTAATCAAAGACCTTTGGAGTTAGGGTTCGACATGGTGATGCATTCCGCTACAAAATACATTAACGGACATTCAGATATGGTTGGCGGTGCAGTAGTGGTTGGAGACAACCGGGAATTACAGGAAAAAATGACGTATCTGCAGAATGCAGTGGGAGCGGTGGCAGGTCCTTTTGATGCCTACCTGGCCCATCGTGGCTTGAAGACTCTCGGCATTCGCATGGAGAGGCATAATCAAAATGCACTGGAAGTAGCCGGATTCCTGGAATCACACCCAGCTGTGGAAAAAGTGATCTATCCGGGATTGGAAAGTCACCCCCAGCATGAGCTGGCCAAGCGCCAAATGGAGGGATTTAGCGGTATGGTGTCTGCTTACCTTAAGGGTGATCTGTCCGATGCCAAAACATTTTTGGAGAATTGCCAGATTTTTACCCTGGCAGAAAGTTTAGGTGGTGTGGAAAGTCTGATTGAACATCCGGCGATTATGACTCATGCTTCCGTACCTCAGAACAAAAGGGATGCACTCGGGATCAGTGATAACCTGGTTCGTTTGTCTGTTGGGATTGAATCGGCAAACGATCTTATTGCAGACCTGGACCGTGCTTTAAAAGCTACTGGCATGGCATAGCAAAAAATCAAAAGAACATTGGATTAAATCCCATCACTATCGGGATACCTTCCGGATCATTATAATAAGCCGTTCATCATAGCGCATAGACTAGACCACCCCCACAATGTCTTAATTATCCATCCCGACCTCAGCCTCAACTACTTTGCTATTGATTGTCTACTCTGCATGGGTATTTGCATTCAGGGTGACTCAAATGATGTTTTTACCCTTAGGCAGACTCATGCCTTCGGGTCCGCATTTATTCCGGCACCATTAAATCTAATTTTTTGCGGAGCCACGGGGAATTTCACCTAAAAAAAAATACTTTTTTCAACCTTTCATTTTGTAGTCCGACATAATCTCGGTAAACCTCTGAAACAACACTTCTTAATCGTGATAGACCGATGCTTAAAATAATTACTTTTAATGATAATTCGTTATATAGTCTCTGAAGCAGTTATTTGGTGAAATTCATCAAATAAATAAATCGAAGATGGAAAAAACGAGTATCAAGGTATGAATTTTTCTCACTAACCATCAAACTTAGACCATTGACATGATCCAATTTGAGCTGTTGCTGATTCTTGTGATCTTTACCAATATCACAATCGATTTTCTGGACAAGCGAACTTCGCTGGGATCGGATCCTATGGCTCTTGCCATGTGGTCGAACGTTATCCAGTTTTTTTTGATTTTACCTCTCATAGGATTGGTGGGAGGCTTTCAGATTGCCCATCTTCTCCTCTGTTTTATTGTCGGAGCTGTTTCCGTTGTCGGAAGAATGGCGTGGTATAAGGCTTTGTCAAAAAAAGGAGAAGAGCTTTCCCGCATAGCTCCTTTTTCACGATTCTCAAGCATCATCAGCTTGTCTTTTGGTGTATTGATATTTAGAGAGGTTATTCAGCAGTATCAGATTATCGGTGGCTTTTTAATGATCTGTGGTGCCGTGGTAATCGGATTCGAAAAACAAAAAGGCAGTTTCAAAGATTATATAAAAAGTAACCGGTTCATTGCCTATGTGCTTTTGTTTGCAGCCACATCAGCCTCGATTTCAATTCTTTACAAGTATCTTCTCCTGGAAGATTTAAACCTGTTCAGTATCTACTTCTATCTGAAATTCTTCCAGGTCATCACGATCGTCCTTTACTCCGCATTTACCAAGACTTTAAGCACCAGCTACCAGAAGATATCTTACTTGAAACCATTTGTTGCCAACCGTATTTTTCAAACGGCTGCAGCATTGCTTTATCTGCTTGCACTCAAAAATATGCCTCTTTCTCGTGTAGCTCCTATTTCAGCGATGAGTCCTTTTGTTTTTTTACTGGTTGACTGGGTATTTGCTAGATTAAATCTTTCCTCCCCGGGGAGCGGGTTGAAAGATCCGAGAATAATCAAAATGAGATTGGCAGCACTGGTCTTGATCGCTTTTGGAGCATACTTGTTGAAAAAGTAATATTGGGGATTCTAAATGAGAAACACCATAGTTAGCAGGGAGTACGTTTTTAGGCATGAAGTGATTCCATTGCTTGTCATCGGGATTTTGCTAAATTTATTAGGATTTTTTAGTGCTGAAAAAATGCTGGCGGAAAGCGGTTTGTTTCTCGATATGGTTGGAACCGTTTTTACATCCATTCTACTTGGCCCCTGGTGGGGAGCTTCTGTGGGTGTGTTAACCAATATTGTCAACGGCACCATGTCCAGTAACTATTTTCCGTTTGGTATTGTTCATATCACTGGTGCCCTCTTTTTTGGATACTATGCTCGTGCATTCAATTTTGGCAGAATACTGCCTGGTTTACCCGGTTTTCGAGTTTCCAGGTTTGTTTTACATTTTGTGGTGTTGATAATAGTCGGTGGGATAGTGACCGGCGGGACATCGAGTATTGTAAAACTAATTTTGTACCCGATCATGGAACGCCCCTGGATTGTGAATGATGCTCAAAAAGCAATCATGGCAACCATTCGCACAATAGGAGTTGATTCAGCTAGTGACGAATTGGCATTATTGGCATGGGATATTCGAAGAGACTTATTGGACAAGTTGGTCTCGTTTACTCTGGTTACAGCTGTTATTAGCTGGATTGTGTTTTTGCCGAATCGCTATCTAACCGAAGACAATCTCAAACAAGTACATAAAATAAAAACCGACAATGTTTCGGTGCTGTTTTTTTTCCTTTGCTATGGGTTTTACCTTTTTGCAGCTCGAGTTGCCAGACCTGTCATCAGTATTAGCGGTGCAAAAAATGATCTTTCCTGGCTGACTTCCATTCCCGTAATTTTCATGTTGTATGCTCCCGTTCTTCTGGCCATGCTGGTTTTTTTATTATTCAGTCTTGAACCATCGCTGAAAGAGGGCCGGTTAGTGGAATTGAAATATCAAATGAAGCGAAGATTATATTTTAGATTCAGCAAAGAGGTACAAGGACATGCAGGAAGTCTTTCGATAGCAGGTGCCAGGTCCTTGCTGCAGAAATACAACGTTTACGGACTGGTTGTCAGTGCAGCTATGTGGCCAATAAGCAAATTAAAAACCAGCAAGACGGCAGATGGTGATTACGAAACGTTTGTTCTAGTTTATATCATTGTTATTGTACTCTACATGTTTGCGTTTTTACTTGAAAACAATAGTTTTGTGCGCCGGGTTCTTTCGGCTCATGGGTGGATGTCTCCCCTGAAAAAATGGCTAACTATAAATTCGGGCTCTCGTGAGGCGCTGTCACTGGCTCAAAGTCTGAAAGACCTGTTTGAAAAATCGGTAAATATTTCTGACAACGAGCCATTGGGTTATGGAGGAATTGTCTATTTCCCCGTTTCCAAACAGTTGAAAACGGCCGATTATGTGTCAGTGAAAAGCGATATGGAGAACGCTTTTCTGGTTATCATACCGGACTCACCCAGGATACTGACGAAAGAAAATATGACGGATATAGAACAGATTCTGTCTTTAACCGGAATGAACCAGGCTTTTGTGCTTTCATTATGTCCGATGTTATTCGATAACAGCATCAAAAAATGGCTGAAAGCAAACAGGGCAAAAGATAATTACCTGGCTATTTTATCCTGGATCGATCTTGAATTGTTAATCGAACAATTTGTGTCTGGAAGATTTCAACAGAAGGGGTTTTATGATGCTATTTTGCACACGCTGGAACAACTTGGAGAACATGACAGTTACTGGTCTCAAATGTCTATTGCCCCGGGGAAGTTGCAAAGACGTAGTTTGCCTGTTTTGAAACATATTATGACCCGGCTTGACCAGTTCCACCGCGTATTGGATATTGGGGCAGGGTTGGGGCGACATTCACTATTGGCTTTGGAAAACAGACAAGATGTGGTGTCTATTGAAATCAAAGAAAGTGCTGTGGAACAATTGTCTTCAAATTTGAAATCCGCACTCAAGAAATTCAACCTGTCTGAAAAGAAAAGTCTGGTGGTGCAACAGGATTACATGAACTGTGATGCAGCTGATATTGGTGAAGTAGACCTAATTGTCGCTGCCGGAGTTTTACAACATGCAAAATCCGCTGAAGATTTGCATCTTCGCCTGCAAAAGATTTTAAGTTTTGCCCATAAACCAGGTACGAGGATTTATATCGAATGTCTCCTGGACATGAAATTTGATGAAAAATCTCCGAAGGATGGAAGATACAAGGTAAATCAAGCAGAATTTGAGACGCATCTGCTGCAGGTGTTTCCCGATCCCCAGTGGAGAATAGAAAGACTATTTGGTCCTTCCAGAAAGTCCCAGGATTTTCAACAGGGTCCCACAAGCTTTATTCCAACAGCAAAAAAAGTTGAGGTGACGACCGTGGAATATTTGATTGAACAATCATATGTCCACGGTCAGCCAGGTTTTTGATAAGCACCAATCAAGAAGCATTTTTGAATAGTTTCATATGGCGACGAATCGTTGCCAGGTATTCGCCCTTGTGCACATAATATGACATACGATCCAGTTCCAGATAGTTCATACCACCGTCACAACGCTTTGCGGCCTGTTGCTTTTTAATCTGGTCGAATTTGGAGGCAGAATGTTTGCCTTCACGCAATGACTTCAGATAGAGTGCAACCAGATGAGCCTGCTCATCTCTCCCTTGCCAGCCGAGTCCTGCAGCCTCAACCATTCCCATTAGAAAAATGTCATTCCGTTCCGGATGAAACACATTCAGGTATAATTGGGGTGCGGAGCCATTCCAATTCAGAAGGGTTGGATCGACGAAGCTATAATCCAGCTCATAACCGGTCGCTTCGAGAATAATATCGTATTCGGAATCAGATCCGTCTTCAAAGGTAACTTTTTTTCCTTCAATAGTTTTTATTCCAGGTTTAACGTTGATATCCCCATGCCCAATATGATGTAAAACCAATGAATTAATTACCGGATGAGATTCATACATTCTATAGTCAGGATCAGGAAGACCGTAATCGCTAGGTTTACCTACCAGCATTTTAACAATGGAGCCATCAATAAACTGTTTAAGCCTGTTTGGCAGTTTTATCTTGCCGCCAAGGGTATCTATGGCCTTTCCCATTACAAATTTGGGAAGAAAATAATAACCGCGCCGCACCACCATATCAACCGATTTGGCTTGATGTACTGCATCCACAGCGATATCACATCCGCTGTTACCGCACCCTATGATAAGTGCTCGTTTATCCTTAAATACATCTGCGGATTTGTATTCTGCACTGTGCATTTTAGTGCCGCTAAATTCTCCGGGAAGCTTGATCTGTTTTGGTTTATGCAGTGTGCCATTGGCAATCAGGAGTCCTGCCGCTTCGATGGTCTCTCGTTTACCGTGTTTCGAGATGGTAACTTGCCAGGTCTCACCTTCAGGCCTGGCTTCAATAACTTCTGTTTCAAAACGATAATCCGCATAAAGATCAAAATGTCTCGCATAATCCTGAAAGTAGCTTTTCATTTGGTCATGACGAGGATAGGTAGGAGTTCCCGAAGGCATAGGAAACTCCTGGAACTCTGTCATCGTTTTTGACGAGATTAGATGCGCGGATTGGTACATGGTACTTGTGGGACTTTTTATGTCCCATAATCCACCAACATCGGAATGGACTTCAAAACCGATAAAGGGAATGTTGTATTGTTTTAACCGACGGGCAGTGCATAGCCCCATTGGACCGGCACCAATAAGAACATAATTAAGCATGAATCAGTTACAAGTGAATTGTGAAGCAACAAAGTTATTCGGTGATTGCAGAAAACTGTTTTAACTACAAGTGTCATGCCTCCGCAGACCCATTTGTAAATAAAAATTAAAAGTAAACCATGACAAGTCGACCAAAGATTAAAGATACTGAAAGGATACAGCCTTTTGATTTGCATTTGCCAAAGGTTTCTTGATAAATGAAGGGCTATCTGCCTGCTAACACTGAAGAAAGCAATGAAAAAGCTTCATGTAAAAAGAAACGTATTACTACTGGCTTTTTGCCAGGCCTTGGGAAACACAGGTAACATTATAGTGTTCTCCGTATCTGCATTGGCAGGAGCCAAACTGGCACCTGATAAATCCCTGGCAACGTTACCGCTTTTTTCTCAATTTTTAGCCGCTACATTAACAACGATACCGGCTTCCTTCTTAATGAAAAAGCTGGGGCGAAAAACCGGCTTCATTGTTGGATCTCTCGTAGCATGCTTGGGAGGAGGGGTAGCGTACTTTTCAATTGCCTGGGGGAATTTCCCTTTATTTTGCCTCGGATCAGCATTGCTTGGAGTGTTGGTTGGTTTTATGCCATACTATCGATTTGCAGCTGTGGACGCTGCAGATGAGAATTTTAAAAATAATGCAATATCTTTAACTTTGGCTGGAGGAGTGTTGGCTGCGGTTTTGGGGCCTTCGTTGGCTGACTATTCCGTCAATCTGTTCCCCGCGGAGTTTGCGGGAAACTTCTTTTTATTACTGTTACTACCGTTGGTCGGTATCTGTTTGTTGTTTTTTGTGCGGATAGCCCCCATTGCAGAAACAGCTGAGGAAGGATCACGCCCGCTTGCTGAAATTATGAAGCAACCAAAATTTATCCTGGCATTATTGGGTGGGATGATTGGTTATGGTGTTATGTCCATATTGATGGTGTCCACTCCCCTTTCAATGAAACACAGTGCGTTGACCTTCGAAAACATAACCTTTGTGATTCAATGGCATGTACTTGGTATGTTTGTTCCATCTTTTGTTACGGGATCACTGATTCAGCGGTTTGGTGTTTATAAAATACTGTTTCTCGGCGCACTAATGAATGTGGGATGTGTTGCGATCAATCTGAATGGAACCGGCTTATACCATTATTGGGTGGCATTGATCCTTTTGGGAGTAGGGTGGAACTTTCTTTTTATTGGGGCCAGCAGCCTTTTAACGGAATGCTACAACGAATCGGAAAAAGCGGCTGTACAGGCTATGAATGAGTTTCTGGTTTTGGCCGTGGTAGCCACGAGTTCACTTTTTTCCGGAGTATTGTTTCAATGGGTTGGTTGGAAAATGATTAACTTTTTGGTTTTACCACCAATTATGTTTATTCTTTTGATCAGCCTTTGGATTCAATTTAGATATAAAAAAATATAATTAGTTTAAACCTTTTTTTCCAAACCGACAGGGGAGAAACCTTCGTCTTCCCATGTCAAAAAACGGTTCCCAATTACTTCCGCAGTGTTGCTGATCGCCACGAAAGCATCCGGATCGTGGAGGAACAACAGCTCCTTTAACCTGCCTAATTCCCTCATGTTGATTACAGTATAGATCATGCGATGCTCCTGTTTGGTCCAAGCTCCGGATGCGTGCAGAAATGTCACGCCCCGGTCCAGTCTTTTCATCACCTGTTCAGCGATAAATTCCGGTTTGTGACTGATTATGAATACCGTTTTCCTCTGGGAGAATCCTGTCTGTACTTTCTCCAACATCACAGATTCCACGAACATGTATATGCCGGTATACAATGCGATATTCAAGTCATAAACAATCAAAGCACCACAAAGAGGGATAAAATTGATGGTGATGATGGTGTTTCCCATGGGAATCGAGAATTTTTTCTTTAACAAAAAGGCAATCATTTCGATCCCCCCGGTCGAACCACCAAACCGGATAAAGAGACCAACACTTCCACCAATGATAATTCCGGAAAGAATAGCAGCCATCATGGGTTCTTCAATGTTAATGCGGATGTCCTTGGTGATGACCAATGCTGTAGAGAAAATGATGGCCCCAAGCAGTGAGACTATCACGAATTTCAATGACATCTCACGCCAACAAACGATGAAAATTGGAATATTCAAGGAAAAATAAATCACTCCAAGCGGCGGCCAATCCGTCAAATAAAAAATCAATAGTGAAATACCACTGACTCCACCATCGAAAAAATTGTTATTCACCAGAATTCCGTTGATTGCAACAGAAGCTCCTAAACTTCCAATGATAATCAAAAGGATGGTTTGCCAGAATCTCCAGGTTTTGATTGAATATGCCAGGTACTGTATGTCCTCTTGTAATCTGCCTTTAGAGTTGTTTTCGATCATTGCCACAATCTCCGTCGTATTTTTTTGTCAAAAAAAGACAGTTTAATGGTCGGATCTTAAATGGTAAAGCAGGGTAATTTGTGATGATTCAAGTAGGGGGTGTAATACAGCTCCTACAGAAGATGAGGACGGCATGGGGCTTTGTGAAAACGAATACGGCGTTTGGGACCTGATTTGAGTGAAACAATTATAGGAAAGAATATGATTGTGAAGAGCCCGATTTCCCTTTGACATGGACAGGAAATCGGTTGCTAAAGAATCAATTTGCTCTGCCGCGGTATGTTCCGGCTTGTTTTAGAATGGCTTCCATCTCCGGGATAGAGATGCGGGTGGGATCATAGCTGACCGTGTTGATTTCTCGACCGTTTTTCCAGCCTTTTTTTACATTGAGGATTCCATTCAACCCGTCCAGGGCTGCCTTTCCAACATCATATCAGGCAACATAAAAGACTTCTGTTGAGCTGCTTTGGGCAAAAGAGTTGGTGGAATTCATTGTGATGAGAAGAAAGGCAAGCAATGAAGTGACTATCAAAAGCGATGCCGCTTTGAGTTTAAATTGTTTTCCGATCATATGGCCTCTTTCTGATTGAGTGAACAAAAAATATCCCAAATCAGCGTTGAGCTTATCCAAAAAATATCACGTAAGTATCACAAGCAGTTTTTATTTTATGGCTAATTGATTGTTCTTTTCTTAATCAGGTGCTTTGTCTAAGTCAAAGCTGAATGTAGTACCGGAATCCACAACACTGCTTACCCGAATTGTTTTGTCATGCAGTTCCAGAATTCGTTTGGTAATGGCTAATCCAAGCCCTGAATGACCCGGTTTGATTTTTCTGCTTTTATCCAATTGATAAAAGCGGTTAAAGATCTGAGAGAGTTCAGCTTTCGGTATTCCCGGGCCTGTGTCAGTGATTTGGAATGTTACATCTTTATCTGCGGTATGTAAGCGCAGAGTGATAGCACCTTGATTCGGTGTGTAATGAATGGCATTTTCAATCAGGTTTTCCAGGGCTCGTTCCATAAGACCAATATCTGCGTTAACAAACGGGAAAGGCTCTTGCAGTTCAGTCGAAAAATTGATTGCTTTGTCATCAATTTTTAATCGAAATTTCTGCACAACATCCTGAACCAGTTCAGCCAGGTTAAAGGATTCCCTGAGTACATTCATACTGGGGGAATCCAATTTAGCCAGCTCCAGAAGACGATCCACCAGGTTGCCCAAATGTTCACAGTGTTTGATGGCAATTTCCAAGTATTCTTGTCTGTCTCCGCTTGAAAGAGAATCATCCTTCAATAGCAACGTTTCAATATATCCTTGTAATGTTGCTAACGGGGTTCGCAAATCGTGGGAAACATTGGCGATAAGGTCCCTTCTCAAACTGTCGGATTTAACCAACTCCTCCATTTGTAGCTCGATATGTTCAGCCATTTGGGTGAAGGTCGTCCCCAGTCGTTCAATTTCATCGGCTGTTGCCAGGTTTTTTGTGATGGGAATCTGTATCTGCTGCTTGCCCTCCCCAGGTTTAAATCCATCCATAACCCGAGCCAGCTTTTTCAGCCTCCCTGTTAGTGAGGCAAACAGGAGAAGACCTGTTAACAAGGCGAAAAGAACGCTGGCACCAATCATCCAGGCACTTAACCTTAAAATATGACTTCGTTTTAATTTTTGTACGATGCTGTCATACCTTTCCCCCCCTAAAATAACATACACATAACCTTGCGCTTTTCCGGAATCAGGTATTTGAGCAGCCGTAAAAACCTTCTGCCCTGCAGGATTTCGAGGATCATCACCCAGAATGGGCATATTTTCACTCCTTGCCAGCCATTGTTTGATCGGTTCAAGGTCTACATACTTTCGTTTTACTTTTCCTGGTGGGGCCGAGAAAGCCAGTATTTCTCCCTGGTTATCCAACAGATAAAGCTCTATGGAGGGATTGATCACCATAAGCATATGAAATACATCTTTCAATGCTTTTTCATTAACCTTTCCCTCTTCCATAAGAATTCGTTCTTTGACAATGTGCTCTGCCAGATTACTGTTTAATTGCTGATTGACCTCCTGCTGATACATATCGGTGGAAAAAAGGGTAACAATCAAAAACAGAAGACCCACAAGTCCAAACAGAACCGTTAAAACAGCTGCAAGTTTTGAATAGAGTGATGAAAACATTCGCTTTTCCTAGTTATCAATTTCCTTAAACCGGTATCCAACCCCCCAGACAGTCAAAATGTAATCCGGGTTCCCGGGATTGCCTTCGATTTTAGCACGTAAACGATTAATATGAGAATTGACCGTGTGTTCATACCCATCGTGACCGTATCCCCAGACATCATCCAATAGTTGGGAGCGAGTAAAGACACGACCGGCATTGCAGGCGAAATGATACAGGAGATCGAACTCTTTGGCTGTTAAGTCCACAGCTTTGTTTTTTAATAAAACTTTTCTTTTTTGCGGGTCGATCAGCATGTCATCAATTTGCAAGGTTCCGGTTTTTTGGGTCTGTTCAGGGGTGGAGCTATCAATTCTGCGAAACAGTGCTTTTACCCTGGCCATCAATTCCTTGATGCTGAATGGTTTTGTGACGTAGTCATCCGCACCCATTTCCAAGCCCTGCACACGATCCAGTTCGGCTGATTTTGAGGTCAGCATAATTATAGGCGTTGTTGCATTTTGATTTCTGATCTCGCGACAGATTTCAAATCCGCCAATTCCAGGTAACATAATATCCAAAACTACCAGGTCGTATTGCCTAGTTTCGTATTTCGATAATCCTTCAATTCCGTCAAATGCGAGGTCAACCTCAAACGACAAGTCCTTGAGATGGATTTCCAACAAGCGTGCCAGATCTTTATTGTCTTCAATAACGAGAATTTTGCGGGTCATGGGCATTTTTGTGTATGTCAGTCAATTTTCTACAAATGTTATAGATTTGTGACAACTTTGAATACAATATCAATTAAAATGTAATTGTAATGGTAAAGAAGTAACATATTGTCCATATCTTGGAGGTTAATAATGAAAACTAAACTCAGTGCAATAATAATAGCAATTGTTTTGTTGGTTGCAGCCGGTTGGATATCCGGAATGGATAAACCGGCGGGAGTGACAAAATACCTGGAATCAAAAGGATTGGATGCAAGTAATCTGGAGGTCGCCACGTTCGCTGGTGGCTGTTTTTGGTGTACCGAATCTGATTTCGAAAAGGTACCTGGAGTGATCGAGGCTGTTTCAGGCTATACAGGAGGACCCGAGAAAAATCCGACCTATAGACAGGTGGCATCGGGTGAAACCGGACATACAGAAGCGGTTCAAGTCTATTATGATCCCAAAAAAGTAAGCTATAAAGAGCTGGTTGAGGATTTCTGGCGTCACATGGACCCGACAGATGGCAAAGGGCAGTTTGTGGATCGAGGCTCTCAGTATAGACCGGGAATTTTCTATCATAATGAAGAGCAACGCCTTACTGCCACTCAATCCAGAAAAGAACTGGAAGAGTCGGGTCGCTTTAAAAAGCCTTTGGCTACAGAAATCACGCCATACAAAATTTTTTATATAGCCGAAACCTATCACCAGGATTATTACAAGAAAAACTCTCTGCGCTATAAGTTTTATCGTTTTAATTCAGGGAGAGATCAGTTTTTAAGCCGTGTTTGGGGTGAGGAGAAAGTCATGAAAAAGAATAAGGCGAAACATGCAAAGTATTCCAAACCCTTGGATTCCGAATTGAAGAAAAAGCTGACTCCCATGCAATACCAGGTGACGCAGCATGAAGGCACCGAGCCTCCTTTCAACAACGAATTCTGGGATAATAAACAGGAAGGAATCTATGTTGATATCGTATCCGGAGAACCGTTATTCAGTTCCACCGATAAATACAAATCGGGGACAGGGTGGCCAAGCTTCACCAAACCTCTTGTCAGTGAGCATATTGTTGAAAAAATCGATAACAGCCTTTTTATGACCAGGGTTGAAGTAAGAAGCAAATACGGAGATTCCCATCTTGGTCATGTTTTTGATGATGGTCCCAAACCAACTGGATTAAGATATTGTATTAATTCGGCATCGTTGAGGTTTATCCCAAAGCAGGACCTTGAAAAAAGCGGGTATGGGGAATTTGTGTCACTATTCAATAAATAGTTCAAGTGCTAATCCCCCTTGAATGCGCTGACACAGTCGATTAGTGCTATGTATAGACGTCCGAAAACATAGCGCAAAAACCTGCCAGCTCCTGGTGTAAAAAAGGAATACGCATTTTGGGGGTGGTAAATGAGCAATATCTCGTGCTAAGAATTGGGGTGTAAAGATAGGAATAGAACAATAATAGGCTGTAAGCCCTTTCATAACAGGTAGCGTAGTAAGACAGTCTTGTTTCTGCTTGTGACTTTGCATCGTTGATTTAATGAAAAGATATCTGCTCATCCTCATCATTCTTCTTATCAGTTTGGCTGTTACGGGCTCTGTAGGTTATGGCCAAGTATCTTCCAAGAAAAAGTATAAAACCGAAGTGCGTTACGCCCTTTCCGGCAGTCTGACGGTTTATGCCAAGCCGTTTAGCACTGCCAGGGTGATCGGACAATTGATTTACAACGAGACTATCCAGGTAGTTGTGGATAGTGACCAGATAGAGCCCGGATCAGACTGGGTGCATATTGTTTATCCCTACGAAGGCTTCTATCAACAATCAAAACCGCCGGAAAACATCAAAGAGGAAGAGATAGCTGTCATCAGTAGAGAGCAACCCAAGAAAAAAATAGAAGAAGAGAAAAAGGCCGGGGAAGAGGAGAATATGGCCGAAAAGTCCAAATCAGCAGATGAAAAAGAAGATGACGAAGCAGAAACTGAAGAGACCGAAGAGGTAGAGGAAGCAAAATCTGAAGCAGCCCAAAGACTTTTTGCCGGAAAAAAAGACTACTTGTTAGGAATAGGTGGAAGTGCTTTTACTGTGCCTGAAGAAGAAGGCTATGAAACATCGGGAACACCGATGGATATCTATTTTGAATTCCTGGATAAAAGCAGTCTCCTGGCAAATATTCGATTGGGTCTGAATTCAGCTGCAGAAGAGGATGACGACTATAAGGTCAGCACCATATCTCTATATGTGGCCTATCGGGTGATTTTTGATCAGCTCAGTACTCAAGATCTCAAACCATTTGGATTTGCAGGACCCGCAGCGATGTATTCTTCAATAACAGGGCTTGTTGATAAAACCGCGACAAGTGTCGGATTAATGGTAGGATTAGGCGGCAGCTACCGCCTGTTCTGGGAATTGCGAGTAGGAGCCCAGGCTGTTTATTTTACCAACCAGCAAGACTTCGGCGACGTCAAACGCTTCGTTGGCTCTACCCAGGCACTCCTGACCATGGATTATAGTTTTTAAGTTGTTGGATCAGTAGCCAAGTCGGTTGTTTCCCGAGTATACTCTTACATTACTGATTCGGTCATATGAGCCTGATTGCTCTCCCGGCATGCCCGTGATCAGGGCTTTAGCCCCTCCAATCGAAATGATAGCCATACCCAATCCCAGATTATCTCCGTTAGTGGTTCCAGCCAGATCTGAGTTTACAACTGAAGTCAATTCGGTATCACTTCTCAATTCCTGTTGTCGGGCAATAACTATGTGTCCTTTATTATTTGCGCTCCTGGCAGCCATAAATATAGTATCAAACGTTTCAGAACTACCAATTTTTCCCACTAACAGTTTAACACCCAAGAAATCGGTAGCAGCAGCACCGGTAAAATTCTTTTGATAAGAATCTCCTCCTAACACAAACACCTCTCCTTTTTCTGCTGATGCCCCAGGGGCACCTACAATAAGACAAGGACATTTTGAGGTCGTACTTGTGTCAAATTCATTATTTACTATTGCAAGGCTGTACCCGAAATATTCATTTGCAGGAGTATCCGCCTGCTCATAAAAAGATGGGTAGGTTATTGCTAAAGGAGACGCAGAGTTGAGGTCGAAGAAACCTACCTTTCCACTCAAACCGGAACTGCTCGCACCTGGAATACCAACATAAAGAAACTGACTCCATGAATTGGCTGATGAATACTTGGTATTTCCAGCTTCGAGGCTAAAACCGAATAAGGCATTTGTTGCGTTGGTACCTAACAGGTCCGGCCCTCGCCAAAAGTAACTTCCGGAGGAAACAGCTGTCACATCACTCGTTGCATTAGAATAAGAATAGTCCTGCTGATCAATCCTGTATATGCCTCCGGCATTAGTATAGTAAAGATCATAGTATGGGGCGGATACATATATCTCACTGTATCCGTCATTGCTGCTGTCATAAAGTTTTAAAGCATGACCCAGTCTACCATCTCCAGTTGTTGCATGTATTTTGTATGCATCATCCGTTGAATCAAACAACGTGACTTGGCCATAATCTGCACTGGCATCTGATTTAGGCATTCTAACTACATAAACCGCTCCATCATCATTCACAGCTCCAAATCCAGGAGCTCCAACAACCAATTGGCTGGCCGAATATTGAGCAGTATCCACACTGGTGTCCACCTGTCCTATGGCAACTGAATAACCGAATTCATCACCTGCAGTCTCCCCATAAATCACGTAATCATATGCCCTGATGGTGTTACCTGAGTAATACATGTCCGAGGTAGAATCAAAATTGCTGGTGTAAGTAAAATAGCCTTTAATAGTCCTGTTGACATGTCCAATGGAGAGTTTTCCGTCAGTACTGGCATCAGCATATAGATAATTCTGAAATGATTTTCCGTAGGAATTCAGAAACGCATCATTCAATACAGAGGCAATTTCACTTGCAGAAGCAACCGTTTTATCTGTGTAGTCAGTTGACTCTGCCTGGAACTTATCACTTCCGTATGAACTTGTGTCTGTTGAAGGATCGAGGTAAATTCTCAAAGAAGCAGTTGTTATATCGTCAGTATCAAATTCCATGTATCGTCCGGTTACATTAACAGTGGCAGAGTTGTCTATAAGTGACAATATTGCACGTTCACGAAATCCATTATACCAAATGTAAACAGCACCATTTTCCAGGTTAGCAACCCCTCCTGAATGGGAATAAGCAGGAGCCCCAATTGCAATATCACTACTGCCGTCACCATCTAAGTCTCCTACGGCGACAGAATAGCCGAAATTGAAGAAATCAGTAAATACGACAGTCTGGTTCCTGTGATAATAACTCGATTGTTGCATACCCGGCGTGTATTCCTCGGAGAATACGTTGAAGGTAAATGACGAGTTGTCACAATTATATTGTTCAAAGGCTGCTCCCGGACAATTTACGGCATTTCCAGCTGCGTCTGTACCTTTTAATCCCACTTGCGTGTCAGCTGTTAAAGATAAACTGGCAAGTGTCACGTAGTCTGTTGTCGCATCACAGTCAGTTGAAAAACTACTGGTAGAACTACAATAGCCGGAAGTAGGGGATTGTAAAGGTGTAGCGGCTGAAAGAAACGGATTTAAAGCAGCATATTGTTCTATTAGGTCATGCCCGTTATCTTGGAAATGAGTGGATACTTCAATCGGTGAACTCAAAGAACCACTGCTTGGAGGTATGGCAATGGCCTTAGGTGAATCATTATCAATATAGAGAACAAGGGTATTTTCTTTATCTTTCGAACCACCCACAACATCATCACTAGCGTCTTGCGTACCATCGTAGATGATGTTGTATTTGTACTGGTATATTAAAGTTTCTCCGGATGAAACAGCTGCGTTAACGTCCTCACTAGTATCATCCGTGTTACTCGGGTATAAATTTAAATAACGAGTGCTGTTGGAATTGATCGTTACGGGAGGTCCTGTTGCATAAACAGAGTCTGCATCTGAAGTTGTATCAGCAGAAGCGTCAGTGCCCGATTTTAGTAAATAATGTAATTGATAATAACCGTTTGGAACTGTTCGATTCGAAGAAAGCTGAAATTTAAAAGTCTGGGTTGAATTGTAATATCCTCCGTTAATGGTAGGTGTGACTCCGTTTATTTCAAAGTAATAATCAACGGTAGCTTCCTGGTTTCCGGCAGTATCTATTGCTGTATAGGATAGATAGGAGTCGTTTGCATCAACACTGATAGATTGTGGCGCTATACCGCTGCTTCCGAATGGTCCGGTTGAAGCTGTATCGGTGGTGACATCCCAATACAATGTTACGGCGGTATTGTCATCAGCCGATACGTCCACGTTGATAGGACCGTCGCAAAGGTAGTTAAACGCATCCGGATTTTGGATACAGGTTGATCCGCCACTTAAGGTAATGCTGGAAACCGGAGCTGTTAAATCCGGAATATTAACAATAAGCTCCCTGGAGCTTTCGGAATTACCAGCTGTATCTTGGGCAAAAAACGCGACATAAACAATTGTACCTTCTGTTCCTGTAATATTTACTGTACCTCCCGCAGAAACTGAACTTGAATTGGTGCTAACTGAAACTCCGGATGACGTTCCCTGGGCATAGTAGACGGTAGCTGATTCGTTTACATTGAAAGTTACGTCTATTGGATCTGCCGTGCAGCCGGTAACAGTGAGTACAGTTAATACGCAGGTTCCACCAACGGATACTGTCGTTGTAGGCGCTGTGCGGTCCGTGCTGGCAGAGACGGAGCTGTCTTCTGATGATTGCTGGCAGCTGGCTATGATGAAGGCAATCAGAGCAAGGATCAGGATACTAAAAATGCCCTTCTTTTTGATTTCTGGTTTGATTTTTCGAGTTACCATCTTTTTCCTCGGCTTAATTGCAGCGGGAATTGTTGTTACAGTGATCATTTTTGACTGAATTTTGGATATTTTGAATGAATAATTACAAATTCAGTCAACCCGCCTTTTTGTATAAAAAGTCAATTGTATCAGATCTTTAAATTGATAATTTTTATTGTTTTTACTACCGGGAGGCTTGGTTTTTCAGGTATCAATGCAAATTGCTATCCAAAGTGTTTTTACGGGAATTGAAGAAAAAATCGGCAAAATTACAAGCAAAAACACGGTATTAGGAAAAACTTCCAGGAAGGAGAATATGGGCTGAAAATCTGACAATTAAAAGAAAAGTATGAGAATTGTTAAATAACCAACCCGTTTGGGCATATCGCCAAGTTTGCATAAGAATTGAAATCGAGCGAACGTCTTCAAAAGTAAATAAAATTAATAAAATACGTGATTTTATGCTTCTTCATGACCGTTGAACAGTTCGCCCGATCTTCAAAATACACGCCACGATTCTTGTGTGTTTTTGTATTTTCGATCCGAAAGTGACTATCGTTCTAGCTGACTTAGCGGTTAGAGGGGAATGAATGATATGAATCTTCGAAGCAGTCCGATTAAAGGCTGGGAAACTTTTACGGAAAACCTTGTGACATTATAGCCTTAAAACTGGTGGTTATTGTGTTAACAAACCAGGTGAGAATGAAAGGCAATCTGATGAGCGGTTAATGCTGGATTGATTCTTATTATCTAACTCGGAGAAGGAGGAACTGGTCTTCCAATGACTAGGCTAAAAAGAGTTCTCAATGACAGGCATTGAGAACTCTATACTGCTATGCATAAGCCAGATTACTATCTTCCTTGGATAATCTTCTTCGTTGCCATCCAAAAACACCTAAATAAATCAATATCGCCAAAATATATGTTGTAAAAGGCGGAGTACCAAATTTGTTAACCTGGTTTAACAGTTTCTGTGTTTTATTCTGATCAAAATCCCACTGGGAAACTGCTTCCTCAAATGATGTCGAAGACAATTCCGGAATATTTAAGGTTTGTCTGAGTTGTTCCTTTTCTTCCTTGTTTAGCAACCCAACCAACGAAGCAAATTCATCTTTTAATTCAACCAATTCTTCCGATTTTTCATCGAATTCCTTAATGATTGGAGAGATCTTCCCATCCAGTTCAGCTACAATTTTAATTTTGGTCGACATCGGCATGATGGCATCAAAATTCTGTGTAAAAAACTGGGGGCGCATAAACATCAACGTTAATAAAATCAGGATAACTGTTTCCCAATACCTGTTTTTGGTCACAAAATGATTCTGTGTCGCTGCGGTGAAGGTCAGCATTCCCAAGGTGCACATACCAAAGACCAAAAATCCGTGGGCTACATTATCAACACCAATTAATAAAATTTCGGTGTTAAAAATAAACATAAAAGGTAGAATCGCTGTACGGATATCGTACATGAAGCCTTGAACCCCCGTTTTTATTGGATCGGATTTGGCTATTGCCGAAGCGGCGAATGCTGCTAATCCCACAGGCGGAGTGTCATCAGCGAGGATTCCGAAATAAAATACAAACAGATGTGCTGCGATCAATGGGACGACCAGGCCGTTTGCAGATCCTACAGTCACAATTACAGGAGCTGTAAGGGATGCCATCACAATGTAATTCGCAGTCGTTGGCAAACCCATGCCCAGTATCAGGGAGGCAACAGCAGTGATGAAAAGTAACAATAAAATATTACCACCTGAGAGCAGGTCGATGATGTCATTAATCAATCCTCCCAAGCCCATGGTGACAACACCTACGATAATACCAGCTGCAGCAGTAGCGACACCAATACTGATCATGTTTCTACCACCTGCTACCAGTCCATCTTTTATTTCAAGGATTCCGGCGATGAAGCCTTCCATTCCCGATTTTGCCTTTCTTCCATGATGTTCAATGCCAAATCTGGCCTTTACCGGCTGTTGGAACAACATGATCACACCCAGCACGATGATGGCTTTAAAGGCTGAATACTCCGGGGACCGTCTCATAACCATCAGTTCAAAGATCAATAGAGTGAGGGGTACCAAATAATGAATGCCACCTTTGAAGGTATTCCAGATCTGGGGAAGTTGGTCTTTTGACAAACCTTTTAGACCTAGTTTTAACGCCTCAAGATGGGTGATGTAGAGCAAACCGATGTATGAAACCAGGGCTGGTACGGCTGCCGCTTTAATCACCTCAAAGTATTCCAGATTGGTGTATTCAGCAATGATAAAGGCTGCCGCTCCCATAATCGGTGGGGTTAGCTGTCCGTTGGTGCTGGAAGCCACCTCAACGGCTGCCGCTTTGTGAGAGGGATAGCCTACCTTTTTAATGAGAGGGATGGTAAATGTACCGGTAGTTACAGTGTTGGCAATACTGGAGCCGGATATCATTCCTGTCATGGCACTCGCACAAACCGAAGCTTTGGCAGGTCCGCCTCGAAATCTTCCCAGCAATCCAAAAGCGAGTTGTACAAAATATTCACCACCCCCCGCTTTTTCGAGCATGGCTCCAAATAGGACAAACAAAAATACAATATTTGCCGATACATCCAGCGGAACCCCAAAAATGCCTTCGGAACTCATGCTGATTTGTCCCATAAATCTGCGCAGGGACACTCCTTTAAAGGCGATCACTTCCGGCATGTACGGACCAAAAAATGCGTAAAAAACAAAAACGGAAGCAACGACCGTCAATGCAGGGCCTAATGCGCGTCGAGCGGCTTCCAATAAAAGTACTATAAGTATCACACCAATAAAAATATCCCTCGGTATGGGATTCCCCATACGTTCGGCGATTCCCAGGTAGTCAACCGAAAGATATAAAACAGCGATGGGAGCTGTGATTGCTAAAATGTAGTCGATAACTGTAAAACGATCCCTGGCTGAAAACAGGGCAAAAAATCCCTTACGTTTTTTCCTCAGGGTTGGGTAGCTTAAAAAAGCCAGTGTGATTGCAAATGCCAGGTGGATCGTACGAATGTGGATAGAGGGCAGCGTTAAGAAGCTGGCCAGTGACAACTGAAATATGGACCAGGCAAAAGCAATAACCGGAATATAATAGGCCTCGAATCCTTGCGGAGAGCGGGAGCCATATTCCGATTCCTTCGCTATTTCCTGTGCTAATTGGACGCCATCTTTTTGATTGGCCTGGTTGGTTGAGTTAGACATGGTTTCACTCTTCGTTTGGATTACAGGTTTTAATCACTAGGAACCTTTGGTTGTCGAGGAGGTCAAAGATTGACCCACTTATCGAAATAGAAGTGCCCCAACCTATTGTGCGTCAAGGGTCGGGGCACTTTTCTGTCTTAAATGTTCGGTCTCTATCTAAAAATAATGACCTTCCCGGCTCCTACTTCATCAGGCCTGCTTCTTTGTAATACTTGAGCGCACCTTTATGTATCGGGGCTGTCAAACCTTCCAGCATCTGTTCTTTTTTTAGATTTGCATAAGCCGGATGCAGTTTCTTGAAGCGATCGAAATTTTCGAATACTTCCTTGGTGACTGCATAAACAACGTCTTCGCTAACGTCCGCTGAAGTCACCAGGGTTGCCTTCACGCCAAAAGTAGCAACGTCTGAACTGTTTTTTACGCCAGGATATGAGGAAACTGGAATTGCAGCGTTGGCATAGTATGAATACTTATCAAGGAGACTCCCGGTGTTGGTGAATGGAACGAATTGAACTTTGATTCTTCCGGCAGCAGATTCCTTGATGGAGCCGTTGGGATGGCCGACTGTAAAGAAGAAACCATCAATACGATCGTCCTGGATCATTTTTGAACCTTCGGCGGACTTAAGTCCTTCAACAGTTCCAAGATCTTTTAATGTCAAGCCACAAGTAGAGAGAGCATCAATTGAATTTTTTCTGGTTCCTGAGCCCGGTGCACCAACAGAAACTCTTTTTCCTTTCAGATCTTTACAGTTTTTGATTCCCGATTTTGCAGCTACAACCAATGTGATAGATTCAGGATGGATACTGAAAACACTTCTTAATTTGGTTTGCTTGCCGGCCTTTTTCCAGTCAGCCAGTCCGTACCATGCTTGATAACCGCGGTCAGATTGAGCAATTCCAAACTCAAGGTCACCAGCCAGGATAGCGTTAATATTGAATACTGATCCCCCGGTTGATTCAACAGTCGCACGGATTCCGTATTGCTTTTTCTTAACATTAACCATTTTGGCAATGGCGCCACCAGTCGGATAGTATACACCAGTTACCCCACCAGTTCCGATGGTTACATACTTATATTTTGCTGCGAAAGCGTTGCCGGCGAACGTAACTGATACCAATGTCACAATTATCGCTATCAAGGTTTTTTTCATTGTGTCTCTCCATTGTTATTATTCGATTAATGAGGATCCGGTTATACATCATGTGAATGAAAGTTCCGTTTCCTCAACAAAAAAAACTTCTTCGCTTGCTTCTGCAAACGGAAGAAATTCAGGAAATCATACCCGCCATATTTTGACGTCAATCAAATTTTAAACAGAAAACAGCGGGGATAATGTTTTCCAGTTTAGCGATGTTGACATTGGCAATTAGTATACCTTGAAGCTAATGGCGACGTTAGCCATTGCTTTGAAAGGCTTTTACGGACATTCCAGCAGGCGAGTCATTGGTATCAAAGGGTATTCTTTTTGTTATACCAAGGATCGTAGGTTTTATTTAACCAGATGATTTTATTGATAATAATGATGGAAATAATCAAAGTTATAGATATAACAATGGTTATACCCATTGATTTTTTGGCCGGTTCAAGGCAAAGAAGAGGATACGGAAAATTGCTATATTATAGGGTATAAGGTATTGGATTTTGATTTGGCATAGCATGAAAAACAACTATCTGGTGCACTGTGGCCGGTATCTGACGGTTTTTTTGTTTTTACTTATCACTCCCGATCTTTGGGGGCAGATTGCAAAAAACTCGGAACTTAAAATTGTGGTAGGAGGAGACCACAAATACCCGCCCTATGAATTTATCAATGAACAGGGAATGCCCGATGGATTTAACGTTGAAATCACCAAAGCTATTGGGAAAGTCATGGGCATGACCGTTGAAGTGCGACTGGGAGGTTGGTCCGAAATGAGGACTGCCCTGGAAAAAGGCGAAATCGATGCCTTACAGGGGATTGTTTATTCAAAGGAAAGAGCAAAAATCTATGATTTTTCACCCCCGCATTCTATTGTTCACAATTCAATCTGGGTAAGAGTTGGCGCGGAAGAAGTTCATTCTCTGAATGAGCTGGAGCACAAAAAGGTTGTTTTGCAGAAAGATGGTATTGTTCACGACTACTTAAGGGAAACCAACCTGCAGATCAACTTTGTTCCCACCCAAACCCATGCCCATGCCCTTCATCAACTGATCCTAGGGAATTACGATTATGCAGTGGTCAGCAAGTTGCCGGGTCAATTTTACTTGAATGAAATCCAAGCCCACCACATGGTCGACGTGACTGTACCGGTGACTTCCCATCGTTATGGTTATGCCGTAGTGAAAGGAAACTATGCGCTGCTGGGCAGAATCAGTGAAGGATTGGCAACCCTAAGGAAGACCGGGCAATACCAGGAAATTTATGATAAATGGCTGGGGGTTCTGGAACCCCAGGGCGTTTCAGCTAAAACAATCTTTCGTTATGGGATGATCGTTATTATTCCCCTTCTATTGGGTTTAGCAGCTTCTATCCTGTGGAGTAGGATTCTCAAAAGACAAGTGGCTAATCGCACCATCGACCTGGAAAATGAGATGAAACGCCACAAGGAAGCCCTGGATGAACTTAAACGTCAACAAAAACAGCTGATTCAGGCGGACAAGCTGGCATCTCTGGGAATTCTTGTTTCGGGTGTTGCTCATGAAATCAACAACCCCAGTGGGCTAATTCTGATGAACCTGCCCCTGGTGCGGGATGTTTACCTGGATGCTTTGCCCATTCTGGATGAGTATAATAGCAAGAATGAAGGGTTTACCTTGGGAGGGTTGGGCTATAGCAAATTAAGGGATGAGATTCCTGCCATTATCGATGAAATGCAGGAGAGTGTCACCAAAATCAAACGAATTGTGGAAGATCTCAAGAATTTTGCTCGCAAAGATAATTCAGTGATGGAGTTGAACGTAAATCTCAACGATGTTGTGAAACGATCGATTCGATTGACAACCAACTCCATACGAAAATCTACGGATTACTTTCATGTCGATTATGCCGACAACATGATCAATATAATGGGCAATAACCAGCGTATTGAGCAAGTGGTGGTAAATCTCATCCTCAATGCTTGCCAGGCATTGGAATCGTTGGAAAAAAAGATCGAGGTTAGAACAGAAGTAGGAAAAAACTCGGTTAAATTGATTGTAAAAGATGAGGGTTGTGGAATTACTGCTGAACACCTGGATCACCTGACCGATCCGTTTTTCACAACGAAAAGAGAAGTCGGGGGCACGGGCCTGGGTTTGTCAATTTCAGATGGTATTGTCAAAGACCATGGAGGGAAATTGGAATTTGCGTCTATTCTGGGATTTGGAACCACAGTCACCATGAAATTACCTTTGGAACACACTGAATTAACTTAATTTGTTATGGCTGAAGAATCATATCCCTCTTTCGGCGTACTACTCGTTGATGATGAGAAAGCTTGGTTACGTAGTTTAAGTCTCTCTTTGGAACGAAATGTCGGTATCAACAACATTATCCAATGCGACGACAGTCGTGAAGTCACAACAATTCTTGGCAACTGCGACATAGGGTTGGTATTGCTGGATCTGACCATGCCTCATATACCTGGCGAGAAACTATTGGAGACAATTACAGCCGATTTTCCCGATGTAACAGTCCTGGTGATTAGCGGCATGAATCAGATTGAGACAGCTGTGAATTGCATTAAAAAGGGTGCTTATAACTATTTTGTCAAAACCATTGAGGAGGAACGACTGATCCAGTTTATCCGTCATGCGATTCAACTTCAGGAGCTAAAACAACATAATCGAGAAATAACCAATCGCCTTCTCAGCGGACATTTGGAGTCTCCCGACTCATTTGCGGATATTGTGACCAATAATCCCAAAATGCATTCCATATTTCAATATGTGGAAGCCGTAGCGAAAACCATGCAACCGGTACTAATTACCGGGGAAAGCGGCTCAGGTAAGGAGTTGATTGCCCAGTCTATTCATAAGCTAAGCAATAGAAGTGGTAAACTGCTCTGCGTTAATATTGCCGGTCTTGATGACAATATCTTTTCCGACACTTTGTTTGGTCATGTAAAAGGAGCTTACACGGGAGCTGAAGCTCCCAGGAAAGGCATTATTGAAGAAGCTGAAGGCGGTACCCTGTTGTTGGATGAGATTGGAGATTTGAGTATGCAATCTCAAGTCAAGCTCCTCAGACTCTTGCAGGAAGGTGAGTATTTTCCCTTAGGCAGTGACAAACCGAAAAGAAGCAAGACCAGGATTATTTTAGCCACACATAAAGACCTGAAACAGGAACAAAAAGATAATAAGTTTAGAAAAGATTTATACTATCGATTATGCACACACCACATACACATCCCCGCCCTTAGGGAAAGAAAAGATGACATTCCGGTACTTTTGGATCATTTTCTAATGAAAGCTTCAGAAGAACTGGGAAAAAAGAAACCGACCTATCCCAGGGAGTTACTTGTATTGCTTTCCACTTATCATTTTCCTGGAAATATCAGGGAGCTAAAAAGTATGGTTTTTAATGCCGTTAGTTTGCATCAATCCAAAATCCTATCTCTGAAGACATTTATTGGAGCCACACAGGCAGAAGTATCCAATGAGGAAACCAATGATCTGCTTCTGGACGATCAGAACCCCTTTCAACAGTTTGAAACCCTGCCCAAACTTACTCATTCCAATTTGCTTTTGATCAAGGAAGCAATGCATCGTTCCGAAGGCAACCAGTCCATTGCTGCCAGAATGTTGGGAATTTCCCAGCCTGCGTTAAGTAAAAGACTCAAACAGATTAATAAGCTGGAATTATCGTAGGACACAGGCGCTTCATTCGGGCAAAATTCTGAATAGTTTCGGTGGCAAATGGCAGGGTGGCTCTACGTCAATGCCATCTG
Organism: SAR324 cluster bacterium; assembly: GCA_028282825.1. GTDB lineage: Bacteria > SAR324 > SAR324 > XYD2-FULL-50-16 > XYD2-FULL-50-16 > JAHJTV01. Next base: position 179,391 of record JANQGZ010000027.1, read on the forward strand.
GATAAGAGACACTATCCAAGGTGTCATCCTGAACGTAGTGAAGAACCCGATATAGCCCCCAAGAGAATCTTCATTGTGTTCAGCAGTTATGGGATGAGTACTTTGCTTACCCGTCACATGAACGAATTCCCTTGAGAGATTTTGATATTCAATTGACAAGTTTTCCGGGAAGCCGATAAAAATAAGCAGATTTTCACTGCCATTTTATTGAGACTAACCAATGAATATGATCGTTATGCCGTCGAAATACACTGCGGGATTTGTCCCTGGTTTAGTGGGTTGCTGCAATGCCTTCAATAAGGAATTCGATGAAAGTTGAAATACGATTATTTGCTTCATTCACCCGGTATTTGCCGCCAAATGCGGAAGGGCAAAAAGCGGCCATGGATCTGGATGAAGGAACGACCATCAAAGATGTACTTACTCACTTGGGAGTGCCTTTGGACACGGTTAAGCTGGTATTTGCAAATGGCGTTCATGCAAACATGGATTATGTCATTCAGGAAGGGGACCGAATCGGGGCTTTTCCACCTGTCGCCGGCGGTTAGACACCAATGTCATTTAGTTAAGAGGATCGGTGTCGATTTCCATCCTCAGCGTAGCGAAGGGTCCGCCAGAGCCTCCGAGAGATTCTTTTTCGAAGCTGCGAGCCTCGCTTCTCACACTCAGAATGGCATTTTTCCGGCCAGCATTCCTTAAGTAAACGGGATTTGGATAGATATCTCGTGTGAGCTTAGCAGCATGTATAATCGAGATTCACATGCTGCTTGAGTATGTTGATTTACCAGTTAAACACCGTATCCAGTTCAGAATCGGGCACAGCGAATGTTACGTTGTGTGGAGGGAACACCTCTGTTTTAAAATATTCCGGCAATCTGTTCATTTCAGCTGAAAACCCGGCAGCCTTGTTAAAATCATTTTCTTTCTTCAAAACGGATTTCCCCAGTTCGGTCACATCATCTGCTGTCAGACTGAGTCCGTAGTTGGCATTAATCATATCGATTAATGCCTGGAAGGTTTCCGGCTGATCCAACACAGCAAAGGCTATGAATAGACACATTCCCGTCGAATCCACCGCTGCAGTAGCAATTTGCAGGTTGCGAGAAAGCTCAACCTGACCTTCGGGTTTTAGCGGATTAACCGTGCCTCCCACATCCAGGATATTTGAAGTGATGGAATATCCGGCTGTGTGATCCGCTCCCATGGGACTGGTTGCGTAGGTGACTCCGATACCTTGTGCTGCTCTTGGGTCATAAGCAGGCATGGATTGCCCCTTAACAACCGGTACTCTCTCTACACCAAAGGTTTTTCCGACAACTTCGGCTCCAGCTCCCAAAATTCGACCTAAAGGAGTACCATCACCCACTTCTTTGATCATTTTGATGGCTGCATCCGCATCACCAAATTTTGCCAAACCTGCTTCCATAGCCACAGCAATGGCGTTTCCCATTTCGATGGTATCCAACCCGAAATCATCATCCATTCGGTCCATCATGGCGATGGCATCAATATCGTCAATGCCGCAGTTTCCACCATGAGCCCAGACAGTTTCATATTCAGGTTGTTTGGTGAGATAGTTGTTGTTTTTGTCGTGATAAATTCCCGAACATCTAATGATGCAGTCTCTATGACAGCCGTGTTCCGGTTCACCACCTCGCTCATATTCAAGATCTGCAATGGTTTCACCACTAATTTTTTCTGCACCTTCAAATTGACCGGTTTGAAAATTATTGGTGGGATACGCTCCCGCCTCGTTAATCACATTGGTCAACACACTGCTGCCGTATGCCGGAAGTGCCTGACCGGTGACATCATGGCTTTTCAGACCTTCCGAGAAGGCTTTGTTCGCATCCCCAAAGGCGCTCATATCTTTAGGCCTGATGCTCGTTGTTCCGGCTCGTTCCAAAACGATGGCCTTAATTCCCTTCGATCCCATAACGGCGCCACCCCCACCTCTGCCGGCATGGCGGGTGGGACGCTGTTCGTTATCCGTACAGGCGATGCTGGAGGACCCCATCTTCATCTCACCAGCCTGACCAATAGAAATGAATGCGGCTTCTTCGCTAAAACCGCCCTTTATCTTTTCTACAGTATCATAATTACCTTTCAGCTTAAGGTGATCAACAGGCTCTATCTCAAAACCATCCTTTTTAATGACTATGCGAAACAGTGCATCATTCTTTGGTTTTCCTTCAATGATAAGCGCAGCGTAGCCCAATCTTGCCAGGATCTGACCAGCCGGACCTCCGGCGTTGGATTCCTTAATGCCGCCTGTCAACGGACTTTTAAAGCCAACAGAGAGTCGCCCTGTCATATTGGCTGGTGTCCCACATAACAAACCCGGAGCAAATACCAGCTTGTTATCCTTACCCAACGGGTGACATTGTGGTGGCACTTCACTGGAGATGATTGCTGATGTCATGGCCCTTCCTCCAAGGCCGGCATAGCCGCCTACAGGTTCTTCTTTACCCGTGGGTCCCTTGTCAGCACTCATATTTATTCGTAATATTTTGTCCATGTTCCTCCATTGTTTTATGTTTCCCGGGTGATAAATGATCTTATGTACAGGACGATATACTCTAGAAACGATAAATCTATGCAATTTCAACGCACTAAAGTATTTGCCTAAAAACGGCAATTGCCTAATCCATAGACATTTGTGGCCCCGATGTCAACTGAATTGACAGTTTTATTGAGAGAGCTAACTTATTAATAAGAAAGGTTAATTGAAGCACTTGACTAGTAACCTGCATTCATGGATGTATTGGTGAAGATCAAGCAATTAATTTTATTTCATGACACCTTTTTAACAGGTTGGGAACCTTGAGTTTTTATAAAATCACATTTACAGGCGAGATACTGCAAGGTTTTGAAAAGGAATCTGTTAAGCAAAATCTGATGAAGTTATTCGGCTTGAATGAAAGTCAAGCTGAAAAGGTTTTGATGAAACCAGGTACTACTTTAAAAAAACAAGTTGATGAGGAAAATCGGGTAAAGTATGAAGCACTTTTGGCTGAAGCCGGTATCAAAACAGAAACGGTTGCCATTTCTGAAACGTCGTCTAAATCAAAATTACATGCAGAATCAGAACCTGTTGAACAGCCGTCTGGCAGCAATGCAAAAAAGGTAAACGAGAAAACGGTTTCTTTTTCCTTTACCGGTGATGGGAAGCAGTATTTCGGAATTTGGATCAGGAATGTGCTGTTAACACTGATAACGTTTGGCATTTACTCAGCGTGGGCTAAAGTAAAAAAGAAACAATACTTTTTAAAGCATACAACTTTGGGAGGGATTGTTTTTGATTATGCCGGTGATCCCAAAACAATCCTGAAAGGTCGAGCAGTAATGGCAATGTTCATCGCACTGTATTTACTGTCAAACAGTCTTTATCAACCGCTTGCTTTAGTCGTTCTGATCCTGGCCCTTATTTCCCTGCCTTGGTTGATTGTTCGCACCCTTGTTTTTAATGCTCAAAGCACCAGCTATAGCAATATTCATTTCAGATTTAACGCAACATACAAGGAAGCTGTTGTTTCCTATTTATTCTGGCCTCTTTTAGCAATCTTATCGATGGGAGTTCTGGCACCATATGCCTTTTTAAAACAGCAAAAATTTGTCCTGGAACACAGCAGTTTTGGTTCAACTTCATTTCGTTTCAACCCTAAAACGCATGAATTTTACTGGCTGGTGTTAAGGGTTTTGCTGATTTTGCTAGCCGGCATGGGGATCACAATGGTCTTTAGCATCATTTTTAGTCCATCGAACTTACAATCGAAATTGATCTTTGTACTTTTTTATATCGCAAGATTGATCCCTTTTGTGATTGTTCTGTTGATCGTGATCGCTTACTTTTCTGTTTCCTATTCGATCTTACTGTTTAATGCGACAAACCTCTCTGTTCTCAGCTTTGAATCAAATTTTAGCATAATAGTATATATGAAAATGTTTCTCTTAAACGGTCTGGCCGTGTTAGTTACTTTTGGCCTTTATTACCCTTGGGCTGTGGTTCGTTTAAGGAAATATAAAGCACAGTGCGTAAAACTTAGTGTTCCCGGGGGATTAAAAGATTTTATCCAATCTGAACTTACAAAACCAAAGCCTGAAATAAATCAATCCACTGCGTTTTTTAACAGTAACTTGAGCCTCTAAAACGCCTTTTCGTTAGATCTATTCAAATCGGTCAAGTATATCTAGGTGTCAATTTTTCTTGATCGATCATTAACTTCCCTTCTTTATCAAACCATCCAAGCTGTTTTTCCTATTTTCGGATCAAATTCAGATTTTCCTTCCTGAATGATCTGCTAACTTTCCTTGCTGCCAAATCAAAAAGGAAAAATCGCTGTAGAAAAACAATTCTCTATGGCAGGTGGGTATTGCCAGACCCTTAAAATCGCTTATTCAGAACCTCATCCGGAAATTCATAAAACTGATAATCGTTGACTGGCAGCAGGGAATGCGGAATGATGTCTCAAAAATTTTTGTGAGCATTTTCTTATTCCTGAACGGTTGGACAAGTAGATTTTTCAGGCCTGTAAAAAGCAACTATTGGGCATGTATGTTTTCCATTAATCCAAAATTTATAACCTGGGCAATAACTGTCATCCTTCTCTCCATAACCACTGATGTTTATGGGGGATTCGGTAGAAATGAAATCGGCTTAAAAGTAGGTATGATTAATCCCAGGGATTATGAACCCTATTTCCCTATTCAGTCCGAAGAGCTCGAAGAGTACCTGCAATATGGCAACGCTGCGCTTTATTTTTTCTATTTAAGAAACATCAACAGTGAACTGAACGCAGGCATCGACATAGGATTTGCCGGCATCCTGGATAAGTCTGACAATAACACTATCCTCAAAGCCTATCCCATCGATATTTATATGGCAGCTGAGGTGTTAAAACTTTACGGCGTGGAAGCTTATTTAGGTGGTGGCTATACCTGGTGGCTGATGGAAGACAAGGATGACGATCTGCAGGGCATTTCCGGTCTGTTTTTCAAGCTAGAACTTGTGTATTTGGATGCCCGTTTTGAAATTTCCTATTCTCACATCGATCATTTTGGTGCCAACAAATATGACCTCGGAGGTATCAGTGCCAGAGTAGGGCTTTCATACCAATTTTCCTATTATTAATTATCTCTTCATCTAACATGAAAACACAGAGCTTATTATCTTTTATTGTTTTAACTATTTGTCTGGTGGCCTTCACCACTGCTTGTAAGGAATTGAAAAATCCGGAAACGAATTCCGGCGAAACAACGTCTGTTAATCCACAGGATGTCGTTGAATTGATTTGTAATAATCTGGAAAAGATCGATGGAACTACCGATGTAGAGTTGACTACTGAACAACGAGACGCTTTTTATACGGAATTAACATCAGTTCTGGAAGAAAGCGGGATCTCTCAGTCAACCGATCTCACAGAAGCCATGGGAATTCTAACGATTAGTTCAATGGAAACCATAGTACTTGTAAATTCGACAACAAATGAAGCAGATACATGGAATGACCTTGAGAAAATGGATATTATGGAGAATATGCTGGGATCCCAGGCAGAATTTCTCAAGGACAGAGTGACGGACGACGTCGCGATTTCAGTTCTCGAAAAGATGTCACAAGCTACAGTGGATAACTTGAATTTACTGACACTGAGCACTCCTTCAAGTCCTGAAGTCACTCAGAAACTAGCGTCAAGTTTAGTAAAATCTATTGGTAAAAGCTCAATTACCGGAAAAGGGGTTGAAAAAGCAGCGTCTTCTGCTGTTGAGTACATGATCTCTCAGTCGACTAAAGAGGGATTGGATGAAAATGGTCGTTTAGTTACTTTTCATGCTACTTTAAAAGGTGCAGTAGAAGGGTTAGCAGAAGCCGGCCTGAATAGCGATGAGTATAAGGAAGCAATTGCAACTTTGGCAAAATCCGCAACAAAGAAGGCTACTGTCAATGAAATATCCTCGGGTAAGTCTAATGAGGAATTAATGGCAACGGTGGATAACATTACAAATGAGGCATTAAACGCCTTGATCGCAGCTGGTGTGTCTACTACAGCTTGTTCCGATGTTGCGGAAGATGTAATTTCAGGAACCGCTGAAGAGCTGAGTTCAGTTTTAAATGCAGACGAACTGAATCAGGCGCTGATTGCTGGAGTTAATGGCATTGTAAACGGATTGGAGCAAGGAGGGGCCACTTCAGAAGAGAAAGCGTCTGCCATAAAATCCGGAAACAAAGCTGCCAAAGAGGCGACTGACAATGCTGTTGTTTCAAATGCAGTGAAATTAAAAATTAGCGATCAAAAGCTAAGCACAACAGAGGGTGCTGAAGAAAACGGCAGCTTTACAGTTTCTCTTGATAAGGAACCGGCTGAGCCGATAACCGTAAACATCATTAGCAGGGATGTATCTGAAGGTACGGTGTCTCCAACAGAACTTACCCTTAATGCTGAAAACTGGAATAATCCCCAGACGATAACTATCTTGCCACAAGACGACTATATTGTTGATGATGAAATTTCTTACAACATAATCATAAAAACAAATGGTGAACTTAATAAGACGTTGATAGCCAGAAACGCTGATAACGATGTGGTAGGTATCAAAATAACTCCTACGAAGGAACAGTATTCCTCAGAAGTTGGTGGTCAGGCGCACTATATGGTTAATCTGACATCAAAACCGCTTGGAGACATTCGGTTAAGGTGGGCTATTACCTCAGGTAGTGATTCTATATTTTTTAATCCCAATACAACACGAATTCAAGATTTTACTCCTCTAAATTACTTTGAACCTCAGCTGATCGTTCTTCAAGGGAAAGTGTGTAACGACTGTCAAGAACATGCATCGGTATCAATAAAATCTCAAAACATAATCTCCATGGATGGAAATGATCCGGATTATCCTGAATTGACCCCAAGTACAATTTCCCTGACGAATTTGAAAGGTGGTCCCATTATTAAAACGACAAAGTATCAGCAAGCTGACAATGCCGTTGAGGTTGTTTTCGATAAGACTGAAATTCATTTCGAAATAGATGATGATATGTTTATCTATGAAACGGTTTTTGAGACAGAATCGATAACAATGACTTATGCAAAATATCAATCCAGACCCTTGCTAATAAGGGATGGCGAATGTGTCAACGGATCAGGTGTCGTTCTGAAGACAACACAAACAATGGATAACTCTGTTGTACCACCAACCTCTAGTTGGTCGTTTGATTTTTGTTTAACCTTCTTTAATGCTAACTTAACACAAACTACTGCGGGTACAGGGAGTTGGGCTTCCAGTTATGACTTTAGTCGAAATTCGTGCAGTATTATCGGGGGAAATACAAGATACATCAGGTGCAATTTCAGTGGTAACGGTCAAAGTCTTCCGGTATCAACCATGCCCGCAAATACTGTATTTAGTGGGGAGAAAGTGGATGGAAAATATATCGATAAAATTGGTAATGATGTTTTTTACCTAAATAGCGGTGGGTATGGTCCTCTACCAAACATTCCCGCAGAAGCTGAACCTCGCCAGACCATAAAACTCAATTATAAGAAACTAAGCATAGCTTATGAAGGTGGGACGGAGACAAATTCAGCAGAGTTTCATCCTGAATCCCCGCTGAAATCTGGATTTTGGTATCTATCTGATAAAAGTAAATCATTTGTGGTGAGGGATGAGACCTTTTCTAATGCTAATTATTTCTATGTTTTTGTTCCCTAAATCAATATGAGTCCAGTTTTGGAATCTGGCATCATGAGACTCATTCGAGAATCTTTTTAATTTTGGAAGAATAGCGGATCACGCCTTGATTGATGTAAGCTTCATGGTTGGTTACAATTTGTGATGGGGTGTATTTGTAGTTGACCATGATTCCAGCCGATTGATGCAGTCCATTTTCTGAAAGATCACCCTCCCAGTTGATATTTTCTATTTTTGCCCCATTTCTGAGGTGAAAGCGGGCGACAGGATCATAAGGTTGATTGTCTTTTTTCTCGCTTGTCAGGTAGTGGGCACAGCTCAGAATCAATTTGTCCTTCAACTGAGACCGAATTTGTTCGTCAAGATACCAGTCGGGCTTGAGAAGTAATTTCCATTCATCTTCGGTGAACAAGGTATGGCTTCTTTTTAGATAGTCGTTTTGCAACCAGTTAACAAACCTGGGGATTGGCGAAAGAGTTGAAAAAATCTTGATTTCGGGCATCTCCTTGGAGATGTGATCGACGACCTGTTTGATTAAAAAATTACCAAAACTGATCCCCTTCAAACCGGGTTGCGCATTGCTGATTGAATAAAATATCGCCGAATCTGCTTTTGTCTTGAGTTCGCCATTTTCTTGAGCCAAAATGGGACCGATTTTTCGAGGTATCCCCTTGGTATAAGCCACTTGGACGAATATGAGGGGTTGTTGGTGAAGAGCCGGGTGAAAAAAGGTAAAACAGTTTCGGTCTTTGCCCAGTCGCCTCTGCAAGTCTTTCCAGCTTTTTATTTCATGAACGGCCTCATGGTTAACGACCTGCTCTAAAACAGTAGCCGGTGAATTCCAGGTGATCTGTCGGAATTCCAGAAATCCTCTGTTGAACCAGGCGCTGAGCAACGGCAGCAAATCCACCTCCAGGGGGAGCAGTTTTTTACTTTGTTTTAATTCCTGCAATACCAATTCTCTCATCTGAATAATAACTTCAATACCACCGGGAGCGAAATTCAGCATTTCAATTAAATCAACCCTGGAAGATTTTAACGCTTTTGATAATCCCTTTATCGAATCATAGCAGGGGTTATTAAGATAAGCCTGGGCAGCTTTAGCTACTGAGTCGTTATCCGGTCCAAAATCACTGGCAATCATTTCCAGAAACTGGATCTTACAATCATTGTCCATTTCGCTATAGGCGTCGACAATGTCTTTTGCCAAAGCAACTCCGGAAGCCTCACCTCTTCGAGTCAATAAGCTTTGGCAGAGTAAGTTAACGGATTTGGCTGTGTGTTTATGATCCGGCCTGCGAATATAACTGCGACCGAGCTCAGACACTGTTTTGATCATGAAATCCATCCAGGCTGGAAACATAGTGGTTAACTCCAAATAAAATTTAACAAAATTGATCCAATGTTTTCGAAGAGGCAGGAAAAGTCGAAGGCAGGACTATCAAGTCATATTCACTACATTTGAAGATGGCAAATGTTTTTTATTGGGCGTTTGAAATCAGCCGGAAGTCCCGGCCGATTACTTCATTTTTTGGTACTTATTGGCATGAGTGCAGTGGATTTGACTGGCTAATGGTAAAAAGGAGATACAGTAATCGATTGAATCCACTACACCCAATTCTAATGACCGGACTGCTTTTCAATGCCCGTCATGAAATGTTTTGGTAACAATCATTCAGGAAATAACCATCAATTCGGTTCCTTGATTTACGGCGTCACCAACGGCAACAGAAATTGACTTAACGGTTCCATTTTGTTTAGCGTTGATATCGTTTTCCATTTTCATCGCTTCCATCTTGCAGACGGTCTGGCCCTCCTTAACTTTGTCACCGACCTTAACGGTAATATTCAGAATTGAACCGGGAATAGGTGCTTGAATCACGTATGATGAAACATCATTTTGGGTTTCGATCACAGGATTAGCCGGGGCAGACCTAACAGGCTGTTCGACGGGTGGCGGTGGAGCAGTGCGATACGTATTGTCAGAAGCTTGTGAAAACCGGAGACCAGGCCCTACAGATCCCGAAACGTTGATAGGTTTGTCCAATTTGACCAGATAAGGATTGCCGTTGATCTCCAATTTTGCTTCCAGGTTTGAATAGCTTTTTACCCTGGCTGTATAAACTTTATTGTTGATCCTAACTTCATACTTAACCATGATAGTTCCTTGTAGGCATCTGTCTTAACCTGCTCATGATACCCCAGTGTGAATGGGGTGCTGTATTTCTCTGCATAGTTATGCGAGCCGGATCTTCAAGCTTTTTCGTTCTTTCGTATTCCAGATTTAGGACAAAGCCGATAATTGTAGCGATATCATCTTGATTGACACTCTCATCCGGAGTCGCTGGGACAAATTCTTGAATTTTGCTCATGTTTCTCCTGATTTGGGTTTTAGGATCAGCATCTACTAGCTGTATAAGGTGGTTTCCCCTGGATTATAAGGGAATATTGCCGTGTTTTTTGGGCGGATTGGTATCCTGCTTATTTTCCAACATGATCAATGCCTTTATGATGCGAAATCGAGTTCGACTCGGTTTGATAATATCGTCCAGATACCCTCTTTTGGCTGCTATATAGGGATTTGCAAAATTTGAAGCGTATTCATCTTCCTTTTTGGTCAGAAATTTGGCTTTTTCTTCACCTTCATAAGATTTAGCTTCGGATGCATATAAGATCTCCGATGCACCTTTAGCCCCCATCACCGCAATTTCTGCAGTAGGCCAGGCGTAGTTGATATCGCCACGGAGATGCTTTGAACTCATCACGCAGTAGGCTCCTCCGTAAGCTTTTCTGGTAATAACGGTAACCTTGGGAATAGTTGCTTCGGCATAGGCATAAAGCATTTTGGCTCCGTTTCTAATCACCCCGCCATGTTCCTGCATAGTACCTGGAAGGAATCCGGGAACATCGACAAAAGTGACTACCGGAATGTTAAAGGCATCGCAGAATCTTACAAAGCGAGCACCTTTGACCGAAGCATCAATATCCAGCACTCCGGCAAGAAATTTGGGCTGATTGGCTACAATACCGACAGATTTACCTCCATAACGTCCAAATCCTATCACCAGGTTGGGTGCAAATTCCGGTTGAATCTCCAGAAACCGGCCATCGTCAACGGTATGTCCGATCACCTCCTTAATGTCATAGGCTGTGTTGGCACTTTCCGGGATAATCTGATCAAGGTAGTCTTCATGCCGATCATCAGGGTCGGTAGTCGGAACAAAAGGAGATGGTTCCATGTTGTTTTGAGGAACATAGGAGAAGATCTCCTTAAGATACCAGATTGCCTGTTCTTCGCTTTCCGCAGCCAGATGAGCAACACCGCTTTTTGTGGTATGAACACCGGCGCCACCCAGAGAATCCGTATCAACTTCTTCATGGGTCACTGTTTTGACCACTTTGGGGCCTGTCAAAAACATGTAGCTGTTCTTGTTGACCATAACGGTAAAATCGGTCAATGCCGGTGAATAGACTGCACCGCCTGCACAAGGCCCGAATATTCCGGATAGTTGGGGGACAACACCGGATGACATGACATTTCGCAAAAAGATATCGGTATAACCGGCTAGACTTTCAATCCCCTCTTGTATCCTCGCTCCTCCCGAATCATTAAGCCCTATAACGGGCGCACCGGACTTGGTTGCCATATCCATTATTTTGCAGACTTTTTCTGCAAAGGTTTCAGATAAAGCCCCTCCAAAAACCGTAAAATCCTGTGAAAAAACATATACTAATCGGCCGTTAATCGTTCCATACCCGGTTACCACACCGTCTCCAAAAAATTCTTGCTTTTCCATGCCGAAATGATGGCAACGATGGGTTTTAAACATGTCAAACTCTTCGAAGCTACCTTCATCCAACAGCATGTCAATTCTTTCACGAGCGGTTTGTCGTCCTTTTGCGTGATGCTTTTTAATACGTTCTTCACCACCTCCCTGGATGGCTTTTTCGCGCATTTTTAACAGCTCGTCTACTGTATCTTGCATTTTCATAGATGTGTCTCCGTAAAACCTCTGGTTTGGAAACCGGGTGATTTGCCAATAGGTCAAATCTGAATATCCCGGCGACTGGAATTAAAGTGTTTATTACTGTCGTTCGATTGTGAAGCTAAGTTTAATATTCCATCTTTTTTGTGTCAAAAATATTTCTAATGGCAACAATTTCATAAAATTTTGTAATGATTGAATATATAAAGTTATTTTTGATTTGATCCCATAAATGCCTAATTCAGGATACAATTCAGACTAATTCTGTTGGTGAATGGTAGGGCAGTCCTGCATCGTTTAACCGACGCTTAGTCACACTTGTCACTCCGGACTTGATCCAGAGTTTATAAATCATTTCAGCCTGTTGCACGATAGATTCCGGGGCAAGCCCGGAATGACAAAACGACAACCTTCAAATTCAGGCTCGCAGACTGTGCCACAATGTCTGCCTTCTAAAAAAGGATCCCCCTCCTGCATTTCGAGGAGCCAGCGACAAAGGGCTTCACTCTAAACAGGAAACCTTAACGCACTCGAAATGTCAGTGATTCCGATTTCAGCAAAGCTGGCAATTATGACACAGTCAGCAAGCCTGAAAACAGTTCAGTCCAAAATTTATGGTTGAACCTTATTTGCTGCAAAATTCCGAAAGAACTCCAAACGTTGATTTGGGATGCAGAAAGGCAACTTTCTTCCCACCTGCACCGTCAATCGGTGTTTCGTTTATTAGTCTGGTTCCTGCATCTGCAGCTTGCTGAAGCTGGTTTTGCAAGTCATCTGAGTAGTATGCAATATGGTGAATTCCCGGCCCTTTCGTGCCAAGAAACTTGGCAATGGGACTATCCTCGGAAGTAGGTTCCAGAAGCTCAATATGTACCTCCCCAACTTCAAAAAAAGCAGTTCGAACTTTTTGCGAGGCAACTTCCTCTATATGTTCGCATTTCAAACCCAGGGCTTTCTCATAAAATGGAATTGCCTCTTCCAACGATGGAACTGCAATTCCGATATGATCGATCTTGGTCAGCATAGATTTCCTGTTTTTCGATGTTTAAAGTAGCTATTGTTGTAAAATTGGGTCCGCTCCGGACAATTGAATATGATTTTCCAACATTAACTTTGCCAAGGTGCGAATATTTTAAATCACGTGGTTTAAGATCCTTACTGTCGTTCAGAATGACATCGACCTCATTTTTGATACTTTAGTTTATAAATTGAAACACCTACAGCAGACAGCAAAACTGCCAGGTAAATCAGCAACGAAAATGGATTGATAAACAGATCCATGTTGCAGGTGTTTCTAGTTTTTCCCAGAAAACGTTTTGCCCTCCTCCACGTCACTGAATAAACAGTTTGAAAACTAAATTCTCTGAATAACTTTGAGATTTTCATCATTGATTTCCTGTTTATCTGACTGCATAGTTTCAAATAATTGTTCAACGGCTCTAGTTACCGGGATGTCTCCGACACGAATTCGATCCTCAAGTTCAGGTAGCAGTGCCATAATATCAGGGTGATCAAAAAATCTGCTTTTCACCTGCTCCAGTATCATTGCATGAAACCAACTCAGAAATTGCTCTTGTCGCCTGGCATTGAAATGTCCTGATTCTTTCATTTTCTTTTCAAACTGCAGAATGACATTCCAAACTTGTTCTATTCCCTCTCCTGTTAGCGCGGAGCAACAATAGGCTTTCGTCTGCCAACCTTCCTTGTTATCTTTCAGGTAATGCAGGGCCTGATTAAATTCCTGCTTGGTCCTTTGAGCGACTAGTTTATTATCACCATCGGCCTTATTGATTAAAACAGCATCTGCCATTTCAATCACACCTTTTTTGAAGCTTTGAAGTTCATCTCCTGCGCCGGTTAAGCTAAGCAGCAGGAAAAAGTCTACCATGCTGCTGACGATTGCTTCGCTTTGTCCCACACCAACCGTCTCTATCAGGATAACTTCGAACCCTGCTGCTTCGCAAGCAAGCATGGTCTCACGGGTTTTTCTGTTTACACCTCCCAAAGTACCGCCGGATGGCGAAGGACGGATAAAACAATTGGGTTCCTGTGCCAGCTTTTCCATCCTGGTTTTGTCGCCCATGATACTGCCACGACTCAGAGAGCTGCTGGGATCAACAGCCAGCACAGCAACCTGCAAACCTTTTTGGCATAGCATGCAGCCAAAAGCATCAATAAAGGTGCTTTTACCTGCTCCGGGAATTCCGGTAATACCCACTCGGATGGCCCTGCCCGAGTAGGGAAGGATTTGCTCCAAAACCTGTTGAGCTTTCTCTAAATGATGCCTGGCATTGCTTTCAATTAAAGTGATAGCCCTGGCAAGAATCATTCGATCACCCGCTAAAACGCCCTCGACAAGTTGGTTTAGCGACAGGTGTTTTGTTCTTATGACATCGGTTGTGGACTTGGGTTTCGTCATCGAGTCCGTTCCATTAAGCCCATGTTCCACACCTTCAAGAACACTTGTGGCAAATCCTTCACCTGCAGATAAAGGTGTCCAGTCTGGTTTTCGTTTTTTTTGTATCATTCGATATCATCGTTTGAATGATCAATAAGACCGGATCCTTCAGGATTCTAGATTGTTAATTAAATGTTTCAGAATATTCTCTGCAGCCACTGTAATTACCGTCCCCGGACCGAAAATGGCGGTAGCTCCGTGTTCGTTCAAGTAATCATAGTCCTGCGCCGGTATGACTCCGCCTACAATGACTCCAATATCCTCTCTGCCGCAGGATTTCAGTTCATCGACTAATTGAGGTAACAATGTCTTGTGACCACCTGCCAGGGAACTCATTCCCACCAAATGAACGTCATTCTCCACGGCCTGCCGGGCGACCTCTTCCGGTGTCTGGAAAAGCGGACCGATGTCCACATCAAATCCCAGGTCTGCAAAGGCGGTAGAGATTACTTTCGCTCCCCTGTCATGACCGTCCTGACCGAGTTTGGCGATCATGATTCTGGGTCGACGTCCTTCTTTTTCCTCGAATTGATCGGCCAGGGTCTGCACCTCCTTCACGGATTCCTCCTCTCCAAAGGCGCTGCTGTAAATTCCGGATATGGATCTGATAACTGCCTTATGCCGGCCGAACACCTTTTCCATGGCCTCGGAAATCTCCCCCAGGGAAGCCCGTGCCCTGCCGGCTTCGATTGCTAGTGAAAGCAAGTTCCCTTCTCCTGAACCTGCACATTCTGTGATTTTATTTAAGATTCCCTGAACACTTGCTTCGTTTCTGTCGGACTTTAACTTTTCCAAACGCTTGATCTGGGCTTCTCTTACTGCTGTGTTATCAACTTCCAGAATTTCTATGGGTGCTTCTTTTTCCAGACGAAATTTGTTGACGCCTACAATAGTCTCCTTGCCGGAGTCGATCAGAGCCTGTCTGCGCGCAGCAGCTTCTTCGATCTTCATCTTAGGCAGCCCGGTTTCAATAGCTTTGGCCATGCCTCCCAATGATTCTACCTCTTGAATATGAGCCCACGCTTTGTGCATGATTTGATGAGTCAACGATTCCACATAATAAGAGCCGGCCCAGGGGTCAACCACGTTACAAATCCCGGTTTCGTGCTGAAGGAACAATTGAGTGTTCCTGGCAATTCTTGCGGAAAAGTCTGTCGGCAGGGCAATGGCCTCATCCAGGGAGTTTGTATGAAGTGATTGAGTATGGCCAAGAGCCGCAGCCATAGCTTCAATACAGGTTCGAGCCACATTGTTGAAAGGGTCCTGCTCGGTCAGACTCCAACCGGACGTTTGTGTATGGGTCCTCAAGGCCATCGATTTTGGGTTTTTAGGATTAAAGGCCTTTATGAGTTTTGCCCATAACAAGCGGGCAGCACGCATCTTGGCAATTTCCATAAAGAAGTTGGTTCCCGCTCCCCAGAAGAAAGAAAGCCTTGGTGCAAAATCATCGATATTGATGCCGGCTTTGATTCCTGTTTTTACGTACTCCAATCCATCCGCCAAAGTGTAACCCATTTCCAGATCTGCGGAGGCCCCTGCTTCCAGCATGTGATAGCCTGAAATACTGATATTGTTGTACTTCGGCATATTGCGTGACGTGAATTCGAAGATATCTGCGATAATCTTCATAGATGGTTTGGGAGGATAGATGTACGTATTTCGAACCATATACTCTTTCAAAATGTCATTTTGAATGGTCCCGCTCAGCTGCTCGAACTTCACTCCCTGTTCTTCGGCAGCCACGATATAGAAGGCAAGAACCGGCAGCACTGCACCATTCATAGTCATAGAGACGGACATCTTATCGAGTGGAATGCCATCGAACAAAATCTTCATATCCAGGATTGAGTCGATGGCCACTCCTGCTTTGCCAATGTCACCTACAACGCGTTCATGGTCTGAATCGTAACCGCGGTGTGTCGCCAAATCGAAAGCAACTGAAAGCCCCTTTTGCCCGGCAGCAAGATTTCGACGGTAAAAAGCATTGCTTTCTTCCGCTGTGGAAAATCCTGCATATTGCCTGACGGTCCACGGCCTTGTAACGTACATGGTCGGATATGGGCCCCGCAGAAAGGGCTCTATTCCGGAAAGGTACTCCAGATGCTCGCATTCCTTCAGATCATCGGCTGTATAAAGCGGCTTGATAGGTATTTGCTCCAGTGACTGCCAGGTTAACTCTTCAGCTGAATTATTTGTACTCTTGTTCACAACATGCGCCCACTCCTTCTGAGATACTTGAGTCGGTTCAGCTTGAAATGGGATGTTGGTAAAGTCAGGATGATTACTCATGATGACACTCCTGCTTTTGATTGAAGTTTCTGAAGTAATGAAAGATTATCGGCTTTGAGGTGAATGAAGTCATCCACACCGGCACTGCGAAAATCATCGATGCAATCTACGGGATAACCTGCCACCAACACATATTTATCAGACCGTTGCTCTTTAATTAACTTGGTCAATGACGGAACCAGGTCCGGATAGGTGTTATCGGTTGAGCAAATTACCACGATATTGGCTTTGGAAACAACTGCGGCAGCAGCGGCGTCCTCGATAGCATTGAATCCATCGCTGGTCAAAACCTCGAAACCGCCCGGTTGCAAGAAGCCTGTTGAAAAGTCGGCACGAGCTTTGTGCTGTCTTAACGGCCCCATGTTTACGAGGAACACTTTTGGGTAACATCCGTTTTTTGCTTTATGGTTTTCTGCTTTTTTTCTTAATTCTTCGTAATCGTCGCTCAATCTTCCCGCTGCTAAAGGGGAATTGAGTGTTAGTTCGTTGTTGTCTTTTGAAAGGATCGAGTTAATTTCTCCCAAGGTGAGTCCTTTTTTCACGGACTCTATGATCTGATTAAAAAACTCAGGACTCTGGAAATTCATATCTTTGAGGCTTGTCCAGCCTGATCCCTGATCCCGCGAGAATTTCCACATTCTTGCCTGATCGACACGTCTTTTTGCAAAAGCATTTTGAACAAAGTTCTTGGTAGGTGGCGATTGTTCCTCAAGATCAGGAAACATGTTCGTACCCACAATCACTTTTTTTCGTTTGCCAATCAGTGATTTTCGCTGTTCGGCCGTGTCTTCAATAGCTTTTTGTGGCACCCCTTTTTCAAGTGCTGATTGAAATCCTCCTGCTCTTTCCATTTCTTGAAAAAGGATCCAGGCTTTTTCAGCCAGTTCCTTGGTTTGCTCTTCCACAAACCAAGCTCCTCCCGCGGGATCTATTACTTTGTGACCGTGACATTCTTCTTTTAAGATGATCTGAATATTACGTGAGATACGCCGTGAAGCCTCTTCAGGAAGACCCAACACTTGATCAAACGGAGCCACGCTAAGTGTATCACATCCCCCTAGTATTCCTGAATAAGCCTCGGTGGTTGCTCTCAGAATGTTCACGTGAGGATCGTGCACCGTTTTATTCCAGTTAATGGAGGTGCTATGAATGGTCAGTTTTTGAGACTCTTCATTGCCTCCAAATACGGAAATCATTCTTGCCCACAAGCTTCGTGCAGCTCTTAGTTTGGCAATTTCGGTGAAGAAATCGGCTCCTATTCCCAAAAACAGGGACATGCTGCCGGCAGCTTGATCAGTATTCAATCCCCTTTGTCTCAATTCCCGAATATACTCAACCGCTGTTGCCAGGGCATAGGCTAATTCCTGAACTGCATTGCCTCCTGCTTCTGCATAAGGGCGAGCATCGATACCGATAGCTTTGAAATTGGGAGTGAATTGATCGGTCCAGCCAACTAAGCCCACCATTTCATCAAAGAAGTGAGAGGTTGATCGGGATAGACTTCCATTCGCACAAACATAAGCCAGGGGGTCGAATACACAAGTACCTTTCAGCTTTTTTACATCAAATCCAAGCGATTTGAGGTATCCTACCAACAGCCCAAATGCAGAAAACGCGGAAGGGCCGCTATCCAATAAAATTGATTTGGTAGTAAAATCGAATCCTTGAAATGCCTGCTCAAGATCTTGCCGACTGCATAGCGACAATCCTTCCAATCCGATCTCATCAGCAACCGCAGCATCAGGATCTAGCCCCTTCTTTCCGGCTTTATCAATTACCAGCATCACGGCATCTAGTCCTTTTTCCTGATCCTGTTGGATAGCATCATTTAACAAGGCAGAATCCGGATAAAAGTATTGCTGAGACACCTTCCAACCTTCTCTTACCGAACCTGTAGCGCTTGTATTTCTAGTGAAGGGGAAGAATCCCGGCAACTGATCATTTGATGATTCTTTTGGAAGATCAGATTTCAAATAGATCGGTTTGATCTCAATTTCTTCAGCTGTTTTAGTGATGAGTTTTTTCTCAAACGGAGCTCCCTTCAATTGTTTCTCAACCAGTTGCAACCATCGGTCGTAGCTTGGGACAGGAAACTCGGACAGTAATTTGTTTTGTTTGTTTTCCATGTTTCAACTATCGCTTACAAAATATCTGGGTTGGATCGATCACTTCTCTAATCAATCTGATTTCTTCTTTGGTGGGTGGTTCGTATTCGTAAAGATTTGCATCCACAAGCAACTCAAAACCAGTAGCATCCTGAACGCTAGCAACC
Organism: SAR324 cluster bacterium; assembly: GCA_028282825.1. GTDB lineage: Bacteria > SAR324 > SAR324 > XYD2-FULL-50-16 > XYD2-FULL-50-16 > JAHJTV01. The sequence goes on from JANQGZ010000027.1 coordinate 198,082, forward strand.
GTTTCACCGGGCATTGTTGCCAGAATTTTCATCCGTTTTGTTTCGTCATCAAAACCCATAAGGGCTTTTGTGGTGATAACGATCTTTGGTCCTTTACCTTGCAGGCCTGCCCTTTTTCTGGCATCTTTGGAACCATCGAGATGACCGATACTGGTTGTGTACTGTAATTTTTCCACAAACCTCCTGGATTCATGCTGGACAATTAAAATGGTGTGTGTGCATGAACAAGACATGTCTCCGGCTCCTCCGCTACCCGGCAGCCTGACAGTCGGTTTCATATAATTTGCAGGAAACTCGCCGATCATTGTTGAGTTGAGATTTCCAAAAGGGTCAATTTCAGCACCACCGATGAATCCGATGTCAATAAATCCCCTCTGGGTTAACTCAAAAGCCGAATTCAATCCCTGGATAAAATTGGCCTGGCTGGTAGTTCTGGAATCGCCGACCGACAGAGGTAAACTTCTATTCAACGTGGGACCAACCGCACCGGCCTCGAAAACAGGTATGATTCCAGGGCCGGCTGTTAACTGGGCCAAAGTAATTCCAACCATCGGCAATCCGGTTCCTGCAAATATCACTTTATTGTCTTCAAGCTGCCTTGCCCCAGCAGTTACAATCATTTCGCTGGGCGAGTAGTCTGTTGCGTATTCAGTCATGTTTTCCTTCCTTGTCTTGATGAGTATTTTTTAGATCGATACTCATGGCATTTATCTGATATCACCGAAATGAATTATATTTATACCTGCGGTACGTCTAAATGGGTTTGTAGCTCAAGGGTTCTTGATTCTGTTTGATGAGCATATCGCAATTGTTTGTAAGGAATTTGATCGATAAACTCGTCGATATCCTTTACACCGAATATATATTGATCATAGTATGCCTCAAGTCCATCCCCATCACCTTTACGGAAAGCGTTAGTCAGTGCCTTGAAGTGTTCCAGGTGAATTTTGTCATAATAGTGAATGTCGTGACATACCGTTGGGTAGGCTCCATAGGGAAGTTCAACGATGGCGTCGACGGCAAAGAAAGGTATAGATGTTTGTGTTGGGTTCATGGCCACCAGGTCGTGATCTACTATCTTTTCACAAGTTACAATCACATTTTTAGACGCCATGGCAATTTCAGGGCAGGTAAAAGTCTGGCCTTTGATCCGGCAATTGCCGTAGATATCGGCTTCTTGGACGTGCAAGATTCCAACGTCAGGATGACAGGCAGGTATCAGCAAGATATTTCTTTCTGAAAAAGGGCATTGGATGACCTGTGATCTGTTGCATTTTTCTATGTCACCTCCCATTCCGCTTCTGATCGGCATGAAGGGAATTCCCATGGAACCTGCCTTGAAACGGGCCGACATATTAAAATTGGTCCAGTCTTCAATAAAAATCTTCTCATTTTCTGTCATATATCTTAATAAAGAAGACGTTCCCGCGTATTCATGGCCTGCATAGGCGAATTCCATTCTTTTTACGGAAACATGCCCAGGCCTCAGTGCCATGGCTCCCAAGAGATAGTCGGGAACCAACCCCGCTGACTGGAAAGCAAGGGTTAGGTTCTTTCTGCCTTGTCTGATGATCTCATGGGCAATAGCAACGGGCTGTCTGCTGTTTACAAATCCACCGACGCCAATGACATCCTCATCCCCGACGTATTTCCGGACGGCCTCCGTTAAAGTCATTCGTTTATCTCTTTTAGATTTATCTTTTTGTTCCAGATATTCTCTTGCTTCATCTGGTGATAATCCGGTCCACAACATGGCTAATACCCCTATCAAGTGGTGAATGTAGAAAGTTATTTGGGCAAAATCAGAAATTATTATCTAGAATATCTATAAGTAGTTAACTGACTGATCTAGATATCGATGGTTCCATACAGCGAGGTTTTGAATGTCAATTTCAAATTTCTCAGTGTTGATTTTAGCTAAAATATAATTGGACAGCAGACAACCCTGATGTTCCGAACTAAAAGGAGGAAGGAACGAATTTTTGTAAAACCAATGAATGTTTTTGGTAAAAAGTTAAAAAATACAGAGATATGAAGTTGTGCTTGTGGAGGTGCTTGATAAGGTTTTTGGTATGAATTTTTGGTATTTTGGAAGCAAATTGTGAAGCTGGTGTCAGATTGAATATTGCAAAGAAGATTCAAGATACATTCTGTCCGGGATTTGAGGTTCAGATGGGTAACCTGTTACGTATCAACAGGAATAAAAGTAGATTTAGAGGCTGCAAGCTACCAGAGCTTAATTGAGCTTATTTCGATAGGTATTTCAAACGGTAGGGCGGAGCTACGACTCCGCCGCGGTTCTTAGGACCGCACTACCTTCCTCTATAATTTCCAGGCATGGCTTTGCTGCAGATTGAGCAAAGCAAATTAGTCCTTCGATCTCATAACGATGCTCCTGATGGGCAACAAGTTGCCCATCCTACATTCCTGGTAAACTCGTGCGCGGATTCAAAAAACTTCCTATTATACGACCAAAAAAAATAGGTTGTGTAGGATGGATACCTCGTTACCCGTCAACCAGAATGAGAACATGATTATTTATTGAAGCCAAAGAGGGAGAGCGATAGCACGTTCACGAGCACGGGTCTGTCAGGATTGGTGGAAAATACCAGGGGATACTGCAGGCTAACCAGGGGGCTTAATTAATCATCTGCTGTATGGTGTACATTAAATCTTTTGTGGAAAATGGTTTTTTAATATAGGCATTGGCACCCATTCCCAAACCTTTTTTAATATCAACTTCTCTGCTTCGGGCTGTCAGCAAAATGATTTTCATGTTTTTATTGTGATTGGCCCGAATGGTGTGGCAAATCTCAAAACCATCCATCCCCGGAAGCATGACATCCAGCAGGATCAAGTCTGGCTGTTCAGAATCCATCGCAGCAAAGAGCTGGTCTCCGTTGCATGCCGTAGATACCTCATAACCGCTTTGTTTCATCATAAACTCCAGGGGAATAACAATATTGGGTTCGTCGTCGACTATTAGTATCTTTTTTGGCATTGAACAGCTCCGTAGGTCTGGATTGGGAATTTCTATCAAAGGATTCGGTCAGATTAAATCATAATTTTGTTTAATTAAAATTCCCTTCAGGTTTTTTGATTTTTAGCTCGTCCCTGAGTTCTTGAAGCCTTTCAGGAGGAAAGAGGCGATCAATCAGGGATCTTTTTTCCAACGGTCTGTTCATTAGGATGTTAAGATTGTTTTTTGCTGTATAATTTCTGTCCCAGAGCAGCAATGCTTGTTCATAGTTGCCTTTTGCTTCTTCCAGATTCCCCAAGTAGCGATTGATAACACCCAGGTTAGTGAGAGAGACTGACAAGCGACGTTCGGTTTCTATTTGCGCCAATTTTATATCTTCTACTCTTTTTTCGAATACTGCCTCAAAGTCTACATTTTCGAAAGCCATGTCTTCTGGATCGAAAGATTTACCGAGGTGTATCCTTATCTCTTTTTCGGTAAGTTTCCCCATTGAATCCATCCAGTTTCTATACACCTCAATGGAGTCTTTAGTGAGGACCATCGCTGCCTTCAAGGTTTTGATCATGTCCTCTTTGTTGATCGTTTCTTGGTTTTGAACAAGCAAATCTGTTTCCAGCTTCACCAGATGCACACTTGCCTGGTTATTCAGCACCACGCCTACTTCATAAGAATCCGCATATCCGGGAGTGTTTTTGTAGATCGACAGAATCGTTTCCAGGAGACTGAAGGCCTGAACATATTGATCGCTTTTCAGGCCTTTTTCATACTGCAACAATAACTGCTTTGCTTTCAGTACTCTTGGATCTTCAGTACTGTTGATTTTATCATAATAGTAGTAGGATCCAATCAGCATAATACCCACAGCTGTCAACGTTCCTATTAAAACCTTAATGGTGCCGGACTTAAAATCTACAAACATGTGTGATTTTTTATAAAAACCGATCTTTACCGCTTTTTACAACAAGCAATAAAGATCGGAAAAGGATTATTGATTAACCCGGGTGGTCTCTTCTTCTATTCCGTGTACGGCAACTGCAAGGTGTTTTTTGATTTCCAGAGGCGTGTCCTCACCCAGGTATGAGAAGATAACATTAGCCAGGACAGCCAGGGGACCTGCGATCCAGGCAAAATACCATGGATTGAGCCAGTAGTTCATGAATGCCTTGGCAGGAAGTGGTACGCCAAATTTTCCTGCGACAAAATAGAAAACCACTATTAAGGAGATACCTCCACCAACTGTAATGCTTGCTATACCACCTGCCCGATTGGACCTACTCCACCAGATTCCTGTAAGGAATAGGGGGAAAAAAGTAGATCCGGCTATGGAGAAAGCCAATGCCACCAATTGAGCGATTAAACCCAGTTTTAAAAGTGCCACCAGGGTGACTGCGGCTGCCATCCCTATGGTAGCAATTTTAGCCATGTTAACCTGCTGAACATCAGTTGCATGAGGTTTCAAAACTTTGAAGTAAATATCGTTGGATAAGGCTGATGAACCGGAAACATAAAGTCCGGATATCGTAGAAAAAGCAGCGGAAATGGCACCGGCGGCGAGAAATCCAACGATTAAGGGATTAACCGACCCAAGCTGGGCTGTGTAGACCACAATGGCGTCTTTGGCCAGATTCCCCACTTCCGGGCTTGAAGAAAGGATTTTTCCAAAGGCCGAATACAGCGGAGACCCCCAGTAAAGCACGCAAATAAAGAAAAGACCCCAGGTTACTGACCAGCGGGCATCGCTTGGACGTGGCACTACATAAAACTTCTGTATTACGTGAGGTAACCCTGCAGTACCTATCATCAGGGCAAAGCAGGTGGCCATCCATTGAAAAAAGTTCTGACCAACCGCCGGGTCCCACGGCATTGCATATTCCGGGCTGGGAATAGTGCTCATTGCGTGACCCAGTGAAGATACGTGACCTGTCTGCGTTCCCTGTACAATATCGGAAACAACCTGACCGTAACCAATGGGTGGAATCAACCAGAAATAATCAAATTTGAAGGTTAAAATAAAAGTCGGGATCAAAAACGCTGTGATCAAAATGATATACTGAATCTGCTGATTTTTGGTTACTCCCAACATCCCTGATATCAGGGTATAGGCAAGTACTACGACGGATCCTACAATTACTGCAGAGCTATAGTCGATGCCAAAAATCCATTTAAACATCAACCCGATTCCGCCAAACTGCCCCACGGCATAACAGAAGCTGATAAAAAATGCGATAAACGCTGTGGCAACCCTCAATCCAGACGAGTAATATCTGTCGCCAATAAAATCTGTTGCTGTGTATTTCCCAAAGCGTCTAATTTGAGAGGCGATTAATACCAATATTAACACGTACCCGCCGGTCCAACCTACAACATAGGCAATTCCGTGATAGCCATTGGCATATGTTACAGCTGCCAGGCCAAGAAATGATGCCGCGGACATCCAGTTGGATGCAATTGCCATCCCTGATCCAACTCGTGAGATTGAACGACCGGCTGCATAATAACCTTCAACGTTTCTGGCGGTGTTTCTCAAACCGACCACAATGAACACCAATATACAAGCAACGAGAATTATGGCTGGAGCAGTTTTAAAACTTCCTTCAAGACTGGAAGCGCTGGCACCAAAAACCGGGAAAGTCATAAAAAACTGACTAATTAACATCGAAAAGAGCACAACCGACAAGTTTATTGTTTTTTTCATGATTTATTATCTCCTAGTTAAATTCAGATTCCATATCATGTTTCTTCATGACTCGATCGATTGCTTTGCAATAAACCAGGCAGATTGTGACGAATAATGCCAGGAGAAATACCGCGGAATAAAAATAGTGAAACGGAAAGCCAAGAAATTTTGTATCGGTCAGCACTGACTGATTGTGAACCAGGTATTTTTCCATGGTTGCCGGAATTCCGGGAGAGGTCATCTGACCAGGCAAAGACGTTGGTATAACCAGGGCGTACGGCAAAACGGCTACCCGGGATAAATCATTTTCAATGCCAAGTGTATTAACTACAAATTGTATGTCTGCTGATTTATCAGTTTTTAATTTTGCGATCGTTTCCAGCAGTAGTTCTTTCTCATCCGTTTCAAACAGGGAGATTACAACGGAGGTGAAAGCCATCTTCAATTCCTGGTTTTTCTGATTTAGAAGAGCTGCGGATTTACCTAATAAGCCCAAGTAAATGTTTGCCATTTCCTTACGTTCTTCAAAAGATGCTATACCTTGTTGCAATTTTGGATACAACGCCTGGTAAGTGATGAAGTTCTTTTCCGGAGTCGGGGTTTCAATAATTCGTAAAAGAACATGAAAACCATAAACCGCTACAAACCACACAATCAATCCAGTTGCTACTAACCGGACAGTCTCCTTCAAAAACGGAGTATGCGGTTTAAAAAAATTTATATCGTACCTCGAGCTATTTTCCATGTATGTTCTCCTTTTTTTAAAAAATCAATTTATAGCTACGGACCGTCAGGCACATTCTCGTTTTGTTTTCAGTTTTACCGATTCTCCAGAGGGGGAGTCATTAGAGTTTTGGCTCGCAAAAAAAGACCATAAACAATTCTTATGGTATTTAAGCAAGTTTCCGGATGATCCAATATTTCGAACATTCCGGGATTTTGTTCGGCCTTTTTAAGCGTGGCTCTTGCTAGAATAATTTCGCGGAGGAGACAAGATTAATGTTCCCGGTTTAGTGAACATTGGAACGAATTTGCCAAATACTAGCCAGCGTCGATCGATAATTAGCTAAAAAATACAGATAATTAAATTAAATTCATAAAAATAAAGTAGTGCAGATTTTGGAACGAATTTGTGATTAACGACTGCCGATTAGAAATGAAAATACTATTTCGAATCGCGAGTTTAAGAAAAACTTTTTGTCTAAGAATTTGGAATTTCACAAATGCTTAGATATTACTTGAGGGGAAATAAGCACTTCAGGATCAATAAAGTAACTGGTTCGGAGGTTTGAGGGCAGAGTAGAAGTGAAACCGAGGGTAGTGTTAGTTGGAAATTATCGTTACAGGTTGAAACAAGTTATTTACATTTGATTCTTTTTTTTGCTGAAAGGTTACTATTCAAACTGACAAACATGTTTCAGGCAATCAAACTCGTTATTTCGACAAATTATTGAGGGGGTAATCCGTTTTGAATGAGGTTGGGAAAGGTTTTTAAAACGGTAGATGTATAATTCACACCTACTGGAATTTTGTCTTTTCCAAGGTTGATATCAATTCGTTTGTTTTTGGCAACCTCAATGGAGGTAACCAGATCCGGATTGATAAGGTATGAGCGATGTACCTGAAGGAGTTGGTACTCCCTGAAGCGGAGTGTGATCTCTTTTAATGAAAGCCTCAGTTCGATAGACTCATCTTTTGTGTGAGCAATGCAGTACTGTTTAGCAGCTTGAATGTACAAGATATCGTTTAACATGGAGCCAATTGTAAATGTTTCTTTTGAAATATCAGGATCAAATGAGAATTTGTTGATAATCTCACGAATTATTTTTATTTGCTCCACCATGTTGCGGATGTATTCGAGCCTTAATCCTGTTACAAATTCAGCAGTTTGCAACACAATCCTGTGACTGTCCATTCCTTTGACCCGGATACTAATTAATTGCGAATCAGCATCCGGGAATACGTCAATTTCCTCTTCCGATTGATCAATGGCTTTGATCTTCTGGATGAACTCGTTGTCGTCAACTTTTGAAGAAATGACCCTGCCTTCGGAAAGCAAAGCGCCGTTTTGAATATGTCTGACCTTTGCCAGGTACTGAAAGGCATGCTCGAACAATTGGTCCAGGTTTTTATATGTATCGATCTGGTTTGCGAAATTTCTGAGGTCAATGAGCCTGTCTTTGGCTTCCAGCAAGCGAAATTGGGTTTGAACTCTTGCAAGCAGCTCATTTTTGGAAAAGGGCTTGGTCAGGTAATCATTTCCACCTACGTTAAATCCTTGGACTAAATCGGTTACCTGGTTTCTGGCAGTTAGGAAGATGATGGAAAGTTCGTTTAACGGGTAGATTTCTCTGATAGCATTGCACACCTGAAACCCGTCCATCTCAGGCATCATCACGTCAAGTAAAATAAGTCGGGGTTTGTTTTGCCGTACATATTCAACGGCTTCGCTGCCTGAAGTAAATTCAATGGTTCGATAATTTAACGAACTCAGGTAGCCGGTTACCACGTGAAGGTTCACTAAATCATCGTCTACAACTACTATTTCCGGCTGTTGATCGTTATTTGTTTCCGGTTGGGAAATGGATTGTTCTGTCTTTACCGGGATAATCTCAATGGTTTTAGCAACAGGTAGGGACCCTGATACTGCTGGAATACGTGAATGCTCCAAGGTAAATGAAAAACTTGATCCTTTACCCGGTTCGCTTTTTGCCCAAATTGTTCCACCGTGAAGTTCGACCAGCTGTTTGGTAATGGATAAACCCAGACCTGTGCCCGAGTATTTTCTTGTGGAAGAATAATCACCTTGTTCAAAAGGAAGGAAAATATCTTCAAGCTTGTCCTGTTCAATGCCTATGCCTGTATCTGATATACTGATCTGGACGTTTCCATTGATAATCTCGGAAGTGACGGCAATAGTGCCGGATTCTGTAAACTTTATGGCATTGCCGATCAGATTATGTAAAACCTGCTGCAATCTTTCTTCATCTGCCATTACAAAATGATTGTCCGAAACTTTGTTTTCCAGATTCAGTCCTGGATTTTTTTTCAATGTCCCATGAATATTAAGTACGACATCTATATTCTGTTTTAAGTGAAGTGGCTGTTGGTAAAGGATGATGTCTTTTTGCTTCAATTTGGATGATACCAGCAAATCGTTTACCAGGTTGGAAAGTCTTCTGCCGCTTGAAACGATAATATCCAGGTCTTTGTTAACTTTGGTGGGCAAGTCGCCTGCAATTCCATCAATCAATGATTCAGCAATACCGATTATTCCGTGTAGTGGAGTCCGCAATTCGTGCGTTGTCATGGCCAGGAAATCATCCTTGATGGCGCTGAGACGTTTTAATTCATCTGTTTGATTTTCTAAAATCCTGTTTTTATCTTCGATCTCCTTCTGTCTTTTTATAAGTTCCAACTCAGATTTTTTTTGCTCGGAAATATCGTTTACAAATCCTTCGACATATTCGAGTTCTTCGTCATTTTGAATGCCTCTGATGGACAGCGAAACCCAGATAATGCTTTTATCTTTTTTCCGTAATTGGGTTTCATAATTGGTGACACTGCCTTTTTCCTCAAGCACGTTAAGAATTTCAGCGCCCGTGGTTCTCTTTGTGAACAAATGATAAATTCTGTTTTTTGTCGCTTCGATCAACTCTTCAGGATTACTATACCCCAGCATGACAGACAGTGAAGAATTAATACTGACTATTTGTCCGTCAGCCTTTGATTTAAATATTCCTTCGACTGCTCCTTCAAAAATACCTCTGAAATTCTCTTCTGAAACAAGGAGTTTTTTGTGATAGTTTTCCAATCGCTCCATGAAGTCATTATAATAAGAGGCCAATTCTCCAATTTCTCCACCTGAATTGACTTCCATGCGATTCGAAAAATCACCATCTGTTTTTATTTTAAAATTATCTATCAATTGATAAAGCGGGTAGGTGATGGAACGTCCCAGGTAATAGGTGGTTAAAAAGGCGAGCAGCAATGTCGCCAAAAAAACAATCAGGATGGTGTAATTGATGGTCCACAATGGCTGATAAAATTCATTCAAATAGCTGGAAGAAGCAACAATCCAATCCAGTTCAGGTATATAATTAAAGATCACCAGTTTTTCCCTGGCATTAACTTCACCCGGGTTTCTCCAGGAATAAATAATGTTTCCATTTTTTTTTGCCAGCATTTCATAAAAGAAAGTGTGATCATCGGAATTTCTAGACTCTCTGATGTTGTTACCCTGGTAGGTTGGGTGAATAACAAAGTCGCCCTGGCCATCAATGACATAAGAATAACCTGTCGTTCCAAAACGAAGGGATGAAACCCCCTGTTCAAAATCTTCAGGTTTGAGCAATTCAATAAATTCTTCCCTGTAAGTTGATGCGGAGATGATCCAATCCCAGGGGGCGAAGTGAGTCATATACAAAGCCTTTGCCCTGGGCTTGGCTTCTCCCGGGTTTGCCCAATCATATTCCAGATAGCCGGCCTTTTTTTTCGTTTGATTGCGGGCAAATTCAAACTCGGATATATCTTCGTTTATTAGCTTCGAATTTGGGTGAACTTTTATTGTGCCGGTGCTATCGATGCAATAAATATAACCTGTGCTGCCGATCGATTGGCTTAATAAAACCTCTTTAGCCCTTGATTTAGCTGTTTCCAGATCCATCTCTCCGGCAATATGCCGCTCATAAAAATGTTGCACGATATCCTTGTTTTTTTCTGCAATCGCACGCAAAAGGTTTTTTATGGAAGCGTCTGTTGTACTTTTCACTAAGTTGAGGATGGTGTTGGTGGAATTGGAAAGCTCACTTTCAATGTTGGATTCTATTGAATTCCTGATAATTGACGACATGATCAATCCCCCCAGGGAAATAGTGAGCAACATCGTCAATGAATAGCTCAGAAAAAGCTTTGATCTGACAGGAAGATTATAGAGTATTTTTTTTAAAGATTTCATAGCTGGATGATCCGATTATTTATAAGAAATCTATATATCTACCGAAAACAAAATTCGTTCAGCGACACTAAATTGTATGTCGATAATCCAAATCCAATAAACTACGACTCAACAAGACTCCATCAAACATCAGCTGAGCGTCAAGCCTGGTTTCCCGGATTTAAATTAGTAACCTCATATTAGACTTAGATTAGTAAAATTGCTGGATAGTAAAAATGGGAATTATCGGAAGACTCCGAACCATATCCTTACCCAAACTGCTTAGTTGTCAATGTCCCTTTTAATGACCCCTCACATAGTGGCAACTGAGCTTGAAAGCGATACCCTTTGAACGGTATTTTAACTCAAAATCGCTTCAAACCGATAAAATTTGATGTAGTTTTATTGGTTTTTCTAAAATCTGGTAAATATCAAAAAGTATGGAATGGCTCGTTCCATCAGCTAGTTGGCCTGGACAAGAATAGCATGTTCGTGTTTCAACATTTTTAAAGCTTTGAAGGGGGGATCATTATGCTAGCCTTGTTCCGCAATATAACTTTAAATTTTCTTTTATATGGAAAAGTACCTATTAATTGACATTGTGAAATAAACTCATAGTCCTGGAGAAACATAAATGTATCAATCAGAACAAAAATTATTGGTGCGGCCCTAATGCCATTAATCGTAGCTGTAGTAATTTCAACTGTTATATCAGTGTCGGCAATTATTTCAGAGGGGGATGAAAGAATTGAAGACTACAGAAAACAACTTCTTGAAGATGTAAAAAACAATCCAAAAAGTCAAATCGATATTGCAATAAATTCTATTAAAAAATTTCATGAAGAGGGGGAAAACGAAGCAGCATCGGAACAACTGTCGGCTCCCTCAACACAATTACAGGAAATGCGAAGAGATTTAACATTTTAGCGACAATTAGAATTTGCAAAGAAAATGAATTACTTGACGTACCTTCAGAGAGGGAAGAGGCAGGAGAAAAGGAATTCGTGATTCCTTAATAAACAGCAAATTAACCGGGAGAGTAGTGCCGGTCCTCTAAACATCGAGGCTAAAGAGGCTGGTAGAGAAGGATCTCCGGGGTACCAAATGGAGATCCTTCAACAAAACTAATTAATCACAAAGCTCAAACAATGCTGCAGCACCCATTCCACCTCCAATACACATAGATTCAACGCCATATTTCACGCCGAGTCTCTGCATATTTGCAATCAGGGTAGCAGCAAGCTTGGAGCCTGTACATCCGAGAGGATGCCCAAGAGCGATCGCACCACCATTAATGTTGATAATTTTATCCGGACTGTCATAAGCCCAGTATTTTTTATCACCAACACCAATGACCCTTGCGCTGTAGAGACACTGGGAAGCGAAAGCTTCGTTCAGTTCCCATAGTCCGATATCAGACGCTTTCAAACCTGCTTTTTCCAGCAGCTTAGGAACTGCAACCGCGGGTCCGACGCCCATTTCATCGGATTTACAACCAACAGTGGTGTAAAGCTTCAGCTTAGCCAAAGGCTTCATGCCATACTTTTTGACAGCATCTTCACTCATGATTACACAAGCAGCCGCACCATCAGTTGTTTGAGAGGAGTTACCAGCAGTCACGCTTCCCATAGCTGAGAATACAGGTTTCAGTTTACCAAGACCCTCGATGGTTGTCGTTGGCCTTACACCATCATCAGAATCCTGCATGAACTCTTTCTTGGTTACCGTACCATCCTTTTCGTTCACAACGTATTTCACAGCCGGAGTCGGCACGATCTCAGTAAAGAGACCTTTCTTTTGAGCTTCTGCGGCTTTCATGTGTGAATGGAACGCAAAGTCATCCTGGTCTTCACGGCTGACATCATAACGTGTAGCCACGTTCTCAGCTGTCATACCCATGGAGATGTAACTCTCAGGAGCTTCCTGGGTCAATTCCGGATTCGGTCGAGGAAGGTTTCCACCCATCGGCACGATACTCATGCTTTCAACACCACCAGCCATGGTCACTTCAGACCAGCCAGCCATCACCCTCATGGATGATTGAGCAATCGATTCCAACCCGGAGGAGCAGAATCTGTTAATAGTTGCACCTGATACGGAATCAGGAAAACCAGCCATCTGCACGGCAATTCGACCAATATTGATTCCCTGTTCCGCTTCCGGGAATGAGCATCCCAGCATGAAATCATCCACAGAACCTTTATCAAGATCCACCTGTTCGGCAGCGGCTTTAACTACGTGGCTAATGAGCTGTTCCGGTCTGGTTTGAGCCAGGGCGCCTTTCTTTCTTCTGCAACCGGGAGTTCTAACGGCGCTTACGATATATGCATCTCTCATTATGTTTTCTCCTGTAAGTATGTTCCTTGATCGTCCTGTTAAATAAAAAGCGGCTTTCCGTTTTTCAACATATGCTCAGCCATTTTCTGGGTATTTTCCGTTTTCCAGAGTTCAACAAAAGCTTCGCGTTCTGTTTTTAATAAGTGTTCTTCAGGTACTTCCAGTCCGCCGAGAACGTCACCACCGGATAACACAGCAGCAATCTGCTTGGTGATATGTCCCATGTGAGCAGGAACATAACCGCCTTTTTCCATGTTATAGAGATTTGCCAATGCCATACCAACACCTTCCTTACCCATGGCAGGAAGCATCTTCTTTCTTGGTGGCATGTAACCTTCGTCTACCATTTTGAGAACCTCTTTCTTGGCTTCGCCAATCAGATAGTCTTTATTGTATACAATACGATCTTTCGGTCCTAAGAGACCCATTCTTCGTGCTTCAGCAGCAGAGGTTGAAGTCTTGGCCTGACCAATATTGGTTAAGAGATTGATAAAATAAGGAGCGTAATCAGTTGTTTTTACATCAGCTGGAATTGATTCCAGAACCTTTCTCCAGTACATCATGTGTCCACCACCTCCAGGCAGTAAACCGGCACCGATTTCCACCAGTCCCATGTACAATTCGCTGTGTGCAACCAGTCGGTCTACTGACAGGCAGACTTCACAACCACCACCCAGAACCAGACCGAATGGGGCTGCTACAACCGGGAATGGAGCATAGCGAATTCTTTGATTGGAGTCCTGCAAGGTTTTACAACCTGTGAGAATATCGTCAAATTTGCCTTCTTGAGCTGCTGTCAACATCTGCAGGAGATCCGCCCCTGCTGAAAATGCGCCGGGCATTCCGCCAGCCTGGTTTCCAATTACCAGACCTGTTCCATTCTCATATACGTAATCGAGAGCTTCAGCCAATGTTTCAACAATCTCGAAATTCAAGGCGTTCATTTTGGTATGGAATTCCAGATTGACTACACCATCACCCAGATCGATCATTGTTGCAGAGTCATTTGATTTGATGACTTTATTGTCTGCTTTGAGATCGGCCAGGAAGACAATATTTTCACTCAATTCCATGGTTTTGTAGGATCCTGATACAAAATCGAAATACTGTCTTTTACCGTTTTCGATTTTATAGAAGGTCTCGTTACCACCATCCAGCATCTTCTTTACGTTTTCAGGAATGGTCATTCCATCGGCTTGCATCTTTTCGACAGATTTTTTAACCCCTAACATATCCCACATTTCAAATGGCCCCACTTCGTAGTTGTAGCCCCACTTCATGGCGTTATCAATTTCTACGATGGAGTCAGCGATTTCAGGAATTCTGTTAGCGGAGTAGATCAACGAGGCAGCTGTCACTTCCCAGGCATATTTGCAAACCTTATCCTCACCATAAAGGATGATATTTACTTTTTCCGCCAGTGTTTTAGCAGCCTTGGCTGTTTTAACACATTCCAGATCCGGCTTTTTAACAGCGTCTACGTATTCATCGGTATTAAAATCATACTTCAGCTTTTTCTTCTTCCAATCCGGAGTGATCTCTTTTTTGAAGAAACCGGCTTTAGTTTTGTTTCCGAAGAGTTTGGCATCGATCATTTTCTGGAACCAGTCCGGCACCTGGTAAACGTCTCTGGCTTCATCATTGGGAAGAAGTTCATGAGAATTGATCAGAAGATGATGGAGGGTATCCAGACCTACAAGATCTGAAAGTCCGAAAACACCAGTTCGAGGTCGCCCCAGCGGTGGACCGAGTACAGCATCAACTTCCTCAAGAGTTACGCCGGAATCCTTGATGGTATTAAGCATGACTGCAATGCTGTGGACACCAATCCGGTTTCCAATAAAATTAGGCGTATCGTTTCCAATTACAATTCCCTTACCCAGGATTTTCTCTCCCCAGGCTGAAATCATCTCTACAATTTCTTTGCTGGTATCTACGCCGGGAACTACTTCCAGAAGCTTCATATAGCGAACCGGATTAAAGAAATGGGTAATCAGAAAATTCTTTCTGAATTGCTCACTACGACCTTCGGCCATTTTTGCCAGAGGCAATCCGGAAGTATTGGAAGCGATAATGGTATCAGACCCCATGATCTTCTCAATTTTTGAGAATAGATCCTGTTTGATTTTAAGATTTTCAACCACAACTTCGACGATCAGATCACAGTCCTTGAGTTGATCAAAATCGTCATCCAGGTTACCTGTAGTAACCAATTTAGGATCAACCTTCTTATCCATGAAAGCTGCAGGTTTTGCCTTGATCATGTTCTGCAATCCCATTTCCACAATTCGATTCCTAGCTTTGGGATCGTTTTTTTCTTCATCCTTCAGGTCAAACGGTACAATATCAAGCAACAGTGTCTCAATGCCGGCACTGGCGCACAATGCAGCAATTCCGCCGCCCATAATACCGGAGCCGATAACTGCCACTTTTTCAATCCTTTTTAACATAATATCCTCCCTAATTGATTCTTTGACTTTGAAAGCAGGGCTTTTGTTGGTTTTGGGACAAACAAGACATACAATTCGTTATGCGAGGGTTTTAATTACCATGAATGTCGTGCTTAATTTGCCTTTAATCGAACGTTGCCAGATAGCAACGTTCAAAACAGCAGCAAACAAAACCGTAAACATCGGTTTTGTTACTTTATAATCAGCATGTTGAAAGTCAATTGCCTTTTTTACAGGTCAGGTTTCTGATTTGAAAACTTTCGGTGCTAAATTTCGATCAAAAATTGCGAAAATTCTTGAATTTTAAAAAAACGAACGAACGTCCGTTATTGCTAAAAGGCATTAAAAATCAGAAATTTAAGTAACTCAATTTGATTTAGTTCTGTTATTATCACAGAAACAGCATGCTGTTTACAAGCCTTAAACGCAAAAAATCAGATCGATCGTGAAAAAGAGAGACGTGGCTATTTTTAAAAATCTTTATATTACAGGGGCAAGTTCGTTGATTATTTCATTTTAAGGTGTTATCAGGTTTTTGTTCTTTTGATGTTGAATCATTTCTTACCATTCTCATTTAAATAGAGTAAAATGGCACGATATTGAATCGATCTGGGAATTGCGATTTTAGTCCATTCCCTTTTAGTCCTGTGGAGACGGTGGATCATACAAGTTTAAAAATGAGAAAACGAACTATTTACGATAGCTCGGAAGACGTTTGCAAAAAACTGAATTCACCGATGAAATCCGGCTTCGATGCAACCTGATGGTCTTTTCATTCCAACGAATTAACCAGTACCCAAACTAATACTATGAAACGAACTTTTTATCTGGTCACAATAATATTCTGTCTTCAACTAATTTTAGTGGTTAATCCGGCTATATCGGTTTCTATCCCTGTGGCTCAAAAAGGCGTGCTGGATGTCTCGCGCTGGGATTTTAAGACTGCGGGACCGCTTAGTTTGGATGGTCAGTGGGAGTTTTACTGGAACAAGCTGATCAATCCTAATGATTTCACCAGTGGCCAGGTTTTACAACGAACCGGCTACATAGATGCCCCTGGGTATTGGGATGGATACAAGGTGGATGGAGAAGAGTTAACTGGTTTGGGATATGCAACATTTCATCTCAAGGTTACAAATTTGCCTCCAAACGAGTTAATTGCTTTTGATTTGCCTCTGATGCATACCGCATACAAACTGTGGGCAAACGGGGAATTGGTCGCCACTAATGGTGTTGTTGGAACATCAAAGGCAACATCCCAACCTCAATTTTTGCCAAAAACCCCAGTGTTAAAACAGATCGCGACTGAAATAGATTTAGTGCTGCAGATCTCGAATTTTCATCATAACAACGGTGGTATTTGGCAAACACTAAAAATTGGGCTCGAAGAGGATATTTCTTCCATAGATCAAATGCGGACGGGAATAGAACTTTTCATCCTGGGGGCCATCCTGATCATGGCACTTTATCATTTTGCCTTATTTGCTTTAAGACGCAAAGAACCGTCTCCCATGTTTTTTGGTTTATTTTGCCTGGATGTCGCTTTTCGCATGAGTATTCACGGAGTGACCTTTTTTTCCGTCATCTTTCCTAACGCATCTTGGGAAATTTTGGTCAAACTTGATTATTTTACCTTATATTTTGGTCTGATTTTTTATTGTGCCTTTATTCAGAGCCTCTTTCCTTCAGAATTTAAACGCATAGCTTTAAACATAATTGTCATCATCTCAATCGGATTTGTTTTGTTTACCATTGTCACTCCTGCCACAACGTATACTGCGTATCTGGTCTATTATCAGGCAGTGATGGTTCTAGCCAGTCTATTTACCTTGATAGTGCTGGTTTTGGCGGTAGCCCAAAAAAGAGACGGAGCCAGGGTAGTTTTAAGCGGGTGTGCACTTATCATCGTTTCGCTGGTAAATGATATTCTTTACAATCATGAAGTAATTCACACAGCTGAGATTATTGGCTTTGGCTTGTTTTTCATGATCTTCATGCAATCGTATGTACTTTCTGCCAAGTTTTCCAAGGCCTTTGATATGGTGGAAGAGCTGTCGATTGGTCTGGATCGAATGGTCAAGGAGAGAACAGCAGCTATAAAGGATTTATTGGATAACACAGGACAGGGATTTTTCTCTTTCGCCCGGGATCATAAAGTGCAGCAGTTTACTTCAAAAGCTACCTATGATTTTTTTGGCAAAGCTATTGAAGATGAAAACGCACTTGAATTAATGTTTCCCGATGATTATGAGGACAAGGAAAAACTCCTAAACCTGGTTTTTGAAGATGCCGGTAATTTGACACTGGTTGAGGGGGTTTTACCGTCTGAGGTTACGAGAGACGAACATATATACAACGTGGACTATCATTGGATTGAACCTCGTCAGAACGTGGATGGTCGTATAATGATAGTGATGACGGATATTACTACCCAAAGAAAACTGGAACAACAATTAAAATCGGATGAAGAGAAAAACCGCATGATTGTTAAAATTGCCGTGGATCGACACGGGTTTATAGATTTCTTGAATGAAGTGAATATGTGTCTGGATAAAATTAAAGAGATCTTATCCGGGACAGCCTCAGATATGAGTGTTAAAGAACTCTTCAGATACTTCCACACTATCAAAGGTGGCATGAGCAGCTATTTTTTTACTGACGTCGCGAACAAAGCTCACGATATCGAAAACCTCCTTGAATCGCTGCGAACAGAAAGTGCACTGCCGACTGAAGACCTATTAAAATCGGTTGACAAAGAAACAGACCAACTCAAAGAAGAGTTAAAGAAAACACTGAACGGTCTGGATCAGATTATTCCAAAACAGCTTATCGAAGCAGGATTTCAGCCGTATTTCAGGATCTCGGAATCTAAAATCACTCAACTCGAAGCAATTTTGAAGAAAGACTTGAATGCAAGCCCAGCTCTAACTCAAGCTGTAAAAGGGTTACGACGCCAACCGATTCGGAATATAATGAAGAAGTTTGCCTCAGACGCAGAAGACTTGGCTGTCAATTTGGGCAAAAAGGTTAAAATAACCCTCGAAGGCGAGGAAACGGAAATTGTGCACAATTCCTTCAAGCCAATGCTGTCATCGCTTATTCATATAGTTAGAAACTGCGTGGATCACGGGATTGAAGAGCCTGAGACTCGTCTGGCGGCTCGTAAACCGGAGATTGGAAATCTTGATATCAAAGTGGCGGCGGACGAAAAAGAATTGAAAATCAATATTGCAGACGATGGCGCAGGGATCGATGCTGAAACGATCAAGTCTATAGCTCTTGATAAGGGGTTGGTTGGCACGACGCAGGTTGAGTCCATGACAGAAAGTGAATTGGTCAAATTAATTTTTGCGCCCGGGTTCTCAACCAGTGAGGTGGTCACAGATCTTTCTGGCAGGGGCGTGGGAATGGATGCCGTTGCAGAGGAAGTCGCAAAGCTTGAAGGATCAATTGATGTTCTTTCAACTCCGGGAGTCGGCACCCAATTTATGATTACCGTTCCAAATGCTTAAATGTCAGATAGGTTTCATAAAATCATGGTGAGCGGACGTCTGCTCACCAAAATTGTTGAAGTTTACACCTTGCTTCTTGACAACCCTGAATATCAGGTTCTATCCTTTCTTCATTATCAAGCAGTTAAAAAGCAATCCCGGCATAAAATGAAAACCGATAACAGCAAAATCAAACAGGATCATGCAAAACTAAGCAGCAGCTCTATGTCTGTTTCTATGCCAGTTGCTTTTTTCAAACAACTCACCGGTAATCCTCACAACACAACCTGCTTTTCTGTAAAGGGAATCGTTGTTGGTATTATTATTATCAGCCTGATTATTATCGGCTGACAAATGCCAGGAAACGACTCCGAAGATTAAAATTCAAACACATCGGGATCGTTTCCCGGTGGTGAGAAATTTTGGTTTTTAATCGCAGAAGAGTATGACAAACACAATTTTCACAACATTGGTTAGCTGGCGTCTTTCAGGCGACAGGGTGAATTGTGCTCAGTTTTTCTGTATTTCTGCTTCTGTAGTGTCCCTCACCAAAGCTTTCTCAATCTTAAATTCTACCGGAATTGCAATCCTGATTGTTGAGTTGGTTACTATTATTTCAGCTATTATTATCGCAGTTATCATTATTGTGATTATTAGCCTGATTATTAGCAGCTAACCACGACCAGGGGCGATTCCGGAAACATCAAAACACTTTAATCGGAAACAGCCCCTGGCGGGTGAGGTTTTTATAACCTGAATTTTTGGGGCTTCCAATGAAAAGTGTTTTAAAAAAACGAAACGAATATAATCAAACCAATAGGAATGGATTAGCCAATCTGTTTCGATCTTCAAATGCAAATTATACCGGTGCGGATCTATTTTTCAAAACCTTGTTGGATTGTGGGGTTGATACCATATTTGGTTATCCTGGTGGGAAAGTACTAAGTCTGTACGACAGGATGCTGGAGTACCAAGGCATTAATCACATATTAGTGAATCATGAACAGGGAGCAACGCATGCCGCAGAAGGTTATGCACGTGTCACCGGAAAACCGGGTGTGGTGTTAACTACTTCCGGCCCGGGAGCTACGAATACAGTTACAGGGATTGCCGATGCCTTTATGGATTCAATTCCAATCGTTGTCTTCACCGGCCAGGTGGAAATACCTTTGATTGGAAAGAACGCTTTTCAGGAATCGAATATTGTGGAAATCACAAGACCCATTACCAAATGGAATTGTCAGGTCCGTTCCATAGATTTGCTGGAAAGTACCATAAAAAAGGCTTTGCAGGTGGCCGTTGAAGGCAAGCCGGGTCCCGTGTTGGTGGATATACCAAAGGACATATTTATTGATGAATGTCCTGTGATTCCAGGATTAAATGACCAAGGAAAAAGCGTGATTGGTACTCCGTTCGAAACCAAACAAACCTATCTAAAAGCCGCAGAGCTGATAAAAAAAGCAAAACGACCCGTTTTATACGTTGGTGGCGGTGTGATCTCGGGTGGAGCATCTTCCGAATTGAGAGCTTTTGCCTTAAACAACAATATACCGGTTACTACAACTTTGATGGGATTGGGAGCCTTTCCTGAAACCCATGAACTGTCACTGGGAATGTTGGGAATGCATGGTACATGGTATGCCAACATGGCAGTTCAGGAATGTGATGTGTTAATTGCAGTGGGGGCGCGTTTTGATGATCGTGTTACCAGTGATGTCGATGGGTTCTCTCCTCACTCCAAAAAGATTCATATCGATATCGATTCGGAATCTATTAACAGAAATG
The DNA here is from genome assembly GCA_028282825.1 of SAR324 cluster bacterium. Classification (GTDB taxonomy): domain Bacteria; phylum SAR324; class SAR324; order XYD2-FULL-50-16; family XYD2-FULL-50-16; genus JAHJTV01. The sequence continues at coordinate 218,738 of JANQGZ010000027.1, forward strand.
TGATCGTTGACGTACCCATCAATGACTATGTCAAGCAGGCATTACAACAACTATCAGAGTTGGTGAAAATGGAATCCAAGCCGTTCTGGCTGAAAACGATTCAACAATGGAAATCAAATCATCCGTTGAAGTATCAGTTTGATGATACCGTGATCAAGCCACAGCTTGTGATTGAAAAAATTTCCGAGCTGACTGACAGTGATGCAACTGTGGTAACCGACGTGGGGCAACATCAAATGTGGGCGGCTCAATACTATTCCTTTAAGCGACCCCGGCAGTTTGTAACCTCGGGTGGACTGGGAACCATGGGATTCGGTTTGCCGGCTGCGATAGGAGCATCTTTGGCTGATCCTGATTCAACAGTAGTCTGTATCTGCGGTGACGGCGGGTTTCGAATGACGTCCGCTGAACTGGCAACAGCCGTGTCTTACCAGTTACCAATCAAAATAATTGTCTTTAACAACGGAAGTTTGGGAATGGTAAGGCAATGGCAGAGCTTTTATTTTAAGGACCGATTTTCACATACCATGCTCCATGACTCCAATCCGGATTTTCAAAAACTGGCGGAATGTTATGGAGCAATGGCGTTAAGGGCAAGCAAAACAGAGGAGTTGGACTTTGTCTTGGCTAAAGCTTTATCCATCAACGATAGACCGGTACTTGTCGAATGCCTGATCGATCCCGGGGAAAATGTATTGCCAATGGTTAGTCCGGGGGCAGCCCTCCACAATATGATTGAATAGTCTGCTATTGCCGGTAGAAGATAAATTCTGATTTACCAGAATTTATCTTCTACTTTTGTTTTAAATGTCAGAATTTCCAGGTTTTCGATGGTTTGTTCCAGCAGGGTCTCCAGTTCCAGATTGCCTTCATCCCCGGAAATTTCATCTACTACCCCATGAATTTCAGGTTTTTGAGGTTGGAAAACCGTACAACAATCATCAAATGGCTGGATGCTGATTTTATAAGTTCCGATTTTTTTGGCCCATTCGGTGATTTCTGCCTTATCCATGCCGATCAAAGGTCTCAAGACAGGTATGGATGTCGCATCCTGCGTGCAAGCCAGGTTTTCCAAAGTCTGGGACGCCACTTGTCCAACAGCCTCACCTGTCACATAACCAATCGCTTTGTATCGGTCTTTAACTGCTTCTGCGACTCGATACATGATTCGGCGGTAAAGGATAGTTCGATTCTTTTCTTCGCAGGATTCCCGTATTGCCTTTTGTATTTCAGCAAAAGGAACAATTATTAGCGTGGTTTTTGGTTGAAAACGACTCAGGTGCGTCACTAAATCAACGACTTTTTGTCGACTCTGTTCACCAATAAACGGGTAGGAGTGAAAGTGAATAAAAGTTGTTCTACAACCCCTTTTCATCATAAACCAGCTGGCAACAGGGCTGTCTATTCCTCCACTGATGAATGACATGACATTTCCTGACGTTCCGACAGGCAAACCACCCTGTCCGGAGACTTTTTCCAGATACAAAATTGATCTGTTTTTAGACCATATTTCTATGCCCAGTTCCAGATCCGGATTTGATAAATCCACTTTTAAATCAGGAAAAGCATTCAGGACAGCTCCGCCAATTTCAGAAGAAATCTGCTGTGAATTAAGAGGTGTATCCTTGCTGCTTCGCCTGGTAGATATCTTAAACCTGGGATTTTTAAGAGATGAATTTTCGATTTGTTGTTTAAAGACCTCAACAGCTTTAGCAGCAAGCTCATTCATATCATGGGAGCAAGATTCCGCAACGCTGAAATTAGCAATCCCCGGGATGTATTTGAGAATGGCTGTCGCTTTGTCCAACGAGGCTTCAGTTTCAACGATTATCCTGCCATAAATCTTGCGGACAATTGATTTTTCCAAACTGAAGAGATGGCTTCTGATGTTTTTGATTAATACATCTTCAAACCAATTTCGGTTTTTTCCTTTTAAAGCTACTTCAGAATAGCGGATGACTATTGAATTCATAATCTTTATTGGTCTATGGATTTGGGATCTAAATTTCCCGTGATTCGTACAAAAGTGGGTTGATTTTATCCATCCAACCGCTGGAATGGTCTTTTATCGTAACCATTTGATTAGAAAATGGATTCAAAAACGATAACGATTCACAATGCAAGGCCTGGCGTTTTAGTTTGATTTTGGAAAGAATTCTATTGCAATCCCTGTATTGAAACCAATCCAGGAATACATTTTCATCCGGGTAGTATTTTTTATCACCTACAATAGGGCAACCGATTGCTGCCAAATGTGCCCTGATCTGGTTGGTTTTTCCGGTTATCGGTCGCACCCATAATCGTGAAAACTTGCCCCATTTTTCCTTCTTTTCGATCAAGGTCAGACTGTTCGCTTCTTTTGATTTTTCCAGGACCAGTTTTGTATAGATTTTAGATTGTTCATCCAACACAAGATCACCTGAAATGGCATCCATTTCGGGTTCATTAAAAACAACCGCCTGGTACCGTTTTTCTACCCGATGATCTTGAAAGAGCATTTGAATTTCTCTTCTCACCTGTTTTTCTTTGCCAAAAAGCAAAACCCCGCTGGTTTCGATATCAAGTCTATGGACAGGGCTAAGTTTTTGGTTGTTGAAGTGCTCTTTCATCCAGATTGCCATCGAATTAAAATAGTAACTTGCTGACGGTGTAACCGGGAGGTAATCCGGCTTTGAGACAGCTATCATCCATTCATCTTCGTACAATACGTCTATACCCGAATCTATAGTTTCCTCATCAACACGTCGATGTTCGTACTCAAGCCAGTCTCCCTGCTGCAACAATGTTTCCGGGTTTACTTTTTCCCCATTTATGCGCACCCTGTTTTTAATGGCTTCATGAAGAGATGATTCATCTTGGTTACGAAAATAGCGTTCTTTCACAAAATCGAAGAGTGACTTGGGAGCGAACTCATAGCGATAACGAAAAAGCTTTGTATCCGGATAAAGCACTATAAATACTGGGGAAATGGAATCTTGCCTGTAACAAGACCAAATTATTGAGTACAACCGATTCTTAAACGAACTAGGGCTGATTAAAATGCCCAATTAAAAAGTATGCAACTGAACAACGGCAATCGAACCATTATAATAGGAGATGTTCACGGATGTCTTGATGAACTGAATGCTCTGATAACGAAGGTCAATTATAGGCCGGAAAATGACAGCTTATACTTTCTGGGTGATGTCATCAACCGGGGGCCTTTCTCAAAAAAGACTTATTTAAGAATCAAAGAATTAAATGCTGTTTCTCTTCTTGGCAATCACGAACAGCATTTGTTGAATTCTATTGCTTCTAATGAAAGCAACGACCTGGTGGTGCGAATGAGGCAGGAATTTGGCAGTTCATTCCGGGAATTTACAGACGAGATTGCCAATTGGCCTCTATTTATAGAGACTGAAGACTTTATTCTGGTTCATGCCGGACTGGTGCCTGGGAAGCACCCATCGGAAAGCGAAGATTGGATGCTTACATCAATCCGAACCTGGGATGGTACAGGAAACGATCTTAACAATCCGAATCATCCACCCTGGTTCGATTTTTATAAAAGTAACAAGCTGGTGGTGTTTGCCCACTGGGCTGCCCTGGGAGGTATCGTCAGGGATAACGTTATTGGGCTTGATTCCGGATGTGTCTATGGGAACAGCCTTTCTGCATTATTGCTTCCAAAAAAAAAGATCGTAACCGTTGCGGCCAATCAGGTGTACCATCCTATAAAAGAAGAAAATTAACTGATTTCAAGGTATGTATGGTAAAAAAAAAGCCAATGGTATATTAGAGTGGTAAAAAGCCCATTTATCTATTGAATGAAATTATAAAACTTATGGCAAAACAAGTACAAAAGAGTGTTCAGATCGAAGTAGACAGTGAAACATTTAAAAACCAGGTCGAGCTGTTTGTCCAGCATCATCGAAAACGTCAGCAACAACCTGATTATCAAAATGAGCTTAAAAACAAGGATGTTCAAGAGCTGATTGAAGAAGCACCAATCTTGCCGGATAAGGCAATCGACGTGTTTTTTACCTTTGATAAGGAAACCAGTGTTCTGCCCGATGTTGTCGGTGAGGTACATGAATCCTTAAAAGCCATGCAGGCTAAAATAAATGAACTTCCACCAAAAAAGCGATTCTTTATCCTGGAAACAGCAAATTTTTTCAGCAGCAAAATAAGTATCGGTAAGTTAATTCCGGCTTTGCTTCTTTTGGAAGGGGTGGATCAAAAGAAGATTATCTGTGAGTTCGTTCTGCCGACATTTTTGAACATTAACAAGAATATAGAAATCCTGGTGGCAGATGATTCCCTGTTCGACCCAAAAACCCTGCACATTGAGCGAGGGTTGTTGTATTCGTTTATTTCGGATCTCGCCAAAACACTTGTCAAGTTGTTCAATCAGGAATTTGTCGAAGAATTTGGTGAGATTCATACCCCATTAGAGTTCTTTCTCACCGCGTTCAAACCGGGATCATTTAAAATCCAATCATCCAGTTTATCAGATTCTGAGTATATTTATGAGGAGATGATCGATGATCCGGACGAGATCCGCGATGTTACCCTTGAATTTGTCACACTGATTCAGTCTCACGATTCCCTTTATCACTACTCATTAAAAAGACATGCCTACTATAAGGCTTTTTTGGCGGGCATCCTGAAACCCGGTCGCTTTGAAGACATCGACGATATAGATATCAGTCGAATTGTGGCAGGATGTTTGGTCAAAAACGGTCAATTGATGGTTGAGGATGATTTGATCGATAGCCTGATTGATGAAGATGCCTTCGAGGATGCAGATACTCTTGAAGCATTTGTTGAATTCATCGATCATCTCGCACCTTCAACGATCTATAAACTGATCATTCGCATTAGAATGAGTCTGCAACACCTGGCGAAAGCTAATTTCACTGACGAGTTTCAGGATGTTCAGAAAATGTCGGTGAGAAATGTATTAAAAACGATTTGGGTAGGAGTTGTTCGCCTCTTAGATAAAGGCATTTCTCTGGCTACCGAGCCTATCAAAAGGGCTGTGGATGTCGTCAAGACCACCTACAAGACCTTTGCCAAGGAAGAGAAGGCGGAAGAAAAAGGGGAGCTGGAAGATGTCGCCGGAAGAAAGGGAAGTTTGACCTTTAAGGATGGAGAAGTCATCCCCAAAAATCTGGAAAGTTTCGCTATCATGACACAGTACTACCAAATGATCGAGCCTGATGTGCTTGCCATCAGGGGAGAACATGATGGAGCTAGCCATAAGGATTTTGGTTTTAACAGCCGGATCTTCAGGCAGGATGAAAGCCTGTTGATTGAATTTTATGATTGTGTTCTAAGTTTGTTTGATGCCTTAAAAAACAATCCTAAGGTTAAAGTCATCAAGTTTGATAACCAGAGCAATATCACTGAATATGCAGTTTCCTACGCTTTTGGCAATAGAATGATTTCGATAGGCATCACCCATCTGCGAATGGGAAATACCATGGTGATTAATGAGAGGGATTTGTTTCCTTACGTATTACTATTTAAGGAAGGAAAAAAGAAGAATTTCGGCAGAGTGCTAAGTCGAGAAGCTGTCGTTAACGGGCAGATAAAGATCTTCAATGAGGTCGAATTTATGAGCAGTAGCTCTGTATACATCTACGAATCGTTGTATCTGCTCCTTCATCTTCTGCCGGAAAAAACCTGGAATAAACCCTATGCTCAAAAATGTATCCGCTTTTTATTGGGAGAACTTCAAAAATTTAAGGAAAAAAGCGGCAGGCTACTCTATTGCGTTAATATTCCTGAGAAAGCCAAATAACCGTTAATTATTTATCCAGTCCAAATCCGCATCCCCTGCGCGAATAATCTCTGTTGGAGAAACAGAAAAATCGATAATTGCGGATTTGGTCAAATACAATTCCCCGCTGTCCACAACACAATCTACCAGTTTTTCATATTGTTCATGAATTTCGTAAGGATAATGAACACCATCCTCCGGTTCAGGCAGACTGCTGCTTAATATCGGCTCATCCATAGTCTCAACAAGCATGGTGGATGTCGCTGCGTCGGGCATTCTAACGCCAATAGTGGATCGAGGAGAAAGCATGATCTTGGGCACCATTTTGGAAGCCTCAAAAATAAAGGTGTAAGGCCCTGGAACAATCGATTTGATTTTTCTAAAAATTGGTGTACTGATCCCTTTGGTGTATTGTTGGAACTGCTTTGTATCGTTGCAAATAAAGGTTAGCGGTTTCTTTTTATCGATCTCTTTAATCTGATAGATGCGCTTCATAGCTTTTTTGCTGTGGATGCAGCATCCAAAGGAATAGGTTGTGTCGGTTCCGTAAATGATGACACCGTCATTTTTGATGATTTCGATGACTTGATCGATTAATCGTTGTTGAGGACTGTACGGATGAATTTCTAATAACATGTTTCTTTTGTAGAGTTTTAAGTGGTGCTTGAATTAATGATTTAAAGTTGCCCAGTTGGTTTGGCGTAAAGCTTCATAAAGTACAGCAGCTACCGAAGAGCTTAAATTGAGGCTTCTGACACCAGTCTTGACCATGGGAATGGTACGACATCTGGATTGATATTTTTTTAAGTAGAATTCATCAATACCCTTGGTTTCGCTCCCAAATATAATGTAATCTCCATCTTTAAAATGACTGTCAGAATATCTGGGTTCCACTTTTGTCGTCAGCAAATGGATGTCGGATTCTAGCATCTTACTCATATATTCACTGGTGTCAGGGAAGTATTCCCAATTGACATATTCCCAATAATCAAGCCCGGCTCGCTTCAGGTAGCGATCTGTCAGCTCAAATCCAATTTTTCCGACAATATCCAGCTTTGTGTTGGTAGCCGCACACAGTCTGGCAATATTGCCTGTATTAGGGGGTATTTGTGGTTCTAATAATGTAATAGTAAACATCCCACCTATTATATTATGAGTATTGAAGCATCTCTTTATATTTGAGATTCGTTCCGCCGAAAATATCCAAAGCACTGCCAACTGTAAAATCCAATTTATCCCTGCCTTTCTGTTTAATCAAATCGATATCGCTTTGTGAAGAAATGCCGCCGGCATAGGTAATGGGTATTTTGCCCCAATTGCCCAGGAGCCCGACCAATTGCGTTTCAATTCCATTGCACATGCCTTCCACGTCAACGGCATGAATCAGAAATTCATGACAGTAACGGGCAAAGTAGTCCAGGCTGTCATCATCAACGACAATGTTAGTGAACTGTTGCCAACGATCCGTTACAACCCAATACTTTCCATTTTTTAAGCGACAACTTAAATCAAGCACCAGTTTGTCCTTGCCAACCTTTTTTACAAGTCGTCGCAATCGATCTTCATGTACAAGACCATCGGAGAATATATATGAGGTGACGATTACATCACTGGCTCCTTTATCCAGCCAAAATTCAGCATTGTCAGCCGTGATACCGCCACCTAACTGCATTCCGCCATTCCAGGCTGTCAAGGCATCTACTGCTGCTGCATCATTATTCGGTCCCAAGCGAATGACGTGACCACCTGTCAAACCATCCCTCTTATATCGCTCTGCAAACCACGACGGTGGTTTGGAACTGGCAAAATTAGTGATTGTTCTCGAGCCATCCTGATCCGATAAAGATGAACCAACAATCTGCTTCACTTTACCTTGATGAAGATCTATACAAGGTCTGAATCTCATGTCTTTATTAACAGTTGTTCCGGTATAACGCGTTCTTCGTGCTAATTTCCGTTTAAAGCCTAATCAGCGGGTTTACATGACATTAATACAGGAAATGCTACTCTGTATATCCTGTCAGTTAGTATAGCAGTGATCAAAAGCACTATTTAGTCACCATCGTTATCAGTAGCATTGTTTGGTCACTATCGTGATGGCCTATAATAGCGGGATGTATGAGTCACCATCTTTCCTAGAAAGACTTTACGGGGGAGTAGAAAGAGCATCTTTGAAAAACAATCGAAGTTTCAAGAAATAAAGTTAATAATTGCAATATATTATATTTGTTTAATTTATTTGTGAGCAAAAATTCTTGACACGGAATTATAGCTTGCCTATTATTAATGTTTTGGCGGCGAGGTAGCTCAGTCGGTAGAGCAGGGGACTGAAAATCCCCGTGTCCCTGGTTCGATTCCTGGCCTCGCCACCAAAAGAAATTGACTTATCTTTTTTACAAATTCTTCAAAATAGGGATTGAAAAACAAAAATAGATAAGTTAGGGTTTAAAGACTGAAAAATGTTTAAACTTCAATAGATTAAGCGAAGTTTTTAGGCGGAAAGTTAACTCAGGACTTTTTTTCAAATTCTTAAATTAAGGATTGCAAAATTAGAAAGGCTGGGTTAGAGTTTAGATACTGAGAAGTGTTTAAACTACAGTAGGTTAGATTAAAAAATTAATTGATTTTTCTCTTGCAAAAATCTAACAAAGATTTTAATCTTATCCTTTGTTCATTGACAACAGAATCGGGTAAGACAGTGCGTAACCGAGCAATTATTTGAGAAAAAAATAGTACTAAAGGATAACTTTAGGTTGTTTGAGTCACTT
>JANQGZ010000087.1:0-56629 GCA_028282825.1 SAR324 cluster bacterium
CACGAGCACGAGCACGAGCACGAGCACGAGCACGAGCACGAGCACGAGCACGAGCACGAGCACGAGCACGAGCACGAGCACGAGCACGAGCACGGCGTATGGTTTAAATAAACTAATTTAGGAGGATAGATGTCTGTATTATTGGAATTCTCGATGTTTCCATTGGATAAGGGTGAGAGTCTGAGCCAGTATGTTGCTGAATCACTTGATATTATTGATAAATCCGGATTGGAATACCAATTCACACCAATGGCCACAATTCTGGAAGGCGAATTTGATCAGGTGATGGATGTGGTGAGGAAATGTTATGAAAAAATGAATGAGGAATGCGATCGTGTGATTTGCAATATGAAATTTGATTCTCGAAAGAATACCAGCGGCAGAATCACGGCAAAAACAAAAAAAGTGGAAACCATTTTAAACAAAGAGCTTTCCAAATAGTCGGAAATGCTTAATTCGAATGGGAGGGCAGAATCAGCTTACTTTCCATTGGCAGGGTAAAATAGAAAGTAGCGCCTCCGGAAGAATTGTTGATTGCCCAGATTCTGCCTTTGTGTCCTTCGACAATTTCTTTACAGATGGCCAACCCCAGGCCGGAACCTCCGGCACCTGTTTTGGTCTTGCTGCTTTGGGTAAACTTGTCAAAGATCGATTCATATTCCTTCTCCGGGATGCCAATACCTTGATCAGTCACCGATATTCTAAGGTATTTGGTCTTTTCCTCGGATGTGACAGTCTCTCTTTGGGATAGTGAAACCGTTACGTTGTGACCGATCGGTGAATACTTAATGGCATTTGAAAGCAGGTTTCTAAAAACCTGTCCCACCTTGTAGGCATCGCAATGTACATAAAGCTCTGCCTGTTCGGTATTTATTATCAACTCGACTTCTTTTTCCCTGGCCAGAAAACGAATTTCAGCTGAGGCGTCTTCTAAAACTTTAAGAATATTATGACGCTTGACTTTATATTCCGCGCGACCTGATTCCAGCTTGGACAGATCCAGCAAATCATTTAACAAAATCATTAAACGATTACCCGTCTTTCGAATTTGCGAGAAATAATGAATCAATTTCTCCAGCGGAACCTGTTTATTTTTCTCCAGTCCGAATCGTGAGTAATTCAAAATATGATGCATGGGGGTTCTGAGTTCATGCGAAATATTGGATAGGAATTCACTTTTTGCCTTGTTGGCTCTTTCTGCATCCTGTTTGGCAAAAATAAGTTTTTCTTCAGTCTGCTTATGGATTGCTACCTCTTCTTCCAGTCGGTTGTTGATCTCCTGTAATCGAGCCGTTCGTTCTGATACTCGCAGTTCCAGTTCATCCTTGGCTTTCTGCAATTCCTGTTCGTATTTTTTCTTTTCCGTAATATCCCAGAAGATTCCCAATAATCCGATATTGTTGCCCTCTGAATCAAAAATAGGTGTTTTGATGGTCTGAACAATAAATTCCTTTCCGTCTTTGACATAAAACTCCTCTAATTCCCTGGTAATCTTTTCCCTGATTACAGCCTGGTCATCGGCTCGATATTTTTCTGCCACATTCCTGGGGTAAAAATCGTAATCTGTTTTACCCGCAATCGCTTGCTTAGTGATATTGAGATCGGCAGCATAATTGTTATTGCAGGTGATATAAACCGATTGGAAGTCTTTGTAGAATATTTTTTGGGGAATATTGTCAAGCAGGGTTCGATGCTTGTCTTCGCTCTCCCTGAGCTGACGCTCGATCGACTCCCGTTTTAGGATATCACTGGTCAGATTTTCCCTCATTTCATTGATCGAGAGTTCTAATTGTTTTAATTCATCCAGGTGTCTGTCTTTTGAATTTCTACGCAGCACCAGGGGTTTTTCCAGGGCATCAAAAGCCAGGGAGCGGGTGTATTCGGACATCGTTTGCAAGTGCCTGCCGATTAACAGGTAAAACACGGCAATAATGAAGGCCGAAAGCAGGGAAATGATCATGGCCTGGGTGGCCAGAATCACCATTGCCCGGTCCCAAACTCTCTGGTAAATGCCCTTCAGATCGGCATAAACCTCCAGAACCCCCAGGTCCGTGTCTCCTTTTTTGTCCGAATAAATCAGCTTGAAGGCTCTTTTAATAGTGTCGTTTGTCTGTTCTTCCCCGGCAGCAATGATATGTCCTCCTTCGGCTTCAAGTTGCAGATGTTTTATGTCAGGCAGTTTTACAATGCCTTTTAACTGCTCTTGCAGGGATTCATCGTCCATGATCCATAAATTGTTAATGATACTTGGCAGGTAGCTGTTTTCAATATCAGACAGGGTTCGTTCGATCACATCCATATCACGCTGGTATTCCAGGTAAACTTGGAATGAGGTCGCCAACAGAGTTACCACAGAGCTAAATACTATTATATACAGAATCAGCTTACGGGAGATACTTCGCTGTTTGAAAACGGAAAATTCGCGAAATCTGTTTTGTTTCATCAAATTCAATCAAATTCAATATAGTGTTAACTAATGTTTCAGCGGAAAATCTCTAAACCCCTATCCAGCCCTTTGCCAGACGGATTCAACTTGAAGATTGACGTGCTGTCAGCCGTCAACGTTCAGTGTAAGATATAACAATTGCAAGCAAAATCCGGCTGAAAGCTGAATGCACTATACCTCGAAGTACCAAGCTGCTTTCGAAGCTTTTATTGGTATGGGTTAAATTGGTTTTCGTTCAGGCACCAACTGGATATTTACATTGCAGTTGGTACGACCAAACCTTGCAAATCCAACAGACTTGCGAGTTACATTAGACAGTTGTGCTTGGACAACTGTATAGCCTCATCTGAAAATTAGCAATCTTTGTTTTAAGGGATCATCATTGAATAAATTGAAGATCTTTAACGTTCAACTATGCTTGTTTTCCGGATATAGCAGCAGTATTTTTCGCCTCTCATGTTCGGACCTGTGAAATATTGCCAAGCACCTTACTCCGAGAAAAAAAATCAATGCATATTTCTTCGGATCTGACACTAAATCTACCAATTCAAAGCCGCGAACAACAAACCTGGATTTGGAAATTCGATCCAAAATCGATAGATGTTTACTTCAATATTCAATAGTGATAATATGTTAGCTAAGTTTCTTACATTTGTTTCAGGAAGAGCCATCAACAGCCAGTTAAAATGAGTATCGAATAATCAAATAATCATTGAGGAGCTATGGCGTTTAACAAATATTCGGAAGGAGATATCTGCCACATGTCGTTGGTTGGCGATATCAAGATATATGATTCTGTTTCGTATAAACAGGAAATGTTTTCAGGGCTGGATCAATTCAGGGGTGTCAAACTTGACCTTTCACAAATTGAAGAGATTGATGCTTCCGGTTTCCAACTGTTAATTCTCTTAAAAAAGGAAACACAGGATAAAGGGATGTCATTTCAAATCGACGGTTTAAGCTCATCTGTCATGAGGCTGATGGAAATCTACCGGCTCAATGACTGGTTTCAATCACAGAATTAACTCACTTTGACTTATTTTATCGAGGACGACCAATGATTGTTGAGCAAGTGCTGCAGACCTTTCTGACGGAAAGTGAAGATTTAATGAGAGAAATTGAAGCGCAGCTGTTAAAGCTGGAATCGGAAATAGACGACACAGAAGCCATCAATGCCTTGTTCAGGGCTATTCATACACTAAAGGGTTCATCCGGCATGGTCGGTATCACCAATATTGAGCAGTTCCTGCATTGGGTGGAAAGTGTCATGGAGAAGGTTCGGACCGGGGTGTTGATTTTTAACGAAGATTTGGCTGATATCCTCTTGAAGGCTTATGACCACCTGGGTGTACTGGTAGACAGGATAGACGTTGACGGGGCTGAAACCAAGGATCCTGAAATAATCAAGCAAGAAGAGTTTATCGTGCTGCAACTACAGGGATACCTTTCCGAGTTTAAACAGAATGCTGAAGAAAAGGAGTCTGCTGTCGACAAAGAGTCAGAGACTGGCTCCGCAGAGTCTCCGCCTGATTTGGTACCTTGGCAGGTCAGTTTGAAATTTAAGGAAAACACCTTTCGATTTGGTTTTGATCCAACTGCATTCATCATGCATATGAGCCAGATGGGTGAAATCACAGGGCTAAAAACCTTGATTGAAGAATTCCCACCTGCCGATCAAATGGATCCCGAATCTTGTTATCTTAGTCTTGAAATAGACTATTTGAGCGCTTTTGAAAAAAAAGATATCGAGGATATTTTTGAATTTCTGGGAGACGATGTTGATATTAAGATAATCCCCTCACCGCCAAAAGTTCAAAGCTATGTAAGCAAACTGGATAAAATTGCGGAAACATCCGATGAACCACCCGATACAAGCCACAGAATCGGGGAATTGTTGGTGGATAGTGGTGCTGTGACTGAAAAAGAGCTTGATACGGCACTAAAGAAACAACAAAGCGATGAAGTGGAGAACGGGGATGAAGCAGAAACATCCAAACTGGGCGAACTTCTTGTGGCTGATAAAACAGTGGATGTCCAGGTGCTGGACCGAGCCCTGGAGGTACAAAAACCAATTAAGGCTAAAAGAGAAAAAGTCAGCAAAACCATCCGTATTGAAACCGACAAGCTGGATCAGTTTATTGACCTGGTAGGGGAACTGGTTATTTCAAGTGCCGGAATCATGCAGCAATCTGAAGATCTCCGCAACAAGGCACTCATGGAGGTGGCTGCCATGAACTCCAGGCTGGTGGGAGAAATGAGGGAAAGAATCATGGAATTGCGCATGGTTCCGATACAGGAAACGTTTAATCGCTTCCAAAGGGTTATTCGAGAGATCAGCAAGGAATCGGGAAAGCAGATTCGACTGGAGATGGAAGGAGGCGATGCCGAACTCGATAAAACGGTCATTGAGCGGATTTTTGACCCCTTAATGCATCTCGTGCGTAATGCTGCTGATCACGGTATTGAAATGCCCGAAGTCAGAACCAAGAAAGGCAAACTCGCAGAAGGCACCATACTGCTAAAGGCCTACCATGATTCCGGAATGGTAGTGATTGAGATTAAAGACGACGGAGCCGGGATCAATCAAAAAGCTGTTTTGGATAAAGCCATTGCCAACGGGGTCATCACCGAAAAAGATCATTTAAAGGATAAAGACATCCTCAACCTGATTTTCACACCCGGATTCTCCACTGCTCAAAAAGTAACCAAACTGTCCGGTCGTGGAGTGGGAATGGATGTGGTGAAAAGCAACATTGAAGCCCTGAGAGGTACGGTGGAGCTTGAAAGTGAGGAAGGGTCAGGATCGACTGTTCGCATCAGCCTGCCACTGACCATGGCAATAATTGAAGGCTTGTTGATCGGTGTAGGGGATTCCAAATATGTGATTCCCCTGGAAATGGTTGTCGAATGCATTGACCTACCCGAAGACGCCATGAACAGAAGTCACCATTATGTTAACCTGCGGGGAAAACCATTGCCGTTTCTGTGGCTGAGGGAAATTTTTGAGGAGACCGGACCTCAATCGGAAGAGCAGAGCATTGTTGTCATCAAACTGGGAAACAAAACGGCAGGCCTGGTAACAGACATGCTTTACGGTGAAATTCAGGCAGTTATCAAAAATCTGGATGAGGTGTATAAAAATGTTCCCGGTATTTCCGGTGCCACGATTCTGGGAGATGGCAGGGTCAGTCTGATTCTGGATGTAAAAGGCTTGATAGAACTCGCTGAAGGAGAATACCTGAAAAATATCTCCCAGCAGCCCGACCAGGCAGAACTTGAAACTGAAACAGCAGAATCTATTTCTTGATATATATAATTGATGAAAGCTCTACTTTCTTTATTACTGGACAATTACGGGCAACCAGATGACAAATAGTTCAAAAGATAGAGGTTACAGTTTAATCGGAGAGATGGATTTACGTGTTCTTTCCAAACTTGAATCATTGTTCCACTCAAAACATGAATAAAAGCCTGTGCCTGTGAACATGTGTACCAGTAGATTTTAAATTAAATATTAATCCAAAAAAAGGAGTAGAAAGTGACTATTACCATTCATCCATCGGAACCGATCACAGGGTCAGACGCCCGGGATGAAATCTCGGTTTCCGAGCCGGTTTCAACTGTTGAAGAAAAAAACATTGAATTACAGAAACACTTGGAAAGCGTTGAATATATTGATGACAAAACCCAGTTTTTAATGTTTGGCATCGAACAGGGGGATTACGCCCTTGATATTTTAAGAGTCAGAGAGATTTTGGACATTCCGCCGATAACCAAAGTTCCCAGGACACCCGATTTTATGCTGGGAGTTATCAACCTGAGAGGCTCTGTTGTGCCCGTCGTAGATCTCAGGCAGCGTTTCGGAATGGAGCAGGCGGATTACACGGAGAAATCCTGTATCATCATCGTTGAGATTGAAGGAAATGGGAGCAAGGCAAGGGTTTTTGGACTTTCGGTAGATGCTGTGCAGGAAGTGATCAGCTTGAGCCCGGATATGATTAATGAGGTGTCCAAGGTGGGTACTAATATCGATACAAATTTTTTAAAAGGAGTGGGAAATTACATGGAAAACTTTGTTTTGATCATGGATTTAGCAAAAGTGTTACCCGTGAACGAATCGTTTTGAAAACTGAACTCTCAACTCATCAATCTAAAATTTACTAGATTCGAAGCAATAGTCTTCACTTGACACGACACAAGCATGTACAGGCGTTATAATTTGTGAATCGAAAGCAAAGCTTTCACAAACTTAAAAATCTGAACTCTCAACTCATCAATCTAAAATTTTATAGATGTCTAACAAAATCAAGGTAATGATCATTGATGACTCAGCTGTGGTGAGACAGACACTCACTGCTGTGTTGACAAGCGATCCCAAAATCGGGGAAGTGATCTCTGCCAACGATCCTTATCATGCTGTAGAAAAACTAAGGCGCTTTGTACCGGATGTGATAATTCTGGATATCGAAATGCCGCGCATGGATGGATTGACATTTTTGCAAAAATTGATGGCTCAACACGCACTACCTGTCATTATTTGCTCGACGCTTTCGGAAGAGGGATCTGAAGTTGCCATGAAAGCCTTTGAATTTGGTGCTTTAGAGGTAGTGGAAAAAGCAAAGATTAACACCAAGTCGTTTCTGGAAGAATCCAGAATGATTTTTCTGGATAAGGTAAAGGCGGCAGCTCAGGCAAAACTAAAAAAGCAAAAAAGAAAAGTTCAAGCTGTGAAGGCATCCCCGAAACTGACAGCAGATGCTGTATTGCCCGAGAAAAGAAGCAAAGCGATGTTACAAACCACTGAAAAGGTGGTTGTCGTGGGGGCATCTACCGGGGGAACCGAAGCCTTGCGAGTGTTTTTGGAAGCTATGCCGCTGGATATCCCGGGTATTGTTATAGTGCAGCACATGCCGGAGAATTTCACCGCCGCTTTTGCCAAACGTCTAAACAGCACTTGCAGGATTACAGTGAAAGAAGCAGAAAATAACGACTCGGTTTTGCGAGGTCATGCATTGATTGCGCCTGGTAACCATCATGTTTTGCTGAACCGTAGTGGTGCCAGGTACTATGTTAATGTCAAGAACGGTCCCCTGGTTTCAAGGCACCGTCCCTCTGTGGATGTCCTTTTCCGATCTGCAGCGCAATATGCCGGGAGGAATTCCATCGGAATCATTATGACAGGCATGGGGGATGATGGCTCCCGGGGACTTCTTGAAATGAAAGAAGCCGGGGCATCAACGGTAGCACAGGATGAAGAAACATCTGTTGTATTTGGCATGCCGTTAAAGGCCATTGAGATCGGTGCTGTTGACAAGGTTGTACCCCTGGAAAAACTTGCACTTGCTGTTCATCAGCCCGGCTTTTTTAAATAGTACCTGAACGAAATGTATTCAAATCCTTTATTGGTTTCTGTGTACTCGAATGATATAGTTTTCAGTGACCGGCATTCAGACCGAAACGTGGCAAATTTTATATTGATCTGCTGACAGCTAAACGCTGAAGGCATTTATCCTTATTGTGAAAGTCAACTCTTGAAGCTAATACTTATAAGGCTTTTATGGGTTTTCGTTCAGATATTAAACAGTTTAAGACGGTTATGAATAAAGAATTTTTGGTAGTCGACCGCAGTCAGTTCAGGGTCAGAATATTGGCGTTCGCATTGTTATCAATATTAACCGGATTATGGGGAGCCCTTGTCCTGGCATCAATGATTTCCGCTACATTTATCTCCGGCTGGTCTCCCTGGTTCCAAATTGTTTCCGCTGTAATTGTATGTTCCTCCTGGGGCATAGTTTCCGGATCTTTCAAGCAAATATCAACAATATGGACGGAGGACAAGCTTAAAGCAGCCGAATCATTTGCGCAGAGAATGGACTCTATGGGAATTCAGGAAAACGGGAAGATATCAAGCACCCTTGAAGAATTTGCCACCTGTCGGCACGAAAAACTTACCAGTACCTTGAGAGAACTACATGTTTTGATAACCAGCCATTTAAACAGTGTGACCAATGAAACCAACGACGCTGCATTGAATCTTATCGATCAGCTAAAACTGATTTATGACGCGATGAGTCATTTATTGGATAAAGTATCTGAAAATCGCAGGGCCAGCGATCAAATGGCAACCGGTTCTCAATCCACCCTGGTCGACAATCAGAACACCATGACTCGACTGCAAACATATATAAACAGCCGGTTACAAGAGATCGATCACGATCACCAGATGGCCAGTGAGTTGCAGGAACAAGCTCTGATCATGTCTGACCTGACCAAGCTGATTGAATCGATATCCAAGCAAACCACGATTGTAGCGACCAATGCTAAAATTGAAGCCTTCCGGGCCGGTGTCCACGGCCAGGCTTTTGGAGTCATAGCTGATGAAGTGACCAAATTGTCGGCACAGATAGGGGACTCAAGTAAACAGATTATCCAATCGATTGACCAGATGGGCAAAAGTATTGAGGAAAAATTCAAAATAAAGCTGGATAAGTCGGCAAAGCAGGAAGAAACCAATTTGCTAAACAGCCTGAAAGATCAACTCGCCAATATGGGGAAGAGTTACATTCAATTGGAAGATTTTAACAGGGAAACCCTGGCAGATATAAACACCAGTAGCGAGCATATTAAAACCAAGGTAAATGACTCCCTGATGGCCATTCAATTTCAGGATATCACCCAACAGCAAATAGAAATTATTCTGAAAAGCCTGCACCTTTTTGAAGAACACCTGTCTGGCCAACCATGTATAGACCTGGTCGGCTCCGGGCAGCAAGGAGATGAAGAGTTCGATATTGAAAAGATTCGCAAGCTTTATGTGATGAAAAAGCAACATGACATTCATGATAAACATCATCGAATGAAGCAGTTAAATGGAAACCGGCAAAAAGACAACGATTCGAGCGATATCACACTTTTTTAACTGACTGCCGTTCTGCGCATTGATCCGGATATTCAAAACAGCTCTTTGATACCTTTGCTGCTTGACGGATTTTTCGATTCCCTGTACCAATTGAATTGGTTAAACCATTACGATCTATCCGCTCTGCGGAGCACTCGTTATCCTTCTTTCTCATCGATTCCGTTGACCAACTGATGACATCAGGTATGGGATTGCAGAACTGTCAGGACGATGGCCCAGCTATTTAGAAAAGCAAAGCAAAACAGAATATTTCAGGATGTGGTAGAGCAGATTCAGGATGTTATTCTGGATGGAAAAATCAAACCTGGTGAAAAACTGCCATCGGAGCGAGAGCTTGGAGAGATGCTGGGGACCAGCCGAGGCACTCTGAGAGAAGCCCTGAGAATTCTGGAACAAAAGGGTTTGATCGAGATTCGGTTGGGAGTAAACGGGGGTGCCATTGTCAAAGAAACCACCTGGGAGCAGATGAGTGAGACACTCGCCCTGCTGATCCGATCGCAATCGGTTTCTTTGCAACACCTGGCTGAATTCCGGGAAGACGTGGAAGAGATTGTTGCCTCTTTGGCTGCAGAGCGAGCGTCCAAGGAAGATATTAAGGATTTGAATCGACTGATCAAAGAGGCTGAAAAGTTTTATAAAAAAGGAGTCTCCCACTGGGACAAATTCGTCAGGGTCGATGAAAAGATTCATATGGGACTGGCCAGAATTTCGCGTAATCCGATCTATTCATTTATCCTGGAAACCATTCACGCCAACATTGATAAATACTACGATAGATACCTTGCCGTAGGTGATAGTGAACTGGAAGAGAATTACAGGGATTTGTCAGAGATAGTCAAAGCGGTGGAAGGCAAGAAGGCAACCGAAGCAGGTTCACTGGCTCGCGAACATGTCAGACGGTTTAACCGACATATGGATAAAAAGCTGAGGCAACTCAGCTAGCCCGGATGATTAAGCTTGATATAATAGTCTATTTTGATAAAGGTCTAACCATTATAAGTATTAAATATTATTAATTTCCCAGATAGTAATTATTGAACAGTTGAATTAAAGAAAAAATCAATCAGTTATCTTTCGTATATGTATACGGTCACGAGCACGTTCATGAATAAAAACAATGTTGCTTTTGGCTGATTGTTAATTCATGAGAATGTTGATTGGAGCAGATTATGAATGGTAGGGCGGTCCTACGTGGCCGCCGGGGGATTGGGTTGGTAGAATGAACGATAAAATGTTGCAAGGATTAGAATATATTAATTGGGTCCGTAAATGGTTTCCTGATTATTCCCATTGCAAAAGATCGTTGGCAGGGATGTAACCCCGCCCTGCCATTTATTATTAGAAACAGTCGGAATTTGGCGTCAATGCACCGAAGGGACAATGTAATAATTATGGGAAACAAAGAAATGTTTACGTTCACGAGCACGGATAGTAACAAAGTTGCTTACAAATTAATTTAAACATAGTAATCAATAATCCGTTAACAATTTAGGGAGTCAGAGTATGGGTGAGTTGGATATCAAGCGGATTTCACAAGAAACCGTGGAATTGGCGGAGTCCTGGCAGGAGAGGGCCAATCAGTTAATCGGCCAGAAAGAGAAAACTTTCCAGTCGCAGATGGCCAGTTTATTGAGGCATCCACTGGACAAGGCAGTCTTGACCAGGCTGATCGATCAGGCATTTCGTTCGGGTAACAGCAAACGTGTAGCTGACCAGATCATTTATACCCTTGAAAACAATAAAGTTCCCGAATTTTTTACCTCCTGGGAAAAATTGCTGGTGACGCTTTTTATTAAGCTGGGAGGCTCATTCTCGGGTATTTCCGTTCCCCAGGTCGTTCAGAAAATGCGTAAATTCAGCAGTCAGGCGATCCTGGCAGGGGAAAAAGGTCCCTTGACTTCCCATCTGAAAAAGCGGAAGTCAGAAGGTGTTCGCATGAACGTTAACCACTTGGGGGAAGCGGTATTGGGAGAAGAGGAATCTCGGGCCAGACTTGAAACCAATGTCACCGATTTGGAGAATCCGGCTATTGAATACATTTCGGTTAAGATCTCTACAATCTATTCGCAAATCCATTCCCTGGCCTTCGATCATTCCGTGGCAATTCTCAAGGATCGTTTATCCCTGTTGTACAGAACTGCCCAGTCAAACGTATTCACCAGAAAAAACGGTGGGAAGGTTCCTAAATTTGTCAATCTGGATATGGAAGAATATCGGGATCTGGAGATTACCACTGCTGCCTTCATGCAGACCCTGGATCAGGAGGAATTTAAAAACCACAAGGCGGGTATAGTATTGCAGGCTTATCTTCCGGATTCCCATGCCATTCAAAGACTTTTAACGGAATGGGCCGTGGAAAGGGTGAAAAACGGTGGCAGTCCGATAAAGATTAGAATCGTAAAAGGGGCCAATATGGAGATGGAACAGGTTGATTCGGAAATCAACAACTGGCCCCTGGCAACATATGACAGCAAAACCGATGTGGACGCGAATTATAAGACCATGGTTCTGTATGGAATGCGTGAGGAGCATATGATAGCCGTTGAATTGGGTATTGCTTCGCACAATCTGTTCGAACTGGCGTTTGCTTATCAAGTGGCATCTCATCTGAATGTTCTGGAATATGTTGATTTTGAGATGCTGGAAGGTATGGCGGATCATATTCGCAGGGCGATTGTGGAAAAAACGAGTGATGTCCTTCTTTATGCCCCTGTTGCTGAAAAGGAACAATTTATCAATGCCATAGCCTATTTAATTCGCAGACTGGATGAAAACACGGCTCCGGACAATTTCCTACGCTATGCCCCCAATTTAAAGACCGGAACAGAAGAATGGTCATTCCTGAAAGATCAATTCTATGAGTCCTGCGATAAGCTGGATAAAATAAAACTAAGCCCCAACCGGATTCAGGATCGATGTACCGAAAGCTTTCCCGAACAAACAGGTACTTATTACAACAACGAGTTCGTCAACGAGCCGGATACGGATTGGGCTTTGGCTGGAAACAGAACCTGGGCTGAAGACATTAGAAAGAAATGGAAAAAGAGTCCGGGAAGTCATCCCATTGAGATACCGGTGGTGATTGCCGGGGAGGAGATTTATGACGATCGCAAAATCAATGATTGTATCGATCCTTCCCAATATCATGAAAACATTTGTGTTGCTCGTTACAGACTGGCTGCAGAGCAGGATGTTGAAAAAGCTGTCTCAACGGCCAAAAATGACCCGGACGGCTGGCGTTCCATGTCTCAGGATCAACGACATAAGATTCTCTCCCAGGTTGCCATGGAGCTAAGAAAAGGCAGGGGAAATTTGATTGGAGCGGCTGCTGCGAATACCGGCAAAGTATTCACAGAAGCGGATGTTGAAGTTTCCGAGGCAGTGGATTTTGCAGAATATTATCCTTACACGGTTAAGCAGTTCCTGGACATAGAAACCCTTGAAGGCAAGGGAAAAGGAGTAGGGCTGGTGATATCCCCCTGGAATTTCCCAATTGCCATTCCTTGCGGAGGCATCGTGGCTTCGCTGGCTGCAGGAAACACGGTGATTTTTAAACCTGCTTCAGATTCTGTGGTGGTAGCCTGGGAATTATGCAAGTGCTTTTGGGCCGGTGGTGTTCCCAAAACCGCTTTGCAGTTCATGCCCTGCCCTGGATCATCAGTAGGAGCGCAGTTGGTTGAGCATCAAGATATAGATTATGTTATACTTACCGGTGGAACCGATACAGGCTTGAGAATGCTGGAACAAAAACCAGGCTTATTCCTTGCTGCAGAAACCGGCGGTAAAAATGCAACTATTGTTACTGCCATGTCCGACAGGGATCAGGCAATTAAAAATGTTGTCTATTCCGCATTCGGAAATGCCGGACAGAAATGCAGTGCGACATCGCTTCTGATCCTGGAAAGGGAAGTTTATGAAGACAAGGAATTTCGTCGCCAGTTAGTTGACGCAGCCAAAAGTTTCAGTACCGGAACGGCCTGGGACTTTAAAAACAAAATGGGACCGATGATCAACCCACCTTCGGGAGAACTGGAAAAGGCTCTTAAAGAGTTGGAGACCGGAGAAAACTGGGCATTAAAACCCGAGTTGGTAGATGACAACCCTTATATTTGGTCGCCGGGAATCAAATGGGATGTGACCCCGGGAAGCTTTACCCATATGACCGAGTTTTTCGGTCCTGTGTTGGCGGTGATGTGCGCTGAAAACCTGGATCATGCCATTGAACTGACCAATCAGACCGGATACGGGCTGACTTCGGGTATCGAAAGCCTTGATCCCAGGGAAATAGAGATCTGGAAAGACAGTATCGAAGCCGGGAACCTTTACATAAATCGCGGAACCACCGGGGCCATAACCTTGAGACAGCCGTTTGGCGGCATGAAAAAATCTGCTATCGGTCCTGCCGTTAAAGCCGGCTCGCCTAACTACACGGCGCAATTCATGGAATTCAAGGATACATCCCAGCCTGCGATTGGCACTATAGAAAATGATAGTCGATTGTTAAGACTGGTTTCCGAATGGAAATTAAAGGTGCGCTGGAATCAATTCGGAGATCAGAACAGCGAGATGGAGGATGTGGTTCGAGCCATCAAGAGCTACTTGTATCAATATGAACAGGAATTCTCCCAAGCCAAGGATTATTTTAATCTGCGCGGACAGGATAACATGATGCGGTACTTGCCTTTGGGTAAAATTGTAGTGAGATTGCATCAAAACGATACTTTGTTTGAAACAATAGCCCGAATTGCAGCTGTGCAAATCGCAGGAAATCAGTTGGTAGTCAGTGCTCCAAAGGGGCTTGATAACCGGGTAATTCAATTTCTGCTGGGCAAGGAAGGTATTCGCTTGCTGAATGGTGTTCCCGTAACCTTCGAAAGCGATGAGGAATTGATTGCAGCGATTCCGAATATAGAAAGGATCAGGTTTGCAGGATTCGATAAAGTACCTGAGTCTGTCTTTAAAGCGGCAGCAAAAACCGGATTTTACGTCTGTTGTGCCCCGGTGTTAATGGAGGGCAGAATTGAGTTATTGCATGTAACGCTCAATCAGAGTATCTGCCATACCTATCACCGCTATGGTAACCTGGGCGAAAGATCCCTCGACATTCAATAGACCACTGGCAAAGCGTCTAATTCTGGTGGTGCTCCCCATGGAGCATCGCCAGAGTCTTATCCTTCTTTTGCCACAGGACATTGATCCATTTGTGGAATCCGATCTTAAACTGGGTATCATTAAAATAATCCCCGATAATCTCATTGGTCACCGGAATTTGTTCGATCCTGACCGTTACCTTTGTCACCTTGCCGCATAGATAATTCCAGAATCCCATGGCTTTGGGATCATATTTAATGGTTACATCGAGAATTGCTGAGAGCTGCTCTCCCATAGCCGAGAGAACAAACGCCACTCCACCCGCCTTTGGATTGAGCAAGTAAGTATAGCTGGAAGAAAGTCTTTTGTGTTTTTCTTCTGTAAACCGGGTTCCTTCCACGAAATTCATTATCGACACCGGAATATCTCTGAATTTCTCACAGGATTTTTTGGTGGTTTCGATGTCTTTACCCTTTAAATGGGGATTTTTCTTGAGAAATGATTTTGAGTAGCGTTTCATGTAGGGATAGTCCAGGGCTATCCATACAAAATTGAAAATAGGTATCCAGATCAATTCCTGTTTCAAGAAAAATCGGAAATAAGGGATTCGATTATTCAACACAGACTGCAAAACCATGATGTCCGACCAACTCTGATGATTGGCCAGCACCAGGTACCATTTGTTCATACTTAAGTCATCATCTCCCTCAATATCCCATTCGATTTTGTTTACCAGGTTTAAGACCAGGTCATTGCCAATCGCCCAAGTAGTGCAAATAAAATTTAAAAGGATGTCACAAGTCTTGCGGATTGGTTTGACAGGTAACACCAACTTAATAATCGCAATAGGGAACAAAGGGATAAACCAAAACAGAATATTTACCCAGAGCAGAGATAATACCAGAATACCTCGAGTAAAAGCGGGAAGGAAACCTAACATAGCTGGACATTAGAAGGTGTTAACGATGCAAAAAAAATAATCCTATCCTGCCAGAATCGATCCCATTTGTGTGCAGTCGAGTGGACTTTTACAAAAGTATTACTATTGTAGCTTTCAGCAGTCAGCGTTTAGCTATCAGCTAATAATGTGTAAACATTCAAATATTTTACTGAAAGCTTCGCTTTCACATACTTAAAATCTAAAATTCCCAAATAAATCTAAAATCATGAATCGTAAATCTAAAATGCAGTCAGTTCATGAACTTCATAATTTCTTCATCAGAGATATAGGCTCCCTGCAGGCGGATGCCGTCTTTCATTTCCGGGGAGATGTAGATCATGTCTCCTTTGCCCAGGAGTTTTTCTGCCCCGGTGCGATCGATGATGATTTTGGAATTGATGGCTGAGGATACGGACAAGGCGATTTTTCCGGGGACGTTGGCTTTGATGAGACCACTAATGACTTCAGCCGAGGGTCTTTGGGTTGCAAGAATCAAATGAATTCCACAGGCCCTGGCTTTTTGGGCAATACGGATAATATTGTCACCGATATCCGATTTATCTGCCATAATCAGGTCCGCAAATTCATCAATAACCGCAATGATGTAGGGCATTTTTTTATCTGCCCGGACAGACTTGTTATAAAAAGCGATGTTGGAGGTGTTGTTCTTTTCCAATATGTCATACCTTTTTTCCATTTCTTCCACCAGCGTTTGCAAGGCCACTGATGCCAGCTCAATGTCGGTGATGACTTTATGAGCCATGAAAGGCGAGGCATTAAAAATACCGAAGTCCACTCGCTTGGGGTCTACCAGGACAAGCCGGACGTCGTTTGGTGTCAGGTTGTACATGATGGAAGCCAACAGGGTTTTAACCAGGATACTTTTCCCGGACCCGGTCGTTCCTGCAATCAGCATATGCGGGAGTTCTGCCAGATCAAAGCTAAATGTCTCATAGGAGGCGTTTACACCAAGGATCACGGGAAGCATTGCCTCGTTGTCATCTGCCGTTTCCAACAGCCTTCTAAAGAAAACAGTTCTTCTCTTAGCCATGGGAGCTTCGATACAAAGAGCACCCTGGGTATTAAAAGTGATCAGGACTTTGCTTTTGAGTGCCAGTGAGAGGTCATCTTCCAGCTTTTTGATCTGTGAGAGTTTCACACCTTTGCCCGGGGTGATCTCGTATTGCTCGACGGACGGTCCACCGATGACACTTCCCATTTTCACTGAAACACCCAGGGAGGCAAATACATCCTTGATTTTTTCTTTTTTTTCGCCATAACTCACCGAGTCAGCGGGTTGTTTCTTGAAGTCAGTAATTTCCGGTTTTTTAAATCGTTTGCGATAAGGTTTTAAATTGAGATCGATACTTTCGATAGTTTTTGGTTCTTCCTGTTTTATGACGGCTGTTTTTTCCTTAACAGGTTTGGCAGGTTTTGATTCCGTATCCGGTTCTTCCTGTTCCTCTTCCGGCTCTTCTTCAACCGGTTTTGGCTTTGTTCTGACCGGTTTTTTCTTTTTTTTCTTGCGTTTGAACTTAGAGAGATCGATTCCCGATTTGTATACGAGCAGAAAGCACCCCCCCGCCAGGGAAAGGATCTCAAGCAAGTGGACTCCGGCCTGACCGATCAGAACCTTAAAAGTGGCATCCATAAATCGATTGATGAGATTTTTTGCGGGAAAAACCTCAGTGATATAGGCATTGTCGATCCAGATAACTATCGGAAACAGGATTAGCAGGATACCGCTTATACGGAGCTGCAGCTTATCGGAAAGGGTGACGGCAGCTGCACAGGCGAAAAGGAAATAGGTGAATAAAAAAGCTCCATGACCTAAAACGGGTATCAGAAAATAACTATAGAAAGTCTGTCCGATCAGTCCCGTGTTGCTGGGCATTTTTATGGTAAGAATCGAAAAAATGCCGATCAGGATGCAAAAAAAGCTGATCACAATTCTGGCAGGAGATTTGGTTGGCATTGATATTCCTTTGTTTTAGAAGTGTTTCCGGCCTGAAAAAATCAACAAAAACAGTTTATTCACAGTAAACAAGTAACCTGAATCGGTCAACAGGAGCTAAAAGGAGCCGGGCAACCGGTTGCCCATCAAAACGACCCATAGGTATTCAATTTTAACCTTCATAAGCGTTGATGGGCAGGCTTCGCCGGCCCATCCTACAATGTTCTTTAAGGTTGAAAGCCTTTATAATAGCCCGCATCAAACCGGTTGCTTGGTGTTTGTTAAGAATTGCCTGTTGATTATTTGATTTTTTTTTAAGCAAGTGCGAATAGGCAATACATTTGGACAAGGTTGTAGGATGGGCAACTGGTTGCCCATCGACACGATCCATAGGTATTCAATTTTAACCTCAGTAGACAGTGTGAAACGTTGGAGATCTGATACCAAAGACCAACTGAGTTCCGTAAGGACCAATGTCATTTAGTTAAGGGATGTTGGTTGGTAAACTGCTATTCCGTGCGTGAGAAGCGAAGCTCGCAGCTTCGAAAAAACAACAGGTTTGAAAGAGGCTTCCCGCCGTAACTTAAGGCGGGATAAATGGTTGCTTATTTATTGTTGTAGAAGGCTATAATATAAGGTTCGATTGGAGCGGGTTTCATGGCGTAACGTTTTAAGATCTGTTCAATCTGACCTTGTGTATATAGATTGACAAATGCCTTGTTAAATCGATTGACAAGATTCTTGTCGGTATATTGTTTGGAAAAGCCGATGAAGTAGTTCAATGTTCGTTGGGCACCAGCATAGCGCAAATTGTTCAGCTTGTGTTTTCTGATGATGTCATTTCCTACGTCGCGGTTTGAAAATACGGAATTCAGGGTCCGTTGTCGTGAATTCAGGTTCTTGAAAATCGCAATATCATCGGGTTGCATATCAATTTCGATGGGCGTCATCGTTTTGTCTTTTTCCATTCGTTGGCGCACTTTTTCAAGAGAACGGGCCGTATTAGACGGACCGTAAACACCAATGCGATATCCGGAAAGATCCCTGATTTCGGAAAAAGTCAACGAGTTTCCCTTGGGTACAAAAAAGCCGTATTCGGTTTGAAGAATTTGCGGACTGAAATAAAGCCACTTGGACCGTCCCCGGTTCCATCCTATGACAAACATGGCATTGGCTTTTCCTTCCCTGACTTCCTGCTGGGCATCTTTCCAAACACCTAATTTGAAAGTGCAGGTTGCATTGATACGGCGGCAAACCGCCTTGATAATTTCTGAAGCGGGTCCGGATACCTTACCATCCGACAAGTAACTGAAAGGGGAAAAATCCTGGGTGTTAAATTTTAATTCTACTGCCAATAGAGGAGATGAAACCAACAACACCAGGATAATGCACAGGATAAATCTTTTTTTCATTGCTAAATCTCTATACATGGGGGCCTCACCAACAGAGGAATAATAGACATTCTACAAAATTCCACCAGGCTTTTTTGGGACAGGTCTAACCTTATGTGGGTTTTATTCACCCGGTTGAATGATGAGAATTAGAGAGAGTTTCATATCGAAGAGACCCCCGTTTTTCAACGGTTAGCGCCACCATTTCTTGGTAAGCAGTGCTTCACATTCTAAAACAGAATCTAAGTCTAAAATCAACAGATATTAATTTGATATCTTTGAAATATTTAAAATAATAAATATCTTAAATATCACCAATTACTGGTGTACAGATCAAACAATATGTTGAAGAACCAGTTCTTCAGGCCCTGGTTCTTCAACATACTTTTCCTAAGAAGCGCTCTATGTCTGAGGGTTTTCTATAAAAAAATGAAGAGAACAATAACAATTATTATAGCTGATCAGCCCTCATTTTGCAACTTGTCTGGAACTTCTCAGGTTTAAAAACTGTGAAGGTATTTTAAAGGAGTGTATAAAACAGGAAGGCAGTCAAAACTGGTTGAATTTGACTTTGAAGGAAGGGCCAGCTTTCGCCCTTCCGATTGTTAACTAGTGCATGAACGGAAAACCCATTAAGCTTTGTCATTCGGCCTTTTATGAAGAGATTTTTACTGCAAAGTATAGTGCTTTCAGCCTTCAGCGGTCAGCAATTTATATCGCTGAGTTTTCAGCATTTTCAAGCTGAATGCTGATCTCTGAGAGCTGATAGCATTCTAATCTTCAAATCAAATCACTACTGATACAATACGATTCAGTATAAATCCAAGAGGTTTTCGTTCAGGCACTAACTAGGCTGCATCTCCCAGGATGTCTTTTAGATCCTCATCAGCTGTTTTGATAGGCATGATGTTGAAGTTCTCAACCAATACTTTCAAAACGTTTTCTGAGATAAATGCCGGTAGGGTAGGGCCAAGACGAATGTTCTTGATTCCCAGGTGAAGCAATGACAAGAGAATCACCACAGCTTTTTGTTCGTACCAGGAAAGCACCATGGAGAGCGGCAGATCGTTCACGCCACACTCAAAAGCACCAGCGAGAGCTTCAGCGATTTTAATGGCTGAGTAAGCGTCGTTACATTGTCCCACATCCAGCAACCTTGGAATACCACCGATATCCCCGAGATCCTGGTCAAAAAACCTGAATTTACCGCAGGCAAGGGTTAGCACTACGGTATCTTTCGGTGTTTGTTCTACAAATTCGGTGTAGTAGTTACGACCAGGCTTGGCACCATCGCAGCCGCCAACCAGGAAGAAATGCTTGATTGCACCGCCTTTCACGGCATCAATCACTTTGTCTGCTACACCTAGAACAGCGTTTCGACCAAAACCTGTCATCACGGATTTGCCTTCAACGGTCTCCTTGAATCCGTCCATGGACAATGCCTTGTTGATTACCGGGGTGAAATCCTTGTCAGCAATGTGGGTTACACCGGGCCAGCCAACCAATCCTGTTGTAAAAATATTACCCTTGTAACTTTCCACCGGCTTTTGGATGCAATTGGTGGTCATCAATATGGAACCTGGAAAGTTGGCAAATTCCTTTTTCTGGTTTTGCCAGGCAGTTCCGTAGTGTCCATAGAAATGTGAGTATTTCTTGAGTTCGGGATAACCGTGGCAAGGCAGCATCTCGCCATGGGTATAAATGTTGATTCCTTTTCCTTCGGTTTGTTGGAGCAGGGCATCAAGATCTTTAAGATCATGTCCTGATACCAGGATAGCTTTTCCCTCTTTGGGTCCGAGGGGAACGGATGTTGGAACAGGTTGGCCATAAGTGCCAGTGTTCCCCGCATCTAGAAGCTCCATGGCTCTCAGGTTGATCTCACCGCATTTGAGAACCAGGCCTACCAATTCGTCTACTCCCAGACTGTCATCAAGAGTAGCCGCCATGGCTTCGTGAATGAATCGGAACACCTTGTCATCTGTTTGACCAAGAATCTGTGCATGGTCTGTGTATGCAGCCAATCCTTTCACACCATAAATCAACAATTGCTGAAGAGACAGGATATCGGGGTTGGCATCCGGGTTGGATTGAATGCTGTATCGTTCACCTTGGGCCACCATTCCGGCCAATGTATTTTCCGGTAGGAAGGTTGCGGCATCGTGTCGGAAGTTTGCATCCACACCTGCAGCAACCAACGTGTCCTTAAGTTTATCTCTTGTTTCCACACACTCGTTGATCAAAATTTCAAATCTGGAAGCATCAAAATCCACGTTGGTAACCGTGGCAAAAATCGCCTCGCTGGTGAATCGATTCACTTCAAAGGGCACTTTTTCAACTTTCCACGCTTCAACAGCATACAATGACAATCCCTTGACAGCGTAAATAAGCAGATCCTGTAACGCAGCTACATCTGGGGTCTTTCCGCAAACACCTATTTTGACACAGGCTTGGCAACTGGCAGTTTGTTCACATTGATAGCAAAACATAATTTAATACTCCGGGTTTGGGTTAGGGGAACAAAAAAAATTTAAGTTGTTATCTGAGTACTATTTCCGCATGGATAGAAAGCGGTTGGTTTGACTTAAGTCAAAAAGGGTATTTTAAGGAAAAAAAAGACCCGGACTCGCCTCTATCGTGACATATTCATTTGCCTTTACAACACTAATTTTGAATCAATTGTTTATTTTTTTTTAATATTATTCATACAAAGCATCAGACTAAGGTGCTGTTTAAAATTAGCGTAAATATTATTTTTGTTGATGTCGTTTCTACAAACAAATACAATGGTTCCAACCTTTGTTGTTAATTGGTGGCGTTATTTCAAAATTGAAGTATTGCCAGTAAATCGGGTGACGCTCGAAGCAATTTTGACACAGCCGGTTTTTCAGTTGATTCATCGTAATCTCATTGGATATTAATGCGTTCGTATTATGGATCGCTTTGATCGAGTCAAAGCTAAGAAACACATACGGATCAGAACTGATCAAAGAATTGACCTATTGTTTTCTATATTTTGAATTCGTTGTAATTGCCGGTGTTTCTCTAATAACTGATTGTCAGAAGTAAATAATACAGCCCGTATAAAGACAAAATGGCAAAACAAGATCGCAGTGTATTATTGGTTGAAGATTCAAGAGCACAGGCTCAACTTCTATTGGAGTTCATCGAATCGGATCCGGCCGTTGCCGTAGACGTGACATGGGTGGATAAGGTAAACGATGCGATATCAGAAATGGGGAAAAAACAATTCGATGTGATTGTACTGGATTTAAATCTTCCTGATTCCAATGGATTTGAAACCTATCAACTCGTTAGCAACAAAAATGAAGATGTGCCAATCATAGTGTTGACATCATCCCAGAATGACGTTCTTGCTGCCGAATTGATGGAAAATGGGATTCAGGACTTCTTTTTAAAATCTGAGATTACTGAAAAAATTATGCACCGCATCTTAGGGAATTCGGTTCATCGCAAGAAGCTGGAAAAAGATCTTGTGGCTGTTTCCAAAGACCTGAGTATTTCCATAGAAACTTTGAAACAAGAAGCCCTTGAAAGAAAAGATCTAATCGAAAAGGTGTCGGCCAGTGAAGAACGGTACAGGCTGCTTGTGGATCAGTTGCCTGTAGGTGTGGTCGAGCTAAACAGGGAGGGAACCATTGTATTTGCGAATGACAGGGCTTCTGAGATATGTGGTTTTGCCAAGGACAAAATTATCGGCAGTACGGTCTGGAGTAGCCAACCTTCTGAACTGCTGAAGTTCAGTTTTAAGCATGAATTCAATCGGCTATTAGAGAAAAATCCGACTTCGTATCGCCTGGAAATGGAACACCTGACTGAAAATCAGGAAAAGAAGCACCTTGAGATTCATTGGAGATATCAAAGAGATGAGAAAAATCAGATAATAGGATTCACCTGTTCCATGACCGATATTTCCGATAGGAAAAAGACTGAAGAGGCGCTACGTGAAAGCGAAAAAAGATTTAAATCTGTAATCAATTCTGCGACGGACACGATAATCAGTGCCAATCTTGATGGCGAAATTTTACATTGCAACAGATCCACAAAACTAATGTTTGGATACAGTCAAGAGGAGCTGCTCGGGGAGAACATTTCATTGCTGGTGCCCTCCTATCTCAGGGATGCGCATAAAAAAGGTTTGGAAAGGTTTAAGAAAAGCATGATGCTTAAACATAACAAACCACTGGAAGTAAATGGATTGAAAAAGGGTGGGACGGAATTTCCTACCGAAATATCACTGACACATTGGAAGACCAGTCACGGACTGTTTCTAACTGCCATGATCAAGGATATTTCCGCTCGCAAGCAGGTTGAAGAAAAACTGGTAAAAAGCTACGAGGAAATGGAACAAAAAGTTGAAGAGAGGACGAAAGAGCTATCCGTTGCCAATGACCACCTTCAAAACGAAATTTCCGATCGCAAAATGATTGAAGCCAAACTACTGCAAAATAAAGTCGATTTGGAAGCTAACGAATTGGTACTTAAAAATATTATAGATCAGCAGGATACAATCCTGGATAATACAATATTCGGGATCATGCTGCTTCAGGACTACAAATGCACCTGGCTAAGCAGTCATATGGTCACTATGTTTCAATATGATCATGTAGAGTTAATGGAAAAAGGCATGGAGGCTTTATTCTTTTCAACAGAAGCATTCAAAGAGTTTAGGAAAGAGGCAGACAAAACGATCCGGCTTGGTAAGCTGTTTACCACTGAAGTGAGATTGAAAAGAAAAAATGGAATATCTTTCTGGTGTCAGGCACAGGCAAAATCCATAGACTATGCTAATTACTATGCCGGTGATATTTGGATCATTCAGGATATCAGCATGCGCAAACAGACTGAAGGGGATCTCGATAAGTATAAATTTATGTCCAATAACTCCAAGGACTATATGAGCATGCTGGATCGAGATTTAAGATATGTGGTCGTGAATGATGCATTTGCAAGAGCCCAGGGACTGACCAAGGAAGAACTAATCGGAAAGGAGGTCAGTGAAGTTTGGGGGCAGGAAGTTTTTGACAGCTTCATTTTTCCCAAATTTGAAAAAGCCTTACAGGGGGAACAGGTTAATTATCACAACGAATTTGATTTCGGATTGTTAGGGAAAAAGCATATGAATGTGAGCTTCTATCCATATGCAGAGGAAGGTGAAGTTAAAAACATCGTTGCGGTATCCCATGACATTACAACCCTGAAGCAGGCTGAAGTAGAGTTAATTGAGGCAAAGGAAAAAGCAGAGGAAACCAACCGTTTAAAATCGGATTTTATTAACGTTGTTTCCCATGAATTGCGAACACCGCTAACAGTGATTTTGTCCAACCTGCCATTTTTGACTGATCAGAATAATTTACCGGATGCCGAGGAAATTTCTGAAATAGCAATCGATGTGGAAGATTCCGCAAAGCATTTGCTGATTTTGGTGAATGATTTACTTGATTTTTCCAAAATTGAAGCAGGAAAAATGGAGTTGAAAAAGTCGGAGTTGTCATGCAGGGAGATAGTGGAAGATGTAAAAAAATCATTAAAATCGCTGGCTGCTGAAAAATCCCTGTATATCAAAACGGAGTTGGAAGATATCAATGTCATGGCTGACCCTGTGCGCCTGAAACAAATATTGTTAAATCTTGTAGGCAACGGAATAAAATTTACAGAAGAAGGAGGGATCAATATAGATGTTTCGACAGATAACAATGATGTTATTTTTCAAGTAAAAGACACAGGAATTGGAATAGAACAAGAGAATATCAAATTTATATTTAATGTATTCAGGCAGTTGGATGATTCACTTACACGGTCGGCAGGAGGCACCGGCCTGGGGCTCCCAATTACAAAAAAGCTGGTTGAGCTTCACGGGGGAGTTGTCACGGTAGAAAGCCGACTGGGCGAAGGAAGTACATTTTCGTTCACCATCCCTTTGGTAAATGGATCAAAATGAACAGGGTTAAAAATCGTTATTAAAAAGCTCTATTTCTTGAAAAAAGATTTAAATATTAGTATATTGGTAACCAAACCATTTTCGGACTTGGGGAACGTTTCTCGGATGGATTGACCACGGTATGATATTGCCTAAACCACAAAAAAACTATGAATATTCCACTTGATGAAAAAATAGCCCAAATCGTTGAAAAGAACATAAAACTGTTGGTTGTCGATGATGAACCGAAAATAATCCGGGTGTTAAAACGTCTACTTAAAGATTTGTCGTATGATATTGATTATTTTGAAAGTTCTGTCGAGGCAAAAAAATCTGTCGAACAGGCCGAATATTCTTTGATACTTTCAGACAACATGATGCCCGATTTATCAGGTTTGGACTTGCTAGGCTTTGCACAGCAACTTTATCCCGAGTGCCAGAGGCTTCTTTTGACCGGTGCAACTGAATCTGATCAGGCAATCAAAGCGTTTAATGATGGAATTATCAACAGGTTTATTCCAAAACCATGGGATAATGCAGAATTGATGTCATATATAAATGAAGCATTGGATAAACATCGAGCTATCAAACACAAGGAAATTGAAAGATACATCAAGGATAAAACTATCGATATTCAATCTAAAAAATACTCAAAAGCGATCAATGAATTACGCCAGACACAAACCCAGTTGGAATTGCAAAAGGTACAAACAGTTTCCAGTCAAATTAGCATCCCACAGGAAATTCAAAATCTATCGTTTATGATCGTCGAGCAAAACGAAGATGTGTGTACCACTATTGTCGATACCTTGAAGAGTGTAGGCGTTAAATATTGTGTCGCGGAACCGGACCCACAAAAGGCACTTGACTATATGGCAAAGGTTTATCCAATTGAGGTGGTGCTCTCGAACCTGGGAATGAGTCCCTTGGATGGTATTACATTTTTGAAAGCAATCCGGGATCGAAATGATATACAACCTAAACCTTATTTTATAGTTCTCACGACACACGAGCGGAGGCATACCATTGAAAAAGCCATGGAAAGCAAGGTTGATGGTTATGTGATAAAGCCCTTCAAAATTGAAACCCTGATTGAACAGTTGAAACACAGGGTAGAGAAATCCGGTAAAAGTATTTCCTCCAAACCTTCTGAAATTAAACGCAGAAAAAATCATTTTCTAATTGCCGGTTCAGATTATGAAATGTGCTCTTCACTCAGCAATGTACTTACGGCCGGTGGTATAGAACGAGTATCGATTACACATTCGGGGAAAGCGGCACTTTATATTTTGAAAGAGAAGCGCATCGATATTATGTTTTATCATAGCGGATTAGATGATCCGGTATGGACAAATCTCAGTCATAAAATGATGGCAGAGGATATAAAGCTGAAAAAACTAAAGGTAATAGTTACCAGTTTTTCAAAAATTAAATCAGAGGAACAGCTGGCACACAGACTGGAATTACCGGTCAGTTTTCTTTGCCAGCCTTTTACAAAAGACAATGTTTTTCTTTCGATCAACCAATTGATTCAAGGCGTGCGTTTGTCGGATTACAATTATTCAAAAGATTAATTTTGGATGTCGTAAACAACAGGAACATTAACCATCCAGTTTAAAAAGAAACATTATGACAAAAATACTTGTAGTAGAGGACGACGAAAAAATCAGACGGTCTATCAAAAGGCATCTGTCCAGGGAGAGTTTTGAGGTTAAGGAAGCAGAAAATGGGAGGATTGGATTGGATATTTTGCAGGTGTTTTCACCGGATCTGATTTTATTGGATGCTACGATGCCTGAAATGAACGGCTATGAAATGTGTAAGGTGCTAAAGACCGATTCCAATTTACAGGACATATTTGTATTAATGATTAGTGCCAAGGCAAAACCAGAAGATCAAACCTTTGGATTAGATATCGGTGCCGACGACTACCTGACCAAACCTTTTGATCCCGTAGACCTGATCCAACGAGTAAAGAAGGGGATCAATATTACCAAAGCCAGAAGAATCGGGACCAGGGATGAAGAGACCGGAATGTTTAACCGTCCGTTTTTTAATCTTCAGCTAAGCCAGGAAGTTGCACGAAACTCCCGTGAATCATTGAAGCTATCGATCGTTCTCATAAAAATTGATTCCCTGCCTGATTTATCTGACACTCTTGAAGCGGAAGAACTAAGAAAGGTAAAGAAAGACATTAGCGATATATTGGTGTCACAATCCAGGTTTACGGACATTTGTGCAAAATGGAATGAAAACGAGTTTATTGTGTTGTTAAGGTCAACGGATATAAACGGTGCCAAACACTTTAGTGATAAAATCAGGAGGGAGGTTAAATATCACGATTTCCCAAATGATTTGCAAGTGACAATCAGTGCTGGTGCGGCTGAGCTGGAAAACAGCGATGCGGATATGATTAAACGCGCTTCCCTTAATCTCCAACAATCCGAACAGTCCGGTGGAAACTGCACCATGGCGGGTTAATGAATACCGGGTTGATCTTAAATCCGGACCTATCCAAAATCCTTCACCCGGGAACTTTTGTCGGTAGTTCAGTTTACCGATTCACACTGATCTGTTAGCGTAATAACCACTCCTCCTTTATTATTGCTCCTCTAAATATCTGAGATTGAAGTGAATTCAAGAAAACTGGGATTAATAGAAATTCATACGGCAGTTTTTCTGTTCGGTCTTTCCGGGCTGTTGGGGAAGATTATTACATTATCACCTTTGCTGATCGTATTTGGTAGGACTTTTTTTGCATCTGTTGCTTTGGCATTGTTGCTCTGGATTTCCAAAACATCTGTAAAGGTCAAGTCAGCCAGGGATCTGGTAGTATTAATTGCAATCGGTATTATCCTGGCGTTGCACTGGTGGTCCTTCTTTCAATCAATCAAGGTATCGACAGTTGCCATCGGTTTGATAACATTTTCTACCTTCCCATTATTTGTAACCTTCATGGAGCCCTACTTTTTTCGCGAGAAGTTGACTTGGTTCAATGTTGGTATGGCTGTTTTGGTTTTTGTAGGATTGATTTTGGTTATACCTTCCTTCGATTTGAGAAATAACGTAACACAGGGCGTTGTTTGGGGGGTAATCTCGGGATTTACATTTGCAGTATTATCGTTGTTAAACCGCAAATACGTGGCCGATTATCAATCATCGGTGATTGCCCTTTTTCAAAATGGTGTGGCAGCCCTGGTATTGCTTCCCTTTGTTTTAGTTGCAGAGTTTGAGATTCAAACCTGGGACTATGTCCTGGTTCCATTTCTTGGTGTTTTCTGCACTGCTGCGGCACATACCTTATTTATCAAGAGCCTGAACCAAATTAAAGCCCAATTGGCAAGTTTGATAGCAGGACTCGAACCTGTTTACGGGATTGTCCTGGCTTTGCTGATATTGGAAGAAATACCCACCTTAAGAACCTGGATTGGCGGCATTGTAATTTTGGGAACGATTTTTCTGGCAACTATTCGCAGGCAAAAAACTTAGTCATTCCATCGTTTCTGCCGGCTTCCGGCTACAGCGTCAAGATTGTGGCAAGGGTAGAACAATGATTGCTCGTATATCGAGGTGATTGATTACTGATTGTTAGAAAAAGGGGCGTTTGCATACTCAACCGTCGTGGTTTTAATGTAGGGTGGGTTAAGGAGTGTAACGACGAACCCGCCAATATGATGCTAATAATTTTGAATTGTTAACGAAGAGCCGTAGGGTGGATCAAGCGATAGGGGATTCGCCGAGTTCAATGGTTCAGTTTTTGTTGTAATTGATGGGCAGGCTTCGCCGGCCCATCCTACATCGATATGATTGATTATTCGAATAGTGTTTTTAATAATCAATAATCAATTGCTAATTGTGAATTTTTGGTCAGTGATGGGTACGTTGTACCCATCTGTTATGTTTTAATGACCCAGATAAGCCTTGATGATGCTTTCGTCTTGTTGCAGTTCTTCGGCGGGACCTTCGATTACGATCTTTCCATTTTCGAGCACGTATCCGTAATCAGCGATTTTGAGAGCCACTTTGGCGTTTTGTTCAACCAGCAGGATAGTGGTTCCTTCATTGTTGAGGCGTTTTACAATCTTCATGATGTTTTGCACGAGGAACGGTGCCAGTCCCATGGATGGCTCATCGAGCAGCAACAACCTGGGTTCTGTCATCATGGCCCGGCCAATCGCCAGCATCTGCTGTTCTCCTCCGGATAGCAGGGCGGCATCTCCGTTTTGCCTGTCATCAAGAATGGGGAACATCTCGAATACATGCTGCATACGGCGTTTTCTTTCCGCATCATCTTTTAGGGTGAAGGAGCCCAAATCAAGGTTCTCCCTGATGGTCATGCCTTTAAAAATGTGGCGGCCCTCAGGCACGTGAATTAATCCTTTGTTGACTACTTCATGTGCAGGCAATTTGGTAATGTCTTCTCCCATGAAATCGATGGAACCGGATGTGACATCCACCAGGCTAGATATCGCTTTCAAGGTGGTACTTTTACCTGCTCCGTTTGCCCCCAA
The DNA here is from genome assembly GCA_028282825.1 of SAR324 cluster bacterium. Lineage (GTDB taxonomy): Bacteria > SAR324 > SAR324 > XYD2-FULL-50-16 > XYD2-FULL-50-16 > JAHJTV01. The sequence continues at coordinate 29,191 of JANQGZ010000087.1, forward strand.
AAGAGCGATGATTTTACCTTTTTCAACAGATAAACTAATTCCCCGCAAGGCGTGAATTTTACCGTAGTGGGTATTTAGATCGTTAATATTCAGGACTGTTTCACTCATGCGGCTGCCTCCTCATCTTTACCGAGATAGGCCTCAATTACTTTTGGATCGTTTTGAATGGTTTCGGCATCCCCTTCGGCAATCTTTTTCCCGTAATCTATCACAGTAATATGCTCTGATACCTTCATAATGAGTCCCATGTCATGCTCTATCAGAAAAACCGTAATTCCCTTTTCTTCCCTTATTTTCCGTATCAGGGCAATCAATTGCTCTTTTTCGTCATAATTGAGTCCGGCGGCAGGTTCATCCAGCAGTAACAATTTTGGTTGTGTTGCCAGGGCTCGAGCCCATTCTACTCTTCTTTGGTCTCCGTAAGGTAAGTTGGTCGCCATCCAGTCTTTCTTGTCAAGAATACCGACGAAATCCAGGCACTCTTCACAAAAGGTACGGATTTTTTCCTCTTCCTCTTTCTGTTGGGATGTATGCAGTACGGCACCCCAGAAACCGGCAGAAGATCTACAGTGCATTCCGGACATAACATTTTCCAGAACTGTCATGTTTCTAAACAATCGAAGGTTTTGGAAAGTGCGGGCTATACCCAGCTTGGTGATTTTATGTGGCTTTTTTCTGGTAATACGGGTGTTTTCAAATATAATTTTTCCCTCACTGGGTTTATAGAACCCGGTCATACAATTGAAGATCGAGGTTTTTCCGGCACCGTTGGGCCCGATCAGACTGGAGATCGAGTTGTGCTCGATATTGAAGTTCAAGGTATCAATTACCTTCAACCCCCCAAAACTCAAGCTCATGTCTTTTATTTCAAGTATCGCCATGGATTTTCCGTTTGTTTCAGCTTTGGTAGCAGTTCAATTTAACTTCTTTTTTCGGGCCAGATGCCTTCGGGTCTGTAGAGCATAATCAGCAGCATGAGGACGGCAAAGAAAAGAAGCCTTAGTGATCCGATTTCTCTAAAAACTTCGGGGAAGATAATTAAAGCAAACGCCCCGACAATGACACCAGGGATCTTTCCCATTCCACCCAGTACAACACCCAGTAAGATGAGTACAGATTGAGTGAACATAAAGGTTTCCGGTGAGATTGCTGTCATTTTAACTGCGAAAAAGCTGCCGGCGATTCCCCCAAAAACTGCGCCGATAATATATGCATAGAGTTTTACGGCAATGCGATTTAACCCCATTGCTTCTGCGGCGTCTTCATCTTCCCTCACATATTTCCAGGCACGACCGAGTCTGGAGTTCTGTAATCGATAACTCACAAAAACTGCCAGCAGAGCCAGAATAAAGAAAACAAAGTAAAAATCACTGATATCATTAAGAGCGATACCAAAAAAACTGGGACGTTCAATGCCAATTAATCCGCTGGCACCACCGGTAATCTCCATATTTCTGGCCGTAATTCTAACGATCTCGCCAAATCCCAGGGTCACAATAGCCAGGTAGTCACTGCGAAGTCTCAATGTGGGACCGCCAATAATAAAACCGGCCAGCATGGAAAAGACTATGGCAAAAGGAATGGTCAACCAGAAATTCATATTGAATTGGGCTGTTAGTATACCTGTTGTGTATGCGCCCACAGCAAAAAATGCTGCATATCCCAGATCCAGCAGTCCTGCGTAACCCACCACGATGTTCAGCCCCAGGCAAAGGATCACATAAAACCAAACATTGGACATGATTTCAAGCACATAGTTATTTGCCATAAAAGGAAGTATCATTGCCAAGACAAATAAACCTGTGAGGACAAGCACCCTGTTTTTCTTGACTTGGAAAAAATCGAAGATGCGATTTTTAAGTTTTGGTGACTCCATATTCGAATCCTTTAATTCCTAATAGTGTGCATTTCTACATTCGTTCTATTTCTGTTTTGCCCAGAATTCCTGTTGGTTTGGTAACGAGTAGCAATATCAGTACTGCGAATGCAAAAACGTCTTTCCACTCAGATCCGATATAAGGTATCTGAGTTCCAAATGCTTCCAACAACCCAAGAATAATTCCACCGATCATAGCGCCCGGAATACTTCCGATTCCGCCGATCACGGCAGCAGTAAACGCTTTTAATCCGATGATAAAACCCATAAAGAAATGGATGCTGCCGTAATAGGCTCCTGCCATAACGCCTGCGGCAGCGGCCAGTGCTGATCCTATAAAAAAAGTAACGGCGATAACCTTGTTGACATTTATTCCCATCAATCTGCAGGCATCCTTGTCTATGGATATGGCCCGCATGGCTTTTCCATACATGGTTTTGCCGACAAAAAGATGCAGGATAATCATCAAAATAGCTGTTGCTGAAACAAGAATAATCTGTGTTTTTGTAATATAAACGTTGCCCAGCTCGAATCCTTCGAAACCCAAACCCGTGGTAAACGCGAGGTATTCACCGTCGGTCATGGCCATGACACCATTATACAATATCATGGAAACAGCCAGGGCGGTGATCAGGATCGACAGCCGATGAGCTTTGAGCATGGGGACATAGGCAACACGCTGAATGATGATGCCGAAACTACCAACGATCAGCATGGAGAGCAGCATGGACACACCGATTCCCAGCCAGGTATCACCCAGGACTGAACCGACAAAGGTCAGGATGGAAAATCCTACAAAGGAACCCACCATGTAAATATCACCATGGGCGAAATTCAATAGCTTAATAATTCCGTAAACCATGGTATAACCAAGAGCCACCAGGCTGTAGAAGGAGCCCAGGATCAGGCCGTTGGCCAGTTGTTGAAGAAATATATCCAGTACAGACACGACAAATTCCTTTGTTACAAGTTTGTAGAAACTTCGTGCGATAAAACCCCGGTTCTTCGCACCACGAAAAACCTGTGTTCAGATCAGGCCTTCCAATAACCGGGGCTTTGGAATCAAGAAAGGAGAAAAAACGTCGATCGCTCTACTTTCGTGAATCGACGTTGGTTTTTTCCGACTCGGTGATTATTTATGAAGCTTGAACTTGCCACCTTGAACTTTCAGAACAACAAAGTTACTGGTAGCCAGGGTGTTTTGCTTGGTAAAAGAGATCGATCCGGCAATACCTTTAAAAGCTTTGGTGTTTTTTAAGGCATTAATGATCGCCTTTTGATTGGTTGAACCGGCTCTTTTAAGAGCATCGGCCATCAAGTACATTCCGTCATAAGAAAGAGGTGAGTATGCGCCTGGTGCCTGCTTGAACTGCTTCTTATAATCCATGGTGAATTGCTTGGCACCTGGAAGGTAATCAGCTGTTGGGTTGGAGAAACAGTAAACACCATCAGTTGCCTTGCCGCCAATCTCAATCAATTTCGCGTTATTTGAGCCGTCCCCTACTGCGATGGTTCCTTTGAATCCAATTTGTCTCAATTGCTTAATCAGCAAAGCGCCTTCTGAATAGTAAGCGGTCCAGAAAACAGCATCAGCCTTCTTACGTTTAATGCTGAAAGCCAGCGCTGAAAAATCCTGCTCACCCTGGTTCACTACGTCAAAAGAAACAACTTTTCCTACTCTTTTCCATTTATCGCGGGAAAGCTTTGCTAAATCTTCCGAATAAGCATCCCCCATGTGCACAACTGAAAGGTTCTTGACACCCAGTTTCTTGAAAAGATTGATAGCAGTATCTGATTGATCAGCACCTGTACTGTTAATCAGGAAAGCATTGCCTTGATTGGCCGGAATCAGCTTGGTTGAATTGGCAGCCGGAATAATTAACGGAATGCCTGCGTCACCATAAAGCTTCAATGTAGGGAGCGTTGAACCTGAGCAATATCCTCCAACTACGCCTACAACACCTTCAGATATCAGTTTACTGGCGGCAGCTGTTCCTTGCTGAGGGTCGCACGCATCATCTCCGGTCACTGTTACAATTTTGTTTCCTAAAACACCGCCTTTGGCGTTAATTTCTTCCACAGCCAGTTTCATGGCGTTTTCCATGGTCTTCCCATCAGCAGCCACACTACCGGTGGTAGGAACCATAATTCCCAGCTTGATCTCAGCAGCAAGACTCTGGCTCGCATAAAACGCAACAAAAGCAATGATCAACGTCGCGATAATAGAAACTCTCTTAATCATGATACCCCTCCTTATTTACAATAATCATTGAACAACAGATGTGAACAAAACCAAGGGCAAATGGTCCGGCCCGACGATTCAACACCCAGGTTGCCCGCCCTTATCATCCATCATCCCCTATTGCCCATTGTTCACAAGCGGAAAGCTTAAAAAAATATAATGGTTAAACCATTATAATCCGGTTCTTTCCAAACTTATAACTGATGCTGCCTGACGCGTACTCAGAACTATATTGTACCTGCCTTTTGACAACATCAAATCCGGTTATTTGCATCTAATCAAAACCTTGCCGGTTGGCAATTTTGACCTCTGCCGTAATAAACATGGAATTTGACACAGACTACTGATCTGGTTGCCCGGGATGCTCCTAAAGGCTGAAACCAATGAATGCCGAAAATTTGAACAATTCTTATATTTCAAGTGTTGCGTTGTCAACCGAAAAAAAGTAGGAGGGGTAAACCAAACAAGCCTTTAAAGGCACAACCACCTATGATAATTACAATTATTCGATGCAATTTGAAAAGACTTGGAGAATGGCAGTTATAAAAGTGGAGTTTTGGGATGATTCTTTGATAATCGGGGTTAGGAAATTATCGTTATTATAGAATGATAATGTGGAATAGACCCTGAATTAGTGAAGCTGCAAAGGGAAATTGAAGTTGTCGATTCGGATTTCCCTTTTCCAAATGGCCTAAACTATTTCCCAGCCGGTATCCAGGAGCCCCGGGATATCACATTCCAAGATCTGGGCTTGGGTCATCAGTTGCTGGTCGACTACTCGATTGGAATTATCAAATTGTTTGACAATGAAGCCCTGGCTTCCCTGGTAGGAAATCCAGATACCATCTTTTTCGCTCCATAAGGTTTGTGAATTTCGTATTGCTTTTTTTAGCCTTTCAGACAGTTTTTGGCGTTTTCTTTCAAGCACCGCTTCACTGCTTCTGCGTTCACGAGGCTTTGATGCACCAGCTTTGATCCGTTTTCTTTTAGTTTGATCATTCCGGGCCGGTTCATCCCCTTCCTTGCGATGAACCCTGATCACTTCTGTATATGCCGGAACACCATCCTTGTAAACAATATGCTTCACATCTCCATGTTTATGTTTGTTGGAGCGTGTGCCCGATTTTCGATAAACGGTTTGTTTGGAAGAATAAAGACTTGATATTTCAGACATTGGTTTCTCCCGATGGATGTTAAACGCGTGCGTTCAATTCAGGTTTTCCAGTATTGAAATGCACAAACCAATCCCCATTTGTATTTAATTGTGTATTTTTTTGTTGGGATTCAAGCAAATTATGAGTTATTCATGCAGGCACGGATTTGGTCGGTCGTGAAACCCCTTCTTGCCAGAAAATCGTATTGTTTTTTTCGTTCCTTCATAGTCAGCTTTTTGCCGGTTCCATATTTTTTTCGAAGTTGATGCTGAGCCAGACTGATCCAATCAATATCCAGGTTCTCCAGGGCAGCATCTAATTCTGTTTCCGATGCACCCTTTTGTCTAAGATCGTAACGTATGGCTTTGGGTCCTTTGCCGGAAAGACTAAGCTTTTCAATGTGGCGTTGAATGTCGATCTCAACAGCGGGTTTTTTTTGGTCATATTCCGGAACCAGGTGTTCCATGGCATGGTTGATCTGATCTTTGGTGAATCCTTTTCTGTATAGTTTCTGTTTCAAGCTTTTGTGAAGCTTAAAAGGTATCTTTGATTTGTTGCTGTGACCATATCCTTGGGCCGAAAGAGTCTGATCTTTGATTTTTTTGGCAAGTTCAAACCAGATTTGGTCATTTTCATTAAAGTAGTTGTTGATGAGGGTCTCGCTTAATCCTCCTCGCTTTAACAGTTTTTGTTTGATTTCCCCGGGTCCCTTTATTTGCGGACCGTTTGTTGCCATGGCAAGCTGATTCTTAAGGTAGCGCTCGTCGTTGATGGCTCCGTCTTTTATCAATTCATTAATGACCGGTCCCGGATCGATCTCCAGATCTGATTCCATTGCCCTTTTTACAATCATCTGGCTCATCTCGAAAGAGGAATAGTCGCGTGTTGCCAGTTTATACAAGCACCATGATTTCCAGGAAATTTTAAGTGGCTTTCGTTTCATTAGGCGATGTTGGTTGTGAATGTTGAATACTTCGAAAAAGAGGCAGGCTTATCATAAATAGAACAAATAAAATTGCCAACCGTTCTGCATGTAAGCGGTGCAGCAAAAAGTTTCAGATGGTTTGTCAAGAAGCGAAGTTCACAGCTTCGAAAAAGAATCTCTCGGGGCCCTGGCAGATCCTTCACACTCGTTCAGGATGACATGCAGTCCCGATTCTCTTGACTAAATGACATTGCCGCAGGGACGACACTCAGTTTCATCAGATCTTGATGCATGTGTTTTGATCTGCAAACACACCCGGGTGAAATCTCGGTAAATTATTAAGCCTTGCAATTGCGTTAATCAACTTAGCTTCGTATAATCTGTAAAATAAGAGTTTTATGCTTCAAACCCCAATATAAAGAGATATGCTGAGCGTAGAATTCACCGGCTGTTACCTTTGAAAACAAGGTGGATTCTATTCAATAAAACCAGTTTTAAACAAGTATTGTTATTCAACTGAAGTATCTGGATAGTTGATGAAGGAAAAATAATTTAAGGGAGTAAATCATGCAAGATGTTTTCTATCCTAAAAGTGTTGCGGTTGTGGGTGTTTCTGCCAAACCTGACAATTTGGGACGTAATATCATGTTGAATCTGGTGGATTTCGGATTTGACGGTATTGTCTATCCTGTAGGGCCCAAGGGAGGGGCTATCACCACCAGACGTATCTATAAATCAGTGATTGATATTCCGGATCATGTGGATCTTGCTGTTATTCTTGTTCCTGCCAGGTTTGTACCTGATGTTTTGGAAGAGTGCGGTCAAAAAGGGGTAAAAAGAGCAATCATAGAAACTGCCGGATTTCGTGAATATAGTGATGCAGGGAGAGAGATCGAGGACAAGGTGGTCGAGGTTGCTAACAAATACAATATCCGATTTATCGGGCCAAATTGCATTGGGGCGATCAATATGGACAATGGTTTTTGTGTGCCGTTTCCCCGTTTGACGCCGTTTATTCGCAAGGGAGAAGTGTCTATTATTTCCCAGAGTGGTGGTGTTGGATTGAGTATTATGAATCACATGGCTGCAGAGGGCATAGGGCTAAACAAGTTCGTTTCCGTGGGGAATATGCTGAATATTGAGGCTGAAGAGATTCTGGAGTATTTTATCAAAGATGAAGGCACCAGGATTATCTTTATCTACCTGGAAAGCATCAGGGATGGCCGAAAACTAATGGATCTTGCCAAGCTTTCACCAAAACCAATCCTTGTCTTCAAATCTAATATTGGTCAATTAGGGCAGAGTATTGCCGCTTCTCATACCGCATCACTTTCCAGTGATGATAGGGTCGTGGATGCAGCCTTTCAGCAATGTGGCATTACGAGAATTCATGATGTCACCTCCCTTTCCGAGTATATGAAAACCTTGCGCTTGCCACGGCTTAAAGACAAAAGGCTTGCCATCATTTCCCGATCCGGAGGGCATGCGATTGTTGCAGCTGACGCCTGTGAGATTACAGGATTTCAATTAGCAGAATTCCCGGAGTCTTTTATCAGGGAAATAGAAAAGCATTTTCGGGCATCGGTTATCAAACTTACCAATCCGCTTGACCTGGGAGATTTGTTTGATCTGGACGTCTATTATCGAATTGTCGAAGAAACATTAGCCCAGGAAAATGTGGATGGAGTTGTTTTTCTTCATACGTCGGTAGCCAGAACTGAGCATGATCCCACCAAAAGCCTGGTTGGTCGTTTGGAAAAACTTAGCAAGGAGTACAAAAAACCGGTGGTGGTATATGTCTCAGCTAATTCAGAGGAGGTCAGCCAGCTAAGAAACAGTTTTGATTTCCCAATTTTTACCCATATCGTCGAAATGTTTCGGGCTCTCAAGCTGGGTTTTGATCACTCTCGTATGATCGAAACAGTGGATCGGCAGGAAGTGGCTCCCACATTCGTTGTTGATAAAAAGAGAGTCCGGGAATTGATCGAAATAGCCCAATCGGAAAACCGGGATCTTCTGTTGGATGAAGCGGTTGAGGTTCTGCATTGTTACGGTATTCCGGCAATATCGGGCAAAAAGGCGACAAATGCCAAAGAAGCCCAGGCTGCCGCAGAAGAACTTGGATATCCCATCGCCATGAAAGTGATTGCCAAGGAGATATCCCACAAATCGGATGTTGGAGGTGTCCAGTTGAATCTCAGGGATGGCAAGGCTGTTGAAAGTGCATTCAAGGATATGGAAGCGAAAATTAAAAAATCCTATCCCGAGGTGAAAATCGATGGTGTCATGGTTCAGCCCATGGCTGTGGGTGGTCGTGAATTGATTTTAGGTGCCAGACAGGATGAGCAATTTGGACCGGTTATTCTGGTGGGTCTGGGAGGTATCTTTGTTGAGATCTTTGAACAGGCCAACATGCGTATTGCTCCTATTTCAAGAACGGAGGCCCGGACAATGATTGAAGAGCTAAACGGAGCGCAGATTTTAATGGGTGCAAGAGGAGAAAAACGATTCGATATTGAATCTGTTGCAGATGCTGTATTACATCTCAGCCAACTGATGATGGATTTTCCACAAATTCAGGAATTTGATATCAACCCTTTAAGAATTTTTCATGAGGGGGACGGCTGTTCGGCTTTGGATGCCAGGATTATTCTTTAGATTAAGTTTTTAGTCAGCCAGTCAAGAATTGGGCAGTTTTCGGCAGGGGTTAAAAAACCGATTGGAAGACCGGTTTTTTAACCAGTCAGGACTCTCAGGTTAGATTTAAATACCAATAGCGGTATTAATTTTCTCAGCCAGCACGTCCGCTTTAACCGGCTTAATGATATAGCCACTCACCTTCGCTTTAATTGCTTCCATAATTTTGTCTTGTTCTGCTTCCGATGTAACCATCAGCACAGGAATACTTTTCCATCTGCTACTGCTGCGAATGGCTTTAAGCAGTTCAATTCCGGGTGTTTTCGGCATGTTCCAGTCCAGGATCACAAAATCGATCTCATGTTTAGATAAAAGATCCAAAGCCTGGCTTACGTTTTCTGCATCATGGAATTTGCTATAGTCAAGCTGCCTCAGACAGCCTTTAATCAAACTTCTCATTGTCTGTTGGTCATCGACGATGAGAAAAGTCATATTTTTACCAAAGGTCATGTTTGTCTCTTTCAGTACGTTATTTATGAACCAACCAAGTTGTAGAGCCGCTTCCTTGAATGGTGAAGATATTCAGGAGAGCGTAGGAGTTGATATAGATATTGTCTGAAAATCAAGGCTATTGAATCACCAAATACCGTGTTCAATCAAGCGATTATTTTAGTAACCAAAAACGGCTCTAAAAAAGACAATCAATTTAGGAGACTAAAGTTAAGCTCTAGTCAGATGAAACATGATCAATAGGGAGCTTAATGATAAAACGAGTTCCTTTTCCGGGCACTGTGTCAACAGACAACTCACCCCCGTGATTATCCTTGACTATGAAATACGCCAGCGAGAGTCCCAGGCCTATTCCGGTTCCCACCTGCTTCGTGGAGTAAAAGGGCTCAAATATGTGATTGACTACTTCTTCGCTCATTCCGGGACCATTGTCCTCAATATCGATTCTTACATACTTTCCTTCAACTGAAGCTTTCAAAATAAAAATCGGTGAAGACTGGCTGCTACGGTTTTGAAACATCTCCTGCACCCCATTTTTCAAAATAGTCAGAAAAACCTGCTGCATTTTTGCCGAAGCACAGGGTATGTCCGGTATGTTGCGATCGTACTGTTTTACAATTTCTATTGATTTAAAATCGTAATCGTCTTTCAAGCTATAGTCGCTTTTGGCGATTTCAATGGTTCTGTCCAACAAGCTTATGATGTTGTGTTTAGTATATCTGGCGGTATCTTTCTGACTAAAATTAACCATGTTGTTAACTATGTCAGCGGCATATTTTCCTGTCTCAATAACTGAATCTATCTTTTCAATGATGTCCAGCTTTTCAAAAACCGAGTTAAAAGACTCAAGGGTTATACCATGAGTTTTAATGGTTTGATTAAACTTTGGGGATCTGCCTTTGAGTCTGGTTTTAAGAACCTGTAAAGTTTGTAAAATACCCGCCAGTGGATTATTAAGTTCGTGGGCCATTCCTGCTGCCAAAGCTCCTACAGTAGACATTTTTTCTGTTTGTATCATAATTTCCTGAGTTCTCTTTTGATCGGTCATATCTCTGCAGATAGACATGATATATGAGCTGTTTTTAAACGAAACAGCTGCGGCATTCATTTCAATCGGGATCAGGTTTCCATCGGCATCTTTATGATTAATCATGAAATTGTTGATGAGGCTATCCTTTTGGAACTCGTTTATTGCGGATTCCAGCTTTTCAAGGTCTTGCTCAGCGGTCCATTCCTTAACCTTTCTTCCTTTGATTTCCTCCAGGTGCTTGTAACCGGTAAGTCTGACATATTCGGGATTTGCATCTTGTACCTTGCCGTATTTATCGACTATCACGAAGCCTGTGTTTGTGGCTTCGATCAAAGCCCGGTATTTTTCTTCGCTGTCCTTGAGATACTCGAAGGATCTGGCATTGGTGATACCTGTTGCCAGTTGAGAGGCAACTCCTGATAAGTAGTTGATATCACTTTCTGTGATGAGGTTTTTTTCGGAATAATTAAAAAAGCAAAGAATACCAAGGGGAACATCTTGATACACCATTGGTACAAAAATAGTCGATGTGATCGCTTGCTCAAGTTTGATACCAATTGATTCCAACCAGGACTGGTCAAGAGTTAATGCAGATTTGGCAGCGACAATCGCCTTTTTGCTTAGTAGTGCTTTGACAACAGAAAGGTTTGTCAGGTTATGGTCAATTTTAACCGTTTTATCGACAAAATCCCTGGTCTCTCGTTTAACACCAAATCCCGTTTTAATGGTCAGTTGGTTTAAATCGGCATCAGTCGTTGTAATCAATCCGGCATCGAATTCCATATGTTGTTCCAGGATTTTACCGATGGCGTCAATGAGTTCTTCAGTGCTGTGGATGGTGGTGGTATATTGGCCGATCTCCTGAAACAACAAGGCGTTATTATATCGTTTGTTAATCTCGACCAGGTGATCCTGTGCTGTTTTTCCTTGATTTTTGACAAGCTCAATCAACTCCTTTTTTTCCAGCAGGGAACAGCGCAATGAAAGAAGCAATATCGTCACAAACACACCAAGAGCAGACAGACCTGAAATAGGATAGGGTAAAATATATAAAAATGCTAAAATGGATGGAAAACCTAAAATCAGGCTTAGCTTGAATAATCGTTTCCAAAGGTGTGAATGCGGATATCCCCATTCAATAACATACTTACAGTGAGGGTACCCTTTGTGATAGCATTCGTTATGTTTGATTCGAATATCGCTGTTTGTAAACAGTAAAATAATCGCTTCCCAGAACCCAAGGCGGTTTTCACACTGGTAGATTTTTTCATTTGCCTGCGGTGAAGGCCGGGTGATTATCTCCACCTTGTTGAACCCAATTTTTCTTGAAGTCAAGATGGCACCGCGACTGACAAGCGGATGGATTTTTTCCAATAATAAAAACAGGGTAGAAGGGCTGATTAGTCCCAGTATAAACTGTTTTAACGGACCGACATGTTTGGAATAGGCTGCGAATTTTCCTGCTTCACGGGAAGCATCTTTGTCACCGGTTTCTTCCAATACAGCGTCATGGAACCTATCAATCTGTTGTTGCGTTAACCAGTGGGCAGAATCATCAATTTCATATTTTTCAATTCCGGATTTGTTAAGAATAGCATCTAATTTAGCTTGAGGATATTTAGTTTCAAGATACTCCAGATAGATTTTTATGATTCTTGTGCTGTAAAGGGGGACTTGGTCGGAGGTTGAAGAGTTATTTGTTTCCGGATTCATACTTTGTCTTACACGTGATTGAATTTCTTGCTTTCGGATAAAACTACCCGGTCTACCCACATTTGGATAAGCTTTGGTTAACTATAACAGAAGTTGTGTTGTTTTCATATCAACTTGAGAATAGCACGGGTTAGTTTATTAAGTGCTTGTAATCAAATCTGCTCAATCAGATTCAAGTTTTTGCAAAATAGGTCATTTTTTTATGACCCAAATCAAGCAGTTTCCCGTTTGCCGGACCTGTGTTATAGAATCGTTTCCACATAATACAGCCAGAAAACCATTGTTACGGATGAAAGGGCGGTGCTGATTGAGATTGTAGTCACGGCCAGATCCGGATCTCCATTCATTTCCACAGCAATTATGTATGATACTGTGGCGACCGGAGCACTCAACAAAATCAAGCCTGGCAGAAAGGCTGACGGCTCCAGGTTAAAATATATGTAGAGCCAGAGTCCCAAAGCAGGTAAAACAATGAGTTTGGCCAGGCTTGCAAGCACAACCATAACCAGTTGCTTTATTTTAACATGAAACGACAATGACGCTCCTATTAACAACAATGCCAGGGGCAATGCCAGGTTGGCTAAAATGCCCAATGTTCTATCTATAATCACCGGTATCTGAAATTGTATCAACGAACAACCGATCCCGGCAGTCGCTGTTAGTATGATGGGATTGACGACTATATTTGATAAAATTTGAATCCATCCTTTTTTCTTGCTTACTGAAGTAGCATTAATCTGCAGTACCACCACTGCAAGTCCGTTGTGCGCCAGCATTAGAAAAGCCAGCAGAATTCCGGTTGAAGGTAACGCCTCTGCCCCCAGAAAATAAAACACTACGGCCAGTCCGATGTATCCGATATTTCCATGGACAGAACTTTCTACCAATGTTCCTCTTTGACTTTTCGGTACACCAGTGATGATGGTGAACAACCAGAACAGGATAAATATTACAAAAAGAGGGAGCAGGGTACTGATCAACAGGTAGCTGTCGAACTGGGTGCGGAAGTCACTTTTGACTATTGCCCGAAAAATCATGGCAGGAATTGCCAGATAAAAGGTTAATTGATTGGCAGGTTTCAAAAAGGAGTTTGGGATCCAACCTTTTTTTCTTGCCAGGGTTCCTAAAAAAATGACCACAAAAATAGGGATGATTGTATGTATAGTATTCATATAAATAATTATTTAGTGGAATGTTTACCTGGTTTATCAATTATATTATTTTCCGTTAGACAGGATTCCCATAAACCATTAATACACACATTTTAGGGTTTTTATGATGTGCCGACTTTCAAGTCCATGCCATGTGACGTCGAAGTCACATGATGTTTAGTGCCCAGTTACCGGTTATCTAATGTCGTTAACTTAAGAAAAGTTGGCCAGGATGAAAACCAATCAGAGTCCCTTTGAGTTAATGGCATCAGATAACCGATAGCTGGTAACTGATGACACATTCAAATCCTGGATAAAAGCCTGCAATTGCGGGTCAAACAAGGCTAAACCAAACCCCAAAATGTGTGTTAATGGAACAACAAGCCTATGGAGGGGTTTGTGTATTTTTTTAATTAGTTACAATCCATTATAATTGAATCTAATATCAATTGAAGTGTTGCACAAGCCATTTGTTGTGCCTTGATTGGGTGACAAAGGAATTTCTTTTATCGTATAAAAGCAAACAGGCCATTTCACTCACTTACCTATCGAAGAGCTATGGAAACAGTACAAAATACACGAAAAATCAGTGATTTAAAAATTCGATCTAAAATTATGATCGGATTCAGCATCACTTTAATGGCATTGATGGTGGCAACCACCGTGACTATAGCCTTTATGATATTCAGGCAAAATCGAGAAGCTTCTTTTTCTTTATTAGAACACGGAATGACGATTATCCAGGAAGATATGCAAAATGTTGCCAGAAACTTAAGTAATGAAGCAAAATTGGTGACAACACATGAAGATATCGTATCAAATCTTGAATCTCAATTGGTTAATGTCAGCAGCGAGACTTCCGACGCCGAAATTGAGTACATGGACAAGGAACTTGCACAGTATCTTTTTGAGCAGGTGCAAAAAACCACAATCAACAAAGCCGTGATCTATACAACAAACGGTGAGTTGGTTCTGTATGTTGACAGCAGTGACAATGGTACTGAGATAGTATTTCCTCATAAAGGTCAATATCAGATCGCCAGGATAAATCCCGGAGATAGTCTTGAATTTAAATCATGGAAGATCGTCGGCAATGTTGAGGGCATAGAAAGCATCCAAGCGGTTTATAAACCTGTCCGGAAGAACCAGGTTAAATTTCATGTGTCTGATGGCTCGATGTTTTATTTATCAACCTCAAATGTTGTTATAAACAAGTATAATGAAAGCACAGCTGAGGATGAGCCTGTAGCAATAGCAAATTTGTATGCTTACCAGCTGATCGACAATTCAAAAGTCGGTCAGCTTTCCAGGTTGGTTGGTGCCGATGTCAACTTTTTCGTTGGAAATCAATTCAGCACCGGTACCTTAACGGATTATGCTGTGTTGCAAAGTGGAGAATTTGACCAGTCCAGGCAAAACTGGGTTTTGACGGAGCAAAAGGCTGAATTTGAAGAAGTGGAACTCAAGGGCCGAAGCTTCTTTCAAGCGGTCATTCCAGTATATGGTGATGGATCAATTTTGGGGCATTTAGCTGCTCTTTTTGAAGCAGACATCGCAATGAAAAACACCTGGCAGATTATCAAGGTGTTATGCATCATTGCAGTTGTCGGGATTGTAGTGTTTTTGCCCGTGATCTTTTTTCTATCCACCAAGATCAGTCGGCCCCTGGAAGCAATGGCTTCGGCCATTGATGAGACCAAAAACACCGGGAATTTTTCTAACCGGGTCGATGTAGAAAATCAGGATGAAATCGGCATTACAGGACTGGCCTATAATGAATTGATGGAAACCCTGCAAACAGCCATTGCCGGTATTAATGATGTGATGGAGACCGTGTCTGAAGGAGATTTGTCCAATACGGTTGATGGTAATTTTAAAGGAGATGTTGAGAAGCTTCAGTCAAGTATCAATCGTGCTTTGGAGATGCTCGGAAACACGGTGGTGCAGGTAATGGGAGTAAGCGAACATGTACATTCCAGTTCCGTTGAATTGAACACGGCAGCACAAAACCTGGCCAATGGAAGTTCTCAGCAAGCCGCAAGCCTGGAGGAAATATCATCTTCCATGGTGGAGGTCCGTCAAAGCGCCAACCAGAATATGGACTATGCAGAAAATGCCCTGGATCTGACCAATAACACGATTGAAACAGTCGGTGCAGGCAACGAAAAGATGGACGGTATGCTCCATTCGATGAATAAAATCCATGGGACTAGTCTGGAGGTCAGCAAGGTGATCAAGGTGATCGATGAAATCGCCTTCCAGACGAATTTGTTAGCCTTGAATGCTGCTGTGGAAGCAGCCAGAGCCGGTAAATACGGGAAGGGCTTTGCAGTTGTTGCAGACGAGGTGAGAAATCTTGCCAGCAGAAGTGCGGAGGCTGCACGAAATACCAATGAATTGATTGACAATGCAGCCAGGCAAGTTGAATCAGGTGTCAATGAAGCAAATGACACGGCTGATGCCCTTGAAGAAATCACCGAATCAGTCAACGAGGTAAAATCCTTGATTGATAAAATTGCGGAAGCTTCCAAAGCCCAACAATCGGGAACCGAAGAAATAAACAAAGGCCTTGATCAAATTAACAATGTGGTCCAGCAAAATTCAGCGATTTCGGAAGAAACATCATCTTCAGCTTCCGTGCTGTCCTCACACGCCGAACAGCTTAATATCCTTATGCAACGCTTTCAGGTCAAAGGCAAGGGGGTTGAAATAATTGAAGACCAGTTAACGGGGCAGGAAGAAGACCCTGTTTATGAATTGGAGACAGATCAGGAGCCCCTGTTAACAGGTTCTGAATCCATACCCAAACTGGGTTTTGATGATGAATGACTTGCCTTTTGGAAAGCCGGATTCAACCAGTTATTAAACAATATGGATTTTGCCCCCGGTAATTTGTAAAAACGTGTTTGAGAGCGACATTCAGTGCGAAATCCATCAAACTCACCTGTAAATAGCAACGTTCTCAATTTTCAAGTCAACTTTGATCGAATGAAGGAAACTATTGCTTCTTCACTGTAGTTGACTGTCCTTCTTCACTTCCTGTACCATAGCCTAAACTTGTCACATATGTTGTAACCTGCTGTACTGAATTGGATTTCGTTTCTATGTGAGAAGCCTTAATCCAAGGGACTTGAATAGAATGGTCCAACGCATATTTGGCGAATTGGACGAAAATCGTTGAAAAGGAGCTGTCATGGCCACAATGAAAGCGTTGGTCAAAAAATATGGAAAACCCGGTTTATGGATGGATGAGGTACCGATTCCAGATATCGGAGTCAACGAAGTTTTGATAAAGATTAGTAAAACCGCCATTTGCGGAACCGATGTGCATATCTTCAACTGGGACGAGTGGGCACAAAAAACGATTCCGGTTCCTATGACTATTGGCCATGAATTTGTGGGCATTGTGGAAAAGGTTGGTGCCAATGTCCACGATTTTAAAAAAGGTGATCTGGTCAGCGGAGAAGGGCATGTTGTGTGTGGGCACTGTAGAAACTGTCTGGCTGGTCGCAGACATCTTTGCAGGGAGACTGTTGGTGTAGGGGTCAATAGAGATGGGGCTTATGCAGAGTATCTCAGTCTGCCGGTAACAAACGTCTGGTATGCAGATCCTAAAATCCCGACAGATATCCTCGCCTGCTTTGATCCATTGGGAAATGCCGCTCATTCGGCGCTGTCATTTGATTTACTGGGGGAGGATGTGCTTATTACCGGTGCCGGTCCCATAGGAATCATGGCCGTCGCCATTGCCAAACACGCGGGTGCACGTTTTATCGTAATAACCGACGTAAATCCATATCGACTTGAGCTGGCAAAGCAAATAGGCGCAAGCCGAACAGTCAATGTGAAGGAAGAGAAACTGGAGGATGTATTGCCCGAGTTAAAAATGCGAGAAGGCTTTGATGTTGGGTTGGAAATGTCAGGGAATCCAAGCGCTTTTAACAATATGCTCAAGTTGATGTGCCACGGCGGCAAGATCGCACTTTTAGGGATTTTGCCTTCGGAAACGATTATTGACTGGAATCTGGTCGTATTTAACGGCTTGAATATTAAAGGAATTTATGGGCGGGAAATGTATGAAACATGGTACAAGGCGACCAGTATGATTCAAACCGGATTGGACATTACGCCTGTCATCACGCATCGATACGATTATACGGAATTTGAAGAAGCATTTGAGGTCATGAGGTCAGGAGAATCAGGTAAAGTGATCTTAAACTGGTCAGACTAAAAAGATAAAAAACTAATCCACCCTAAGCGGAGAGAGCATGAGTTATTCAATAAAAAACCATCTGCAAACAACCTTAAAGGAAATCGAAGAAAGCGGGCTTACAAAAAATGAACGAATCATAACCAGTCCCCAAAATGCCACCATAGATGTTTCCAGCGACCAGAATGTGCTTAATATGTGTGCTAACAATTATCTTGGGCTATCCAGTCATCCCGAAATCATAAAAGCCGCCAGGGAGGGTTTGGACAAATGGGGATTTGGGTTGTCATCCGTTCGTTTTATTTGTGGAACCCAAACGGTTCACAAGGAACTTGAGGAAAAGATCTCGGAGTTTCTGGGGACTGAAGATACAATATTGTATGGCTCCTGTTTTGATGCCAATGGAGGATTGTTTGAAGCGTTATTGACAAAAGATGATGCAATCATCAGCGACGAGTTAAACCATGCCAGTATCATCGATGGCGTCCGGCTGTGCAAGGCCCAGCGCTTTCGCTATAAAAACAATGATATGGCCGATCTGGAAACCAAGCTAAAGGAATCATCATCGGCAAGATTTCGAATGATAGCAACAGACGGCGTGTTCTCTATGGATGGCATGAATGCGGACCTAAAAACCCTCTGCGATCTGGCTGAAAAGCATGACGCGTTGGTAATGGTTGATGATTCCCATTCAACAGGGGTCTTAGGCAAATCGGGAAAAGGAACACATGAGTATTGTGATGTCATGGACCGGATCGATATTATTACCGGAACCATGGGAAAAGCGCTCGGTGGAGCAACCGGGGGATTTACCAGTGGCAAAAAAGAGATTGTCGATATACTGCGCCAACGTTCCAGACCCTACCTGTTTTCCAACAGCCTCTCTCCCAGCGTAGCTGCAGCTTCAATTAAAGCCATTGATATGTTGATCGAGTCGACGGATCTGGTCACCAAGCTTCAGGGCAATTGCCGGTACTTCAAGGAAAAGATGATTAGCAACGGCTTTAACATTAACCCGGATACCCATGCCATTATGCCGATCATGATCGGTGATGCGGAACTGGCACAGCGCATGGCAGCCAGGTTGCTTGAAAAAGGTGTTTATGTGATCGGGTTTTCCTATCCTGTGGTACCAAAGGGAGCGGCCAGGATTCGAACCCAGATTTCAGCCGCTCATTCCAGGGAGGATCTTGATTTCGCGGTGGAGAAATTCACGGAAACAAAGGAGGAGTTCGGGCTTTAAGCGCCATAAGCTTTTCGAACCTCATCGGCAATATTTTTCAATCCCTTCTCAACAATATCTTCCGCCATGGTGTAAGTAATGCGGATGCACTCTGACTTGTGCCGCCACTCTTCTTTTAAGCCCGGGAAGAAATAATGCCCGGGTACCACCAGTGTTTTACGACCTTTGAGCCTGGTATAAAGCTCCTGATCGGATATCGGCAGATTCTTCATCCACAGCCATAAAAACAAGGCGCCTTCCGGTTTGTGGATGTAACAGTCCAGTCCCTCAAGCTCTGAAGAAAGCAGGTCAAAAGCTTTTTTAACCTTTTTCTGATAAAAAGGCAGGATAACTTTTTTGCTGACTTCAATGATTTGAGACGATTTAAACAAACTCAATGCCAGGGCAACACCAACGCTATTGGGTGCCAGGCTCAATACAGCGTTCATTCGCACAATCATCTCAATAATCTCTTCATTTGCTATCAAAATTCCCGTGCGGGTTCCCGGCAAGCCTAATTTTGATAAACTCATGGAAAGCACAATGTGCTGGTCCCAGATTGGTTCGGCATCGGTAAAGATGATGTTTGGAAAAGGGGTGCCATAGGCGTTATCAATGATAAGCGGGATATTATGTTTAACAGCCAGCTTACTTAGTTTATTGATCTCGTCATCGGCGAGTACATTTCCGGTTGGATTGGTAGGGCGCGAAACACAAATGGCACCGATCTCGTCTGTGATGTTTAAATCATTGAAGTTAACCTGGTATTTGAACATCCGGTTATCCAGATGGCTGATAGCAGGTTTAAAGGTCATAAAAAAATCATCGGTAAGACCTACATCGCTGTAGCCTATGTATTCAGGGGCTAAGGGCAGCAGGATTTTCTTTTTTTGTCCGCCTCCGTGAGCACCGGCAAACATGTTGAACAGGTAGAAAAAAGCTGTCTGACTGCCATTGGTAAGGGCAATGTTTTCCGGACCGATCTTCCAGCCAAAGTTGTCACTGAGCATTTCAGCCAGGTAATGAATGAAGTATTTTTCACCTCGAGGGGTATCGTAATTGCCAACCACACATTCAAACTCATTTTTATTGTTGACAATTTCCTCGATTCTGCTTCGAAAAAGCGATTCAACTTCCGGAATATGAGCAGGATTACCGCCGCCAAGCATCAGCATGTCTTTGCCACCTTCTGCCATGGCACTGCCGAGATCATCCATTAGTCTCAAAATTCCGGAATCTGTCAAAAACTTGCTCCCAAACTCGGAATATTTCATTACACCCTCCCCCACAACTTTGTATCGAAACGATCAATGTTCTTTCTTCAAAGCCATTGGTTTTTGCTTTGTCTAAAAGAAACCAAGGTTTTCGCCACATATTTACCCAATAACTGGTTCATGCCCAATTTACTAATTATGTGCTCTACATCTCCCTTTTTGTAAAATGATTTTCATTAATGGTTGCTATTCTTTGATTGAATCCTTTTCATGGGTCTCCAAAGAGCTTACATGGAAATGGACCCTTTTCTGAAATCGGTTTTATCGATCAACACGTTGATTACGACAGGCATCCCTTCTCCGGCATGTTTCCGGGCCTGCTCCAGTGTTGATGTGATGTTTTCTTCTTTATCAAGCAGAAGACCTTTTGCTCCGAATCCTTCTGCCACAATATGATAATCGGTTTGTCGCAACACAGTAGCCACATCGTCTTTTAAAACAACTACCTGATCCCTGGCAATTTGCGCCCAGGAGGCATCATTGCCAATAACAGCAATGACCGGCAATCCATGCCTGACAAAGGTATCGATCTCCTGCAAGCTGTATCCGGCGGCTCCATCTCCATAAATCAACCACACTTCATGATCATTCCTGCTTAATTTTGCACCCATGGCAAATCCTGCCCCGACACCCAGGGTTCCGAATACTCCAGGATCGAGCCAGCTTAAGGGGGTTCTTGGTTGAAGTATGTAAGAGGCAGTGGCAACAAAATCACCTCCGTCTGCCACGATGATGCTTTTCCGGTCCAGGAACTTGTCCAGCTCCAGAAAGAACTTTAGTGGGTTTACGGATTCGTTTTTTACTTCTGCCTTTTCAATGATGTCCCGATTGCGAGCATTGTCGGTCGCTTTTAATTCTTCCAACCAGGACGAAATCACTTCGGAACCGCAGGAAAAATCAGACGATAAACTCTTTAGGAATGAATAGGGATCGGATTGGATTCCAAGATCCGGTTTTCGATTTAAGGTGAGGTCTTTTTTATTCCTGTTTACTGCTACTAACAAAGCTTTGGAATTGATGCCACGGCCATAAGCGAGTCTGAAGTCGCAAGGCATCCCGGCCAGAATCACGAGATCCGCCTTTTTCAAGGCAGCACTCCTGGAATGTCTCAACTGCAAGGGGTGATCCTTACCCATGAGTCCGCGGGCCATTCCGGTTAAATAAACCGGAATTCCTAAATGCTGAACGGCTTGTTGCAACAATTCGGTTTCCTCTTGGCAAAGCATTGTCTGACTGCCAACGATCAATATGGGTCGTTTTGATTTTTTAATAAGTTGCCTGGCTTTTTCAACCTTTTCGGGCTTTAAATCCGGAATAGTAACCGATTCATGAGCCGGCTTCATGGCGTCAAAATCACATGCAAACATCTTGTTAACATGATGATCCAGGTAAAATTGAAACAGCTTGCTTTTTATTCCACCCTCAGATGGCGAATCGGACTTTACACCGTACCACTCCCTGACCAGTTCTTCGCTGTAAAGCAGGTCTATTGGACATTCCACAAAAACAGGACCGGGTGTGTCGGATTGGGCGACTTTTAAAGCGTGCTCCAGGACAGAAACGATGTCGCAATTTTGGTTGATGGTAACGGCTTGTTTGACGATTGATTGTAACAGGGAAATCTGGTCAATGTCCTGCAGAGACCCGCGGCCTTTAATTACGGTTGCTGCAGCACCCCCCAGCAATACAACCGGGGATTGGGCCATTTGTGCATTCTTCATGGCCGTGATGGTATTGGTGACACCGGGACCGGCAGTCACTACTGCAATGCCTGGAAGGCCTGTCAATCTGGCAAAAGCATCGGCCGCAAAAACGGCATTTACTTCACTGCGGACATCGATGACCTTAATTCCTTTTGCTTTAGCTCCAACCAGAATTGGAGAGATGTGACCGCCGCATAAGGTAAACAAAAAAGGAATGTTATGACTTTTTAAAATGTCGGCAACGATATCGCCCCCGGTTGTAGTCATATTCTGTCTCCTGATATAATTTTTAAAAAAAGGAAGTTTCGAGTTTGTTCTTTTATTTTAACAATTGTTTATCAGCAAGCAAACGCTGTTTTTTGTTTGGTGATTTTAAATCGAATTGTTTATGTTCATTCTGATTCGAGTGAGAGCACGTTAATCTTTAAGCTGAATTCAGGCATCTGGCACAAGACTGGATAAGGGTTTAGCGGCTTTCCGTTCAGGCACTAGTTAAAACATTAGGGAAGAAATGAAGTTTAGAGATATAGAATTTTTTCATGAGATTAAAGGCACAGGACTTCCTATTCTTATGATTCACGGATTCAGTCTGGATCACCGGGTGATGACAGGGTGCATGGAACCGTTGTTTGATAATCGGACTGAATTTCGGAGGATCTATTTTGATATGCCGGGAATGGGACTGACTCTTTCCCACGATGGTATTCAAACGTCACAGGATATGTTGGATTTTATCTGTGGATTTATTGATCGGGTAATTCCTGATGGTGAATTTGCCATTGCAGGAGAATCATATGGCGGTTACCTGGCCCGTGGTGTGGCGCATCGTTATCGCGAAAGATGCGCCGGAATGCTGTTGATCTGCCCGGTGGTTCATTTCGACCGATCCAAACGAACAATCCCGGAACTCAAAGTCCTGAAACAAGACACCATGCTGCTCTCTGAATTGTCCATGATGGATGCGGAGGATTTTCAAAGCTATGTTGTATTGCAGACCCGTGAGGTTTGGGAACGATTCAATGTTGAAATTCTATCTGGTGTGCGCCAGGCAGATTTTGGCTTGTTGGAAAGGATCAGGGACACAGAATTCTCATTTGATCCGGATGAGTATGCAGCCGTTTTTAACAAACCGATTGCGTTTTTATTGGCACGTTACGACAATTCTGTTGGCTACCTGGATGGAATTGAATTGTTTAAAAAATACCCGACAGCGAGTCTGGTTGTAAGTGACTGTTCCGGGCATAATTTTCAAATTGAACAGCCCGACCTGTTTAACGCTGCAACGAATGCCTGGTTAAACCAGTTAAATAAGATCAAAAGTTGACTTTGGATGTTAAATCTTTGTGCAATTTGGATAATCAGCCAACCTTGTGCTTGTCTTTAACGGAACATAGTGGAATCATCAAGTAGTTAAAAAAGACATGACGCTATCCGAATTGACTCTCATGAATCTATCCAGACCAAATCTCCCACCCGGTGAATACTACTTTTCCGGAAACGAAGCAGCCGCGGAGGCTGCAATTGACGCCGGATGTCGATTTTATGCCGGTTATCCCATTACTCCCTCCAGTGAAATCATGGAATACATGGCAGATAAATTGCCAAACGTGGATGGGGTTTTTATCCAGATGGAAGACGAAATCGCCTCAATTTGTTCTGTAATCGGGGCAGTTTGGGCCGGTGCCAAAGCTATGACTGCCACCTCCGGTCCGGGATTCAGCTTGATGCAGGAAGCCCTGGGTTATGCTGCCTTTACTGAAACACCTTTGGTAATAATGGATATTCAAAGGGCCGGACCTTGCACAGGGCAAGCAACCAGAACCGCAAGCGGCGATCACATGCAGGCAAAGTGGGGTTCCCACGGAGATTATCAGGTTATCAGTTATTGTCCCTGGTCGGTTCAGGAAATGTATGATTGCTCAATCAGGGCTTTCAATCTGGCAGAACGGTATCGTGTTCCCGTGATTGTCAGTGCGGAAGAAGCGATTGGCCATTTACGGGAAAGAATAACCATACCCGATGAGATCAAACAGGAAAACAGGCCAAAACAGAAAGGGGCAGCACCATTTGATACCGACGCGATTGACGGAGTTCCTCCTATGCCGGCTTTTGGAGAAGGGGAGAATTTGATGATTACCGGGTCAACCCACGATGGTATGGGATTTAGAAAAACGGAAGATCCCAAGGTTCATCAAAAGCTGGTTGAGCGTATCAATCTCAAAATACTCAATCATGCGGATCACATCATCGAAACAGAATCAATGCACACTGAAGATGCAGAACTACTTATTGTAGCCTACGGATTTACAGCCAGGAGTTCAGCTTTTGCCGTTGCGCAATTACGAAAAGAGGGATTTAAAGCTGGCTTGTTACGGCTGAAAACGATTTGGCCCTTTGCTGAAAGGGTTCTCCGGGGCATCAGTGGGGTCAGGAAAATTCTGGTACCGGAAATGAACCTGGGGCAAATTGCCGGGGAAGTGAAAAAGGTTTTTGCCAAGGATGTGATTCCACTCAACCTGGTAAATGGGGACGTCATCCAACCTCGCACAATCATTGAGAAAGTCAGGGAGGTATACCGATGACAAGGGAATTTGCGGAATACCTCAGACCTGAGGTGAAATCCACGCCTTTCTGTGCAGGATGTGGCCACGGTATCCTGATGAATCACCTTTTGCGAGCCATCAAAAACTCAGGGCTGAGTATTGAAGACATGCTCTTTGTCTCAGGGATTGGTTGTGCAGCCTGGATACCCAGTCCTAACTTTAAAGCTGATACCTTGCACACTCTCCATGGAAGAGCGCTGGCTTTTGCAACAGGAGCCAAATTATTCAATCCGGATTTGAAGACGGTTGTGATCAGTGGTGATGGCGATTTGACTTCCATAGGTGGAAATCACTTGATTCATGCGGCAAGAAGAGGTCTCGATATAACCGTTATCTGTGCCAATAATATGATTTATGGAATGACAGGCGGGCAGGCGGCTTCAACCTCTCCACTGGGAACCATCAGTTCCACAACCAAACAAGGCAATCCATACAAACCATTTGATCTTATAAACCTGGTTTTGGGGGCAGGAGCAGGGTATGCTGCAAGATTTGCCGTGACACAGCCCTACCTCTTGATTGAAGCCATTACTACATGTCTTGAATTCAAAGGGTTTTCGTTTATAGAAGTGTTGTCTCCCTGCCAAACCCAATATGGCAGGAGAAATGCCGTCAAATCGGTTGAACCCATGTTGGAGTCTTTGATGACGCGTTGCGTGAGCCGAGAGGAAGCTGATTTGATGGATGAGGATGAACGGGCAGATAAAATAGTTACAGGTGAGTGGAGGAATGGCGACTATTAAACAAATACGTTTGAGTGGTCTTGGAGGAGATGGCGTTGTCTTTGCGGGAATCATCCTGGGCAAAGCAGCGATATCGGAAGGTAAATGGGTGTCCGGGGCGAATGCATATGGCTCTCAGGCACGAGGCGGCCTAACCAGGGCAGACATTGTGATATCTGATCAACATATTCTTTTTCCTCATATTATGGAAATCGATATACTGGTTGCTTTTACTCAAAGTGCCTATTTATCAAATCAAGCACTTGTCAAATCTGGTTCGGGTATCGCTCTGTTTGATCAATCCCGGTTTTGTCCCGAGGCTGACAATTCCTTTCGACAAATTGGCGTGGACATCACGAATCAAGTGCTGAAGGAATTGGACAATAAACAAGTCGTTAACATCGCTTTCCTGGGTGCGATGAATGCACAGCTTGGTTTAGTGGATACAAATTCACTGGAGAACATAATGCGGGCTGAATTGCCACCACGACTGCTGGAAATGAATTTAAAAGCCTTACACCTGGGTGGAAGGCTTGGAGAAACTATACAATGAGTGTTGAAGGTAGAACCCACAAGCCCCTGGTAAATCAGCAAAAATGCAACAGCTGTTCTGTTTGCTACCGTGCCTGTCCAGCCGAGCCGATGGTTGGGCTTAGAAAAGATGAAGAGAGCCTTTGTGGATTGGTTTACACCAAAAACAAGAGTGAAACGTCTATAGTCTCCAATCTGGAAACAACAGCTCCACCCTGCCAACTGGCCTGCCCCATCAACCAGGATGTTAGAGAATACGTTCGACTAATTGCCCTGGGACAGTTTCAGGACGCTTTGCAAGTGATTTGTAAGACAAATCCATTTCCGCTAATTTGCGGATACGTCTGCCATAGACCTTGTGAGAGCGCCTGCATTAAAGGATCACTTAGCAATCCGGTACCAATCAGGGCGTTAAAGTTATTTGTTGCAGAGAATTATGACTTGATAAAACCACCCAACGTTCTCAAGCCTGGTAACGGAATAAAAGTCGCTATTATCGGTTCAGGACCTGCCGGCTTGACCGCTGCCTTTGAGTTAGCTATTGCCGGTTGCCAGGTGGAAATGTATGAATCGCATTCAGAACCGGGAGGAATGCTGCAGTGGGCAATTCCGGACTTCAGACTGCCTCGTAGTGTGTTGATCAAAGAGATCGATAAATTGGAATCCCTAGGAGTTGTTATTCATACTGATATTCGATTTGGTGATGATATTACTGCCCGGGAGTTGATGGATAAAGGAGCTAAAGCTGTGATCATTGCAACCGGAACAACGATTGGTTCCGACATGCATATCGCTAACGAATCCGTTGCAACTGGTTTACTGGACTGCCTGACGTTTCTTAACAAGATTTTTGACGGGGAAACAATGGACCTGGGAAGAAAAATCCTGGTGGTGGGAGGCGGCAATGCAGCGATAGATACAGCCAGAAAGGCTAAAAAAATGGGCATGGAATCGGTGAAAATTGTATATCGAAGGGGACAAGCAGAGATGCCGGCTGAGCCGGCTGAGGTCGCTGAAGCAATCAAAGAAGGGGTTGATTTTGAATTTCTGACCTCTCCTTTAGAAGTCATTACTCATAACGGAATAGTTAAGGGATTAAGGTGCATTCGAACCATGTTGGTAGAAGATCCTAAATCAGATCGCTTAAAACCAATGGTTTGCGCCGACTCTGAATTCGATATCCCAGCGGACACAATTATTTCAGCTGTAGGACAAATCGCAGATTTCGAACAGATTTTTAAAGGATTGCCGGTAACACCGGATTGGAATTCTAAAAGCCAGTTAAGTGATATGAAATCGTTTAAAAAACTTCCAGGCCTTTTTACAACGGGTGATTTTGCCAATGGTGCTTCAACAGTTGTAGAAGCAATGGCCAGCGGTAAGAGGACTGCCAGGGGAGTCATCGATTTTTTAAATCAACTAAAGGACTAGTGACAGATGAACGACTCTTCGCAATGCTGCAAAAACTTTGTTATTAAATCGAGTACCTGGGTTAGTGATAAAAAGATCCCGGATTCAGCAACAGCGCAACAAATCGCCCGGGAATGCCTGGTCACTGTAAAATGCAACAATTGTGATTTGTGTATCATGTTCTGCCCGGACCTCTGCATCACTAGAAACATGGAAAGCGGAAATGTCGAAATTGACTATGATTACTGCAAAGGCTGCGGGATCTGCGCCTTTGTTTGCCCTAAAAACGTGATCAGCATGGAACAGGAATAAGGGAAAATTATCGGCTATCCGTTTCGGTCAGATGTGAAAGGGCCTCTTTCGCAACCATTTGATTTATTTTCATATTTCGCTGCAAAAGATCTTGCCTTAATTGTACAGGGAACACACCAATCGTTTAACCGATAACCGATAACCGATAACCGATAACCGATAACCGATAACCGATAACCGATAACCGATAACCGATAACCGATAACCGATAACC
>JANQGZ010000110.1:0-46458 GCA_028282825.1 SAR324 cluster bacterium
AAGGAAAAGACGGATCTTCGATAAAATGCAAGTTTATTGGATGTAAATTGCTTTGAGTATTGATATAACCTGTCGGCGGGGTCGTAGCCCCGCCCTACCGTTTGTCCGCAGACTCAATCAAAACGTCGCATTTAAATTGGTTCGTGGAGCCTCAGTTCCAAAAGTGTCTAGTTTAGGTAAAATTCTAATTGTTTCTGGGACTAGCGGTAGGGCGGCCCTACGTGGCCGCCGGGGGATTTGATTGGGAGAAGAAATATTAAAATGAAAGGCGTTTTTATTGAGAAATAGGGATCTGATCACGGTATCTTTGAATGGAAATTTATTTCAGCCTGTCGGCGGGGTCGTAGCCCCGCCCTACCGTTTGTCCGCAGACTCAATCAAATCTTTGCATTAATTTGAGTATGGTATGGTGGTAGAGTGAGGTATTGACTACCCAACCAAATCAAAAGAGGCAGCTGGCAAGGGCATTGCTCCGGTTTCATTTATAGTTCTTTTCTTTACCGCAAGTCCGTTTTTAACGATGAGAATATCATCGGTCAGTTGTCTGATCTCTTCCAGAGAGTGGCTGACATAGATGATAGGTACAGACATGGTTTTTGAAATCTCTGAAATAAAGGGCAAGAGCTCCTGTTTCATTTTTAAATCCAGTGATGCCAAGGGCTCATCCATTAATAGCAGATTTGGACTCATTAACAGTGCTCTGCCAATGGCCACCCGTTGTTTTTCTCCACCGGACAGTTTTCCAGGAAAGCGATGCAGCAGCTTTTCAATTCTCAGTAAATGGATCACTTCATCAAAGCAGATTTTTCTCCGGTCATTGCGGACCAGTTTTCTACCATAATTAAGGTTGGTTCTTACTGAAAAATGGGGAAAGAGTCGTCCTTCCTGAAATACGTAACCAAAGCGTCTTTTTTCAGAGGGTATATCGATCTTGAGATAGGAATTATAGATCCACTCGCCGTTGAAAATAATCTTCCCGGAAGAAGGTTTGAGCAATCCGGCCAGCATGTTAATAACACTTGTTTTACCTGATCCGGAAGGACCGTACAGTGCCAGAATGCCGTTTCCTTTGACTGAAAAATTTACCCGAATATCGTTCGCTGCTAATTTCTTATGCAATGTGGCTTGTAACATGGCTTAACCTTTTAATTTCGAGCGATATATTTTTGTGCTGTATTCGGAAACAAGCAGGGCCAGCATAGCTGTTGCTATTGAGATTAGACAAAGTCTCATGGCACCTGCTTCTCCCTCTGGTGTTTGAATCAGGTTATACAAAGTTAAGGGCAGTGTATTGGTTTGTCCGGGAATATTTGAAGCAAAGGTGATAGTTGCCCCAAACTCGCTAATACTTCTGGCAAAAGCCATCATGGCACCGGATACAATACCCGGGACAATCAATGGTATTGTTACAGTAAAAAACACCCTGAAGGAGCCCGCCCCCAATGTCTTTGCTGCCGCTTCCAAACCCCTGTCCATGCTTTCCAGGGAAATCCGAACTGCCCTGACCAGAAGCGGAAACGCAATGATTCCGGAAGCCAGTGCAGCGCCTTTCCAGTTAAAGGTCAGGGTGATTCCCAACCAGTTGTAAAGGATTTTTCCCAGAACGCCATTTCTTCCCAGTAGCAACAGGAGTAAATAGCCAGTTACTACCGGGGGAATAACCAAAGGCAAATGAACCAATCCGTTTAAAAGGGATTTTCCTGCAAACTCATATCGATTCAGTACCCAGGCCAGAAAAACTCCTAAGGGAAGGCTAAAACCAACTGACACCAGGGATACCTTCAAACTTAAAAACAATGCTTGTAATTCCAATGGAGTCAGCCAGTTCATGGTAAATTTGTGTCAAATCCGTGTTTTTTAAAGATGTCTTTTGCCCGGGTTGATTTTAAAAAAGACAGAAACTGTTTTGATTCCTTCCGTTCTCTTTTATTAACCAAAGCACAAAGATATACAATGGGCGGATGACTGGTCTTAGGAAAATACCCTACGATATTGACCTTTTGGGAAATAAAAGCATCTGTCTGATAAACGATTCCAAAAGGGACTTCGTGTCGTTCAACCAGCATTAATGCTGCCCGAACATCCTTAGTTCGCGCGATTTTGGAGACCAGTCCGGACCACATTCCGAGGTTTTGTAACGATTTTTTTGCATACATTCCCACTGGTGTGTGATCAGGGTTGGCCATAGCCAGATATCCCTCTCCCAGCATCGCGTTCAAATCAAGGGATGCGTCGATATCTGCATTGATCGGATTTTGCGACGACGAGATCAGAACCAGGGTATTGGTGAAGAGTATTTCTTTTGTTGAAGGTTTGATCAGATTCTTTTTTTCAAGATAATCCATCCACTTCAAATTGGCTGATATGTAGAGATCTGCCGGTGCACCTTGTTCGATTTGTCTGGCAAGTGTTGAGGATGCAGCAAATGAAGTCGTGACGCTGATTCCATGAATCTCTTCAAATTCAGCCGTGGCATCCAGCATGACGTTGGTTGTGGATGCAGCAGCAAAAACCAGCAGGCTGTTTTTTGCTGCTGCCAGTAAAAGTCCCGATGTGGATAACAAGATTAAGGCAAGCAGTCCGGTTTTTAACATTGGTCGAGTAATCATGGTCTTTCCTTGTTCGAGTTTTTGTTATCCGAATCAGCAGATTGTGTACCAGTGTGGTTCTTATGAAAGGGGATAAGGTATAACATCCCATCAACCGGAGTTTAATAGCGAGTATCCGGTTTGAAAGAGATAATTAATCAGACCAGGCCATGTCGGAGCCTGAACATTTTGTCGGATTCCTGACAATTTGTAGCCAGTGGGTCGTGAAAATGCGAATGACAAAATTGCCATTGGTATTAAGAGTTTGGGTGGTTTTGTCAAAATTGTCATAAAATCACCAGTGAGAATTCTCGAATGATTCGAGTGCAAACCGGTAGGGAGGTTCTTTGCTGCGAGCCTCGCAAATTCAGCGTGGCCGCCGGGGGATTGGTTGGGAGCAAGAATTAAAATATGAAAGGGGGATTTGTGGAAAAATGGGGATCTGAGCGTGATATTTTTGATTTGAGATTTGTTTAAACCTGTCGGCGGGGTCGTAGCCCCGCCCTACCGTTAGATTCTCGAATCACAGCCTTGCATATTATACCGTCTAAGGTGCAATCCAACGGAATGTTTTCTGCAGAAGGTTTCCGATAATTATATGTTCCGGCTTTTTAAATTATTATGAGGAGGTCCATGTCCACTTTCACCAGTCTGGAAAGTTTTAGTTCCACACGATTCGCTATTCGAGCCTGGGAGCCTGCAAACCCGGCAACTGATTTGCTAAAGGAGCAGATCCTGGATTTTTTGGATATTGTTGAAGCGCAAAACGGACAGTTGCTTGAGGTATGCAATGCGCAGAACAATGAGCAGAAACAACTGGAAATGGCGCTGTGCAATACTGAAGATGCCATCAGCATTGCTTCAGCGAATGGCATTATTAGAATGGTCAACCCCTCATTTGAAAAACTGGTTGGGATTGCCGGTCCCAAGCTTATTGGTCAAAATCATGATATCTTCTGGTCTGCCGAGGTTTTGAACAAGGTTGATAATATGAAAACTGCCATTGGAAAAGGCTGTGATTGGCGGGGAGAACTCTCGCTTTGCAGCAATGACGGAAATAATTATGACGTTCAGGCGTCAGTCGTTCCGATTGTAAAACCAACGGGGGAGATATCACATTTTGTCTATACGCTTCATAACATTACAGAAAGAAAAAAGCTCGAAAATAACATACGGCGTCAATCGCAATTCCTGGAAAAAGTGATCAACCTGAATCCCAGTATGATCATGATCCTGGATGAAAATGGGGAATGGATATTGGATAACCTGGCCGCCAAAACCTTGATCAGCGATTATGGAGAAGGAGCCAGGAACAAGATATCCAGCCAGATATTACTTTTCATCAGGAGCCGTAAAAACAATACATCGCAAAAATTAAAGTTACAGTGGCCAAACGGCACGGAAAGAATATTTCTAATGAAACATGAAGAAATTCCCGCTAAATACCTGTTGCCGGAAAGCGATAAAAAAACAAGCTATCTGATCACCCTGTCTGACATTACAGCAAATGAAAAAACCAATCGTGAAAACCTGGTCAGACAAAAGGCTCTGCTGGCCTCGCGAATCGAAAGAAACATGATTCAAGGCGAGTTCATTAACGGCTTTATTTATCACCTGCAAAAGCCTCTTAATATTTCGAAAGCTGCCATTTCAAGGGTTCAAGCTGCGGTAAACAATAACCGTTTTGACAAGGTGGAACAGGCTGTATTGCTGATGCGAGAAGAACTGGAGTTTCTGGAAAAGGAGCTAAACAAGTTTCGCATTATTCCACAAACTCAACCCTCTTCAAATGAATGGACCGGATCATCTGAACTGGTCGATGCCATCAGGGTTCTCTATTTTAAACAATTTCAAGAGTCGTTAATTGGAGTATCGGCCACCGATATAGACAAAGATTCATGCTTTCCCCTGCCGTACGAAATCATGCAGTTGATACTGAAAATACTGATAGATAATGCGTTTGAATCAATGTGCGAATCCGGCAAAGATGTCCGTGTGAAAGTTACGTTTTCCAAAGGTTCGGACTGCATGCTTTTAACAGTTGAAGATAGTGGTCCTGGTATCGGTCAAAACGAAAGATACAAGATATTTGAACCTTTTTATACATCCAAACAAAATCATTCCGGACTTTCCCTGACCGTACTTCATCAATTGATAAACAGTATTCATGGTAATGTGGAGTTGTCCGAATCGACCATGGGTGGAGCCAAAATAACACTCTATTTTCCAGTGGAGACTGCATGAAGGATTTGAACGCTGCAGCCCTGCAAACTGTCTACAAAGTATCCCAGATTTTAGGACAGGACAGATCTCCCAGGGAAGCCCTGATGGATATTTTAGAGGTCCTGGATGATATGCTAGATTATCATCATGGCATGATTAGTTTGTTGGATCCTGAAACCGGTGACCTATTGGTTGAGGCTGCTCTTGGAATCGAAAGGAAAAAGCTGGATGAAACACGTTACCGCAAAGGGGAAGGTATCATTGGATTGATTTTAAAAACCAGAAAATCCCTGGCTATCAAAGTGATAGAGAACGATCCTCGTTTTTTACATCGGATTGATGTGTATGATCCAAGCTCTGCTTTTCTGGGAGTTCCCATTCTGATTCAGGATAGAATACTGGGTGTACTGACAGTGACCCTGGAATCGTCTCAAAAATCCAGGTTGGATGATCATGAGAAAATACTGACTCTTTTTGCCAATTTAGCGGGCAGTCTGATTATCCGGCTGATGAAGGTTGAAAAAGAGAAAAAAGCCATTGTCGATGAAAAACATAGTTTGCAAAGAAAATTGAAGAGTAAGTATCGACCTTCCAATATGGTAGGAATCAGCAAAGTTATGCTGGATGTGTTTGAAACTGTGAGTCAGGTGGCAAGATGGAATACGACCGTGTTGATCCGGGGAGAATCGGGGACAGGGAAAGAGCTTATTACCAAGGCGATTCATTATGAAAGCATGCGCAGCAGCGGACCATTCATCAAATTAAACTGCGCAGCATTGCCGGATAATCTTTTGGAAAGCGAACTATTTGGACATGAGAAAGGAGCATTTACCGGTGCTGTTAAACAGCGTCCTGGTCGATTTGAACTGGCAGATGGCGGCACCTTGTTTTTAGATGAGATCGGTGATACGTCTCTTTCCTTTCAGGCCAAGCTACTCAGGGTGTTGCAGGAGAGTCAGTTTGAAAGACTGGGCGGAGATGAAGTCATTACAGTCGACGTGCGAATTATAACCGCTACCAATGTGGATCTGGAACTGGCCGTTGCCGAAGGAAGGTTTCGTGAGGATCTGTTTTACCGGTTAAACGTGATGCCGATCTATCTCCCTCCCTTAAGGGAACGCCGGGAAGATATCCCTTTGCTTGTTGACTTTTTCCTTGAGAATTTAAGCAAAGAGTGCGGGCATCCTCTTTCGACTGACGAGGAATTTATGAGTATTGTCTCACAATGTGCTCTACCTGGTAATGTGAGAGAGTTGGAGAACTGTGTGCATCGAGCGGCGGTAACAAGTCATGACTATGTGCTTAGAGGTGCCAATCTTCCCTGTACCAAAGGACGATGCTTCAATCACCTGATTACCAGGAAAAAAGAGTCTGCAAATACAATCAGCAATGACGACGATCTTATGATGATAGAAAATGAGAGGGAGCGTGTGATTGCGGCCCTGGAACGTTCCGGGTGGGTGCAGGCAAAAGCAGCCCGCCTGTTGAACCAGACACCGCGTCAGATTGGTTACAGGATAAAAAAGCTTCATATTGAAATGAAATCGTATTAATGTGGCGCTATTATTCCCAAGATCTGCTCATCAGAGATGCCACCTTTTTGAATCGCCGCGATTTTACGAATCTTCGGCACAGCCCAACGCATGGACTCGGAATCGGAGCAACACCTTAGCTCTTCAATTTTCTGCAGGACTGCTTTTGGGCCCGAATGTTTTCCAATGACAAATTTACGAATCGCTCCGACTAGCTTGGGGTTGTAGGGTTCATAAGTAACCGGATTTTTAGTCATTCCATCAATGTGAATTCCCGATTCGTGAGCAAAGATGTCATCGCCAACAACACTTTTCCCTCGGGAAATGGGTCGTCTGGCCGCTGCCGATACGGTCTTGGCCAGGATTTTCATGAATTCCGGCTTGACGCCTGCGTCTGTCCCCATGTTGACTCTTAACGCCATGGCTATTTCCTCAAGCGGCGTGTTTCCAGCCCTTTCACCCAGTCCCATGACCGTTGTGTCTATCGCTTCGGCACCGGCTTTAACTGCTGCCAGGGCGTTGGCTGTGGCCATACCCAGGTCGTTGTGACCATGAAACTCCAAATCGAGATCCAGTACATTTAACCTGTCAATCAAATCCAGAACGGAAAACGGATCAGCGATACCCACGGTATCACATAATCTCAACCGACAAGCCCCTGCTTCGTGCGCAAGTAAAGCATAGTCCAGCAAGAAATGTTTATCTGCACGAGTTGCGTCCTCTGCGCCGATTGAAAATGCTACTTTCTCTTTTTGAATGATTGAGCTGATTGCTGACAATTTCTCCAGGACCCACTGCTTGGTTTTACCCAGCTTATCCTCAATCATCAGATCAGACACGGGAAGGGAGATATGTATAATATCCGCCCCTGTCTCCAGAGAACATTCAATATCTTTCATTACAGCCCTGTTCCAGGTGATGATGTCCGCGTTTAGATTGAGTTTTAGGATTTCTTTGATAGCTTCCTGCTCACATTTCCCGTTAACCGGGGTTCCGGCTTCAATTGCATGGACTCCGGCTTTATCCAACAGTAAGGCTATTTTGATTTTTTCTTTTAGAGAAAATAAAACGCCAGGAGTCTGTTCTCCGTCTCTCAGGGTCGTGTCTATAATTGTTGGTTTCATGATGTGTTTTTGTTTAATTTGGCAATTGGTTATAACAGTCAGTTCTAGCCATTTATTCGTGCTCGTGAACGCACACGTGATCGTATTCGTGGGAGAAATTGCGGATTTATATTGATATATCACCTTGTAAATTCTACCGAATGTATCAAGCTGTTAAAACGCGTCGCAATGCAGATTGGTGGATCCGTTTCGCTTGATCCACCAAAGTTTGTTAACTCAATGCTCCCCTGACTAACTTTTCATTTCCCAAATTCTTGGTATCCACTTTATTATTTGCAAGGCGATGCGCGGCTGTCTTAACAGCCCCATCAACGGGCAATCCGGAAAGATCAGCAATTGGAATGATCTTGTTGCGCTCAAGCTCCTGATAAAGCCGATAACCGATTTTGGTGCTCAACACGGCATCACATCCTTTAAGACCTTCAATCAATTCCTCGTTGCTCAGGTTTCTGTTAAACCGTCTGATGTTCAGTAACACCGCCCGATCGTCGATGACTTCATAAATATGTGTTTCTTTTGCCTGTTTGATTGGCAAATCAACAATGCCTGAACCGGTTGTGCAAACAGCAATTTTGCCTTGTCCCTTGGCAGTGCTATCAGCATTCTCCTCCAGCAGGGATTTCATTTCCTGGTGGTGCATAAGATTTAAAGAAAGATTGCGCCAGTCGCTTCTTGCCTTAAATCCGAAATCCCTGCTTATCTGTTTCTCTCCTTTCAACCGATCTTCGTCGTTCAGCTTGCCTGCTGCATCTGCCCTGCACTGTCTGCAATGAGCCATCTGCTTCATGTTGCTGCATGATTTTCTAACCTCTTCCAGCTGGTTCGGCGTTGGTTCAACCTGTCCATCTTGAGAGAAAACAGTCCCGTGTTCGGGTTTGGAGATAAGCGGCAAAATGTTGTGAATTGCTGCACCCATCAGCTTCAGGCGCTTGGAAATACTTTTCAGTTCTTTGTCATTTATTCCGGGAATCAGAAGTGAGTTAATTTTAACGATAATCCCGGCGTTGATCAGCAGCTTGATGCCTCGTTGCTGAAGGTCCAGAAATTCTGCCATTGAATCTAGATTGCTGACTCTGGTGTTTTCTAATCGAACCCATTGGTAGATTTTAGCTGCTGTTTCCGGATTGAACGTGTTCACAGTGACGGTCACATGATCGATGCCCAATTCGACAATTTGATTGGTGCTTTCAAGTAGTTTTAATCCGTTAGTAGACAGACAGAGCTTTAGATCCGGTAATTTTTCCTTAATCAAACGAAAGGTTTCAAATGTTTTTTCCGGGTTGGCAAGAGGATCTCCCGGTCCTGCAATACCTATCACTGCTAATTCTTTATGCTCACCGGCATATGAAAGTGCTGTCTGAAGAGCCTCTTCAGGTTTCAGTAATTTGCTGGTAACGCCCGGTCTGCTCTCATTTGTGCAATCGTATTTACGATTACAATAGTTGCATTGAATATTACATTTTGCTGCCACCGGGAGGTGAATCCTGGAGAAATATTGCTGAGCTTTCTCTGAAAAGCACGGGTGATTGTCCAACGAACTTTTATCGAAATGTCTACTGTAAGTTGAATCGCAAACCATTTTGTTCCTCCAGGCTTCAAGTTTGGTATATTCCGTTAATCTATTAGGTAGACCTATTCAGCAAAGGAAGGACCAGGATGAAATTTGATGATAATAGTTTGTTTTTACTACATTTTTTCTTTTTAGAATTTGATGAACCTGTGTAACATATCCTACACATTGTTAGTTTTGCGACATGAACCAGAATCACATCACCAGTCTTAACCTTGTTGGGTGTCCGACATCCTATTTCGCTTCACCGGCTTTTAATCAGAATCCATTACCCATTTCAATCAATGGTGTCAGGCAGATGAATCATCAGTTATTCAGTACCATGGACAAATATGATGAAAAGGATGCACCGTTGCTGTTTATGGAGCACATGCGGGTGATGTTTGAACTGGATGTGGATGTGGAAATCCAAGAGAAGATCCAACGACCCATCAGCTACCTAAGAATGCTTCGAGGGTGGTTTTTTGATTCGAACCGACCGGAAGGAGCAGTGGTTAAAGGCTGGGTAGAGAGCAGGTTTGGTTTGAAAGCGTTATTTCACAAAAAAAAGCTGGGGAGTATTACTGATGCTCCATATCTACGCTATCTCTCGGAAAGGATGCACCGGAGATTTCACAGCAATTCCATCTATGCCCAGTTCGATTTGCTATACGAATACAGCCAGTATTATTGGAACCGTTTTGGACCTCCACAAAACAAACTTATGTTGTACCGGGGAATTAATAATCTCCATTCGGAGTTGCAGGTGGTTGAAGAGCTAGGCAAACGAAAGTTGATTATCAGGAACAATTGTGTGAACAGCTATTCCAGCTCCAAAGAGAGAGCCAGCGAATTTGGCGATACAATCATTAAAATCTCGTTGCCCATTCAAAAAATCTTCTGCAGTCCGGAGATACTGCCCGGGAAATTGCCTAATTACGAAAATGAGTACCTGATTTTGGGTGGGGATTATCTTTCTGAAATCGTGGATTTGTTTTGATGAGACAGGCAGCAGGGCGGCCCTACGTGGGTAAATGAAATCGGATTTCAAAGGTTGCTCCTTTTCCGGGACCTTCACTAAAGGCTTCAATTTCAGCCCCCATGTCCTGCAAATAAGTGGCGCAGCTATGAAGCCCAAACCCTGATCCATGTTTTCTTGTGGTGAAACCGTGGCTGAAAATCTTTTCCAGATTTTTCTTTTCTATTCCAATTCCATTGTCAGCGAT
The DNA here is from genome assembly GCA_028282825.1 of SAR324 cluster bacterium. Classification (GTDB taxonomy): domain Bacteria; phylum SAR324; class SAR324; order XYD2-FULL-50-16; family XYD2-FULL-50-16; genus JAHJTV01. Next base: position 10,243 of record JANQGZ010000110.1, read on the forward strand.
TTTGAGAATGATTTTATCATCAATTCTTTCCAGGTTCACTTTTATTATCTTCGAATCTTCGTCTGATTCTGCCAAAGAGTAACCTGCATTCCTAAAGATATTGACCAGGGTGTGAATCAATTTAGTCTTGGGCATTTTGATTTCAGGGACATCATTTAGGTTTTTTTCTACCACAATGCCTTTATGACTGTTGAATTCGGAGACTAAATCCAATGATTCATCAATAACCTCTTCCATTTTCAAATCTACCTTCAAGAATTCCGTTCCGGCATATCTCTGCTGGTAAATAATGATGTCCGAAATGATTTCTATTTTTTCGTTTTGTTGATCGATGTTTTGGTTAATCTCGTCAAAAGATTTTCGAAATTCGTCTTCAAGGATCAATAAATAATCAAACAGTATTTTGCCTTGAGGGAATTTATGAATAAATGCTGCCAGGTTATCAGTGTTTTCCCTCATCAGTTCACAAGCTTTGGAATAAGATAACAACGGACTGGTTCTTACAATTTCCTTTACGACATGAGTAGAGGTTTTAACGCTGTTAAGGATGTTTCCAACATTATGCAAGGTGTCTGTTGCAATTTCTGCCATACCGGCTTTATGCGCTTTTTCGATCAGATCGTTTTGGATTTGTTCAAGTTTTCTTTCAGTGGTTTTTCTGTCCGTAATATCAGTCAAAATAACCAGTGCTTCATCTCGTTCTTTGTCCTTATCCCTGTATGGTTGAATACGAATATCAAACCAGCGCTTTTGATTGTTGATTTCCAATTCACTTGCCAGTGATATCAGGGTTGATTTGTTTATGGCTTCCTGAATACTTTTTAAGTGTTTTTTAGCTGACTCTTTCTCAAAGAAATCAGTAAGTTTTTTCCCAGCTATATTCTTGGGTTTGCCTTGCAGTTGTTTGGCAAATACCGAATTAATGAAGACAAAATTGCCTTTGTGATCCAATGAATAAATAGGCTGCGCTATCACCTTCAGCAGGGTACCATATTGCTTCTTTACCTGTTCATGTTTTTTCGATGTAGTCCAAAACCATGAAAATACAAGAAGCAAAAGAATCAATACGACAAAAACGAGAGCATAATTTCTCCTGACAGTCTTTTCAGTATTGGAAAAAACACTGGAGGGTACAAAGGTCAGTATTTTCCAGGAATAGGCTTTCTCATCAATGGTTCTGTTACTGGCATCAAACGCTTTGCCTGATCCGCTGCTGGACACCTGACCTTTTTCCAACAGATAGACTGTTTTATGGGTGAACAACCCCTTTTTTGTATAAAACTGTCCCGATTCTTTCCGATTAACCTGTTGCCAGGCTTCTGGAAATTCAGATTTAAATGTATGGATATCCCCATCGAATAATTCTTCCATAAACCCCCATTCCTTTTGACGCGTTGGACCTTTTAGCCAGTAACCGTCAGCATTTAAAAGTAAGCATCTTCCATGGGAGCTAATGGTTGTAGTTTCATAATTATTTAAGATCCGGGCACCGAAATAGTTGATCAGCACGATTCCCTTGCTATGACCGGAATGATCAAAAACGGGAGTGGCAAATCGGATCATGGGTTTGGCATAGCGGTTGTTTTTTCCAATTCTCCAAATATTGTTAAACACCGGATTTCTGGGATCGATCTTATCAGAAATGGGACGCTCTATTTTGCCCCGTTCTATGTTTAAATCGAACGGGGAGATGTAAACTTCACCCTTTTTAATTTTAAATGCATCACGAAAATAGTAGCGATTTGCTTTGTTTTGCAGTTGTTTTTGAGGAACGATAGAGGGATTTCCTTCATTAAAATTGATTCGCACTACTTCCATTCCAAATTCATTAAGATACCTAATTTGGTCATAGGACTGTTTTCTATTGGAAAAAGACAGGTACGTCAATTCCAGCTCTTCTCTTTTGAGAACTTTATTGTCGGGTGTCCATTTGCGTTCAAAATGATCGGAGAGAATAGTAAGATCGGATACTATCGATTTAATGTCCAATTTTAGGGTTGCCAGCCCAAGATTGATGACATTCTTTTCCCTGTTTTCAATTATTTTTCTTTCGAATTGGATATCATTGTAATACACCAGAGTGATGGTTACGCCGATCAATGCTGCTGATGGAAGGAAAAAAATCAAAAACGTTCTGATGAGCAGTTTCAGGTTAAAAGTCTCCAGCGAAACATGCGACTCATTTTTAATCATAGGAATCTTGTTACAACAATCAATGATGGATTTGCGAAGTAAAAAATAAGACCTGTTTATCGAAATCCATGGTAGCAGAAAAACGCTGGTCATTGAACAAATTCTTTGTTACCGCCTTGATGTAATCATGGTTTTTTTCTATCCAAAACCTTATATAATCATAGCCATAAAGGGTTGGAAAAATGAAGACCGGTAGGCAATGCAAAAGAGGTATCTCAGTCCAGCTGATTATAACTATCTGGATTAAAAAGATTTACTAGTATTGAAAAATAACTGATTGTTTGAATTATCCGCTATATTTATAGACTTTGAGCTTAGAGTGACAAAGCCTGTTTTGCCAGTTTAACGGTACCCTTGGTGCCCAGTTTTTATTCAAGGAAAAGCATTTTCCTCAAACCGGTGAAATACGGCTCAGCGATGTTTCTTCTCATACCCAGCATGGCTCTTTCCAGGTTTTTATATGAAGCAAGCTTGTAAGCCACCCAAACGGCGAAGCCTTCTATTAGTTCAAGGGATTGATTCGGAGGACAGTTCAGTCTTTGCCAGTAGTGGGTCAACTCATGAGCCAGGGTGATCAGAGACTGGTCGGAGGGAATTCCATTCAGAATATAGATAGCTTCTTCTCCGGGCTTTCTTAGGTACAACCCCCAAGTGCCGTTAGGACAACCCAGTGTCTGCAAATACCTTGTATCGACAACTTTTAACCTGGGATGTTCCTTAAGCTTCATTTTGAGTTTTCGTTTAAAGAATTTAAGTGTCAATTCGTACATGGGAATCAATTGCCGAGGGGTAATCAAAGCAATGGAATGGCAAGTATTGCAAATGATTCTGCCATCTGTCAGTTTGCGATGTTTGGGTCCGCAAGGTAAGAAGCAGCTGGAACAAGGAGCAGTGCGAAAACAACTTTTGCAAAAACTGACACCGTCTTCCGGAAAGGTAATGGCTTCTGTAAGAGGCTTGTTGCAGATGAAACAGAGGTCAAGACGCCAACTGTTCGATTTTGGCAGGGCTAATTTCAATTGGATGATCCATTATCAAAGTCTTCAATTTCAATTTTTTGGATTCATAAATCCAATTGTACTAAACCTGAACGTTGCTTTAAACAGGTTTTTTATTCAACTGTTTTCAAGATTAAAAGTAAGGGTAAACGTTGCTCCCTGGTTTATTCCTTTACTTTCAGCGGCAATGCTTCCATTCATTTCCCGGATATCGTTGGCGCAGGAGTGTAACCCAAATCCTCTACCCTCTTCTTTTGTCGAATATCCATGCTGAAAGATTTTTGTTTTTAAACTGTCATCAAAGCCGGTTCCATTATCAGAAAAGGATAAGATGACTTTGTTGTTCTGATGTCGAGTTTGCAAAGTAATTAGTCTCTGGTCAGGATCGTTTTTCAGTACGGCATCCTTGGCGTTAAGATACAGGTTGATCAAAATGTGTAACAATTTAATGCTGTGACCACTGATCTCAGGAACTTCATTGATCTCATTGATAATCTTTATTTTATGCTTTGAAATAGAATCTTTTTGAATCAACAGCATCTGTTCAATGGCAGTTGTCAGGTTAATTCTCTCCTGAAAAGCAGGTCCGGAAGCGTACTGTTGTTGGGCTGATATGACTTCTTTAATAACCTTGATCTGGTCCTCAAGTCGATCCAGGGTCAATTGCATTTCCTCTTTTGCGTCGATCACCGAATTGCAGAGCAAGGCATAGAATTCGACCATCTTCTGCCCTTTACTCTCGGGATTCTTAAAAAACTCAGGATCATGCCTGTTTTCAGCAAACAGTTTGTTTGCCTTGTTCATGCCTTCCACATTAATGTTACCGGCAATATCCCTGAGAGTGTCCGCATTGATATTAACCGAGTTCAGCACATTGCCGACGTTGTGGAGAACATTGCTGGCAATATCAGCCATTCCCGATCTTCTGGCTGCTGTTATTAGGTCCTGCTGAGCTTTTCGCAGCGATTCAGTGCGTTCCTGTACCATGTTTTCCAGATTCTGGGTGTATTCGGTTATCTGTTTTTTGGAGGCTGCAATAGTACTAACCATTTCATTGAAGCTGCGAGCCATGTAACCTATTTCGTCCTCTGCATCATTTGCCGGAATTTTTTTATAGTTCCCTATGGTAGCCTCTTTAAGTCCTGCGATTATGCTATTGATCGGCCGAGTGAGTGATCCTTTCATGAACAGCGGTTGTCCGATTATCAATACAATTAAGACCAAGACAAGTAGATACAGGATGTAAAGGCAAGTGTCGTGGATGTACCGGCGATAAGTCAGATAATCAAAACCAACTTCATAAGTTACGTCTTTGGTTTTGTCATGATAAAACAACGCATAATAATTATAGGTTCTTGTCTCGTTTTGCCTGATAAAATAGTCTGTATAATTTGGGTCTTCATTTTTGAAATTGATAGGTTGACTTGACGTTTTTGATGTTGAAAAGTCAGGATCTGCTGTTTTTTTGCTGTAAAGAAGCTTGGTAATTCCCGTTTTTTTATGGGATGAGTGGATGTATGCTAAATCGTCTGTTCTGGCATCATCAGAATAAACAGCAAGCTTGGCATTACTCAGTTTGCTGACATAGTAAGCCTGATCACTGAGTTCTAAAAGGGCATAACTGAAGATGATCAGCAATATCATATATGTTGTAAAACTAACGCTTAAAATCTTCGCAATAAAACTGACCCGTTCTTTTGTCGTATTCAGGTAAAGGATGAAGACCACAAACCAACCATGAATATTTATGACACCATAGATCAATTGAAATGAATCCTTAGTTATCAATTGATTCATATACAGGGCGTTGGCTATGGCTGGTGCAAATGTCAAAAGCACAAATCCCAGCACAAAATAGCTAAGACTTTTTTTAATTTTTTGATCTGCCAACCTTACTCGCCAGATCCCCAGAGGCAGGATTGAAATGATGACCAGTAAAACGACAAGAGAAACGAATCCCTCAAAGGCACCGGTTGAAAAGTTCCAGAATTGACCTTCCGCTCGAAAAACAATGTACCTGTTAAAGGTCTCAAGGCACCAGGCAATGGACGTCGTAAAGGAGATAACATAGTAGAATCCCAAAAGTCTTCTGGGAATCTTGCTATTCGTCATTCCGGAGAAATAAAGCAGAAACTGAATAATATGAGCGACACCTAAAAATGCGAAAATCAGCACAAACCAATCATGATAAGCCGCCCAGGGACTGTAAATAGAAAAACCAATGAAATAGGAAAGGTTCAGTCCGCAAAAAAAGAGAAATGCCAGGCTTAGATGGAAGGTCGATTTTGATTTCTTTGGGATCCTAAAAAGAAAGAGCCCTAACACGATCGTAAAAATAATCGAGATGAATATCGTCGTCGAAACAAAATTAAAATAAAGAGATAGCTGAGTCATTGTCGAACAAAATTTTTACAGACGTACGTTTGTCGGGCTCTTATTATATATCAAACAGGTAGTTCAAGCAATTTTGTTGTTTGTTTCAAACTGTTCAGTGTCGGCGTGATGATATAAGCTCCTGTTGACTTATTTTCCAAGTGTAAAAATCGTAAGCTAAAATAGGTTTCTAGTCACCTCCTTTTTTAAAATCAAAGAAATAGGTTTTTTTACTTCCATCAATCACCAACTGTCAGGATATCAGACGATTTTTTTTAGAAGGTTTTAATCATCCCTGGTTCCGAAACCGGTGAATTGATGCGTCCATTGCTTGACATGTTCCGGTCCGATTGGCTAACGTCCCGAAAAAGATCGATTTCCCCGGCGATGAGAAACATTTTTGATAGGAAGGTATGATGAGGTACAAACGCAGATTAATTGGCCTGCTGGCAACGATTGTTGCTTTGTCTCTTATTTTTGTTTTACTGGGATTAAAAAATGACAATCCGCGAGCAAGGAAGAAAAGAAAAAGTCCGATGTATATGGGGCAGCCCGTTAAGACAGTGCGTAGCGAATCTGTTTTATCTCTGAAAGAAGGAAAGATTGTTTTGCCCTCAGTATTGCAGGGAGACATGGTTGAACATGAGATTACGCTTAAAAACTGGATCAAGGGCCCCCTTCAACTTAAAAAGATGAAAAGCTGCTGTGGTTTTATGTTGAAACAATATCCAAGACAGCTATCGGAAAACGAATCCGGCGAAATCTCGCTGCTGGTTGTTACGGACAGGTATGGAGGAGAAACGATAACCGGTACGATCACTGCGGAAACAAACGACAAAGATCATCCGAAGTTAAAATTCGACATTGCCTTAACCGTGGAAAAGTTCGTTACCATCAGTCAATTCACCATCGATTTGAAGGGGACTAAAAAAGATAAATTAACGGGAACAACCCTTATCAGTCCTATCGATAAATACCCTTTCAAAATCACCGGTTTGAAACCGAAAAAAGGGTATTTTTTTGATTACTCATACAAACCTCTAGCTAAGGGGAAAAAGACGGAATATCTGATTACGGTTAAGAACAAAATCAACAAACCTGTGATTTACAGGGATGTTCTGTTTATCCGGACAGACCATCCGGATCGTCCCGAACTTAAAATCAGGGTGAATGGAAATGTTACCGATTAGATCAAAGGATTGAAGCTAGTTTTCGGCTTTTTCGTAGATGTCGAGGTTCACCTTGACTCCACTGGTTTTTATAATCAAAAGAGTGCTGGGAGTAATGAATTTGGCCCGATGGCTGATGATCTTGCCATAATAGTCTTCTTCCCAATAAAACTCCCCTTTTTCATTATCAAAGGTAAACGCCTGTGAAGGTTTGTGGATACGGTCTTCAGTTGCGAATGAAAATGATCCGTTTTCATTGATTTCCAGTTGAAACGAATCGTGCCTTCGTTTCCAGTCATCCACACTGTGCCAATCACCTTTCCAGAAATCAGCCTGGTCGGCATCGCCCGTCTGCACTATTTGCTCCAAGTTTTCCAGATCTTCGATATACTCAATATTCATGTTGTAGATTTTTTTCTTGATCTCCTCAATGTCAGCGTATTCAACACTCTCCTGTTCCAGATATTGACCAGTTCCGGTACCATGCTGATCGGTGGAGTGCTCGGGTTTTGAACCGTGATCTGAATTTTCAGGACCAATAACTTGTTTCGATTTTACGGGCTGAAGAGATGGTGATTGATTTTGAGGGGTAATTGCACTGCCCAAGGAACCATCCGCTGGATTTGATCGAGATTTGTGTTCCGAAGGTTGTGATATTTTTTCAATTCTGACTGGCGTTTCCGAATCTGAATCTGAAGAGAGGTAAAGTATAAATTCTACAATAAAGGCCACGTAGATGACCCCAACGACAATCAGAATTTTGCGCTTCATTATTTCTATAGCTTCTTTCAAACAGGAACTGAATTGATGACCATTCAGCTCAATTATTTGACCGGCAAGGATTGATGTAAAGTGAGTGAGCGATCGTTTGGAATGAATCTTCGCCGGTTGCTGATCTTTGGAGGTAGACCTACCTGTTACAATTAAAAATATTTTAAATGGAGCCTTAAGATACGCAGTTACCGATAGGTATCCTGGAGAACCATTTCGTCCCAAATCAGATTTGCCAGGATGCTTGATCCCGGGTCTGTTGGATGAAGTCCGTCACTTTTTACGTGAGATGGCGAAATATTTGACCTGGGATCAATTAAGTACGCCCCACCCGGACCGTAAACGTTTAAGCTTGCAGAACCGAACACGCCCGGATACACACTTGTGAAGCAATAGTCGATAGCTTCATTCTTTGGTGCTTCATCATTGGTGAGGTAATAATAACCGAGCCAGATGTTATCATCCACACCATCTACATACATGTCTTCCAGTACTATCTCCATTTGATCCGCTACATAATCGATCAAATTGATACATGCCGTAGTTAAAGGATCGGATTCACAATCCGCACTGCCCCTTAAAATGTCGTTACCGCCACCATTGGAGATAACAGTCTTGAGACTTGATTGGCCGCTAATGGCTTTATCATACTGGTTTAAAATTCCCGCAATTTTTTCACCACTCACGGATCTGTCTTTATACATTTTCCCCGAGAGATCTCTTAACACCTGCTGGATTTCCCCCGATAAATCGAAAATTGAATCACCGATGATCTGAACGTCGTATTCATCAGCCCTGGGATCGTTAAAATCCGCCTTGCACGCTCCAAAGAAGACTGCAATCGACAAACTGATCAGCAGTGCCAGTAGATTACCCTGTAGTTTCATACCTTGACCTCCTACATTGGTTGTTAATGATAAGAAATTGAACATGGCGGCCTACCTCCCTTAACTTCTTCATGCGAATTATTTCACATGTTCTTTCCAAACTATAATAAACCCCATGTTCACCAAGCCTCGCGAGCCGATCCGGATTGAACATTCAATCGGAAAATTGAGGTTTTATAATCGCTTATCTGAGCCCGGGGCGAATGTCAAGGATCTGCTTCAAACGTAATAACCCGATAAAAGGGACTATGAATCGTAAATTCAGGGCAGGGCAACTCGTTTCGCTCCATTGCTATTTTTTGCAAATAACGGCATCGAAGCTACTTGCAAGCTGCTAAATGCTGAAAGCTTTTTTGACTAATTGAATGTCCGGTTGGAGAGAAATAAATCGATATCCTTTAATAAAGAGCTGGAAAGCTGTTTGATACCTGTGTTGAATGCTTTGATAATGTCCGGGACCTGATTCGATTTTGTAGGCACTCGGATGTTGTACAATTTGTACCAATTGTAACCGGAAGTAGAGTTTTTGGTTAAACTGGCAAGAACCACCATGTTGCTGGAGTGAACTTGTTTTTCACGGTTATGCGCAAATTCCTGGAATTCCAGTTTAAGCAGAAGCGAGTTTCTGATTCGCACTTTTCGATCGGATACATTGAACCGGTTTGCGTACAGGAATTTTTTGTTCAGGTAATTCTGAATCATTGTTGCGGGTGGAGCTCCCCATTTTTGGTAATTATAGAATTGAATTTCTCCACCACTCAGTTTAACGACAAGGTTCTCGCTATTGTATGGAGGAATCAGGACAATTTCTGCCAGATTTATAAAAACCGGGTGTTTTGGAGACTCATTTTGTGCTTCAGCCGAAGGAACGGGGATTTCCAGCAAAAAATAGTGTGTTGGCGGTGGTGGAGGAACTGAACAGCCAACCATAAGTAAAATGCACGAAACAAAAATGGTAATTAACAATTTACGGTTATATAAAGCTTCGATATTCCTTCGTTTGAGTTGTCGTGTCAACGCGAACTTGATTCGGCATCCAAAACCAGCTTGTCAATATCGATTGTTTAGATTTCGGGTCAAGTCCGAAATGACGTTGATAAGATCATGTCGGCTGCGACAATGTTGAAAACTATTAAATAACATATTAAATGATTGCTTTAAATTTTGAGCTTCCGCTTGATTTTCCCTATTTAGGCTGCACCCCTTGATCAGGTCTGCTCAGTATCAATGGTGACGCTCTTGTTCTCAGGTCCCCGGCGACTTTGTTAAGGTTGTTTGCCAAATCTTGGATGTCATGCAGTGTGGTTTCCATTTCAGTCATGATGTCGGCAAAGTTTGTTTCGGTTAACTGGGAATCGATATTGGTTATCAATTTATCCGTACTTTCCAACGTTTGTCCCAGTCCGGCCACCAGTTGCTTTTCGTTTATCGCTTTGGATATTTGGTTGAGGTTGCTGATCAGTTTTCGGGATTCAACCAACAGATTATCAACTTTACCCTCCCTGTTGGCGAGGAACTGGTTGCTTGTATTGACCAGTTCCTGAATTTGACTGGCGACACCGTTAAGTTCACTGGAAAGAATTTGTACTTCTCTGAAAAGATTGGGAATGGTCTCAGGTTGCTGTGCTATTGCACGGGTTATTACTCTGATATCCCCAAGAATGTGATTAATGTGTTCAGACCCTTGCAACAGATTACGAATATCTAGAATCGTCAGGTTGATATTTTGCAGAATAGGGCCCAAAGACTCCTGAGCCGTGGAAAGTGTCGACTTTTGAGTAGCTATAACGGGATATTTTTGCCCGTCTTTCGCCGAAAGTATAGGAGTATTTTGTTTGCCACCGGTAATTTCAATGTACTGAATTCCAGTTATGCCCCGAGAGGTAAGGATTGCTTTTGAGTCTTCTTTGATTGGACTTCCTTTGTCAATTTGCAGCCGGAGTTCAACCTGGTCTGAATTATGAGGGTCAATGCGTATATTTTCAACCAGCCCAATGGTAACGCCTTTGTACTTCACAGTTGCATTATCCGGTAGTCCGGAAACAGATTCAGTTAGATAAACCAGATAAACATCGGTTTCCTGATTTATTTGCCTTCCACCAAGCCAAACGACAAAAAAGACGAGCGTCATCGAAAGGGTGACGACGAATAGTCCGATTAAGACGTGTTTGGCTTTTGGAGTCATATCTTAGATTGAAACAGAAACGTAGCGAGATCTTGTATAAACTATTATAACTTAAAGGGAAATCATCTAATTGTTCTAAGGTTTATGCGAGTTGATGATCAATATTTATAAGCCAATGCAAAATCCATAGTACTTTTTGCTCGGAAACGATCAAAATTATCGTCTCGAAAATCCCAGTCACTCAATTATAGCAATATCTTGAGCGAAAATGTTATTTAAAATTAATCAAAATGCTTTGTTTAGACCATTGTGTCTCCCTTAAATTCAACAAAATCAATCGATCACAAGGATTGCAGGGCCGTTACCTTGGCGTGATTCTGGCATTTGCTTTGGCAAATCAAATGATTGGGAACAATCATTCAAACATTGTTGTTTATAACCTATTAACACACATTTTAGGATTTTGTTTTAGCCTTGCCTGGTTGAAGACCATCTCTTCGACAGACCGGTAACGGGTAACAATGTCATGCGGCCTCGGCTTTGCTTGGCATGGATTAGGGGGTTGGTACATTTTAAGAAAACCCTAAAATGTGTGTATTAAGAACTTTCGGCAGTGATCCCATGCAACTGACTCTACCTGAAGATGTGAATTTAAGCACTATCCCGGGAATTGTTTCTGAGGTGGATAAGCTATTAAAAACCCCCGCGGGCAGGGATCTGTTCGTTGATTTTTCCATGGTCCGGCAATTCAATATGTCTGGTTTTGGCATGTTGTTGCGATTGCAAAAGCGCTGTAAAAGCATGGGAATCTCTGTTGAATTCCTCAACATAAGCGAAGATTTGAGCCAACTTTATGCTTTTGCCAATTTTGACGAAGCCGTTGACCAGAAAACAAAAAGACCTGAAGTTCGTGGATTTTTCGAAAAGATTGGAAGAAATGTGGTTTGGTACCTTCGGGATTTTTTGGAAATCATGGAATTTCTGGGCAGAATCTATTCGCAATTGCTTAAGGAGCTTTTTCTACCCAAGCGTATTCTTTGGAAAGATACACTGTATTACATTGAAATGACGGGTGTAAACGCCATACCAATCGTAGGATTGATCTCTTTTCTTTTAGGGATGATTATTGCTTTTCAAGCATCCGATCAACTGGCTTACTTCGGGGCAAACATCTTTGTCGTCGAACTTGTATCCCTTTCCATGACCAGGGAGCTGGCCCCGTTGATAACCGCGATTATTGTTGCGGGACGCTCCGGTTCTGCGTTTACTGCGGAAATCGGCACCATGAAGGTGTCCGAAGAAATTGATGCGATGACAGTAATGGGCTTGAATCTTACAAACTACCTGATTTCTCCCAAGTTCTGGGCATTGCTGATTTCCCTGCCATTGCTTGCTTTCTGGGCGGACATTACCAGTTTGGTTGGTGGTGCCTTGATTGCAGACCTCAAGTTAGATGTTTCCTATTTTCATTTTATAGCTCGCTTGCAGGAAAAACTGGCAATAAGACATGTTCTGCTGGGTATTGGCAAATGCTATGTTTTTGCCGCCATTATTGCTTTTGTTGGATGCTATCGGGGGTTCAAGGTTTCTAGTGGAGCCGCCAGTGTAGGCCGGCAAACAACATCCTCAGTTGTTACCTCAATCTTTTTTGTTATCATCGCTGATGCAGGGCTTTCGGTAATCTTTACTATCCTGGATATTTGATATGGAAGCAGAAAGGGTGATTGACGTCTCGAATCTTACCACTCACTACGGAACACGGCTGGTTCATGAGGGGATCAGCTTTCATGTCAACCAGGGTGAAATTTTCGTCATTCTGGGAGGAAGCGGTTCGGGAAAAAGTACCTTGCTGCGACACCTTAGCGGATTGTTGATTCCCACTGCCGGGAGAATCATAATTGACGGTATGGAGATTACCGGATCAGATACTATTGATCCGGAGAAAACGATATTCAGCACGGGCGTGATGTTTCAGTCCGGAGCCCTGTTTAATTCTTTGTCGTTGCTGGAAAACGTTGCGCTGCCAATCAGGAAATTCACCAAGATTGATAAACAAACCATCTGGGAGATCTCCCGCATCAAACTGGGGATGGTTGGACTAAGCGGATTCGAAAGCTACTATCCCCATCAAATCAGCGGAGGAATGAAAAAGCGGGTAGGTGTGGCCAGAGCCATGGCACTTGATCCTAAAATTCTGTTTCTGGATGAGCCCAGTGCGGGGCTTGATCCTATCAGTGCGGATGATTTGGACGATCTCATCCTGGAGCTTAATCATAAGTTGGGGATTACCTTTGTGGTGGTGACACATGAATTAGCGAGTATCTACAAAATTGCTGACAGGGCCATCATGCTGGGATGGGGGAGAATCAGTGCAGAAGGGCATCCTCAAGAGTTAAAACATTCGGAAAAAAACTGGGTATCCGATTTTTTCAATCGTAAAGGAAAGCACAGCCGAACCGTACAAAAAAGCTCCGTTGCCAAAAAAGATGTACCCAAAGGCTGGATGCCATAACACCTTGGTTTGGCTTGAATATGTACTCTTCAAAACTGCAGCAGTCATTGCAGATCCTAAGGGGTTGGTAGATCGAAATCTCACCAAATGCGAAAAAGAGATTTTGATTTTATTGCCAAAAAAGATCAGTGAGTATGCCGGTAACATTCTACTTTTTCTGGCTTTTTTGAATGTTCACTATTTTTGTGGTATTATGTTCTCAAATCATAGTCATCATCTAATCGAGTTGAGCATTTGAATTCACAAAAAGAGAGGAATAAACAAGATGAAAACAAACTGCTGGGAATTTAAAAAGTGCGGACGGCATCAATATGGAGACAAAGTAAGTGAATTAGGCGTTTGTCCGGCTGCTTCCGATGAAAGCTGTAACGGCATCAACAACGGTAAAAATGCCGGAAGGTATTGCTGGAAAGTCGCTGGTACACTTTGCGGAGGAGAAGTACAAGGTGAATTTGCCATGAAGGCAATGAATTGTGCAAAGTGTGATTTTTATTTAAGTGTAAGGGACGAAGAAGGGGAATCGTTTCAATTGCAATGAGGAGTTTGGTACAGCAGGGACGAATGTAATTTTATTTGCTCAAAGCCCATTCTCGGGCTTCTTCAAAGGTATCAAACACCCGGACCATATCCTTGTCATACATTTCCTTAAAGAACTCAATTGTCCAGATGTTGATCATTCTCTCCGTAACCAGGGCAATTTTGCCTAATTGTAACCCCTCATAAATCTGATCAATATCTTTGACGGCTACTTCAACCATTTCCAACTCTACAGTTGAAAGATCGGCTGTTGTTGCTATCCAGATGACCGGCTTGCCCGAATAGTAGTCTTCTGCTTTGAGTAGATCAGCAGAGGCCCTGATGACAACATCGGCAGAGATCAAACCTTCCAGTTTGACTTCCATGTAGTCATTTGATGAAGAGATTGTATATTTTCCCTGTTGCTCCACGCTCAATCCGTCACTAAAATAAGAGATAGTGTTGGTAAGGATTTTAGATGAGCCAAAATCGATTTGCAACTTTTGACTCGGTTTACTTTGGATTACATCTCTTGAATGATGAGGGTTACTTTAAAATCTGCCCCAGAGCTACCAAACGCATGGTTCTTTCAACGCTGTTTGTCAGGAGTGTTTCTGCCTCAAGAATGGCATCGGATAATGAACAGGGTTTCTCAAGGATTCCTGTTATAGCATCGATACCATGCTCATAAAGCAGGTTGGCGTTGTTTCCTATGGTTCCGGCCATAGTAATCACAGGGAGGTAATGCACTTTGGCTTTTTGAGCAACTGCATAAGGTATTTTTCCTTTGAGGGTTTGTTCATCGACAGAACCTTCAGCGGTGATGACAAGGTCGGTATGTTCCAAAAAAGAATCGATGTTTAAATAGTGAAGGACTATGTCGATCCAGGGAAAAAGTTTTGCACCTAGTAATGCGTACAAGCCGGTGCCTAAGCCTCCTGAAGCACCTCCACCCGGCATTTCGTAAACGTCAAGATCCAGATGCTTTTTAATGATTGCTGCATAGTTTTCGAGACCCGCTTTCAGGCGGGCGACTGTTTCCGGAGAAGAGCCTTTTTGGGGGCCAAAAACAGTTGCTACGCCTTGAGGGCCACATAACAAATTTCGCCAATTGCAAGCCACATCGATTTTAACGTTTTTTAGTCTTGGATCGATATGTGTAAAATCGATGTGGCTCAGATCTTCGAGACTTTTTCCGCCACGCGGCAAATCATTGCCTTTGTTATCGCTAAAACGTATGCCCAGGGCTTGTGCCATACCTAAGCCGCCGTCATTGGTTCCGGAATCACCGCAACCGACCAGGATTTTTTCTGCGCCGCCATCCAAAGCCGCTTTGATTAATTCACCAACTCCAAACGTTGACGTGATTAACGGGTCCCTGGAATCACGAGGAACAAGCCTTAATCCGGCTGCGGCTGACATTTCCAGTACGGCGGTTTTCCTTTCCGTATCACCGAGAAATCCAATATGGGATTGGATTTTTTTGCCAACAGGTCCAGTCACTTCTGTATCGTGAATTGTGCCACCTGTTGCTTCAACAAGAGCCCTGGTAAAACCTTCACCGCCATCCACCAGCGGTTTTTTGGTGATATTAGCGTCGGGAATCACTCTCAAAATGCCTGATTCAATACAATCGGCAACTTCTGATGAACCCAGGCTTTCCTTAAAGCCGGATGGAGCGATAAGTATTTTCAATGGCATAACTAATTGAATTGTAATTAAAAGTTAAAATGGTCATAAACACACAAAGAGCGATGAGCAAGTTCTTCATTCTGCCAATACAACAAGAAACCTGATCTTTAGTTAGTTGCAGATATTGACATTCCTACCTGCCCATCTTTTTTTGGCACCACCCTATCTCAAATTGATGTAAAGCTCGAGAAATTCAAAACGAGTACTATTTACATAGTTGGAATCGACTTCCCACTTTTTCATTTCATCGTATGAAGGACGACCATATTTCTTAACCTGTTTGGCCATGACGTCTTCTCGGGCAGCGAAATCACCATGGACATCCCAGGGGTTGAAACCTTCATTCATCATGTAGCGAATCAACAGTTTTGCAGCATTGGGATGTGGAGCCCGATCAGCAACTACCAGGGTAACAGGAGCGGAAATACCGGTTACCGGATCAAGATCAAATATAGGATAAGCGTTATAAACGCCTTTTTTGTTGGTTCTCATTTTACTAAACGTCGTGATGCCGATTGGAGCGCGTTTTTGCTTTACATCACCTACGTTTTTGAACACCGTGGTTGTCGATCCCAGAAATACCGGCTTGTTGGTGAGAACCCTGTAAAACCACTCTTTTGCCGCATCAGCCTGAAGTCCCAGTTCTTGGGTAACCTCAAGCAGATCCTTGGAGTATTTGATGTTTCCACCAAATTCTCTCTTGTAGGCAGCTTCCATTTCTTCAGGGTGCTGCAGAATTGTCTGGAACGCGTTGGCATCTTCAGTGCTGGAAAGAGGATCAAGCAAGAGGATTTTTCCTTTCCATTCTTTTTTTGTTAAATCCCATAAGCTATTGATCGGGGGTTGATTGGGATGCAGTGATCTGTTGTAGAACACAACCCGGCTGCTCCATCTTTGGATCAATAGAGGTGATTTTTCTCTTTTATCCAGATGCTTGGCCACATCATCGGGGACAAAATTCCAGACCAGCTTTCTGGGCAGGTAGTCGTCCAAAATCAAGGGTATTTCCCGATTAAATAAAACATCGACAGAATGCCTTCCGGCGCGATGCTCACGCTTGAATCTTTCGAGTTGCATACCGGAAGCAAGATCGTAAGCCACAATTTCAACGCCATATTTCTTCTTAAACTCTTCTTGAAGTTTGAAGATTCGGGAAGATAAGGAGTAAATAACCACTTTTCCTTCTTTTCTGGCTGCCTTTTCAATGGCGCTCCAGTCTTGTTTTGATGGAGCATAGTTTCCAAGTTGCGCTTTTTTTAACCAGGCTTCCTGCTTTGCATCTCCATACACCGAAGAAAACCCAAAACAGATAATTGCCATTATCACAAGGATTGGAAGTCGTGTTTTCATGATTATCCTTTTAGTTCGAATTAAACGTTCACATGAGGTCACCCAAAAGGTGACCCGAAATCAGTCAACCAGCAATTCACCGGTTGCTGTGTCATAAAGGTTAACGGCTGACGGGTCGATCCTGATCCAGACGGGTTGATCGATTTCCAGGTCTAAGTGCTGTGTTTCCCTCACCAAAAACGTTCTTTGGTTTCTTTTCAACTGAATGTATGATTCAGGACCTGAAGGCATAACGGACTGAACAGAAAACTCAACTGATCCCGATGCAGATTTCCTGCTGATAACAATATCTTCCGGTCTGACCACCGCGGTTACTTTTCTTGTTGTCGTTCCGGAAGACACTGATAACGTGAAATCGTCAATGATCAATTGCGCGAGTCCATCCTTTTGCCCTGAAATTTCAGCCGGAAACACGTTGATTTGCGGCATTGCCATAAATTCTGCAGCAAACAGGTTTGCAGGTTTTTTATAAATCTCATGAGGAGTAGCCACCTGCTGAATCAAGCCATTCTTCATGATTACGATACGATCAGATAAGGTTAAAGCTTCGGTTTGATCATGAGTAACATAGACTGTTGTCACGCCGATTTCACGATGCAGTCTTTTGATTTCTGATCGCATGTCGACACGCAGACGCGCATCGAGGTTGGAAAGGGGCTCATCCATTAAAAACAGAGGAGGTCTTGTTACCAGGAGCCGGGCCAGGGCAATCCTTTGCTGCTGACCACCCGAAAGCTCGGAGGGATATCGCTTTTCGAGTCCCTCCATGGACAGCTCCTTAAGTACTGTTATGACTTTTTGTTCTATTTCCTCCTTAGACATTTTTAAAAGCTTCAAACCGAAACCTATGTTGTCTCGCACTGTCATGTGCGGCCAAAGAGCATAACTTTGAAACACCATTCCCAGGTTTCGTTTTCCCGGAGCTGTGAATTTAAACTGTTCGGATGAATATACTTTTGTATTTCCAATTTTGATTTCCCCTGACTCAGGTGTTTCCAATCCGGCTATGCAACGCAAAAGCGTCGTTTTGCCGCATCCGGACGGACCCAGTAAAACCAGGAATTCACCGCTTTTTATTGTCAGATTCAAGTTATCCAAAACAGTGTTTTTACCGTATCGCTTAGTCAAATTTTGAATTTCTATTTGGGTTCCCATTGTTAACTCGTCCTATTGTTTAAACGTTCGAAGCAGTCGGCTTTTACCCAGCTGCCAGATTACCAGCTGACCTACCAGGGTGATGATAGTTACCAGAAGTACCAGGGCATTTCCCAGCTGAATCTGGTCTTCCTCTGCATACGCAAATCCCAAAGTCATAAGTACTCTTGTATCAGGTGTTATCAGCAGGATAATTAATGAGAGTTCCCGCATGATGCCGATAAAACTTACCATGGCCCCGGCCACTACGCCGGCCATAGCCAAGGGAAGAACGATTTTGTAAAAGCGGTAAAACCAGGAAGCTCCTTGGAGTTCGGCTGCCTCCTCCAGCTGAGTGCCAATTTGCGTAATGGCACTGGCTCCTGTACGGACGCTGTATGGCAAGCGATTTATAACCGATATGATAACCAGTAAGGTAAAAGTGCCGTAAAGTGGAGGAATAGGCCCCCTTTGTACCGCAAACAGGCTCAAATACATGGCACACAGGGCAATCGCCGGAAACAAAAACGGCAGGAAAGATAGTTGGTCAAGTATTTTAGACATTATTCTTTCGCGATTCCTTATTAGCATGTAGGCGATAAACAGTCCGGCCATGGCACAGATGACTGAGCTGATGGCAGCCAGTTTTACGCTGTTCCAGGAGGCCCCAAGAATTAGAGGATTAAACATAACCCCGGGCTCTCCGAAAGCGATGTTGGGATCAGATCTTCCTATCCAATAATGGGAAGTGAGATTGGAGAAATCATATCTTCCATCCACCAACATCAGGGTTTGATAGGTCAGAAGTCCGATGGGAAAAATTGAGGTTATAAATGCAAACAAAGAAACGATAGAAAAGATGGGCCAGCGCCAGATCCTCAATTGCACAGGATTGCTTTTAAATCCTTTTCCTCCCACGGTTTCAAATCGTTTCAGGTTTTTACCGATAACCTTGGAACTGATGTAGACCACCAGGGCTGTCATCAGGATCAATACTAAACCAATGATATAGGCAATGGACTCAAACCCCAGGGTTAATGCTGTGTAAAGCATGGTAGACAGCGTGTAGTAGCGAACCGGGCCGCCCAAGAAAAACGGCAGGGCAAATGTTCCAATTGTTTTCCCCAGGGTGAGAATCAACGCAGAAAGAAATGCGGGTAAAACCATGGGAAAGGTTATTTTTCTTAAAATTGTCCACCGACTCGCCCCTTGGAGTTCTGCGCATTCTTCCAATTGACTGTCTATGGTGCTCAACGCTCCTGAAACCAGAATAAATGCAAAAGGAAAGTAATGAATTACCATGGTGATGATGATGGGCACAGGACCGTAAGATAGCCATTCCGGAGGAGATAGACCAAAAACCACCTGGTAGAAACCGGGTTGCCCTCCTATGCTGGGACTTCTAAACAGCGTTCCCCACGCCAGGGCCAAGGCAAAGGAGGGAATGATATAGGGCAAGGTTAATAAGGATCTGAACCATTGTCGGAAAGGCAGATTCGTTCGCGTGACTAACCAGGAAAGCAAACCCCCTAAAAACAGCGCAATTACTGCAGCCGTGAGACCCGTAATAAGCGTATTGGCTAATGGTTCCAGGAAAAATGCGGCAGCGGAACGATCCACAGTTACCTTTTTCCAGTGACTGAGTGTGTATTCTCCAGGGACTGCCTGCCTTGAAATTCTTGTATCCTGATCCGTAAATATGATGGTGCGTTCGGCGAGTTGGAAAAAAGGAACCAACACCAGGTAAGCTAAGATGATAACCATTATCAGGGTTAAGATCGATTGAGCAGATAACCATCGGATCTTGATTATGTTTAACCATCTTTCAAATCGCTCTGCTTTCATAAGGGATTGTGTTGTTGAATTAAAAGAGATGGATCATATCTTTCCTTCTCTAGCTAGAGGTATGAATTTAAAGGGAAAACATCACAAAAGGCTTGTGTTTTTTGCACATTGCGAGTTCTCAGTGTTCGCTTATCAGCAAATTGAGGACCAACGATCGGTAAGAATAGATAAAGCGCCGTTTTATCGGGTTTGGCTTAACGAAAGATAAGATCTTTCTAAAAAATGAGGATGAAAAGGGAAGCTTGGGTGGTGGATTTGAATCAACAAGTGGTGGATATCAACCACTTTTTATATCTGGTGCTTTTCCAGTCTGTAACGCAGCGTGTTGCGTGAAATTTTAAGTAGTTCTGCAGCCTTGGATTGATTACCATCTGCCATGTCCAGGGCTTTTACAAGCAGTGTTTTTTCAACTTCTTCCAGAGAAATGCCATCAGCAGGGAAGGGGAGATCCAGGTAAGATGGTTGGCTGGTAAACATATCCTGATCGATAACAAGGTCTGACGGACGAATTTTTCCTTCCTTGCAAACGATAATGGCTCTTTCCAGGCAATTTCTCAATTCCCGAACATTACCCGGCCAATTATGGGCTTGCAGGATATCCATAGCTTCAGGAGCTACGCTTTCAATTTTTTTCCCGATTTCTTCGTCGAGAATACTTACAAATCTCTCGACCAGAAGGGGAATATCCACCCTGTGTTCCCGCAGCGGAATTGTCTGGATCGGGTAAACATTTAACCTGTAATACAAATCCATGCGAAAATGACCTTCCAGAACCTGTTGTTTCAAATTTTTATTTGTGGCTGCAATGATTCGTGTGTCGACCTTACTTGATTTGGTGCTGCCCAAGGATTCAAACGACTTTTCTTCTAAAACGCGAAGCATTTTAACCTGTAAATCGGGACTCATATCTCCGACTTCATCCAGGAAAAAAGTCCCCCTATTGGCCTGCTCCAGTTTTCCAGGCTTTTTTTTGTGAGCGCCGGTAAAAGCACCTTTTTCAAATCCAAACAATTCGCTTTCCAGTAAACTTTCCGGAAAAGCGCCACAATTTACAGCGACGAACGGAGCTGCTGCGCGTTGGCTGTTGTAGTGAATCATACGAGCAATCAGTTCTTTTCCGGTTCCGCTTTCCCCTTGTATGAGGACAGTTGACGAAGTAGCGGCCACTTCCAGCACCTGGTTTCTAATGTTTTCAATTTGGGAGGAATTTCCAATAAAATTCTTGTATTCATAACCGACCTGAATGGCTTTCCGAAGAGTTGTATTTTCATTTTTAAGAGTTGAGAAATCCAGGGCTTTAGCGACGATGAGTTTGATTTCCTCATTCTCAAAGGGTTTGGAAATATAATCATACGCACCAACCTTAATTGCGTTCACGGCAGATTCAATACTGCCATATGCAGTAATCACGATAATTGGAATATCCGGGGCCGTTTGTCGGATCAGCTTGATCAACTCAAGTCCGTCCATTACCGGCATAATGAGATCGGTGATAACCAGGCTGTAATCGTGAATTTGGAACAGTTCCCAGGCCTTTTTACCATTTTCTGCCGTATCAATAGTATACCCGGCGTCAGATAGAACGATTTGCAGGATTCTTCTTAATTTAGCTTCATCATCTACAATCAGGATTCGAAAGTCCTTCATTAATGGTGTTTCCTCTATTTATGTTGAAGGCAGAAAAATGGAAAATCGTGCGCCTTTTTCCTTGATGTTTTCAACCAGTATTTTTCCCTGGTAGTTTTCTACAATTCGGCTCACGTTTGAAAGGCCCAAACCTGTACCATTCTTTTTAGTGGTGAAGAATGGCTCCAGTACCTTAGGCAGATCAGCAGGTGGGATACCAATACCTGTATCTTCGAATCGCAACACAGTATACCTGGTGTCGGGCAGCGGTTCTTTGATGCCCAGCCTTTCCATGTCCCGGGGTAAGACAATATCGGTTTCTATAGTAATTGTCCCCCCATTCTGCATGGCTTCAAAAGAATTGATAATCATGTTGAGAGCTATTTGCCGGATTAGTTCAATGTCTATCATTAAGGGGGGAATACGATCGCTGAATCGCCTGTTTATTTTGATTTTTTGCCGGCTGTTTTTCTGTGATTCCCAGAACTGAATGCTATCTTCCAATACCGAATTGATATTGATGGCTTTGAGATTTTTATTATGTGGCTTGGCGTGGTCTAACAACATACCTACTTTGCCGGACAAACGATTTATCTCATCAATGATATATTCTCCTACCTCGGCTTTGATAACAGGATCAGATTTTTTATCCACAAATATCTGGGCGGATCCTTTGATGATGCTTAAAGGATTTTTGATTTCATGAGCAATTCTTGCTGCCAGCTCTCCTAAGGCAGCCATTTTTTCTTTTTCTATTAAGCGTTGATAAGTTTGTTGAAGCTCCTCTTTGTTCTCCCTTAACGAATAAGACATATGATTAAACGTTTTAGCCAGGGCTCCGAATTCATCCATGGTTTCTATCTGAATCTCCTGCTGTAGGTCTCCATCGGCGATGGTTCGCATGCTATGAATGAATTTTTCTATCGGTCCGGTAATAAGGCGACTAAGAACAAAGGCGACTCCAATTCCGATAACAATGGATATCAACCCGGTTGAAAGGACAATATAGATATTCTTTCTTACTTCCCGATCCAGGTGCTCCAAAGAAAAACCGATTCTGACCCGACCCCAAGGTCTGTTGTCAATTAAAGCATTAGCCTGAATATCGTTGACTTTGATCTGCAAGCGGGGGTTCATGTAAGTCTGAATTAAATTGGGTACATCCCTGGAGGTTTTGTTTCCAAGTATTTCGGGGGGAATCAATGCCAGCGCTGATTCGCTTTGCACCAGGACCTGGTTATTTTTGTCAGAAATAACAATATATATCACAGATTCTTTTTGAATCAGTGTTTGGACACGCTGATTGAGAGTAAAAAAATCGTGTTTTATAATAGGATCTATGCTGCTTTGGGCAAGGGTTTGTACCAGAATCAATCCTTCATCCCTGGCTTGTTGAATATAGTCATTATACCAGCGATAGTGATTTGCCACGGATAAAATTGTGATTGTGACAATAATCACAAAAACAAACGCAGTAGTTATGCGGGTTCTAAGGCTGATATTTCTTTTTTTTAATATAGCCATTTTTTTGCTTGTCGGACGATTTCATAGTCGCTGTCAAATGCTTCTTCGAAACCTTCGATTTGAATATGACTGGATAAGGCTTGTGTATCTTCCGTCTTGCCGACCTGCAGCAGAGCAGCTTTAACAGACTCCCTCAAGTCGCTATCCAGGCTTCCCCTGACACTGACCGGCCCCAAATAAAGCGGTTCTGATTTCCAGATAATTTTAAGGTCTTTAATTTCCTTCTTTTCCGGTCTCCACCGGGTTATGGAAATAGCAGCTCCAACCACGTTGCCGGTATGAACAGCAAGCAACGCCGAATCATGGGTCTC
This sequence comes from SAR324 cluster bacterium, assembly GCA_028282825.1. Classification (GTDB taxonomy): domain Bacteria; phylum SAR324; class SAR324; order XYD2-FULL-50-16; family XYD2-FULL-50-16; genus JAHJTV01. The sequence goes on from JANQGZ010000110.1 coordinate 33,269, forward strand.
GGTGTGGATTACCTTTGAAAAATATGACTCCGGTTTTCCAATACCTCTTTGCCGCATCATGGCATTTGGTAACAGGTACCCGGATGTAGAACGCTTGCTGGCAAATGCGAATGATTTTCCTTTCAGATCTTCAATAGCATTGATACCACTATCTTTCCTGACAATGATGATACTGCTGTAGGAAGAGGTGCCGAATTTTTTACGACGAACCAAGGGCCGAATGTCTGCTTCTTCTGAAGCCAGGATATACATATAGGCACCGGTAAAACAGATATCAATCTCTGCGTTTACCAGGGCCGTAATTATTTCTTGATAGGTAGATCTAAACACCATTTCCACAGGCATATCCAGCTGTTTGGAAAGATAGTCTGCCAGGGGTTGCCACTTTCTGACCATAAAGACAGCATTTCCCTGGGGAACAAAACCCAGGTAAAGCGTCTTTGGCTGATGTTGAGTCTGTGAACCGACTGGTGTGCTTGGAATGGTCTCTTTTTTCTCACTGGGTGAAGGATTCACCAGGAAAACGGTCAATAGTCCCAAACTTAAAACAGTGATAACCAGCAGAACAATCGATTTTTTAGGTTTCATTTAGAGCATCTCTTCTATTGAGCAATTCTCGTACTTCCCATGGTCATACTTGTTTGACCATGAATTTGATTTTAGGAGCAATCCAAGATGTCACCTCGTTATACTACCTGGTTTATTAATTTGGAAGTGACTAGCTCCATCGATTCTTTTTCCAAACATTCGTTGTAGGAAAGTGACAACTACAAAAACCATGCCGGTCCGCTATTAACTTAAGTTGAACCTTGATCCAATGGGAAGTTTTGTATCCACGATTTCCTTAAATTCTTCTTATATCAAAGGGTAACCTTGAAATGGAGGCTTGAAGCATTTAACGTGGTACTTATTTATATAGGAGAATTTGAAAATCAGCCAAAAGGAGTGGCTTGTTAAATTTCTTAAAAAATCAGTGGTTTATTCTTGCACTCATTCTATCCGTTATTCTGGGTATGATCTTTCCACAAGCCGCGGTGTTGAATGATGGCAGCAGGGTTACAACCGTTATTGTGGCGTTGGTGTTTCTGGGAATGGGCTTTACGTTACCTTCCGAATCCCTGTTGATCGGTCTGGCGAAATGGAAGATCCATCTGTTTATCCAGTTTTTTATTTTTGCTTTCATCCCCATATTTTTTATCTTCACCATTCCTATCTTTAAATCGATCATTTCCACAGAGATCTATATAGGACTATTGGCGTTGGCTGTATTACCCACCACCATTTCCACATGCTCGGTATTTACCCAGATAAGTGACGGCGATGTCGTATTAACCTTGTTTAACGCTTCATTTTCCAATGTCATCGGTGTGTTTGTTTCGCCCATACTGCTTTCCTTGCTTCTTCGAGAGGTAGGACGTGCAATGCCAATGTCCGTCTTAATTGCCATCATAACAGGTCTGGCATTGAAAATGATGTTACCCCTGTTGATAGGTCAAATCTTACGATTCGTTTTTTTAAAGACCACAGCCAAGTTAAAAAAAACCATCGGAGTGATCAGCAATCTTTTGATATTGACGATTGTATTTTTTTCATTGGCCGAATCTGCAGCAACACCAATGCTTTGGCAGAACTTGCGGTCAATGTTTATCCCTGTAGTTTATTTGACGATTATTCACCTGGTTTTGATAGGGATAGCAACCGGTTGTGCACGGGTATTTAAGTTTACCGGCCCTGAAACCATTTCTGTCATGTATGCTGCACCTCAAAAAACCCTGGCCATGGGTATTCCTTTGTTGTCAGCCTACTTTGCCGATGACCCTTTGGTTTTGGGTATTGCCATTTTACCCCTGTTGTTTTATCACCCCTGGGAACTGTTTATCTCCGGCGTTCTTAAATCTTTACCAATTGTTGAAAAATGGGGGAAAGAGGTAAACTAAGTCAATCTAATTCCGCACAAATTGGAGAATGTATGAATATACTCAGTAACGATAACTACACATCGCGCAGATCCTGTGCCCTGTCTTCAAAAGGAATGGTAGCCTCCAGTCAGTATCTTGCGACACAGGCTGGTCTGAAGATTCTGGCAAAAGGCGGTAATGCTGCCGATGCCGCTATTACCACTGCAGCCTGTTTACAAGTAACTCAGCCGTGTTCCACCGGGTTGGGAGGAGATTGTTTTGTGCTCTATTATGATTGCGCCTCCGGAAAGATAGCTGCACTGAACGGCTCAGGTCGTGCCGGAAAAAGACTCACCATAGAAAGAATGAAAAAAGCTGGTTTTAGCGAAAGAATAGCCGTTGATTCTGCTCATACAGTCACGATCCCAGGGGCTCCAGCCGCATGGGTTGATTTCCATTCACGATTCGGTGAGCTTCCGATGAGTGTTGTTTTGGAACCTGCAATTGCGCTTGCTGAAGAAGGATTTCCAGTCGCCCAATACACAGCGTTATGGTGGCAGGAGGGTGTTAAAGATCAACTGTCAAAACACAGGCATGGCCATGAGTTAACGATCGATAATCGAGGCCCTGAACCAGGAGAACTCATACACCTGCCAAACCTGGCAAATTCCCTAAAAATCCTGGCAGAAGAAGGCAAAGAACCTTTTTACCAGGGTAGAATCGCCGAAAAAGTTATTGAGGCTGTTAATGAAGCTGGTGGAGATCTGATTACAGACGATTTTGCGGAACACAGGTCTACCTGGGTGGAACCGATCGGTATTGAGTTTAAAGGCAACACCGTTTGGGAATGTCCTCCCAATGGACAGGGATTGGCAGCTTTGATTGCATTAAATGTTGTGAAACATCTGGAGCTTGCGGAAAGGGATTCAGTTGTCCGGTATCATCAGTTGATCGAAGCAATGAGAATAGGGTTTGCCGATGCGGCAGCCTATATTTGTGATCCGGAATTTGGTGATATACCTCTATCCAACCTGCTGTCAGAAGCTTATGGCAAAGAGCGGGCTTCAACACTGAATCTAAACAACATGACGGTTCCGAGTCCCGGATTGTTTGAAAATCCCGGTGCAGCGGGAACTGATACGGTTTATTTTTGCACTGCTGATCAGCACGGAAATACCTGTTCGTTTATCAATAGCAATTTTATGGGGTTTGGGTCGGGTATTGTTCCGGAAGGTTGTGGTTATTCGCTTCAAAACAGAGGACACGGATTTGTTTTGGAAGAAGGGCATCCCAATGCACTCGAACCGGGGAAACGGCCCTACCATACAATTATTCCCGGGATGATTACCAATATGGATGGAAGTCTGTTTTCAGCCTTTGGCGTTATGGGTGGAATGATGCAGCCACAAGGCCATCTGCAGGTAGTCGTTGGATTGTTACACGACCAATTGGACCCGCAGGGTGCTCTTGATGCGCCCAGGTTTCAACTTGCAGAAGGGTTTCCGGACGGAGCAGTGATGCTGGAAAACCCTCTTCAGGGAGAGATATCAAAAGGGCTTGAAAAACGTAAGCATTCCATACAAATAACCTCAGGAAGGGACAGACATCTATTTGGCCTGGGGCAAGTCATCATGCGGAGAAAATCGGGAAATCATAATGTTTATTGGGGTGGAAGTGATTCTCGTGGTGATGGGTGTGTGTTGGGATTATGACCATAATCCTGAACTGGTTTCAGCACTCTCATCACCCGATGACTTAATCGGTTCAAATCATAGCTGTTGGGGCTTTGGCCTCTTGAATTGCTGTCTTTAGGATTTTCCTGGTTCTGGCTATTTCGAGTTTAATCTGGGAGCGACCTGTTACTATATCGCCATGACCGGGCACGATGGCAAGAGGATTTAAGGCTTCGATTTTATCCAGGGAATGCAACCATGCATTCCAGTCCTTTTCCCTACCTATTTCCAAATTGGGAAGATAAGAGCCGACGATACAATCACCTGTGAATAATACCTGATCAGATTTAAGATATAAGGAGAGATTGCATGGTGTATGTCCCGGGGTTTCGATAACCTGAATAACAACAGATCCCAAATCGAATTGGTGCCCGTCGGCAATAGCAATATTGGGATTTGCCATTTTCGTTTTCAGAAAGAATGCATCGGCCTCCCTAGCTGCCCTGCGCACCGGGTTCGCAATAGTATCGTTTAGATCGTGTTTATTGTTCTCAAAATCTTCTGAACTTCTTTGCAGACCGGCATGGGCGTATATATCGATTCCCTTGTCGGAAAAATAACAATTGCCACCGATGTGATCAAAATGCGGTTCGGTGTTTACGATAATCAAAGCATTATTCGGATTTACACTGTTTACGTAACCATGGATGGTTTGGGCGGAAAGGTAATTAGATCCGGTATCTACGATTAACGTTGTATGATCGCCAACAACGAATCCGGAATTGACAACCCAGGGCGTTTCTGCCGCGAGTCCGGTTATTGCGTAGCAGTGATTTGATATTTTCATATCTGGTGTTTATTTATAATCGGCGTTTTATGCTTGTCACATCTATTCCATTAGCCTGCATTTTCTCTTCAGCCTGGATTTTTAGAGCATAACAAAGTTGTTGTAAAAAAGAATCATGCGCACAAGGTTCGTCCATTTTGGTGTAAACAAGGTCGTACTCGATTTTTTCCCAGGTGGAAAAATCCGCCAGATTGTGTTGGGCTTGCACTTCCAAATGGTCCAAGGCTTTCGCTAGTTTGGCCTCGGGGGTCTTTCCTTCTTCAAATTCCTGGAAAAGGAAATAAATATCCTTTCCGGTTTTCGCATCGATCATCCTTTTAATGTTTTCGATAGCTTTTTGCTCTTTTTGGGATTTTTGAGCCTTGCGCTTTCCAGTTTCAAAAAAAGGAATATCTCCCGCTTCCGCTTCCACCAAATCATGGACGATGATCATTTTTAAAGTATGTTCCAGGTTTACAGGTTTATCCAGGTGATTATGCACCAAGATAGCCATTAGTGCCATTTGCCAGGTGTGTTCGGCCACACTTTCCTGCCGTCCACTTGATAACCAGCTGTGACGAAGCTCAGATTTGAGTCGCTCTGCCAATTTGAGTAGATTCAAAATTCCTAAAATATTCTTATTCATCAGGTGCCTCAGACTATAATGTTTTGATGCAATGTTTAGGATGTCCGGAATGCAGTCAACTATCGTTGGTTTTATAAATCACACGCCATGAGCAGTCAATCAAAATTTGTATAAAATTGTTAAAAATATCGTCTGATAATTGAGATTCAATTGTTGCACTTTCAAGTTTAAATGGCATCTGGAATATCGATAACTGATTCCTTATTTAATTTCATCGCAAATTGACTATCGAATGGATAGGTCCAGGATCGAGGTTGCCCTGCCGGATGATTTTGGGCATTTGGAGATTAAAAATTCTGAAAGCCGGGGTCTATTGATTGGAATTGTTGATGGAAACTGGCAAATCGTGAGCGACCAACTGGAAATTGGAGAATCTGATCCCGAAGACAAGGTTGTTTCTTATATTCAGAACCTTCCCAATCGCACCAAATTCAAAGTCCATAAAAACCGACAAGAAACAGACGAAGATTCACTGTTTTCGGAAACTTAGCCTTTGTCTGTATATCCTACCGCCGGACCTCGACTGCAGATAAAATATCTGCAAATGCCGTGGTTCAGCCGGCTAAATTCGTTTTCGATGAAAAATTGAATAGTACCTGAAATCGGCTGTCGCGTGGGAAATTAAGCTGGAAATAATGATAATTCCTATAATTCCCCATTTTTGCAGGTACCCTGTGTGGGGTAACAAACCAAGCAGGACAATCTTAATGATGATAATGAAGCCACGATTTTGAAAAATCCATTTGCCATTGGTATAAAGATCCATAACCATGATTGCCAAACCGCTAAAAGCTGTTACCAAATAAGACGTCATGACGGCGTCGGTGGCAATACCGAAAAAAACACCACCCGTATAGACTCCAACTCCGCATAAATGGAGACTTCTGAAAAAAACATTTGCCCATCGCTTGCCCCACAGGGGCCTTGATTCAGTCGGGAAAAATATCTGTTTGAGGTTCATATCATAAAAAGAAAGATGAAGGTTCGCATGGCGAACCTTCTATTCACCAGGATTAGGAAGCTAGTTGCGCAATACGATCCAGCAGGATGGCAATGCCGCTCAATTCCACTACATCATTATTGATTATCTGGTTGTATTCAATTTGAAATTGCTTAAATTGAGACTGGTTATTTTTCATAAATTTACCAACTTTGTCATCAAAGTCTGCTTTGCCCTTAAAGCGGGAAATAATGGTGTTTGAAACCTGCTGCTTCAGTACTTGCAATTGTTTCATCAACAATCCGCGATGTCTCTTCACCCAGACACTGTCCTGCTCAACAGTCATAATCCTGTCATGTAAAATCTGAAAATGAAACATGCTATCCAGAGCTCTTGAGAGCACAACAGCGTCAGCCATGGCGATTTTAGATTTTTTGGCTTGCAGGATAATTTCCAGGCTGCTTTTCATATAATCCATCTGAGCAATATCCTTAGCCAGATCTGAAGGAATACCTTTTTCTGTAAGCTTGTCTATTGCAGCTTCCATACTGGCTTTGTCATCCTGATCCAGTGATTTGTCAAGCGCCTCGCGGTATTCGGTGATTTGGCTTTCAAATTCCGCAGCAAGTGAGAATCTCAGCTCAGCAGCTTTATAGGCATATAGCATCCAAATGATCATATCGGAAAGTTGTTTTTCCAAATTGATTAACAATTCATAAGCAAGGTTCAGATTCTTTGTTTTCAATGTTTCCATGATCCGAATCCGCAAAGAGCCTAATTGAAACAACTGATCAACAATTGTATAGGCGGTTATAATGTTTGATGCGGAGGTGTCAACAATGGAAAAGACCTCAGGCAGAATCGTGACACCAGCCTGGTTGATGGTGTTGTTGATAAGGACAGTCCCAATAATTTCTTTCTTCAGCGGATGCTGTATTTTGGTGATATCAAATTGCTTCAGGAATGCTTGAGGGAAGTAATTATAATAGACGTCATCCAGGTAAGGATCATCCAGCAGTTCCGATTGAATAATCTCTTTATAAAAGTACATTTTTGTGTAGCTTAATAAAATGGAGAGATCCGGACGCGGGATACCAATGCCGCGACTGAAATAATCCTCCAACTGCTCGTAGGTTGACATTTTACTTGTTCTGGGATCAAGAACACCCTGTTCAGCCAGGAATTTGGTCAGATCGATAAACTGTTTGATGTCTACCTGAGACCTGAGATTATCCATGCTGAGAACCTGAACCTGTCCCCTGTTGTCAGCCAACACTAAATCTGCAATGTCGTCAGTCAGGTCTTCCAGGAGTTGATTACGGGAGTCCGCGGATGGGATCTGTCCTTCTTCCATTAAAAACCTCATCAGGATTTTAAGGTTTACTTCATGATCTGAAGTATCCACACCTCCTGAGTTGTCTATGGCGTCTGTGTTCAGCTTGACTCCTCTGACAGAAGCCTCAAGGCGTGCCAGCTGGGTTAAACCCAGGTTTCCGCCTTCTCCGACAACTTTGACTCTTAATTGCCGTGCATCTATGCGAACGGCATCATTTGCAGCGTCTCCTACTTCGTGGGCGGTTTCGTCGGATGATTTAACATAAGTTCCGATTCCACCGTTCCAGAGCAGATCTACCCTGGCTTGCAGCAGCAGCTTGATCAGGTCTTCACCGGATACCGATTCGGCACCTGTTCCCAATACTTTTTGAATCTCCGGTGTGAGCTGAATCGTTTTTGCACTTCTCTCAAACACACCACCACCTTTGCTGATCAGCTTTTTGTCATAATCCATCCAGTTGGTTCGTGGGGTATTAAACAGTCGTTCCCTCTCTTTCCAGGATGTAGCAGCATCCGGATCAGGATCAATAAAGATATGTATATGGTTAAAAGCACCAATCAGACGAATATGTTTGCTCAGCAGCATCCCGTTTCCAAACACATCTCCACTCATATCACCAATACCGATCACCGTAAAATCTGTTGTCTGAACATCGACTCCTTCTTCAAGAAAATGAAATTTTACACTTTCCCAGGCACCCTTGGCTGTAATTCCCATGCCTTTGTGATCATATCCATGCTTACCTCCGGAGGCGAAGGCGTCATCAAGCCAGAAATTGCGACTGGCACTGATTTCATTCGCCGTATCGGAATAGGTGGCAGTTCCTTTGTCTGCAGCCACAACAAAGTAGGGATCGTCGGCGTCATACCGAATCAACCCTTTTGCCGGAACTATCTTTCCTTCAACAATGTTGTCCGTGATGGATAGCAGGGAATTGATATATCGTTTGTATTGTATTAGAGCGTCCTCTCTCCTTTCCTGTGGATTATCCAATATTTTTTTGCTGACAAATCCGCCTTTTGAACCCTCTGGAACAATCACCACATTTTTTAACATCTGGGTATGCATCAACCCTAAAATTTCTGTTCTAAAATCGTCATGCCGATCCGAATGGCGTAATCCACCCCGTGCAATCATGGCACCTCTCAGGTGAATACCCTCAACATGGGTTCCGTGCACGTAGATCTCAAACAACGGCTTGGGAACAGGCATTTGCTCGACTTCTTCACTTCTGACTTTAATAGCCATTGCAGCGGAAGGATCGATATCAAAATAGTTGGTTCTTACTGTGGCATCCATCAGGTTGAAGATGGTCTTAAAAATAATATCTTCTGCAACCGTTTTTACATTGTAGATCGCCTTGAAGGTCTTTTCCCGCCACTTATCCAACTCTTTATCACTTAATTTTTTAGCGCTTTTGTTGGGTTTGAATTTGGCAAAAAAGTAATCACGCAACGCTACCATCACCTCCGGATTTTCCAAAAAACCTTTGTTGATGGGCAGGTAAGGGGCTCCAATTTGCCAGTAGTAATTCCTATAGAGAATGAACAAGTTAATTTCCTGAATATTTAGCCCGGCGGAGAGCAACAGACCATTCAATACATCGTCTTCAGTCCTGTCTTCAAGCACGGCAAGCAGCAACTCACAAAAATCGGTACCGAAGCTCGGGTATTGTTTTAACTTCTCCTTTAACCCTTTGACATAATAGGTGTAAATAAACAGCTGCTGTTCATCTACTTTCAGATTATAGGTATTTTCATCAGTAACAATCAGATCCAGGTTTTGAAGATTGGGCATGATCTCAGTAAGGTTGTACTCTTTTAGGGAGTAGATATAAATAACTGAGTTATCGTTAGTGGGTGTGGTTCTTAAATCCACCTGGTCATGACCTGATTCCAGCAACGCTTCAAGGAACTCGATATCAGCCACTGCATCGCCGGGAGTGAATACAGCCTGGTAAAACGGTGTAAATACATCGGCATATTTGGCCTGCATTTTGGAGGCTTTGTCGTTACCCAGGTTCGCTAGCAGATTTTGAAGACCATCTTCCCATCCTACAGTGAGATTGGCCACTTCCTGTTCAATTTGCGAAAGGTCGCATTTTGCCAGCTGAGGATGTTTATCCGGAAAGAAAAACAGATGATGAGAATAACTGTTTCTGCCCAGGTTAAACCAGTAATTCATCTCCGAATCGACCCCAAAGTGCTTGGAAAGGATACATCCAATCCGGTCAAAAATATTTGGACTGAACCGATGGTGGGGCATACAAAAACAGATTCTTGCATAGCTTCTCTTGGGCTGGGCATATACACTGAGCTTTGTCTGCTGATAGTCGCCGAAATAGAGAAATTGACGATAGATTGCCTCCAACTCCTGGCGATCTAGTCTGAAAAGCTCCCTTTTGGGGATAATACTAAAAAAGTCATTGGCTGCCTTTATCATGTGACCGGTCCGCTCTCCGGAAGTGTTCAGCTCGAAGTACGAATCAAGAATGGAGTTGACTTTTAATCGGGCCAGGGGGATGGAAAGCGCATCTTCTTTTAACGATTTATTGGTGAACAGGACATAATAAAAGTTAACCTTCACATTGCCCGACTTGTCTTTTTTTCGGCCAAAGAGAATCTGCAATGGTTCCTTCTTATGAACTTCCGATAAATCATCTGTTTCGATCAAGTTTATCTTCATCCCCGATTCAAGAAAAAAGCGACCGTAACGTCCAATTTCCTTTGGTAGGTTTTTATCTTTTAACTCTTTTTTCCTGCGGGCATAACCTATAGGGTTTTCAATCTTTTTCCAGGTAAGATTGTCAGACACGTCATCTTTTGCAACTTCGCCTCCGCCCAAAAGAATTACATTACCGGAATTAAACCAGGCAAATAAGTTGCGCCTTTCACTGTCGATCAGCGATTCGGAGCCTTTTTCCGGCTTGACGGTATATTCTTCGATCGATTCGGTTATGATGCCAAAGTCGTCAGTGACGCAGGTAACCATTTCCATTAGGTCATAAACCCCGGACTCCAGGCTTTTGAGATTCTTTTTATCAAAATTGTTAAGGATGCAGGTAACGTTGGTGATGCTGTTGGGGGCGTCTTCCTCACCTTTGCGAAGGGTTACGAGTTTGTTTTTATCATTCTTTTCAGCCTCTACAGTGGTGTAATACATCAATCCAAGATTATATCGCTTCTCATGAACAAATTCCGTGAGGCTGTCGATGATAAAAGGATGGTCTTTGATCACCATATCCAATACAACGGCGTCATTGCTTACTTCAGGAAAATCGGGGAGAAAATCGGTGATAACAATCTTGGTTTCCTGTCCAAGTGATTGCTCAAAAATCCGGTATCGGTTTTTGATGAAAGCGTAGATTTGATCACCAGTCAAAGATTCCAGGAAATCCAAGGAGAATCGTTTGGAAATCAATTCAACATATTTATCAAATGTCCGTTTTTCAAAAATCTCCTTGTCTTTTGACACTTTGCCACTTAGTGTCGTACGCATGTCTCTCAGTATTCCTTCCTTCTTTCCAACCAGTGATAGTATGTCCTTGTTTGATTCCATGATAACCTTATCCCCCGTTTCTGTTTTAGATAAAGAAAATTAATTTCTTATTATTACAATAGCGCTCGGAATGTACAATATTATTTTATCCATAACCTGATTATAGCTTCACTTAGAACAAACAAAGTTCCAATGTCGCCGTGAAAGTAAAAAAATGAATTTTCTTCAATATGTTAGCAGATATTTTCCCACAAAAACAAGATTTACTTAAAAAACCCTGTTGACAATTGAACAATTTATTATATGATTAATGCTTAGTTGTTGATTACAGCAACTTTCTAAAATACCGCGGGGTGGAGCAGTTCGGTAGCTCGTCGGGCTCATAACCCGAAGGTCGGAGGTTCAAATCCTCCTCCCGCAACCATTCCTCGTAGTTCCAGCCTCTACGAAATCCCTTAATTCGACTTTTCAAAAAACAGCCTCGCAATATTGCATGTTTTCGAACCCTGCTTCACCGAAATCATCTGTTATGTATCGGCAAATCATTGAATAATCAATAGCATAAAGCAGGCTATTGAAAATACTGCAGAAAATTGTCAAATTCCTGTATGCTGATAAACTTTCTCAACTATCAGAAATAAAAAGATAATTATTTCCAGTTGTCTCAAATAGTCATATTAATTTCTGTTTAAATCAAGCCCGATTTTATAGGGGTGGAACACAAATTTGACTTAAAACAAATTTGATTACTATTCTGTCATCTCGGTGAAACTATCGTTCGTTTTAAACCCGATAATTGTTCGTTATGGCACATCGAACCGGTAAGAAGTATTATTCACAGCTGATAGAACGCTTGAACAGGTATCCCCAGGGAGCTCCTCCTTCTAAAACACTTTATTCCATTCTGCAAATCCTGTTCAGTGAAGAAGAGGCCAGGTTGGTTTCAACTTTGCCTATCAAACCCTTTACCGTGGCCAAAGCTTCAAAAGTCTGGAAGATCAAGCAGGGTGAAGCTCGAAAAGCACTTGAATCGATGGCGGACAAGGCATTGTTGGTGGATTTTGAAGAAAACGGAGAGACCCACTATGTTTTGCCACCGCCTATGGCGGGGTTTATCGAATTTTCGATGATGCGACTTCGTGATGATATCGATCAGAAATTATTAGGTGAGCTTTTTCATCAATATATAAATGTGGAAGAAGATTTTATCACTGCGTTACTGGGGCGAGGTGAGACTCAATTAGGCAGAGTTTTTATCCAGGAAGGTGTGCTTTCCAGCGAGAATTCCCTTCATGTGCTGGATTATGAACGGGCAACCCGGGTGATTGATACGGCAAGCGATATCGGCATCAGTATGTGCTATTGCAGGCACAAAATGGAACACATGGGTAAGGCGTGTGATGCACCTATGGACATTTGCATGACATTTAATACAACAGGGTCTTCTTTGATACGACATGGTCATGCCAGAAGAGTCGATGTGGCGGAAGCTCATGATTTATTGGCTCAGGCCTGGGAAAACAACCTTGTGCAGTTCGGTGAAAACAATCGTCAGGGGGTAAACTTTATCTGCAATTGTTGTGCTTGTTGTTGCGAAGCGATGATAGCGGCCAGGAAATTCGGAATTATGCAACCCGTGCATACGTCAAATTTCGTTGTTCAAAGCAACGTTAATGAGTGCAGAGGTTGCGGCAAATGTGAAAAAGTATGTCCAGTTGAAGCATTAACCCTGGTTTCAGCGAACAATCCCGAAAAACCAAAACAAAACAAAATCCTGGTGGATCAAAAACTGTGCCTTGGTTGCGGGGTTTGCGTGCGTGGCTGTAAAAACGGAGCAATGTATTTGGAAAGAAGACCCGAACGCATTCTGACTCCCCTGGATACGACCCATCGTACTGTGATGATGGCCATAGAACGAGGTATGTTGCAACATCTGATTTTTGATAACCGCGTGCTGTTCAGTCATCGCATGTTGGCAGCTCTCCTTGGTGTCATCCTTAAACTTCCGCCTGTCAAGCAGATCATGGCTAGTAAGCAAGTTAAGTCACGATACCTTGAAAAACTGATTAGCCTTAAATACAGTTAACGGTTATCAGTTATCGGTATGCTACTAAATAGCTGACTTTCGTTCTGGTGATTACTTTCCACAACATTGAACAGTTCCTTTAATTGCATTTTCCTGTCTCTCCCAGGTATCCCTGTTTAATCCTATTTTTTAAAAAATATTTGCTACTCCTGTTAAGAAAGGCCTTGACATCAACCATAAACCAGATGATTTCCCGCTAACCGCTAACCGCTAACCGCTAACCGCTAACCGCTAACCGCTAACCGCTAACCGCTAACCGCTAACCGCTAACCGCTAACCGCTAACCG
>JANQGZ010000064.1:0-18267 GCA_028282825.1 SAR324 cluster bacterium
TTGAACCTTTGATTAATTGTTGACAGCAGTCTATGTATTCATCGGCTAATGCAACCTAACAACCTGGTTCTAAAATGTCAAAATGAAAGACCTGACCCCTGTTTTTTTGACATTTCTTGGACTTGCGCTATAACCTGTTTAAGAACCATTTACGCTGTGTTTTGACTGCCAATTTTTGGACACCGTTCTTTTTTTGTTTATTCATCATTCATTTTGGAGTCTCTACATATTCCAGGTAGGCCCCATATATCCAACCGATCAATTCATTCGTTTGAAAATCTCCTTTGACTTTATACCAATTGTTTTTTCCAAAAGGATCAACAATTTCTTCTCTTCCCTTTTCAACAATGTAAACGGAATCAAAAGGAAGCAAAGTTGATAATTTCTCACTACCTGAATCAGGATGTTCAAATAATATTGCATCTGGGCTATTAACAATCGTTGAATCTCCAAATTCAGGTTTTTTTAATAAAGTGTTTTTATAATTATTTGATGAAGTTGCAGGTACATTATACCATTTTCTTAGCACATCGCCTGATTTAATTGCTCTTTGTGAGATAATCTCTTCCATTTCTTTTTGATATTCTGTATATGGACTGTTAACAATTTTATTTTCCACAAATTCTTTGAAGGAAGCTTTAACAATTTGATTATTATCGTAATAAGCATTGCCTTTTAGTATTGATGATTCAGGAATAATATCTTCTAAGTAGACTTGAAAATATAATCTTTCCGACGAATTAAAGTAGTTGATAGATTCTCTAGTAGAGTCTCCAGAGCAAGATTCACCTGAATAAACAAACTTTCGAATTTTTTTATTTTCATCGAAATAGACTACTAATGTGTAAGAACTTCCACATTCAAATTCTCCTGAGATATCGACCTTTCTGAATTGTATCTTTTCTAAAGCCAGAAATTCTTTTCGTATTTCAGAAATCTTTAATAGTCCATTCTTAGAGTCAGATTTATTTGCATAAGCAGACGTATTTAGAGCTGATAAGATAATCAGCCAAATAGTTACCCATATTATTGATTTTTTGATCATAAATTCCTCTTAAAATTTTTGTTTAAGTCTTTTTTTAAGAATTTGAATTGGCGATTGTAATAAAGCTTTTGCCATTCAATGTATTATTGTTTAATCCTTCCCTTACATATTCTCTATATTTCTTTTGAGCGATTCCCTTCTTTTTTCCAAACTGATTAAGAATCCAGTCTGTGGTCAAAAAGGGAGGAGGCTTAATTAATCCAGATATGGCCTTGTAGCTGCTCCAGGAGTATTTACTAGGATTTGAGATCATTTTGGCTCTGACAGGATTCAGGACAATGTATCGTGCAAGTTCAAGTAAATAGGTCTTCTTCTCGACCACAATGGATTTGTATCTGCCTTGAAATAAATGTCCTACTCTTTGGTACTTTCGATTAAATGTTTGGGCATAAACCCCATTCAATTGTCTCATACCAGCAGATAGATTAGGCTCGATGGTTTCTATCAGAAGGTGATAGTGATTATCCATCAGACAATAGGCATGGCAAAGCCAACGGTATCGTTCAACCAAATCGGTTAAAATCGAAAGGAATTGCTTTTTGTCATTGAAGTGCTCATAGATAGGCAGTTTTGCATTGCCACGGGAAGTAATGTGATATACTGCTCCGGGATATTCTATTCTCAAAGGTCGAGCCATTTTACTCCTCCGTTTTGAATCATTATTCCGTCACCTGTATGTCGACTAGCCAAAACAAACTAACGACTTGATATCAAAATGTCAAAATGAAAGACCTGACCCCCTTTTTTAAACAGGAGAGGATTTATGGTTTTAAAAAGATGGATTTATTTATTTCAACCTATCGAAGACACGCGTAGGGATTTTTTTCTGTTTGCCTGCTTTCGTCATTAAATTTGTATAGATGCCATAATTGAGTTTATATTGACCAATAAGATCATTTAAGGATGCTGGTTCACCAAAGTCATAATATTTCCTACTATATTCTTGATACTCGATTCTACTATTTATATTTGGATAGTATTGGCTCAGCTTAAATTGAGCATCTGCCAAATTTAAATAAACCACTATCCTATTCTCATCAATTTCTTTAACAATTTCTAGCACTTGAATGGAATCTTCTAAATATCCAGCTTGTTCAAGAAAAAAACCGTAATCATTTAGCATATTAAGTGTTTTATTAGTTGATGCAAAAACCTCATAACTATAATTCGTCAAATTGTATTTTTCGAAAAATATTCTTAATGTTTCAGCACTTGCTTTAATTTGTTTATTCCGAAACTGACGAAGAGCATTGCTATATACTTTGCTAAATTCTCTTCGTAGTTTAATAGTAAACGGGTTTTCTTCTTCAATCGTTATGGATTTCTTTATAACTACCTTTTTTCCTTCCTTGATAGAACTATATACATGAACCGTGTAACCAGCTTTCTCTATGTCTTCCCTGTTTATTTCTTTTGTTAAAATGAAGGAATCATCTGAAAATTTGTAATACCTTTCAGAGAATCCATTGATATCACGCTCTAGGATTGAGCGAGATTTTTTATCAATAAAAATCTCCTCAAATTCAAAGAATTTTATAAATTTAAAATTGTTTTTTTCTTTATTATACAGCCATACTAAATTTGAAGACTCTTCAATTCCAGGTATTCTTATTAAAAGATCATTATAACCATCAGAATTGATGTCTCCACTACTCACACCATATAGAATGTTATTGTATTCTCCTTCGAATAAGCTAAATAAATCATGTGAAACTGATTGGCGATTCAAATATTCATTTTTAGATTTAACTGAAATATCGATACTTTTTAAACACTTCTGAATACCTCTTTGACACCCTAATTCATTAACATTTGAAAAGGTAAAACCCATTTCAACTAGAGAACCACCATCTTTGACAAAATAAGTACATTTTTTATTTGCTTTGAGCGTCTTTTCTTTACAGATGTCTTTAGTTTCCAACTCTTTAAAAGAGCTGGAAGCAAACAAATCGATAGAAAAGATCAAAAGGATGAAAGAAACAAAAATGAACTTCATGTTATTCTCCCTATTTTATGGTGCTGTTAAAATAGCTATCTCTTAAAAACAAACTCACATCTCCATGTATTCCAGTTAGTTCAAAGACTGAATATGCTTGTTTGAAAACCTGTTTTCTGCCTTCTAGTCCGTGTTTACCCCCGTTCACCATTTTTGTAAAAGCCTTCACTGTGCCTTTTTTAGTAATTAGGGTTTTTCCAGTAACGTATTTTCCGTCTACATATCCACCGTAGTTACACCAAAACCAACAAGCACTGTCAATTGCATATTCGGGGTCATTAGTAATTTTTTCCGCAAGATTTTTTAAATAGCTTCTATCAATATCACCAGTTTCTCCATATTTATGCTGCCTAAATTCTGCATATTTTGTATAGTTTGTCCGCCATGTCAAATGAATTAAACCTCGCCCCCGAAATAAAGGTCCATCACCATGCGTGATGTTTCCGTTTCTTTTTGCTCTTTTACTAGCCCATTTTTTATACGTTGACTTAGTAAATTTCGTTTTGTTCTTTCTGAAAGTTTTGTTCATCTTTTTTAAAAATTGAGCCAATGTAGGGTTTGTAGTCGCTGTTAATAAATCGACCGTTTTTTCAGGTTCTGGATCTAAATAACTGAAATACAAATCTTCGTTCCAATTATAACTTTCTTTAGTTTTTGAAAAATTTGCTGATTCTTGTGCTACTTGTGATATGAAATGAGCTTGTTCCAGTCTTGAAGTAATATCGTAGTTAACAAAAGCTTTGTTTAAAGGTGCAATATACTTATCCAAATCTGAGTTTTTGATTTTCGGAACAATTGCTTTTAATTGAGCTTTAGTGACAGTGCTGTCTCCTTCGAATATCCTTTTTAGATGCTGTACAAAAGCAACTGGGTGAAAATGCCAGAGTTTTTCGTTGGCGGTGAATCCATCCACTTGGTCAAGAAAGCAGGTTTTTTCAACTACTTCTTGAAAAGCTTTATACTTTTTTTCGGAAAAATTAAAGCCATATTTTGGTGGTTTACTACTCCCTTTGATGGCTTCAATTTTCTTCATTATTCTTTTATACCAGTCTTCTTCAGGCTTTGTTGGAGGACCTTTAAGTCGTTTTCCCCATATGTTTTCCATATCACCTGTCGAGGGTTTATACCACTCAGAAGGATGCTCGCAGACCAGTTTTCTAATTTTATGTTTTACTGTCTTGTGTTTGACAGCTTCTTTAATTTCCACCTCACCAAATTCACCATCTTTATTGGCATCGATATATTCAAATAATGTCGGCTCATCACAAAATCCATCCTGGCCACTGGAAAAGCTGCTTTCACTGCATTTCGTAAAGAATTCCTTCCAATCAAAAATGTTCCGCTTTTTTATTGACCCGCTATCACTCTTTAACCATAACCAGTTGTCGATATCATCATACTCGTCCTTATCAAAAAACAAGTCTCCTTTGGTAATGCTTTCTTTTGGGAATCCTATCCAAACTTTTCCTTCTTTATCTTTATCGGTTATGCAATCTTTTTTTAGTATGTAAAAATCATTTTTTGCAAGGTTGGAAGAGGGCTTAAAAACAGCATGTTCCGGATTGCTTGAATACAAGCTGTTTATATTCTTCTTAACATAAAACCTTTTTTTGGTTACTCCATCTGTAAATTTCAATCCTGCTATGTCATTTTCGTTAGCAAGCCATCCATTGAAATCATTGACTGGCGTTATGGAATACCTGACTTTTCTAACTTGTTCAGTGCCCGCTTTGCCTTTTTCAAGCAGTAAAAGCTTTACTTTTTCACCGTTGTAGGTATTGCGCAGCCCCATGTATATATCTCTTTTTGACGACTTACTAGCAGGTTTTATCTTCCAGAACCATTTAAGACTGCTCCCTTTAAGATGATATTGTGTTTTACCGATTTCATCGCCAGTCGATTCAATCCAATCCAACTCTGACTTCAACACCCAGCCTTCTTGTTTTTTTACAATTTTGACTTGCCTGGCGTTTGCCTTTGGAAATGTACCGTAGCTATCGGGGCTTCCAACCAATTCTAATACGGTATTTTCCAAAAGCTTTTTTCCGCTTAGTGGTTCATTCTTTTTTCGGAATTGAAAGGATGTGTTTTTAGCTAATTTATAAACACTTCCCGGTTTTCCTTGATCGTTTTTTAGTTTCCAAAATCCGTTACTTCCGAAAATACTTTCATTTTTGGTAAATATTTCAAAATGGAAAGAATTTTTATCTGCAACACCATCTTTACCTGGCCAGCCAATAATCTCCCCTGCAGCAATATCTATATCACACTTCTGAACAGAATCTGATAGTACCGGGTCTATAACCTTTGCCACTTTTTTTATGGTACTGCTACTGACTTCAATAAATCCGATAGACGACCCGTTAATTGTTTTTTTAACAGCAGCCATTCCCGGGCTGATCACACCTGTTTTACTAATGAATTTATAAGGTTCTACAAAATAGAACTCTTTACCTTTGGGAATGATCTCCACTACCTCTGAAGCCTTAGAAGGTGTTTCATACACATTTAGACCTTTCTTATCTGCCGGGTATGAAGCTCCTGTCACTTTGCAACGATAGACACCCGGTTTTCCAGGAATCCCATCTAAACAAATTTTTTCACTAATATACCCATCCCCAAATCTGCTTGACACATAAATGTAATTATACTTCGCTTTGTTATTTACATAACCTTCGGAACTATCAGGGTCTGGCCTTTCAGTTACAACTGCCCCGTTTGGTATAACACCAATCTTGACACCTGTTCTATTTCTTAGGTTTGCTCCGTTTCCATCTTTGGACGTGTTTATCTTGCACTTCCACCGTTTGAATATGGAGACCTGTTTTTTATCGTATTTACTGTCATACACCTTGAAAGGAGCCAAATGCATGTAAAGAGAATAATATTCAATGGCAGGGCTATTGGCCGGCTCGTGTTTGTGTTTGATTAACACAAAATTGTGAGAGTATTTTTTATCGTAATATTTCAGATTCTTATCTTCGCCATCATCAAACGTCTTAGTTAATGGGAAGAAATCATTTGTAAAGCGATAAGCCACAATTTTCCCTTTGGCGATAGCACGAATCGGTTTATTGCCGGAATCATCATCTCCAAAATTTAGATTGATGCCCCCATGCCAAAAGTTGTTTCTAGCAATTGGGTACCAGCCACTATTGCCACTTTGATTGATTTGATACAGCTGTTTAGCGCCAAATCCCTTGATAGGATATTTTATTGACATGATTTGCGACCTCTAAAGATTTATTTAATCCTCCGCTAACCTGAGAATGGTGAGTAGTCTTTTATTTTCACAGCGATTTTATGTTTTTGCCTGGTTGCCAACCCGGAAACAGGCCAGCGATCAGTAATTTCGATAATGTCTGACCCTTGCTCTTCATTTAGTTCTACGGAGCAGTTGCCTGGATCTATGTCGACAAAAGAAATCACACCACCTGGACCGGAAACGACCTCTTTTGTTCCGCTCGGTAACGTGATTTTCAGTTTGACGTCTTTTACGCCATTGATAGGGTTCTCAGAGCCATCGTCTTCAATCACCTTAAACTTAACCCACTCTTTGTTTTCTGCACCGGAGATGTCTGGCTGATCCCAACCGGACAGACAAATGGTATTGATATCGTTCATGATAGCTTTGTCGGTCTTGCGGATTACTGGTCTCATTTCCATGATCACATCTGGTGAGAACATAAATGTTAAAGCCTTTCCCTCAGTCCCGCCTGATACGATCCCTCCAAGTATACCACCCGCATCACCAGAACTTTTTGAAATAGTTGAACCCATCACAGCCACTGGATTACCTTCTATTTTCACAGTTACAGTCCCACCACTCAGGTCCTTAGACTCGGCTTTGTTCATGAATGGAATAGGGATGGGTCCATTCGGACCGGGAATCTGGCAGACGTCCGGGACTGTTGACATCAATTTACCTTTAGACCCGGCGTGTACAACGCTCAAGCCATTAGCTGATACAGTAGGTTTTCCCATGGTTTTCCATTTAAAAGTTTAACTTGTAGATTTCAAATTTACAGGCTGTGAAAGCTTTGCTTTCGACCTTATAATTTCTATTAGATTTGGTTCAGTTTTATTAAAGCAGCGGCTCTTTTGCCGTTGGGGGACATGGCAAACAGAAGATTGTTTGGACCTTTGGCATAACCTTTTCTACCTGCTTCAGTCATCAATCCCGTCAGTAATGGGACTGATGCTGCTCCCAGGTCTCCCCATAAGTTCGCTGGGGCGACGAAATCTTTGGGATCTTCCAGATATTTGTTCAACCTCATTACAGAGTAACCGTACTCATTTGCCCGGTGTCGTTGCCCATTCATGTCACAAAAAACCTGCTGTACTTTCTCGCCTTCAGGCAACACTCCCACAACGCTCAAAATCGCCTTTGATAGAGCCTTACCAATGCAAACGTCACCGTTTTCTGTCATTTCCTGGGTGTCAGCAACTTCAATTACCTCCCCCAGTGTGTCCAATCCCAAGGATTGGATGTTTTTGGACGTTGTTAATAAGCAAAAACCTGCTGCTTCACCAGGCGTCATGCCCCACTTATTGTCGCTGCATTTCAAATATTCTTGCTCCTCTAACCACGCAAGAGTAGAATTGTTTATATATGATTCTATCCCGCCTGCAATACAAAACTCTGTTTCTCCGTTGTCCAGTCTTCTTTTGGCTTCTTTAATGGCTAACAATCCTGAAACATGGTCATCGGGGATAAATTCAACAAAAAACTGAAGCTTATGCTCTTTTTCTACTCGATTTATTTCTTCTAAAAACCTTGTTTCAAGATCCTCATGCAATCCTTCCCTTTTGCTTGGAATACCAATTAAAAGCGGAAGAGAGCCAAGCTGAATATTTTGCTCAACAACTGGTTTCAGGGTTTCGTAAAGAGCATCGATCCCTAGCTTTAGAAAACGCAAAAGATTTGGCATACCTGGGTCTAGGTATTCAGCCATTGCAACACCAATGGGAGACCATTGGGCATCCTGGTAATCCGGGTGCTCTGAAACTCTTGCCAAACCTGCTCTTACATTTGCTGCAGACATAGATGTCCAGGTTCCTAACGGGCTTTGAGATCCACAACTTATGATATGAATAGACATACAAGATATTTTAGATTTTTGAGTTTAGATTTATGATTTTTTATATCGTGAAAGCTTTGCTTTCGGATTGATATCTGCAGCGACTCGCTAAAACCTCTCCAGATTTTCTCTAAATTTCAGTATTGTTTTGCATGATTCAATTATCTCCAATCGATTGCTCGCGTTCATAACCTGCTGAAGTTTTTTATTAATATCTTTGCTGATACTGTGTTTAAAAGCAGAAGCAAACAAAGATAGTTTTTCAGAAGGACTAGAGGCAAATGTTTCGAATAAGAGACTTGAATCTTTTTGTGAATCACAGTCTCTGGCGATGCAACTGACAGCAAACACAGCCGTTTCGACATCAGAACTTGTTTTGGATTCGATTAATTCCCAATAATAGGTTCGTGTCACAGGATACGATTCTTCGATGGATGACAAGATCTCCAGCAATCGACGGGAAAAATAACAAGATCTAGAATCAGAATCCTTGCTTACCTTGAGTCGTTTGACTTGCTCATAGTAAAACTTGAGCTGTCTGAGCAATTCTCTGAACATTCCAAAATAAAAACGTTCTTGGATGGTTTGCTGGTTTGACTTAGAAGGTTCTGTTTTATAGCACTGGGCTATTTCCAAGAAGTCATCCATATTGTCGATCCAAACCGTTTTATCATTTTGGTTTTTACGAGTTGTATTTGTTATTACATCGCTCAATAAGGTATTCATAAATGCTTTTGATATTTTCTAAAAATTAATTCAGATGCTTGTCACTGAAGAACGGTGTCCAAAATTTGGCAGTCAAAACGCCCATATTTTGTTTTGTAGAATCGAATAAACAGCGGTCAATCAAGTGTAAATCAGAGATATTGCAAATGGTTCAAAGAGAGGGAAGGTAGATATTTCTTAAGAAAAAGGGTTTTAAAGCTTGACTTTAAGGTAGGGGTCAAAAAAAATTTTTATGGCTACTACTATAAATACTAGCTCAGAGACGGTGTTTAGTAAACTGTTTTATCCGCTAAAGTCCCTGTTAATAGGCTGTAAGAACACTAGAGTTTGCCCCTCACTTCCTGATCAACAATGGCTCGAAACCGGGGTTTTAAGAGTGCTTTCTGATGAATCGAGTGGACGATCCTTTCTGCAAAAGAGATTTGATGGCGGTTTAAGCCTCATTACTCGAAGTCACTTTTTTGAATCGTTAAAAAGTCTTCGACGATTACGTTTGTGTCAGGAAGTCAGTACAGCATTACTCGACTATCGGAAGAGATACTATCACCGCTCCGATCCATTCAAATCATACAGACTACTGGATGAGTTTGATATCTATGCAGGCGACGGTCACTACCATAGCGCTGCTACGCATGACTTGCGAAAACAGGGTAAGAAGTATCCCGTTCAACATTTTTATTCGATTAATTTAAGATCCAAAAGCCTGAGTCATTTGACGTTGGCAGATACAAGCGGACAGAGAAAGAAAGAGCATGATAGTCGTGCCTTAAAACGCCTGTCTATCGATGCTCTGCGCCAAAACGCCAAAAAAGGACGAAAAGTATTATATGTGTGGGATAAAGCAGGAATCGACTTTTTTCAATGGTTCAAATGGAAGCACTCGGCAGGTATTTATTTTATCAGTCGTGAGAAAGAGAACATGAACCTTGAGGTGATAGGACAACTACCTTTCGAAAAAACCGCCATCAACAAAGGAGTAAAAGGTTTTGAGATCGTGGGTACTTCACAAGGCGTATCGGTCAACAGAATCCGCTATCAGTGCCCACTATCAAAAAAACAGTTTCACTTTATCACAAACCTCAGTCACATTCCTCCGGGGCTTGTCGCCTATCTCTATAAAACCCGTTGGGATATTGAAAAGGCTTTTGATGAAATAAAAAACAAACTGGGAGAAAAGAAAGCCTGGGCTACCTCTGAGACAGCAAAATCCATGCAGGCACAGTTTATCTGTATGGCTTACAATTTGACCTTAATCCTGGAAAGCCAGGCCACGCATTGTGGAATCGAAAATAGAAAAGAAAACGCACGAAGGAGAAAGCGGTTACAAAACAGTCTGCCTAAACACAAACAAACGAAAAAAGGCCTTCCTGCCTATCTAAGAAGACCCAAAATGGCCACACAACGACCGTTGAGATTTATCCGGTGGTTAAGGAACAACTTATTTTTAGACACTTCTTGGACTTGCGCTATAACCCGTTTAAGAACCATTTACGCTGTGTTTTGACTGCCAATTTTTGGACACCGTTCTTTCTCAAAAGCATAAATATCGCAAATCGGCATTGCATAGTCGAGTTAAATCAAGCAAATCTCGGTAGAGTAAGGAACTGGCAGACCAATCCCTACTCTACCGAGATTTCGATTTATCTACCGGACACCCGGACAGGATAACCATTTTTATTTTCAAAATAAATATTGACAATTTTTCTATCTTTTATACAATTAAGATTTTTAAAATTACGTCATTTTTTTCATTGATCTGATGGTAAGATAATTATCAAACATTTGACTATAATAAAAAAAACTATGAACGAAAAAAACAAACCCCTGGCAAAATATGAAATCCATCATGGAGCCGCACTTTTAATTCAATTCATTGCCCTGATTGTCATCCCGACCAGTCTCTTTTTAACTCAATCCAAAAGTTCCGGAACACCAATGGCCAATCTAGCCCTGTATAGTGGGATTTTTGCAATGATCATCATTTCAGTTGTGCTTTTAATTAGTCTTTTTGGATCAAAGACAGTGGCGATATTCTATCAAGATAGATTTGAAATCAAGAGTACTCAGCTCGCTGCTAAACAGACTTATTTGAACACGGATCTAGTCGAAATTGCCCAAGATAAGGGAATATTGTCATTAACAATCAAAGGCAGCGACAATCCACCAAAAATGGCCCTCCGTATCATCGCCCCTGATAAAAGAGTTAAACTAGTAAAAGAATTTGAAAGAATCATTGAAAAACAAAATCAAAAAAATACCGAAAACGAAACAATCGAAACCTAAAAAAAACTCGCTTCACTCCGTTGAAATCAGGTGACTATCACCTAATTACACCAGATTTAAAGCATGTCTACCCATTACAAAAACAGGTGATTTTGAAAGGAGCAATGCTGATTTTTTCGCTTGCGAGTTTTTCTTTGATTGTTGAGAATATAAAAATCAGTTGTTGAAGTTCTGAATCAATCTTTAGGACTTCAATACGAAAAAACACAGTGGAAAAAATTCGTCTCTTCAAACATAAAGACACATATTAAAATTGAAGGAACTGTTAAGGCATAACATGCGAAAAGAAAACATTATTATTCCTGCTATTATTGTAGCAGTTTGTATTCTAATTTATTTCGCTATCGATGTTAGTGAAAAAGAAATTGGGCAAAGAGAAAATGAGGTTGAAAGAACTCAACCTGCAGAAAATGAAATACAAGAAACGCCGATCGAATGTGAAAAAGAAGAAAGCGTCGAGCAAGAGAAACCATTTACTCCGGCCGAGAAGGAAAGATTAAGGAAAAAGGAAGAGATTATGGCAGCAATAAGTAAATGGGATACGGTTAAGATTAATACCCTGATTGATGCTTATATCGAAACATATAAAGAGGCTCCTCAGATCACTTATTTGGCTTTACAAGGAACGAACATTACCTCGAAAAGCGTGATGGAATATATGATTGTAAAGCAAACAGGTAAGGAGGGCATTACCGGTTTGAATCCTATTACAAAACTGACCAACTTGGAAAGTATTTATCTTGAAAGGACTATCTTTGAAGATTTAAATCTTTTAGCGGAATTAAATAGTCTTGAGGAGTTATATCTAGACCAGACACGAGTCAGTGATTTTAGCGTTTTAAAAAAATTACCCAATTTAAAGTTCCTCTATTTAAGAGAAAATCAAACGAAAAGCATCGCGTTTTTAAAAGAGTTGAAAAACCTGAAAACCCTTTATTTAATAAATAGTAAGATTGAGGACTTAAGTCCCCTTTCCGATCTGGTTCATCTGGAAGAGTTGGTAATCAATTGTGGTGACCGTCTGAAAAATTTAGATCTTCTTTCTAAATTGGTTAACCTTAAAAAGCTGGAGGTTTACGGGGGTAGCATTGCAGACATCAGGGCCTTGTCAAACCTTAAGCAACTTCAGGGACTTGAGTTACACACCCGGAATGTAAAAAATATCAGCCCAATCTCTGATTTAACAAACCTTGAAGATCTAGAATTAGATGTACAAGGTTTACAAACCTGCGAAGCTTTTTCAAAACTGACTAATTTGCGACGGTTGAATTTAAGGTTTAATGAATTAAATGATATCAATGGACTTTCAAAACTTACCAAACTGACAATCCTTAACTTAAGGGATACCGAAGTAAAGGATTTAAGACCTTTAGCCAGCCTGATTAATCTCAAAAATCTTCAACTGTACAACACCCCAGTCAAAGACTTCAGCCCATTAGCTGGATTGCATAAACTTGAGAGATTGACATTTGATTCTACACAAGTTCGTGATTTCAGCCATTTGATAAACCTTAAAGAATTAAAATATATTGAAATACCAATCGGTGAATTTGGGGAAGATCATGAGCAGATCAAACTTTTAAGGCGAAACCTTCCTTGCACTGAAATATCTGGTATATATTGATTTGTTTTTATTTGTATTTAGTTGAGGAATCATCTTAGCATTTTCTTTTCTCTGTCTTATGCCAATTCAAAAGCATAATTACCATAAACTGATATCGCATAACCCAGAAGATAATAGCGATAGGTACCAGGTGTCTGGATTTGTTTTTGATGATTTTCTTTTATTCAAATCTCTCAGACCCATCTTATAAGAGTCTGCCCATGACAGGTATATCACGTTCGTGATCTGAATCGGATTTTGGAAGTGTTCCTACCGTGAATTTGGTCGTATACTTAAACTGATATCTTTCCTCATCCTGAATATTTGTGAGATTCGTAATGGGATGTTTTATCCTAAGCGTCATCCATCCTTCCGCAAAATCAACATCTTTCTTAAATTTAAGGTTTAAAGTAATTTTATTTTTATTTTTTACACCCACATGCATTTCAGCCTCGCAATACTCATTTATTTTGACAGATTTAAGGGGTTTTGCACCGAGCGCGCCCACCCCATAGTACATAGACGCTTTATCGGTGCTACCAAAGTCTCCCACTTTCAATTCTATGGTTTTTATTGCATCAGGGTCTTTTGGGTTTATTTTAAATTCTTCCTGGCGCTTCTTTGAAAACTCAAACGTTTTATTTAATCCTTGAATCATCAAACCTTTAATAATAATTTCAGTTTCATTTGTAATTAAACGAGGCTCAATTTCCAAGGAAAGACAAGTTAGCCAGTCTGGTGCACCAATAAAGTCGTAAAAACTACCGGATACTTTAAACTTAGATAACATATTTGTAATAGCATCAATCTGTTCTTTTGCCTCTTTTTGATCCAAAATATCACCCGATTTCCTTTTAGTTCCAAAGTAACAGGCCATAGCCCATTTTTGTACCTCGGTATCGGTACAATGGATTATTATAGTCGCGACAGCTATGATTGCAATCCCCACAAGACCAATCCCAGTTGCAGCCAAAGCCGAAGCCCCTGCCAAATAAGCAACTGAACCAGCTCCAACAATGATCTTTCCAACAGCTAATGTTCCAAATGCAATTGCCACAACATCTTCGTCTTCATTAAATGCTTCCTCCATAGACCGAACCGCGTTGTATGCGTCTATTGCACAAGAAAAAATGTTAGCATAAGGAACATATTTCGCTCCTCCTCTTAAAATATACGTTTTTGTCAATTGAGTGTCATCTAGAGCACAGAACAGATCCAGGGTAACTCCGACCATTGTGACAACGTCATTGAAATCTTTGTCATCATCATTAATAAAGACTGATGCTGAATGAAAAAAGATGATGGTATGAACAATAGTCGAAATATTGTCTCCAGCTCCTCCAATTTTGCTTGTAACTGGCTTGGTTACTTTATCAAGTTTTTTCCCTGCTGCGTCAAACATCCTGATTTTTTTGAGTTTTTTAGCTTCCACATCCCTCTCTATTTTTTCTCGTAGCGCCTTTATCCGTCTGCGTAGCGCCTTTTGGTTCCATGCAGGGTTTTTTAATCGCTTTTCTTCCTTTGCTAATCTTTTTGTAAGTGTTGACGGCTGATTTAATGAATAATATTTTGATATTCTTTCAACTAACTTGTTTTTTGATTCTTCAGTTAATTCCTTAAATACAACTGGAAGAAATTTGCCCACAAAATGACTAATTGCCGAATTATGCACCTTAATAGCTGTAAGAAGTTTAGTATTTTCGGGTATAGATTCAGGAAACATTGTCTTTTGAGGTTTTATGAACTTATGTTCATCTGAATCAAAAATTAAACCTTTAAGTTTTGGAAGTTTTTCAGGGTCCAGCAATTGATTAAAATAGCTTCTTGGATCTCTCCACATGTCATGGATAAATTTGAATCCGACAGGCCAAAATACGAGTTCTTCATGGATTTTGGCCAGCAATTCAAATAGCAGTGTCGAATAATCTTTCCCCGAAGAATCCGGTGTCTCATTCCTTTGGCTATAGTTAATCATCACTTGCACAAAGCGCGGATCGCAAATGAAATTAACCAGATCAACAGCGGCACGTTCGGTTGGCAGTGCATATCTTGCGTGATTCTTTGTTTCTTCTCTTTGAAAAGTTTTATAGTTGCCCAAATTTTCCAGATCAATGTGATCACCATCTATCTTGCCTTTTTTTAACAAGTGGTTGACAACGCCATAGAAAAATGTTTTGTCCTCCCTGATATCATTGTCTTTCCATTGGATATATTTCACGAATCTTTCTCTATATTCATCATTTTTTCTGATCGCCTCATCTTCAATTTCCGGAATGGTTACTGAATATCCTAACTTACCACCGATTCGTTCCAACCTGTGGTAGTACCTAGCAGGATCAAAAACAATGTCATCCTGTTCTCGTAAAGCATATTTTTTTTTGACCTTGTATGTTTTTGAGTAGTATTTTAAAAACTTGATATGGGCCGATGATGGATGGTATTGTTCTTTATTCAGCAAACGGAGAGGAACCTGGATCAGATCAAAACCCAACGAAGCAACCGTGGTTGAAAGTGATTTGTCCCCGTTTCCACAAAGTGTTTTCCATGTAAGTGGGATTTTTGATGTATATACATAGTTAAATTTATAGAAATCTTGATCTATAAGTTCTTCGTTGTCCGAAGGAAAGAAATCTTTAATTTTAATATATTCAGCTGCCGGTTCACCGGAACGCGTATGATCTTCAGACGCACTCACATTCACCTTTTGATAAATTTTGGAAAACACATGATATGCTGCTGTTAGCTCAAGAGAGGAATCATCGTCGCCTCTAAAAATATAGACGTAACCATCTGACATTGGCTTTCTTTTACGCTTGTCCCCCATAACCTGTCCCCATTGCGAAACTCGAGGGACTTCCTCATTGTAGTCATCCACCCAATCAGGCGAAGTACATCGAAACAGCTGAGTTTTAGTTTTCCAGGTAATACGAGTTCGACCTGTTCTTTCATCGAAATAATAGTGATGCAATTTACCCCTATTATAACAAAACGGGCCATTTTCAGTATTGCGGAGTTCTTGATTGGTTTCCCAATCCGCACCACTTAACATGCCGAAAAAGCCATTTTCTTGTTGTATCGATAGCTCTTTTTCCGGAGGTACAGGAACTTTTTTAAATTGACCATTTTTAAAATCCAATCTAAAGACTTTAGGTAATCCTTTAAGTGGATATCCGAATGCTTTATACTCTTTGAAATTACAAATCTTTAGGTGTAAATCTCCTTTTAGCGATTGGCGGGTAACATATTGATTCTTCTTATCCTTTTCCACAGTGTCGGTAATATAATCATTAGCCGGAACATATAGACTCTGCCCTATTGGTAACTGTTCGTAGGTTGTGCTTATCCCTCGAGGCCAATATTTTTTTATTATTTTATTGGTTTTGTGATTCCAGATATCTTTTTCATAATCACCAATATCATACATTTGCGCGATCTCAGAAATTGTTTCTCCTCTTTTTATTGTATGTAGCATTTTTCACCATTTATATTTTTGTTTTCAAGAATAAAAATAGTAACACAAATTATATTTAACAGGCCTTTGTCCAAATTCCGATCATAATTAACTGGTTGTCAAATGATAGTTGCGCTTCATATTAGATCAACCGGAAGAATCCTGAATTAGAGCTTTCCCCGACATCTCACGAAGTTTCCAGAAAAAATAAACTGCAGAGGCCAGTTTATTAGTGAGTGAAATTCTATCATTTACTCATTGATTGATAGAAATCCAAATTAAGTAGATTCATCATTCTTTTCGACCATGTCCTGATCAGGGAATTTTACTTTATAGCCAGTACCATACACATTTTCTACTTTTGCATACCCATTCGAATCCAAGGTACCTTCATGAGTTACCCTGCCAGAGTGCACAATTTGGTACCTTTCATCAGCAACAGGACTTCCCTCTTCATCTTTCAATTCTATCTCGATGGTCACAGGCTCAACCTTAAATTCCTTGGCTGGTCCCACATCTTCCTGATTCATACCAGCCAGACCAACAGTATTTATTTCATTCATAATCATCAAATCTGACTTGCGACAAACAGGGCGACTTTCGACTATGACTGTTGGTGAAGAAAGCATAAATGTTGCTTTTCCTTTTGTGCCACCTGAAACAATTCCTCCCATGACCCCACCTTCATCCCCGCTGCTCGGCTCACAATAACTTCCCATGCAGGCTACGTTTCCTCCATCCATTTGAGTCATCACCGATGGAACCTGGGTTTTTTTTGACTCTGCGATATTGGGAAATGGAATAGGGATGGGCCCATTTGGTCCCGGGATATTGCATACATCTGGTACCGTGGCCATGCATTTGCCATCACTTTTGGTGGTCACTATTGATAATCCGTCCGCCGAAACTTTTATACCCACTTTGTCTCCATTTTAGATTGCAAATTTTATATTTCTATAAAGAGAAAGCTTTGCTTTCAGTCAATTATATTGGCCAGTATTTCGACTAATTCAGGTTTAGCAGCTCTACTAGTGCACTTGCCCTTTGAGTTCCTAAATTGGCTGCTGCGACTAAGTTAAGTGGCCCTTTGGCGTATCCTTTTTTTCCAGCTTCAGTCATTAATCCGAACAAAACAGGCACCGAAGCAGCACCCAGATCTCCCCAACATGTATAAGGTGCCACCATGTTGCTCACTTCTTTTAATCTGGCCCCTACATTAGCGAT
Organism: SAR324 cluster bacterium; assembly: GCA_028282825.1. Lineage (GTDB taxonomy): Bacteria > SAR324 > SAR324 > XYD2-FULL-50-16 > XYD2-FULL-50-16 > JAHJTV01. The sequence continues at coordinate 17,410 of JANQGZ010000064.1, forward strand.
CGAATAAGCATATTCTATGGCACTATATTTTTCACCGTTTTGGGTGCTGTAGACCTCATCTATCTGAGTATCTTCTGGAATTACTTCAAGCACTCGTTTTATTGTTTTTGTTAAAGCACCTGATGTGGAGTTTTTACCGGTATCGTAGTTGTTAGACTCCTCATCAGAAGCAATCGATAGAATCTTAGCAAATGGACTTAGTTGATGTTTGCTGACAGTTTCTTCACTTGCCAACAAAACAAAACCTGCTGCTTGACCGGGAACGAAACCATCATCAGTCGTTGAACAAAAAAGACGTTTAATACTTTTTTCCAGCCATTGAATAGTGCCCTTGTCATCATAAGAATCGACTCCACCAACAACACAAAACTCATTTGATTCAAGTCTGTTTCTAGCCTGCTCTAAGGCACTCAAGCATGATGTATGGCCTTGTAATATAAAATCCATCGAAAAAGGTATATTAACATTTTTCGAAGCCTCAAATAACTTTTGCTCTAAGGATTTACTGAGTTGTGTTGGTAGTCCCGGTCTACCTTCTGGCAAACCAACAATTAAAGGAATTTGAGCGACTCTAATATTGTTTTCAGGAAAAAATGAAACCACTTCTTTTAATGCTGAATATGCCAACTCTTGAAACTGTTCTTCTATGTTCAAATACTCATTCATATATTCTGCTAATCCCAGTCTGACAGGCTCCCAGGCCTCATCTTCAAATTTTTCACTAATAGATATCGCTGAAAAGCCAGCACGGACACTAGCAGCTGTTACTCCCGCTCGTTCTCCAAGAGGAGTGCAGTTTCCACATTTAACTATATACACAATCGGTTATCGGTTATCGGTTATCGGTTATCGGTTATC
>JANQGZ010000076.1:0-15861 GCA_028282825.1 SAR324 cluster bacterium
ATAGTGTGTTTATCCGAAGTGGGCCGACCATCGGGCATCTCAAACCGCAGATCAACAACCCCTTGGGTTACGATCCACAGATGTGTGGCATCATCTCCTTCAGAAAATAGTTTTTCCTCCTTTTGATACTCCCGTAATTCGCAATGCTTCTGAATGGATACAATTTGCTGATCATTCATGTGTCTAAAAGCTTCCAAAGATTTTACCAATTCTGCTTGAATCATAAAACCCCCTTCCAAAGTTAAATATAAAACACGCTTGTTTCCAAATTTGACCCATTGACTATTTTAACAGCGGTATTCATTCAGTCAGCAGCTGTTAAGAGGATAATAATTTTTATGACTCCTTCATCAGGCCGTGCCACCTGTCTTTTTCAGGAGTTGCGACATTGTACTACGGAGCCCTCAAAATATCAATTCATAACGCCGATTGACCGGCACAAAATCAATTAAAAACAGAGGAAGGTGATTGAGTGATAGAGTGTGGTATGAAGGCTTTATTTTTGCAGATCTACGAGGTTTTTATTACACAAAAAAAGTAAATCAACACATAAGAAAATATGGCTGGGAACCCGGCCTGCCGTCTTTAGGGCGGTCATGGCAGGCCGGTGATTTGTGGACTCTTCGAAGACAGGAGAGACAATCTTCGATGGCGACATAACTGCAAGATTAGTCCACAAAATCTGCTTCAAAAGCAAATTCTTTGGGTAGTTTCAGGTTATACTTTTCCAAAAGGCTGCGGCTAAAGAGATACCTGCCCCTTTCAGCAATTTTTGGTGCGATATCGGATGGTTTTTTGTCGAATGCCAGGATTCTTTTTGCAATCTCCCCGGCAGCAAGTCCTTGTTGTTTTCCATATAACACGAGTCCACCGATCGTTTTATCCGGTCCGACAGAAAAATCCCAAAATCCGAAATGCGGAACAGGCGTATTTTTTGTGGTCCAGGTTAAAACCCTATCTGCGTTAATGTGTTTGTCGTCTTTATCAAAAATTGTGTGATATAAACCGATAAAAATTGCATCATAACCATTTTGCTGTGACTGTAACACAGTCTGCTTCCAGAGGTCCCATTCCCCGATTAATCGCAGATCAACGGTAATCCCAGACAGATTAATTTGTTCACTTCCGTGGAAATAATGATCCAGCGATGCCTTGGATGTAGTTCCGGAATCGAATAGAACCAGCACTTTCTTTATATCAGCTCCCAAAATTTTGGTGACTGTATAAAGAGATCGCTTCAAAAGGGGTCTTTCCAAAACACCGGTGAAATTAGCAGTGTTACGGCCCAGGTAATCTTCAGGATTTCTGTTGATCCCGAGGTAGACAACAGGAACACCGGTTTTCGATAACCTTGGGCCGAGATATTTTAGCGCGTTGTCATCCCCCAGGATAACCAGGGACGGATCTGTCTGTTCGAAAGTCTCATAAGCCAGCTTAGCCCTGTTTTCGTATTCTGAAGAAGGTACCCGTTTAGTATCCATTTCAAAACTGATCAATTCATAGTCACTGGAAAGCTTCTCCGATAATCCTTCTTTATAGCTTCTGTCCCATTCATACTCTTTGTGGTAGCTTTCAACGATGAGGATTTTGTTACTTTCGTTAAACACGTAAAAGTAAAGGGTGATGCCAATGTTGCCCAAAATAACAAGGGCTATTACGGGAAAAAGCAGTTTCATGGTGTTTCCTTTTTTTAATACTGATCGCGATTATTCCTGCTATCAGTTATCTTATCAATTGTCACTTATGCTCTAAACTCGTGCCTGAATTCATAAACGAAAACTGATTGAGATGATAAAGAAAAAACAGTTCAGATTTCAGTCAGTTGTTCCAATTCTATTAACGTAAACGTCTCCAGGCACGAGTCATTTTGATTGCACATAAAACACTTTATAAAACGAGATTATTTTCTTATAGATGCCCCCGGAAACGACTTGGTTTGGATGAAATACAGCAACACTATACAGACGAGTCAAATCGTTTCCGGAGGGATTCTCTTAAAAACACTTTCTAAGATGCTTGGTTCCAAAGCTCGATAACATGTTTCACGGGAATAGCCTGTTTGTCTTGTGAAAGTACATCCGTAAGTTGCATTATACAGGCCGGGCATGATGTGGCCACAACATCTGCCCCCGTGGCTTTGATGTTCTGGCATTTTCGATTACCAATGGCCGTGGAGGTTTCATAATGCTGCAGATTGAAGCTACCCCCGTTGCCACAACACACATCTGCCTCCTGCATTTCAACCAGTTCCATGTTCGCCATTGATTTCAATAATTCTCTGGGTTGCTGATAAACATTTAAAGATTTACCAAGGTGGCAAGGGTCATGGTAAGTTACCCGTGAGCCCCTGCCATTGGAGAGAGCAGGAGGAGTTGCTCTCAATACGTCCACCATGAATTCACTTATGTCTTTGGTTTTTTCAGCGATTTGATCTACCTCTTCCCTGCATTTCAGGTTTAAATCCTTGGCCATCATTGGCCAGACCTTTTTGATGGTCGAAGTACAGGTAGCGCAGGGAGTTAATAAATAGTCAGCTTCAGAGTTCCGGAACATTTTAAGATTCTGATTTAACAAAGCTTCAAATGTTCGGGTATCACCGGAAGCCAACGCCGGAATACCGCAGCAGGCCTGAATTTCCGGTATTGACACTGAAGCATTGTTTCTTTCCAGAACAGCAACCGCTGATTCAGCAATGTTTGGATAGACCTTGTCGACCACACATCCCGGAAAAAACAGCACTTTGTGTTCGCCATTGGCCGAAGTTAATTCGGACTTTTTTTGTTTTGCATAAAACGATTGCTTTGCCAGAGGCACAAAATGTCGCTCTCCAATAAACGATGACAAAGCAGCGGAACAATAAGTCCCCATTTCCGGGTTTGCCGGTTTAATGAAAACCCCCTGGAATCTTTTGGATAACCCCAGAATCGCGTCAAACAGTTTAGGGTGGGAGAGCATCCCCCTGAAAATAGCTTTTTTCGTTGCTGACAAGCCAATAAACTCGGTGAGGATTGAGCGCGCCAACATAAATATTTCGACAGCACTCACCCCGCTTGGACAGTTCGCAGAGCAAGTTCCACAAAGCAGGCATTTTTCCAGACGTTGTTTCACTCCTTTGGCATCAGCTATCATATTTTTGGCCAGGCCTTCCAGCATGTAGATTTTACCCCTGGTGACATCGCTTTCTTTTTGTGTTTCCGTGAACACCGGACACACAGCCTGGCACATCCCACACTTCATGCAATTGCTTAGCAGATCGTCAATCTCTGCCAACATGGACGACAGTTTTTCCAGATCCTTCATCCTAACCTCCAATCATCTTGCCCGGGTTCAGGATATTGTTCGGATCCAATGCCAACTTCATTCTTCGTGAATAATCGATGGATGCCTGCCCGACTTCATTAGCCAGAAAACCGGATTTTGCCATGCCAATACCGTGTTCGCCTGATAGGGTGCCGCCCAAATCCAAAGCGATTTCAAACAATTCCTCCACCATCTGTTCCACAGTATGCCATTCTTTTTCGTTACGCTTGTCACACAGTATAGTCGGGTGCAGGTTACCATCTCCCGCATGCCCGAACGTTCCGATTGCCAGGTTATGTTTTTTGGCCAGATCTTCGATGCCTTTAACCATGCGAGGAATCTTGCTCCTGGGTACCGTAGCATCTTCAAGGACAAGAGTCGGCTTCAAACGTGCCAAGGCCGAAAGTGCTGAACGGCGGGCTTCCCATACCTTGTTTTTTTCCACCTCATCTTTGGCAACCTGAATCTTGGCAGCCCCATTGGCTTTACATATTTTCTGGACCTTTTCAAATTCTTCCGTGACCTGCCCTTCATGGCCATCCACTTCTATCAGCAAAAGAGCTTTGGCATCCAGGGGCAGACCGACTTTGGCAAAATCTTCGACCGCCCGGATAGTGAAATTATCTAAAAACTCCAGGGTGCAAGGCAAAATCTTATTGGCTATGATTGCTGCTACCGTTTCAGTTGCTCCTTCCACAGAATCGTAGATTGCCATCATCGCTTTTGATGTTTGCGGAGGTGGAATCAGCTTAAGAGTGATCTCTTTGAATATGCCCAAGGTTCCCTCCGAAGCTGCCATCAGCCCTGTCAAATTGTAACCGGTGACACATTTTACTGTTCTTGAGCCGGTTTTGATCAGATTTCCATCCACATCATAAAAGCTAAGGCCCATCAGATAATCTTTAGTCACACCGTATTTTAATCCCCTGAGGCCCCCGGCATTTTCAGCCACATTTCCGGCAATAGTCGAAACACTTTGGCTGCCAGGGTCCGGTGGATAGAACAGCCCTTTGCTCGCTACTTCTGCGGCCAGTTTTGAGGTAACCACTCCCGGCTCCACGACAGCAAACATATCTTCTTCGTTAATTTCCAGGATTTTATTCAATCCGCCAGTCAGCAGCACCACTCCTTCTCGTTCCGGTATGGTGCCCCCGCTAAGGTTTGTGCCTGCGCCTCTGACTGTAATGGGAAGATTGTTTTCGTTACATAGTTTTACCAGTTCACCCAGCTGATCCCGATGTGATGGTTTCAACACCAGTGCAGGTGTTTTTGGTTCCAATACAGCAGCATCATACGCATAATTAAAGCGATCGACCTCCTCTTCCAGCACATTACCTTCGCCAAGTATTTCTTTAAAACGTTTCACTACACTTTTTGCTACCATCTTCACTCCAGTGGCTTAACAATATTAATCAATTATAATTACAACGAGTTCCTTGGGGCCGTGGACACCAAAAGCCAGTACCAGTTCAATATCAGCTGTCTTCGACGGTCCGGACGTCAACACGATATTTGTCGGCATTCCCTCGGTCCACTTTCCACTTTCCAAAGCTTCATTAAATGTCGCATTGATCGTGGCAGCTTTTACTACTGCAATGTGTATAGGAGGCACCAGTGACATTAACCTGGGTTCGTTTTGATCCGGCCAAAGCACTATGGCACCATTTTCTGCTATGGCTCCCTTTGTTGTGGTAATTGCTGCATCAATTTCAAACAACCTGGGTTTGAATTCTTCAATTGGTCCGTCATATTGCACCAATTGCGTTTCAATCGAATCCCGGTCTTTCAAAGTGGATTCTATCTCCTTGCCCATGTCAACTTCAGGGGAATACAACAAGGTTTTGATCTGTTTGGTCTTCAAGATGTCAGATAAAGTAGCTAGCCAGCCGTCTTCGCTACTGACATACACCTCACTGCGAACAGACTCCAGATTTTGCCGGAGGATTTCAATCCTCTCCTCATGTGACCAATGGCGGAGGGGAAACATCATAGGTTCGTTAAGATCTTGTGATTTCTGTTTTAATGCGGAATGCATGGTAAACAGAATTTTCTCTTTGGCTGATTCATTCATTTTCAACACCTTCGTTCTTTACAAGTTCCTGAAGTGTTTTTTTAGATAATCGTGGAACAGTCCTGACCCCGGACCATTTTTTTACCGGCCCTGCCTTTGGAAGCTCAGAACCAAACAAGCGGATAGCTTTTCCTCCCAGTTTGTTAATCAATGGGTGTGTATTAACCAAAGCCCATCCTTTCCAGGCAGCAGTCTCCATTAAACTTCGTTTGCTACCATATCCCTTGACGGCCCCTTTGGACGCTTTGCCCTCGTTTCGAATTCTCCGTATCAAGGCAGGTATGGGGATTTTGACAGGACAAACCTCCTCGCAGGCGTTACATAAACTGGAAGCATCAGGAATGCCCTGGGTTTTATCCAGACCTTCCATCTGTGGAGTAAGAATTGTTCCTATCGGACCGGGATAAACAAAACCAAAGGCGTGGCCGCCAATTCTTGTGTAAACCGGACAATGGTTAAGGCATGTTCCACAGCGAATACATTTCAGGGTTTGCCGTAATTCCGGATCAGCCAGAATGTTGGTGCGTCCGTTGTCCAGTAAAACCAAGTGAACTTCTTTTGGCCCATCCTTTTCACCGGGTTTTCGGGGGGATGTGATAAAGTTGAAATAGGTGGTCATTTTCTGTCCGGTAGCTGAACCGGTCAGCAATTCCAATAAAGGAGGAACATCGTTTAGCTTTTCTACGACTTTTTCCACCCCCATTAAGGCGATGTGCACTGGTGGTAGAGTTGTGCACATTCTGCCATTCCCTTCATTTTCCACCAAACAAAGCGTCCCGGTTTCCGCCACTGCCATATTGACTCCGCTGATACCTACTTCAGCTTCGTAAAATTTTTGTCTTAAGGTTTTTCGGGCAATAGCATTTAATTCTTCAACATTTTCCGTATATGGGGTGTCGGGTATGTGCTTGTGAAACAAGTCCGCTATTTCGGACTTGTTTTTGTGAATCGCCGGAACAATGATATGAGAAGGGGTTTCTCCTGCCAGTTGGATGATAAATTCCCCTAAATCTGTTTCCAGTGGATCGATACCGTTTTCCTTCAGGAAGTTATTCAGATGCATCTCTTCCGAGACCATGGATTTGCCTTTGGCAACCTTGGTGGCATTGTGCTGTTTTAGAATGTCCAACACGATATTGTTTGCATCCGCCACCGTTTCAGCCCAATGAACCTTAATCCCGTTAGCCAGGCATTTTTGTTCAAGCTTTTCAAGAAGATCAGGCAGATTTGCCAGAGAGCGACTTCGAATTGAAGTGCCGAGATCACGCAACCCCTGTAATCTATCCTGATCATCAAATACAGCCTTGCGCTTTTGCGTCATGGTATCCATGGCAAACTTGAGGTTACCGCGCAATTGGCCGTCTTCCAGGGCGTCCACTACATTTTTCTGGAAATTAAACGACTTGGCTTTCATTGAATACGCTCCCAAATGAAGTCGGCAATGTGTGTTCCTTGAATGGGAACATTCTGATATTCCATGGCTCCGGTAATATTGACCAGACAACCGCAATCCCCGGCAATGACCCGACGTGCTCCACTGTTCCGAATAGCATCGACTTTATCTTTCACCATGGCAGCTGATATCTCGGGCTGTTTTATCGAAAAAGTTCCCCCAAAACCGCAACATTGATGTTCATTGTCAAGATCAATCAAATTGACGTTTGATAATTGTTTTAGCAGATATTTGGAATCCTCAATAATTTTCATCTCCCTGGCAGCATGACAGGATGAATGCCATGTAACATCGATAGGATCTCCTTTGTCTTCAAGTTCGATTTTCAGGACATGCACCAAAAACTCTGTCAATTCGTATATTCTTGCTGAAAAAGCCAATGCTTCTTCTCGATCCGGTTCGTTTGCAAACAATTCAGAATAATGATGTTTCATCATTCCCGCACATGAACCTGAAGGCACAACAATGGGATATTCCTTGGGAAATGATCGTAATTGCTGGCGCACCACAATCTTAGCCTGGTCCGGAAAACCGGAATTGTAGGCGGGTTGTCCACAACACGATTGAGATTGTGGAAAAACAACCTTTACTCCTTCTTTCCGTAACAGGCGAATTGTTGAAATGCCTGTTTCCGGATAGACATCGTTAATTATGCAGGTGCCAAATAAATAAACCTTTTCCGGTTTTGCTGGATATTGTCGCATGAGTTACTCAATAGGTTTGAAAAAAGGCTTAACAAACAGGTGATACCGGATACCTGCTATAAGGAAATGGAATAGAAAGAAAACCGCGTCCCTGTTTTGAACTTCTTTGATACCCGATTTTCCCAAGGAACAGAGATCCAGGAGGAAACTCATAAACCTTTCCTCCCGGTTCCCCGGTTCCAAGGGAATGGAACGCGCCATCGATTTAACAACCTTGTCTAAGAAACGTTCAGCTGGGTAATCTTCTTAGAACTGCAAGATCACGCTCAGCTCGTTTTTTACCTGGTTTGTTATTATATGGCCCCGAAGAAGAGTTCAGGTAGCCATGTAACTATGCTTGGAAACATGGTAATAATCGCAATTGCTATTACCTGTAATGCCACAAACGGTAAAATACCCCGATAAATGTGTGACATAGTATATTCCGGTGGTGCTACTCCTTTGAAATAAAACAAAGCGTAACCAAATGGAGGCGTTAAGAATGATGTTTGCAGATTCACACACAACAGCATGGCAAACCAAAGTGGATTAAATTCCAGTTCCATGGCGATCGGCATGAAAATTGGCACGGTAACCAGCAAGATGGCTGCCCAGTCGATGAACATACCCATGATGAACACAATGAACATCATAATAAGCAATACCAACCAGCGATTCATACCGCTACCGATTAACAAGTCAGCTACCACATCGCCGCCACCAGCGCTCAAAAAGACGGTGCTAAAAAATTTACCCCCGATGAATAGCATCATCACCATTGAAGTGGTCTTTAATGTTGCCCAGCAGGATTCTTTTAAAACGGTCCAATTCAGCTTTTTATTAAAAAAAGCAAGTATCAAAGCCCCTGTTGCACCCAGACCTGCTGCTTCGGTTGGTGTTGCCACACCAGCTAAAATGGTTCCCATAACCGCCAGAATCAGGGCTAAAGGAGGAACCAGTGATTTTGCTGTCATCGCAAGTTTCTGACTGGCTGAGTATGTGGAGGCTTCCTCTTTTGAGATCGGTGGACCGAGTTCAGGGTTGATTCTGCATCTAATCAATATATAAGCGAAGTAGAGCGATGCTAAAACTAACCCCGGGAAAATGGCCCCTGCAAATAAATTTCCTACCGACGTCTCTTTCATTCCTGTCAATCCGCCAAAAACAACCATCATAATACTAGGCGGAATTAAAATACCAAGTGTTCCGGCCGCACAGATAATTCCACTGGTCAATTCTTTCTGATATCCTTTTCTGAGCAATGCCGGTGTCGCCAGCAGGCCCATTGCAACAACCGAAGCTCCGATAATTCCTGTTGTTGCTGCAAACACGGTACAAACAACGACCACTGCAAGACCTAATCCTCCCCTGATCGATCCCAGTACAACATATAAAGCTTCGAACAGGGAATCGGAGACCTTGGATCGATCCAGCAGTTGGGCCATCAGGATAAACAATGGTATCGCCACCAACACATAGTTGTTCATCAATCCCCACATGTTGTTGGCAAACATATCAAATAGGGCTGCCAAATTAAAACCGTTGTCGATTAAACCAAACAAGGTTGCAATCGCCGCAAGTGTATAGGCTAATGGATGCCCCAGTGTAATTGCTAAAATAAGCGTGGCAAACATGGCCACTGTTAATAATTCTGGACTCATATTTACCTTCTTATTTGGATTTCAATTCTTTCCTTAAGACCTGGATCTCCCTGATCAGATTGGATAATCCTTGTAAAAGTGCGAACACGACCGTTAACGCCATGATAATCTTGTAAGGCCAGATAAGTGGCGCCCAACTGGTGGAATTCCTTTCCGCTTCGATAAACGAAGTATAAGCAAAGCTGGAGGTCCAAATAACCAGACAAATAAATACTGGCAAAAAGAAAAAGAAGGTGGTGATAAAATTGACAATCGCTTGGTTTTTTGGAGACAAGCGGGAAACAAAAATATCCACCCTCACATGCCCTTTGGTTACATCCGTATACGCTATACCGAACATATAGTGGATTCCGTATAAGAAGGCCGTCATTTCAAAACCCCAAACGGTTGGAGTGTTGAAAACATACCGCATAAATACTTCGTAGATAACGACAAGTAGGAGAGGGATTGCAAGTAAAGAGGTAGTCTCCCCCATTTTTGTATTAAACTTGTCGATTCCGTTGGCAATTAATTCGAACATTTCATTCCCTTGGATGCCGGCACCAAAAAATCGCATCAGTCTGGCGCCGGGAAAATTAAGCTATTCTGTTACCTTACCACTGATGTATGTTTCATATGGCCATGGAGTAGCACCGCTTCTTGCTTCTCTCCAGGTGGCAAATTCTTCGATAAAAGCTTCTTGTGAATCCAGAACCTTCTTCACTTCCGGATACTTGGCCTTGACCGACTCCAAATACGTCTTAGTGGTCTTTCTAAAACTAATCATTGTTTCTTTGTCCATCTTCACGATCTCAACTTTCTTGCTGAATCTCTTGATGGCTTCTGCGTTCAAGGCGTTAATCCAATTGTAACTCCAAAGTTGGGTTTCCTTAGCAGCAATATCTACAATCCACTTCAGATCTTCCGGAAGCTTATTATACGCATCCTTGTTGAAGAAAAGAGCACACTGGATTCCAGGCTGGTGAACACCAGGTTGAATCGCATACTTTGTGATTTCATCGAATCCCATTGGATAGTTAATTGCGGGAGATGAGAATTCTGCTGCATCGATCACACCCCTTTCCAATGCAAGATAGACCTCACCACCTGGTAGTGGAGTCACTGAAGCACCCAGATTGTTCATAATATCCATGTACCAACCAGGAGTTCTCAGTCGCATCCCTTTGAAATCCTGCATTTTGGTCGCTCGCTTATTTGAAAACAATCCCATTTCCTGACCCATCTGGCCACCTGGAAGCGCAAACAAGTTAAACTTGCCATACAGATCCTGCATCATTTTCATCCCGCCTTTTTCATACAACCAGATGTTGTACCCTTCAGCATCCAAACCAAAAGGAACGGAAGCAAAGGCAACAAAAGCCTCATTCTTACCTTTCCAGTATCCGGGCCAGTCATGACCTACCTGAGCAGAACCCTTGCTCACTGCGTCAAACGATTGCAGTGCAGGAACCAATTCACCAGCAGAAAAAGGTTTGATATCCAATCGACCAGCGGAAGCTAATCGAACACTGTCAGCGAAATGCACAGCCACATCGTAGAAAAGAAGCCCCTTTGTCCATGGCATAACCATTTTCCAGCGAATCTTTTTGTTTGAAGTCTTGAATTTTACACGTTTGGCTTCCTTATGCCGCGGATCAAAGCCGAATTTTTCACGTTTTGCACCATAAACCGGTGCAGCTGCCAAACTTACTACCAACAGCATTCCTAAGAATTTTACCAACATCTTTTTCATGATGGGTCTCCTTATTTTGGTTTTTGAGAACTATAGAAGTGATTTTATAAGTCTTAATTAAAACTTCCAGTAACAAGAAGAAACTGAACACTCAGCTTCTTTTTGCCGGTCCACATCTAACCGACTCTGCATTATCCCGATACTGCCTTGCTCCAAGACAATGACGAAATTTCAAGGTTGGATAATCTGCAGTTAAAATGCCAAATGGTGTTGAAACGACAATCACGCCAGCCTGGATTTCACTTCAAGCCATAAATATCAATTAATTAGAAACATGATGCCCTTTATTGTTTCCTTGAAAAATTCCGGTTGAACTTTCAAACTAGATTCGTTTCACCTAAAAAATTCGATTAATGAGTCTGCTTTTTCGGATTACTTCTGAATCTTCGTGGTAGTTTTTTCTTTATAATTTTATCATTTCAATAAGATAAATAGTCCTTTTTTTAGGAATCATATTTTTTCCCAATCAGGTATACTTGTGCAATCGACGGATAAAAATGCGAATCATAAAAGGTTGGCCAGACTTGAAATACTATACCCAAAAACAGGGGTCAGGATGTCAAGATCTTGATACAACACAACAACTTTCCAATACGATAGAATTAAATTGACTCATGACTGGTTAAACAAACTTGATTAAGGGAAGATTATGACTCGAAAAAGATGGCGTAAATCTTGCGATGTGGGCTGAAACGCAATAGATCGATCTTTAGAAGTTCACACACCAGGTATTACTGATGAAAATGATATTTCGATTCGTTTTATTACTGATATTTGTAATCGGATCTGGACAATCGGTGTCGGGAAGCACTGCCGTCCCTAAAAAGCTCAATGTATTTTATCTGAACTCCTATCACAACGGCTATCCTTGGTCCGACAACATGGCAGCGGGCATCCGGGAGGAGTTTGATGGGAGTGAACAGATTATCCAGGTACAAATCGAATACCTGAATTCAAAGAAGTATTACGATGAGGTCATCAAAGATAACCTGTTTCGGCATTTTGCCTATAAGTTTCGCAACAAAAAATTTGATATCATCATTGTCTCCGACAACAACGCCTTGGAATTTATTCTTGAGTACGGAGAAAATCTTTTCCCGGGTGTTCCTATAGTTTTTTGCGGAATAAACGATTTGAAGCAATATGAAATAAAACCGGGAAGAAAGATAACCGGGGTGCTCGAAAACATTTACTTCAAAGAAAACCTTGATTTTGCCCGTTCTCTCCATCCGGAAGTGGAAAAAATGATTGTCATAGGAAACAACTCTGTCACTTCCATTTCAATCTCAGGCCAGATTAAGGAAAGCATCCGAGTCAACAACATCGATTTTGACATTCAATTTCGCAACGATTTAAGAAGTGAAGATCTGATCGAAAGTCTCAAGCATGAATCCAAAAAGATCATGCTTTACATAATCCCTGCTTATGAAGAGATACACGGTGAGTTTTACTCATCTTGGGAACTTACCCAGAAAGTATTTAAAGCAACAAAACTCCCGGTGTACGGTTCATGGGAGTTTATCGTCGGTTATGGTATGGTCGGTGGCAAAGTATCCAGTGCTCAAATTCACGGTAAAACGGCAGCCCAGTTGGCTTTAAGAATCATGAACGGAGAAGACGCCGCATCTATCCCTATATTTAACGGGGGATATAAATATATTTTTGATCACAATGTATTGGAGTTTTTTGACATCCCAAGAAAAATGCTTCCCAAGGACAGCATTATTGTCAACGAACCTTTTAATTTTTATAGGCTGAATCGCACCATTTTCTGGTTTATCGTCGTCAGTGTAGTTTTGTTGGTCGTTGTAGTGATTCTGCTGTTTTTTAATACGACACAACGAAAACATGCCAATATTGCCATGAAGGATTCCAGAATGAAACTGAGGATGATACTGGATAACATTCCCCAAATTGTTTTCTGGCAAGATCGCGATCTCAGGTTTATGGATGTCAATAGGTCGTTCCAGGATTTCTTCAATATTGAAAACTACGACGATATTGTGGGTAGCAGTGACTATAGTTTTATGGGTGGCGGGATTAACGTGGATACCGTGATTCAAACCAATCGCGAAGTAATGATAACAGAAAAGCCACAATACAGGATCCGCTGGGCCATACGCAGAAATAACCAGGACCAGATCTGGCTGGAAGTTAACAAAATTCCTTTCCATGATGAAAATGAAAAAGTCGTAGGTGTTCTAACCACCGCTGAAGACATCACCAGCAAACTTAATCTGGAAAAACAATTACGGCAGTCGCAAAAAATGGAAGCCCTTGGCATTCTTTCGGGGGGGATTGCGCATGATTTTAACAATATATTGACCTCGATAATTAATTCTGCAGAGCTGGCTATTGAGGACGTCCCAATCGGCTCCATGACCAGAAAAGATTTAAAGCGTATTCTTAACGCCAGCTCTCGTGGCAGTAATCTTGTGAAGCAAATCCTTACTTTCAGCAGGCCCAGCCATCAGGAGTTTAGGCCAATTAACATGATTAAGACAGTAAGTGAATCACTGGAACTGATCAAAAGCTCCTTGCCCAAAAACATCAGTTTTGAGGAAGACATCAATCCTGTCGCTCTGTTTTGCCTGGGAAATCCAACACAGATTCATCAAATCGTTATGAATCTGTGTACCAACTCTTTCCAGGCCTTAAAGGGCAAAGGTGGAAAAATTGAGGTTAGTTTAAAAGAAAGCTATGTCGACCAGAACCTTTCACAACAATTGAATGTCAATCCCGGCTCCTACATTTGCCTTTCTATTGCGGACAATGGCCCGGGAATTAATCAACAAAATATTGATAAGATTTTCGATCCGTTCTTTTCAACAAAGAACAAAGATATCGGTACAGGACTAGGTCTTTCAGTGGTTCATGGAATTGTGAAAGGACATAAAGGCGGAATCAGCGTTTTTAGCAGTAAAGATGATCGAACAGAGTTCAATATCTATATTCCGCAAATGGAAGAGGAACTGACAGATAGAGGCAGTGTGGACGCTTCTTTACACTATGGTAAGGAAACCATTCTATTTGTAGAAGACGATGCGGATCAACGAGCCAGTGTACCGCGAGCCCTTGAAACGCTGGGATACAAGGTTGTTACTGCTGAAAATGCTGAAGATGGGTTGGATAAATTCAAAATGAAAAAAGCAAATATTGACCTGATCATTACTGATTACGATATGCCCATGATCAACGGGTTTCAATTTGCTGAAACGTTACGTAAGATTTCTCCCACGACACCGATTATTATGGTTTCCGGAAGGCAGTTTGAGTTTAATGAGTATGAATATGAAAACATTAAAACCTTAATCGTCAAACCATATGACAAAATTACGATCTCAGGAGCTATTCGATCGGTTATGAACAAATTAAGTACTGATGCAGCAAAGCAACCTTCAGCATCTTAAGCGGACATTCATTCTATTGGAGAATCAGGTATGTCTACAATACTTATCATAGATGACGATAAGGACTTTTGTGAAACCATGGCCAGCTTAGTGGAACGCATGGAACACGATTGTCTGGCTGCCCATACCCTGAGTGATGGAATTCAAGTATTACAGAAACAGCATGTAGATTTGTTGTTGTTGGACGTAAGATTGCCCGATGGCAATGGTATTGACTATTTGCCAACCATTAAAGAAAGCAGTATATCTTCTCCTGAGATATTTATCGTTACCGGTATAGGTGACCCGGACGGGGCTGAAATAGCTATCCGTGAAGGAGTTTGGGACTATATCATCAAACCCACAAAAATCAAGGAAATCCGACTAAGTCTGAACAGAGCATTAAAATATCGGGAAGAAAAAAGAAGAAAGCATCAGGCCGTAAACCTGGATCTTGATAAAATTGTTGGAAATTCTCCCCAAATAAAAGGTTGCTTTGAAACCCTGGCTCAGGCAGCAACATCAAATGCACCTGTTTTAATCAATGGTGAAACAGGCACAGGAAAAGAGCTTTTTGCCAAAACCATTCACCAAAATAGCAGTAGACAGGAAAACGGATTCATTGTGGTTGATTGCGCTTCTCTCACGGAAACCTTGCTGGAAAGCACCTTATTCGGTCACAAAAAAGGTTCCTTTACCGGGGCGGAGACTCAAAAAACCGGTTTGATCACACTTGCCAACAGTGGCACTCTTTTTTTGGATGAAGTAGGGGAGATGCCTTTATCCACTCAGAAAACATTCTTACGAGTGCTGCAAGAAAAGCAATATCGACCTGTTGGAGAAACCAAAGAATTAACCAGCAATTTCAGACTGATTGCCGCGACCAATAAAGATCTCCATGATTTGGTCGAAATTGGCGGTTTTCGTAAGGATCTTCTATTCAGATTATGCGCGATTCAAATAAAAATCCCTCCCCTCAAATTTCGGCAGGGAGACATAAAACTGCTGTCATTATTTCATGTCAACAGGCTTTGTGAGGAATACGAAGTTTCCAATAAAGGATTTGAACAAGGATTTTTTGAAATATTGGAAGCATATGATTGGCCGGGAAATGTAAGGGAACTGTTTCATGTTCTGGAAATGGCATTTATAGCTTCCGGAAATGAAAACACACTTTACCCCATGCACCTTCCCAAGGAAATCCGTATTAACGTTGCCAAACGTCAAATCGGGGATACCTTCTACCAACAACCCGCTGAAGATGATCCCGCCAAAATGGTTTCTCAAATTGGATTGGATTTCATTGATCCAAAAGCTGATAGTTTCCCCACGTTCAAGGAATTCAAACATTCCATGGAGATAAAGTATCTTCATCGTGTTATCTCCGGCTGTAACGGTGAACCGGCAGAGATCTTAAAACGTTCCGGATTGTCTAAATCCCATTATTACAGCCTATTGAAAAAATACGATATCAAGACTCATAATTAGCACGCGGTTAGCGGTTAGCGGTTAGCGGTTAGCGGTTAGCGGTTAGCGGTTAGCGGTTAGCGGTTAGCGGTTAGCGGTTAGCGG
>JANQGZ010000092.1:0-7135 GCA_028282825.1 SAR324 cluster bacterium
ACTTGCTTAAGCAGGGTCGGGAGTCGATTTTCTCCATGCATGCTTAAAATATGGTTTTTTGCTCGCTCAAGGGGGATTCCAACTGACGTTACATAAAGAGGATTCCTGCTTTTCCCTCTGAAAATCCTGCATTCCGGGGGTGTGCCGGTGAATTCCGACTTGGCCACGCCGATCACGGGTACTTCCCTGTTTATTGCGTTGTAAAGGTGCATGCCAAGACCGCCTTTTTTATCCTCCCCGAGGGTGACACAGCCATCAATCACAATCATGTCCGGGTTGTTTTCTATCTCATTCAACAATGAGAGGATGCAGGGTAGTTCCCTTTTATAAAAAGCGCCCGGTTCATAGGCTGCTACATTTTGAATATTTTTAATCAACTCTCTTTCAACCCTGTCCTTGTTCCAGTCTTTAAACAATAATCCGGCTGCCACTGCATTGCTACCTTCGTAATAGACATCTGTTACTAATATCAAACCTTATTCTCTCTTAAAATAGTGGCTAGTCTTTTTTCACTAATCTGGCCACTCGTTGAATGGTTTCGATAAAACTTATGGGAAGACTCTTGAGAATCATGCCTAACTTCTCTATATCTGAAAAAGCAGGCGGATTTTTCAAGGCCGTGGTTGTGTTCTTAGCTGTAGTTATGCTCCTTCCTGGTGAGAGTCTCTCCCGACGAGCCAAATTGACTTGCTGTAAGGTGTCTTTCGAGTGTAAAGAGGTGATTTCTGTGTGGATTGCCTGAACCCACTCCACAAAGGCCAGACCTTCCGCTACCATCTGGCGGCTCAAATCCAAGAGACTGACGATCACCGGCGGACAAAAATCCTCGCGCCAATCAAGGTCTTCATACATCAATAGCCTCATCTCGTCTCGTTGAAGCACTAAGTCCGATTCCTCCCATACCCAGGTATTGACTGCCTTCTGCTGATTCAACAGGAGTGTCTCAAGGGCGTGAAACCAATTCATGGTCATCGATACTTTATCGACAAAGTAGTTATTCCATAGCTTCCCTTCTGTCCAAATCATAAACCCTCCCTGCACAGACAAATGCTCCTGGGCAAGGTAACTTGTCACGAACTTCTTCACATGTTTGGACGCATCACGAATCCGTATCCACGCATCTTCACCCTCATCAAACTCGTCTTCAAAAAAGACCTCTTTCACCTGTGCCCAAACAGCATCGTCATAAGGAACACTGAGCCAAAATTGGACATCAAGTGCGTTTACAGCATCCTTGGTTGCGATTTGTTTTTTCTCCGACCTCGTTTGTTCACCAGCAAGAAATCATCCACAAGGGAGTGTTAAAAATCTATCTATCGAATTTGTGCAAAATCTCTTCCCAGCGATCAATTCCGTCTGGTAAATCCGAATAGTCGTTGGAACGGCATCCATCTATCCAGTCAGCTAAGAAGCTCCGGTAATAAGCACTCTGTTTTAATTTTTCCATGGCGTCCAACAAAGCATCCATTACAGATTCATCCTTTTCATTTAGTAGGAGCCGCTTAAAAACTCTTTCTGTCCCTTGGTTGTTGAATTCTGCAAGATCGGCAATAGCCTCGATCCGGTGGCTAGGATACTCGCTATGAAGTTTTATAAACAGCGTCGAATAAGCATCGTCGCAAAGGATGCTATGGCATAACTCCCATATTGGAATTGAATTGTAAACACTGTGAATGTTTAATGAATAACAATCTATGGTGGGCAACGGTACAGTATCAAAATCAAAACCATTCCGAATCATTGATCTTTTCCAAAGATAACCAAGCATTTCCTTGCACCATTTTATGTCGTCGGGATGATTGTACGGGTGATTTCTGAAAAACTTGTTGTTGGAAAAAAGTAAAATTGATTTAAATCTGCCTATTTTGTCCGACCAGACAAAATAAGCTTCAGCCAAAGTAAAATTAGGCTGTTGATCGAATCCTGCAAAAGGGTCACGAAAAATCTCTTTCCATTTTTTCTTTGTCCCTCTTTGAGGATGATTATCCGGTGTATAATTCAACGTGGTGCCAATAATACCATCCTCTTCATAAGTTCTTTCGTCAAACCGGAAAATGGAGTTTATCCCACTATCAGTGGCTATAGAATGGTCTTTGATTTCTCTGATCAAGATGTTGAAGATCTGCTCCTTATCGAACTTCGGACGCTTTTTTTCTTTCACTACAATAACCATGACTAATCCAGTGAATTGGCCACATATCTTTAACTCAAGTTTCTCACCCCTGTTTTATTCTATCAGTGGCTCTGCAGTTCACTGAGGAAGATGACTTATACATAAAAGCTATTAGCTACCGGCAGTTAGCTTTTAGCTTTAAACTGAGCACCTTCGGGCCGTTTATATTGATACTCAAAATAATGGAGCGAAGCGAGTCGTATCAAAGCTAGCAGCTGGTCGCTAATAACCAAATGCTTTTTACTGAATCGCTGATGTTGGTTTTACCCCATATAAATCATCTGCCGCAAAACAGGTGCGAAACTTGAGTCTTTAATAAAAAAAACTTTCAATTTCCCTGTTCTCGTTAAGTAAAACACTGCCCAAAGTACCTTCAAAAACGACATCGGTATCAACTCGATGTCGTTTTTGTTTTGTGACTGCCTTTCAACCTAAGGACGACAGGAAAATCAAAAATTCATGAGTAAAAAGAAGTTGAGACACGGTCTGGTAAAGCTGTGAACCGGGTTTTAAAATCAGTCTTCTGTTTATCGATTCTTTTAGCGGGAAAGTCGAGTAAACAAATTAATTGAACTTATTGCCATATGATTAACTCAGCACATTATCGATATTTTAACCCCAGGTTATTTGGTTCCTAATAAATAAAACCCGGTAATATCAACACCGTGCCATTTGGATAGTTTACGGTAGGAAGTAAAATCATTGAACGGCAGAAGATCATCGATCTTTAATAGTTATCAGGGCTCCAGCTTCTTCCAGTTGCCGTTGCCTGTGTACAGTTTTTTGTTCCGCAAATCGATTATCTTGGTTGACGTATTTGTAAGGGCATATAAATAATGCGCATCTTCGGCAATGTTTAATCTTACAAAATCTCCATATAAGTAAGTAATCAAAGACGAATAGTCACTATCACTCGCCGGCAGCCAGGTCTCCAGATTATCTTCTCTTGGTGTATCCAAAAAGATCAGTTCTAAGCTATCATTTTCCACTGAAGCAAAAACTCCGGACTCGTGCCACGCGACATCGACCAGGTTGAAAGACTCGTTATAACTTCTACCGGCGCATTCAAAACTTACACAAATCCATTTAGCTAAATCTACATGCTTAAGAACTATTGTTCCTTTTAGAGGGTTTCCGTAGGAGCCGGACTCCGAATAAGGTTGACCGCTTTCAAAACCCAGGGCAAGGATATCTGGCCTTAAAAATCTGGCGTATACCCACCTCTCCAGAAAGTCGGGTTCAAAAAAATCTGCTTCAATGTTGCCAGCTTTATGAAGCAGCCTGCCATTTTCAAAACACCAGTTACCTTCACAAATATTTATATTCATCACTCAATATCCAGTCAATATTTGACGCTATATCCTCTATTTTTAATTTCTTATCGTCTTCGTTTGACCGTTTTTCTCAATGAGTCGATCATTCCCAGGCATTCTTTCGTGTATTTTTCCAGAACTCCATAATCTTTAGTCCGTTTTTCATGAGGAGGGGGATCCGCTACTTAGCAAATGCCGAGAGTTTTAATCCGCTTAAGTTCTCTTTTGGAGTCAGCTGTTACTATTACCGGCGTGTTTTCAAATCGGACCTCTATTTCTCCGGATTCTGTATGATCGCATGGCATTTGCGAAATGATTTCATCAATCGATATAACAACATATCCATTCACTTGTTCATATATCGAAAAAATCTCTTTTAATTTTTGATAATGTCGCAGACCAACCTCGACTTTGTCTTGCCAGACCTGATAAAGCTCTAAGATAGATGCGTAACTTATCAAGAGTCCTTCGATGCAGAAACACCAGAGTTGACCAGGCGTGGGACCATTCAACTCTATTAACAATCTGGAACATACTTCATTCCAGAGACAGGCTAAACCCTCCGGATCCCGTTCCGGGGCTTCCATGTTTTCCCAATAGACCGACTCAGTATAGGGAAAGGGTTTTGTAAATGACTTTGGTAATACATACCCACGAGCATCTAAAATGCCCGAAAACGGGCCCGCTCCTCCGGCACCAAAATATTGCAGATACGTTCTGTACTCCGGGGGAAGCTCCAGCTTGTTGTTTCTTTCAAACTGCAGAATCTCCTGATCCGAAACCACAGGAAGTGTTTTATACCGATGACCTCCCCGGCCTGATTTTGCTCCCCAAACAACTTCCGCATCATCCATCTTGTCAAATACCTTTAGTTTTTCTTTGGTTGCCAGCCAAAAATCTTTTAATTCTTTTTCATCGGTCATTTCGGACCTATTGTTCGGAAATTCAAAAAATTCCGTTGAAATCCCATAGTAATCAACCTGTGTAAGTTCCCTTTTTGTATTAGCAACCATACGCACCGGCGTGTTTTCAAACTTGACTTTTATCTCTCCTGATTCTTTGTAATCGATTTGCATTTGCGAAATGATTTCATCAATAGGCAGATTACCCGATCCTCTCGTTTGTTCAAAATCAGATACAATGTCTCTCAGCTTTTGATAGTGCAACAATCCAAATTCAACCTTCTCATACCAGTGTTGATAAAACCTAAAAAAAGACTTATAGCTCAACAAGAGCCCATCTGATTCACTACACCAGAGTTGACCGGGTGTGGGACCATTCAATTCTAAGAGCTGTTCGACCCCGCACCCTTCATGGCATAAAACGGCCAAACCGTCCGGTTCCCAGTTTGGGTCTTCCATATCATCCCAGTAAACAGTATCTGAATAGGGAAAAGGCTTTGTAAAAGACTCTGGTAATACATATTCACGAGCATCCAAAATACCCCAAAACGGACCGGCTCCACCGGCTCCATAGTGTTGCAGGAATGTTCTATAGTCAAGTGGAAGCTCCAGTTTGTTAGTCCTTTCAAATTGCAGGATCTCCCGATTGGAAACCACAGGCAGTGTTTGAAATTGATGCCCACCTTGGGCTCCAAAGACTATATCTGCGTCATCCAGTTTATTAAATAGGTTTAGTTTTTCTTTGGCTTCCAGCCAGAATTCTTTTAAATCTTTTTCATTGTTCATGTTGAATGTATCCTTCCTGATAAGAATCGGCGGGGAACGAATGAGAGAACTCAAACCTTCGAAGTGCCAAGCTAGGTTTAAAGCTTTTATTGGTATGAATTATACTGGTTTTCGTTATGGTTCCGGCTTTAAACGACAGGGTAGCTCTGCACAATGCCATGATAATAAGCAATGTTGAATGAAGAGATAGGTGTCATGCTGAGCATGGAAAGCTGGGTTTGCAGCTTCGAATAAGAATCTTTCGGGGGCATTGAAAGATCCTTCATTATTGTTCAGGATGACACCATCTCAATCCTCTTAATTTTAAAGTCTACTGTTAAAGTGTCACCAATTTTCATTTAATCTTGTTGAATTAATAGATGCAGCCGGGATACAGACATTTTAAATTAATCTTGTGACGATGCCGCCTAATGGAAACTGCCGGCAGCATCGAATTGGGGTTTGATAATCCATTCGCCGTTTTTTCCGATGAATCCTGCTTTGCCGTCAAAATAGACAGCAGCTAATCCGAATTGAAAAGGAAGTGCTTTTTTAAATGTTGGTTCAACAACAATACTGCCGGTTTTGTCGATATACCCCATTTTCTGATTTATTTTTACTGCGGCCAATCCATCGGAAAATGATGTAACTTTTTTGAACCGATGTTCAACAACAAGTTTACCTGAGGTATCAATAAATCCATATTGACCATTGTGCCGAACATAAGCGAGTTCTTCGGTGAATGGACCTGCTTCATCGTATTGACAGGGAATAACCATTTTTCCATCCAGGTCAATATAGCCCCACTTGCGCTGTTTCATTACCGCGGCAAAGCCCTCGGAAAAAGCAGAGGCAGCATCAAACTGAAAAGGAATGGCGATGTCACCTTTATTGTTCATATAGCCGGATTGATAATCACCGATCCTCATGACATGTGCTAATCCCTGTGAAAAGTTTCCCAGGGGATGACTGTATTTCCTGCCAAATGGGAACTGGAGGACCCACTGCCCACCGGTATCCACAAACCCTATCTTTTTACCTGTTTGATCCATGGCAACTGCCAGACCTTCATGAAAAGAACCCAGCATCTTAAAGCCTCGGGCGATCACCTTTCCTGTTTTATCTATAAATCCCATATTCAGGTTACCAAGCTCGACCACTGCAAAGCCCTCTTTGAAGGCAAGCGCCATTGAGTATTGCGACTTGACAACCATTTCACCTAAACGATCGATATACCCATATTTGCCATTAACAACCAGACCGCCGTGGGCCTGTCCACCCGAGTTAACCGTGGCCAACCCATTAAAAAACGGAAAGGCACGAGTATATTGAGATGGAATGACAAATTTTCCGGCCGTATTGATAAATCCCATTTTACCGTTGAGAGACACGGCAGCAAGCAGATCGTTCTTTCGATTATCTGAACGTGCTCCTAAACACATTGAAAACAGTAGGGTTAACAGAATCAGCAGTTGGCCGGTCGGTTTTTTCAAAAACGTATATGATTTCATGAGACACTGAATGCAGAGGTAGAGGCGATAGTCTACCTGAATCAAACCTCCTCTAAAGATGTCCGCAGGTCACCGCCTCAGATCCTTCTTAAGAAAACAATTTACTTGTTAATGTTTGCAGCAACAACCGGATAGTTCTTACCAACCGAATACACATGGAGGGGACCAAACCCCTCTCCCTGCCATTTGATTTCTGCAAAGGTCATTTCAAATACTTTGTACAGATCAGGCTTCTTGACTGCCACATGGGCGAAAAGATACTTGGTGGTTTTTTTAACTTTTGCACCTTGGCGGTATTCCATTACTGTCTTTTCCTGCCACTTGGGACTGGTAATAACGATTCTTTCTGCGTCTTTGCCGTATCTCTTCCTGTAAGCCTTTTTCAATTTTTTAACCAAAGATCCTTCACCCCAGCCTTTGTAAGCTGATTTCGGCATCTTATTGGTTTTGACAGCATCCATAATTTTTTCA
>JANQGZ010000029.1:0-6616 GCA_028282825.1 SAR324 cluster bacterium
GTTCACAAAAGAAAAAGAAATGAGTTAAAGCAAAAAGGATGATATCAGGCAAGATTCAGGAAACAGGCCATTGCCGCGTAGCGGCTTACTTGAACAAAATAATACAGCGGACTGCTAACGCAGCCGCTGATTCGCTGCGTGTGTGCCGGGCATGGCACTAGACTAGGGAGGTGAAAGTCCTCCCGCCAGGTTTTCGCGGAGCCGAAGGCTAGGAAAAGGGCAAGGGCGTCATCGCGAGATGGGGTCTGGAGGAAGCCCAATCCAAACGTACGGGGCGACACACAGGAATCGGATATGAGGTGTGGCACATCTGGGACCAGTGGGCACGTGACCATTAAGTCCTCCATCCGCAACTGGGGTGTGCTTTATAAATCCGGCGTCAACGTACTGAAAGCCTAGTGTCTTACCCCGGGAGATCTGTATACTGTCTCGTGTTTCGGGACCGAATCGGGAGCAATCCCGTTTGATCGGTATACAGAAGGCATAGTACTTTTGAAAGGCAAAGCTATTGAGGCACTCCTGGCCGAAAGTTGGAGAGAAGGGATAGGCCGAGTCGCAAAATCGAAAGGAAGGCCCGAACGGTTCCTTAAATAAAGGATTAAATGAGTGGAGCAGTCGTTGAGCAAATGAATCAGAATATTGCATCTGACAAGTGGCAACAGCTACCTTCGACAACCCTGACGAAGGATGAGATTTTGGTTGGATTTGTCAAAGAGGACACTCCGGTTCGGTTATCTGGAGATTACCGATAACTAGACTTAATCAACCGAACCGCCTTGGTACGTGATCCGTATGCCGGGTGGTGTGGGAGGAGGAGCGTCGCGAGGTGTTCCCCTATCCCGATTATAACGAAATAATGACAAAATTAAGTCAAGAATATTATTCAAAAGTATATAGACATATTGGAGACTCACCCCAAAATGTGGTTATTAATCATTCCCTTATTCAAAAACACGCCACTGTTCACTATTCAGGTTCAATAGACAAATTACAGAGTATGATTGTGGAGACACCATATGAACCTGGAGAACCCTTCTGCTTTGGGATTGATGAAGAAGAGATTATTGACCTATTAGAAAATGTCGAAAAGCTTGTGGGATTCAGTGTTGCAAACGCTAATGCCAATAAAATTATTGAGAAGTATTATGAAAAACATGGTATAAAACTCACTAAACTCAATTGCAATACATTTGTTCTAGAAAACAAGCCAAAACAGAGGTCAACGAAAGCTGTTTTATTGGATATGAATGATTTAGATATTATTAATAGAGCTTCAAATCATTTCGATTGGTTTGGTTTTATGTCTGGGGAGGATATGCTCAGAGCTGGTCTCATCTCTGGTATCATCAAAGACAACGAATTGGTTTCAGTTGCCTATACTTCTGCATTTACCGAAAAATACGTCGACATAGGTATACGAACGAAAAAACAATACAGAAGTCGTGGGTACGCAAGTGATGCAGCAGCAAAAGTTATAGAGGCAACACTTTCCATGAGTAAAGTACCTGTTTGGAACGTAATGGAAGACAACTATCCATCAATAGCCATCTGTAAAAAGCTTGGATTTAGAAAAGTCAACCAGGAACATTACTTCTCTTAAATTATACTGATTATACTGAAACTTCTCAAATCTTTGAATAAACTTAGTAAATCGTTATAACAGATACACAGACCTCTTCAGTTGGATCAAAAAATGGAACAAAACAAAATCACTATTGAAGTATTGAAGACTTGTTCAGAAGTTATCAAAAAGTTATTTCTCCTAGAATAGAGCAAGGTGAACTAGGTGATATAAATAGATCAAATTCATAAGTATTGGAATTCAGTGGGATTGTAAATGAACTAGCCAAATGCCCAAATGAGAATACGTTTTATTGGTTTCAAGACAAAATAATAAAATGGGTCAAAAGTATTTATGAAGATGACAAATCTATAAAATCACTTTTTACAAATGACTGGTATTACGAAATATTAGAACTCTTCGTCCCTTTAATTCAATGCTTGTTAGACTTTAAAGATGAAAAACTTGAAAGTCCTATTGAAAAAGAATTTGCAAGGCGAATTCTTCGCCATGAGTCTAATTTTAAAGATGGTGTAAGATTAGGCAATCAATACGTGGTTAATACCACAAGAAGCTTGTATAGAGTTGATTTTGTGCTGTTTATGCGTAACAAAAAAATCGGTATCGAGTGTGATGGGAAAGATTATCATAATTTTAAGACTGATCTTGTTAGAGATTCAATTATTCTTGGAGAAGAAAAACTCGATACGATTTATCGAATTGGAGGTAAAGATATAAATTTTGCAGAAGATGATTCACTTTTGGCAATATCACTTATGGAACCTAACTTGTTTGAAAACAATGTTCATAATATGCTTCCGTTAGAAGCCGGCCTTATTGAGTATTAGGTTTGTGTAAGTTGATCGGAAGATATTTTGAAAAGTGCTGGAAGTCTTGATCTACAGTAAAAATGCCAAGGTTATGATTTGCTGAAACGGCACAAATTAGAAAATCGGTATTCGATCCTTGAACTCCTTTAGCACGACAGATATTAAAATATCGAGCAGCAAGAACATAGTCATCCTCTTTAAGCTGAAGGTCTGGGAATCCGCTTAAATGATCTTTCAAATTTTGAAACTGGATCTCATTTTTGATGCCAGATAGGATTTCCTGGCGGATCGGCCCAATTAATTGAACCCTGAAATCCCCAATGAGGCTTTTCAATTCAGGGATTATGCCATTTGAAATTTCTTTACTACGGCGAAGAGCTAATGACCAAACACAAGTATCAACGATTATTTTCATGTTTTAGACCGTTGATCTTTATAATTATAATCGCTTTCGTATTCGATTGTTCCAAACAGGTTTAACACTTTAAGTTGTTGAAGGTGTTGATTATAAGTAATTAATGCTTGTGTAACAGCTTCTTTTTTGGTGCGATGACCACCGAGTTGAACAGCTGTTTGAATCAGCTTGTCATCAATTTGTAGATTTGTAGCCATAATTACCTCCTTTTACACATAATGTTACACACTAAAGGGTGTGAAAGCAATAATTGATTTTATAACACTCTGTTGGACTAAGCCGCTACGCGGCAGTTGTCATACGTCTCCCATTCTTGCATGGCATTAAAATAGCGGTTCTCTATCGTTTTGTTAATCCGTTTTTAATAACGAAACGAAGGAGAACCGCTATGAATAAAATTAAAAATCCGGCCTTTGTGCCTCTTTATGAACAGTTCCGCCGGGAAATCAAACTCGCCGGAAAACAACCCAAAACCATCGACAGCTATGCCAGGTCTCTTAAACGCCTGCTAAATTACTTTGACTGTCATCCCGCCGATCTCTCCGAAGAGGATCTCAAGCTCTACTTTGCCGACCTGCTCTCTTCATACTCATGGAGTACAATTCGAGTCGATCGATGGGGACTACGTCTGTTCTGGGAGCGGGTCTTAAAAAAGCAATGGCACTGGCCGGGTATTGTTCAACCGCCCCGCGTTAAAACGTTGCCCGATATTCTCACCGTCGAAGAGGTCGATCGGGTGATGAAGGCCATCGACAAGTTCAGGTATCGAGCCTGTCTATTCACCATCTATTCCCTGGGACTGCGATTATCCGAAGGGATCAATCTCAAGGTCTCCGATATGGATACAGCCCGCATGAGGGTTCATATCCGAAGCGCCAAGGGGAATAAAGACCGCATGGTCCCCTTACCTGAGCAGACCCTGTATCTGCTCAGGCGCTACTGGTTGACCCACCGAAATCCCAATCGCCTGTTCCCCGCCGTTCATCTCGGACTTAAAAAGAAATCCCATGTGGATCGCAGTATGGATAAAGGCGGTGTGCAAACCGCCTTTAAAATTGCCCTTCAGGACTGCAACATCCATAAAAAGGCAACCGTCCATACCTTAAGGCACAGCTATGCCACTCATCTGGTAGAGGCCGGCGTCAATCTACGGTTGATTCAAGAGTTCTTAGGCCATGCAAGCCCCAATACCACCGTCATCTATGCCCACCTTTCGAAACCCTCGTTGGATAACTCCGGCGAGAAAATTCAGAAACTGATGGACCGGTTTCTATTCCGTCAGTCAAGGCAATTCTTCATCGACGACGAATAATGGAGGTGACATGGAACTGGCTACGATTTTTGAGGAATATCGTCCTCAACTCCTGGAAGACTCCCGTTTCAGAAATGCCGAAGCATCCAAAACCCAACTCAGAGCATTGAATGATGTGATCTCCTGCCGTACTGCAGGCAGGGGTGAAATTCAGGTTCATTGCACTGACTGTGGTACGGAGTCCTGGTTCGCTCACTCCTGCGGACATCGCTTTTGTCCCAAGTGTCAACATCATGAAAGCTCAAGATGGCTTCAGCGTCAGGTAAACAAGCTGTTACCGGTGAATTATTTCCTGGTAACCTTCACCCTGCCGGCTGAGCTCAGGGCGATCGCAAAAACATTTTCCAAAAAGGTCTTCGACTTGATGTTTGAGGCGGCATCAAAAACCCTGTTCGCAACCGCTCAAAGAAAAAAGTATCTGGGAGGCCATATCGGCTTTACCGGTGTGTTGCATACCCACAGCCGCAAGCTCGATTTTCATCCCCATCTTCATTTCGTGGTCCCCGGATTGGGGCTTAACCGGAAAACCGGGACCTGTACTCAGACAAAGGATCGCTTTCTGATACCGGAAGCAGTCCTTGGAGCTTTATTCAAACACAAGCTTTTAGCCGGGCTGAAAGCATCGGGCTTTTTGTTAAAGCAAAAGCTTTACCAGATCAACTGGATTGTCGACTGTGAGTATTCCGGAAAAGGGGAATCCGCCCTGAAATACCTCTCCCGATATCTGTATCGGGGAGTGATCTCTGAAAAGCAGCTGATCTCACATGAAAAGGGAAAGGTCACCTTCTCTTACGTAAACAGCAAAACAAAACAGACAGAAAAGAGAACCTTGCCCGGTCTTGGGTTCACACAACTGCTCTTGCAACACGTCTTGCCCAAAGGGTTTCGAAGAGTCAGAGATTTCGGTTTTCTACACGGCAATGCCGGGAAAACGTTGACTCGAATTCAGATGGTTTTTATTCCGAAATTCAAGGCGCGTTCTCCGGTCAAAAGACCGGCATTTCGGTGTCCTGTATGTGGAAAACCAACCCACATCCGGGCGGTTGCCGTGTTTAGATGTTTTGATCAACGTCTAAAGCGGTCTCCGCCTGGATAGGGCGATTTACTTATGATCAACCCCATTTTTTAGCGGGATGATCCCTTGTGAATCCGTAACACCCAAATTAGACAGGATTGGTGCGTCCTCCGGCAGGCGGAGACCGCATTACTTACAAGACTTGAATGCCAATGAACTCAATTTCGTCATGAATCGGTCGCTGATTAGACGAAATCCTGCAACAAATTACCGCTTCATCTCCAGCAGTTCAAAAATATATTTCCTTATATAAGGTACAGTCAACACCGGGCTTGTCCAACAACAGGATAGATTGTGGTTCGTTCCTCACACAATCTATCCTTATTTGTTAGGTGCTGAATTTATCCTCAACTTTTTTAATAAATTGGCAAGCTTGACTCTTATTTGTTAATTTGTCTTTTTGTTCTGAGATACCTGCCAACATCGTTAAACCAAATATCTTTAATAAATCTGCATAAAACTTTGGAGTCCAAGGCGCAGAATCAACTTCTGCAATTTTTGAGGCTTTATCCAAAACATTGCCCCAGAAACCTGCTCTTTTTGACGCAATCTGACGTTTAAATTCAAAATAGTCAGGAATCAATTTCGTCTCAGCCACACTCTGGGCATACCTTTTAATATTTTCAAATGAGTCACCTTCAAGTATCCGCGTTTCTACGTCGAGGGATAGGTTCTGGAGATGCATTGAAAAACCCTCTCTGTTCGGCTTGGTTTCTCGTCGGATTTCCATTAGTTGTTCAGGATTCAATGCATTTAAGCTTGGCAAGAAGTATTTAAAAGTGCAGTTAGCGATTAGAGCTTTCATTCCTTCTCGGTTGGAATATTGTTGCTTTGTAAGAAATAAACTTGGTATCGAAATATCATTTCTTAATAAATGAAATATGTGATCCTTCCATAAACCGATTTCATTCGAAGTCCCCACTTTCCAATGAAATTTATAAGGAATATCTAAAAGAAGATCTTGAAGATCTTCATATATGGAATTATCAAATAGTTTTTCTTCACTTATATTCTTCGAAGTGGCAAGGCGTTTTATCACACCTTCTTTAAATAGTAACTTATTGTCATCTTCCCATTTTTTGGCTAATTCCCCAGCAGAATATCTTTTACCTTCATGTTGAATATACAGCTTAACCATCAACCCGGTCATTTTGAGTGAGTCGCCGCTTCTTGATGTATCTTTAAACTGGATTACTTCGTCGGTATCAACTAAAGCTGGCAGGTAGACTTCATCATAAAAGACGCACAGGGTAGATAAAAAGTCTTTGTCCCAAATATTGACGCCTGAATTATAAACGACTGAATTTTTCATAGTTTTTTGAAACCTAACGACCGATGTTGAGCGGGCCGCCGGTCGGCATTTGAGCCGACTGGCGGTATGTATCACATAGCTCGAACGACATTGATAGGCAGACCCTTGCAG
>JANQGZ010000030.1:0-9741 GCA_028282825.1 SAR324 cluster bacterium
TTTAATGTCATGTTTCCCGAATCTCTACTGAAAGATGTTGATGAATATAGAGGAAAACATGGACTGAAACGATCTGAGTTACTTGCTGTCGCTGCCGAGGAATATATATCCTCCACTCACTAACGACCGATGTTGAGCGGGCCACCGGTCGGCATTTGAGCCGACTGGCGGTATGTATCACATGGCTCGAACGACATTGATAGGCAGACCCTTGCAGGGTTTATCGGTCCAGGGTCATTATTAGACCCGCTCAACATCGATCGATAAGCAGGCCCGTTCAGGGTCTGCTTATCGCCTGCATCAGTCGCCGCTGCACCGATGCTGAATCAAAGATGGATTTGCCAGAACCGCTGTACTTCAGCCCACCGAGGGCGATTGCGGTCAACTGAATGCACTTGTTAGCGGACAAGGTTTGGCATTTCAACTTCAATCTTTTTTACCTTGTGATTTATTAAACTAATGCTAAGTGTTCCTGTTTCCTGATTTTCAGAATTAATATCAAAAAAAATGCTGAAATGGCAGGCTTTGCCCTGAGGAAGTTCTAAAGGATACGCTTCTACATATTTAGGGGTGGGTCTTGATATCGAATGATTGCCAGTCGAATATATTTTTCGCTCCAACTTTTGTAAACCATTGAAGGACTTTTTACCCAGCTCCAACACAAAGTTCGTGGCCGAAGACATTTGTTTGCCGCTATTCTGAAAAGATAACCTCAACTCAAGGTAATTGTGTTCTATTTTGGCTTCAAGGATATCAATATCGATTTTTGGTTTGTTTTTGAAAATCGAATAAAGAGAATAACCCGAGGCAAAAACAGAAAAAACAATCCCCGTATTTTTAAGAAAAGAAAGTATTGTATTCCAATCAACGTTCGTAGGCATTGATATCATTCCTTCTGTTTTAGTTCGCCGCTAACGACCGATGTTGAGCGGGCCGCCGGTCGGCATTTGAGCCGACTGGCGGTATGCATCACATAGCTCGAACGACATTGTTATGCTTTAATTTTTGGTTCCCTATATAAGCAGTAGGTCTTGATATTACATTTTTCAAATTCATGAACTAGGTGGAAACCATACTTTTTATATATACCCATATTTATAGGATTACTTGTCTCCAAATAACAAGGTGTCTCTTCTTTATCGGCATGGCTCAAGCCCGATATAATAAGCTTACGTGCAAACTTTTGCTTTTGGAATTGTGGATCAATCCCAATAGACTCAATTATAAGACATTCTTGTCCCTGCAAGATTTCTTTGCGTGTTTTTTCATTCTTGACCCCTACTTTCATTAGTCGAGCAAAAGGCTTAATACCAATTGCTTTAAACAAGGAAAGGATTCCAGCTCTTAGACCGTCCATCAATGGCGACTGTTTGTTTGATGAATCGACCCAAACAGCAACTCCTTCAATCTTATCGCTAGGAGCGGTTACAAAGCCCTTGTGTATAGCCAACTTGATCAAAAACGCTTGCACATGAAAGAGCTTATCTTTCCTGGTCTGCACATCAGGAAAAATATATTTAAAGACCGGATAGTCTATAAATGACTTTCCTAATACCTGAGATGCATTACCAATATCTGGCTTTCTTAGCTGATATACCATAATGACTACTGGTTACTAGTGACCATAACGCTTTTATCGCGTTGTGCAGTGAGCGGAGCGAACGGAACGGCGCGATAAAAGTCTGCGTTTATGCACTTATGTGTTTTCCGTACTGTACAGAATTGAACCTGCTGTCTCATTTTCATAAATGAGGTTTTTTACACGATTGCTAAAATCCCAAGAATCAACAACTGGTTCACCACAATCATACTTTACAAAATCTCCCCTCAAAGGTGTCACAAAAATCTCTGATTCGACTGGCAAGTAAGGGGGACCTGTTCCTGCATGTCTTGAAGCTAATAAATCAGAAAAATCGTCTGAAGTATTGTTGATCCATCCAGATGCAATCATATTTCCTATGAATAACCTTGACCGAACAATGATTTGATGTAGGCCTGTTATCGAAAACAAAGCTTTTTCGTAAGTCGCAGTTTTATAATTATTTATCCGGTCATGTTTTAATTGGTTATATGCACTCCACCATTTAGGTTGGTTTTCGTTCCATCCAATAAATGGGCGAATAAGTCTCACAGGATAGGTAAGCAAAATACTGGTTGCGTGATCTAACTCAAGATAGGGTTCGGTAGCTCTATTGTAATATTTTAGATTCAGCTTTTTCTGTTCATCGCCAACAGTAAAATGCTTTAGGACAGATTCTGCTAAGCTGCAAGACTCAAGAATGATTGTATTTAGTTTTGGAGATAGAACCGAGTAGTTTTCGGGGATATATGGTACATAATCCATAAACTGGATTAGATCACGTTCTAATGATTCGAAATTTGAAAAAACGAATTCTAAATTATTTTCATTTCTCATAAGTCTGTAAGATTATTTTGTCACATAACGACCGATGTTGAGCGGGCCGCCGGTCGGCGTTTGAGCCGACTGGCGGTATGTATCACATAGCTCGAACGACGTTGATAGGCAGACCCTTGCAGGGTCTATCGGTCAAGGGTCATTATTAGACCCGCTCAACATCGGTCGATAAGCAGGCCCGTTCAGAGTCTGCTTATCGCTGGGCTCAGTGGCGGCGTTAGCCGTCCACTGCAGCCGTTTGTTGTGTTGAATATTGACAAAACGAACTATATTGCGTAGCATATATTGTACATTAAAAAATACAATAAGAGGTCATTATGGAACGAATAAACCTTAATCAAGATATCAAGCCTCTTTCTGAGTTCAGAGCAAACGCTACTGCATGTATAAAGCAGGTGCATGATACCAAACGACCAATCGTGATTACCCAGCATGGGAAAAGCTCCGCTGTTCTCATGGACGTCCATGAATACGAGGCTTTACTTGAGAAACTTGAGCTTTTGCAGGATATCAGGCTGGCTGAGGCACAAATATCCAGTGATCAAGGAGTCCCTCATGATCAGGTCAAAAATAAAATACTGGCGAAACTCAAACAATGAAGATTATTTGGTCACCGCTTGCTCAACACAAGCTTACCGAAATCGCTGACTATATTGCCCAGGACAAACCAGGAGCAGCTTTAAATTGGGTTGAATCAGTTCTTGATCAAGTTGAGAATCTTGCTTTGTTTCCAACTAGTGGACGGCCTGTTCCAGAGTTAAGCAACGACGAGTACAAAGAACTTATAATTGGCAATTACCGAGTTATATATAAAATTCTTGAAAAAGAAGTTCATATTCTGACAATAAGAAGTTTCAAACAGCTCCTCTCCGAAAAAGATCTTTCCTCTTAGCCACACAACGAGCCTGTAGAAAAACTAATTTCACAGACTTGACCGTTGGTTGATTATGTTGTCTACTGGCCGATTTTTTCTGTTTGATCATCTTCAACGATCAAATCTCTATCCTTCCTCTACTATTAACTTGGATTATTTGACTATAGAGGAAAAACGAATATTTGTTATGGGACCACTTCCAAGATCGCGAATAGTGCTGTCAGAGTTGCGTTCAGCCATTGTAGACGCCTCTATCTCAAGTTACTATCCCATATCGTTGTATCTTGCCAATGTTATGGACTAAGCAAAACAGCTTCCATTGGGTAGATACCTTCTTCTTACCTCGAAAACTGAAACGATTCAAGCCTATGGTACGGGTTATGTTGGCAAACACTGGTTCTATGATCCCCAGTCTCTTGGAATATTCATGTTTTCCCTCATCCGTGTCGATCTTCTGCTGCATCCGCTTGGTGTATTTCTGGTCCTCGGACAAGTGGGTCTGAAACCAGGCAAATTGACGGGGTGTTACTTGATTTTCACAGCGCCAGCAGCGCTTACGGTAACTGCACTGTTTACAGTCTTCAACATAGGCTTGATAGTGAATGACCGGTCTTCCATGAGTCTTCGGATTCCTGGATTTGAGCCACATCCTCTTACCCGCAGGGCAGGTGCAAACCAATGTTTCTGGGTTCACATGGAAATCTTTCGGAGTGAATTTCCCGGCTGTCTTTAGTTTCGTTCTCTCCTTAGGATAGTATCGATCCGCTTCTTTAAATCGTTCATCACGTTTGCGAAAATTCTGATCGGCAACATAAGCATCGATCTCGTTCTCAAACAAAAATTCCAGCGTCGATTCACTGCAGAAACCACTGTCTGCGCTAAATTTGGCTGATTTGAAAGGATCGTCGTCAGGAAGATTCGATCGTGTCTGGTGAACTATAGGCTCCACGCTTTGGCGTTCATCAACACTACCGATGACATCTGCTGACAGGACTACCTGATGTTTCTGATCACTTACAGCAATACCGGAGTACCCCTGGATCATGCCATGGGATGTTTTGAGCTTTGCACTGTCGTTATCCGTAATATTGCTTTGGATCGCATTGTTGCGGGTTCCTTTCTTGTCTGGGTTCTCATCAAGCCACTCTTTGTATTTGCGGACTTTTCGCTTCATCGTTTCCAACTGCTGCTCTTCACGCTCTCTTTGATCTAAAGAAGGGCCTTCATGATCATCTTCATCCCGATGCTTCTTGAGAATTCTGCGAATCTCCCGCTCCATTTTCGTTTTTTTCTCTTTAAACTTCTTTCGGGTCCCACTCCATTCTTTGGAAGCATTAGAAGAGATCTTGCAGCCATCAATGGCAAACATCTGTCTTCCAATTAAACCCATACTGTCACAGAGCACCAAAACATCGGCAAAGATGGTTTCAATCTCTGCTGATAACTTGGAGACGAAGTCGGCAATGGTGGTAAAATGGGGTTGGGTATCACAAGAGAGAGCCATGAAAATGATGTTCTCCCGGCAAAGCTGTTCAATCTGCCGGCTGGTAGTGACACCTCTGGAATAGGCCGCTAAGACAATCTTGAGTAAAACTCTGGGGTCATATGCAGTAGCCCCAGTGAGGTCGTTGTTATAGCGATGATTGAAAATAGATAGGTCCAGTTCTTCCTCTATTAAATAATCGAGGGCGTGCTCAAAGGTTCCAGGAGACAATTGGGTTTTGAAGTCCACCGGAATTATCTTGATCTGGTTGTAATCAGTATGTTTAAAACGAGGCATAGTCTGGTTCTCCGATATCACCGGTTTTAATGGAGTGTCAAACTATTTTAATTAATAATATCAGCTATGTAAAGGTTTTTCTACAGGCTCAACGCAGGCATCACCCGCTAGCCCCAAAGCGAGGAACGAGCGGCGGGGATGGTCGGGTGGATGCGTATGTTAAGGAGCGCCAAGCAAGCTTGGCACTTCTGTCACGGTGAAAGTCCGTGAAGGGTAAGGTTTAGCCAGCCACCCGTACCGAGTGTTGCGCCTGCAGCGGACGATCGGTTGTGAAAATTTTTCTTGGGTATCCCCCTGATACTTAAAAGACACTGGGAGATTAGCAATGCTGATCAAATCTGCCAAGGAAAAGACTACCGATTGGAACAAAGCAGGTGAAGCACTGAATTGGCGAGACTCGCAGCCAAGAACAGGGAATCTTATAGGCCACAGGGATGACCGAACATTCTGAAGCTAAATGAGCCTCGCAAGGCATTTGCAGATGGCGACAATCTTCTAACGTTGGAAGGCAACACCGAAGGATTCATTTTTGGCAAGAATCTAAGGGTCTGTCGGGGTCAAAGGGCGTGGCATGTATGAAGAGAAGTGTCAGGAACTTGGGAGAGCCTGCCAGTGCCTTGATCAGATGACCATTTGCGAGAGTGAGTGAGACCTGTGCTGAACAAGGGACGTTCGGCCAAGCGTACAGCGAGGACGTAAACGTCAATGCCAGGCAGTCGGATCACCTCATAGTACTCTGAGACGGTAGGGCCGATCACATGGGGAAGGGGGTGACGGGAAGTCGTAATTTTCAAAGGAAACATAAACCGAAACGTCAGCTCGGAGACCTTATGCAAACCTCACTGAATTTAATAGCAAACAAGGAAAAGCAAAAGAAACAGCATCGATTTCGCCACCTTTATACGATGCTCAATCCAGAAAACCTCATGGACAGCTATCAAATGCTGAACAAGAGATCAGCCACAGGGGTAGACCGGGTGGGTGTCAAAATGTATGGCAAACACCTGGAAACGAATGTGGAAAAACTGGTAGAGCGTCTGAAAAGAAAGCATTATCGAGCGAAACGGGTCAAAAGGGAATGGATTCCCAAGAGTAATGGGAAACAAAGGCCCTTGGGCATGCCGGTAACCGAAGATAAACTGTTGCAAAAGACCGCCTCTCGTATTTTAGAGGCGATCTTCGATGGAGATTTCCTGAACAGCAGCTATGGGTACCGAGTAGGTAAAAGCCCCCAGGATGCTGTCAGGAAATTGAAATCCAAGCTACAGTTTGGCACCTTTGGTTATGTTGTGGAAGTAGATATTAAAGGCTTTTTCGATCACATCAGGCACGATCTATTGCTGACCCTGTTAAGACAACGGGTCAATGATAAGTCCCATCTGGGGCTGATCAACAAGTGGCTGAAAGCAGGCGTGCTGGAAAAGGACGGGAACGTCATCCATCCGGACACCGGTACACCACAGGGAGGGGTAATCTCCCCTGTACTGGCCAATATCTATCTTCACTATGCGGTGGATCTCTGGTTTCAGAAAGTCGTTTGGAAACAGATAAGAGGACAAGCCCATCTCATCCGCTATGCGGATGATTGTGTGCCACGAAGCTGCACCAAAGATGAGGGGAGGCCCCTCGAAGCCGGTTTATAGGAGCAGGCTTCAAACCACCTTAAGCTGCAAAGGTTAAATGCTGATGTAGTGAGCGTTAAGGAAAAGGTTCCACTCGATGGAATCAGGTAAGAATCATGGAGACGAATGCAAATGAACCATTGATGAAGTGTCGTTAGCGTAGATTCGACGTCAAAACCGGGGGGTAGTCGTTAATCCGGGATCAGTTTGGAGGAAACCTATTTACTGTCCAAATGGCGTCCGGCATAAAGATGGCGTGAACATGATTCAGGCTTTGGTGTGGAACGTGGGAACCTGTCGTTCCGATGTTAAGGGAGAAATTCAAGTGGCAGCCCCACAAGAATGAGAGTACCGATGCGGAACACGGGGGCGGAGTGATTCGTAGTAGTGATGAAGATTTTGTAATGAAATTGGAGCGAAGGGATCACATTGTTTAGCTTTATAGAATTGATCAACCAAATTCTGGGAGGAATTGATTGAATAAAGCAAAGCCATTTCAGATTTCCAAAATGGAAGTTTGGGAAAGTTATAAAGAGATAAAATCGAACGACGGAGCTGCCGGGGTGGATGGTCAGACGCTTGAGGACTACGAACATGACTTGAAGGGTAATCTGTATAAGTTATGGAATCGAATGTCCTCCGGATGCTACTTCCCGTCTCCAGTACTCCGGGTTGAAATCCCAAAAGAAGATGGCCGCATGCGACCGCTTGGGATTCCAACAGTAACGGATCGAATTGCTCAGATGGTGGTGAAACGGGAATTGGAACCGGAACTGGAAAAGGTGTTTCATTCGAGTTCATATGGTTACCGCCCAAAACGTTCAGCCATAGATGCAATCGCCCAAGCCAGAAAGAGTTGCTGGAGGTATGATTGGGTTGTGGATCTTGATATTAAAGGATTCTTTGATAACATTGATCATGTCCTGATGATGAAAGCTGTAAAGCATCATACCAATAGTAAATGGGTGTTGCTCTATATTAAACGCTGGTTGAAGGCTTCTGTGAAGATGCCGGATGGCCAATTGATCGGTGGAGAATTAGGCACGCCACAAGGGGGCGTTATAAGTCCTTTGTTGGCCAACCTCTTTTTACACTACGCGTTTGATATGTGGATGCACCGAAATTGTCCGAATATCCCATTTGAAAGATATGCGGATGATGCTTTGTGCCATTGTAAAAGCGAGAAACAAGCATTGTGGTTGAAGCAGATGCTGGAACGCCGAATGCGGGAATGCAAACTGGAATTACATCCTGTTAAGACAAAAGTAGTTTATTGTCGGGATGTAGATCGTCGACAAAGGTATGTTAACGAGGCTTTTGACTTTCTGGGGTATTCGTTTCGACCCCGTTTGTCTAAGAATCGGTGGGGTAAGTTCTTTGTTAATTTCAGTCCGGCAGCCAGCAATAAGGCGCTGAAAAGGATTCGTCACACAATTCGCGGATGGAAGTTGCATCTTCGGAGTAATAAATCCTTAGAGGATCTGGCACATATGTTTAATGCTACCATCAGGGGATGGATCACTTACTATGGTCGATTTTACAAATCAATTCTCTACCCGACTTTTCGACATCTGGATCTGTATTTATCGAGATGGGCAACAAGGAAATTCAAAAGGTTAAGGGGGCATCGTCGCAGAGCACGTCACTGGATCGAACGAATCGCTCGAAAAGAGACCGGGCTCTTTGCGCATTGGAAGCTTCTTTACAGAAATGGCCGAGCAATAGGAGCCGGATGAGCCGAGAGGTTCACGTCCGGTTCTGTGAGAGCCTAAGGGGGCAGTTCCCTCGGGCTACTCGACTTGTCTGTCTGTTCCAATATTGGGAAGATGCCGATAGATTTTACAAGGCGCTGCCGGGGCGACTCTCGAAATTTGGATTATCAATTGCCCCGGACAAAACCCGAATTTTGAAATTCAGCCGATATCAACCTGAAGAATCCGGTCGATTTTCGTTTCTGGGATTTGAATTTAAATGGGGGAAGAATCAATCCGGAAGGGATCAAGTCCTGGCTCAAACCTGCCGGAAAAAGTTGAACAGTATCTTAAAAGACCTGGCCCTCTGGTGTAAAACGAATAGACACCTGGGGATTAAAAAGATCATGAGAACGTTTAACTCGAGACTCCGTGGTCATTATAACTACTACGGTATTATCGGGAATATTATCCGTCTATCAAACTTCTATCACCGTGCTAAGTGCGCCTTGAAAAGATGGTTGAACAAACGGAGTCAAAAACGGAGCTTTTCGCTGCTGCAAGCTTCGCAGCT
Organism: SAR324 cluster bacterium; assembly: GCA_028282825.1. Classification (GTDB taxonomy): domain Bacteria; phylum SAR324; class SAR324; order XYD2-FULL-50-16; family XYD2-FULL-50-16; genus JAHJTV01. The sequence continues at coordinate 8,958 of JANQGZ010000030.1, forward strand.
CATGGAAAGGTTTTGAAAAGATGCTGAAAGCCTGCAAGGTGGAGAAACCCAGGATTGTGCAAAAACGTGTTCTTAATAAGCAGTTATGTTTCTAAAGCTTGCTGACTGCGGAAGTGAGACTTTCTGAGGAGCCCGGTGCGGTAATTCCACACGCCGGGATCTGTGCGGGGGCGTTACGAGCGATCGGGCGTCCTACCGCGACCGATCTTTCCCCAAGCAGCAGCCATCAAATCAAACCCCTGTTGCCAACCTTCTTCACTAGCAGAAGTGGAACCAGGTGAAAGTGTTCGTAATTCGCTTGCAATATCCTCACCGGACTGCACAAACGTGACGACACAACCCGTCTCTTCTGGAATAATTGTAATGGAAATGGTGTCACTGTTCGGTGAGAACTGCGGCATCGCATATGTATACTGGAGTCGATGAGGCCGATCAATTTCTAGGTACTCGCCAGTCGCCGTATACACTGTTTCTTCTTCTCTACGAATGATTGTCCAACGACCACCGACTCGCAAGTCAATGTCAAAGGTCGTCTGATCCGTCCACCACACGCGCATCGACTCCGGCTCCGTGAATGTATCGAATACGACTTCCGGTGCAACGTCGAACTTACGGACAATTCGTAAAGAGGGCGTTTCTGTAACTTTTTTCATTGTGTTTTCCTCCTTTAATCTATCTTTGTTCGCCTAACGACCGATGTTGAGCGGGCCGCCGGTCGGCATTTGAGCCGACTGGCGGTATGTATCACATAGCTCGAACGACATTGATAGGCAGACCCTTGCAG
>JANQGZ010000079.1:0-61327 GCA_028282825.1 SAR324 cluster bacterium
ATGGGGTTACCACAACTTCTCCGGTTTTACCGGGAGAAAGAACACTGCCACTGTCATCAACGATTTCAACCAGTGCCAAGTCTGCTAATAAATGGCCTCCGGCCCCAGCTTCACACTCGCAAAAGCTGGTTATGGATTCTGAAGAAGCATAGGTTGAATAAATCTGGGCTTGCCAGACTCGCTCCAATTCTGCACCTGTATCAGTCGGTTTTAAATTTTCATCCCGGATCGGTTCGCCAATGCAAACCAGTTTTTTTACGGATGTTAATTCCGATTCCAGGCCGGAATGTATCATAAAATGGCCTAGTTTCTTCAAAAAACTGGGAACGCCGACAACGACCGTTGGGTGCAGTCGGGCGATCACCGAAGAGTGACTTTCCAAGGTGTTTTGGCCATTGCGAATGATGGCTGTGCCAATCCTCCTCAAACCTGAAAAATAAGCTAAACCCGCAATAAAGCACCGATCCATGGTACATGTCAGCAAAGCGGTATCGGAATCGATAATGCCACAGGCGGACAATGATACATCTTCATTGTATGCAAGCCGCTGCAGGTCCGACTCTGTGTACATAATCCGGGTGGGTTTTCCAGTTGTTCCCGAAGACAGAACGATGTCTACAATCTTTTCCGGGGGGACGGCACAAAAATCATCGTTAAATTCTTCAATATCGTTTTTGGAAGTTAAGGGAAAATTCGAAAAACTTTTTAAATCAATATTGTCAGGAAACAAGCCGGTTTGCTCCATCAACCGTTGGTAATAGGGTGAGTGTTGTCGGCAATATGACAGGTGCCGTTTGAGTTGATTTTCCTGGAATGACTTTATTTGATTAGCTGAAGAAAAAGCTAATCTGTCATTTGTTGAAAGTGTGTCAAAATCCCAATTGGTCATATGAAGTTCCGTTGAACCGCTAAAATAATCAGACTGTTGCCAACAAAACCAGACTTAAATGGTCATGTCGGAATTGGTTGATGATTAAAACCTTATTTATCGAGTGCGGGAGCCTTCCTTCATGCATGACAAATTTTGGTACCTGCTGGTGTCTCAAAATTTGTGCGGCCAGCCAGGTTGCAAATGCTGTTGATGTTAGATATTCACCACATAAATGTTTGTAGACCGCAATCGATTTATTGTTAAAAAGTGACGTCTGCAAGCTAGTATATAACCCGTCAAGCCGATTGTCTCCATTTTTGCCTAAAAAACAGAGATCAATTTCATCAACGGAGGTACTATTATTCTCTAGAAACTCCTTGGTATGGAATTCAGGTTCCTTTTTCCCGGAAGAAGAAAATATGGTTTTTACATCAATAATTTGAGCAACAGAATCTTCTGTTGCATTGGATTGCAGTTTGAAAAAACCGGCTCCTTCGCCGGCAATTGTTCCCTTGGAATTGCTTGTCAGCAGCCTTTGACTGCACAAATCATTCTTTTTCCATACATTGAATCTCCTGGTAATGGCAAAAAGATTTGGGGTCATCTCATCAATGCCGCCTGCCAGGATAGTGTGGTGAGTGCCATCTTTGAGCAACATGGCAGCATCCAGCAAGGCTGATTCGAATGAAAAAGGACCATGGACATAGGTCTGATTATACCCCATGCATTTTAACAGCAGAGCGATTTGGGAACTGATGGTATTGTGAGTTGAATGTATAAAAGGAGCCGGATTTAAGAACTTCTCCTGGTTTTCTGTGATGGCTTGAAGAAACTTTTCGGTGTCCTGCATACACCCAAGACCGCTTCCTGTGATGATTGCATCCGGTTTATCTGTTTCTTTGTCGTTCAATGCCATCAAGGCTGTTGCAACACCCATTTTTACGGCTCTGCTCATCCGTCTGGAAGTGCGGGGGGACATGTATTCCTTGTAATCCGGTTCCACACAGGAAAGCTGAACACTGTTATGCTTTGTCAGCTCGAAAGGAAAGCTCCCGGAATGTGTGTTTTGCGGGGAAATTGCCCCAAGGCCATTGATATACATGTTTTAGTCAGTAGCGGAAAAAACCAGGGATGTGTCGTTGCCTCCAAATCCAAATGAATTGGACAACACATTTTTTATTGATTTATTTTTCTCAAATGTTTGTTGAGGTATAAAAGTTAACTCCTCCATAGCCGTTTGCCATCTAAGATTCGGGTAAAGCAAGTTATCACGCAGGGAAAGACAGCAAAGAACCGCTTCGATGCCTCCCGCAGCTCCTAACGTGTGTCCGGTAAAAGGTTTGGTAGAACTCACCGCTGGAGGAGATGTTGTAAACAGTCTTTCTATGGCAATACCTTCAGACAGATCATTGTTGCCTGTACCTGTTCCGTGGGCATTTATATAATCGATATCATTTGGTTGTAAGCCGGCAAGCGCCAGTGCTTTAGTCATGGCTTGAAACGAGCCCTCACCATCAGGGGAGGAAGCTGTTTGATGGTAGGCATCGCAGGTATTTGCATAACCGGCTACCTCACATATGGATTCAGCCTTTCTAGCATTGGCACTGTTCTGGCTTTCCAGAACCAGGAATCCTGCTCCTTCACCCAGGTTCAACCCTGCCCGATTTTGGTCAAAGGGTCTACATCCCTCTCGATCCAGGATTTTTAAAGAACCGAAGCCATTTATAGTGAATCGCGTCAAGGCATCGCATCCCCCAACCAGGACTTTGTCCAGATGACCATGCTTGATCAGCCGGGCTCCCAAAGCCACGGCATTGGCAGACGATGAACAGGCCGTACTGATAGTAGTGATAAAATCACCCGATCCTAATTGTTGAGCAATAAATTCCGTGCTATGCCCACACTCATGGCTTTTAACCTCACTAAGCCTTCCTTTTTTGTTGTTTTCCAGGTATTGGGGATAAAACCATTCACTTCTGTCCATTCCCCCGACGGAGTTGGCGGATATTAAACCGCATGTCGCCAGATCGTCAGTTGATAATCCGGCATACCGCACAGCTTCTTGTGCAGCGATCAGACCTAGTATTGACGTGCGAGATTTTTCGCTAGCCTCTCCTACACCGGAGATTTCCTTTAATTCATCGTTCGTGTGTCGGATCTCGCAGACAGGGATGGAACCTTTGTTATCAGTGGATATATGGTTAATCTCACCCAAACCGGTGATTCCAGCTTCCATGGATCTTAAATTGTCTTCGATATTGTCACCGATGGCTGTTATCAAACCAATACCGGTCACGAAAACCCTGGTCGTCATTTTTTGTTTTTTTCTATGTATTCCGCAATGGATTTAACCGAGAACAAAATATCTTTTCCCTGCTCCGGGTCTTCGATTTGAATCCCATATTCACGATCCAAAACTACCACCAAAGAAAGAGCGTCTATGGAATCTAATCCCAAGCCTTCTCCGAACAATGGCTCGTCATCTTCTATTTCATCTGCTGTTAGGTCTTCCAGGGACAACTCTTCGATAATTTGTTCTTTTAATTTGGCAATAAGCTCATCCATGTTTTTTCCTTATTTTTCGAGGTTTTTTTCAAAATACAGGTCTTCCATGGTCTCTGCAGAAAAAAGCCAGGTCTCCTTTGATTTCGCAGCCTTTTTTCTGCGTTCAACCAAGAAGAGTATCGACTCATATTCATGTTTGAGACTAAGGTCCACCCAACCAAGTATGACAGCACTTGTTGTTGAGTCATTCAGAAGGCTGGCTGCGTAGTTTTTTAAGTTCTCAAAATCCGGCAACTGGGAGACAAAAAAGATGCTTTCTCCTTTTATATCAAACTTAATTGCCACTTCCCCAATGAGCAGGTTGGGCAGGGTGTAAACAAAGATACCGGGGTTTGGATAATAATTATCTTTATCTGCTATGGTTTCCAGATAGTTATTGTCCGTTTCCAGTGATGATTGGGAGTTCGATGCCACTATAGCGATCTGATCACTCTCATAGGACGTTAAACACTTACCGGAATCAGTCAAAAAATCAGTTGTTAAGAATCCCAATTTACTCAATAGATCCATTTTATAAAACTTCGGGTATTCAGAGCCAAAGGTTTTATAAACAGATGACAAAAATGCTGAGAAATTAGCACCTTCGCTTTCCTCAATAATTTTTTCTCCGTTGAGAATGATTCGTTTGTTCCTAATCAGACAATAACGACTGATGAGATATTCAGAAGCTTCCATGTTTTGACAATAATAATCCGGCGTTACAGCCACCGAAGCCGGAAGCCAGTTTTAGACAATGATGAAGGGAGGTGCCCTGTGTTTTTTTGATCACATTCAGTGCTTTGGCTGTACCTTTTGTGCGAAAACCTTTGGTCGCAATAAGCGTGTTTTCCCGCATGGACTGAAGGCAGGCTGCCGTCTCCAAAACACCCGCTGCCCCAAGGGTATGGCCAAAATAGCCTTTCAAGCTGTTTACCGGGATTTTATCCAGTTCCGAACGATGCAAGGCATGGGATTCCATGTCGTCGTTATAGAGTGTGGCCGTGCCATGAGCGGAGATGGTGTCTACTCCTTGTTTATTTTGATTTGTTAGTTGCAGGGTTTTTTTAATTGCAAGGTGCAATCCCTCTCCGGTAGGGGAAGGACCGGAAATATGGTTAGCATCGTTTGCACTGGCGCCGCCTCGAACAACAATTTTCTCAGGATGCGATAAAGCGGGTTCGGACGTCAGTATGACGGTCCCGGCGCCTTCTCCCAATGAAAGTCCTTTCCTGTTTTTATCATAAGGTTTGCAAGGTTTTTCACTTAATGCCTTAAATGCCTGAAAGCCGGACACTACAAATTTCGTTGCGATATCAACTCCGACAACCACAACATTTCTGTAAAGTTTTTGTTCCAAATATCTTTGAGCAGTTAGCAGAGCAAGAACCCCTGAAATACAAGCGTTGGAAACAACCAACGGTGGATTGGGGTTGCAGAAAAAGCTGGTGATTAATTGCGCAGTATCCCACAATTTTACTCTTTCCGGAGCGAAAGGTGACTTTTCATTGCCGAGTAAATCGATGTTCCCTTTTGTGGTGGAAAGAATAATAAGCGTGTTTGGATGGGCAAGGTCGATGTCAGTGTTGGCAAGGGCATAGCGAATGGAGGTGATGGCCAGCTTTTCCAAACGAGTAAATTCCTTGGTATTGGCAACATCGGAAAAGCATTCATCCAAGCGATTTGTATTTACCAGGGAAATGCAACAGTCAATATCAAGCCAGTCTTCAGGTTTATGCTTTTTTATCCCGGATGTCCCTGCCTTCATTTTCTGCATATTCTCATAAGTTGAGAATCCCAGGGAAGTTATCATATTGTCACCAGCAATGTAAGTCGTCATGAATTCCTTTTACTCCCTAAACAATTTTCCAGTGACGTTTCCATTGCTCAAACATCGGTGGAATAGCTAATTGCAGCTGTCTCTTTTTGTCAAGAAAGACTTGTGTGGTAGATCCTGTAGTCACCAGCTCTTCGGTTGCTGCATTGTATATTTCGTAATCAAACAGGATTTTTGCGGCAGGAGAATCTACGTATCGGGTGATAATCTTAATTGAATCACCATATTTGATATCTCTTTTATAATTGAGATCCATTTTAACGATCGGGACTATAAACCCGGCATCGAAAAAATCCATATAGTTGAAGTTAAACTCCTTGCCAAATGCTTCCCTGCCATCTTCCATGTACTTGACGTAGTGACCGTGCCACACGATGCCCAAGGGATCAACTTCGCAAAACCTTATTTTTGAATGGGTGGTGCTTACCAGATCCATGCAGTCAAACCTGTTATTCTTGAATAAAAAGTTTCATGTCGCACTGAGCGGCGACTCTGTTTCCGTTGGTTACAATTCCCTTGACCACTGATATATTCATGACCTTGTGCGTCAAGGTCACAGTCGTTTTTAAAGTATCACCGATTTTGGGAAGATGAAAAATGTTTAGCTTTTGAACAGCGCCAATAAATCCAAGCGGAATCGGTTCATTTTTATCGATATATTGTTGTCCCGATCCTGCTGCCGAGGTCTGGGCAACGTTTTCTATCAACCCGGCTTCGCTCAATCGATCGTTTTCCAGAAGAATGTTATCCCCTTTTATGGTAAACGCGGTTTCGAATTCCTTTTCGTCAACCTTTAACAAAGAATCTATCATTATCATTGGCGGACGTTGGGGGATCAGTTCCAACAAGGCGTCTCCCTTGGCAACTATTTGATCAGTAATTCCCATAATGGACCTTTCAAACCTCTTTTTCGCATCATTTCCATTGGTTTCTGGAAATTCTCATCAGGAAATATCCAACGATTTTGGGTTTCCCGGGCTCTTTTTTTAACGGATTCAAAATCTATATCTTCCACAAGGTAATATATCGGATCCAACAACGAGTCCTCCCTTTTGATTTTACCTTCGGCGACAGCTTGTTCATAAACACCTGTGTGTGGGTAAATCCTCATGCCAAAATATGGGAAAAAGACTGTTTTATCAATACATTTGCTGTTTTGAATGGTCTCTGCAACCGTTTGCTCCGATTCCCCGGGACCACCGAGAATCAGGAAATGAGCAGTAAACAGGTCCAGTTTTTTGCATAATCCTGCAGTTTCAAAGACATCTTCGACCAAAAAATTTTTATTATAGGCTTTCAGAGTTGAATTTGAAAGGGATTCAGTGCCGAATTCCAAGTGAGTTAAACCTGATTTTTTTAAAAGTGCCAGTAATTCAAAATCAAGATTATGGGGCGTGAAATAAGCTCCCCATTGAATATTTAATTCTGCGCGAACGATATGTTCCGCAAGTTCGATATTATAGGGGTTGTGAATATTAAATACCGAATCGGTAAAGAAAAAATAATCAATTCCCTTGTTTTTATTTAATTCTTTTAATGACCATACTACCTTTTCAGGATTGTGGGCTCTTATCTTTGCCCCATCGATTAGCGGGTAGGTGCAGTAAGCACAGCGATAAGGACATCCTCTTTTGGTTTGCAGGTTCAGCATACCGGCTGTTTCCCAGTAGTGATCCACCAGGTGGTCATCAAAAATCAGTTCCGGGTCTTTACAATAAGTCTTACGTTGGTTAAAAACCACCTCTCCATCGCTCAAATATAAAAGGCCTTCTATATCAGCAACGTTTCTATCTTCACGTAATGCATCAATAAGCTGGTATAAAGATTCTTCACCCTCGCCAAAAACACCATAATCAGGACGAATCAAGTTAAAGATAGTCTCGGGAAAGATGGAAAAACCAGCTCCCCCTAAGACAGTCATTGCATCCGAGTGACTTTTGACTTCTTCAATGAGATCCCTGCATTCCTGAACAAAGTGGATATCGTTAAAATAATTGACGGTATCGATATTTCTAAGTGAGAATCCCACCAAGTCCGGCTTAAATTCCAAAAGTAACTTCCGAAAAAAAGCAAGATCATCATTGTTGAAATCGAAAAGCTCTATTTCCAAACCAGTGGATCGTTTTTCCAAATACGATTTTAAATAGGAAAGAGCCAGCGGGTATACTGGATATGGTTCTCTAAAGCGATTTGGCGAAACAAGTAAAATCTTAGTTAGGAGCATGTTTTTCTCCCTTTTGCCAAAAGTCATAGAAATTGAACCACTGGTGGGGATACTTTTTTACAAACTCTTCCAAAGTGTTGATATAAGAAACAGCTAAATCACCTATTTGTTGCTGTTTATCTGCCTGTATATCTTTCTCAAATGGATAGTGAACCGGGGAAGCGAAACAACGATAATTGAAGCCCTTTTCTTTGGTTGTAAAGATGAAGGAAACCGGGACTTTTAACTGCACGGCCATGGCGAAAGGACCGAGCGGAAATTCTGTCTCTTCTCCTAAAAAAGGCAGGCGAATTGTTTTGGTGCCTTGTAAAAACCGGTCGCCGTGTATTGCTATCAGTTCTTTTTTTTTCAATGATTTTGCTACCCGCAATATGTGCGTATAATCATCCTTAACCGGGATAATATCCAGTTTTTTACTACTTGGAGATGCATCAATCACTTGTTTGATTTTTTTATGTTCGGCCTCCAGCATCAATATTTTCGGTTTGAATCCTAATTCCTCCATTAACTGACCAGACAGTTCCCATCCGCCAAAATGAGCACATATCAAGATCCCGCCTTTGCCCATCTCTGCAATTTGGTTCAAGTGTTGGTTACCTTCGGAAATGTGTCCAATTCTATTACTGAAGCCATTGAACAAGGCAACTTTGTCCAATAATATTTGTCCAAAAGTATAAAAATTGTTGTAGACGGCTATTAAAGCCGGGAATAAGCCAAGGCCAAGACGCGAACGATAGAAATAAAGCAGGGATTTGACGGAATTGTAGGAAAAAAGGAGGAAATAGGCAGCTACAAACCTAAGAAAGAAGTAAGCAAAGGACAAGCCTAAATGTTTTAGGACCACTATAAAAAACAAATGCCCCAGGTATCCTCCTCTGCTTTTCCCTTTCCATGATGACATAATTCATAAAACTAAAGGTTCACAAACTATTTTGCTCTTTCAGCAACAAAATCATAGAAGTCCTGAAGAGTTTTTATCTCAGTCATTTCTTCCGGCACAACTTTGAAACCAAAATTCTTTTCAATAATAACAACCAAATCCACCAGATCCAGACTATCGATTTCCAGAGTCTCCATTAGGTTTTCATCCGGTTGAAGCTGGTCTTCTTCAATTTCAAATTCTTCGATGAGTAAATTATTAATAGTTTCAATAATTTGATCTTTTTGCATAGGATCTCCGTTTCTACTTTTCTAAATTATTCCTGATACTTTTTTATAATAATTGATGCATTGGTACCTCCAAAACCAAATGAATTGGATAAAAAGGTATCTATTTTTGTTTCTACGGTTTGGGCGGGAATGTTTAGTTGGGCTGCTTCTTCACAAGGTGATTCCAGGTTAATGTTTGGAGCTATAAATGAATTGTGCATCATGATCATGGCATAAATGATTTCACTTGAGCCTGCCATCCAGCATTCGTGACCTGTCATCGATTTGGTCGACGTGATGTAGGGTTTATGGTCGCCAAACACCTTTTGGATAGATTTTGCTTCGTTCATGTCCCCCACGGGAGTGGAAGTCGCATGGGCGTTGATATAGTCGATTTCCTTGCTGTCAACTTTCGCATCTTTCAAACATAGTTCAAGGGCTCTTACCGGTCCTTCCACATTAGGAACAGAGATATGATCTCCGTTGGAAGAAAATCCGTACCCGATCACTTCGCCCAAAATAGTTGCGTTTCTTTGTTTGGCTGATTCCAGGCTTTCCAGAATGACTGTTGCCCCCCCTCCGCTGGGAACAAGTCCGTCCCTGTTTTCATCAAAAGGTCTGGAAGCTTCTTCAGGCTGGTCCTCCCTGGTGGAAAAGGCACTGAGGCCATCAAAACTGGCCATGGAAAAAGCATTGATCTCTTGAGCACCGCCACAAATGATTTGATTTTGCAGACCATGCCTGATCAGAAAATACCCCATGCCGATGGAGTGGGAGCCACTGGCACAGGCGCCACTGATGGTGAAGTTCACCCCCTTCAGTTTAAAAATCGTTGCCAGGTTCATGGTCACGGTTGAATTCATCGATTGAAAAATCGAAGCAGATCCCAGGAGAGTCGTATCCCTTTTCTCCTTGACCAATTCAGCTGCTTCAATGACCGCCTTTGCTGAACTATCATTACCATAAAGGATGCCGACTTCATTATTTTCAAGAAACTCCATATCGATTCCGGCTTGTTCCAGGGCTTCGACCGTTGCCACATAGGCATATTCACCTTCTTCAGCCAGGCCTATTCTGTCCCTGCGTTTTAATTTACCCTTAAGTTCCGGTCGTTCAACCATTCCTGTCAGGGCGGAGCGGAACCCCATATCTTTTCTGGGTGAGTCAAACACTATACCTGACTTACCCTGGTAAAGAGATTCCTTGACTTCTTCTGTATTTTTTCCCAGGCAGGAGTAAATACCCATACCCGTGATGACCACCCTGTTCATTTATTACTCCGGCATATATGACTTAACTTTCCAAATGAAATCTAATCATACATCGTCATAGACGAAATCCATAATGGTTTTTGATTATTTGTGATCAGGAATAGAGCCCGCCATTTACCGATATCGTTTCGCCGGTAATATATGATGATTTCTCCGACGCCAGAAAACCAATCAATTCTGCGACCTCCTCCGGTTCACCAAATCGATTGAGAGGAATGAGTTTTTTTAATTCTTTTTCCGGCATGGCATGGGTCATTTCTGTCTTTATAAAGCCCGGTGCTACAGCATTCACAGTCACTTTCCGCTTTCCGACTTCCTGGGCCAAAGCTTTTGTTGCTCCGATGATACCCGCTTTGGCTGCTGAATAGTTTACCTGGCCTGGAACACCTTTTTGTCCTGATAAAGACACGACATTGATAATTCTTCCATATTTGTTAGCCAGCATGTCTTTTAAAACCAAACGGGTTACAAAAAAGAAGCTGTTTAGGTTGGTATTCATGACCGAAGTCCATTCTTCGGTTTTCATCCACATTAACAGATTGTCTTGGGCAACGCCGGCGTTGTTAACTAACACTTCGATGGTTTCTTCATGACTGTCGATCCAGCCACCTAATATAGATTCAACACTGGTCTGATCGGACACATCAAAAGGAAGTAATTCGGCCCTGCCTCCATTTTCTTTGACTATCCCAAGAGTGTTATCTGCTTCTTCCCGGTTGGAACGATAGTTTATCAACACATGATAACCCATTTCTGCCAGGCGACAGGTAATGGAACGTCCAATGCCCCTTGATCCCCCGGTTACTAACGCGACTTTCATAAATATTCCTGCTCTTGCCCTTTGTTTTTAGACGTTTACGGCTCAGCTATTGTTTTTAGAAGATTTTAGCCGATTAATAACGATATTTGCCACGCCACTGCTCTGTCAATATTGAATTCCATTGGGATTACTCCAGAGAATTCTATCACCTGGGTTCACACCAAAAAGCACGTAATTAAGGTATAATTCTGATTATTTCTACTAACAGTCAGCAGGGCGATCCTACATCAATGTCATTAAATTATGAGGATTGTGACATCCGCGAATCTAGAAAATTACTAAAAAACCGGCCGTTATTCCTATGGGATAAATGTTTAATGATTCATAATCACAAGTATCAAGATCACTTGGAGTGGCACTATTTGAGCAATCATATTTTCTCAGTTTGACTGAGGCTAGGTCAAATCCTGCTTCAAAACCGATCGAGACCTTGCGATCGCGCATAATCTCCATTCCCCCGCTAGCAGCAATTCCCAAGGCTTCGGATTCAACAAAATTACCCCAGGCATTCAATTTGGAAATGCCTCCCTGGATATAAATGATTTTGGAATTATCCGGGGCAACCGGGAAAGAATAACCGGCGTTCACTGCAAGCGGAAATGCCGTGAAACGGTATTCATCATCGTCATCATTATCTATGAGCGCCAGATAGTACATCAAGGGTCCCACCCTGCCGCCGAGCCTCAATCCGGATTCAAACTGGTAATAAGGACTAAACACAACACCTACAGGTAGTCCGGAGCTGCCATCATCCAATGAGTGCTCCTGTTCTTCGATGTTATGATCGTAAACATCAACCACCCGGCTGAATCCGGAGACGTATGTCGGCGCTATGACCCAGTGTATGCCGTTCGCACCATTTTTGGGTTCCTGATTTTGGGTGGTTTCCAGGGCATCGTCTTGATCATCTTGATCGATTTGATTATTGACAGGAAAAGCAACAAACATTTCCTGCCCTTTTGCACAGCGAACGTGATATCGGTTTTCAATCCAGTCGCTGAACAATTCACCCTCAGAAACAGTGTAGCCCCAGGCATAGTATCTGTCCTCGTGGTGGGGTGTGGAAGACCAATAATAGTCCTTTCGTTCGGGAAACAGTTTTTGTATGGCATAGGACGATCCCATCTCTTTTCTGTTTGGCAGCCTCCAATCTGTGCTGCCGGCTAGCGAAAGATTTTGACAATACTCTTTGGCTGCTTTCCAGTTCATTTTGCCGGATTCATCCTTTTGCCAGGTTAAATCAGTTGCCGGATCATACACCGTTGCTTTGCTCACCACTGCTCCGGAAACTTTAGGCGGATCTGAGCATTCCAGAGAAAGCAGTCTGGAATGTTTTTTACAAATCAAAGGTTTTTTTTCCTCTTTTGCCTTGATGATCGATTTAAACAAGGCTTGTTGGAATGCCCTGGTTCCTTCCAGATTTGATTCGGCATACGAAATCAACTTTGGACCTTTGATTACCAACATCAAACCAGGTTTCAGGTCCGTCAGTGTAAGCCGATACAGGCATTCTTTGCTTGCAATGCCACTGGGTGGAGTTTCAGATACCGGTTCGATGTATTGAGAAAGTTCAATCAGGCCGATTTGCTCCACTACTTCCCGGGAAAGCGAATGCTTTCCTTCGACAACCAGATAACAATTGGCTGACAAAGCAACAGGAACTCCCAACATCAGGAAAACCAATAAAATATGTTTTTTCATGTTCGATTGTTTGTGGGTATTTTTAAAGAAAGGTAATTTTACGTTCACGCTCATTAATAATGAGATATTTTTTCCTAGTCAAATCATTATATTTCCAGGTGATTACCGGCTGCTAAACCTAGTCTGAATCGTTTTTTTGTCCTTTCCGGTACAGGGACAGAACATCCGGGCCTAAAAACCTCCTGAGGCCCCTGGTGGTACTCCATTTTAGAAAGGTATTCATGTAGATGACCGTGTCCTTTCCTGCGATAAATACGCCAAGTATAAAAACCAGGTGAGAGAGCCCATAGGTTAGGGGTGAACCAATCGCAAACAGGAGGGGTTCCTTGAAATAAACTGCAAGAACACCCAAAGCGCTGACCATTGGCCAGCCAATGACATAACTGAAACCAATGATGATCAGGCCGATGACGAATTTCACCGAGGGTTTCCTTTTGAACATTTCCAGATCTACCGGATTTTCCAGTAGATTTCTAACTTTATTAGATTTAGCTAATCGGATTTTAATTTGCTTGAGCATTGGTCGGATAAAGCTTCACAGCAGGAAATCGCTGTTTAATGTGACGTTAAAATGTCTCGTGGGTTATCTTCTCCATAACCGGTCTATTGATCAATGTTGAGAGAAGAACTGCCTGTAATTGTTTTTGTTTTAATCCATTCATAAGCCGTTCAACTTCATTTAGCCAATCTGCTACGGAAAATTCCGGATATGGTTTGCAATCGTGCAGCAGTACGATATCTCCTCCTTTGATTTTAGACAAAATCCTGTTTCCCAAATCTTTTGTTTTGCGATTTCCGAAATCGCGGGGACGGCAACTGAAACCGACGCAGTACATTCCAAGCTGCAACAGGATATTGTGTAGTCTGGGATTGGTGATTCCAACAGGCGGTCTGAATGCAAAGGTTTTGATTCCCCCGGATATCAGCTGATCCTGACAATCTTCGATTTCTCTGCGGATGGTACGTTTACCCCGCAGCATCAAAAAAACATCATGATGTTGGGTATGGTTTCCAATTTCATGACCTTCCTGAATCATGCGCCGAATAAGGTGAGATGATTCTTTTGCTTTGCTGCCGGTAACAAAAAAAGTGGTTTTGACTTGATAACGCTTCAATAGATCCAGCAGCGGTTCTGTAACAGCTGGATCGGGGCCGTCGTCAAAGGTCAACGCAATTTGACTGGTGGATTGGGGAGCTTTGTTAATGATGGGTAAAAAAAATGACAGTTTCAGAAAATAGGGAGCAATGGCAATAAGAAAGAGGTAGACCACTGCAAAGGCTAAGGCAAATTGGTAATTTATCCAGAATAAGCCTGTAAAAACAATAATACTAACACCACTTGCAATGTGGAATTTTGTCAGTGGTGGATTGCGCCAGGGTAGGCTTTTGTCACTGGAATCATGATCGTTTACGTTCATCTGTTGTGAAACCGAATTACTTCATTTGGCCACGTACGCAGCGAACATTGTACGACTTGTACTTAATCCCGTTTTTAAACATAGCACCGGTGCTGATAGTCATTCCCCATGCCCAGGGCATAAAACCGCTGCCTTCGGTTGATGACCAGTAGTAACCGTTTACCAGGCCTGGAAATTGATCTTGAATAGCGTGGGATGATTCAAGCTCGACTTTGTTTGGAAGTCGCCAGTCGGAGTCTCCTCCGAGTTCCAGGTTTTCACAGTATTGAATGGCGTCTTCCCAATCGAATGCTCCGGCCTCACCGCGTTGCCAGACAAGTCTTGTTTCCCTGTCCTCAAGTATGACTGCAGCTTCATCAACTTCTCCCTTGACACAACGGACATTATACTTTTCTTCTTTGTGTCCGTTGTCAAACATATCTCCGGCACTTGATTCCATTCCCCAGGCATAATCCGGGTATTCTTTGTTTGTGGTGGATGTCCAGTAGTAACCGCTGACAAGGTTAGGGAAGCTGCTTTTGAATCGGTTGGTGGTGTTCAATTCATCCTTATTGGGAAGTCGCCAATCTCGTTCCCCGCCCAGCTCCAACAAATTACAGTAATCCATGGCTTTTTTCCAAAGCATGGGACCACCCTCACCTTTTTGCCAGTACAGCCCGGTTATTTCGTCCACCACATAAGGTTTTTCAGGCTCTTTCACTCCCCTGACACAGCGAACGTTATACTGTGTCGTTTTGCTGCCATCTCCGAACATGTAACCGGAACTGGCCGTCATCCCCCATGCGTAATAGTTATAGTCGTTGTTTGTGGTAGACGACCAGTAGTAGCCATTCACCAGGTTGGGAAATTTATCATTGAGGGGAAATGAAGATTCCAGTTCCTTTTTGTCAGGTAATCGCCAATCGTCTCTATCAGCCAGGTTTAACCGTTTGCAATAGTCCATGGCTTTGTTCCAGGATTTCTCTCCTCCTTCACTTTTTTGCCAATAGAGGCCGGTTGATTCGTCAAATATGTATAACTCATGTTCATCAACTTTTGTGGCTGTGGGCGTGGCTGCCACAACAGGGGCTGCTTCGGAAAGATCTTTGGTCAGTTTATCAGCCAGGTCGACCAAGGCTGCATCAAAGTTCCCCACTCCTCCGGAATGTTTCACCGTTTTGGCTGAAACGATGGAGCCATCCTGAATATCCATGATCTTTCCGGAAAAATAATAGGTATTTTTGTTCAAACGTCTGACCGAAGTCGAAACAACCCTGTCCACACCCAGCTGTTTTCCGATCAGTGCTGCGCAAGCATCCCTGGTACACCCGGTGGCTTTTTGAAGCTCCTCCGGATTTAATCGGTCTATGTCTGCACTGGATGCCATATTAAACGCTCTTGATTCACCCAGGGCTTCACGAAATACATCACTAAAAATTCTTCGTTGATCAGTATTTAAAAACGTTGCTTCGATATCGAGTACTGCCACCAGGGTGGTTCTGCGGTGCTCCGTATCAAATTCAACTACGGCCTGATATACAACCTCACCATCCATAGTGCCTTTGAATGCCTTAAGGTACAAGGTACCCTTGTTGCCTTTTTGCTGATAGTTTCCTTTGATGAAAATGGAATTTCCCGAAGAAACTCCGGTAAGGCTTTCGTTTATATCGACCAGACGAACCCCGGGAAATTGCTTCTCAAAGGCGAAAAACAGGTCTGTTTCAATGCGCTTGCCGAGTTCGTCTTTCTGTTTTGTGTAGTAGTTGGTGATGCCACTGATAATCACATTACTCTTTTCAGGTATCTTGCCGGATCGCTTGATATCAATAACTGCCTCCCGCATGGCACTTGGTAAAGAAGCGCTAAAACCGTCCGTCGGAAGAACGAATAGAAAAACAAAAAAGATGACAATTGGTAATTGCAAGGAAATGTTTTGTTTCACAACTAGCTCCTAAGGAGGTCATTATTGATTTGAAAAGATATCCGGAAAGTGTACGGATATCTAAAACCTAGTATTCTGCTTGTACTATTTTACTGCGTCGCTTCAAAGAGTTCAATTCCACGTAGTCTTCCCAATCTAACCATATCTATTTTTGATAGGCAATATTGAACAAGTCTTGGAGCGACTACAAATTATTCCGATGGTTTGCTTATGGAGTTTACCATCTAATTCCTGTAATAAATAAAGCCATAGTAACCTGAATGATCTAAATTTAAACGATCAGGTGATGTTTTAGCGTAAAAAATGGATGTTCTGCAATGAAAGCAGCAATTCAAGCAGGAATTTTGAGTCTCATTGTGATCTGTTTTGTCACTATCAGCGGTGCTTGGTATATCTCTTCCGGCTTGTTGCAACCGGAGAAAACCAAATGTGACAAAGAAAATTACGTGTATTGTGGTACACCTGCGGAGCTTGGTCTGCGATACCGTAATACAATAATTCGGACTGTAGACGATGTGGCCATCAGCGCCTGGTACATTCCGGGCGAGAAAAATTATCCCGGGATTGTTCTAATACCCGGGATAGGCGATACCCGACATGTAGGACTTAGATATGCACCTTCGCTTCATGCTGCAGGGTTTAATTTGCTGTTGATCGATCTGAGAAACAGCGGAAAAAGTGGCGGGCATTTCAATTCCATGGGATATCATGAACGAAAAGATGTCCATGCAGCAATCAATCATCTGCTTTATCGGAGGAGAGCTTCTTCAGCAGGTGTATTCGGATTCTCCACAGGAGCCGGAATTGCTATCCTGGCCATGGCTGAAAATAAAAACATCAAAGTGGGTGTGTTTGAGTCAGGATTCACGAACTTTGACAGTGTGGTCAGCAACGAATTGACCCGGCAATATGGAACGAAAGCATCGATATTGTATCCGCTCATCACCGGATTGTTTCAGATTCGATCCCGGGCAGAAATAGCTTCTTTAAACCCCCAGCAGGCAATTGCTAAAATTTCACCTCGACCGGTATTCGTAATTCATGGTAATGCTGATCCTGTTGTGGATTTTAAACAGGGAAAAAGCCTGTTCGTCGCAGCCAAGCAACCCAAACGATTCTGGCCCGTGTTTAACAGCGGACATGTTCAGTCCTGGCAGGCGGATAAACAACGGGCCGAAAAGGAGATTCCTTCATTTTTTGCCAGCCACCTCAAATTCCCGCAACCTCCTCCGGTGAGATAAGAACTTGTGTGGGGCCGTCAAGACTATTGCCGAATATCATCTTAATTGGGTATGGCTTGTTTAATGATTCCCTTTTCGGACAAGGTTTGAATTTCTTCTTTTGAAAAACCATTTTCTTCCAGCACCTGCCTTGAATGTTGACCGATCACCGGTGCTTCGGTCTTTATCCCTGCGTCGTTTTCACTGAATGATATGGGATATCCCGGAACATTGATTTTGCCTAATCCTTTGTAGTCAACTGCCTTTATGAACTCGTTAGCCTGGGCCTGTGGATCGTGTTGAACATCTTCTATTCGTTGTACCGGACAGAACATCATTCTGTGTTTTTGGAAATCCACCATCCATTCGAACATGGTTTTTTGGGAAAACACGTTGTCAAAAATCTCAATAAGCCGTTCATAGTTTTTCGGTCTTCCCATATCATCCGTGTAATCGGGGTCGTCCAAAAGTTGGGTTTGATCGGTTATTTCACAAAATGTTTTCCAATACCGTTCTTCCGGATGATGTGTTCCCATGATCCAGCGACCGTCCTTACAACAAAATGTGTTTCGCAAAGGAGAATGAACCAGTCGGTTGGCTTCCACACAAGGATTGATTCCAAGTGCGTTGTGGAGAAGCAAATTCGGATGTTGGAGCCACAAGGAAGTTCCATATAAAGAAGTATGTACCTCCTGACCATGCCCTTGGCGCTCTCTTGCCAGCAGCGCTGTGATGATAGCGTGGCTGAGACTGATCGCGGTTGCCTGGTCCAGAATTCCCAATTGCAAGGGTGCCGGAATCGGTTGCCCGGTAACGAACATCATGCCTGAACATGCCTGGCCTAACGGGTCAAAGGCACCAATATCAGCCATCATTCCTTCCGCTCCATAACCGGATACACTGGCGTGAATGATCTTGGGATTCAAAGCCTTTATAGGTTCATAGTCTATTTTAAGCTTCTTTTTGGTTGATTTTCTGAGGTTAGTCATAAATACATCGGCTGATGTAATCAGTCTTTCAAAAACAGCTCTGCCCTCATTCTGCTTAATATCAAGACATATGTTTTTTTTGTTTCGATTGGAGATCTCAAACATGATGCTTTCACCATCCTTTTTGGAAAGATCGATCGATCCGACATCGGTCCAATAACGAATCGGATCACCGGCAGGTGCTTCAATTTTGATAATTTCGGCTCCCAAATCTCCCAAAATCGCCGTTCCTCCCGGTCCGGCATGGAAAACACCATATTCAACTATTTTGATTCCTTCCAGCGGTCCAGGTTTGACTGATGAATTCTTATTCTTATCCTGTTCCATGTCATATCCTTGATTTTGTTTACATCAAATTAGCGGTTTAAATTCAGATGGTATGTTTGTTATCTTAGTCTAAATTATCTGCTCCAAATCCCCTCAAAATAAAATCCACCATGGCTTCGCATATTTCATCCACAGAAAGATCTCCCTGGGGAGAATACCATTTAACAATCCAGTTCATTGCCCCAATTGAAGCCATATAGGACATTTTCCAATTGACAGCTTTGAATTCACCGGAAGCAATGCCTTGCTCAATGATTTCGAGGCAGGCTTCATCGAACGTGTCACGTTTGGCAATGATTTTTGAACGCCACTTTTCAGGCAAAATCAGTTCCTGCTGCCTTAAGGCTCCGATGATGTTTTTTTGAGTGGCCGTCTTGATATAGTGTGTCACTATATCCTTCAATTTAGCCGAAGGTTTCTTGGCTGTTGCATTTACTTTCGTTACCACGGCCAAAATTTCATCCAGGGCTTCCAACTGAATTAAATACAATACTTCATCTTTGCTTTTAACGTAGTGATAAAGACTGGCCTTGCTGAGCTTCAGACGGGATGCTATCTCTTCGAGGGAGGCTTTTTCATAACCTTTTTTGGCAAAAATCCTGGCAGCGTGCTGCAGAATTTTTCTCCTCTTCTCCCGATACCTGATTTCCCTGAAAGACAAAGTAGAATTCACATCTTTTTGTAATAAATATTTATAAATAAGTTATTTACAATCAACTTTAGTTCGAAATTCGATTTATAGTTGATATTCTAATTAAGTTTGGTTTTTGTGTCAAATCAAGGACAGGAAACAATGCCTTAAAAGCTTCGAATAATGTCAAAGTCTAAAGGCTGTATTGTGTTTCTCTGCCTGAACGTGCTCGTGCTCGTTCCCGTGATCGTAATCGTGCACGGAAAAATAACAGAGTGATGTTGGATGTTTGTTAGAAAAAGTAAATCAAAGTCTTTGGGTGAAATCTCTTTAGGATGCTATGTCGTGGACGTTTACGATCACGTTCACGGTTCATCTCTCGATTTCCTTTTAGAGTAGTAGTTATTATTTTGCTTTTTACTTACGGTTGTTTGTTCTGAAGAAACGTTAGGTGAGGGGGTAAATCGATATTAAAGCACCCGGCGACTGCCAAGTGCTTTGAAAAGGGACAATTCATCAATCGGTGCCAAAGTAGATGTCACCAAAATCTCCCAGACCGGGAAGAATGAAAGCCTGGTCATTTAGACCTCTATCCACTTCAGCAGTGATGACTTTTATCTCGGGAAATGCAGAAAGGACATTATCAATCCCTTCCGGTACGGATACGAGGTTGATGAAAATAATCTTATTTTCTGCGACCTGATGTTCCTTTAAGGTATTGATGGTGGCAACGGCTGATCCTCCGGTAGCCAGCATTGGATCAAGAATCAAGACATAGCGATCCTGAATATCATCAGGCAACCAGGATTTATAGAAAATCGGCTTTGCGGTGTCTTCATCCCTTTGAATTAGAATATGAGCTATGCGGATCTTTTTTGCAACCTCCCGGATACTGTTTTCCATGCTGAGTCCAGCCCGGATAATAGGGACAGCACAAATCTTTCCCAAAAATTCTGACCCCTTGTATTGTTCTCCGGTTCTTGTTGTTACGATCTTCTCGGTGGTTGGCAGGAAGTTTAGTCCTTCTTCTATCAGTAAACGATTAATTCTATCCGCGTAAAAAATGAAGTCGTTTCTTTTTGTGTTTTCATCCCGGATAATGGTCATCAGGGTACGAAGCTGCGATGTCATTCTTAAGGTGTGTAGTTGAGGATATTCTTTTCCGTTTACGATGGTCATAAGTCTTCTCCGTTACATTATCAGTGGTATTGAGCTACATTCGGTAGAGATAGTGTTTGGGAATCACTACCTTCGAATTCATTCCCAAAATGTCTGCTGCTGTTTTTAGCAGACCCGGATAAAAATACAACTGTTTTTTGGTGGGGATAGAATTGGACAGATTTTGAATGAACGAGGTCCTTTTTCATTCAACCGTTAACTCTTTGTGATGTTTCAAAGTGGCTACAATACCAATAATGGAAGCCACAGGAAAAAGGAACAATCGAAGTTCGTTAACTGGATCTTCTTGAACGAGTATAATTTTAAATTTGGAAAAAACGGAAATATACTATCGCTGAGAGGCGATAAACAAAGGACTTGGAGTGAATAATTACAATTTTTTTCATCGCCGCGCTCCAATCTTACTATCACTTTTAGTCGGTCGCGCTAATTAGATCGTGATTTGACTAGTGTCAGACTTCATCCATCAACTGTTTTTTTGGAGTTGGAAGCTGTAAAACGCTGTCTTCCCGTATTGGCTCAATCTCTGTCAAATCTTGTCAATTCTGGCTTGTGCTAGGTTTTTTAAATCAGAATATCGATTATATATGCTTGACACTGTTGAATTTTTTGAAATTTTTTGTTGAGTTTTTTTAAAATTTTGTAACAATAGGTGCAACTTTAAATCAAACAGGCTTAGCTGTTTGTTTTGTTTTTCAAATTGGTCTCGAGCTGAAAGGGATTTGCATTTATCATGATTGAGTCCTTCAGGCGAGGCCAGTAGTGTCGAAAGGAGCGTTTAGATTATGGCAGATGGTGTAGTAAAATGGTTCAACGATAATAAAGGGTATGGTTTCATTCAACAAGACAAGGGACCTGATGTCTTCGTTCATTATACCGGAATCAACGGCAACGGATTCAGGTCTTTGGAAGAAGGAGACCGAGTTAGCTTCGAAATTGAGGAGGGTCAGAAAGGCCCGAGTGCAGTCAACGTGGTTGTGAAGTAGCTTGTAAAGCTGAAAACCTTTCATCGAAAAAGGCGTTTTTCCAAAGGGAAAACGCCTTTTTTTTGCTACCGAATACCGTCAAGGCTCTATAGAGATAAACCTTATTTGAGCCCTAGTTTTTGCTTGTTAGTCAATAATGAGATACTCTCCTCGGTTCTTTTTAGTCGCGTATCCTGTCTTTTTGCAGAGCCGATCCAGACAATAAACTGCTTTTGGTACGAAGGGGCCAGTGATTGAAAAAAAATATACGCTTCGGTGTTTTCTTGCAAAGCTTTGACGAACTCCTGGGGAGGATCGATCGGTTGTTTAGAAGCCGAAATCTTGTGCCAGCTTCCATCTTTCTGGGCCTGCTTTATTAAAACCATCCCCGGTTCCCTCATCAAACCATCTTTAATCAATCGGTTGACTCGTTTCTTATTGCTCTCCGACCAGAGACTTCCTTTTTTTCTGGGAGTGAATTTTTGTTTGTAACGTATTGAGTCAACAGATTTTTTCAGGCTGTCTATCCATCCGAAACAAAGCGCTTCTTCTACAGCCTCTTCATAACCAACCGAAGGTTTTCCGGATGTTTTTTTATAAAATATTAACCAGACTTCATTCGATGTCGAATGGTTTTCCTGTAACCAGGTTCTCCATTGATTTCGGTCTTTAGCATACACTTCATTAGATGTTTTCATCAGTGCATTTTCTTGCAACAATTTATAAATTGGTTGTTATTCATGAACAGGTCTTGGTTTTTAAGCATACCACAACTGTTGGGAGTGCCTGTTAGAAGTTTATTTCTCTTATTACATTTCCGCAAACTCATTGCAAGCATTTCTACACTTTCGAGTGGCCCTTTTTGGGGGAGAAAGTAAAAAAGACGAAACGGAAAACATGAACAGAGGGTCATTTTTAAAGGTTGGATTTATTCCGGTCAAAGAAACGAAATCGACGTCAATCTATTAAAATCCGATCAACTTTTCTGCCTTAATTAGAGGGGAGTTGAATCATTTGTTCAAAACAATTGATTGATAAAAATCGATTGACCAAAAAAAAGTTGATCTGTCTTTTAGGCCCTAACCAGGGCTCATGAAGTGCAAGACGAGCTGATTTTTTGTGTTCAAGATTCATCAATTTAAAGAGCTTTGGTTATGGATTTATTTACGGATAGTCTAGCTGACGGCCATTCTTTCAGCTTCTAACCTCTGTTTGGTTTTACTTGAATGGGATTTATCACTAAAGTTTGAAAAGAAAGTTAACAAAAATCAGGCGATTTTGATGTCTATCAAGTCGGGTTTTAAGGTACAGAAATAATAAGCTTTTTTCATTGGCAGGATTACCAAATGGATTTTGGATCAACTAATTTCAGCAATATTAGCAATTGACTTAACTCTCCCTAATCAGTAGTTCTACACCAGTCGGTATGAAAACTTTATATTGTGTTCACTTCTTGGTATAAATCGATCTGATTTCCTTTATCTCCGCCGCTGACAACGATGCAGGGTTTATTTTTGTCACACGGACCAGCATAAGTTGAATTTGATGATGTTCTATGTAAGACTTTCCTCTACGGATTTTCCTAAAAACGGCAGTGATAGTGACGATGCGACATGATAGGAGAGATCAGTTTTTGATTTATGTCACGGCTGGGAAACAAAAAGCCTTAGAAAAAGTCCATGCATACGCTTATTGTTGCTGCCTGACTTGGTTAAATGCGCTATATTTAAGAACCAAGCAAATTCAAGTTTATCTCGCCTGAGATGGCACACGTTGTTTGATATTTTTGATCATTTTCCCAAATTTTTTTGAATGTTTGAGAGAGGCATAACAGCATGAATAAAATACTTCTCAAGGAACAGCTTTCAGATGATGTTTTCATGATGAAATTAGAGGCGCCTCTAATTGCTGAAGAACGTCTACCTGGGCAGTTTATTATCCTTCAGCTGGACAGTGAGTATGGTGAAAGAATTCCTCTTACTATTGCTGATGCGGACGAAAAAGAAGGTTCAATCACCATTATTTTTCAGGTAGTCGGTAAGACAACCAGTGATTTATCTGATCTGGAACAGGGAGAGTATGTAGATAACTTGGTAGGTCCTTTGGGCCAGCCAACCCATATTGAGAATTTTGGAACTGTTGTCTGTGTAGGTGGCGGTATCGGTGTTGCGCCAATGCATCCTATTGCCAAAGCGCTTAAAGAAGCAGGCAATAAGGTTATCATTATCATGGGGGCCAGGAACAAAGATCTCCTTATTATGGAAAAAGAGATGTCTGCCATCGGCGACGAGGTCATTATTTGTACTGATGATGGTTCTTACGGCAGGAAAGCTCTTGTAACCGAACCCTTAAAAGAACTTTGCGAGATGGATCCCAAACCAGATATGGCGATTGCTATCGGACCACCTATTATGATGAAGTTCTGTGCAGAAACCACCCGTCCTTACAAGGTATTTACCCAGGTTTCCCTCAATACCATTATGGTGGATGGAACCGGAATGTGCGGCGGTTGTAGAGTAAATATTGATGGAAGACCTAAGTTTGTATGTGTCGATGGTCCTGAGTTTGATGGCCATCTGGTAGACTTTGATAACATGATGGCTCGTCTGGGAGCGTACAGGGATCAAGAAACCAAAGCCCACCAATGCAAACTTGATCAGCAAATTGAATCTAAACAGGAGGGGAACTAATGACTTACCGATCTCCCAAAGAATTGCATGAAGAAGCAAAAAAGCTGTTAGACGAGTACCTGCCTAAAAAGGATGAATTAAAGGCCAAAGCTAGAATTGCCATTCCGAGCCAGGATATGCCGTCTCAGGCACCCGATGTAAGAATTGGAAACCTGGATGAGGTTGCCCAGGGTTATACGGAGGAACAGGCAAAGCTTGAGGCAATCCGCTGTACTCAGTGTAAAAAACGGCCTTGTATTGAAGCTTGTCCGGTGAAGATCAATATTCCTCTGTTTATCGAGCACATTGCCAATGGTGATATGCAAGCTTCCATTGACGTAATTAAGGAATCAAGCTTGTTACCTGCCATTTGCGGTAGGGTTTGTCCACAGGAAGTTCAATGTCAAGAACCTTGTACAGTTAGTAAATCTCTCAAAGATGTTCAAAAAGGTGTTTCCATCGGTCGCCTGGAACGATATGTAGCGGACTGGGAACAAGCAACCGGTAAAGTTAAAGCTCCCCCGGTAAAACCGGAAACTGGTCAAAAAGTTGCCATTGTTGGTGCTGGTCCTGCCGGTTTGGTGGTAGCTGCTGATGTTCGTAGAGAAGGTCATGAAGTTACTATTTTCGAGGCGTTTCATAAGCTGGGTGGCGTAATGCGCTATGGAATTCCTGAGTTCAGACTGCCTAATACCATTATTGACCAGGAAGTAAATACACTCTTGGAAATGGGAGTAAAGTTTGAAACTAACTTTGTAGTCGGTAAAACAAGAAAGCTAAAAGATTTAATTGATAAAGACGGCTTTGGTGCTGTATTTGTGGGAACCGGTGCGGGCCTGCCGATGTTTATGGGAATTGAAGGTGAAAACCTGATTGGTGTGTTCTCGGCAAACGAATACCTGACCAGGGCTAACCTGATGAGAGCGTTTGATCGGGACAATGCTGATACACCGATTTACGTATCCAAAAAAGTTGCTGTTCTTGGTGGTGGTAACGTAGCGATGGATGCTGCCCGGATGGCAAAACGATTGGGTGCTGAAGAAGTAAATATTGTTTATCGAAGAACAGAAGTGGAAATGCCTGCCAGAATCGAGGAAGTTGCCCACGCCAAGGAAGAGGGAATTAATTTTTACCTTCTGCAGAATGCAACCAAGATTCTTGATGACGGAAATGGTCGTGTCAAAGCCATGGAATGTCTGCGTTATGAACTGGGTGAGCCGGATGATTCAGGACGAAGAAGACCGGTGCCGATTGAAGGCAGTGAATTTATTATGGATGTGGATACAGTGATTGTTGCAATCGGAAACGGTAGTAACCCACTGATTCCTCAAACAACCAAGGAACTGGAAGTAAACCGCTGGGGTAACATCACTGTAGATCACAATCAGAAAACTTCGATGGATGGTGTTTATGCAGGCGGTGATATCGTTTTGGGCGCTGCTACTGTAATCCTGGCTATGGGTGAAGGACGAAAAGCTGCTGCAGCTATCAATGATTTGCTGGCTGGCAGGCCACCTCGACCTAAACCGGAGCCGGAAGAAAAAGGTAAGAAGAAGGATTAATTCGCTAAACAAGGCAGGTGGTGAAACATCTGCCTTTTTCTTTTCCTTGGTCCCTACCTCTTTTCCTACCTAGTGCCTGAACGAAAAAGCCTGAATTTATATTGAATCGCATCCTACCGATATAGATTTGACTCGAATATTAGAATGCTATCAGCTTTCAGCGATCAGCATTCAGCTTAGAAATGCCGTAAACTCAGCGAGATAGATTACTGATCGCTGATAGCTGAAGGCTGAAAGCTGAAAGCACTATACTTCACATTAATAAACTCTTCATAAAAGGCCGAATGGTAAAGCTTAATGGGTTTTCAGTTCAGGCACTAAGGAGCCATTTCTACTGATCTTAAATAGGCAACTATCTGCCAACGAATATCCGAAGGAACCACATGACCCAACCGAGGCATGACCGTGCCTCCGTTTTCTATTTTCAGGTATAAGAAACGATCATTCCGAAAAGGTGTCAATGAAGGCAGATCAGCCGCAACCATACCAACATCATTTATTTTAGATATCGCCAGGCCCTGTATATTTTTCTTAAAGCCGGTTCCATGGCAAACCTCGCAGTAAGTCTGATAATGTTTTTGCCCCATGCGTCTATTGGTATTCGTATGCACTTTTTTGGGTAGAACCTTTGCAGCAAGGTCCTCATCTGAATTCCATTCAAACCATTTTTGCGGTGAATTGTTTTCGTAACCATCGACCGTGATACTTCTGATTGGTAAACCCGTCTGACTCCCATCCTCATAAGGTTTGATATGTTTCTGGTCAAACTGGTCCGTACTCATGCCAGCCACAAGACCGATTCCATAAACACTTAAACCCGCGATTACAAGTATCAGGAAGAAAATGACAGCATTACTTTTCAATGAATACCTCCTCTGCCTGGTGATCGATCAGCAGATCATTTAGTGCTGGCATTTCAGCCTCTTTACAAGATAATACCAAACCGAAACGATCCCGGCTGAATCTTGTGTAGTTCTTGTATTCTTCACTTTTTGGAAAAGACTTTTGTCTATTGGTTAATCCCCCAAGAGTCAATATACCAATCAGGAGGAAAATCACAGCCAAAAGAACGGCCATTTCAAATGCAATGGGTATCATTGTCAATAACGATACAATGGGTTTGGAGGAAAGCGGCTGAATCCATTCAATACTCATTTTCCGTATTAAATAAAAAGAGCCGACTGCCCCTAAAACGGCGCCTGTCAGGGCGAAATGACTGAGTTCCGGCCTTATAGCTCGATCAAGGCTCACTTTCCTGGAAATGTTAAATGGTGCATGAACTCTGACAGGCTTGATATCTTTTGCTTTCAATGCGTGGATTGAAGCCAGGAGATGATCCAGCGATTCGAAAGTAGCCCAAATACCTGTGAACGACTTCATAACAATCCCCTTTCCTTATCGATGGTTGACTCTTTAAGTTCCGATATGGCGATCGAAGGGAAAAATCGAATAAAAATCAAAACCAGACCGAAAAACCAGGCAAAACTCCCTAATGTTATCCAGCTTTCAATCCATTGCAGTCGATAGGTACTCCAGGCAAAGGGGTCAAATCCCTGGCTTAAAGAACCGACGATAATGACAAAGCGTTCGATCCACATACCGACACAGATCCCCAGGGATATTAAAAAAATTGCCGGAGTATTTCCTCGAATTTTATCTAACCAGAATAGTTGGGGAAGAAAGCAATTTAGCAGGACCATCGTCCAAAATAGTGCCTTTTGATCTCCAAAAGCCCTGAACCAGAAGACTGAACGTTCAACGGGTGATGTGCTGTAAAAGGCAGTAAAATATTCGATTAAGTATGACAAAGCGATCAACCCACTGGTCAAGATCATGATTTTTGACAACGAGCCCAAATGGTTAATGGAAATAACTGCTTTTAACTCGCGGGAGCCTGTTCGTAAGGGAATGATAATCATCATTACCATGGCACAGCCGGAGAAGATTGCTCCAATGACGAAATAAGGTGCAAATAAGGTAGAATGCCATCCGGGAACGGAAGCGACGGCAAAATCCAAGGAAACAATGGTGTGAACGGATATCACGAGTGGCGTTGCCAAGGCTGCCAACAATGTATAGGCCCGCGAATGCAATAACCATTGATGGTTGTTTCCTCTGAACCCAAAAGAAAGAATTCCAAAAAATTTTCGTCTGAACCCTTTAGATTCGTCCCTGATACTGGCAAAATCGGGAATCATGCCTAAGATCAAAAAAGTAATGGAAACAAAAAGATAGACTGAAATGGCAAAAGCATCCCAAACCAAAGGCGATTTAAAGTTAACCCATAAATCGCGCTGATTGGGATACGGAACCACCCAAAAGGCGTACCAGGCCCTGCCCAGGTGAATGATGGGAAAAATACCGGCTGTTGTCACCGCAATCACGGTCATCGCTTCTGCAATTCGATGAATAGAGGTTCTGAATCTCGCCCGAGTAAGGAACAAAATCGCCGAAATCAACGTACCAGCGTGGGCAATACCAACCCAAAATACAAAATTAGTGATATAGATTCCCCAATTGATCGGGTGACTGATCCCTCCCCATTCCATTCCGTGTTCAAGCTGATAAATCCAGGCTGAAAGAGCTATCGCAAATATTACCAGACAGAGTATTAGAGACAATTTCCAGCGTAGTCCATGTTTTTGCATGGTGCCAAGAGCAATTTCATTGAATGAGCCCAGGTCCGTTGTTTGAGACACTGTTTCCACCTCAGCCTTTTTCATTGTTCGCTACCACTTTCTTTAGATAGGTGATAGCCGGTTGAAAGTTCATCGATTCAAATTGGGTATAACTTCGCAGTGAATCGGATTTAAGCTTGTTAATTTGACTGTTCGTTTGTTTGATATTGCCAAAAGATATAGCATTTGCAGGGCAGGTTTGTTGACAAGCAGTTTGCACTTCAGATTCATCCAGGATTCTGTTTTCTTTCTTGGCTTGAAGAGTTTTGGTGCGAATTCTGTGGAAGCAAAAGGTGCATTTCTCCATAACCCCCTTTTCCCGCACCGAAACATCCGGATTAAGCTGGTAATTCAAGGGGGATGGAAATTCATAGGTTCGCCAATTGAACCGTCTTTGGCTGTAAATGCAGTTGTTTGAGCAATAACGGCTACCAACACAGCGATTGTAGATCATGGCGTTGAGTCCATCAGAGGCTTTGTAAGTGGCTGAGACGGGACAAACCGGCTCACAGCCTGCATTGTCACATTGGGCGCACATTTGAGGTAAAAGAAAGGTTTCAGTGTGACCTGTTTTTGGATTTTTTTCAAAATAGCGCTGAATTCTCGTCCAGCTCATCTCCCGCCCCTGGGCCACTCTGGTTTTCCCGACAACTGCAATATTGTTCTCTGCATAGCAAGCAACCACGCAAGCTGAGCAACCGGTGCATTTGTCCAGATCGATGACCATTTCCCACTTATAATCGGTGAAAAACTCCGGAGGTGCTTTTGCAGCGGAGTTCTTAATTCTTTCCACATTTTTATCAATGGATTGATAAAATCCCGTAGTGTTTGAATGTACGGAGTGGCCGGGAGTATGCTCCGGCTCCAACTTTCCTTGGGGATTTCGAAGGATCGTTCTGTAAAGTCCTCTTGCTTTTCTGTTTTGTTTGCTGTTTCCAATGTCGGATACAGAAAACTGAGCCTGACCATCCATCGTTGCCAAAGGTTGTTTTTTACCTGTCTTGAGAACCTGAATGTTGGATTGGGAAAATGTAAAATCACCGGAAAGAGCATCATATTCACTTGAAAATAGCGACAAGGCGTTCTCGCCTATTTTACGTTTAACAAGACTGACCTGTTTTTTAGTTTTGAACAGATCTAACAAAGGCAGTCTCCCCTTATTTTCCGGATAGTCAGGAAATAGTACCGTCCTGCCAAGACCAGCAGGCATGACCAGCGTGTCGGGCGCAACTCCATGATAAAGTTTGGCGGCAACGTTAATAGTTTCATGGGATGATGAAATCTTGAGCAGATCGTTATCCGAGATTCCCAATTTTTGGGCAGTAATTGGATTGATCTCCGCCCAGGAATCCCATGCTACCTGGCTGACAGGATGCGGAGCCTCCAAGAGCCAGTAACGGTTTCCCGTATGTCCATTGGCGTGATGGAAAGGTGAATTAACGACAAGCAGGGACATTCCAGCAGTTTGTTTATCATTGCGGACCAATTCAGTGTGAAAAAGTGAGGGATCAAGTGTCACGTTTTTGACAGATGTCTTCTGATAAAATCCACCTTTTGCCAGACTGTTCTTCCAAAACGATGAAAAAGTAGAAGCTGGCCTATGTTGCTTGTGCAAATCTTGCCAGTTGGTAACTAAATACTCATAAAAGTTCTTAAACTCAAAGCCAATGGGATTGATCAACTGAGAAGTCAGCAACAACAGATCCCCGAGTGCTTTGGTGTCATATCCGGGTATTGGCCTCATCACAGGCTGTTGTAAGTTGTTCACACCCTTGATGGACTGTGCGTCCCCCCAACTTTCCAAATAATGATGAGTCGGCAAATGAAGGGAAGCCAATTCGGAAGTTTCATCTGCTTCAGTAGATAAGGAAACAACAAAAGGCCCATCAGCCAGGATGGAAGAGAGATCTTTGATCTGGGGAAGAGCAAAAACGGGATTTACACTGTCAATAATAACAAGAGAATACTTTCCCTTGCTTAATTCAAAGAAAACATTTTTGATAGTTTTGAGTGAATCCCCCCCTGCTTTTACATCGGCTCCAAAAGTGATGGAACGGTTGACTTCTCCCGTTATGTAATTGATCAGGTTTACGGCTATGTGAAGCAAAGTGGCATGTTTGTCTGCTGCACTGTTACCTCCTGCCAGACACAGGCAACGTTTGGATTTGAATTCTGTAACAAGGGCGTCGACGTCTTTCAGCAAATCCTGATTGTGATTGGAATCGGTATGTTGAAGCAAATAGTTAAGCAGTTTATTTATTTCAGTTGTTTCCCTGGCTGTCAAAAATGAGCTTTCCTTCACCAGTTGTCGGGCTACTTGACAAGCTATGATCCATTCACTGCCTGGCCCGCAGCTATACCATTTATCTGCATTAACGCCTGTTAAGGAAAGGTAAGGTGATACCTGAATAAAACGACCCCTTTTTGTCCCCTGGTGTGCATGGAATTCGGTATATTCCCGGCTGAATTTAACGGGACTCAGCCAGGTTTCCAAAAAATCGCTGCCAAAATTAACCAGGGTATCAGCTTGTGATAAATCAATTTGCGGGATTTCCTCTGTTCCAAAAACAAGCTGGTTGGCTTTTTTAAAGCTATGGATGGGGGTCAGGTCGAAATTGAGATAATCCCCACCTCCCCAGGATCGCAAACTATTTTGAATCAACTTGCGCATTGTCCCGGTTTCCGGTGGTCCAACAAACAGAATTTTTTTATTCGGATCGGATTGAGTTTCCTTGATTTTGCTCACAAGCAGATCGATCCCTTGCTGCCAGCTAATTGCTTCTGTGGTCTTGCCTTTTCTCAATAAAGGTCCTGAGACTCTGGCAGGGCTATAAAGTCCCTGGAGAGCTGCCTGGCCGATAGCACAAACTTTGCCTTTGTTTATGGAATGGTCCGGATTGCCCTCGATCTTGATGGCTCTTCCCTCTCTTGTGGTAACGACTAATCCGCAACCAGCCGTGCACTCTCTGCAAGTTGTGGCATAGTGAAGGGATTTCCCCGGAGAGAAATGGGGTGGTGGTATCAGCATAGGCACCAGGCTTTCAACCGGCTCCTTTCCACATCCGGCAAACGTTGCTGTGGCACCGGTTATTGCAGATAACTTTAAAAAATCTCTCCGTTTCATTTTAGATAGCTTTTGGCTATTAGCGATTGGCAGTTAGCTTAAAACGTGTAAACGTTTTCATATTTAAAAAAAACGAAAGCAAAGCTTTCACGTCCTGTAAATCTGAAATCTAAAATCATCAATCTAAAATTCACTTATGGCACGAATGACACTCGGTGGACCCTTTTATCACATTCCCCTGATTTTTCATTTCATGTTCACGGACATGGCAGTCCATGCACCATTGCATGGTTAGCTCTTCTATTTTGCCGGAAGGGTTCGGGGCTTTTATGTCGGCAACCTCTCCATGGCATTCCTCGCACTCAAATTCTTTAAGAGTGTGACTTTGGTGAGAAAAATAAACAAAATCAGGTAAATCGTTCACTTTTGTCCAGGTGAGGTTTTGTTTAAACAAACGCAGGTGTTCCAGTTTTCTAATTTCAAATTGTCTTTCTTCTGTTGTCCCTTTTACCAGCTGGTGACATCCAAGGCAGTCATAGAGTGAGGGTACGCCGGCTTGTTCGGATCTGTCCGCGTAGTAGTGACAATATCTGCAGGAAATTTCGTACTCTTGTGCATGAATCTGGTGATTGAATATTACGGCAAGTTCCTGGCTGGAGATGTTTTCAGGGATCTGGAAAATGAATAGCATAATCAGAATCAACAGTCTGATTTGGTAACTGCATTTGCTTGGTGGAGTTGTTTGCAACATGCCTGGTCCTGGTTTACCTAGTGATCATAAGCCTGTATCGATCGATTTCAAAATTATGAAAGGTATTACTACAAATGGCAAATGTTGTTGAGAGAGTCTCTAGAAGTGGGACAACAAATGGACGAATTGGCCGGCACAGAAGGGTTATTTGGTGTGATAGCCAATTATCTTATAAGCTCCGGATGGTTCGAAGGCAACGCTGTAATTCAGAAATTTTATATTTTCAAATCCTTTTGCCCAGAGCAGATCGTAAGCAAATAAAGCACGCATGCCATTGTCACAGAATATGACAATGGGTTTGTCTCGAGGTAGCTTTTTATGTTCTGTTTCCAGTACATAGAGTGGGATGTTAAGGGAATTCTCGATAAACCCGAATTTCATCTCTGCCTTTCCTCTTACATCCAACAAAATTGCTGAATTGGCTTTTTGTATGGCGATAAACTGTTCCGGAGTAAGGGCTTCCCTTTTTTCGGGCATGGGGTAGGCAGTTGAAAATTCTTCATTTTCATCCTCTTCGTCTTCAAAAACGATGTCAAAATCTTCTTCCCCCTGGGCATACAGCTCGGTAGGTATATTTCCGGTCAGCACCATTCCGAGCAAAAAAATAAACAACAGGCCGAATATCCTCGGTTTTGGCTGATAATGAAAAGTGAAAGACGTGTATTTGCAGGTCATATTGGAAATCAGTTCAAAACGATTTCAGGCGGCTTGTAAAGAGATGCTTCGACGAATATGTCTTCATTCACACCCAGGTTATAGCGGGTGTTTTTCAGATCAAGGATCAGAATGGTGTGGGTACCTTCCAATGGTGAAGTCATCCGGTGTTTCACGACAGTCGGGTAACCATCGATCGATCTTATCTGCAGGACTTCATAGAATTTATATAATTGGTTTTCGTGATTGTAGAACTCAATTTTAACAGGAAGATAGGTTTTTTGATCAATCCATGATCTGGTTTTGCTTGTCTTGTCCTCCCGGATCTTAGGAATGCTTTCCACCAGGTAGGTGTCATATTTTTTTTCACCTTTTTGTGTGGAAATTGTGATTGTCTCATTTCCCAGCAGCTGATGTCGATCTTTTTGATGATGTCTGCCGGTAATATCCTCCGAGGAAAAATCAGACCCCATGAAGGCACATTGTTTTTGATGCCCGGAAATCATTAAAACAGTGTTGCTGGCAGGCAGGAACAATCTGCGGTAGTCGTCCTCGACAATGTATTTATGTACCAGAAATGATGCCTTTTTTATTTCCCGTGGGTAGGTAAAATAGAGCAAATATTTTTGCTTTCCCCCGTCGTTGATATCCTTACGCAACAAAGTGAAGATTTTTTTGGAAGGCTTGGGAACCGATTTGTGGTAAACCAGTAAGGCCATTCTTGATTTTCTATCTTTACCTGCATAATGCGAGGCCAAACTTGATTTCTTCATGATCTCTTCAGGTTCCACGGCCCTGGCAGGAATGATCTGGGTTAAAATTGCTATCGATACAAGGATGATTTTTTTCATGGTGGTTATATACTCAGGTGGACATTTGGGGCTTTTTTTGAGGTACCTTTAACATTTTGTTTCATTTTACCATATGGAATGAAATCCTTAAACCATAAACTCCCTCACTCCCGGCAACCATTTACGGAGGATATATATGAGGGAAGGTAAAAGAATCAGGCTTGCTGCCCCACTTACAATCATTATCAGAAAGAAAAAGGCGCCGACTGTCACATACGGTACCAGACTGGCAAGGAATAACGGAGTGAATCCAACGGTTAATACCAAAACGTTTCTCCAGATTGCCCTGGATGGTTCCGCAAAGACTTGCCAAAAGGCGGCTTTTATGTCTCCTGTTTTGCTGATGATCTCTTTAAAACTCTGGTTAAAATGAATAGCAAAATCGATTGAGAGCCCCAATGCAAGGCTTGAAAGCACCGCGATTGGCATATCATAAAATTTCCCTCCCCAGCCGATTAGCCCATAGATGAATGTAATACTCATGGACAACGGCAACATGGATATGGCTCCCCACAAAGGAGATCGAAAGAGAAAGGACATCATGATAAAAACGACCACAAATGACCCCAATAAGGCATATCCCATACCTCTCACCATTTCATCCTGCCAGACATTGTTGATATGTGTAAGCCCTGTCCAGCTCAGTTTTACCGGCTGAAAATCTCCATTGGACAAGGTGACACCCGGCAGAGTGTTTTCCTTTTTAGCAATATAGGCATCCAAATGGTTCATCAATAGATCCATCGTTTTGTTGTCGCCGTTTTTTAGCTGCAGCCAGATCTGCGCTTTTTGATAATCATGGGTGATGAATTTCCACAGATCTTTACCTCTTTTGATATCACCGCTTTCGTAAAGGAACATGTATTGCGCTATTTTATCCCTCTCAAGAGGAATAGAGGGATCATTAAAAGCTACATTTCCCACCTTACTTAAAATATCTACAATGGAGGTAGCTGCACCAACAATCTGTTGTCCATTGGAATCATTAATCGAAAGCAGATATGCCTGCACTGATTCAATGTAGCGGATGATACCCCCGTTTCGGAGATCCGGTGTCAGGTGTTGTTCGTCATCTATATCAAAGAGGTTTTCCTCAAATGCTTCAGCTTCCGTGGCGTCTGGCAGGGTGGAATCCATTTCCTTTTTGATAGGGAGTTCTATAATCAGATTCGTCATATAGGTGCCGGCCAATTGATTATTCATTACCGAGTCTGCCTCACGCAATGGATGATCAGCTTTGAACCACCTGACCGGATTATCGTTTACCACAATCCGATTCACACCAATCAATGAAATGATTCCTGCGATCAGACAAAAAACGATGACTCTCCAGGGCGAATTAATGGCCAATTCACGAAAAAAAACGACAACAGATCCGGTTATTTCAAAACGCTGTTTACTCGCTTTCAAGGTTTCAAAGTCCAGCAGCATGATGTAAGCGGGCATGAAAGTCATGGAGAGAAACCAAGCTACAAAAACTCCGCATGCGATGGTGATTCCAAAGACTTCAACCGGTTGGATACCTGTTACTGCCAGAGAGATAAATCCCACCATGGTTGTGATGCTGGTAAACAGCATGGGATTAAACAGTGCCTGTATTACCTGCCAGATTGTTTCCTCTTTTATTCCGGCGGAGTCAATTTTATCGTGAAGATGACTAATGATATGGATGCTGTCCAGCAGGGCGACGGGCATCAGGAAAATTGGAATCATTGAGCTCATAATGTGAACAGTATTGCCGGAATAAATCAGACCGCCCATTGCCCAAATTACTGTCATCATGGCTAAAAACATCGGCCCTAATACCAGTTTGACGTTTCCAAAAAACAGGTACATTAAAATAAAAATAACCAATCCGGCCAATGGTGCATAGATACCCATTTGCACAAACATTTCAAAACCAAAAGTGGTTTCCGCAATTGGTAGACCGGCTAGATAATAGGTTTCTCCTTCACCCAGATGTATATTTGCCAATGCCTTGATTTTTTCGCCTATATAATAGGAATGGGGTTTCATACCCTTTTCCAGGGGAATGAAAACACCGATCAAGGAACCGTCATCAGAGGCCAGCTTGCCTTTTAAGATTCTGTTGTTGTGGATGGATGTTAATAGTTGCTGAGCTTGGTGTTCATTGACTGGTGGTACCTTCATCAATGGTCGAACGCTTAGTTCTCCCTTTGAATTGAGTAAAATGTTGTCAACCGTACTGGGAGATATGATATCCTCTACCACTATCAACCTTTTTGCCTCGGCTTCATCGGGTTTTAAAGACTTATACCATTGCAGGGTTTGCAACAATGAATGCCAGAGTCCATCTTTTTGCTGAGGTGGCTGAATCTGAATGATATCATTGGTCAATTCGTGGATACGACTCAAGGCGTCCACAGTAAAAAGTGACTTGCCCTGTTTCTGTTTGATACCGAGGACAATCACGTCGTTGTAACGGAAATCGGCTTTCATCTGGTTATACAGCACGACTGCCGGGTTGTCGGTGTTTAGCATTTTAACAGGATCGGTATCTGTTTTAATGCTGGGCAATACAGCCAGAAAAACCAGTGTTACGAACAGGCAAATTAGAATAGTTAACCGTGGGTTGTTTATGGAAAACCAGATCAATGCTCTCTTCATTTGATTGGATGTGTTTATATCACTATTAACGTTAAGGTAGCCGAGGGGAGACAGCCCTATCCCTAAATATAATGGATCAAAAAGCAGGATGACTGGTGGCCCTCACAAATCCATCAATAATATACAAGTGTTTCATCAATGCTGTGATGTTGCTTTTGTTTAAAATTGGAGGATGTATAGTTCGTGACATACCCCCTGATTTCACTTGATAACTTTTTACATAATCCCAAATTATTATCTGGCTTCTAAGAAAGCAATGAGTTAAGTTATGATTCCTTCATAATTTTTACGATTTTTCCGATTCTTATTTTCTTGGTGAAAAGGAACTGTCGAAGTTCAGGTGATTTTTGCTGATTGGGATTGTTGAATTATTTGGAAATATCCAGTTATTTCAATTTATTAAACAAAAACAATAACCTCTTAGCATAGACCAATTCAAGAGCTGTTGACAAATGAATAATATTTAACTTTTTCATCAATAAAAATGTAAACTTTTTTGATTTCCTTGATTTCAGGACAGTTTCAAAAGTTTATCCAATTAGTCATATTTATCTAATATTACAGGCTAATATTTGATTTTTGGACGAATTGTGAAACATACACCCATGCCCGCCAGATTCATACACAAATGCTGAGTAACTGTCTGAAAGTATAAAGAAAAGCGGTGGGGATTGGTGGGTAAATAGGCGATTGACATTCTGAAAGTGGTAACCTTCTCTGTAAAAATCAGATCGCCTATCTATGTGCTAGGGTAAAACTGTGGAATTACTTAACTTTTACGAAAAAGTCTGTGGCCCCGTCTCTCTCTTCTTTTTCAACCAGTTCGTGACCTGTTTTTGCACAAAAAGTTTCCATGTCTTTATTGGTTCCAGGGTCTGTTGAGGTCATCTTAAGAATCTGACCGGAAGACATACCCTTGATGGCTTTTTTAGTTTTAAGAATAGGCTGAGGGCAAGAAAGGCCTGAACAGTCCAGAGTTTCATT
The DNA here is from genome assembly GCA_028282825.1 of SAR324 cluster bacterium. Classification (GTDB taxonomy): domain Bacteria; phylum SAR324; class SAR324; order XYD2-FULL-50-16; family XYD2-FULL-50-16; genus JAHJTV01. The sequence continues at coordinate 36,906 of JANQGZ010000079.1, forward strand.
AGGGGTAATATCGCTCATGAGTTCTCCTTCAAAGAGATTGTTTGCTAAGATTAAATATTCACATAGAGTCAGCGAATATCGATTCACACACGAAACACAAACCTTAATTTGATGTTTAAGTATGTGTTAATTTACGGAATGGGGAAAAGGATTGCAAGTACATTTTCATTTTGGGTCTGAGCTTTGTAGAAATAACTTATGATTATGTGATGAATGTTTGATCTGCCTCGTACTTTAAACCAAACAGCTAAATAACCGGGGTACAGGGGATAAAATTCCGGTCCAAAATTCAAATAGACCGAAATCATGTTATACGCCAATAATCCTTATTTTTCGGCATTTTTTCCCTTGAATTTTAAAATCAAATGAATATAGACTTTGCTTTTCTAAATCCTATTTGACTTAGATTTAAACTAAGGATGCCATGAAGATAGCGATTCAATTAAAGGAAGGGCCTTATAATCACCAGGCCTCAGATACCGCTTACAACTATATACAAGCGGCCAGAAAACGGGGACACGAGGTAGTTGCGGTTTTCTGTTATAATGATGGTGTTTACAACATCGCAAAACATACAGAGCCTCCCCAGGATGATAGACACGTTGCTAAAAGATGGTCAGAACTGGGTGCGGAAGGAGTTACCATCTATGCTTGTATCGCTGCGGCCAAGCGTAGAGGAATCACAACTTCTACCGTGAAAGATGAACTGATTATCGAAAACACAGAGATCACTGGCCTGGGCCAGCTTACAACCCTTGCCATTGAAGCGGACCGTTTAATCACCTTTGGAGACTAGGAGATACTGATGACAGAAGAATATGAAGATGATGAAATTGTAAAGAAGATCGCACTCATTACAAGAAGAGCTCCACACGGAAGTATCTATGCATATGAAGGGTTGGAGACCGTATTGATTATGGCCGCATATGACCAGGACATCAGTATGATCTTTATTGACGATGGTGTATATGCCTTAAAATCAGACCAGGACACTGAAGCAATCGGTATCAAGGGATTTGTAAAAACGTTGACCGTTCTGGAAGATTATGATGTTGAAAAACTGTACGTTGATAAAACCTCTATGGAAGAAAGAGGCTTGACTGCCAATGACCTGGCAGTTCCAGTTGAAGTCCTCGAATCCCAGGAGATCGCAAAAATAATGGCTGAACAAGACGCTATTATTGAATAATTATCGATAGAAAGACCTAATAACAGTTTTATTCAACAATTCAAACAAAGGGTAAGAAATGTTACATACAGTAAATCATTCTCCGTTTAGAAGTGAATCGTTGACCACTGTCCTCAGATATCTCCTGCCGGGTGATGTGTTGCTATTGATTGAAGACGGTGTGTACGGGGCACAGGATAATACAAGTTTTTCAGACAAGCTTAAACAAGCCGTGGCAAACAACCAGGTGTGCGTGCTTGAGCCGGATCTTAAAGCCAGGGGCATCGGCAATGTTATTGATGGTATCAAGAAAGTGGACTATGACGGTTTTGTCGAATTGACGGAACAGCACCAGGTAACCAGTTGGCTGTAAATAAAAACAGGGGCCTGATAGCAGGTCACAACAATTGATGAAAAATACCAATAAGCGGTTTTGAGGTACGTGTGGGGGGGAATGAATTGATATCGGTACCAACCGAAAGCTCTATTTATGGCCCACAGGTAATATCAGCACTAATGAGTTGAATATCTCAGGATTGTTAATTGACAACTGATCAGAGGTAAAAATGAAATTTAAACGTTTAGTTGCTTTGCTGGCAGTTATGATGATGGCAGCAGTATCTGTTCCTACAGGCCTGATTGCTCAAAAGTCCGGTTACGCTCCGGATAAAGAGCTTTGTGCGAAAATGATCGCCGCGGGAAAAGAATATTATGTTCGAGGCAAATACCTCGATGCCAAGAATTTCTTCAGAAAAGCGATTGAGGCAGATCCTCGCTCTCAAAAGGCCTGGAGATATTATGATCAGACGATGATCTTTGCCTTGGCTGAAAAAGTAGAAAAGCAAAACGATCTGTTAATACCCGACACTTCGATTCGAAGTGATGTAGGTCTTGTGCTTCCCAAGCGTCCTGCAATTACAACTCCGCCAATTGAAGCTGTTCAGCCACAACCGATGATGGACAATGCGGATGAACCTGAAGAAGAAGAAGGATGTTAGGAGATAAACTATGAGTGATGAAAAAGAAAACAGCGTATTGTCGCAGGTTATTAAAGACGGATACGCCAATCTGTTCTATGAGCAGTGGTCCGTTAAAACAGCTGCCCTGCTTTTGGCCCTGTTAAGTGTGATTGCATTTGCCTGGGCTCGCCCCTGGGGAGTTGTAGGCGGACTTAGAAACTGGGGAGACTGGGTGTTTTATGGGGTAGGCCTGTTTGACAGGAAGCCGGTCAGCCCTATCACCTCGAGCAATTCCATTCTGACCTTTGGAATTCTTCTTGGAGCGTTTATTTCCGCATTGATGGCAAAGCAATTTGCTTTTAATCGTATTCCCAAGCTGGAACTGATCAAAGCAGTTGTTGGTGGAATACTGATGGGTATCAGTTCAGCTATGGCAGGCGGATGCAACATTGGTGGTTTTTTTGAAGCCAGTGCCTCCTTATCATTGGCTGGTCCTTTAATGCTCATTGCCCTGTTGATTGGCGCTAACCTGGCAATTCGGTATTTATACTGGGAGATGGAAAACATTCCGGCTGGTGCCTTGCCACCCAAGAAACCAAAAGCCGAAGGTGCTTTTGATTGGAAAAACATACAACCTGCACTTGGAGCCTTGTTAATCATTGGTGCTTTGGCTGCGGCTTATTATTATGCCACAATCTCTTTAACACAGGTCGGCGGATTGTTGTTGATTGCAGCAGGAATCGGACTGGTTTTCCAGCGAAGCAGGCTTTGTTTTGTGGCTGGTTTCAGGGATCCATTCATGACAGGTGAAACTGACAAAACCAAGGCCGTAATCCTGTGTCTGATTGCCACAACTATTGGTTATGCTGTGTTAAAATGGACCGGTTTGAGAGGCGAGGGAGTGTATATTACAAATACGGTCTGGTTTGGTAGTCTGGTTGGTGGACTGATTTTTGGTTTTGGAATGGTCATTGCCGGTGGTTGTGGCAGTGGTTGCCTGTTTAGAGTCGGGGAGGGAAATGTTAAGCTGATCGTGGTTATGATCTTTTTTGCCCTGTTCAACTCTTTGTTCAAAGCGTTTATCAGGGCTAACGAAGGATTTGAAAACTTTATCGGCAGAGGCGTTTTTCTGCCGGATTACATCAATTACCTGGCTTCAATTGGGTTTATTATCGTGATATTGCTTGCCTGGTACCTGTTTGTATCCTGGAACGAAGAAACCGAGAAGTTTGTTATTGAACTGTAAAAAGAATGCCACACGGTTGTGTGGCTTTCTCGGTCACTTTTCAATCTAAAACATGACATACCTGCATTAAGCGAAACCTAATAAACCCGCGAATTACAGAGCCCAACCAATACAACCGGATTTTATTTCTTCCACATTCCCTTTACTATCCAAATTTGCAATGATACGAAGTGGAGCAAATCAGTCGCAAATGCTTCAAAAAACTTCCGGTCGTAACGGATCTTGCCATAATCTTTTGCCTTTGTTGCGCATGGCCCTGAAAGATGAAACCATCGATTGAAAGCTGCTACAAATTGTTGGATGTTAGTTCTGATTGCACTTCCGCAGAGCTGAAGAAAGCTCACAAAGAGCTTGCCCAGGTCTGGCATCCCGATCGATTTGGGACCAACGAAGCGCTGCAAGAGAAGGCCCTCAAAAAAATCCAGGAAATCAACTCCGCCTATGATCAAATTAGAGAATATCGCTCCCTGAAATCCAAGGCGGGGGTAAAAAAGGGCCATCAAAAATCTGACAAGTCAGAACCTTATACCATGGAAGGGCGTGATTCAGCCCAGTTGACCGCGCCTCTGATCCCGGTTAAATATCGTATTTTGATGCTTTTGGGGTTTGGAGGCTGTCTGGTGATACTTTTGATCTTGTTATCCCAGCAACAATTCGAAAGCGGAGAGAGGCAAGGAGAGCTATCAGCTATCAAAACAAAGCAAAAAAGTGTCGAGATCAGGGATGAGACCTTTGTGATGCGACAACGCTTAAAAAGCAGATTGCAAAATAAGCTCGATCCATTTTTATCAGGTTTGATCGGAGAAACAAACTATACCTCAGACATACGGCTGGAAGTCGATGCTGAATCAAAGATGATTCTGCAAATAAAACTCTTGATTCGGCTCAACAAAGACGCGTTTCCAGATTCCATCCGAAGTTCTGAAAATACCAAATCTTCCGATTCGGTTTGTCAAGCTGCTTCCCTCAATGAACTAAGATCAACAATTCGGCGTATTGCCCGCCTGGTACCTTCTCGTGGTGACCAGCTAGATGTATCCTGCGTCTCTTTTTGATACCCTGCCACAGAATATCTCAGGGCATGCAAGTAAGTCCTGCCTTTTCATTTTCTTTCATGCTAGCGGAAAGTCCCCCGTTTGCTCATAAAGAATACCTCTATCAAAACCTCAAAAAGTGTCATCCTGTGGCCCATTGTTGTTGGCTCTTTTAGCCCATAAATACAGGCTAAAGATTGGTACATGATAAATTTAGTGAACATTATTTTTATTTGATTTTATCGATCAGGTGGTTTAAACAGAAAGTAAGGATAAGTTTTAGTTATAAATGGGGCGCAAAGATATTACTTTAAAAACAAATTATTAAATAAAATACTGATAATTAAAAACAATCTTAGTTGGATATGATTGGAAGCTTTGATTGTTTTTTTTAACTTTATAAGGTTGATCGTTTTGATCGGATTTGTTGTGATTCGATCGCGATTTTTTAAAGATTTTCTACCAGGATTGAGGGGAACTTGATGGCAAAAATAACAAGAAGACGTTTTTTGGATATCACTAAATCTGCATTGCTAAGTAGTGCAGCGGTGGTTTCTGCTCCCCAGGTAGTAGGATTGGGAAATAACATTGCTGAGGCCAGCCAGACTACGGGAACCAGGGGTGGTGATCAGGGAGAAATGGTTATTCCTACCTATTGTGATGTCTGTTTTATGACCTGCGGTATTAACGTCACTGTAAAAAAAGGAAAAGCAATAAAAATTGAAGGAAATCCTCTGCATCCGCTTTCTCGCGGGAAATTGTGCCCTAGAGGCGCAGGGGGGCTGGGTCAACTCTATGATAAGGACAGGATCAAAACTCCCTTGTTAAGACGATCGTTTTTTGGGGTTCAGACGTTCGAAAAAGTGAGCTGGGAGGTAGCTCTGGATTTCGTTGCGGAAAGAATGAACCGGATCAAACAAAAATACGGTCCCCAGTCCCTTGCTTTGTTGAAGCATGGAAAAGGAGCAGCCCCATTTGTTGATCTTTGGCATGCCATTGGCTCAGCCACAGAGGCTCATCCTTCTTATGCACAATGCAGAGGTGCAAGGGATGTAGGCTGGGGCCTGACGTTTGGAAAGGGTCCAGGTGGTATTGAGCGGGTTGGACTTGATAAAGCCAAAGTTGTGGCCTTTCTGGGTTCCCACCTTGGAGAGAATATGCACAACACTACGGTTCAGGACTATACCACCGGGCTGCGAAACGGTGCCAGGAACATTGTTGTGGACCCGCGATTCTCAAGCACTGCCGGTAAGGCCAAATATTGGCTGCCAATCAAACCGGGAACAGATACGGCATTGCTGCTCGCCTGGATGCATGTGCTGATCTTCGAAGGCATTTATGACAAGGAATTTGTAGAGGAATATACTGTTGGTTTTGAGCAGCTCAAGGAGCATGTAAAAACCATGTCTCCGGAGTGGGCATCCAATTATACCAATCTGCCGGCAGACGTTATTCGAAAGACCGCACGGGAGCTCGGCAAAGCAATTCCTGATGCCCTGGTTTTTCCCGGAAGGCGATATGCCTGGTATGGTGATGATACCCAGCGGGCACGTGCGGTTGCCATCCTGAACGCTTTACTGGGCGCTTGGGGACGTGACAGTGGAATATTCTTAGGAGAGAAATTCAGGTTTGCCAAATACAACAAACACAAAGCCTATGAACTCCATCGCAAACCCAAACATGCACTGGATTGCAAAGCCATGTATCCCTTGGGGTCCAGCACTCCTGTACAGAACATTGTGGAAGGTTCCATCCCCGGTAAACTAAACCGCGAGGAAAAAGATGCCAGAATCAAAGGCTGGTTGGTGTATAGTTGTAATGTTATTCGTTCTGTACCGGATGAAGGTTTGATAAGAGAGGCTATTGATAATCTTGACTTGCTGGTTGCCGTCGAAACCATGCCTTCCGAGATTACCGGCTATGCTGATGTCATACTTCCCGACACCACCTATTTGGAAAGATATGACACTGTGAACAGCCCGGAATGGAGGGAGCCGTTTATTTCCATCAGGCAACCCGTCGTGAAACCTCTTTATGACAGCAAACCGAGTTGGTGGATTGCCCAGCAACTGGCTAATCGAGTATGGGCGGAAGAAACATTTTTATACAACGATTATAAAGAAGTGGTAGAGTACCAATTGAACAGCGTTGGTTCTTCCATAGCTGATATCAATAAAAAGGGTGGTGTTCTGAAAAAACCAGCCTCCCAAACACCATCCCTCAAAAATTATCGTTTCCGCACTCCTTCCGGAAAAGTGGAGCTATTTTCCAAGAAAATGGAAAAAGCAGGGTTTGATCCCATGCCGGTTTTTGTAGAGAAAGAAGAAGTTCCGGATGGATACTTCCGGCTGCTCTATGGTCGAGCTCCCCAACATACCTTTACTCGCACGGTCAACAACAGGAGGTTGCTGGAGGTGTGTCCCGAAAACGAAGTCTGGGTAAACCGGGAAATAGCCAATTTGTACAATCTCGAAAACGGCAGCTATGTTGTTCTGGTGAATCAATCGGGAATCAGGAGTAATCGTATCAAGGTTCGGATCACCGAGCGTATCAGACAGGATTGCGTCTACATGGTTCATGGTTTCGGTCGCGAAGATCGACGATTAAGTAATGCTTTTCACAAGGGTGCCAATGACAATGGATTGCTAAGCGATTACATTACCGACCCCATCATGGGTTCAACCGGCTCCCAGGTCAATTACGTCACATTTGTTAAATAGGGAATTATCATGACGACATATGCTATGTGTATCGATTTAACCACCTGCGTGGGATGTGACGCTTGTGTGGTTGCCTGTAAAGATGAAAACAATGTTCCCGACGGTTTTTCCAGAGACTGGACTGAAGAGTATCTCTCCGGTAAATACCCCAATCTGAAATTGGAGGTTTATTCCAATCGTTGTCAGCATTGTGAAAATGCTCCCTGTGTTGCAGTTTGTCCTACGAAGGCATCCTATATTGAAAATGGTTTGGTTCTGATAGATAGGGATAAATGTGTGGAATGTACCCATTGTATCACAGCCTGTCCATACGGTGCTCGCTATCGGAATGCCGGTAAATACATTGATAAATGTACATTTTGTGATCATCGTTTGGGAACGGGAAAATCAACCGCCTGTGTGGAGATTTGTCCAACCAATTCCCTGGTCTTTGGTGATTTGGATGATCCCAACAGTGAGATCTCAAAGTTGCTGGCCACCCGAAAATATCGAATCTTAAATCCATTAAAGGAAACCAGTCCTAAATATTTTTTACTTGAATCGATTATCACCACGGAGGAACTGACCTATGGCTGAAAATGAAGATAAAACCATTAGCCCGATAGAAAAGGGGCAAACGGTTACTCAAAGTGTTGTGGATCAGCCATTATGGGAATTGCTGGCACAACGAATCAAAAGAGTTGATGTTACCTCGCACGATAAACCTTATTTGAATTCTTATGTCGGGGGCATGGGAATCGGTATCGTCCTGTTTCTGGGGTTCTTTTTGGTTGGCCAGGGATTCGGTGACTCCGGAGCGCTGACCAGAATGGTAGCCTTTTTCATGAATGAGCTGTTTCCTCAACACACTGAACAACTCGTTTATTTCAAGAGATATTTAACCACCTCATCCCATCCGTTAAATCACTGGATCGTCTATATGTTGATAGGTATCGCATTAGGAGGGCTGGTTTCGGGATTGAGAGGCAAACGCATGAAAAAGGGCTTTATCAAGGGGCCTAATACGACTAACCGAAGAAGAATCGTCACAGCCTTTATTGGTGGGATGCTGGTAACATTCGGAGCACGCATGGCTGGTGGTTGCATCACAGGTATGGCAATGACGGGAACAGCCATGCTTGGAGTCGCCGGTTGGATCTTTTTTCTTTCAGTATTGGTTTCCGGATTAATAGTAGCCTTTTTTGTCCGCCGTGAATGGCTTTAAATCATCGATTATCATTAGGAGAATATTATGTTTGCACCTCTTTACCAACTGGGACATGTCAGTGATGCCGGGATGATAGTCATTGGGCTGATTCTTGGTTTTTGCTTTGGTTATATTGTAGAAAATGTCGGATTTGCCAACGCTAAAAATTTCACGGCTGCATTTTACAGCACAGACTGGCGGGTTCATGAAGTATTGTTTTCTGCAATCCTTACAGCCATGATTTTGACCTTCATGGCATTTTACCTGGGATTTCTTGATATTTCGCTAATCCAGCTATCAGTTGTTCACCTGGGAGCTCAAATTCTGGGAGGACTGATCCTGGGAACGGGTATTGTCATTGGTGGATATTGTCCGGGCACGGATATAGCGGCTGCCATGACCCGAAAATACGATGCCTGGGTGTTCTTTGTCGGGGCCATTGCCGGAATTTTATTGTACGCGGAACTGTACCCCAACATTTCAGGATTCGTACTTTCCTGGAACCTGGGGAAAATGACCCTGAGTGACCTGTTTGGCGTCCCCTATGGAGTGGCTGCCCAGATCGTTGTGATTGTTACCGTGGTCTCATTTTTTGTTTTAAAAGGTTTAACAGGTAAAGCCTATACCCCCAAGTAGCAGTATAACAACAACTGATAACGACTGAAAACGATGAGGATTCAATGATCATAATAAGTGAAACTCAAACCAGGTTAGGAATTACCGTGGGATGCCTCTTTTTTGGTTTTTTGCTGGCAATCGTCGGACTAATTTCCGGCAACGAACCGCTGATCAAACCTGATTTAAGAGAAGCCAGGGAAATTGCCTGGAAAAACCGGATAACCAGTGAAAGACTGTCCGAATGGATTTTAAGCGGACGCAGGGATTTTTATATGGTTGGATTCAGGGAGGAAGAAACCTGCCTGATAACTGATCATCGCAACCGTTTTTTTGAATGCTACGACTTGGCAGACTTAAAAAATCCTTTCTGGCTCAGAAGGTATTTTCCCAATCTTAATGTACCAATGGTAGTTTACAGCGGGGACGGCTCCAAAAGCCTCGATGTCTCTTCCTGGTTGAATTATTATGGCTACAAAGTTCATCTGCTGGAAGGCGGTTACCAGGATTTTGTTAAAAAATACGTAGTGCCGGTAGATGCGGCATCAGCCAGAAATGAACAGGAACGGAAGCAACTGGAACATAAACAGTTGTTGTACTGGTATTTTTCCGGGAAAGATCCGAATATCAGTGCCCAGAGTTATGGAAATACCAATCTGATGCAAGAGGGGACCATGCTGGAAGATGAAGCCGGTGGAGATCCCGTGACTCAGATTCATCACAAACCCAGGATCAGGGAATCTGCCAGACCATTGGTTAGGAACGAAGCTGAAGAAGGATGTTGATGTCATGCTAACCTGGTAACAAGATTATTAAATGACACATTAGATTAGGAGTCGCCAGATGGATTTACCAATCACCGTAAAAAAACTATCGAAAAAGCTATCGTGGTTGTTAGCAGGCACATTGGTGTTGTGCTGCCTGGTTTCAATCACACCGTCGTTCCTTCAGGCACAGGACTGTGCGGACGATCGATACACGGAATGCCGGGGTCAGAGGGAGGTGGAATACCTTGTAAAGGATATCCATGCTCTGGATAGACCCTATGCATACTTAATCAAGGATACGAAATATTGGATTCTGGAAGCAATTGGTGCCCTGTTGATTCTTGGGGCTATCGGATTTGCCGCAATGCACGGATTTGGAAGGTTTCTTGCTCATAAACGCAAGCCGGTGGAGCTGGAAAAACAACGGAGCGTGTTTATCTACAAGTTGTTTATTCGTATCGGTCACTGGTTTAATGCCTTTGCAGTGATCATTTTGATCGTGACCGGATTTCTAATGCACTACGTCGGACCGACCCACCTGTTGGGAAGGATACACAATGCTGCCGGTGTGGCTTTTGTGGTGTTCTGGCTGGCCTTTTTTGTCTATGAAATTACTTCTTTTGACTACAAACAGTTTCTGGTGGACGACTGGGAATTAAAAGAAGGTATTTTTCGCCAAGCTTTATTTTATGTATTCGGTATTTTTAAACAGGAAGAACATCCGTATCATATGCAGTTTGCAGCCAGGTTAAATCCCCTGCAAAAAGTCGCCTATTTTACCGTGATGTTTTTTCTGGTTCCCCTGGTCGGTTTTACGGGAATGGTATTGCTGGTTCCGGATATGATGTCCTTTTTTGTAAATTTCATCGGACTGGAAAACATGAAATATGTCTTTATCTTTCACCTGGGCGGTGCTTTCGCTATGGTTGCCTATCTGCTGGGACATCTGTACCTGGGGACAACCGGTGATAAGATATTGCAGCATTACAAAGTCATCGTAACCGGATATCACGATGAATACCGACACAAATCCATGGAAATGATAAAAAAATAGCTAAACCTGGTGTTTCTATGAAAAATACATACCGGGCATTTATTGTGATATTGGTGTTGTGGTTATGCACGGCACCAGCATTGATGGCTGAAAGGTTAAGAGGGAGAATAAGAAATATCTCCTTCAAATCAAAGACCATGGAAATATTGGATTTCAGCACTGATAAGCACAGGATTTTTCGATTTACCGATAAGACGGTCAGTATAAATGCCCGCACAATAAAAGATTTCCATAAACATGATAATGTCGAAATTCGATACCGGGATGGTATTTCCTTACAAAGCATCAAAAAGATGCTGGTCTACGTGCCCAAAGAGAAAATAATTAATACCAACGGTCTTCAACAGCTGATATACCATTCGGAAATTCCGTACATTTTGATTGATACCCGTCCCTTGCAACAATACCAGGAAGGGCATCTCCCAACAGCAGTTTGGGCTCCCGGTGAACGGTTTTCTCAATATGAACATCTACTGCCCGTAGAAAAAAATACGCTACTGGTATTTTACAGTCATGGCGTTACCAGCGACCAGGCGCCAAAAACAGCACGTCTGGCAGAATTGGAAGGGTATACCAATGTGAAGATCTATGTATTTGGCTTTTTTTCGTGGAAGCGATACAAGCAAGCTATTGTTGTGGACCCTACCTGGTTAAACAGAAATCTGGACCCCCATACGGTATTATTAGACACCAGGGAACGAACAAAAAGTCTGGTAGCCCACATAAAATCAGCAGTTGCCATGCCGGCGGATAAAATTCTGAAGCACGGCAAAAATAAAAATAAAAAGAAAGCTCTTCTGGGACTTAACGATAAAAATGCCAGAATCGTTCTTTATTCCGACCGTTCTTCATATGAAAAACTGATGGAAGCTTACCTTGAGTTGATCGACTGGAGTTATAATAATGTTGTGATATTGGATGGTGGTTTCGAAAACTGGACTACCCACTATCCGGTTGAAACTTCGCCGGCTCCCACTCATATCAAATACGAAAGGTATGTCGCTGAAGGGTCGATATCGCCGAATGACTTTAAAAAACAGGTTGTTAAACAAGATGCCCTGATCCTGGACGTTCGTACCTATAACGAAACTGAAAAAGGAGTGATCAAAGGTTCCAAACATATTCCGTTGTCTGAACTCGAAGGCCGAGTGAAAGAATTACCACGCTCCAAAGACATAGTTATCCATTGCGTTAATGGTATCCGGGCACAGATTGGATACAGTCTTTTAAAAGGCGAAGGATACAACCAGGTTCGGTTTCTTAATTCAGCAATCATTATAGAGCGCTCCGGAAAATACAATATTATTGGAATGCAATAAAAAAAAACCATCTATTGCAGAAATCTTGACGAGTAGAAATTAAAACATCTCCGGTTGTATTTGCACTTATTGAGAAACTTTGCTAGTAACAGGACAGCTTCCAGCTGTATGGAGTTGAAGAAAATAAGCTGTCTGGCAAAAATCTGGGTGTGATATCGGAGGAAATTTGGAATAGATAGACCGAGTGTTTGAATGTTTTTACTGGTCGCAATGCTGTTTATCAAATTTGCTAAACGGGACACCCGATGAAGATATCAACAAAGTGTAGATACGGGATTAGAGCGGTAATAGAAATTGCCCGGAATTACAACGACCTGCCAACCAAACGAAATGATATCGCTGCCATTCAGAATATTCCCACTTCCTATTTGGAAAATATTCTAATTGCCCTGAAACACAACAATGTTGTGGTATCGATCAGGGGAGCCGGTGGTGGTTTCATGTTGAAACGTCCCCCTACTGAAATTTCCCTGCTGGATGTTTTTGAAGCATTGCAAGGTGATCTGGCTTTACTGGACTGTCTGGACTTTCCCGAAACCTGTGACAGGTCAAACAAATGCCTTGTCAGGCCTGTTTGGGTGGAAATGCAGGAAGCCCAGAAAGCGGTGTTAAGAAAGACAACCATTGCTGAATTATTAAAACAGGAAAATCCGCAGTTTTGTTGAGCCACTGCGGCAAAAACGACACAGGTTATCCCAATTGATTTAGACAGATAGTTGATCAAGGTATATACCTTCGTTAACAGTTTAATTTGATGGCGTAGTTGTTTTGTTCAATTATATTGAACTAATTAATCAGTATAATTTCGCGGCAAATACCGGTATTTGCGAGTTTGATCAAAAGTTAACACATGTCATGATTTTGTCAGAACTTTTACAGAATTTGTTCACTATTTTGATGTAATATTCCTACAAAGGGCGAAAGAAGTTTTATTGTTATAACACACAAATTAGTGTTATACATGCACGATTCAAAACAAAGCGAGAGAGGATTTATGGGTAAGAATCATATCAAACGAAGAGACTTCATTAAAATCTCTTCTACGTTTTTGGCTGGCTCGGCGATGGCTTCCGGCGATCTTCCCCTTTCTATTTTAGGGACGAAAGACGCGCAAGCTCAAGAGGGAGATCGAGTGGTCAAGACTTTCTGCGAAATGTGCTTCTGGAAATGTGGGGTGGATGCGCATGTCAAGAACGGAAAGGTCGTTAAACTGGTTGGGCAAAAAGAAAATCCTTTAAGTAACGGAAAGCTCTGTCCAAGAGGCGCAGGTGGTTTGGGATTGCTATATGATCCGGATCGTCTCAAGCATCCTTTGATCAGAGAGCGAGTCAACGGAAAACAGGTTTTTAGAAAGGCCAGCTGGGAAGAGGCCATGGCTGTTGTAGGGGACAATGTAAAACATCTGGGTCAGGAATACGGCCCTGGGTCCCTGGTATCCTTTACCCATGGATTTGGAGCATCCTTTCTCAAACGAGTCTGTTCATCCTGTGGAATTATCACTGCTCCTTCTTATGCCCAATGTCGTGGTGCCAGGGATGATGCCTTCAAACTGACTTACGGTCACTCAGTGGGAAGTCCTGAAATGCTGGATATCCCAAATACCAAGTACCATGTGTTGATTGGTTACCATCTCGGTGAAAACATGCACAATACCGTGGTTCAAGATTTCACCCAGGGGATTGCCAATGGTATGAGGCTGATAGTGGTTGATCCCAGGTTTTCCACGGCTGCCGGAAAAGCAGAAAAATGGCTGCCGATTAAAGCCGGAACCGATCTTGCCTTATTCCTGGGATGGATTCATATCATCATCAAAGAAAAACTCTATAATGAAAAATTCGTAGAAGAAAACACCGTAGGGTTGGACGAACTCTGGGAAGGCGTTAAAGATGCCACGCCGGCTAAGACATACGCCCGAACCGGAATTCCGGTTGAAGATATTGTTAAGGTGGCCAGGGAATTGGGCCAATACGGAGAGAACGCCCTGGTAAACCCGGGTCGAAGGTCCAGCTGGTATGGTGATGATACCCAGCGCATGCGAGCCGTTGCCATCCTGAACGCCCTGTTGGGGAATTATAAAACTCCTGGCGGAATGGTAAGATATGGCAAGTACAATGTACCTTCAGTCAAATTTCCAAAATTCAGGCATCCACGAGTAAACTATCGTTCTGCTTATCCACTGGCAAGCAAAGTGGCAACAAACGAGGTAATTGCCCATACCCTAAGCGGCAGTCCCTGGCCTGTGCATGGCTGGATGGTGTATGGCTGTAACCTGATTTCCACGGCTGCCAATCAAAAGCAAACGTATGATGCTTTGCAGAAGCTGAAGTTCATGTTTGCCATTGATGTCCTGCCGGCTGAGATCTGCAGCTATGCTGATGTTGTGCTTCCTGAGTGTACCTACCTGGAACGCTACGACGATCTGTTTAATCCTTCTTATAAGACACCATTTGTCTCGATTCGCCAGCCAGTGATTCCTCCTATGTACGATTCCAAACCAGCTCATGAAATTGCCAAGTTGCTGGCACTACAAATGGGTCGTCATGATCTTTTTGAAATGGATATCGAAACCTATCTCGATACACGGCTCAAAAAGATCGGTAGTTCGTTAAGCGAAATTAAAGTCAAGGGAACGCTAACCAAACCGGAACCGAGTTTGTATAAGCAGCCGGGTGAAAAGCTTAAGTTTAGAACCCCATCCGGTAAAATTGAGCTGGCTTCTTCAAAAATGAAGAAAGCAGGTTTCGATGCTGTTCCGAAATATGTTGCTCATCCCCAGGCTCCCAAAGGATATTTCAGACTGCTGTTTGGAAGGACACCGGCTCATACCTTTGCCAGAACAACCAATAATCGTTTGTTAATGGAATTGTATTCAGAGAACGATGTCTGGATCAATGAGCAGAAAGGAAAGGATATGGGACTCAAAACGGGAGACTATGTCCGTATGAGTAACCAGGATGGGAAAAAGGCTACTTTCAAAGTGAAAGTGAGGTTAACACAAAGGGTTCGGCCCGAAGTGGTCTGGATGGTTCATGGTTGGGGTCATACAGATCCGAATTTAAGAGCGGGCTACGGTAAAGGAGCATCGGATACTGAAATGCTCACCCATACCGTCATCGATCCGGTTATGGGATCTGTTGGTGGACAACATAACTTTGTAACTTTCACCAAGGAGGCGTAAATGGCTAGAACAAGAAAATATGCAATGGTTATCGATACACGACAATGCGTGGCTTGTGGCGCCTGTGTGATTGCCTGCAAAAGTGAAAATGATGTGCCAAACGGATATTGCCGGGACTGGGTTGATCAGATTACTACAGGAATCTATCCTCATTTAACACAAGTAAACCGATCCGAGAGATGTCATCACTGTGACAACGCTCCTTGTGTGACCAATTGCCCCACAGCCGCATCACATCATTCCAGTGACGGTACCATCCAAGTCAACAAATCGATGTGCTCCGGTTGTAAGGCCTGCCTGGCGGCGTGTCCCTATGACGCCAGATTTGTTCATCCAATAGGTTATGTGGATAAATGTACATTTTGTCAACATCGACTGATGCAAGGGGCTGAAGAAACGGCCTGCACGGAGATTTGTCCGACAAACGCCTTGACCCTGGTCGATCTTAATAGTCTGGATGGTGTTGCTGCAAAAATGATGAAAGGCAGAAAAGTGACTCGAGACAAATTTCATTTAGGCACAAATCCGAACCTTTATTGGTTGGCATAATCACAGAACCAGGAGAAAAAATGATTGAAATTACATCAACAAAGTTAAATCCCAATACCATTCCCCATTTGCATGTGTTTGGATGGGAAATCCCTGTTTACCTTTTCCTGGGTGGACTTTCAGCAGGTCTGCTGGTCATCTCGGCAATTAAGATTTTGACAAAAGAAGATGCTATCAACAGCCGATCTGTCAAATGGGCTTCCCTGCTGGCACCAATTGTCTTAAGTCTTGGTATGGTTTGTCTTCTCTTGGATCTTTCTCATAAGATCAATGTCTGGCGATTTTACATGCGATTTGTGCCTAGCTCTCCCATGTCCTGGGGGTCATGGGCATTGATAATCTTTATGCCTTTTTCAGCCCTGCAGGCAATCATTCTGTTTAAGGAGGAGTTTAGCAAACTGCCCATGGTACCAGCCATTGTCAAGCTTTCAGAAAAACATCTGAAAAAGATCGCTGTTATAAACGTTTTCATGGGATCGTTTATCGGGATTTATACGGGAATCTTGTTATCATCTCTTTTTGCCCGCACTCTTTGGGCTAGTCCGGTGTTAGGTGCATTGTTTCTGCTATCCGGACTGTCTGCCGGCGCAGCGTTGATGCTGATGATGGCAAAAAATGAAGAAAAACATTCATTTTCCAAAATTGATATGTTCTTGATTATGGCGGAAGCTGTTGCCATTAGTCTCTTCATAATTGGATCACTAATGGGTACTGCAGCTGTTCGAGATGCAATGCTGTATCTTATTACAGGGCCGTATGCCATCTGGTTCTGGGGGCTTACAATTTTTGGCGGAATCATTATTCCTGTGGTGTTTGAAGCTTTGGAAATGTCAGGGAAAGCCAAATACACGGCACTTATTCCTATGCTTGTTCTGGTTGGAAGCTTGTCGTTGCGATTTATTATCGTGTATGCAGGTCAGGCGATTCCCACAATCTCCTAATATTAAATGAAAATGGGCTGTCTGGTTGTTATCAAGACAGCTCATGTTGTATAATAGAAACCTGAAAGCCTAAATTTATGTTTATGGAGATAAAAATGAACAACAAAAACTCTACGGGAATTAAAAAAATATTGGGAATGCTGACCGTAATGTTGCTGGTGGCAGTTACTGCAAGTGCTATCAGCTGGTACCAAAATATGAACGCCAGAATGGGAACCATTAGTGTTGTAGAGCTGGCAGATTGGATGATTCGGGGGAATGTAGACTACAAAACGGTGTATGTCGCTCCCAAGGTAACAAAGATCGAAAAAATAAACGGTCTGATCTGTATCACAGAAGACGGAGCCCTGAAACAAGAACTGGAAAAACTGCCAGTCTATAAAAAATGGGTGATAATTACTCCGGAGGGCAATCTCTCTGAAGAAACCTCAAAACTGCTTGCACAATCCAAAGCCCATACCGTACTTGTATTGGAAGGCGGAAGACAAGCCTGGGAAAGCCAGGTTGTAGCTCCATCGGTTGCCGGGTTATCGTTAAGTTCAGAAGAGATTACTCAATTAAACAATGTTCGACCCTTTTTTCATGAAAATGCAGCTGAAGCAGCAATGGCGGCACCGGTTGTAAGACCTGTTGCTGCAGCTAACGCCCAGCCTGCTGTCGCTGATGATGAACCGGAAGAGGAAGAAGGTTGCTAAATCATAAATAGTCTTCTCAAGTTTTGTTCGAGGGTCTTGTCATCAAAGGTGATAAGACCCTTTTTTATTTATACCTCCTGACTATTCCTGCCCCAACCAGTGTCTTTCCTTTAAGATTCATAGTTCTCAATTTCCAATTAACTATCTATTAACCATTGTTCCTTCTGATTTGTAGAATGGGCAACTCGTTGCACGTTAATCTGGTTGATCACAATAAGTGAAACTTATTGCCGAGAAAGGGGGTTTTCTCAGCAGCACTGACCAATGACAAATAATAAAATGCTTACCTACCTGCTCGGTGATCTTCAGATCATTAAATCACAATTAAATCATCAATCTAAAATCTGCGATCTAAAATTTTTTTTTGATTGCATTACCTGGATAATATGAGAGAATGTAGCCAACCCTAGCAGTAGCAGCGGGTTAATGCATGATTTTATTCCCTTAATAATTTATTGTGTTTTGTTTCTTATTTTGATATCTAACCCAGTAAAGTTGATAGCAATTGTGAGAATATCAAACCTGATGATTAAGGAGGAATATGCTTGATCTTGACCGATTGAAGTCTATTGGCATACTTAGCGAGCTGAATGAGAAGATGCTGAAGAAGGTGGGTGAGAAGGCGAAAGTGGTAAACATGAAAGCAGGTACATACATCTTTAAAGAAGGTGATGTTGCAGAGAAGCTTTATTCCGTCCTTGAAGGAAAAGTTGTGCTTGAAGTCTCTCTTAATACCAGCACCGATGTTAAAATCAAGGATATAGTCCCGACACGGTCTTTTGGGATATCTTCACTGGTGGACACTGAAGTGAAGCATTGTGTATCGCACGCTAGAACGCTTGTCGATTCAAAAATTCTTGTTTGGAATGCAACAGATCTGGAGGAACTGTTTCAATCCGACCATAAACTTGGATATCTAGTTACCAAGAAGGTCGGAAAAGCTCTCAAAGATCGTCTGCAGGGCACTTACGCTCAGGCAGCGGCAGGCATGTAACCGTTTTTATTTTAAACGGCAACAGGTTGAACCGGGAACTGTGTTCGGAAGTACGGGGCTGAAACAGATTGGTTTTCTATGGTGCCGGTTACGCTTGATTACTACTTAATTTATAATCTGAAACGGAGAGGTGTATGGTAAATCCAGAGGAGATTAAGTCGGTTCATTTGTTAACCCATTTGAATGAACAAATGCTTCGAAATGTTGCAGAACTGGCTACGATTACAACAGTAAAGGCCAATGAATATATCTTCAAAGAAGGCGACTATGCAGAGAATCTTTATGCAGTGCTGGAGGGTAAAGTTGCTTTGGAAGTGGAGAAGAACTCCAGTTCTCCTGTCCGTGTGAAGGATATTGTGAAAGAACGGGTATTTGGTATTTCCGCGCTGGTAGACACGGATGACAAATTGCACATGTCGCATGCCAGGGCGGTGACAGATTCAAAGATTGCCTGCTGGAGAGCTGCGGATCTTGAGAAATTGTTTCACAATGATGCAGAGCTGGGACTGATCTTTATGAAACGCATTACCACTGTTTTAAAAGACCGATTGCAAATCAAAAATGCTCAGCTGGCATCCTATGCCTAGAAAAATAATCCGGCTTGTGGCCGGATTATTTCCCTTGTTACCTCTTATCCTTTTACTGCTCCAAACCAAACTCTTCCAGATCTGGTCCAAGATGGACACGTTCATTTTCTCCCAAGATTCCCATTGAAAGACAAATCAGTGTCCAGAAATGAATGACATGATAACCACCTTCATAGTGCTCAGACATGTCATGTATCTGTGAATGGCAGTTATGGCAGGGTGCTATGACATAGGTTGCACCGGTCGCCATGATTTGATCGTGCTTGAGCTTTCCATAGATACGACGCTCGTCTTTTCGTCCTGATTGCAGGAATCCACCACCACCGCCGCAACAATAGTTATTGGATTTATTGGGAGCCATGTCGATGAAATTCTCTTCACCAACCAGTTTTTTGGTAACATAGCGCATATCATCTGCAGCTTCATCACCAAAGGTTTTACGAACCAACTGGCAAGGGTCCTGAAGGGTGAATTTTATTCCCAGTTCCTTGTTCCAATCGGAATTAACAGGTAGTTTTCCTTCTCTAATCCACTTGGCATAATATTGCCTGATATCGGCGATTTCGAAATCGTAATCGATATTAAATTTTTGCAGTCCGGACCGGAATGCGAATAATTCGTGGCCTCACTCGGTATTGAGCCAGACCTTGCATTCCAATTCCTTCATCATGTCTGCTTTGATGCGAACATTTTTCTCCCAGGCTTCATCATCAGCCAGGAACAAACAGTAATTTTCTGCTGCCCAACCTTTGGAGGGATACGTCCAATCGGCACCAACCGTGTGCAGGATTTTCCAGAGCGGAACCATTTCATCTTCTTCCATTTGTGGTTCCCTGGAGTTTTGATTGAGGAAGAAATGTGCTCCCTTTTTGTCGATAGGTGCTTGCAGGTTTTCCATACCTTCCTGCTCTTCCTGAACTTCTTCCAGCAGTTCCACTACTGTGTCGGTGAACATTTCACTGGTCAGTCCCATGGCACTGCAGGAATCCACTTTGGCAGCGGCATCGCAGGAACCCCTGATTCCTTTTGGTCTTTCATCCCTGGGCCAGGAAGCTCTGGCGTTATAGACCAATTGAGGAATATTGATTTCCATCGGGCAAACGTAATTACAACGCATACACATGGTGCAGGCCCAAACCCATGGAGTACTCAATACTTCTTCATCCAGGCCTAACACGGCCATACGGAGAAATTTCCGAGGATCCATATTATCGATCCCGGAAGCAGGACAGCCCGAGGCGCACATCCCGCAGGTAAGACAGGCGTTCAGGTTCCCTTCATTGGGAAGGATCTCTTTAACCTTGTCCAGAAAAGCGCTATTCCGCTTTCCACTAATTTTGATCGCTGATTCAGTCATTTGTTATAGTCTCCATTTAGTTTTCAGTGATCAGGAAAAATAAATTACACATTATAAGGTCTTCAAATTGTCAATGTTTTCTATTCTGTGCCATGCTTGAGTTGCATTGTATCGTTATCAGTTATCCGCTATCGGTCTTTGGTGAAAGCTCCGCTTTCTGCTTTGATTATTAAATACAAAGAAGACACATTGACAAATGATCAAAAAATAAAGGTTAACGCGTGAATGGGTAGATATTATTTCGAGTTCTTCCTCAATCAAGAGTACCTGTTCCACAAACCGATAACTGATAACTCATTAAAAGGAATATTCACAGGCTAAGTAAGGCTAAGCCGAACTCTAAAACCTATATTGAAAACTTAATACTATTCGTTTGGCATCTGGTTTAATTGCTCCAAGGTGAACACCGGACCGTCCTTACAAACATATTTGTCTCCGATATTGCAGCGACCGCAAATGCCGATACCACATTTCATTCGTTTTTCCAGAGAGTTGATAATGTGGTCGTGAGCATATCCAAGCTTATCGAGAACCGGTTGGGTAAACCGAATCATAATGGGAGGACCGCAAACAATGGCATAGGTATCTTTATCAGCCGGAGGAGCTTTTTCTTCTGTGACCGTCGGAACAAAGCCTACATTGTATTTCCAGTTCGGATCTTCTGTGGAATCCACCGTAATGTGCATATTGATATCTCCAGCTTCTTCCCAGGCTTTGAGTTCATCTTGGTAAAGCAGCAACCCGGGAGATCTTGCACCATAGATAACATTGATTTCACCAAATTTTTCTCGATTGGCAAGCATATGAACGATCGACGATCGAAGAGTGGTAAACGCGAACCCACCACCAATGATAACGACGTTTTTTCCTTCGAGTTCATTCCATGGATAGCTGTTTCCAAGGGGGCCTCTCACTCCCATAACATCGCCTACGTTCATCTGATGCAGGTAGCTTGTGACTTTTCCGGTTCGGTTTACGGTAAACTTGATAAATCCTTTTTCCGTGGGTGAAGATGCAATACCGATAGGGATTTCTCCCTGTCCTGTTACAGAAAGCTCAGCGAATTGTCCGGCTTGATATGAGAATTTTTCCTCATCTTCCGGATTAATAAAAACAAACTTAAATGTTTTTAGAACTCTATCCTCCGTCTCCGTAATAATTTCATCAATACGCACCGGATAAGGCAGATATGGATTTTGCACGATAGTTCTCCTTAACTTTTTCGATTTATTCTCGGTAATTAGGGGCGATAGTCGTTCATTGTCTTGCACACATTTCGAATATCGATATTCACCGGACATAATTGAATGCATCGTCCACAACCCACGCACTGGATACCGCTATTGTATTTTTCAGCGTAATACTTCAATTTGTGCATAAAACGTTGCCTTACCCGCTGGTGTTTGATGCCTCGGGGGTTGTGCCCGGAACCTTCCAGGGTAAATAAAGGCGACATGCAACTATCCCAGTTACGCATTCGCGTGCCCGAAAGCTTTGTATTCTCATCTTGGATATCGAAACACCAGCAGGTAGGACAACTGAAAGTGCAAGTACCGCAATTGATACAGGCAAACGCCAGATCGTCCCAGAACGGTGCATCAAACAGTTCTTTGGAGGGTAGCTTTTCAATATTGTCTGTTTCCACAGACGATGTAATTTTTTCTTCAGCTTCTTTTCCCAGAATTGCAAACGCTTCCGGGTTTCCGGGAGTATCCCAGCCAGCCCTATCCATCAAGGCTTCCCCTTTTTCGGTGATCGATTTTAACAACAAATCAGAACCGTCCTCAGCCATTAAAATATCCATGCCTTCTTCATTAAAAGGACCGCTGCCGGTTGAAGTACAAAAACAGGTATGACTGGGATTGCTGCAAGCCAAACCAATCATAACCGTGTTCTCAAATGCATCACACCAGAAGGGATCACGATATTCCGGACTGTCGAAATTCCTTTTTTCGATTTGAAAAGCAGCCACATCACAAGGTCTGGCTGCAATAAGCACCTGGGTGGTATCATTCATTTCAACAGGTTTCATGATGTGATGGTCGTCGCTTGTTTCATCCAGTGAATAAGCAAACATTTTTTGTGTTTGGGGATAAACAACACTCTTGGCAGAAAGGTGTGTGTTCCGGATGGATAAATCAGGATACTCACTTTCTTCAAGCTGTTTAAAACTGGCGGTTTGATCCTCCTTGACCGGACCGTATAACCGAAAATCATCGCGCAGGCTGTTCAACCCTTCTTCCCAGTTTTTTTTACCGATTTTAACTACTCTCATAGGTTTGCCTCTTTTGTTTCAAAAACGCAGCTAAATATATAAGTATAAAGAAGCGCAACTTTACTTGATAAAATCTTCCGGATCTCCGGACTTATAAGTATCAAGAGGAGGGCGCGTATCCAGGTTTAAACCGGCTTCCCAACCAAAAAGTTCCTGGCAATCCTTGTTAAGCTTTTTGGTTAGTTTTCTAACCTTGATATTCATTGGGCAAGCCTGTTCACAGGAACCGCAATCCGTGCATCTGCCCGCACAATGAAATGCTCTTAGCAGGTGAAATGTTTTGGTATCAGTCGGGTCATCACTTTTTCCCACCCATTGAGGCGTCGATTCATCAACAAAACATGTAGAACAGTAACATAGCGGACAGGCATTGCGGCAGGCGTAACATCGAATACAAGAGGAAAGCATCGAATCGAAATATTGCCAGCGTTCGTCAGCTGATAATGCCTCTATGATATTAGTGTCCTCAAATGGATCGATTTCGGTTTGCTCCTCTACCGGATCCGCAACCAATTCATCGTAAATGACCGGATTGCGGTGTGTACACGCCAGACAATTGTCCTGCAACAGATCGGACCGATCGACCATCACTTCAAGTTTGTTACCTCGAACCAAAACATTGTCGCCATTGTCTTTCACTTCCACCACTTCTTCGGAAATGGATTCGGCAGCCTTGGTTTTATCAATCATTCCTTTGCAAGGAACACCGATGATATAAAGCTGTTCCCGTTTGATCTTGTTTTCAATAATATGGGTATTAATATTCCGTGAATCACATCCCTTGGCGAGAATTCCAATTTTTTCCTTTCGATCGGTCAAATAGTTCACCAGATTCATTCCGCAACTACTATCCCAGATAAGATCGTCGACTTTATCGAAATGATTGATCATACATGGTTCGCTTCTGAGTGGATCAGATCCCTTGCGAAACCCGATAATCATATCGACTTTCTTATCCTTCAAAAGTCCCTTGGAGATCTCTTTAATTTTTTCAATATAACCCAGCATATCAACTCGCTTTTGACCGGTTTTTAATTAGGTTTTTTGCAGGTCCAAGTGTTTTGACCGCGTCTGTAACCTCTTTTGCTACCGTGATGAATTTTGTCGCTTCGGCAGAAGAAACCCAGGAGAAGTGCAGTCTTCCCGGCTCAATGCCAAAGTACTCCAAGTAATTTTTTAATAAGGTGAATTTCCTTCGAGCGTAATAATTACCTTCCAGGTAATGGCAGTCTCCAGGGTGTCAACCCGAAACCCAGATGCCGTCTGCCCCGTTCATCAAGGCAGAAAGTATAAACTTTGGACTCATCCTGCCGGAACAGGGAATTCGGACAATCCTTAGATTGGAAGGATATTGAAATCGACTGACCCCCGCTAAATCTGCTGCACCGTAACTACACCAGTTGCAAAGAAAAGCAAGGATTTTTGGTTCCCATTTGGACATATATATTCTCCTTAACCCTATTGTTTGGTTTAATAATTTAAATCTTAGTCCTCCGGCGGCCACGTAGGGCCGCCCTACCGTTGTAATCTGCCTCAATCAAGATTCTGATGAATTAACTGACCTCATAAACACTCAACGCAAGGAATACTCCGTTTTTCCGGTGCAGAACGGTAGGGCGGGTTCTTTGCTGCGAGCCTCGCAAATTCAGCATCCCCGCCGACATTCTCTTGCAAAGCTAAAACTGGAGAATTTTGCACAAACTTAATTTATCGGTGCAAACCTAATAAATTTATTTGTTCATTCTTCCAATCTTATCCTCCGGCGGCCACGTAGGGCC
>JANQGZ010000019.1:0-71397 GCA_028282825.1 SAR324 cluster bacterium
GCCGGTTGAGTTTTGCAGATTATCAGAAAAAACTGGCCCAAAGAAAGTTGGGACTGGTCACGGGATCTCACTATTTCGGTTCTGCCCTGGGATTTGATCTGATATCGAAAACACTGACGGAAGACGAAACCACCGCTGAAGCGGATCGTTGCTTATCTTGTGATTTGTATTGTGCCATCTGTACAACCGTCTGCCCTAACCGGGCCAACATTGTGTTTCCTGTGAACCCAACGGATTTGCCGCAACAGATTGCAATCGTTGAAAACGGCAAGGTATCGATTACGACCGAAAAATCGCTAAAAATTACACAATCCCTGCAGATTATAAATATTAGCGATTTTTGTAATGAATGCGGAAATTGCACAACTTTTTGCCCAACCAGCGGAGACCCTTATAAGGACAAACCAAGAATTTGTCTGTCTAGACTGTCATTTGATCGAGAGGAAACAGGCTTTTTGCTTGAAGGAAATACAATTTACATGAAAGAAAACGGAGTTGAGTCATACCTGGTCGAAAAAAACGATGGTTTATATTACAATTGTCCTTCGTTTTCCACCGTTCTGGACAAACAAACATTTGTGACCCAATCCGTTGAAATTAAAGATACAGAACAAAAAGAAATTCATTTACAATCTGTGGCTTTGATGGGATTTTTGCTGGTGTCTTTGAAACATCACCCTTTGTTTTGTAATTGAGTTCGGCAATGGATGTTTGGAATTTTACTGAAATAACGACAAATATGAATCTTTGCCTGTTCCCTTCTTGGGCAAAGCACTCAAATACAATCAACTGTAATGCAAATCAAACGGTAAGGCGGGTTCTTTGCTGCAAGTCTCGCAAATTCAGCGTTCCCGTCAACAGGCTAGCCCCTTGGCGGCTACGTGGGGCTACCCTGCCATTCGTTATCAGATTCAATCAGAATTTTACCTTCTCCCCGGATTGCTCATGATCAAACAATTCTTTAAGCCAACTTCCTTGGAAGAAGCGATGATCATCAAGGAAAAATACGGCGATGCTATCACCTGGTTTGCAGGTGGCGCCTATTTCAACCATATCTCTTTTCAAGCCAGGTATGACAAGGTCATTGGCCTGGAAGGATTGGGGCTGCACGCCATTCACACCAAAGGAAGTCAGACTTCCATTGGCGCCACTGTCACTTTGCAGAAGTTAATAGATAACAGCATTGTTCCCAAAGCTCTGCGAAAAGCTGCATCACAAGCAACAACCAGAACTGTGAGAAATATGGCAACCGTCGGAGGTGACATTGCCGTAGCCGGAAAAAAATCGGCCCTGATACCATGTTTAATTGCCCTGAAAGCGAGTGTTGTCACTGCCGGAAAGAAGAATGTACCGGTAGAATCCTACATTCAATCAAGCGAGAGGGATTTGATATTAAAAGTGATGTTGCCTGAACAAGAAACCCGTTGTTTTGCCAATCAATACACTCTCAAAGCAAATTCTCCCGCTTTAGTGAGAGTGGCGACCAGTATCGATTCGGATAATGACTCAAAGCGAAAAAGCCTTTCAATTGCCATTGGAGGCCTTGAGGAACAACCCAGACGTCTTACGAAGATAGAAGAACATATAAGAGGACAAGGGAAGGTAGACTATGATGCCATCGTTGATGCTGTATCGAAAGACGTTGAGCCGGAAGCAGATATTTACGGTTCGGTTCCTTTTAAGAAATACATCTCGGGAATCACTGTTGCTGATTGTGTCTTGAGTTGTCTGGAGGAGGAGTAGAGATGGAAATCAGATTTAAAATAAACGATCGTACCTGTAACATCGAAGCAATTCCAGGCGAGAATGCACAACGTCTTCTTCAGAGAATTGGCATTTGCTCTGTCAGAAATGCCGAATCAAGAACCGGTTTTACAGGGGCTGACGTTATTCTGCTTAATGGGAAACCCGTGAATGCAGGACTATTGATTGCCGCGCAGCTGGATGGTCACATTATTAAGACTGTGGAATGCCTTTCCAAAAACGGAGAACTTCACCCCGTGCAACAAGCCTTGATCGACGTAGGTGCCGTGCAGGACGGTTATAACGCACCTGCGGCAGCTCTGCTTTTGAGTGAGTTACTAAATCGAAATCCCAATCCCTCACAAAAAGATATTGTTGAAGCTCTTTCCTGCATATTTATTCGAGATACAGGGTACAGCGCCTATTTCAAAGCTATCGAACTGGTTAAGGAACGGATGGCAGATCCCGATTATGTTGCCTGTATCGCTGAAGAGTTTTTACCTGAACTAAAACATGTCGGAAAAGTACGACCGAAAGTGGATGGTCCGCAACTGGTAACAGGCAAACGTGCCTATGTGGAAGACATGGTACAGCCGGAAAGCTTGGTGGTTAAAGTGTTACGCAGTCCCTACGCCCATGCCTATATCCAATCCATAGACACGGAAGCCGTGGAAAAGATGAACGGCGTTGTTATGGTAATTACTTACAAAAACTGCCCTGATGTGTATTTTACCACCGCCGGTCAGGGATTCCCCGAGCCTTCTCCCCATGACAAAAAAATGTTTGGACAAAAGATGCGGCACGTGGGAGACCGGGTAGCAGCCGTTGTTGCTGAAACCGAAGAGATTGCAGTCAAAGCGCTTTCCAGAATCATGGTGGACTATGAAATTCTTGACCCGGTTTTCTCGATTGAGGATGCGACTGCCGGCAATGCTCCTGTTGTGCATAACAGTTATATCGATTTTTTGAGCGGAGCTCCGGACAATCTTGAGGAAATACAATCCAAAGCGGATGACAGGGATGGGAAAGTGATTTATCCCTTTCCGATCGGGGCTGATCCCCACAAAAACCTGGCTTCCAGCGTACAGAACGACATTGGTGATACTGAAAAAGGGTTCAAAGATGCAGATGTGGTAATCGAGAGAGAATACAGATCTGCCCAGGTACACTGTACTCCTTGTGAGCCCCATACCGTATACACACGTATGGAAGGTGAAAGACTCGTCATTCATGCCTCTACGCAAGTCCCCTGGCATCTGCGACGAAACATCGCCAAAATCCTGGGAATCAGTGAAAATCGTGTCAGGGTTGTCAAGGAGCGAGTTGGTGGAGGTTACGGTTCCAAGCAGGATATTTTGCTGGAAGACATTGCAGCCTTCGCAACCTGGAAAACAGGGCTACCTGTATTTTATCAATATACCAGGGAAGAGGAGTTTATTGCCTGTAGTTCCCGCCACCCGATGAACATTACAGTTAAACTTGGTGCAAAAAAAGATGGCACTTTAACGGCAATCGACATGCAAGTCCGCGCCAATACAGGACCTTATGGCAACCATTGTTTAACCGTACCCATGAACGCCTGCTCAAAATCATTGCCTTTAATCACCTGCCCCAACATGTCTTTTGATGTCCGGGTTTATTATTCCAACATCTACCCAACGGGTGCTTACCAGGGTTACGGGGCACCGCAAGGCTCATTTGCTTTGCAGACAGCCCTTGCTGAATTGGCTGACGAGCTGGAAGTCGATCATGGACAATTGATCGATAAAAACCGTGTCACGGAAGGATCCGTCCTGGAAATCTTACGCTGCCTGGGAGAAGGAACCGAGGGAGCAGTGGTTGAGGTTGCCAGTTGCGGACTGGATGAAGCTCTGGAGATCGGTAAAAAGGAATTCAATTACGGCCAACAGGAAAAAAGTGACGATCCCGATGTTGCCATCGGCAAAGGCATGGTGATTGTGCAACAAGGTTCCGGATTGCCGGGATTGGATCAATCCAACGCAAGAGTCACCCTGATTTCCGATGGTTCCCTGATTGTTCACACGGGAGGAGCTGATATCGGCACAGGCTTGGACACCTTATGTGCAAAAATTGCTGCAGAAGTGCTTTGTTCGGAACTGGATAAAACTACTGTAATTTCAGGAGATACCGATCATACTCCATTTGATACCGGAGCGTATGCTTCCAGCGGCACCTATTTTTCCGGAAACGCCGTTAAAAGCGCAGCGGAAGATTTAAAGTCAAAAATATTGGACGCCGCCGCCGATATGCTAAAGGAACCACTAACAGATTTAACCCTGGAATACCCGGCCCGGGTAAAAGGAAAGAAGAACTCCCTTTCCTTTTATGAGATTGTGCACAAAGCCGAGAGCGGGACCGGTAGAGGACAGCTTTCCGGTCATGCTTCCTATACCACCCATGATACAGCCTTACCTTACGGTGCTCATTTTTGCCAGGTCGCCGTGAATACCAAATCCGGGCATGTGAAGGTGCAGAGATACCATGCTTACATGGATTGCGGAACACCAATCAATCCGGAATTAGCCGAAGGTCAGGTTTACGGAGGGGTACTAAAATCGATCGGTCATACCTTGTGGGAAGAGATGAAAATGGATGAGAAGGGCAATTGCCTAAATCCGGAACTCCAGAGTTACGGGGTTCCCATGGTAGGTGACGAACCGGAAGATTTCAAAGTGAAGTTTGTTCGCACGGACGACCCTTACGGTCCTTTCGGAGGTAAATCAATTTCGGAAGTGAGCACCAACGGAGCTTCCTGCGCTATTGCCATTGCTATTCACGATGCAACAGGCATCTGGATGAGAGAGTGGCCGTTTACACCGGAGAAGATATTAAGAGCTTTGGGCAAGGTGTCTGAATGACAGGGAAACCGCTTTCAGAATTAACCATCTGCATCAAAGGAGCTGGCGAAATGGCGAGTGGGGTTGCCTGCAGACTGCATGCCGCTAACTTAAGGCAGATAGTGATGCTGGAAGTCGAAAAACCCCTGGCTGTAAGGCGTCGGGTTTCATTTTGTGAGGCTGTTTATGAAGGTATCCAAACCGTAGAAGGAATCGATGCCAGGCTGATATCAAGCCCGGCAGAAATCGAAAAAACCTGGAAAAAAAGGCAGATTGCGATCATGGTTGATCCCCAGTGGCACAGCCTCAAGCGTAGGTCTTTTGACATGGTTGTTGATGCCGTTCTTGCCAAGCAGAACCTCGGAACCGGCGTTAATGACGCCGCATTTGTGATCGGCCTGGGACCCGGTTTTACTGCTGGTGGGGATGTACATGCTGTAATCGAAACGAATCGCGGACATGATTTGGGCCGGGTCATAAAGCACGGAACTGCCGAACCGGACACAGGCATTCCCGGGGAAATTGGCAACTATACCTCCGAAAGGGTGCTGAGATCTCCGGCAGATGGCATGTTTTCCAGTGATCGTGCCATAGGTGAACCGGTTAAATCGGGCGAGATTGTTGGCCATGTTAACAATAAACCAATTATATCAGAGATCGATGGTATCATCAGGGGATTAATCAGAAGCCAAATCAAGGTTAAAACCAGATACAAACTCGGGGACATTGATCCGAGAGGGAAACTTGAATATTGCAGCACTGTTTCAGAAAAAGCCCGCGCCATAGGCGGTGCGGTATTGGAAGCCGTTTTGTCGGAGTTCAATAGATAGAAGCAATTGGCCGTTAGCAGATGGCAATTAGCTTATAATTATGTAAACATTCATGTGATTTTGATGCATACGGAAAGCGTAGCTTTCACATCCTGTAAATTTAAAATCCAAGTTCCAACATCAAAAACAGAATAAAAATGAAAGCAATTGGAAAAGCGGTAGATCGTGTAGATGCTGTAGCCAAGGTGACGGGAAGGGCTCAATACACGGACGATTTTTACCGACCAGGCATGTTAACGGCCAAATACTTCCGCAGCACCATTGCCCACGGCAAGGTTAAGAAAATTGATATATCCAAGGCCAGGGAACTAGCAGGAGTGGAAGCGATTTTTACCTTTTCCGATGTTCCCCAAATTAAAATCGCCACGGCTGGTCACCCCTATTCCATGGACCCGGCTCATGCCGATGTAGCCGATAAACTGTTACTAACCAGCGATATCCATCACCTGGGAGACGAAATTGCCGTGGTGGTGGCGGAAAATGAACTGATTGCAGAAGAAGCGCTGGAGCTAATCGAAGTCGAATATGAAGAACTTCCTGCTCTGACTACCGCCGAAAAAGCATTGGCTATGGATGCCATCCCCATCCATGGGGGAACATCCAATGTAGTTGGAGAGCATCAATTTGAGTGCGGCGGGTCAATCCAAGACTCTCTGCAAAAGGCAGATCTGGTGTATGGAGATAGCTATAAAACCAATATGGTTCAGCATCTCCATATTGAGAATCATACGGCGTTTGCCTACATGGACGATCTCAAACACATTGTCATCGTTTCATCCACCCAGATACCTCATATTGCCAGACGGGTGGTAGGTCAGGCACTGGACATCCCCTGGGGCAGGGTTCGGGTTATCAAACCTTACATTGGCGGTGGATTCGGTAATAAGCAGGATGTTGTTCTGGAGCCGATGGTCGCTTTTTTAACCGGCAAGTTGGATGGGAGACCCGTTAGAATCACCCTGACCCGGGAAGAGTGCATGCTTTGCACTAGAAATCGCCATCCCATGAATCTTGACGTCAGGCTGGCAACCAAATCTGACGGAACTCTGCTGGCAAGACAGATGGAAGTAGTCTCGCTGACAGGCGGATATGCCTCTCACGGGCATTCCATTGTGGCAGCGGCAGGAAGCAAAAGCTGCCTGCTTTATCCGAGGATGGCCATCGGTTACCACGCACGCACAGTATACACCAATATACCGGTGGGAGGTGCGATGAGGGCGTATGGTTCTCCACAAATCATCTTTGCCCTCGAAAGCGCCATTGACGACACCGCACGAAGCCTAAAAATCGATCCCGTCGAATTCAGAATGAAAAATGCAGCTCGGGAAGGTGATTTAAATCCATTCAATAAAAAGCCCATCTCCAGCTGTGGCTTAGTGGAGTGTCTGGAGAAAGGTCGAAAGTTGATTCATTGGGACGAAAAAAAGCCGGCTTATACCAATCAGAATCAAGGAAACGAACGCAGAGGCTTGGGAGTAGCCTGTTTTAGCTACGGCACAGGTACCTACCCTGTTTGTGTAGAAATTGCCGGAGCCAGAATTATCCTTAACCAGGATGCTTCTATCCACGTGCAGACAGGAGCCACGGAAATTGGACAGGGTTCCGATACAACAGTCGCCCAAATGGCGGCAGAAACAATTGGAATTTCTGTGGAAGACGTACATATCGTGTCAACCCAAGATACGGATGTCACGCCTTTTGATACAGGATCGTATGCATCCCGACAGGCTTATGTTGTTGGTAATGCTGTTTTTAAAGCCGCTACCGAATTGAAGGGGAAAATCCTGGATTTTGCCGAAGTGTTGACCGGTTTTCCTGCAGATGAACTATCCATCGTAAAAGACGATATTGTCCACCTCAAAGGGGATGGCAAAGCTGTGATTTCTTTAAAAGATCTGGCCTTGAACTCGTACTACGATAAAGACAAGGGTGGACAAATCACTGCTGATGTATCCCATAAAACCACGACCAATGCGCCCTCATTTGGATGTACTTTTGTGGATATCACTGTCGATATCGCTCTTTGCAAGGTGTACATTAACGAAATCTACAATATCCATGATTCCGGCGTGATTTTAAATCCCGTGATGGCAAGAGGTCAGGTTGAAGGGGGTGTCGCCATGGCTATTGGCGCAGCTCTTTCCGAGCAAGTATTGATCGATGAAAAGACTGGCTGGGTTCATAACAACAATATGCTCGATTACAAAGTACCGACTTTCACCGACATCCCTGATATTCACACTGATTTTGTAGAGACCATTGAACCAACGGCTGCTTACGGCAATAAATCACTGGGAGAGCCGCCTATAATTTCTCCTCCGCCTGCCATTCGCAATGCTATTCTAGATGCTACGGGTGTTGCAGTAAACGAGCTCCCGATGACTCCACAAGTCCTGTACCGCTGTTTCAAAGAACAAGGACTGATTGAATAAAATGAAAGGTTCACATGTTTCATATTAAAAGCTACGAAAAAGCCGAATCGATTGATCACGCCATTGAACTCTTAAAAGCCAACAGTGATGCCAGGCTTCTCTCGGGCGGAACGGATGTGCTAATCCGACTGCGAGAGGGGAAAAAAGCATTTCAGCATCTGGTAGATATTCATGGTTTGGAAGAGCTGAAAGTACAGAAGATTCAAGATGACGGAACTATTTATATCGGTTCTGCCGTGACTTTCAGCGAAGCCATGCAGTCGGATATTATACTCCAACACATCCCTATCCTGGCACTGGCCTCGGGAACAGTGGGAGGACCCCAAGTCCGTAATGTTGCTACCATTGGCGGAAATATTTGTAATGGGGTGACCAGCGCCGATAGCGCTTCTGCCTTGATGTGCCTGAACACCGAGTTGAAGGTTGAAGGACCAGCGGGGCAGCGTTTCATCCCGATCTCCAAGTTTTATCTTGGACCGGGAAAGGTCGATATCAAGCCGGGTGAAATCCTGACGGCATTTTTGATTCGATCCAAAGATTATGAGGAAACCTCGGGGTATTATCATAAATATGCCATGCGTAATGCCATGGATATCGCGACTATTGGTTGTGCAGCCATATGCCGTGT
This sequence comes from SAR324 cluster bacterium, assembly GCA_028282825.1. Taxonomy (GTDB): domain Bacteria; phylum SAR324; class SAR324; order XYD2-FULL-50-16; family XYD2-FULL-50-16; genus JAHJTV01. Next base: position 8,492 of record JANQGZ010000019.1, read on the forward strand.
TAAAGGAGATACTCTGGAAGATTTAAGACTGTCGTTTGGCGTGGCTGCTCCAACACCGATTCGATGTCCGGATACGGAAAAAGCCGCTATCGGTCAAAAAATTTCACAGTCTCTGATCTCCGACATTGAAAACCAGGTTGTGAATGAAGTAACTCCTAGAACTTCATGGCGGGCAAGCAAGGAATTCCGATTACAAATCATTCAAGCACTGGCTGGTCGGGTCGTTACCAAAGCCATTCAACAAGCAGGAGGAAATATCCAGTGAACCAAAGCATATCACTAACCGTAAATGGCCGACAACGCAGTCTGTCTGTGGATGTACGAAAATCCCTAATGGAAGTATTGCGGGATGACCTGGGGCTTATCAGCGTCAAACAGGGATGTGGTGTGGGAGAATGCGGAGCCTGCTCCGTGTTGATTGATGACCTGCTGGTTGATGCCTGCATCTATCTGGCTGTTTGGGCAGATAATAAATCGATCCGCACTGTGGAAGGTGAAAGCAAAGAAGGAGAACTTTCCGTGGTACAAAACGCCTATGTTGAGGAAGGCGCCGTTCAATGTGGTTTCTGTACGCCGGGTTTTGTCATGGCTTCGGCCTCTTTTGTGGAAAAATACAAAGGCCAGAAAGTAACCAGGGATGATATTTGCCGGGAGCATGCTGGAAACATCTGCCGCTGTACAGGCTACAAAAGCATTGTCAGTGCCGTGGAAAAAAGTCTGGAAGAGGTATAGTATTGATACGTTTGCAGATTGAGCCTCGGCCCCAGCCTTCGCATGTTATGAAGTACGGGTCTCCCCTGGTTTCTGCCTTACTGATGGCAGTCAGTGGTATAATTATCTTCACTATTCTCGGGAAAAATCCCCTGGTTGCCTTCCATACCTTCTTTATTGAACCGATCAACGATTTTTATGGTTTGGGAGAGCTACTGATAAAGGCATCTCCATTGATGTTAATCGGCGTGGGACTTGCCATTGGTTTTCGGGCAAACATTTGGAATATTGGAGCAGAAGGGCAACTGGCTGTTGGAGCTATAGCGGGAAGCGGAGTAGCTTTGTACTTTTTTCAAAGTGATGCTTTTTATATTATTCCCCTGATGTTTATCACAGGCTGTTTGGGAGGAATGGCCTGGGCTTCCATTCCCGCTTTTTTGAAAACCCGCTTCAACACCAATGAAATCCTGGTTAGTCTGATGCTGAACTATGTAGCGCTTCTGCTGCTCAGCTATATGGTTCACGGTCCCTGGAAAGATCCGAGCGGGTATGGTTTTCCCCAATCCAGGCTGTTCGAGCCATCCGCATTGCTCCCCATTATACTGGATGGAACCAGACTTCATGTTGGCATTCTTGTCTCATTGCTTATCGTCCTGGCCGGATGGATATTTCTCCTAAAGAGTTTTATCGGCTATCAGATTCAGGTTGCCGGGCTAGCCCACAAGGCTGCCCACTATGCTGGATTTAAGCATCAATCATTGGTCTGGGTGGGACTGCTTTCCGGAGGAATGGCTGCCGGGTTGGCTGGCGTTATGGAAGTATCCGGACCTATCGGACAACTCCTGCCACAGGTTTCTCCCGGTTATGGTTACGCTGCCATTATTGTTGCTTTTGTCGGACGGTTGCATCCACTGGGCATTTTACTTTCCAGCCTATTAATGGCACTTTTGTACCTGGGTGGTGAATCGGGACAAATGAATCTGGATTTACCTTCCGCTGTTACCGGGGTTTTCCAGGGAATGCTATTGTTTTACCTTTTAGCAACTGATTTGCTGGTAAACTATCGAATCAAAATAAAATCCTGGAAGAAATCAAACATCGCTGAAGCAAAAAGTTAAACTGAATCAACCTGGGTGCCGTCCCTATGGGACTAATTGCATGTAAGAGGCACTCAAACCAGTGGTTAAAACCACTGGCTACTATATTTCGCTCCTACGGAGCTTACTATCAGTTCGATTTGGTCTTTTAATGGATAATCCCGAAGGGATGACACAATAGTAGCCAGCGGTGTAAACCGCTGGAAATAGATACCTAATATCAGATGAGTCCTGTAGGGACGACACTGATGGCTAGTAACCAATCGAATTGATCAGCCAATCTAAAATAAGCTGTGCGCGTGGCTAAATAGCGCCAATTGCACTAATCGAATATTACAAATAATTACCGGAGAGCCTGTTTGAGCGTTGACACCATCATATCCATTTTTATCGCTGCCATTGCTGCAGGTACGCCCTTGGTTTACGCATCGTTGGGAGAATTAATCACCGAAAAATCAGGGGTATTAAACCTGGGAGTGGAAGGGATGATGCTGGTTGGAGCCGTTACTGCTTTTATCGTCAAAGCAAAAACAGCAAGCTTGTTGTTGGCGGTTTTGGGAGGTATGGCAGCTGCCGTCTTGATGGCCTTAATATTTGCCTTTATCACCATCACCTTGATGGCAAACCAGGTTGCTACTGGGCTGGCCTTAACTATTTTTGGTATAGGACTGAGTGCTTTCATAGGACTGGAGTATACCAGTATCGCCTTGGAAGCTTTGCCAAAAGTCCATTTACCTCTGTTGAGTGACATTCCAATACTCGGACGCTTGGTTTTTTCTTTTGACGTACTGATATATTTGTCATTCTTACTGTTTGCAGGTCTTAACTGGTTCCTGTATAAAAGTCGACCTGGACTGATCCTCAGAGCAGTCGGAGAATCGCCGCAATCCGGACATGCTTTGGGTTTTTCAGTGAATACCATTCGCTATCTCTCTGTGTTGTTTGGTGGTGCCATGGTAGGGATTGGGGGTGCTTATCTGGCCATTGCTTACACTCCCATGTGGGTGGAAGGAATGACATCCGGTAGAGGTTGGGTAGCCCTTGCTCTGGTGGTTTTTGCCACCTGGCGCCCTGCAAGGGTGATGGTTGGAGCCTATTTGTTTGGTGGTGTCACCATCATTCAGTTTCATATCCAGGGATTTGGCATCGATATACCGTCACAATTCCTATCGATGTTGCCTTATCTGGCAACAATTGTTGTCTTGGTATTTATTTCCAGGGATATCAACACAATCCGGCTGAACGCCCCTGCTTCATTGGGTACAGCCTTTCATCCGGAATCTTAATTAAAAAATAAGGAGAAGAGAAATGTTTAAAAAACTGTTTCAAGCAGCAATCACTTCAGTTCTGATTCTCGGCATCTGTTTTAGTGCAGCGGCCCAGGAAAAACTTAAAGTCGGATTTGTCTATGTGAGCCCGATTGGTGACGCCGGTTGGACCTATCAGCATGACCTCGGCAGAATCGCATTGGAAAATGCCTATCCGGGTCAGGTTGAAACCAAATACATCGAAAATGTACCGGAAGGTGCCGAAGCGGAACGAGTGATCCGCGATCTGGCTCAAAGCGGACACGATTTGATATTCACTACTTCGTTCGGCTATATGAATCCAACACTCAAGGTTGCCCGCTTGTTTCCGAAGAAGTTTTTTGAACATTCCACCGGCTACAAGACTGCACCCAACGTCGGAACCTACATGTGCCGATTTTATGAAGGACGTTACCTGACAGGATTGGTCGCCGGTAAAATGACAAAATCCAATGTATTGGGATACGTAGCTGCTTTCCCTATTCCTGAAGTTATTCGAGGGATCAATGCCTTCACCCTTGGTGCGCAAAAGAACAATCCAAATGTGAAAGTCAAAGTCATCTGGGTAAACTCCTGGTTTGATCCTGGAAGAGAGCGTGAAGCTGCAGAGACATTAATCGTTCAGGGTGCCGATGTTGTAACCCATCATACGGATTCAACAGCTCCCACCCTGGTTGCAGAAGAAAAAGGTGTCTTTTCAGTGGCCTATCATTCCGATATGTCCAAATACGGTCCGAAAGCTCATCTGACAGCGACTATGCATGTTTGGGATAAGTATTACTCCAAGGTGGCCGGAGACGTGCTGGCAGGCAATTGGAAATCAAACCAGGTCTGGGGTGGAATTAAAGAAGGCATGATCAAAATCGCTCCTCTTAACAAAGTTGTGCCTTTAGAAACCAAGCAACAGGTGAATCGCACCAAAGCCATGATCGCTTTCGGAAAATTTCATCCGTTCACCGGTCCGATTCAGGCGCAAGATGGAACAACAGTTGCTGAAGAAGGTAAAGTGTTGACCGACGAGCAGCTTCTGAACATGAATTACTATGTGAATGGTGTTCAGGGGCAATTGCCGAAATAAGTCTATTGTAGGGTGGATCAAGTGCAGCGGATCCACCAACATACAAGATATCAAGATCAAATGGTTTTGTTGACATGATAAAGCAGCAATCCTTGAGTATTCAACCGAGTTCTTTAAATTCCCAGATCGAACGGTAGGGCGGCCCTACGTGGCCGCCGAATTACTTTTTTGGTAGAATAAAAAAAACGTTAAATAGTTTTGCATGAATTAATTTTATGCAATGTTTCTCAGGTTTAGCATAAAAATAGCTGGTCGGCGGGGACGTAGCCCCGCCCTACCGTTCGTTATCCGAATTTATCTAAAATTTGAAAAACAGTTACCATTTTTTTTAACGAAGTAAAAACCTCTCCCATGGAAAACACTCCCCGGTTGGAATTAGTCAATATCACCAAGATATACCCTGCTGTTGTGGCAAATGATGCCATCAATTTAAAGGTTCTTCCCGGTGAGATTCATGCCATTCTTGGTGAAAACGGGGCTGGTAAGAGCACCCTGATGAAAATCATTTATGGTGTGGCAAAACCGGATGAAGGTCAGATTTTTTGGGAGGGTCAAGCTGTTGTCGTTAGTAACCCTGCTTTTGCCAGAAAGCTGGGCATCGGCATGGTGTTTCAACATTTTTCACTGTTTGAAACGCTGACAGTGGCTGAAAACATTGCACTGGCAATGGATGGGGAAAGAAATATACCGGTTCTGTCCGCTCGTATTGAAGAGGTTTCAGAACAATACGGCTTACCACTTGACCCTAGAAGACTTGTACACTCGCTTACTGTGGGCTTAAGACAACGAGTGGAAATTGTACGCTGCCTCCTGCAAAAACCGAAATTGCTCATCATGGATGAGCCTACATCCGTTTTGACTCCGCAGGCTGTTAAAAAAATGTTTGAAACCTTGCGGAGACTGTCTGAGGAAGGTTGCAGCATTTTATACATCAGCCACAAACTGGATGAGATTCAGGAGCTTTGTCATAAAGCTACCATTATATGTGGCGGTAAGGTTACCGGTAACGCAGAGCCGGATAAGGAAACGGCATCCAGCCTGGCAAAAATGATGATCGGTCACGAGCTTCCGGTCTGTTCTCCTCCGCCCAGGACTTTTCAAGGCGATAACCAATTGGAGGTTAACGAGCTCTCCAGCAAAGCGGATGATCGTTTTGGAACCGACCTCGACAATGTTTCTTTTCACGTGGAATCCGGAGAAATACTCGGTATCGCCGGCATTTCGGGGAACGGTCAACGTGAGCTGATGGCCGCATTGAGCGGAGAAAAACTGGCTAAAACACCTGAAAATGTCATGATTTGCGGTACAGAAGCAGGGCATTTGGGTCCTGGTGCCCGCAGAGACCTGGGACTGGGATTCGTACCTGAAGAGCGCATCGGATGTGGAGCTGTGCCAGGTATGTCTATAACCAGCAATGGATTATTAACCGCACACCGGCTGGGTATGATTCGCTATGGTTTAATACGAAACAACAATGTTTCAGAATTTACGGCCCAATGTGTTTGCGATTTTAATGTCAAATGTGGACATGTAAATGATCCCATAACCAGTCTTTCCGGTGGCAACCTGCAGAAATTTATCACCGGAAGGGAGATCATTCAAAAACCTGCCCTCCTTATCCTTTCCCAACCAACCTGGGGAGTTGATGTAGGTGCGGCTAACCTGATCAGACAGTCGATTATTGAGCTACGCAACAAAGGTACTGCCGTGTTAGTTGTTTCGGAAGAACTGGATGAGCTATTCGAGATCTGCGATCGCCTGGTAGTGATTTCCGGAGGCAAAATTTCGCCTTCCGTGAACGTAAATGACACCAGTAAAGAGAAGATAGGTCTTTGGATGAGCGGTATATTCCGGGGTAACACGCTACAAAATGACGTCAATGCTAATTAAAACATCTCAGTTCCTGAATTCATTATGAACAAAGATCATTTTATCATTGAATCTCTGAAACAGATTGCGGATGGAATTACCAACACTTTCGGTAGCAACTGCGAAGTGGCCATTCACGATCTCAAAAATGTCACCCATTCCCTGGTTTATATCACCGGAAACGTGACGAATCGCCAACTCGGCTCTCCGGTCACTGATGCCGTTATCAAGGAAATTGTTAATCATGGCAATGATGTAAAAGACAAATATGCCTTCAAGAGTATCACGGACGATGGCAGGGAGATTAAATCCACCACGATTTTTATTCGCAATGAACAAGGGGAGGTGATTGCTGCCTTTTGCATTAATTTTGATGTAACCGATTATCTCAACGCTCTGCAGGCTTTGGAAATGTTTGCAGGAATAAAACCGGACAAGGAATCGAAACCTATTTCGGAGAAACTCGCCTTCTCCGTGGACAACACCATTGAGACCCTTTTCGAAGAAGCAGTAAAAGAGGTTGGGAAACGACCTGCCACCATGACGACAGATGAAAAAATCAATCTTGTAAGGATTCTGGAAAGAAAAGGTATTTTTCAGATCAAGGGAGTCATTAATCAGGTTGCTCTACAGCTGGGAGTTACCAATTTCACAGTCTACAACTATCTAAAAAAAATTCGAGCCACCAACGGTTCCAGCATCACCGATATTCTTAAATAAGTTAGTTTTTGCTTTTTGTTTGAATCGACCATGTTTCATGTTCATGCCTCACAAAACAAGTATCTCAAGATATAGTGATCAGTTATCGGTTATCCGTTATCAGTCTTACGTGAAAGCTCCGCTTTCTTTATTGTTGCATTTCAAATAAAGGTTGCTGCTTGATAAAAAGATGTTTTTCCATGCCAGCTCCCACTCTCGAGCAGTTGTTCAACAAACTGATAGCCGATAACTGATAACACACAGTCAAATCAGGCTAAACTGAATCCTAAAGAATGCATTGTCAAACAGTTCAATCATTAAAACGGAAAACTACCTATGCCTCATCAAACATTGGCCGTTCAGGGAACGATTGTTCATTTTGTGGCTGACCCATTTCAATCGTCCGAGGCTTCCTGCGTGGAAGTTTTTGACCCCGGGATATTGTTTATCGAGAACGGCTATGTATACTCGGTGGGCCCTGCCGAAAAAATGAAAAAGCTGATCCCGGAAGGGATTAAGACTACCGATTATGGAAGTAAAATCATTCTTCCGGGATTTGTAGACACCCACTTGCACTACCCACAAACAGATATCATCGGGTCATTTGGAAAGCAGTTGCTGGATTGGCTGGAAACTTACACCTTTCCCAAGGAGGGCCAATTCTCCGATCCCGGCTATGCCACAGAAGTTGTCAACTTCTTCTTTGAGGAGATTCTCAAAAACGGTACGACCACAGCCCAGGTCATGCCAACCATTCACAAACAGTCTGCTGAGATCTTTTTCCAAAAGGCCTTGCAGCTAAACATGAGAATGATCTCCGGAAAGGTCCTAATGGATCGCAATGCCCCGGATTTTCTCCGGGATACACCTGAACAGGGTTATGAGGATTCACTGGATTTGATTAAAAAATGGCATGAGAGAGGCAGAATTTCATATGCCGTAACACCCAGGTTTGCCGTCACTTCAACAGAAGAGCAACTGGAAAAGGCTTCTGATCTTCTCAATAAGGCGGAAGGATTGTATTTGCATACGCATCTAGCCGAAAACGTAGCTGAAGTGCAATTTGTCTCTGAATTGTTTCCCTGGAGCAAAAACTACCTGGATGTTTATGACAAGCACAACCTGGTTAGAGATCGCTCTGTTTTTGCTCATTCCATTCACTTGCCCGAGGAAAGTTATACCAGTTTGAGCCAGAACGATGCTGCCGTTTCTTTCTGTCCGACTTCCAATTTATTTATTGGTAGCGGGTTATTCAATCTGGAGCAAACAAAATCCCATAAAATCAAAACCGGAATAGGGACAGATGTTGGTGGTGGAACCAGTTTTTCCATGCTGAGAACTCTGGGGGAAGCTTACAAAATCCTCCAACTGCAAGGCCAGACGCTTTCACCTTATAAAGCCTTTTATCTGGCTACCTTGGGTGGAGCCGAAGCCTTAGCGTTGGATGAAGATATCGGAAATTTTCAACCCGGAAAAGAAGCAGACTTCATCGTGCTCAATCTGGATGCCACACCACTCATTCAACGACGCATGGCTTTGTGTGAAACGACGGAACAAAAGCTGTTTTTGCTGATGACCCTGGGAGACGATCGCTCCATCGAAGCCACCCACATCATGGGAGAAAGACGATATTTTAGAAGTTAGATTTGTGATTGATGATTTATTTGGGGATTGTGAGATATAGGCATTTATTAATCTAAAATCTATATTCACACCTTTGCACATTATTTTTGAATCACAAAGATCATGACTGTACGTCTCATCCTGAACGACAGTGAAGGATCTGTCAGAATCCTTGAGCGGTTTTTTACTACTCAGACTTTGTCACAATGAAGTTGGTGGACCCACTTCGCTTAATCCTCTCTGTAATCCACACAGCATTCCCCGTAAATTCAAACATTTAGAGTTTGTAGGATGGGCAATTTGTCGCCCATCATCTTTATCAAAATCCTGTCGGTAGGGCCTTAGGCTACCCTACCACTGATTCATCAGAATCTTGATTGAAGCAGGATACAAACGGTAGGGCGGCCCTATGTGGCCGTCGGAAGGTTGGATTGGGAGAAAGAGCAAATAACATTAGATGCTTTTCTATAAATCGGTTTATGCAAAGTTTCCCACCATTGTTTGATGAATACTTACCTCGCAGCCTTTTTCTTTCTTGAGCATATCTACAACCATTTTTCCCCGGTTAGTTATCTCTTCATTATCAGCTTTATTTAGCACAACGATTTTTCGACTGGAGTCGGGAGAATTCTTAAACAAACCACTTTGAGAACAGATCAGCTTCACCAATGTGGATTCGGTTATATGACTTCCCAAGGGCTGCGAAGTCAAATCTGCAAGAAGGTCAGGGCGATGAACGTTAGCTTCGTTGATTGGCTTTCCCAGGCTGTCCAATCCAACTATCCCAATTATGATTGAAGCAGTCCCGGGAATAACCGGTTCTTGGGGGGCCGGAGCCTTGATAGGTTTCTGCTTGGCCCCATCTGCTTCAACCAGGATATAGTCATACCTGCCTTCATTGACTGCTTCATCGATTTCATCGGCAGCAAAGCCTATCAGTTTGTTTTGGTTCCGGTCGACTGTCAGGGCAGCAATATCGATTTGATTGCCTATGTTTGGCCAACGTATTTCCGCCCCATGAAACGGTCCCGGGAACAATTTCCAGTTATCTCTTTTTTCATATTGGGGATGAAACATTTTGGTGGTTGTTGTGACAAGTACTTTTTTTTGGGCTGCAATCAAGTATTCTGCCAGCCGGTACACACAAGTTGTTTTACCGCCCGCCCCCACAACAGCAACCACGGCTTTTGGTGATGGTAGAATTGCCTCGATTTGCTTGACCAGACTTTGTTTCACTTAACCCCTTGCCGCTTTAATAACCTTTGGTAATCCTCTGGTGTATCAATATCCGTCACAATCGCATCTGCTTCTATATCCAGGTATTCGATAACCTCCTGGTGTCGCTTGAAAAGCTCTCTTCCCCCGGTATCGCCCCTGAGTTGTTCCAGTTCCTTAAAAAGGGATCTGTTTATCAATACAGGATTCCCTCTTATGCCATTCATTTTGGGAACAATAAGAGGCGAATCTGTTTTTATGTATCGTTGAATGATGAGATCAATAATGTCGCTGCTAATCAACGGCTGATCGCCCAACAAGAAAATCACGGCTTCACATGTTTTGGAGACAACCGATAAACCAACTTTTAAAGAGCTGCTTTGTCCGGACTGATAATGCAGGTTTTGAATAGTCTCAACATCGTTTAATTCGATTCTTTTCTTGATTGTCTCAGCCTCATGTCCCAGGACCAGAATTACCTTCGACAGCAACGATCCTGTGGCGGCATCAATGACATGTTGCAGCAGCGGTTTTCCGCAATAGAAAAGGAGCTGTTTGGTCTGTTTCATCCTGCTTCCTGCACCGGCAGCCAGAATAATTCCCGTAATTTCTTTTTTCTGCTGAGAAAATTGAATCATTCAACTAACATAGTGTGAAATACGACCAAAACGTAACGCATTGGAGCAAATAGCCATCTGAATATTAATTAACTCCATTTGCACAGCAAATCTTAAACTAACCAAATTATGCCATGAAAGACATTATCAAAGCTACCGTCAAGTACCTGAAATCAGGACGGCATCTGGTGATGGCCACAGTGATCAAACACAAGGGATCTACCCCCAGGGAGGCCGGAGCCCGATTAATCATCCTTGAAGACGGCACAACTCAGGGTACAATAGGCGGGGGTCTGGTGGAAGCCAAGTCTATAGAAGCCGGTAAAACACTGTTTGAATTAAAATCTTCACTGCTGCAAAAATTCGATATGACCCAGCAGACCTTCGAGTCCAATTCGATGATCTGCGGTGGCAATATGACCATAGTCCTTGAGTACATCCAAGCTGATGATAAGAATGTCTTGTTTTATGAGGCTGTAACAAAGGTTTATCAACAAAGGGAAGAAGCCACCTTTATTTTCAAACTGGATGAAAACTCCGACGGCACCTGCGTATTATGCAAGGGACTGGCTGCAGGTAGCGTTGTAACTCATGGAGATCTTGCCTGTTCCGAAACTTTGTTGCACCAGATTCATTCCACGATTCCCGAATCAAGAAAACCTGGATTGATTGCCATAGAAGAGGATAAATACTGGGCAGAACCGCTTCTATTCCCCAAAAACCTGGTTCTGTTCGGGGCCGGGCATGTTTCACGAACCACTGCCGCATTAGGTGTCACAACAGGTTTTGATGTTACCGTTGTCGATGATCGTCCCGAACTGGTTTCAAGGGATTTTTTCCCGGAACCCATTGAATTGAAATCTGTCGAAAATCTGGATTCCTGTTGTAGTGAACTGCACATTGATGAAAACAGTTTTCTGGTTGTTCTAACCCGCAGCCATATTTTCGATAAATCAGTCCTGAAACAAACCTTAAAACAGCCATTTGGCTACCTGGGGATGATCGGAAGCAGACGCAAGAGAAACACCATTTATGAATCTCTACAAGAGGAAGGATTTACAAAAGAAGAACTGGAAAAGGTGCACAGTCCTATTGGACTGAACATTGGAGCCAATACTCCGGCTGAGATTGCCGTAAGTATCATTGCCGAGCTAATAGGGGTGCGGGCTAAACTGAAAAAAGGATTGTCGCTAGCAGTAAACCAGCCAGCCTCTTCCTAAGTAATGACATGCTTTCGTAGACGGAATAGCAGATTGCAACACTTGAAGCTATTGTACCTGCTCTTTGCAGGAATTATCCACTTCCTTGTAGAGGGAGGATAAAGATATAAAGCAGACTTGCGATTCTTAAAAGGCCGTTTTTGGAGCTAAAAAGGGGGCTTTAAGACTCCAAAAAGATCCATTTTCCAGGATTTACTATGTATTTACAGTTTCATAGCTTGGCCTGACCCGATTTTCTATAAGACCTATACAAATCAGGTGAACATACTTGTTTTGAAAATAGGCATCATATCATTTGATTTCATTGGGGAAATCAACAGCAGGGAGTCGCGTTTGATGATTGATTTTGCCGACGATTGGTTCAAAAATCAAGCGGGACTAGAAATGTCAAAATGAAAGATTTTACCTTAGTTCCATGTTTTTCCCGTGCATTATTATTTGCTTTTTTGGTTATACATCTTTACAATATGAGTATAACTTTTAGTGAAAGAGGTAAACTATGGAACCGAAAATCAAAACAATGAAAATTTTTCCAAAAGGTCAAGTTGTAATACCTGTGGAACTACGGAATCAATATCATATTGAAATCGGTGATCAGATAGATATTGAAGCAACAGACGCTGGAATACTTTTGAAACCAAAAAAGAAATCAAAAAAAACAAGGACACTCACTGAAAAACTTTTTGGCGTTTTTAGTCAGTACTCTGCAGACATTGAAGAAAAGAACATTGATCAAGCTACGGAAAACGGATTCATTGAGGGATTTATAAATGAATGATCTTTTAGATACAAATGTCATATTGCGATTTTTAACCCAAAACAAAAGCGAAAAGTACAAAAACCTGTACTCGTTTTTTGAATCGATCGAAAGAGGAGAAACAAAGGTTGAACTTAAACTTATCGTTTTGTTTCAAGTTATTTTTGTATTGAAAAGCTTTTACAGCATTCCGAAACCCGCGATTATCGAAAACATCAAAAAGCTAATCACATTTAAAGGTATAAAGATCAGTGAGAAGAAAATTGTTCAAACTATGCTGGATCTTTGGTCCAAGAAAAATACTGATATTGTTGATTGTTATTTGATTGCTTCGCTTCACAAAAACGATCGACTTAACTTGTATAGTTATGATAAAGGCTTTGATCGCTATTCAATTAATCGAGTGGAACCTTAAGTAAAATCTGTGAAGTATAGAATGTCCCTGTCTGATCATGTTTGATTGCTATTTTTCAATCTATCAATAATTCCTTCTTCTTTTTTTGTCGTCAAGATAAAGTCATTCGTTAAAAAGAGTTCCGCATCATCTACCCAGGATTGGGACTTCATCCACCTGTCCCCTTTTTTTGAAAAAGTAACGATTTTAACTTCGGGACTAATTGTAATGAATTTAATTTCTTCCGGTCTACGCCAAGAAGATTTGATAATAATGTCATCATTGCCACCGATGGCTATAGCTTGTGACAAAGACATTTCAGGAACTTCTTTCTGCTTACTTAGTCTCTTTCTAATCCGTTTTGCTTTTTTTTCCAAATACTCCAGGTCATTGATGTTGAACTCTGCTTCTGATTCAGAATTTAATTCAGATTTAACCAACTTCAACCGGAGGAAGGCCTCATCAGCTCTTTTGTTGGCATCTTTTAGTTTCTTACTCAATTCTTGTATTTTATCGTTAAGTCTTCTACGAACTTCCTTCTGAGAAGATGTCATATGAGAACAAAAGGTTAAGTTATTGGGACAAATGCAAAGGGTTTAAACCAGTGGACAATACACCTATTTTTATATTTCAGCAAACAAGGCTATCTTCTATTTTTCAGGCCTCCCAGCTTTTTTCGAGAACAACGGGGGGCAATTAGCGGGATCAACTCTCGCAAGCCCCACCGGGCGGATGACGCAACTTCCGGTTTGTTTAGCCGCAGATAGCAGCGTAACAATCGGAAACAATGGGGATGTGCACGGAACTGTTGGATAAGAACCAATGCTTCATCGGTTTGGTTTGAGAAGATCACCGACAAGGAATCAAGCTCGTGCAATGATTTAGTCAGTGATTGTTGTAATGGCCAGGCGGGGTTGGAAATGTCAAGAGCTTCCCCCGCCTCTTTGCCGGTGTAAATGAGTTTTTGCTGAGGCGGAATAACAAACGGAGGATAGTTTTTTAAAAAAAGCTTCCTGACAGCTTTGACATTCACAACCGGTGTCATGGTGGTATTCTTCTTCAGATCACCGCCAGTCCTGATCCTCCCCCGGAAATGAGAAAAGCCCAGAAGCCTGGCGGTGTGCAAGCACCATAAAGCGAGGAACCAACCCCGCCGTAGCCAAACCCCTGGGCCCATCTCATTTCACTTCACTCGTTTTGCGGTTGGTTAGTCCGACGAATCCCGCTTGCACAGAATTCTCAAAAGCTAATGAAACAATGGTTCCCAAAGGAAACAATCAAAATATATTTAAACAATAATCACAAACCCAAACCCGGTCAAGCCTAAACACCCCTTTTTAGAGAAATCAATATTCTGCTACCGGACCTGCATAAAAACGTCTTAAAATAGTTTTTAGGTTGGATATAAACCCGTTGTGACTAAAAGCTTAAATCTGACCCAAAAACGACTTGGTCCTTACCTTTAGTGTCGACTAATTTCTTGTTTAAAAGCGAAAAAGCTCTGCAGGTCAAAACAGAAATACCAAATGAAACAACAATTGCCTATATTTTGCTGTATCGGGAACCAGGAAATTGAAAGGATAAGCTTTAGCGTAAATTATCAATAAAAACTTGACATTTTAGGTTTTTTTATAATAGCCATGCTTCATAAACAAAGATCTGGTCTTGCTGGAAATACAATGCAATAATGTTGCATCTCCTCATGCCTTTTATTGTCTCCACTTTTTTTGCCATCACATCATTTAGATTTCAGGAGAACGGTTTATGGATATGAAAAGAGAGTACTACGAGGATGTAAGACTGCTTAGTTCCGGTACGGTAGTATTCTGGTTTCTTGTCCTGTTTGCTGGCCTGGCAGTGTTTCCGTTTGTAATGCCCAGCAATTATTACATCTATATGGCGAATTACATGGCTATCAACGTCATCGTCGCCATTGGATTGAACCTCCTGGTTGGATTTACCGGGCAGATCTCATTGGGTCACGCCGGATTTTTTGCCATTGGGGCCTATGGCACAGTTGTTTTGATGTCCCTCGCAGGTCTTCCCTTTATCATTGCCTTACCTCTTGCTGCGCTAATTGCAGCCCTTTTCGGATTTATGATCGGATTTCCGGCGTTACGTTTGGAAGGGCCTTATTTGACTATCGCCACACTGGGATTTGGAATTACTATCACCTTGATCATTGGTAAAATAGACCTATTCGGAGGACGTAACGGACTACACACTCCAGAACTATCGCTTTTTGGCTGGCATATCGAATCAGATCGTGATTTTTATTTTTTACTGATTCCCCTAACTATTTTCCTGGCCTGGTTTGCCAGAAACCTGGTACGCACCAAAATCGGAAGGGCGTTTGTGGCACTCCGTGATGCAGATGTTGCAGCAGAAACCATGGGTGTTAATCTGGCATATTACAAAACCCTTTCCTTTGCTATCAGTGCATTCTACACAGGCATGGCCGGTGGCCTTTATGCATTTGTATTGAGGTTTATTGAACCGGAATTGTTCAGTCTGGTGATGTCCATTACTTTTTTGGCTTATATTGTGGTTGGCGGATTGGGTTCCATCATGGGGTCTATCACAGGCGCCTGCTTGATTTCCTGGCTGGATCTGCAATTAAGAAACATTTTAGATCTGCCTTATTTTGGAGATTGGTTAAAATCGTTGTCCCAAAGCTATTTTTCCATTACCGGAGTATCCAATATCCAGTATATCGTACTGGGTCTGATTATGATCCTGATTATGGTATTTGAGCCCCTGGGACTTTTTGGTATTTGGATACGGATAAAAAAATACTGGATGACCTGGCCGTTTTGAATTACTAGAAAAAGGACGCAGATGCTTGAATTCTTCCAGATGGTGGTGAGTGGTATCGCAGTGGGCAGTTCCTATGCGTTAATGGCCCTGGCCATGGTGATTATTTATAAAACATCTGAAGTGGTGAACTTTGCCCAGGGAGAAATGGCGTTAGCATCTTCCTATTTCACTTTTATGCTTTTGGAAAACTATGGTTTTTCCTTCCTATCCGCCTTTGTTTGCGCTTATCTTTTTGCCTTGCTGCTGGGAGCAGTTTTGGAATTTGCAGTTTTAAGACGTGCTAAAGAACCTAATCTACTTGGTTTAATCATTATTACTATTGGTATGGAATTTATCCTGTTGGGATTGGTTTCCTGGAAATTCGGAGCAGATCAGCAGATATTTCCTTTTCCAATTGGTCCTTATGACAGCATTGACGTAGGTGGAGCCTATTTTAGTACTCTGGAAATGCTCTCTCTTGTGATTGCTATTTTGATTATGTTCGCTTTGTTTCTATTTTATCGCTACTCCAAATTGGGAATGGCCATGAAAGCCACCCAGCAGAATCCGGTTGCAGCACGAATCATGGGAATTCGCACCAAACGGATTATGATGCTGACCTGGGGCATCTCCTCCATGGTCGGTTGTACCGCAGCCCTGCTTACAGCACCGATTTTAATGGAACCCTTTATGATGTGGGGACCATTGTTAAAAGGATTTTCGGCAGCCGTATTGGGAGGTATGACCTCACTTCCGGGGGCTGCAGCAGGTGCCTATATGCTAGGAATTATTGAAAACCTTTTTGGAGGGTATGTTTCCATTGAATTTAAATCCGTCGTTGCTTTCGCCATTATCGTTCTGGTTTTATGCATCAAACCCAGTGGTTTGTTTGCGCGTCATTATGTGAAAAAAGTCTGACCGATAAGGCATTTTTTTAACCCAACCCGAATCTGAAGTAACCAATAGAGGAGAGCTCATGAAAACAAAATTGCTTGCAGCGGGTTATGTATTCATCGCCGCAATATTCTGTTTGACAGGTTATGCGCTTGCTGAAGAAGGACTGACCGATACTGAAATTCATATCGGACAATGGGGACCGCAAACAGGTCCGGCTGCTCCATGGGGATCGGTTGCCAGGGGATCAGATGCATTGTTTAAACTAATCAATGATGAAGGCGGCATCCACGGCAGAAAAATTGTGTATCATTATTTTGATGATGCTTACAATCCCGCAAAAACGAAGGCTGGAGTCAAGCAACTTCAGGAAAGTGATCACGGCATATTTGCCTGGGTTGGCGGTGTAGGATCAGCACCGGGGATGGCCGTTAAGGATTATTTAATGGAAAGAAAAGTACCCTGGATCACCCCTGCTGCCGGTTCCCTGGTTTGGATCGATCCTCCGCAGAGATACCTTTTTCCAACCTACCCCCTGTACATCATCGAAGCGAAAGCATTGGTAAAGTATGCCAAGGAAAACATGAATAAAAAGCGGATCGCTATAGTTTATCAAAACGATGAGTACGGCAAAAACGGATTAAGAGGCGCTGAATCACAAATTGCCCAATATGGTATGAAATTGGTTGCTTCTATCCCCAAAAACCTTGCTGATACCGACGTCAAACCTCATGTCGCTGAACTAAGAAAATCAAAAGCAGATGCAGTGCTACTGTGGGTTGACCCCGGCTCTGCTGCAAGAATTGTCGGCACAGCAGCAGCTATGAAGTTTCGCCCTCAATTCATGAGCACCAGCACCGTTTCCGACTATCCCTTTATGGTCAAAATCACCAGGGGATTGTGGGTTGGTGTCATTACAGCGGCTTTTAGCGTGCTTCCGGGGGATGACCATCCGGTCCTGAACCGCTATAAAATGGCATATGAAAAATATGCTGCCAAGGGCGAACGCTGGGGCACGTTTTACATCGCCGGAATGTCCTTTGCGGAACCCCTGGTGGAAGCATTGAAAAATGCCGGCAGAAATTTAAGCAGGGAGCGACTGGTCCAGGAATTGGAAAAACTGGAATTCCAGGGCTCCATGGGACCGGTTAAATATGGTAAGTTCGATCCCGATAATCCGGCTTCGCGCCAAGGCCAGGTGTCGGTGTTTATTGCCAGATGCGCAGACAAAAATGGGAATGCCGAACGTTTGACCGACTGGATAGCTCCGGAATACGACTGGCAGGCCAAGAAATAGAACAGAATGTGTCGCAACTATTGAACCAAGGTGGATCCGTCGTTTCACTCCTTGATCCACCCAACATTCTGCTTAGAATTTTACATAGATATCAAATAGTTAGATTTTAGTTGTAGGATGGGTCAAACGAAGCGGATCCACCAACTCGCCTTGCTATAATCTTGTAACTTATCAGAAACGATATGTCATTTTTCTCAATTAATAACCTGGGGATATCATTTGGCGGCTTAAGAGCCTTGGAAGGGATTAATTTTTCCATTGAAAAGGGAGAAATTTTCTCTGTAATCGGTCCCAACGGCGCTGGTAAGACCACCCTTTTTAATTGTATCAATGGAATCTATAAACCGGACCAGGGCTCAATTCATTACCAGGATAAGAATATCACCGGTTTGAAACCTGACAAGATTGCCCGCCTGGGAATAGCCAGAACCTTCCAGAACATAGAGTTGTTTAACAATATGAACTGTATGGAAAATATCATGTTGGGCAGGCATATCTTTATCAAAACAGGAGTGTTGAGAGGCGGGTTGATGTGGGGGAAAAACTCCTTTGCGGGAAAAGAGGAAACCCGGCACCGAAAAAAAGTCGAAGAGATTATCGATCTTCTGGATCTGCAGGCTGCCCGTAATCAATTTGTTGGTGCGTTACCTTATGGCACTCAAAAGCTGGTGGAATTGGGACGCGCTCTGGCTCTCGAACCCAAATTACTCCTGTTGGACGAACCATGTGCGGGAATGAACTCCGAAGAAAAGCAGGACATGATTTTCTGGATTAAAGATATCCAGGATGAGCTGGGAATTACAATTCTGCTGATTGAACATGACATGCAGATGGTAATGGATATTTCAGACCGGATTCTGGTGATAAATTTCGGCAAACCTATCACGGAAGGAACCCCGGAGTACGTGCAAAAACATCCGGAAGTCTTGAAGGCATACCTAGGGGAGGACGAGGACATTGACGACGTTGCTTGAGATTAAAAATATAGAAACCTATTACGATCTGATTTACGCCATTCGCGGAGCTTCACTTTCTGTTGAAACAGGAACCATCACCACAATCCTGGGTAACAACGGGGCGGGCAAATCCACCATTCTGAAAACCCTGATGGGATTGATCGAAGACCAGCCTGACAAAGGCGTCATCGAGTTCATGGGTAAACGGATTGATGGCAACGATACCGAAGATATCATGCGCATGGGCATTTCCTATGTGCCTGAAGGCAGGGAAGTGTTTGAAGAGCTTACGGTAAAGGAAAACCTGTTGATGGGTGCTTATACGAGATCGGATCAAAAAGGGATCAGAAACGATATCCAACAGGTTTTCAAATACTTCCCCATCCTTGAAGACCGTGTGAATCAATGGGCAGGAACCCTTTCCGGTGGTGAACAGCAGATGCTGGCTATAGGTCGGGCCTTGATGAGCCGACCCAAACTACTGTGTTTGGACGAACCATCCTTGGGCTTATCACCGATCTTAGTGAAAGACATTTTTAAAATCATCAGATCAATTAATAAGGCGGGTGTTACCATTCTGCTGGTTGAACAAAATGCCAAAATGGCACTTTCCAACTCGGATTACGGCTTGATATTGGAAAACGGCCGCTTTGTTATGAAAGAAAAATCGACCGATCTGCTGAATGATAAAGATGTTAAAGAGTTCTACCTGGGTGTGCGTTCAGAAGAATCTGCGAAAGGATATCAACGCTGGAAAAGAAAAAAAGTCTGGAGATAAACAAGTGACCCTACAAACGGTACCCCTGAGATTCAAAGCGACAGTTGATCATTTCCAGGACAGAGTTGCCCTGCGCTACAAGCAATACGGACTTTGGCATGACCTATCCTGGAATCAGTATTACATGCAGGCGAAATTTGTTGGCTCTGCGCTTGTATCCATGGGATTGGAAAAGGGACAATGTGTTTCAATCATCGGTGATAACTGCCCGGAATGGGTCATAGCTGATCTGGCCATTCAATGTGTCGGGGGTGTTGCCGTTGGCGTGTATTCCACCAACGCCGCTGCCCAGGTTGAATATACAGTTGCTCACTCGGAATCCGTTTTTCTTTTTGCGGAAAATGAAGAGCAGTTGGACAAGTGGTTGACCTTTAAGGATAACATTCCAAACTTGAAAAAGGTCATTGTTTGGGATTTAGAAGGCTTAAGAGATTTTGAAGATCCGCTGGTCATGTCATTTGACAGCTTGATGAACCTCGGCAAAAAGGTTTGCCAGGAGCAGCCCGATTTGTTTGAAGACAGACTAAAGCAGGTTGGAGCAGAGGATCTCTCGGTGCTGATCTATACTTCCGGTACCACAGGTCCGCCAAAAGGTGCCATGCTAACTCATGCCAATGTCACCTGGCTTGCGGATGCTTTGACACGAGCAAACCCCATGTCAGACAAAGATGAAGTAATGTCGTTTCTTCCGCTCTGCCACATCTTTGAGCGTATGTTTTCCGTATTTGGTCATGTGGTTAACGGTTACATTGTCAATTTCATCGAAAGCCCGGATACCATCACCGATAATATGATGGAGATCTCACCGACGGTTGGTTACGCTGTGCCCAGAATCTGGGAAAAGTACGCCTCAGCTATTCATATCAAAATGTCCGATGCCACCTGGTTCAAACACCGGGTATTTAAACTTGCTCATGGTATCGGTCGCAAGCGGGCATCTTTGAAAATGAGGTTCAAAAAAGTCCCTGTTCTGCTTGAATCGTTATATTGGCTTGCCTATTTTGCTGTATTCCGGAAGTTGAAAGAAAGGCTGGGGTTTGATCGTATGCGCATCGCCTATTCCGGTGCTGCCCCCATTTCTGAAGAAGTGTTGCTGTTTTTTCAATCGATTGGCATCAATGTTATTGAAGGGTACGGACAAACGGAAGGATCGGGCGTCACCTGCACGTCGCAGGCAGGTAATGTGAAATTTGGAACTGTGGGACCGCCCATTCCGGGTACGGAAGTTAAAATTGCGGAAGATGGAGAAATCCTGGTCAAATCACCCTCCGTTTTCAAAGGTTACTTCAAAAATCCCCAGGCTACAGCAGATACTATTATTGATGGCTGGTTACATTCCGGGGATATAGGGGAACTGGACGAAGACGGGTTTTTGAAGATCACCGACCGGAAAAAGGACATCATCGTTACAGCAGGTGGGAAAAACGTAACACCGCAATATATCGAAAACAAGTTGAAGGCCAGTACCTATATCAATGACGCCATTGTTATCGGTGACCAAAGAAAATTTCTCACTGTTCTGATTATGATAGATGAAGACACAGTAGTTAAATACGCCCAAGACAACAAAATTCAATTTTCCACCTACCGGGATTTGACGCAAGCCGAAGAAATTAAGGCACTAATCCAAAAAGAGATCGACAGTGTCAACAATACTCTCTCTCGTGTCGAGCAGCCAAAGAAATTCACCATCCTGCCCAAAAAACTTTATGTTGAAGATGGCGAAGTGACCCCCACCATGAAAGTGAAACGAAGCTTTGTGCATAAGGCTTTTTCCGATTTGATCGAAGCCATGTATTAGTCGGTTCGTGGTTTGCAGCTTTCGTTTCCGCGTTGTATCTGTCAAAATAGAGCTTCAGAAAATCTGTAAAAATTTCACTCGCTTCCAGCCATTCGATGAGTAAAACACAAACCGGTAAGCAGCGCCAATCGCTTCAACAAAAGGCGGAAATCTCCGTGCAGCTATATTGTTCGAAAACCGGTGTGCAATGTGTTTTGTTTAATAAAGAGTTTGAGCCTGTGTTTCCCGATATGAGCTCCTGGAGCTGCCATCACTACTATTGCAACAACAAAATTGAGTGTTTGAAAGACCACAAGTTGGTCATCCAAGAGGCAAACCGGTTAGGGAATACTTTTATCCACCTTTGCCACAAAAACTTTATTTTATGGGGATTACCCCTGGTCGAAAAAGGGGAAGTTGTTGGTGGTGCCATTTCAGGATTTGTTTTATTTGAGCAAAATCGCTCTCAACTTAGCGACTATCAAAAGGAGTTTCCCCTGCTGACTGAGCAAAACGGTCTGATCTCCTCTAAATCCGTTTCCCTGCTTTCCAAACAATTATTTGATTTCCTCAAAGCGGACAAACTGATCGATGTCGATTTATTCAGAGAGTCTGAGGAGAAGGCTTTTATTCAGAGGGAAATAGGAGAAAAGCTCATTGAGAACAAGCAGGAAAGGAGCGAAACCAAACATTTGGTTTATGAAAAACAGGAAAACCTGCTCAATGCCATTCGTCTCTGCGATGTGGAGGGAATCCGAGACAACTTGAATGACGTGCTTAGTGAAATCTTCCTGGAAGGCGTCGCCAATTTAAAATTGTTGAAATTTCGCATGCTGGAGCTGTTTGTATTGATTACAAGAACAATGATGGAAGTTGGCGGCAATATTGATGATTTTTATGACCTGACCAATGAGTATGCCGGGAAAACAGAAAACCTGGAGGACATTTATTCTTTTTCAATCTGGCTGAAGGAAGTACTTGATGATTTTATCGATACAGTCATTTCTGCCCGCAAAAAACTGGGTCATGTCAATAGAGCCATAGAATTTATCCGTCGGCATTTGAATAGAAAACTGGCCATTTCCGAAGTGGCTGATTTTGTCTCTATGTCCGAATCAAGGTTTTCACAGGTTTTCAGACAAGAAACCGGCGTTTCCTTTCCTGAATATGTGAATTCCCTGAAGATCGAAAAAGCCAAAGAAATGATAAGCCTGGGCAATAAATCACTGATCGATATTGCTGCAGAGCTTTGCTATTACGATCAGAGCTATTTCACCAAAACATTTAGAAAGCACGCGGGAACCACCCCGAAGCAGTTTCTAAAAAAACTGCAAAACCAGGCCTAAATTTACTTGATTGAAAATGGTACCGGATGACATCGCATTCACATAATCAATCTGCCTCACAGAACCTGATAACCAGGATCAAAAAACTGGTTATTGAAGGGGACAATGAATCATTAACTGCAGTCATACGAAACGGGCTGTTACAAGGTGTTTCTGCCGCTGAAATGTTATACCGGGGAATGATACCGGCCATGGATCAGATTGGCAAACAATTCAAACAGAACCTGATTTTTATTCCTGAAGTACTGCTCTCTGCACGGGCAATGAACGAAGGCTTGGAACTACTTGAACCACAACTCACCAAAAAGGAAAAATCCTGTCACTGCAAAGCTGTTATCGGCACTGTTTTCGGAGATATGCATGATATCGGCAAAAACCTGGTTGGAATCATGTTAAAAGGTGCCGGTTTTGAAGTTGTTGATCTCGGTTTCAATGTACCTGTGGAACAGTTCATTGAAGAAGCAAAATCGATCAAGCCGGAATTGATCTGTCTTTCCTCTCTTCTGACAACCGCCATGCCAGAGATGAAAACCGTTATTGATGGGCTCATTCAGGCTGGCATAAGATCTGAAATAAAAATAATGGTCGGAGGAGCTCCTGTCAGCCAAAGATTTGCTGACAACATAGGTGCCGATGGATACGCAGACAATGCTGTTTTAGCGGTGGATCTGGCAAAACAGTTGGTTGACCTGAAACGATCCCCCTAGACATACGCTACATAGGCTCCCATAGGCACTTGACAAGTCACTATCAATCATAAATCATTGACAATCAGCTTCTATGCTGGTGAAAACAGGTCCTAACTGGTAGATTGTAACTGGATAACTGATAAATCAATTGTAGAATAACCGAAACTCACATTCGTGTCTGAGAAAGAAATAGACCAAATTATGGGCTCCCCAGATTGGTGGTACATCTTTTTAAAGCATGCCAAGTCAATCAGTAAGACCGAAACCATTCCAACCAAGTTCACCAACCGCCTGAATGCCTCAGTAAAACTCTTTCATCTGCTGATAGACAATCCAAGCAAGCTGAAAGCGCTGGATCAAAAGGCACTAAGCGCTCTCATGGCTAATACCATAGCCCTGCATCGAGAAATACAACAACGCGAAATGCAGACCGGTCATCCTGCCAGAAGATCCTTTTACAACGTTTTTGGGAAATCGATAGGAGAAGGACTGGACTATG
Organism: SAR324 cluster bacterium; assembly: GCA_028282825.1. Lineage (GTDB taxonomy): Bacteria > SAR324 > SAR324 > XYD2-FULL-50-16 > XYD2-FULL-50-16 > JAHJTV01. The sequence continues at coordinate 32,114 of JANQGZ010000019.1, forward strand.
CCCGAACTTTTGTCACCTTGGGATCAAAACCTGCTGCTGCTTCAGGTAGCCAAAAACGCATGGTTACAGACTCCGTAATCAAGACCTACAAAGCCACCAGCTCCGGCAGATCCATGCTGGATCTGAAACGCAAGTATGTTGAAATCATGGAGGCCCAGCACCAAGCCATTAAGAAATCTGGGCTGAAGGATACCGATGCTGATGAAGCCGATCGCTTGAACAGTTTCTTAGGAGTCGCCATTCATTGGCTAAAGCGATTGCATGCATTGGAATATGCCCGGGATGTATTGAAGGAAAACCTGGGTCTTGAAGAATACCCTCTTGAAAAAGAACCACTGCCCCTCCAATTTCGTTTGGAGCAAGACACATCAGACTTAACGTTTCGCTTGATCCGGGCAAATCAACGAAAACCTATCCCTGAAGACCTATCTGTTTTAGATGTCATCAACGATTGCTTTTCCATCCCGGTATTCAAAAAAGAGGGACTTCAGCTGGTAGACGATTCCGAGGTGATCCGTTTTTTGAGACTTCATTCCGAAAAAAACAACCTGGTAAACTTCAAACAGGACAATCTCAGTCAGCTGGGGCAGCAGATGTACCAAATCATGCTTTCCACCATCAATGACATAAACAGCTTATTCAGGGAGGTCATTCAATTAATTAACAAAACTCCCATGCAGGATTTGGAATTTGCTTTTGCAGACATCAACCCGGAGGAATGTCGTGCATTGCTTCGAAAAAAGTTTCAAAGTCTGCTGCCTGGAATCAATGAAAAACACTACCGCGAGGAAACCAACAATAAAAAAGCCGAACAAAGCACCCGAACCAAGGAAACTATGGAGGATTACCACCGGGATTTTCTCAAATTAAAAGAGAATATCTTCGGAACCCTGAAAACCACCATGGCTACCGCATATTGGTTGCGACGGATGATCATGTCTACGCTTCGCAATAACTTCAACCTGGAAAAAAAGGCAACCGACAAAAAACTGAAACTAAAAAAAGACGGGCAAATTGATTTCAACAGGTATGTGATTGTTGGCCTCAGCGTGACTATCGGGGAAGAGGACATCGCAAATTTTTATATCAATCCCGATGATATCACCTCCAGCAAGATGAGTGTTCAGCGGGCAGATAAAGCTGACAAGTGGATTGCCGTCAGAAAAAGTGAAAAAACTCATCGCATTCTCAAAAAAGACTTTTTTGCCGTAATCAAAAATTTCATAGACAAGGATCTGAATCCGGCATTGAGCCGATACGGATTTAGAGAGATCAGCCTTAATAACCAGTTGCTGCCTGAAATTCACGAAAGGTTGGCTGACGATCACAGAATTGATTCGATCCGGTCGGCAATTCTGGGCACAATCATCACAAATCTGGATGAATTCAAGGAAAGCAAAGGCTTCCATCATACTTTAAGACGCTATTTTAAACAGCCGGAATATGATAATATACATTATCCTGAAGCTGAGAAGATGAGCCAGGTGGCAAGGGGTATCATGCACAGCAAGACCTCCATTCTGCAGATGAAATACCGAAGAGTGTTGAAAGTAAAGGAAGAAATTAAGGAAAGATTACAACAGCTAAAAGCAGTGATCAAAAATGAACCTTTATCAAGCCGCCAGTCAGCTGACTTCAAGGAAGAAATGAAACAGACTGCCAACCTGATGGGAGTTATATTTAAAGTCCAACAAATCATGATGTTTGCCAAACCTTCCCTAAAAGACGTAAAACTGGAACCAAACGATGAGTATGTCGTCGTGAAACGTGGTGAGCAAGATTGATACATGGAAAAACTGGGGATTAGAATCAGCTGATGGTTTGGGATTGGCAGCAATTCGGTGCTAAATGATATTCGCAGCTTCGTAGACAGCACTGACGAGCTTGTCCAAGGTGCTTACCTCCGCAAATTCATCCGGAGTCAGCCAGGCATAATCGTCATGTTCTTTGCTCATTTCCACCTCCCCCGCTACATAACTTGCCTGATAAATCACCAAAATCATGGGTTCACCCTTTCGTGAGGCTTGATAGGACGTAACCGGCCGGGGATCGATCTCAACCTCCAAATTGCATTCTTCTTTAATCTCTCTTTTCATAGCATCCAGTGGTTCCTCGCCGGCATCAATTCTGCCTGAAAGCGTTTCCCAGAGTCCTGGACCCGCATCCTTGTTCACGGATCGCTTCATGGCAAGAACACGCCCTTCTTTAAAAATGACAGCGGCCACTGCTGCCACGAAATAGGTTGATTCACTCATGATTGTTTGATTTTAATTGGAAGGCAACCTAGCTGGCAGGTTTTATTGATGATTGGGATTGCTCAATACTTTCTCCACCGCCATTTCAATAACATCCCTAAAATCATTATCGGTGTATTCCTTTTTTAGCAGCACGGTTCCCTGTTGAACATATTTTGGAGTAAGATGGTTCATCGCCAGAGCATAAACGTCCTGAATACAGATCGCACAATAATCAAACTCTGCAAACTCCGGCAATACCTCGTTCATGCACTTAATCAACCGTGTTTCCCAAGCATTCCGCACATTCGCCAAATTTACCCCAAACGATTCGTATTTTTCCTGTTTCATCGTATTCTAATTTTATTAAACTCAAACCGATTCACACAGCTACACATAATCTACATTTGAATAACACTTAAAAACCGTCTTGTAAGATTATATGCTGAGTATTACTAATAATTCACCTTATTTGAATTTATACACACCCATTAAACACTCATCTCCATAACTATTCCTGCAATCTTCTCCAATCCAAATTGGTTCAAGCATTTCATTGATAGGTTTCATGATAGCATCATTTGAAAAATATGACTCTTCATAGTGAACTGCTACAATCTCAATCCCTTTTTGTTTAAACCAATCCAGGTCTTGATGCGATACCTGTCTCCTGATCCAGCCTTTTCGATTTGCGTAATATAGCACTTCATGATAGCGGGTTCCCGAATTTTCCAAGACTAATAGTTTTTGACCATCTGCCAAACCTGTTGCTTGGATATAATCTCCAATGTATTTCGGCCCCATAGACAGTCTAAGATGGTTTGATGTTTTTTTTGCGCTATATGCAACATACCCTACCAAAATGAAAATAATAATTCCCAGTTTAAATTTAGGATTTAGTTTTTTGGCAGGCAGTTTCATCCAATATAAAAGCCCTAAACCGGAAAACCCTATAAACGTTGGGGTAAACGGAAGTTGATAGTAATTATGCCCTAAATTGCCATGGATAATGATAATAAAATAGCAAATATTTGAGACTAAAAGACTATACAGCACTTTGTTGCTTATTTTTTTAGAGAAAATTGCAAATATGCAAAACAACATCAAAAATTGCGTTGTTATTTGGTCAAATATTCTCTGTTGCATGATGTTCAAAGAATTTAAAGAAAATAAATCTTTGAAATTAAACCCCAAATCACTTCCAATACTAACAGAGCTTGGCAAATAGTATTCAGTATAAAAGACCCAGGATAAATTTGTGACAAGCACTACAATTCCAACAGCATACAATTTAATGTCTTTTAAAAGCGTCCAGCTTTTATCTTTGTATACCAGGTACATAAAACTAAACCCAATGGCTAATCCATAAGGTTTAAATAAGCCTGCCAGAGTCGTTGTCACCAACAAAAGAATTAATGCCGGCCAGCTCCGGGTTCTTCGATATTCTATGAAATAGAACAGGGAGGCTAACATAAAAGTTACCATGCCGGTATCTGAGTTGATAGCACGATCAAAGAACCAATTGTGGGAATTGACAGTATACAACGCCAGAATAAATAGCGATGTTGTCCTGTTTTCCTCCAGCCTTAATAGCCTGTAAAAATAAATCCATCCCAGAAACGCAATGCCAATACCGATAATGCGTGCCACCCATATCTGGGGAGTTACAAGTTGATACCCAAGTGCTATTAAACCAAAAAAGATAGGAAATTCCTGTCCATTGACAGTGCTATCCGTATCACCGGTGGCAGCGTTAATATCGGGCCGAAAAAAGGAAGACGGGTCTTTATATATGTTCATGGCCATAGAAGCACCGGAAGTCTGATTCCAACTGTGTCGATCCAGCACAGGGGCATTGACATGATATAAACGCAGACTCCAAAACAAAATCGCCAGTATAACAAAAGCCAATTTGAGATTTGCCTGACTTTTTAGCTTCTCTTCAAATGATACAAACCAGTTTGCTAAATTCATTTTATGTGTTTATTCAGTTTAATTTCGTATTTAAGTATTTGTTTTTTATATATAATCCCATCAATACACCCCCCATTTCAACCATTGTCCAGGTAATTCTTGCAACGATTGCCAATGTAATTGCTTCAGCAGCCGTAATTTTGGTGCTTAACAGCAAAACAATAACTGCTTCTCTTACACCTATTCCTCCGGGAGTCAACATACTCATAAATCCCAGCATCCATGAGACGACAAACGTCGACATAATAAACAAAACTGATACCCCGGCGTCAATGTTCAAAATGCTTGCTAACACGGCTCCCGATAATCCGTAACAGGACCATGCGAATAAATAAATCATTATCATAAAGAAATTTCTTTTTGTAGATAGTGATGCCGTGATTGGAGAACGTCGAATCAGCTTAAGCACTTTATTAAAAAAAATAAAAAATAATTCCGGAAAAAAAATAAACATCACACCACCAACAAGAGCGATAGCGTATAACAGGAAAGACACCGAATAGTCGCCGAGAAATTTTTGGTCAACAAAATAGAGGATGAAAGGAGATGTGGCAATAAGCATATAGATATGCTCTACCGTCATTGCACATATACATTCACTTTTTCGTATATTGAACCATTTTGAGAACGCTATTCTCCCGGCGATCATAAACACTTTTCCGGGGATATACTTACCAAGATTTGGAACGAGCCAAATGAATGCAGACTCACTAAATTTTAAAGAAATATTGTTTATTCCAAGCGAGAAAAACCACCCTGTTACAAAACAGAGATACATTAAAGCTAACAGCAAAAAATGCAGAAAAATGAGGGAAGGGTGCTCCCAGTAGTTAATTTTTGAAATGGTTTCCCATTCTGTGGAAAGCTTTGATCCCAAATAAGTAAAAACACCGACAATAATTATGATCGACAGTACTGTTTTGAGATGTTGCCTGCTAACCCTCATGATCATTCGCTAGATCCTTTTTTTTGTATATTTTCTTCACTGAGTATTGAAGGTTTTTATTAAGGGCAAATGTATTTTTTAATTGTATCTCTCCCAAGAGTCCAATTGAGGTAAACAGGGCTCCCAATATAATTAACAAAAGCCCTAATAGAAGCGTTGGTGTGGCTCCGTCAATTACTCGATCAAAAAACAAATATTCGAATGACAACCAACCGTCTATAAAGAAACCAATTAAAAAAGAAATGATACCTAACCCACCAAAAAGGTGCATAGGTCTAAGGGTAAATCTTTGAATTAAGTAAACGGTAATAAAGTCGAAAAAACCATGAGCATATTTATTAAAACCATATTTTGTTGAGCCATGAATTCGATCTCTGTTTTTTACTGCCACCTGGGATACCTGTGAAGATTTTAAGCCTGTCAATAGCGGAATGTACCGATGCAAATTCCCATAAATAACCAGGTGTTTTGCGATCTCCGATTTCATTGCTTTTAAGGGACAATTCATGTCCTTGAGTTTTATTGATGAAAAGAGCCTGATCGGAGCATTAAATATTTTAGAAAGGATGAATTTTATGAAAGAGCTTTTGCCGGTTTTCTTCCATCCCACCACCATCTCATAGCCCTTATTGATTTCTTCAAGAAGAATCGGAATATCTGTAGGATCATCCTGCAGATCACCATCCATTGTGACAACAATATCACCCTCGGCTAATTGAAAGCCGGCTGTATATGCCGCAGCTTTACCACAATTTGTACTAAACCTGATTGCTATAACTCTTTCGTCCTTTTCAGCCAATTTCTGATATACTTCGTACGATTTGTCACTGCTTCCATCATCCACCAAAATAATTTCAAAATTAAAACTCGACATGGCAGCTATAACTTCCTGATATAAAGGCTCTATGTTAAGTTTTTCATTGAAGATTGGAATAACAATAGATATTTTTTCTTCCATCTTTGCCTTTTAAATTTAATATTGATGGGAAAGGTTTAGTGTGGTTTTAAGTTACTTATTAATCGGAACTCTTTCCTGAAGGTTGTCAGTTCAATATCATTAGACGCAATCGTATCTTTTACTGACCGTGACGTCAAAGCACGGATTTCAGCTTCTCTCGATTTGAGCCTTGAAAAGCCTTCTATAGAGGGATCATTATATCCCGGATGACACATCATTTCGGTAAGACCCGGCTGAATCTTCTTTAATGTTTTTGTCAAGGACTGTTCATTTAGATTATCCGTCAATGCCAATCCTTTAAAATGATCTGTTTTATGAAACGAACAATCAACATATCTTTTAGAAATTAGAAACAATAAGAAAACGACTATATTAACCGGTTTATTGACTGCTAACTCGTTGACGAATCTTACAAAAGGAATATTCTCCTGCTTAGCGACTTCACCAATTGATTTCATGACAACTGGAAATCCGTGAAAATGCTGATGGACATCCAAATGAAATAATTCCAGACCTGTTTCTTTGAACTTTTTGATCTGTAAAGAAATTTCTTTCTTTACATCTCTCGAATCAACTCTGTTCAGCATCAGCATTTTAAGCAGTTGCTTCTTCCCCAGAAATTTCCCATTCGCTCCGGCAAGCGTAGGTATATCTCCGGATAATGCGACACTTTTTCCCCATGACAAATCGATATGCAATCCTACATCCAGGTTACAACCGGATAGGCCGGATACAGCATGTTCCATGGCATCCATAGTGACCATCAGGGTTGAACTTGTTACAATGCCATTGGCCCATGCCTCAAGAATTCCTTCGTTAGTCCTCTCGCTTAAGCCAAAATCATCAGCATTGACTATCAGTCGTTTGATCATTGTCTGCTTGCAAAGTCTTGTTTGGTTAATAAAATCCAATTTTTAGTGTTGTGACAAAACCTAAAGACACTATCAGAACATTTTATATGAAATAATAAAATCCCTAGATTGAAATCATGGTCTTTTATTAAAAGTTAGTGCAATATTTTCAAACTTCTGGACGTGGTACGATTGAATACGGTTTAACATCAACACTTGCAAAACATTACTTTAGCTGCAACCATCAATCTTAACTACCGAAATGTCCCAACCCGAAGCTCTTTGCAATGCTCAAAATCACAATCCTTCCAAACGTATGAAACTTAGTTTGATAGCTCCAAAATGCCTTTTTGTTCCGTTTACCGTTATTCTGTTCTCTTTTATCACCCTCTCCTGCGCCACCGAAGACAATACCAGCAGCAGTTCTTCGATATTTGAAGGGTTGGCTTCTTCGGGTATTGATATTTTGTTGGATAGTGGCAACCCGGTGGTAATCGGGTTTGGATATGGAGATGTCTCCACTGATAGTGGTTCAAGTGAAGCCGATGTGTTTTTGTCAAGATATACTAATACGACTGGTACCCTTCAGAGTTTTGCACAGGAAGGCAGTACTGATGAAGATTTTGCACAGGCAATTGTTCAGCTTGGTGCTAACTATTACGTTGTAGGGCATACATACGGTGACCTTTCTTCGGATGCAGCATTCGGTGGTACGGATATATTTTTAATGCAGTTTAACTCCGCTGGAGTCAAACAATGGACAAGACAGTATGGCACGACTGAGAATGATTTTTGTTGGGATATAGCTACAGATGGTACAGATCTTTTTCTAGTTGGAAACACAGGGGGAGTATTCCCGGGTGTATCCGGAAAAACCAATGACCAGGGAAATGATATTATTTTATTAAAATTGGACTCTTCAGGAGATCAATTGGAAGTTGTCCAAATCGGAGAAGATACAGCAATCAATTCAAACACCTACTCACAGTCGCATGGGGTATCTGTTGAAGTGGATGGCTCCGGAGATGTGATAATAGGCGGCATTACCAATGACACCATAGGCTCTTCCAAAATTGGTGAAAACGACATCATTTTAGCTAAATATACCCCTGGACTACTTCAAACTTGGATTACACAAATAGGCACCGCGTATGACGAATCTATCACAGATATTGCGATAGACGGCAACGAAATCTATTTCACTGGATTTTCCCACGGCACACCTCAGACTGGTTATTATGACTCAACTGCTGATTACAGTGAAGACCATTCCTATACCGAAGTGTTTTTGTATAAATATGATTCTAATGGCAATCAACTTTGGGTAAGGCAAAATGGCACTGCTACGTACGATCGAGGTTACGCTTTAGATATTGACGGTTCCAGCAACATCTATGTAACTGGTACCACCAACGGTGATTTGGACGGGACTAATGCCGGTTCCTACGACTTCTTTATTTTAAAGTATCAAAGTAACGGTGATCTTACCTGGAAGTATCAATATGGATCGGACGTTTATGACACAGCTTCTGGGATAGCAGTAAATGCGGCCGGTAACAACATTTTTGTCACTGGAAAAACATACGGAGAATTACACTCCACATCAAATTCAGTGTCTTCTTTTTCAGCATTTATTATTGAATACGATGCAACTCCCGACAATTCTCCAAACTGGACTGTAGTTTTCTAAATCTCTCCGTCCCGTATTTTGATACCTTGCAAAGGCTGTTATTGGGTCGACACAGAATAAAGACACCCCGGAAACCGCAACGCTCTCCGATAGCCACTTTTCCATTCAGGCTGCCGCCATCTCTTGAAATGCCACGCGTTCTTCGGAATTACCCATAACAGCCAAGAGATCGTCCACTTCCATTCGATAATCGGCATTGGGGTTGGGAAAGAACCTGCCATGGCGCACGACTCCAACTATGGAAGCTCCAAATTGTCTCCTGATATCAAGATCTTCCAAGGTCTGGCCGATTAGTTTGCTTTGTTGGTCCAAATGCACCCAGGTGATTTCAATCAGGTTTTTGGCGCTGCGCAACTGCGTAATGGTAGTGTTGTCTTTTTGATTTTCATGAAAGGCTTCGTAGTGCCTTAGTCTTTCTTTGTCACAATAACTCTGAATGACAGTGGCTGGGATTTCCTGATGAAGCAGGGCCTGACGTGCAACCTCCAATCCGGCCTCCAGCTCCGGCATGATAACCATGAACGCTCCTTTTTCATACAAGGTTTTCATCTGCTCCGGCCCTTCAGCAATGGCTACAATATCCAGGTTCGGATTCAATTGTTTTACCTTGGTAATCGCGGGATTGGTCACAGAAATGAAGGGAATGGACAAAAGTAACAGGTTGGCAGTGTCCAAAGACACCTCATCAAGCACAATTTCCCGACAGACATCTCCAAAAACAACCGGAAATCCTGCCTGCTTGCATTGCTCAAAACGTCGATAAGTGAACTCCACAATTACAAAATTGACTTCCATTAAGGTCAGCATTCGAGCGACCTGTTGACCGACCCTTCCACCCCCTGCGATTACTACGTGATCTTTCAATCCGGTATCAGGCATGTTAACTGTTTGCAAAGAGTCACGTTGCAGCAACCTCTTTTTAATCGAATAAAGAGGAGCTGCCAGTCCCGAAACAGGAGGCGTCAACACCATGCTGATTATTGCGATGGACAGGACAAACGAATAGACTTCGGGCTGGATCGAATTGGTCTGCATTCCCAGCTGAGCAAGCACAAAAGAAAACTCCCCAACCTGAAACAATCCCAGACCGACAGCCAGTGGCACAATGTTACCGTATCCGAAAACACCGGTTACAATTCCAAAGATAATTCCCTTGCCAATACCTACAATCAGAAGAACCACTAATATCTGAATCCAGTTCGCAGCCACAAATTCCGTGTCCAGAAGCATACCAACGGAAGTAAAAAACAACAATCCGAATATATCTCTCAGCGAAACAATATCACTGAGTGCTTTATGACTGTATTCCGATTCACTGATGACCATACCGGCGACAAAAGCTCCAAAAGCAAATGATAACCCAACCAGATAGGTTATATAGCCAATCCCCAGTCCAATTGCGGTAATTGTCATTAAAAACAGCTCTCGTGATTCTCTCTGGGCAATGTATCCCAACAGTTTTGGGAGCACTTTTGCGCCAAGAAAAATCATGGTTCCTAAAAACACTGCAGATTTGATCGCCGCCATGCCTAAAACTGGAAGACCGGCTTTGGGGTCCTGCAGTTGAGGCATGATAATCAAAAAAGGAACAATTGCCAGGTCCTGGACAATTAACATTCCTATCATAACACGACTGGAAAGCGTGCCCATCCATCCTTGATTCATCAGCGTCTTTAAGATCACCATGGTGCTGGAAAAGGAGATCAAGGCTCCAAACCATAAAGATGAAACAATTCCCCAATCAAGCCAAAAACCGATGCCAAAGCCATAAAGCATCGTCAGGATAATCTGAATAGGGGTGCCGATTAATGCTATTTTCCAAACAGGCTTTAACTCTCCGAAAGAGAATTCAAGGCCAAGAGCAAAGAGCAAGAGGGCCACGCCTATTTCAGCCAGTTTTTCAATCTCATGAATATCGGAAACACCCAGCCCTCCGGTCAAGGGACTGATCAACATGCCTGCCAGCAAATATCCCACAACAAGAGGTTGTTTCAGTTTTTCGGCGACCACAGCCCCAATAAGACCGGCCACAACAATAACGATAATATCTCCAGCGATTCCCATCGATATGCCTTTGGTAAAGAAAAATAGATTTCTGTTTTGACGCAATCATTAATAATTTCAAACTATTCAATTCTATTCTAAAGCAGTTCAAAAGATTCTGCAAACCTTCAACATTTATCAGTCTTTGAGTTTTTTTGTGATTAGGATGCGACACACCGCTTTCACAGGGCACGATTCCCAAGTATTCCGAGGAATCTCATTTGTTCGTGATATTGTTTTAGAAGTTAGCGACTTTTCGTTCTCGAAAAAAAATGTGCGGTTTTGATCTTGAACGACTGGCAAGACAGTGTTAAAAGGATCAACAGAAGCGCTCCAAGTTTAACTGAAACCTTATTACAGACTTCAGCCATTTATAACCCCATGACCGAATCCGAAGATTTAATGCCTGCCAGACATCAACGTATCATTGAGCTGGTATCCGAAAGTGGATTTGTTTCCATCGAGGAACTTGCAATAAAATTTGAAGTCACCCCTCAAACCATCCGTAGGGACATCAACAAACTGAGTGCACAGGGCTTGTTAAAAAGATTTCATGGTGGCGCCAGTGTATCTTCCAGTGTCCGCAACATTGCTTATCAGACCAGAAAATCCCTTTATTTTGAGGAAAAGGTGAGGATTGCCGAATTTACCGCTGATTTTATCCCGGATGATGCTTCCGTATTCATCAACATAGGAACCACCACGGAGGAGGTGGCAAGGGCATTGGCAAAAAAACGTAAAGGTCTGAAAGTCATCACCAATAATCTGAATGTGGCTTCGATTTTAGGTATTAATGAGAATTTTGAAGTAATCATTGCCGGGGGAATGGTTCGCAGCAAAGATTTTGGTATCACTGGAGAAGCAACGGTTGAGTTCATCAAACAATTCAAGGTGGATATTGGCATTATTGGGGTGAGTGGTATCGACTCCGATGGGTCTCTTCTGGATTTTGACTATCACGAAGTCAGGGTAGCCAAAACGATTATAGCCAATTCCCGTCGGATTTTTCTCATCACGGACAGTTCAAAGTTTGGAAGGAATGCCATGGTTCGGCTGGGAGAGTTGAGCGATATTGACGCTATTTTCACCGATTCCAAGCCCCCGAAAGAATACGGGCAAGCCATTGCTGATGCCGGAGTATCACTCTATTTGGCTGAAGACAAGGAATGAACCCTGTTTAAAGATTTCCCCCAAGATTAAAGGCACCATAGATAGAAGCCGGCAATCCCTTGGACTTTATGTAATTCCTGGCTTTGAGCCGGGCTTTTCCATATTCCCCTTTTATTGCCTCCTGGTAATACTTTAACATAAATTCCCTGGTCCCCCGGGACTGCCGAGAATTGACCGAGCACCCCCCAGCGCCAGATCACGTTTTGCGACATCATAGTTTACCGGCGGGGTTTTCACCTCTGCCCCCAGGATGGTAGTGAAAACCCGGCATGTTAAGTTTTGTCAGCTGACACCTTCTGAAATGGCAGAGACACTGGGGTGGTCCCAATCAAAAGATGAGCCCGATAGCAATAAAAACTCAAACAGTTTAACCTGAGTATTATAACAAATTCAATATTCCCAACCGATCAGGAAAAATAAATTATGCCCTCATTACGTTTTATGCCACTAATAGTGGTTGCATTAGTTACCATTCAAGGATGTGCTCCTTCGATCAGGCAGGTTTATCTGAAAAATGCTGACCGGCCGGATCAAGCTGTTGCTTTTTTTAATGAACTGGACAACATCGTGGAAGCCGGCTCCAAAGAGAATGTCGCCTATGCCAGGGTGCCTGGTTTTCCTTATCTGAAGGCAGATCGATTTCTTGCCGAATTAAAAAACCACCTGACGTCCGAATCCAGGCGAAATGACTGGGTTAGATATCTGCAGAAAAGGGATTTGGAGGTTCGTCATTCTGAAATTAATGCGCTTTCTCAGAAGGAAATTGAGCGGCTCCTGGAGAAGACCAACATATCCGGACCGTCTGTTCACAGTACCGTATACGAATACTACCGGCGTTATTCCAAAATCTTATACGAACACGACAAACAACGGCAAAACTTCGTGGAAGCGCTTATGGAATCTGTGTTCGTGGCCGATGATTATTCCACAGCCATGAGAACTTTTGGGCTCTATCCCCTTGCTTATTTACCTGTGGTTTACTTTTCAGATCGAGCTTTCGATAAAATCAGGGACTGGCATCAACTGCCCCTGGACGCTTTTAACAACCAAGGTGATCTGATTAGTTACAAATCAGCGCTTTCGAATAGTAATATCAACGCTTCCGCTGTCTTGGGGTCTGCTGATTACGATTCATTTGGGCTTCCCGTACTTTCCGATCAAGAAATCCAACTCATCGCTCAAGCCTATGCTCCCGTGATCTTGCAAGACACGGCCGCCGACTATGACAGGATTGGTACTTTTGAGTGGAAAGGAACCCAACCAACCTTAAATACCGAATCTGCTACTGTTTATTACTATCTGACTTATGGTTTGATAGAGAAGCAACCTGTTATTCAAATAAACTATTCATTCTGGTATACAGAACGCGAAGGAGAGCTTGCTCCCTGGTTTGAAAAAGGAGAGTTTGACGGTTTAACCATCCGTTTTTCTTTAACCCGCACCGGTGATCCGGTAATGCTTGACATAATGAACAATTGCGGGTGTTATCACTTTTTTGTTCCAAATGCCGAATTTGTTCAGTCGGTGAAAGAACTGGATTTCGAAATTGATCCTCTGGTTCCAAAGTGGCTCCCCAAATTCGACAATGATTCTCCACTGCTTTTTCGCGTCAACAGCGGCTGGCACCAGGTTGAGCACATTGCATCCGAGAAATTGCCCACGGATTCGTTATCCTATGAACTGGTCCCGTACAAAGCACTGGAGGCCTTGCCGACCCCCCAAGGCAACACAGTAAACTTGTTTGATGAAGAAGGCATCATGAAGGAGTCATACCGCATTGAACCTTACATCTTTTTTTCAATGGGAATTCCTAAAGTCGGTTATATGAGGCAACGTGGAAATCATCCCATCAAAATGCTGGGACGGGATCATTTTGATAATCCATTGCTTTTTAATCGCAATTTTACTTTTAATAAACTTTCAGATACAAACTAGATATTCGATCGCTTCTGCAGGTAAACGGAAAGGAAAATTTTCAAAAAATCATTTCAATTTAAAATTGCTCGCAGGAATGACTGCATGCGATGTTTGTCGACATGAAAAAAATGTCATTGATTAAAACAATCAGACTCTTGCGAACAGGTTTTTCTTCAATTTATCCTCATTTTCGTGTTAGGATCGAATCAAAAATAAGTTTGAATTTCAAGCCTGAAAAAACCTATTCAGTCTATAATCTACCGTTACTACCAGTCAGATGAATAAAAAACCGGTTCTTTTCATTGTTTCTTTGATTGCTGGCCTGCTTTTTTCGATGAAATCCCACGCTCTCAATCCTGAACGCTCGATGACCCAGTACATGCAGACTGTCTGGACAACAAACGAGGGTTTGCCTTCCGACGATTTGATGGATCTGGTTCAGGATGCAGACGGATTTATCTGGATCGGTTCCTATGAAGGGCTGATCCGCTTTGACGGTGTGGAATTTCGGGTTCTTTCAAAATACACCCACAGGGAATTTGATAGCACATCCGCCCGGATTCTCTACCGAGATATCCGGAATGTCCTCTGGATTGGCACTAATGGAGAAGGTCTGGCTAAATATGCCAAGGGACAATTTACCATGTATACCACGCGAAACGGATTGCCAGACAACTCCATAAGAAGAATCTTTATGGATAAAGGCGGCTCCTTATGGGTTGGTACTACCGGGGGACTTGCCAGACTGAATCCGGAATCTGACCGGTTTGAGTCGTTGGATCAGTTTAGCAACAGCATGATAGAAATGATCTTTCAAGACAGCAATGGAAGTATTTGGATAGGTCCCGGAGAAGGTGGGATATTTCAACTGCGGAACAACCGATTTTCGATTCCCGCTTCCCTCAAAAGCATGTCCGGTTTCGTATTGCTCAGTATGATTGAAGATAAAAATGGCACTTTATGGCTGGGTACCAAGGATCACGGCTTGTTTTCGTATAAAAACGGCGTTCTTAAACGGTATGGCTCAACAGACGGCATTTCTGCAAAATCCATCAACGATATGTGGCTGGGTAAGTATGGCAGTTTGTGGATTGGTACAGATTCGGGACTGTATCGCTACTTTTCCGACACGTTTTCTATTTATGACGAAAAAGCCGGCCTGAACAACAATCTCATTACCTCACTTTCGGAAGACACGGAAGGTAATTTGTGGATTACAACTGCCAGGGGAGGACTGGCAAAGTTAAGTGATGGAAAGTTTTTAACCTATTCCACACCCGAGGGAATGGTTCACAAAAAAGTAAATTCCATTGTGGAATCCAAAGACGGGGCTCTATGGATTGGTACCGATTCCGGATTGAGTCTTTTTAAAGACGGTACTTTCAAAAAAAACACCATTACCGACTATTTTACTGATATTCGAATTCGACAAATCAACCTGGACAGCAATGGAACGTATTTGTTCAGCACATACAGCAATCTTGGTGTCGTAGAGTTAAATAACGGAGGTTTCAAATCTTATTCGACCAAGCAGGGATTAACCAGTAATCGCTGCCGTGTCAGCTTGAAAGACAGCAAAGGTAACCTTTGGATAGGCACTTCCAAAGGCCTGAATCGAATCAATTCGGAAGGAGTCAGCACCTTTACCAGAACAACGGGGCTGGTAAACGATTACATTATGACAATTTTTGAGGATTCTACAGGAAAATTATGGATCGGCACAGACGGCGGTGGCATTGCATATTTTGAAAATGGGCGGTTTACCTTCCTTTCAACCGATGACGGTTTGGCTGCAAACATTGTTTTCAAGATTTTCGAAGACTCCGAAAAGACGTTATGGGTGACTACCAATGGCGGACTCAGCCGCTATAAAGACGGGAAGTTTTACAATTTCACAGTTAAGCAAGGTTTAAAAAGCGACTCTATTTTTCAGGCAATCGAAGATGACCGCAACCAACTATGGATGATGGCTAATATTGGAGTATTCAGTGCGTCATTGAAAGACTTGAACCAATACGCAGATGGCAAGCTATCGATCCTTACCACATCTTTTTACGACACCAGTGATGGTTTAAGAGCTTCCATTACCCCAACATCATGGGGGATCAAGTCCCAAAATGGAAATCTGATCCTGCCAACCATGGATGGTATTGTTATTATTGAACCGGAAGACATTCCGCTTAATCCGATACCTCCTCCAATCTACCTGGATCGGGTTCAAATTGATGAGAATATGGTTAATAGCAACAAGCTTAAGTTTCTCGCTCCGCAAAACAAGAGAATCGTTTTCAAATTCACGGCATTAAGCTATGTAAATCCCGAAAAAGTAATGTTCCAATATATGTTGAAAGGTTTTGAAGATACCTGGTCGGAACCCTCCGTTGTGAGAGAAGCCTCTTATACCTCACTACCTCCGGGTGATTATGCCCTTCGAATCCGAGCAACAAACAACGACATGGTTTGGAGCCAGTCCGGTCAGTATGCTGCGTTTACACAGCAACCCTACTTTTACCAGACAACCTGGTTTTATGTTTTGCTGATTGCCTCTACTTTGATTGTATTAACCCTCGCTTATTTCGTTCGAGTTCGCACTTTGAGACATCGACAACAGGAACTGGAGAGGCTGTTGTCCGAGCGCACCAAAGATCTTGAAATAGAAAAAGAGAATTATCGCGGCATCGTTGAAGACCAGACTGAACTGATCTGTCGCTTCGGATCCTTTTATCAGCTGACATTTGTCAACGAGGCATTTTGCAGATATTTTAACAAACAATTCAGTGAATTAACCAATTCCAGCTTTTTGACATTGATTCCGGAAGAGGAGCAATCGGAAATTGAAGCTCAAATAGCAGCTCTGAATTCGGACCGCCAATCCTCAACTGTCGAAATTCCCATTCAAGTTCCCGAAGAAACCCTCTGGGTTCAATGGACAATCCGTATTTTGCTGGATTCCAACAAGCAACTCATCGAATATCAAGCGGTGGGCAGGGATATTACCGAACGGATTGAAATGGAGAAGGAACTAATCGAAGCAAAAGAGATTGCCGAGGAAGCAAACCAGGCAAAAAGCGATTTTATTGCGGATATTAGCCATGAGATTCGAACACCCATGCATGCCATTCTTGGTTACACAAAGATCGGAATCAATAAAGTGGAAAAGCTAACCACAGAGCTGATGAAACGCTACCTGACTGAAATACAGACCAGTGGTAACAGGTTGGTCGACTTGATAAACGATTTGCTGGATCTTTCGAAATTGCAGACGGGCAAGGCAGTATACACTTTTGAGCTTAATTCACTTTCGAAGACGGTTCAGGATGTGATTGAAGAATTTCGTGGCTTGGCAGAAGAGAAGGAAATCACCCTTAAATTTAACAGCTCCAGTCTTGCCGATTCCCTGATGATGGACAAGGAAAAGATCAGGCAGGTTGTCACCAATCTGCTTTCAAATGCAATCAAATTTTCCGAAGCAAAATCGAGAATTGAGATCTCATTGTCCACGCAGGGTCAGATGTTTCTGGTTTCAGTAAAGGATGCTGGTTTAGGTATCCCCGAAGATGAGCTGGAAACGATCTTTGAGAAATTTACCCAAAGCAGTAAAACTTCAGCTACGGAAATCCGAGGTACCGGCCTCGGTCTATCCATCTCCAAGCAGATTGTATCCGATCACAAAGGCAGAATCTGGGCAGAAAATAATAAATACGGAGGTTCCACCTTCCTCTTTGAGCTTCCGGTCAATTATTGAGGTTTTAGATTCCATTCCAATAGTCACAACGCAAGCTTTAAGTCTGCCGACTGATAACAATGCTACCGTGAGATATTTCTCAACCCTGAGAAATATCTCACGATCTCGTTCAATTTTTTCAACCCCGAACTTTCCTCAACCGTTTGTTATCACAAAAATATACTCATCGGTCATGATAATTGGCACTCAACTTGCTGATATCGTGGAGCTATGCGAGATTTACAAGGATCGCTTTGAGAATCAGGTAGCAGGTTGCTTGTTACCGGTTGGTTTAATTGTTAATAGATTAGCAAGGTTGAGAGATGGGAGTTACAACAGCAAAAACAACGGCAGATGTTGTAGATTCGTTGCTGGGTTCACCTCAAGGTCAAGAAGAAATGGAATCACAGAATTCTTCAATATTAAGGAGCGATAATCATGTGTTGCATTTTAACCATTTGCCTCCTTATATGATTCAAGACATTCTCGATCTGCTTAAGCATTGCAAGATTAACGATTGGACCATAGACAACAAGGACAAGGATACGATTTTGTCTTTCCACCCCGAGGTTGGCAGTTCTGTGGATGTCTTCTATGACAATCTGACCGGTTACCAGATAAAATACAATCGAATGGCAGTTTAAGCGTCTTTGCCCTCCATATGCGTAGTTTCTGATTTCAGCATACCAACCGGGATCAGTTTCCAGCTGATCCCTTCAGCTTTTCGCAAGGCAAGAAATCACCCGCCACGCTCAATCTCTCAAGAATCCTTTGGTTGACAGTTATTTTTACCGAATGTTAGTTTTTGCCTTCATAATACTTAGTGGATTCTACAAAATCGAATTTTAACTATTAAAACTGTCATGAGTGTAACTCGCATTAAGATTTGTTGCATTGCCAGCGTGAAAGAAGCAGAACAAGCTGTTCAGGCAGGCGCTTCAGCTTTGGGTCTGGTATCCGAAATGCCAAGCGGACCCGGCATTATCGAAGAAACTCTCATTTCAGACATTGCCAACCGGATTCCACCGGGTGTTTCATCGTTTTTGCTGACCAGCAAACAGGACGTCTCATCTATTATCGAGCAACAAAAACGATGTCGAACCAATACTATCCAACTGTGTGACTCCTTGACCGAAGGTACCCATGCTGATTTAAGGCAAGCACTTCCCGGCATCAAAATCGTACAGGTAATTCATGTCAGCGGTAAGCAATCGATCATAGAAGCTAAATCTCTTGAGAATCAGGTCGATGCCTTACTATTGGACTCAGGCAATCCCAAGGCAGAAACCAAAGAGTTGGGCGGAACCGGTCGCACTCATGACTGGCTGACCAGCAGGCAAATTGTGGAAACAGTCTCACTTCCCGTAATCCTTGCAGGCGGTTTGAACCCGAAGAACATCTACGAAGCGATACAGATAGTTCGACCTTTTGGAGTGGATGTTTGTTCCGGCACCAGAACGGAAGGCGATCTGGATGAAACCAAAGTCAAACAGTTCTGCGCAGAAGTGCGCGCTGCAGACTTCAACTAAATCCGCATTGAGTATTTATCCATAATCTCCTCAATATATTTGAACACAATCTCAAGAAATTTAGTCAGGAAGAACCATGGCAGTTAAGAAGGTACCATTTAACAAAACCCAACTTACAGAAATCATAAAAAAACACCCGACTCCGTTTCATATCTACGATGAAAAAGCGATCGTGGAAAATGCCAGACGATTAAACGAGGCTTTTTCCTGGAACGAAGGATTTAAAGAATACTTTGCTGTGAAAGCCACCCCAAATCCATTCTTGTTAAAGATTTTACACAAAGAAGGCTTTGGTACGGACTGCAGTTCGCTTTCTGAACTCATACTTTCTGAACAATGCGGCATTGTCGGTGAGGAGATCATGTTTTCCTCCAATGACACGCCAGCGGAAGAGTTTGTCAAAGCGAAAGAACTGGGGGCCACAATCAACCTGGATGATATCAGCCACATCGATTTTCTGGAAAAACATGCAGGAATCCCTGAATTAATCTCCTTCCGATACAACCCGGGCAGATTACGAAAAGGCAACTTCATTATCGGAGATCCCGAGGAATCCAAATATGGATTTACCAGGGAACAGATTTTTGAAGGATTTAAAAAAGTCCGGGAAATAGGCGCAAAACGATTCGGCATACACACTTTCGTGGCTTCCAATGAATTAAATCCCCAGTTTTTTGTGGATACAGCCAATATGCTGTTTGAACTAGCTATCGAACTGAAGGAGCAAATCGATATCCGACTTGAATTTGTGAACCTTAGCGGCGGAATTGGTATTCCCTATAAGCCCGAACAAAAAGCTGTTGACCTGAATCTGGTGAGCGATGGAATTAAAAGACTTTATGACGAGAAAATTGTTTCCAACCAACTCCATCCGCTTAAGATATTTATGGAATGTGGCAGAATGGTAACCGGTCCTTATGGATACCTGGTATCGGAAGCCTTGCATAAAAAAGAGATTTACAGAAACTATGTGGGATTGGATGCCTGCATGGCAAATTTAATGCGACCCGGGTTATACGATGCCTACCACCATATCACCGTAATGGGAAAGGAGGACGCAGTTACAGACCATGTTTACGATGTAACGGGAAGTCTTTGTGAAAACAATGATAAATTTGCCGTAAAGCGTAACCTACCCGAAATCGATATCGGTGATCTCCTGGTGATTCATGATGCAGGAGCCCACGGGCATGCCATGGGTTTCAACTACAATGGCAAACTGAGATCAGCTGAATTGTTGCTCAGGACTGACAACTCAGTGCTGGAAATCCGCCGTGCAGAAACCCTGGAAGATTATTTCACCACTCTCGATTTAAATGCTGCCAAAGCATTTACGGTCTAAATCATTTTATCGCCGGGTCTGAATACCCGGCACCGCTCCTCACGCCTCCCCACCCTTCACTACTTTTTTGACCTTTTTCCCCTATTTGGATAGGCTTTCAGGGAATTAAAAAGGCTTTGCAACTGTCCGGTTTCCCGGGAATTATTTTTCAACCCAATAATCGTTTTCAATTAAACCATTTGATGTCTTTGTCTGTTGTTTTTGCCATAGGAATTGGCGGTTTTTTTGGCGCCATCTCCCGCTACCTGGTAGCCGGTAAAATTTCTTTATGGCTGAATTCTCCTTTTCCTTTTGGCACATTGGTAGTAAATGCTTTAGGTTCTCTTTTGCTGGGGTTTTTATCCCGTTTCCTGTTGGAACACCTGGTTGTGGGAGAAACCGTCAGAATTGGAATACTTGTGGGATTTCTGGGAGCTTTTACCACGTTTTCAACCTTTAGTTATGAATCTATTGCCCTATTGCAGGAAGGAGACATTTTCCGGGCTTCAGTCAATATTCTTGCAAATGCCTTTGTCTGCATCTCACTTTGCCTGTTGGGAATCCAGCTAGCCAAGTCGATTTAATCATGTCGGAACCTTATAAAGGAAAATGCCTTCGCCTAAGAATTACACTCGGTAGTTCAGAGCGTTGCGCAAAACAGGACGCTCTATGAAAGCAATGATCCTAAATAAAGTAACTGATTTGGAGCATGACAATGAACCGCTTCAACTCGCAGAGGTTAAGAAACCCGAACCGGAAGAGTCAGAAGTGCTTTTAAAGGTTCTGGCCTGCGGCGTCTGCCATACGGAACTGGATGAAATTGAAGGCCGCACGCCACCACCATCATTCCCTGTGATTTTAGGTCATCAGGTAGTTGGAGAAGTGGTTGAACGCGGAAAGAATGCCGGATTGCATAATATTGGGGATCGTGTCGGTGTTGGGTGGATTTTTTCGGCGTGTGGTTCCTGTGAATTCTGCCTGACCGGAAACGAAAATCTTTGTGCAGACTTTCAAGCCACCGGCAGAGATTTTAACGGCGGTTATGCTGAATTTATGACAGTTCCGGAACAATTTGCCATACCTGTTCCGTCTTCGATTTCTGATACTGAAGCAGCCCCTTTGCTTTGCGCCGGGGCCATAGGGTATCGATCCATGAAACTAACAGAACTCAAAAACGGTCAATCCCTGGGATTGATGGGTTTCGGGGCTTCGGCTCATTTGGTTTTAAAAATGGTAAAACATCGACTTCCTGAATCGAAAGTGTTTGTGTTTGCCAGAAGCAAACCGGAAAGAGATTTTGCTCTTGAACTGGGTGCAAGCTGGTCTGGTAACATCGATCAAAAACCACCTGTTTTGTTAAACGCCATCATCGACACAACGCCAGCCTGGAAACCTATTGAACGTTCCATGACCTACCTTAGACCGGGTGGCCGTCTTGTGATAAATGCTATCCGGAAAGAAAACAGGGATCGTAGCGAACTGGGTACCCTTGAATACGAATCTCATCTCTGGCAGGAAAAAGAGATTAAAAGTGTCGCCAATGTTACCCGACAAGATATAATTGAGTTTCTGGATCTGGCTGCTTCCATCCCGATTAAGCCGGAAACCCAGGAATTCCAATTAAAAGAGGCCAATCTGGCTTTACTTGAACTAAAAACAAGAAAAATACGAGGTGCCAAGGTTTTACAACTGGCAAACCTCAACCGTGCCCGCAAGGATTAATCTTTTTGTGTAAAATAGCTCTGTATTTGCAGAATTTTACCGTAAAAATTGCTATATATTAGGAAGAGGTCTTTGAAGAATCATTTTTTCTTTTTAAAAAAATCCATACTAACCTGTAAACACAGTGGCCGGAGCTAAAAGAAGAAGTACGCAGATAGCAGGTCGTTCCAATCCGGGATATGTTACGGGAGAATTGAACCCCATTGATGAGCTGATACCGTACAACAGGCGGTTTTTAAATATCAGCGGTCATTCTTCCAGGGATTTGGGTTCATCTGCCAGCGGCCTTTTAGGCAAAATCGGGAGCAGCTTAAAAAGTATGTTTGGCAGTTCCCGCGTCAAAGAGATGGAACGTCCTGAGATCGTTCGCCTGCGAAAAAAGGTGGGTGATCTGAAAGATAGCATGTTTAGTTCTTCATCCCATACGCCCACTGATGGTGGACCCTCTTCAACGGAATCTTCCGGACCAAAATCAAAAAAAGAACTGCTTGAGGAAAAACGAAAAAACCTGGGTAAAAAAGCCAAAGAAGGGAAAAAAAAATCAGATAAAAACCAGATTGGATTACGAATCGAAATTGAAAAACTGAAAAAGAGATACCCTACTGACGATAACCTGAGAATGATGGATGCGATTCTGACAAGTCGAGATGGCTGTCTGCCTCATCGCTCCATAGACGAACGAGTCGCTTCCCTTGGGGCGGCCTTGAAGGAAACCGGACAATTGGTTGCAAACAGATACCTCACCACCTTTGGCATCGACACCTTGATAGATATTTACTTCCTTTACCTGGAAGCCCTAAAAAAACTGTTTCTTGAACGATCAAGAAAGCTAAAAGAGGAACATCGGGCTCAAAATTCAACTCCGGTCAAATCCTTGACCAGGGATATAAAATTATTAAATGTGCTGCTCGGCCAAACCAAGCTTAAAAAAACCATTAACAACGTTGCTCAAAAGTTAAATGGTTTTGGGTATCCGTTTGTTTCCATGACCGGTCTGGCTGTATCTAAGACCTTTAATGCGGAGCCGGGAGCTGAAAACGAAAAAATCGGACCGGGAACTGTCAAACTAAATCGTTTCCTGGTGCGGATCTATTTGAATGTTCTTTCCCAGATTCCCATTTTCCAGCCCATTGCCAGTCGGTTGTGTGACGCATTACCCAATGATCATCAAAGCAAAATTATGGTTGCCAATGTGAACATAGACAATGCGTATACACAGCTTCGAATTTCCAAGATTATCGGCTCAGTGACCGTCCCTAAACAAATCCTGGCGCTGTTCCTTTACGGCAGGCAAATCGTACGATCTACAATCAAACAAAATGCAAGTAACCCTGCTGAAGCCAGAATATTGCTTCGAACAGCTGAAATGGCCGAAGAATATGCGTATCTGAACGACAATGTTGACCCCGAAACCATTAAATTTGGTTATCTCTGCGCCACCATGACCTTATCCTACTTTAAACCGGAATCGGAGCAGATTATCAAGCGCCTTTTTGAAATTGCTGATAAACGAAGAGTCGACCTGAGAGAGTCCAGCAGTGATGCTCCCTAACCTTGCGCACCATCTTCCCCTCACACCCCTGTTGCAATTACCGACCAATTGATGAAGACTTAAAACTTGTTGCTTAGGAGCCAGGTACTGGTTCGTTTATAGCCCAATCAAGTTTTTTCACTGTAAATCACGGATCGATCATCACCGATAAACAAGAGGATAGGGTTCATGGTTAATTGACTTCTTATCTCCAAAACTAATTCCAATGACTGCTGATTATTCCGTTGATATTTGTAAAATTTTAGAAAAAAGACACCAGGAATGCAATCTTCATCGCCCGATGAGGATAGACCAATATGATGCCGGTGATGAACTCAGGTATCAAGTCTCATCCCTGGTTAATGGAACAACGGCAAGTGTTTCGCTGTTAATAAAGAAGTTCGTTGGGGGAGGATTTGCCGGGCAGGTATATAAAGTAGAAATCCTCAGCATCAAAGATGGTGAAGTGGAAGGTCTGAAAGCGGATGGTATTTACGCTCTAAAGATCCTGATCCCGCCATCCAAAAGGTCATTGATGTTCAGAAACATCATGTACGCCATTGGTTTTCAGGCACCGTTTCAATTACAGGTAAATCCTGCTGCTGCGCGTTCCGGAGCTATCTGGCAAAAATTTATTCGCAGGGCGGCTTTGTTGAAGTTTGGCGATGAAGGGGTTGTGAATGATATTCATGCCACCCTTGTAGACCAAAATCTTGGAAGTTGCGGCGAACTGAGTGATTGGGTGGATGGAAGAACCTGGCGACTGGAAGTGGATGAACATCTGGATGTGCTCTCTGCCTGGAGAAAAGACAAGGAAGTGCACCCGGAACAATTGGGGTCTCCTGAATACCGGGCAAAAAATAAATTCATGCATGATTTTGTGGACTTATTACATGAAATAGGTGCCCATGAATTTGCGAGACAATATGAATGGTCTACCGCCAAAAGCCAGCCTAACTGCCTGAAGCGACTTGACACCGAGAATGATCCGGAAACCGGCTTGATTGCGGTTGATTTCAGAGCCGGATTAACCTTGCTACCCTTTCTCCCCATGAGTCCCGGGGATTTTAAACTGATTGGACAGGGATTGCTGCGCGGCAGTTTGGTTCAATTTGACAGGGGAAGCCTGAAAACGCTGGAAAACTATATTGAAAATCAAAAGGAACATTTTCTCGATCTGCTCCCCTTGCTTGATGAATTAAAAAAATCGGAAGAGATCTATCGTAACTCCATTCCCGACATTACCCACAATCATGTCAGGTTGCTTTATAGTAAAAAGCTCTGGTCTACCATGCTGAAAAGTGCTGTCACAGGATGGCGCACGAGAAATCTGATCGATGACAAACGACTGCAGAATTTATCCAATTCCGTTATCTTAACCCTGTTATTTGGGCTGTTGGGAGTGTTTCCGTTCATCGGCAGGTTTTTTAGAAAACTATGGGCCAGGCCGGATTGGAGAAAACATTATCTGTCTGTTGTTTTCAGCCCCAGGTACTGCTGGCGTGCCTTAAAAGGGAAAGTTGCCGAAAACCTGATAGGCTGGGTAAGGGAAGGCAGAATCAGTGATCCCAAGGTACTGCGCATAAGTCGATCCCCTTTGAGGTATTATTTTCAACTACCACTTTCAATTCTGCCGATTGGGATTCATAAGGCTTTAACTGATTTTTCATTTCTGAAAGAAAGACTAAGTTATTATCTGGCCAGGCCAATACGCCTATATTTCAATCCCGAACTGCGTGAAGAGTGGCTACGAGAAATGGTTGCCGATGGTGAAGAGAAAAGAATCATCTCACCAAAAGACAGGGATATCATTCTCTCCCAGGTGAATGAACCTTTTATTCAAAAATATCTGAAAAGTCTGGCTGTACATGTCTGCACCTTGCCGATCACACAGTTAGTTGCGGTTTTAGTCGCAGGAATCTATTTGTATAATCATCCGGAGCTCACCTGGGGGCAAGCCTGGGGCATCGGTATCG
Organism: SAR324 cluster bacterium; assembly: GCA_028282825.1. Classification (GTDB taxonomy): domain Bacteria; phylum SAR324; class SAR324; order XYD2-FULL-50-16; family XYD2-FULL-50-16; genus JAHJTV01. Next base: position 57,700 of record JANQGZ010000019.1, read on the forward strand.
GCATTATCGCTCTTTTCCAGGTGGTACCCCTTTCTCCCGGATCATTGGTAAGAGGTCTGTACGTCCTTTACCTGGTGATCCGCGAACGAAATTTCAAGGATTATAACATTGCTGTTTTTCTAGGATTCTTTAAATATATCGGTTACCTGGCTTTTCCCATTCAAATGGCCTATCGCTACCCAGTTCTGGCCAGATTCATGGCTGGTCACTGGGCAACTGAAGCAGCTCACGTTGTTCCTGTCTTTGGTGAAAGCGGTGCTTTATTGGAAAGATGGGTATTCTGCCTGTTCTACAACTGGCCGTTGACCATCGGCAGGAGAATCAGAGCAAGACTGGAAAGGAGAAAAAAACAAGCCGCTCGATACTGGCATATTCTCCTGGCTACTTTTGGAGCAAGCCTCATGTTTTTGAGTATCGATCATGTTCTGTTTCAAGAAACAGGGGAGATTCCGGGATTAAGGGACGTTTGGTGGGCAGTGTTTTTAACACCATTTTTCTCCGGAAGTTTTATTACCTTGTTTGGCGGTGGTTTATCACTTTGGGGTAGGATCAAAGCAACACTGTTTTTCTCTATTGCCACTGCAGCATGTGTGACAGGAGCAGCCTTATTCATTCCTGCTATTCCCAACGAGATTGATTCACTGATGGCAGCCGGTTTTTGGAGAATCTTTCTGTTTTCCGTGTTCTCCGTGATTGGACTCATTACAACTGAATTGCTGATACCAGATCCCGGCATCATAAAAAAGTCTGAATAACCGTGTGACGAAAGACAAATTTCTTTCTATAATCGGACCGTAAACAACTAGTCATTGGTGTGATGCATCTATTCGGGCAAATGATCCCAACGTCCATTATTGTTGGCTTTATCGGTTTAATCAAAACTTATATTCGGGGACACGTGGATGGTGACCATCGGAGGAAGGGCACACAGCTTGGAGGAAATTAAACAGGTTGGGGAACTAGGCTACCCTTTTGCTGAAATCAACCTGGATGATCCTCAAACCATCGAAAATCAACTGGACCAACTGTTGGAACTGAAACAGCAATACGGCTTGTATTACCTTGCCCATTATCCCAATGAAGGCAATCCTTCCGACCTTAAAAACCTGAAAGAAGTGTTTGTTCCTAAAGTCAAGAAGTTAATAGACTTATCTCCAAAGCTGGGAATCAAAAAAGGTACCGTCCACTTCTGGATGGATAAACGATGGGCAAAGCAAGAAGTGATTGATGAAAAGATCAAAATGCTTGGTGAATTGGTTGAACACGCTATTGAAAATGGGATAATCCTATGTCTGGAAAATCTCACTGCCCGCCAGGAGAGCTTCAGGGACTACTTCAAGAAAATACCCGAATTAAAAATGACCATGGATATCGGGCATGGTCAATTGCTCAGTAAAGAGAATACCAGTTTTGGTTTTATGGAACATGTTTTTGACAAGATTGAACATTTGCATGTCCACGATAATCTTGGTGGCACTACCGTAAAAGATGATCTGCACCTGCCCCTGGGTGAAGGTATTGTGGACTATCCCAAGATTTTTTCCATTCTCAAAAGCAAAGGATACAATTCAACGATTACCATGGAGGTTAAACCCGCTGCTATGGCCAAAACCCACCTGGCTATAGCGGAATACATCCGGTGACCCTCCCCATAATCCCACAATTTGCCATTTTATTTGAAATAGCCGAATTAGATTCAGAGCTGGATCCGTCATTACACTCCTTGATCCACCCTACAATGACATCTGAAGATCTGATTTTAATTCAAAATGCTAAATTGGTTGTAGGGTGGATCAAGCGAAGCAGATCCGCCAACGTTGGTAATTTCAGCTTATTCCTCACCACCAATAGATGGATGGAGTTAAACCTACAATATCTAAAAGATAACTTTTTTAATAAAAAGGAACCCCATGAGAAGAAAAGAAAAACAAATTCAAGAACTATCTACCATGGAATCAATCATCGCCAAAGCTGAAATCTGTTTTCTGGCTATGTCGGGCAACAACATCCCCTATGTTGTCCCGCTTAATTTTGGGTATCGGGATAACGTATTGTATTTTCATTCCGCAGCCGAAGGCAAAAAACTACAATTAATAAAAGAAAACCCTTACGTCAGCTTCTCCATGGCTATTGACAGTGAAATTGTCAAAGCAGATAAGGCCTGTAACTGGGGTATGATATACAAAAGTGTCATTGGTCGCGGTATTGCCAGTTTCATCGAAGATCAGGGAGCTAAAATTGAGGCTTTGGATATCATTATGAGTCAATATTCAAGCGAAACATGGGAATACAAACCGAAAATGCTGGAGAAGACCGTGGTGGTTAAAATTGAGGTTGAAGAACTCACAGGTAAACAAGCACTGGATTAAACAAGCAGGAGAAAGATGGCAACAGAACAATTGGAGATCAGACCCTACCGGGAATCTGACGAATCTGCAGTCATTCAGCTCTGGATCGACTGCAACCTGGTGGTACCGCAAAACAATCCCCAAAACGATATCAAACTAAAAATGGCATTTCAGCCAGATCTAATGCTGGTCGGAACTATCGAAAATGACATTGTGGCAACAGCTATGGTCGGGTATGAGGGACATCGAGGTTGGATCAACTATCTGGCAGTCTCACCTTCCAGGCAACGCCTGGGACTGGGAAGAAAAATGATGGAAGTGGCGGAACAAAAACTCAAAGAGATTGGCTGTCCGAAACTGAATATTCAAGTCCGAACCACCAACACAGGGGTCATCGAATTTTATAAAAGGATAGGATTCTTGGATGACAATGTTATTGGCCTAGGCAAGAGGTTTTAGTCATCTTCCCTTAAAAACAGGCCGCCTTTTTTCAAAAAAGGCAGCCTGTCCCTCTTTCAGATCCTCGCTGAGAAACGATTGATTAGCTATGCCCTCTGCTTCTTTCAACTCAGACTCACTTAAGGGAGCGGCATCATCGATCATTCCCAGTACTTTTTTTGTGCCTTTTAATGAAAGCGGAGAATTGTTTGCGATTTCCTCTGCCATGGCATAGGTAAATGATTCCAGCTCATCCCTCGGCAGCATGTAGTTTAAATAACCGATTTCCTTGAGGAAGGGAGCAAAAAAATGACGGCCGGTAAAAAACAGCTCACGAGTTCTTCCCTGTCCGAGTATGCGGATAAATCGTTTTAAACCGCTGGCTGAATAAACCACACCTAATTTCGCCGGAACCATGCCAATTCTGATATCTTCTGCTCCAATACGAATATCACAGGAAACAGCCAGGTCGCAACCGCCTCCAAAGGCATAGCCATTCATCATGGCTATTACCGGATAAGGAAAACGCAAGACAGCATCCATGGCAATTTCAAAAGGATTGATTCCTTCACTGTCTTCATTGGCATCATCACCAGTGGGCAACAGATTTAAGTCGTAGCCTGCACAAAAAGCTTTATCGCCTGAGCCTTTGATAACAACTACTCTTACTTCGTCTTCTTGTGCCAGCTCGTTAAGTGTTGCCGTTAGTTCTTTTAATAGTTGGGGGGAAAGAGAATTCCTTTTCTCCGGTCTGTTGAGAGTCAAGGTACACACCCTGTTTTTAATTTCCCTGGTCAATTCTTTATTCTGCACTGTGTAATCCTAGTTGTTTTCGTCGATCTTCCACCCTTCCTTCGGTTGTCGGCTTTTCGCAGTATCCGCAAAGCACTCGGACTGCACCCAGCAAACCGGTGCACCATTTATTCTCTATTTCGTCAGGATCCAGTGTTAATATTCCTCCGTAAACACTGGATTTGACTCGGAAACGATTTTTGCCAATATCCTTGATAGCAATCTGAGCACCACGCATATTCGCTCCACAAGTAAAATGTCGAAATCCTTTATCGTCAGTATACAATTTGTCTATGGCAAATAGATTTGTCCCTGCCATAAAAAAAAGGGTGAAAACTGCAATAGTCAATCTTAGCATCTATACCTCACGTAGCTGAATTTTAATGTGTCCCGAAACCATGTTATGGAAAAGCAAACAATGGACCCGGAACGCTTACGGAATTATAGCTGCCGGAATAGCTATACGCAATATCATTGTAGCTAGGGTATTTGGATACCGAGCCCTGAGGAATGGACTCGGCCATTATCCATTATCATCAAATTGAAGATTGGGAATCGTAGCCATCCTGAATGCAATGAAGGATCTTTCAGAGCCCGGAGAGAATCCTCTATTGAAAATATATTCCTGGCTTCCGATGATCGGCATGACATACCCCAGTCATGCATGCTTAAGTATATGACATTGATTCAACATGCAGTCTATTTGGGGTAAACTTCCACCTTCAAGCCAGCCATCTGCTCAACCACCCGAACCACCTGGCAGCTATAGCCGAATTCATTGTCGTACCACAGGTACAAAACGCAACGTTTGTCTTCAACGATGGTAACTTGTGAATCTACCACACAAGCGAATCTGGAACCAACCAGGTCTGTAGAAACAATTTCGGAAGAGCTGGTGAAATCTACCTGGTCTTGGATTTCGGAATGAACGGCTTTCAGGCGCAGGAATTCATTCAATTCCTCTTTGGTGGTAGAGGTTTTAAAATTCAGGCTTAACATAGCCATGGATACGTTTGGCGTTGGAACCCTGATCGCATGAGCAGTCAATTTGCCGGCCAGTTCGGGAACGGCTTTCACAACAGCGTTGGCTGCACCCGTATTTGTCAACACCATGTTCAATGGACCACTACGCCCTCGTCTATCACCTTTATGAAAATTGTCCAACAAGTTCTGGTCATTCGTATAAGCATGGATGGTTTCCAGATGGCCATTCTCAATCCCAAATTTGTCGTTCACCACTTTAAGTACAGGAACAATGGCGTTGGTGGTACAACTGGCTGCCGAAAGAATGGTATCTTCCGGTTCGATAATATTATTGTTGATACCATACACAACATTTTTAATATCCCCTTTACCCGGGGCTGTTAACAGAACCTTGGCTGCTCCTTTAGACTTGAGATGAAGCCCCAATCCCTCTTCAGTTCTCCAAACACCGGTATTATCAATCACAATGGCGTTTTTAATGCCATATTGTTCGTAATCGATGGCATCCGGGGAATCTGCATAGATAAATTTGATAAAATTACCATTAACGACAATACCTTCGTTCTCCTCGTCCAGTACAATTGAGCCACTGAACTGTCCATGCACGGAATCGAGTCTCAAAAGACTTGCTCTTCGTTCGATGGTGTCATTATTCTTTCTTCTAACAACGACAGCCCTGAGTCGCAGCTTGTTTCCCCCCCCGGTATTTTCTATCAGCAGTCGAGCCAACAAGCGACCGATTCGTCCAAATCCGTATAGTACTACATCTTGAGGCTCATCGATTTTCGATCCCTCTTTTCCGATCACGTCTTTTAATTGTTCCTTTACAAATTCTTCCGGGCTTAACTTCCTCTCATCCCTTAAATAATCGGTAGTCATCATACCGATATCTATCCGAACGGATGATAAATCCAGTTTTTCAAGCTCTCGCATTAACGGGATACTTTGCCTGACATAAATTTCCTTATCTTCAATCAATCGCACATAACGATGCGCTTTGATCATTTCGATCACGGAAAGATTAATGATCGGTCTTCCGTAGATCATGGTGATAACGTCTCGGTCGCGGTAGAGTTTTCCTACAATTTGAAGCATGTTTTCAGCCAGTTCCTCACGCTGAATCCAATCCTCCAACATGGTATCTCTTTGTTTATCCATTTCTTTTCCTGTTTCTTAAAAAAAGCCTGGTAAGATGATTTGTTTTCTGGCGGGCAGAACCCCCCAAGGATCCTTCAAACAATACAACCAATTCTCGTCTGCCTTTAGCGATCTTATTATACTCGCACGATATACCAGTCAGTATGTGATTGAACAATTTGAAAACCTTAGGGCAGCATGAAGCTGGAGGGATAGTTTTCAATTCGGTAGATCGATTATACATCAACCGAAAGTGAGTTCAATGGCATATTGATTGTGGTATTTTGCAGAATCAAGGTGTAGATCCACTTGAACTCGGGTATATGGTCGATTTAAATCGAAGCAACCCGAATTTTTTGATCTGTATTTATCAGTGAGCTTTGAATCGGATCCTAATCACACGCTGATAGTCATCGAAGGCTAGACACCAATGAAGGCTTACGGCAGGATCACTCCTGTAAAACCCATTGATTCGGGCTTTACAACTGGTAAATCATTACCGTTCAAAGCTGGAGATTCATTATTCCGGGAAAATTCTTTTTCAGTCAAGGACATTGAGCCCTTTGTTTTCAGCTACTACGACGCAGAAGACTCGTTTATTTGCGATAAAAGCTTCTTAATTTCATCCAAGGTGATCTCATAATTTGCACCACAGAATTCGCAATTCATGTTCAAAGGTTTTGCCTGATCTATCATTTTTTCCACTTCTTGTTTGCCGAGACTGACAACAGCTGATTCACATTTCTCCTTGGAGCAGACACAGTTGAATTCCACCTGTTTTGAATCATAAACCCTTACCTTTTCCGAATGAAACAGGCGGTAGAGCAGGGTTTCAAATTCCAGCTCAAGCAGTTCCGGGTTCGTAATTGATTTGGCAAAAACCGAGAAGTGTTCCCAGTCTTCAGGTTTTTCTTCACTTTCATGGCCGGGAAGTTTCTGTAGCAGGAATCCGGCAGCGGTTTCTTCATCCGCTGTCAAACGAATTTCGGTCGGGAGCTGTTCAGATTGCAAAAAATAGTGTTCCAGGCAACCAGCCAGGTTTTCACCTTCCAAAGGTACAATTCCCTGGTAGCGCTCACCTTTATCCGGTTCAATGGTAATCGCCAGCTGGGCCTTGCCAATCAACTCCCTGAATGAGTTCTTATCAACATTTCCCTGCCATTTGATTAATCCGCGCAGTTGCCTGTCATGTGTTGCCTGAACAAGCAAGAGCCTCACGTTTCCTTCGCCTTGTAGTTGCAAGCTGAGCTTTCCTTCGAATTTGATGGTGGCAGAAAGCAGCACAGCAGCGCACAGGGCTTCTCCCAATAAAGTCTTTAAAGGGACCGGATAGTCTATATGCCTGGAAACAGCCTGGTAAGAATCACGCAAACGGACAACTTCTCCCCTTGCGCCTGCATTTTCAATGGTAAATCGTTTTGAAGCATCAAATTCTGGCATCAGTAACCTCTTTGGAAGTTGATCGATTATTCGTTAGGTTATATTATTATAAAACATTGTTAATGAAGGGAAGCACGTTGTCTGGGAGTGATTGATTTTGATAATGATTTTGTTACTGCATCCAGTTTGGCAAGGTCCAGGAAGTCAAATTTGTGCAGTATTCATTGCAAATTGTCATGGAGTTTCAATGTTTATAGATCTATTAAGACAAAGAAGGAGTGTCAGGAAGTTCCTTGATAAACCGGTGGAACGGGAAAAAGTAAATGAGTTGGTGGAAGCAGCCCTCAGATCTCCTTCTTCCAGGGGGTTGAATCCCTGGCAATTTATTATTGTTGATGATAAAGCCCTGCTTGAAACTTTATCCGCCTCAAAGGAACACGGATCAACTTTTTTAAAAGGGGCTCCTTTTGCCATTATCGTGTGTGCGGACGACTCAATAGAAACCTGGATTGAAGACTGTTCCATCGCATCGATTTTGATCCAGCTTTCGGCTGAAGCACTCGGTCTTAAAAGTTGCTGGATTCAAATCAGGGACCGCCAACATGACCGTCTGACTACTGCCAGAGAGTTTGTAGCTGAGCATGTCAAGCTCCCGGCCAATTTAAACATTGAAGCCATTATCGCCATCGGCTATCCTGACGAAAAAAAACAGCCGCACAAACTCGAAAAGCTTCAGTTTGATAAAATCTGGATCAACACGTACGGCCAGCCAATGCAGTAATCAAAACCGGGTTTGCCCTGGTTTCCTCAAAAAAAATAATCCAACGTTGTCTCGGATCGCCTGCTGTAACCTGCAGATGGGCCTCTCACAAATCCGGCACAGAAGGTACAAAAATATGATAACAATTGTAGACTATGATGCAGGTAACATTCGCAGTGTAAAGAGAGCCTGTAATCAAGTGGGAATAGAATCGATCATTTCCAAAGATCCGGAAGAGGTAATTAAAGCAGAAAAAGTCATCTTTCCGGGAGTCGGTGCTGCTGCCAGCGCTATGGAAACGCTGAAACGACGAGGCCTGGATCAAGCATTCAAGGAAGTGGTAGCCAAAGGAGTCCCCACCCTCGGCATCTGTATAGGAGCCCAGATTATTCTGGAGCGCTCCGAAGAAAGTGATACGGAGTGCCTGGGCTTAATACCGGGACAGACCAAACGCTTTAATCTCACCGATCCTTCACTTAAAATTCCCCATATAGGCTGGAACGGGGTCAATGTCACCAAGTCTCACCCATTGCTGGAAGGCATCGAAAACGGCGACGAGTTCTACTTTGTTCATTCATATTTTCCGAATCCCAGCAGCGAACAAGACATCTATGCTGTCAGCGAATACGAAAAGCCATTTTGTTGTGCCCTCGGAAAAGACAATTTGTTTGCTACTCAATTTCATCCTGAAAAAAGCGGAAGATTCGGATTGGAACTACTCAGGCGATTTTCAAGCTGGGAAAGCAACTGAACATGTTAAATTTAAGATTTTATATTTGGGAATTTTTCTTACCGGGCTTCGACATAATCCCAATACAAATCACAGTTAAAGCCTTAAGTCAGGAAATATAAAATTTAAAATTCCCAAATTTACAATGTCAAAAGGAGTGATAGATGCTCAGCAAAAGACTGATTGCCTGTCTCGATGTGAGGGAAGGTAATCTTGCAAAAAGTGTAAAATTTGTAGATACCAAGGATATTGGTGACCCGGTTGAAAAGGCGATCGAATATTATGACGATGGATTGGATGAACTGGTATTTTATGATATCACTGCCTCCAGTGATAAACGTGATATCATGATCGAAACCGTAGAAGAAGTAGCTTCCAAAATATTTATTCCGTTCTCAGTCGGTGGAGGCATTCGCTCGGTAGCCGATGCGACCAAATTGAGAATGGCCGGTGCAGAGAAAATCAACGTCAATACGGCAGCTGTCAAAAGAAAGGAACTCATTGCAGAATGTGCTTATGCTGTAGGAAGCCAGAGCACCATTCTCTCTATGGATATCAAGCAGGTGGAAAAATCCGATCAAATTCCATCCGGCTACGAAATTGTCATCAACGGCGGCCGCACCCCAATGGGAATCGATGCATTGGCCTGGGCCATAGAAGGTGAAAAGCTGGGTGCAGGAGAGTTGGTTGTAAACTCTATCGATGCCGATGGAACCAAAGCAGGATACGAAATCAACCTGACACGGATGATCGCAGAAGCTGTTTCAATCCCTGTTATCGCCTCCGGGGGCGCAGGAAAACCGGAGCACCTGTACGAAGTTCTGACAGAAGGCAAAGCAGATGCTGCCTTAGTCGCTTCCATGGTCCATTTCGGTGAATACAAATGCAGTGAATTAAAACAATACCTCCATGATAAGGGTATTAAGATGCGGATGAGATATTAAAATGGCAAAAAAAAACCCACCGTATCAGGGATTTGAGCAGGGTCCGATACGTCCTCCCAGTGAGGCAAGAAGTCTGCTGATTCGAATCACTCGGAACTGCCCCTGGAATCGCTGCACCTTTTGTTACATCTACAAGCACGAGAAATTTTCGATACGTCCTGTTGCTGACGTGATTAAGGATATCGATACTGTATACGAGCATGTCCGGAAAATCGGGGAACTGGCAGACTCTTCCGGCTCGGTATATCAAAGTGATATCGGGGCGCTCGCAGGCAGCATTGATCCTAACGAAATGGAGGCATTTCATGCCGCTATTAACTGGTTCGCAGGAGGTATGGAATCGGTCTTTCTCCAGGATGCCAACAGCCTTGTTATCAAGCCCGACTACCTGGTTGAAATTCTTAATCACTTAAAAAAACGGTTCCCCTGGGTTGCGCGCATCACCTCCTACGCCAGGTCCCACTCACTGGCCAGGATTACGGATGATAATATGCAAAGAATCAGGGAAGCCGGACTCAACCGCATTCACGTAGGCTTGGAAACAGCGGCTGACAAATTGCTGAAACTCGTACAAAAGGGCTGCACCAAGGAAATGCATATCAAAGCCGGGTTAAAGGTCAAAAAAGCGGGGATGGAACTCTCGGAATATGTCATGCCCGGCCTGGGCGGACTGGAATTGTCAGAACTCCATGCAGCAGAAACAGCCGATGCCCTGAACCAGATCGATCCCCACTTCATCAGGCTTAGAACCCTTACCATCCCGGAAAACTATCAACTTTTTGCCGAAGATGCCGAAGGTTCCTTTGTCAAAGGTACCGACTATCAGATAGTGCAGGAAATTAAATCTTTCATCGAGCAGTTGGATGGCATAAACAGCACCCTTAAAAGCGATCACATGATGAATTTGCTCCAGACGGTGGAAGGAACTTTTCCGGATGATAAACCGGCGATGCTGAAAATCATCCAGGATTATCTCGATCTGACACCGGAAGACCGAATGCGGTTTCAGGTAGGGAGACGATTTGGCTTTTTACTGCAAACAGGTGATTTGCAAAAAGGGCATTTGAATCAAAGGGCAACAGAAGTCTGCAATCAACTGGGAATCACCATTGAAAATGTCGATCAAATGATCGAAAAACATGTCAGTCGCTCCATTTAACTCAATACCGGATGAAGGATTTAAAAAGCCAAGTCAAAGAAAAGATTCATCAACGTGAGATGAAAATCTCAACTTATTTAGCAGAGAACGATCAAATCATTGTTGAAGGAATACTCATCGATAATCGACTGATTGATACCTTCCATCTTTCCGGCGGTGAGCGCCCGGCTGATACTGTGCATCATCTGATCATCCGCATGTTGGTGGATAAACGACTGGTTATCCGTCAAATTGAAACCGAAATGCCGGAAACGCCTCACGATGAGTGCCCCAAGGCAATGGAATCCCTCCAAGAGCTCGCAGGCATGAAAATTAGTCGTGGTTTTACCACAAAGGTAAAGGACAAATTCGGCAACGGCAGGGGATGTTCCCACTTAAGCAGTCTTATTATCTCCATGGCGCCTGCTGCCATTCAAGGTTTTTGGACCAAGGTCTCCAGCAAGCCCCTTCCCACTGATCTCAAATACAAAATGAAATTGCTGTTGGCAGACAACTGTTGGGTCTGGCGTAGCGATGGACCCGCTTTAAAGCAATTGTCAGAGTAAATCGTAATCTCCTTGACGAACTCCTTATGATTGGTTTATCCACGAGTTGAATCAGGTTCAATTTGTGAGATATATTCAGTGTCTATTTCATGCTATTTTCAGACAACATCGCATGTGTCTAATCTCATGAAACTGAATGTATAAGCTATCAGCGTTCAGCCTTCAGCTATTAGCCAATAAGGAGTCGCTTTGCTCTGTAACGAAGTAATATAAATGAAAGGCACCGCAGGTGCTCCTTTTAAGCTGACAGCTGAATGCTAATTGCTGAAAGCTAAAAAAAATGGATTTTTACGCAAAGAATATCAAGGGAGTAATAAATGGTTTTATTATACGAAAAGAAAAACAACATCGCTTATCTAACTTTAAACCGTCCCGAAGCCAGAAACAGTTTCGACCCTGAATTGGTTTGCGCCATGGCCGAAGCCTGGGATGATTACAAAAATGATAATGATCTGCGTTGCGCCATCCTGACAGGAGCCGGAGATAAGTCTTTTTGTGCCGGAGCAGACCTGGCAAAATTGATTCCGTTAATAACAGGTGCCAGACAACCTGAAACGGAATTTGACCAAAAGGTGGTACAAAATCCCAAACTTGCTGAAAATGCCTTTCTCAAGGGTTACGAAATCTACAAACCCATTATTGCTGCTATTAACAGCCACGCCATTGCCGGAGGTATGGAAATCATCTATGGCACAGATATCCGCTTGGCGACGCCAGAAACAAAGTTTGGCCTGCAGGAGGTCAAATGGGCGATTTTTCCCGCTGGTGGTTCTACAGTGCATTTGCCACGTCAACTTCCCTACGCCAAGGCCATGGAAATCATGTTAACCGGTGAATTGATGGATGCTGAAGAGGCCTTGCAATATGGGTTTATCAACAGAATTGTTCCGAAAGAAAACCTGATGGAAGAGGCAGAAAAGGTGGCGACCATCATCTCGAAAAATGGACCCCTCGCCGTTTCAGCTATCAAACAATCAGCGCTTCACAACCAAAGTCTTTCCATTTCCGCAGGACTGCAAAAAGAAATGGAGTACGCTCTGCCTGTCTTTATGAGCAAGGACGCCAAAGAAGGCCCCAGGGCATTCAAAGAAAAACGCGAACCAAATTTTATTGGAAAATAATCGAAAAAGCTGAAAGCTTTTTCAGTATTTGACGGCTAGCTGTTAGCAGCTAGCTCTATATCAGCTAACCGCTAATCGCTATCAGCTAAAAGCTAATTGAGGAGATATCATGGATTTTCGTTTGACCAAAGAAGAGGAATTAATCAAACAGGAATTCGTAGAATTCTTTGAGACCGAGATGAAAAATGCTCCACCGGAGTTTGGGAACGGTGGACTGGAAGGAATTTACGCTACAGAAGAAGGTTACGAATTTCATAAATATATGGCCCGCAAAATGGGAGAAAAAGGCTGGCTTTCCATGAGTTGGCCCCAAAAGTATGGCGGCAGGGAAGCTTCGATCATGGAAATGGTGATTTTTGATGAGGTGATTGGATACTATAACGCGCCAGGCGTCGACGGTTTTGCCGTGGGTATGTTCGCTCCCACGCTGATCGCAGGGGCCACAGAAGAGCAAAAAGATCGATTGTTACCTCCCATCGCCAAAGGTGAAGCCTTTTATTGCCAGGGTTGGAGCGAACCTGATGCCGGTTCGGATCTGGCTTCTTTAACAACCACAGCCATTAAGGAGGATGATCATTATATCATAAACGGCCAAAAAACCTGGACGACGGGCGGACACAGGGCAGAATATATGTTTCTGCTGGCACGAACTGATCCTGAATCAAGACGAGGCAAGGGATTATCGGTTTTTCATCTGAGGATGGATTTACCAGGCATCGAAGTTAGGCCATTGTTATACATGGATGGAAAACACGTCTACAACGAGGTATTCTTCAACGATGTGAAGATTCCAGCTTCCGATTTGATCGGTGTGGAAGGAGAAGGCTGGAATCTAACTCGCCAAACCATGAACTTTGAACGAAGCGGAGCCGGAGGATTTTCCGGTGCAAAACGGTATCTGGAAAAAATCATTGACTATATGAAAACCACCAAGCGTGATGGTCAGGCTCTTTCCAAAGACCCAATCGCCCGTAGAAAAGTTGCTGAAATGTTTATCGCGTCAGAGGTCGGTCAAACCCTGGCATACAAGATTGCCTGGATGCATCAGAAAGGCGATTTTATGGGATTGATCACGGCAGCTTCGGAATCCAAACTGTTTTCCACAGAAATGGCTCAAACTCTTTCCAACTACGCCACCGAAATTATGGGAATGCGCGGACAACTGGAAGAAGGAGAATTCGCACCGTTGGATGGCTCCATGGCAGAACTCTATCAATTTTGCAAAGGTGCCACGATCTTTGCCGGCACCAACGAAATCCAAAGAAACCTGATCGCCTGGACCGGACTGGGATTGCCACGACTGAAGTTTAAACCATAAATAGCGGTTAGCGGTTAGCGGTTAGCGGTTAGCGGTTAGCGG
>JANQGZ010000050.1:0-3580 GCA_028282825.1 SAR324 cluster bacterium
AACTGAACTTTATTACTAGCCATGACAACCTCCGATTTAGAGTTTTTATAAAGTAAACATATGTACTCTATAAGAGGATGTCAATAACGGATAATCAGATAAAGTAAAAGCAATTTGAATTTTCCTGATTTAATAAATTTGCGTAATGATCTTTTAATGCATTTAGTTTTATGAAGATGATCTTAGTCCTACTAGTTAGCGTCGTTACAATTATTATTGTGTATTTCTGTTCTATTCGTATGCCATCGTTTAAGGGCACAATTACCAATCATACTGGTGAAGACATTAGCCTTTTTTACTGGGATTACTCATGGAGTTGCCAAGCGGAAACAGGGTTGTTTTATGCTGGTGCAGGTTACAAAATTTGTGGTCATACAACGGGAAAAGCGAATGTGTCTAACCAGGGTCAGTATACAATTCCAGGAGCGTTTTTTATGACATCTCCCCTGTATCTCAGACGAGATATCAATGGGAGCGCTAATTTATACAGGAAAGGTGTCAGTAATCCGATAACATCTTTTGATGGTTCTCTTGCTGATGAGAAACTGCTGGATAATTTTGATCTCTTCAAATCTGAGCTTACCGTTAGTTGGGATTCCGAGACATTATCCGACATACGGGAACTATTTTACGAAAACCAAATCGTATTAAACGAGAAAAGCAAATTGGCTCTGAAGTATGTTTTTCTCGTGGAGATCGATGGGATAGAGATACACATCAACGCGGGTCGTATCCCCAATCTAATGAAGGTTCTACAGGATAACCATTTTCAGCTATCCGAATACCTTGTACTACCTTCAGGGTATAATAAACCTATTGAAATCGATGTGATGATGGAGCTGGTCATAAAACACAAACCGAAGAAAACAGTATTTGAGAAAACCTACCGTATTTCAAAAGAGGCTTATACCAGGAAGAAAAGACAGCTCCACATCGATAAAAGATTAATTCCAGATTTATCCACCCAGGTAAGAAATCATATCGGGGTGGATAGGTTTGGAAATGCGCTTCGAAAAAAAGATCGTCAACTGATAGACGAACTCTTATCAAATGGATCAACCGGTTTGCCGGAAAGAACATACCTGGATATGGCGATTGACGACCGTAATTATGAGATTACGAAACTTCTGATTAGCAAAAACTTCCCCATCAGCTGTTCTCCAAAAAAAGGAAAAACTTCCATTCAGAGACTCCTGGGTGATTTCTATCTGGCTTATGATGAATGGGAAAACCAATCGAATCTCAAGAGCCGCCCGGTATTGGAGGACTTGCTTGCCACCATCCCTTTAACCAAAGAGTGTATCAACTTTAAAAGCCCAAACAAGGAGGCAATCCCTTGGCACCCGCTTCGGCAGGCGATCCACCTGAGATTATGGGGAATAGTGGAACGATTGCTAAACCATGAGTCCGACCCAAATTTTCTAGTGGACGTCGCCGTCAGCGGCAATATAAAAGCATATGATTTATTGTTAGAGTATGGCGCTGATTTTTCCCGGGCTTCTGAAGAATCGCTGAACATCGCGCTCATACACCGACACCTTGAACTGGCAGAGTACTTATTGAAAAAAGGCGCTAAAACGTCAGAAAAAACCCTGGTTAGCGCTGTTGAATCAGGGATGTATCAGGCTGTCGATTTAATTGTTAACCGTTATCCAACGCTGAGCGAGAAGGAGCTTGAAAAACTGGCCGACCCGGAGATCTTAAAGATTGCGGTAACTCACAAAGCTGACCAGGAACTGGTTCAGTATTTACTGGATACCGGAACCCCTGTGCCCGACGGCTTGACCTCCACTGCGATTATATTCGGAAATCTCGATGCAATAAGGGTGCTCCTGCAAAATGATCCCTCGCAACCCGACGATCATTTTATTTATCATGCTGTGGGAAAAGGAAAATTAGAAAACATTTCCTACTTAATCGATAAAGGATTTGATATCAATAAAGTCCACTATGGCATAACTCCCTTGCTTAAAGCAGCTTCCAACGGACGTGTGGATGTTGTGAACCTGCTCTTGGCAAATGGTGCGGAGATGACGTCCAGTAAACACAGTTTACTGAATGAGATTGTCTCTAATGCGCGCTCTGAAAAGAAACACAGAAATGACAAACAGAAGCTGTTCTCTCGCTCTGAAATAATTGATTCATTGCAGTTTGCCCAACAAAAAGGCGCACAAGTGGCGTGGGACAGTTATTTCTTTAAAAATAAAAGATATTTACACAGGGCTCTTATCGTACTGGAAAGCATTGACGATCTGCAAAACGAAGCTAAAAAGGAGTGGTCACCCATTTTACACAGAGCGGCTCAAGAGGGAAATAAGGCAATGATAAAGGCGTTTCTGGAAAAAGGGGTCCATCTTGACGATCCGATTCAAGGGGAATTGACCTTGAAACAAGTTTTGGAAAACAACCATCATCATGAACTCATCCAAGACATGCAATGATTTCTGGGCAAGGGGTCAGACTTGCATGTTTGGATTTTTTAAATCAGGTGACAGCTACCTTTTTTTTAATAAATATACTGTCATCTGATTTCGATATGATTTCACTATTGTCCCGGAAGGACGTGGAACAGAAACAGAAAGAAATGACTGATACTCCCCCCCAAAACAAAGAGATGCCAGATGGCATGATGAAAAGGGAGTTTTTCCATAAAGAAGAATACGGTCCCAATTGAATACGCTCCACCTCCGATAAATAACCAGGCAATTGCCATGGGAGAGAGATAGGTGAGGATGGGGTAGGAAAACAGAACAATCAACCAGCCCATTATCAGGTAAATAACAGTGGACATAATCTCATATTCACCCACAAACCGGATTTTCAGAACAATACCAACGATTGCTAGCCCCCACAGCACACCAAACAAACTCCACCCCCAAGCTCCCTTTACACTGACCAGCATAATCGGGGTGTAGGATCCTGCTATCAGAAGATAGATTGACGCGTGATCCATCAATTGCAGACCTTTCTTTAAAGTATTTTTTTGCACCGCATGGTAGATAGTGGACATTAAATACAATAAAACAAGACTGGCTCCATAAACAGCGAATGATACCACCTTCATCGCACTTCCTTCAATTCCTGCAAATACAACCAATAGCACAAGACCTGCAATGGCAAGTCCGGTTCCAATACCGTGGGTGACAGTGTTGGCAATCTCTTCCTGTTTAGTTTGGTTGCTATAAGGATCTCTTGCCTGGGTGGCGTAACTCATATTGGGCTATGGCGTTTTGATTCGAAGACAATTGAAAGCAAATGGTGATTCATTGAAGTGTTTGAATCATAAAGGAAAATTATTAATCTGTCTTACTCAAATACTTAAAACCTAAATCGGGTGACAGCAACCTTATTATTTAATAAGTATGCTGTCACCCGAATTTGGCAAACCTTTTTCTACATTATGCTTTTGATATCTGGATGAGAAGGAACCATCCTGCAAATCCATTTGAAAGATATGCAAACGATGTAGTAGTTCATTGCTGGAGATTGGCTGATGCTGAGCAACTCAAACTGGCCATAACGACCAGGTTGAGAGAATGCAACCTTGAGCTTCATCCCGAAAAGACAAAGATTGTCTATT
>JANQGZ010000065.1:0-15869 GCA_028282825.1 SAR324 cluster bacterium
TTTATCTTACACTTGTCATCCCGGACTCCGATCCGGGATCTACGATGGCAGTTCAACAGGTTACCGGAGGGTAAACATGAAACGTTTTCTGACCTTATTTTTATTCTTAGCTATGTGTTACTTTGGCCTTGCAGGCTGTACCGGAGGGGGCTCCGGTGGAGACAGCGGTACAACTTTACAGACTGAACCGGTGGAGACACCGCCAGACGGTGGAGATGGAGAAGTCCCCGTGCACAATCTTTTTGCCTCTGAGCCAGGCACTATGGTTTCCATGTCTGCTCTCACGGGTACCGTTGATCCGGTGGGGACCAATATTGTGGATGATTTCGACGGGGATGGTCTGGTCAACAGCAAGGAAACCACCGGCAATGTCTGGGTGGCGGATTACCCACATATCGGAGCCAGTATCTCGACACCGGTCACCATGAGGATCGAAATTCTCTATAACAGTGAGACCAGTTCCAAGGAACTGAGTTCCGAAATCATGGCCGAAGATACCGAAAACACCAAAGTCAACTCCTCCGATGTGGTCCACCGTAAAGAGGTTAATAATAGAACCGTGCAATTCCAGGACAGAATTCTGACAACGAGTTCACAAAATTTGAACATTGGTGCTCGCAGAATTGACGGATTTAAAAAAGGGCGTATAGCTGCCAATATCAAAACTGCGGGAATTGGTAGTGTACGAACCAAAGGCACCACCAGCCTTTCCAATTCCTATACCGACACCACGGACCGGACCTTCACCGATTGGGCGGACAAGCCTTTTAAAAACGATGTGGATGCGGAAGGCTGGGCTCAAAAGGATAATTCAAAATCCAAACGGGCCAAGCAATTAAGAACAGAATATCGTTCTGTTAGTGATACGACGAAAAAAATAAAACCCAATTCCGGGTATGTCAGGGCATCCCTGTATATTACCAATAACACCGTCAACATGCCCGTGAAGCTGTCCAACATCCTCTGCTCTTTTATGCTCGAAAACAGCGATGGCAAGTTGCTGCCCGTGCAGAGTTTCAGACTGAGAAACGATGATTATTCCCTGTTTGAGTTAAACCTCTATGGCGATAAGACTTTTGGTCCTTATGTGATTGAGTTGGCCAATCTGAATACTCAGGAGATCAAGGACGCCATTGCCAAGGGATACAACCCTCGTATTTTCCTGGTGGACTACCAGATGGAGCACGTGCCGGATTCCAATTACCGCACAGCCCTCAGCGGCAGTTTCAGTGGAAACAATCTTAAAATTGTCGAAGAAAATGCCAAGGGGCGGACGGCAGGCATTAAGCTGGTTTACCCCGGTGATCGCCAGTTCTTCCGGGTCACTGCCTTTGATACCGATGGAGTTGAATCCAGAACCGGTTCCGTAGGGGCCACTACCTTTTCCCCCGGTGTTTCCCTGGAAAAAGCCCTCAACCGAATTACTTACTCCGGAGTGGATATCCAGTATGCTGATATTGTCTTTGATATGTCCGGTATGGACCCGGAATTTTCTATTCCCCGGTTTCACATCCGCACAATTAAAAGCATCAACGGGGAGGAGATGAACCTGCCTTTTCCTATTGTGGATAGCGTTCCTTACAAGACCATTACGGGAAACCATGTAGATAAGGATGGCATCAGCCTGGGAGGTTCTTCCACCGCCTACCTGACAAAGCCCATCGGTGAATGGACCGATCAGGAGATTCAGGACTTTGAAGTCTGGGCCGTGTTTGAAAACGGACGCTACTATCTCCACACAGGCGATGTCTTGTCGACCGGCGATGTTCCTACCTATTTTGAATACCAGATCCTGGGACAGGCAGCCGTCAGGGTGCCCATGGTCAGGGGCATCCAAAGCATGATCTGGCCGGGGGATCACTACGATATCGTCTGTCTGGAATTTGAAGAGCAGGAAGAAGAACTCCCGGCAGCACCTACAGAAGAAAAGCCTTTTGGAACCAACCCCTTTGAAACAGGAAGCACTTTTACCTTTAACACCAAATGGAATCTGGATTCCATTGAGGAATACCCCTTTCAACCGGATGCCGGCTCTGTGTTCCTGGGTGAAGCCATCCTGGGTGATACCATCGAGTTTACCATTAAACTGAACCAGACAAGATATCTCAATCCCGATTTCGGGATACCGGATACCACTACCGAACCCGGCAAAAGGATCTATAAAGCGTTTAGTTATGACCTGGATCGACCTGTGGTCACCAGAAAATTTGACCTGGATGAAGCAGTCGATTTCGAGATCAGTTTCGGACTGGGAGGCCAGTACAAGCATTGGACCAACCTGGTTGATCCCATCAATAGAAGTCCATCCTCCATCTACAACCTGGATGTCAGCGATCGTAACTGGAACTACCTGGACCAGGAATTTACGATCCGTATCCCCATCCCCATGGATCTGGATGGCGTGGGACCGGACGGTTCCGTCAAGGTCTTTATCCGACCTGCCAGAAACAACGCCTACCGGGAATCGGTCTGGCCCCTTCCTCATGCAGAGGTCAAACAATTCAGGGGCACTTTACTTGCTGCAGCAGATACTGGTGCCACTCAAATTGAATTCACCGATACAGTGGGAACAGCCTATGTGAATGATACTCTGTACCTGGATGGTTATGGATATCAAATCAGTGCAGTGGATATTCAAACAGAAAAGACTGTAGTTACACTGGCAACGGCCCTGCTATCGGACAATGAAGTTGGGGAAAAAGTCTACGTTAATCTCCATAACCCACCCACTGAACCGGAAATACAGATAGAATTGCCTGATACTTTCGAATCAGATTGGAATCTGGCTAACCAGGACTCAACGACCGACAATGGAGACGCCTATAAACCACTCGCAGTTGTAGATCAAGATCCGGATACCCCAGCCAACTACCTGGGTTATTACAACAATATGGTGGAAACCAACTGGATCGGTGCTCAAACCTACGCCAATTCTTATTGGAACCAGTGGGCTGACAGTACAAAAACCAATGACCTGCTCCAAAAAAATTCGAACAACTCCCAACTGAGTAATTCAAAGAATCTATTCAATTTCAGAAATTATAAAAAAGGTAGCCCAATAATGCTGGATAACAGTATTGGAGATGGGTTTGCTTCCCCCCAAATGCTTGCCTTAGACGACAAAATTTTAAGTGTTTGGCTTTCAAACGATGGAGCCGCATGGTCAATTAAAGGCCGGTTTTCGTCTACCTCTGAAGGAATCGAAGGCAGTTTCATTACCAATGAATTTCAAGTCAATACGACTTCGACAGAGATCGGTGGATTAAGAATCAAAAGATACGACAATGACACAAAGGCCATAATTGCCTGGAACACCGTTAATGGAATCAAAGCGCAAATCATCAATTTAGAATCTGGCAGTGAAGGTTCAAAAATAGGGACTGAAATTTCGATATCAACTGAGTCCAAGTTAGACTTATATGACAATCTGGTTACCGGGTTAAATCTGATAGTTTGCAATGAAAAACTATTGGTTGTCTGGGAAAGAATACTATCTGCTAGCAACAGAGACCTGATAGGCCAGTTTGTTGATTTATCTCCTCTTAATCTAGGCTCATTAATTAATACCAGCTTTCAAATTCCACAGCACATAAATGGATCTGAGTGGGGAGCAAGAACTCTTGCTTTAGAAAATAAAATACTAATTGCTTGGGCATCACAAGGTACAACAACGTCCTACGCTGATGTGAGGGCACGCTTTATAGATGTTTCAGATGGGAATCTGGGAAATTGGCTTACAAGTGAACTATACATAAATACCTACAACCATGAGCACGAATTTTTTCAAGAAATCATTCCACATGACGAAAAGGTCCTTTTTTATTGGACATCAAGAAGACCAAGCAATTTTATAATCAACGGTCAGCTTCTAAGCACAAAATCTGCTGATCTTGGAGCAAAAATTGGCAGTGAATTTCAAATTAACACGTCCGCTAATCATTATCGTTATCCAACAATTGGTGCCATTAAACAGCAAAATAAAGTCCTTTTAACTTGGATATCTGGACCAGCAGAGACAAACCAATGGCGAATTGTTGGTAAGTTTTTTGATTTTGATACGGGAGCGGTAATTGGTAATGAAATTCTGTTAACTGAAATGTTTGATTTTTCTTATTTTCCAAGGCTTGCAACCCACAACAATAAAAGTTATTTGGTTTGGTATTCAAAAACTGATGACGAAACAATTACAGTAAAAACAAAAATCATCGAAGCGGATTTTCTTACTAATACGGTTTATCAGGGATTGGAATTTGATTTGTTTTCAGAATGCGAAAAATTAAACATTCATAATCCACCTATAAGCAATGCTAAAAACGCTTACGTGCCATGCTCAAAGAAAAGCAACCTAACCAATTCTAAATTGTTTTTCAGTGTTTTGAATTGGCGAATCAATGAACGCAACCTCTTCAAAGCCCCGCTACTGGAGCGTGATTACGAAGTCAAAGCCCGGATTGTGGAAGAGTTGCAGTAGTTGATTTACAAGATTTAACCACAGAGACACAGAGCACACAGAGAAAAACAAATTTTAGAAATCTTCGTGAGCTTCGTGTCTTCGTGGTGAAAAAAGACAGGCGTAAGTAACTCAAAATACAAAATAACCATAAAAACACATTGAAGACTAAGGAATTCAATAAAATCTCTGTGCTCTCTGTGTCTCTGTGGTGAAAAAAATAAAAAACACATGCAAACAAACCAAATCAGATCCACCCTGCTTTCATCATTTAAAACCATCTCCAAAACCCTGCTGGCTGGTGCGGTGTCGGCCCTTTTGATCGTCGGGTGTGACGGCAACCCAGGGAGTACGGCTTCCAGTGATACAGCCCCGGTAGAAAGCACCCAACCCGGCTACGATCTCTCGGCCATCGATCATGAGCAGTTGGCCCAGGAAGCAGCCTTTGGATCGGATTCCCTCTCCGCCTCCACCAATTTCAGCGAGAAGGTGGAGGATAAAGGCGAAAAGGCCAGCGGTCTGGCGGGGGCTGCCTTTGTCGCTCCTCCTCAGATCAGCAACTACGGGGCGGTGACCTTGAGTTACGAGGTAGACGTGCCCAAGGGTCGTGCAGGCATGGAACCGGCCGTGGGGTTGAGTTATGCCTCCACCTCAGGGGACGGTCTGCTGGGTATCGGCTGGTCCCTCAAAGCCGGTTTGGGGGCCATTACCCGGGTCACCAAGAACGGTCCCTTGTTTTACGATCAACGCGATACCTTTGAATACAATGGAAAACGCCTGGTGAAAGTCTCCGGTCCTTCAAACAGTGAAGACGGGATCTATCGCCAGGAGATCGAGAGCGATTTTGTCAAGCTGGAACTGAGCGATTCAGACAACGGGGGTGTCTGGAAAGTCACCGACAAGGCCGGCACCATCACCTGGTTTGGAAACACCCAAAATAGCCGGGTCTATATTCCCACCGAACCCACCCAAACCTACGCCTGGAAATTCAACTCAACCCGGGATTTAAATGGCAACACTATGAGTGCCAGCTATGATGCTTCGGATTATGAAACCAACCACCTGAGCTATCTTCAGGAGATCCGTTACACCGGCAATACCCACACCGGTCTGCCAGCCAACCAGTTCGTCCGTTTTGATTATAGATCCCGACCCGATCCCTATATCAGCAAAACTGCGGGATTTATCATGAGCATGGACAGACTGCTGGACACCATCACCGTGGGTTGGGATGATCCCGATGGCTCAGATAATATCACCCTCTGGGACTACCGGATGGTCTATGAGACCTCTCCCGATTCCAACAGACCTCTGCTGAAAACCGTGGTGTCGTCTCACGAAAGTACCCAACCCGATTTCAGGTATCTCAAGGGCACCCACAGTTTGGTCTGGCACCAGGCAGTCAATCCTGATGTTAATGCCTACCAGGATATTAACCCGGAACAGGTGCAGTATTTTGAAGGGGATTTTAACGGGGATGGCATCTCCGATATGGTGGTCTTCAATCCCGAGACCGGTCTCTGGCGAGCAGTGGAAGCCAAACGGACCGGTGGCTATACAACCAAAACCTATGGTCAGCGCTTCCAGGGCTACCGAACCAAAGACCAGATTCAGTGGTTCAAGGGCAATGCGGTAGGGGATTACAATGGGGACGGCAGGGCCGATATCGCCTTTTTCCTGCCCCAGACCAAAGAATTCTGGGTCGCAGAACACAACGGTGAGATCTTTGAGTTCAAGCACTATGGCATGCTCACTATCCCAAACCTCAATCTCTTCAAATGCGAATGGTTTGCCGGGGACTTTGATGGCAACGGTCTGTCCGATAATGTGCTCTTTGATGAAACCACCGGCTCCTGGATTCTGATGCGCAACCAAGGGGGTCGCTTTGACTTTATCAAGGTCTCCCGGCAGTTTAAACACCTGTTTCGCGATGACTATTCTCCCAATCACAACCTGGACAGTCCTAATACCCTGGATGCTTCTGAAAAAGGAAAAGATGTTACCAAAATCCGCTTTTTCTCAGGGGATTATAACGGGGATGGCCGTACCGATATTGGTATCTACGATCACCGCAACGGCACTTGGTATGTGGCGGAAAACTACCGGGATCCCACCGCCATCTTCAAACTGGAATGGAGTCTCTACAAGGTCTTTAGCGCCCCGGAACAAGCCCTGTTCAGTTACAAAGTGTTCAGTGGCGATTACAACGGGGATGGTCTTTCCGACTTCCTGATCTACCACCCGGACAAAAAAGAGTGGATCTTGGGTGCCACCGGAGACCGGACCGTTACCTTTCGCATCATCTCCCGCATGCCCCCTTCCGTGGGTGAGATCACCCGCTGGCTCAATGGGGATTTTAACGGGGATGGTCGCACCGATGTCAGTTTTTACTCCAAGGAGGATAACAAGCTCTGGGTGGGAGAATCGATCCCCGATGGGTTTCGGTACCGGGTCTATGGCAGTTTGGAGGCAGGTCTGGCACCGGATGCGGAGAAGATTCTGCAAACCCCACTACCCAAAGATGAAGTAAAGCTGAAAACAGCCCAGACGGTCACCCACAACACCACCCGTACCGATCTGCTGAGCTATGAATACAACGCCAATCCTTACGGCGTCAGTGCTGAACAACCCTTCCTGGGCTATTTCAACACCGATGAGAAACCCACCCTGGTGCTCTATGACCAGGGCAAAAAGTCTTTCTATGAATTTGATCCTACCCAAGGAGATGATACAGACAAACGCGTTCTGATCGCTGACAACATCGATCTCTCTGCCGATGCTGAAACCCTGCTCCATTTTGAAAGACCGATCCGCTATCTGGATAAGGATGCCCTGCTCTATCACCAGACCCAATCCAATCACACCGGTACCTACCAGACCTTTCACCTGGTACAAACCCAAACACCGGTACAGATGGTAGCCAAGGCCCAGGTCACCAATTTCAGCATAAAGGATTCCCTGGTGCTGACCGGTCATTTTGCAGACACCACCAAGCAATCCCTTCTTTTGCTGGATGATCAGGCCCCCAAACTGGAAGATACAAAGTTTTATCTCTACAAACACAATGAACCGGAAACAGCTATTCCACTCGATATTGAAGAGACCGGTGATCTGAGAAAACACGATGTGCATCACCTCTTCCGCCTGGGGAACCAGGGCATCAACCGCATCAATAGAAACCAGTTTCAGTTTTTTGTGGGGAAATTTACCGAAGGGGAGCTGGCCTCCATCCTGATGGTGGATAAACGAGACGGACTCAACCAGTGGTACCTGGGAACCCTGGATCTGCAGACCAAATTTATTAAGTTTGTGAAGCTAGTCAGCGGCTACAACGCAGATCTTCCTGGCCAGGGATTTGATGGCAAGTACCTGGTCACCCCCGATGGCACCATTCTGATTGCCACCACCACTCTTGGTGGATTGAGGTTTCACCGGTACACTCTGGCAGGCAATACCATCACCGGCACCCATTACCCCATTATCAGCAATGAGTATAGCTTTGATTTCCGTTTTGATAAGGATCTCAACCCGGTCCTGACCAAAGAGAAAACCCGTTACACCCTGACCTTGAATGATACCGGGCAGCAACTCAAAACCCTGGTGGTCAATCCCACCCTCAAGGTCTACCAGCAGGAGATCAAACGCCCCGATCTGATCAAGGCCATGTACCCCTACCGCTGGATTCAGGGGGACTACAACGGGGATAACAAAACCGATATCGGGATCTTTCATTTGGGAGAACCGGTCTGGTATTTCGCCCATACCACAGGCACGGTCTCCGATCTGATCCACGACGTGGATAACGGGATCGGTGGGTCTTATGAGATCAGCTATATCAATTCCACCACCCTGGACAATACCGGGGAGGACACTATTCCCGATCTGCCCCTCAACTACAAGGTCTGTAGTGAATTAAGAATCTTTGACGGACTGGCCAATGAGATCGTCACTCGCTATGAGTATCAGGACGGCGCCGCCTTTAGTGCCTTTATCGATGGCAAAAAGGAAACGGATTATTTTGGTTTCAGCCGCTTTACCGCCATTGATGCCCTGGGCAGCAAAACCATCCATGAGTATTACAATACCCCCTATACCGATTACAGGCAAAACCGTGCCCTGGCCGGTGCCATCAAATCCAGCCTCTTTTTGGGCTCGGATGCCAAACACTACTCCAAAACAGCCTACGGCTACACCCTGCATGAGATCAGTGAGAACACAGAACAAAAACCCAGTTTTTTGATCGAACCCACCTCGGTGAAAAAATACATACGGGATCACACAACCGGTTGGTTAACCCCCACTTCGAAAACCGTCTCACAGATCGTCCTGACGCCGAACCACTACCAGATGGAAAGCGAGACGGCCAGTGTCACTGATTTTTACAGCGATGCCGTGCATCAAGCTACCACCATCCACACCTACAAAGAGTACGAAAGCATTCCCACCACCAACGAAACCCGAATTACCACCAAACAAGCCTTCCAGGGCAGTGACCAGGAAACCACCACCACCTATACCTATGATGCCCAAGGGAACCTGGATCAGGAAGTCACCAGCTATACGGGCGTGGGTCTTGAGAGTCCCGCGAACAAGGTGATCGCTTACGATCATGATGCCTATGGCAACGTGATCCGTATCTCCGATCTGTCCGGCACCCCATCCCGGGTCAGTGAGACCGAGTTTGATCTGAAACTGCACCAGTTTGTGGTCACAGAGAGAT
Organism: SAR324 cluster bacterium; assembly: GCA_028282825.1. Taxonomy (GTDB): domain Bacteria; phylum SAR324; class SAR324; order XYD2-FULL-50-16; family XYD2-FULL-50-16; genus JAHJTV01. Next base: position 9,171 of record JANQGZ010000065.1, read on the forward strand.
CTCTCAAGGAGACCGGTCATTTGGAAACCCGCTATGAAATCAATTACGGGTTAGCCTTTGGCAGCACCAACCGAACCATGGATGCCAATACCAACAGCCGCTATCTGATTTATGATGAGCTGGGGCGCTTGATTCGCGAAGAGGCGGACACGGAAACCGGGATCGAAACCTTAACCACCTATGCCTACGATACCAGTTTTCCCCTCAGTGCCCAAACCAACCAACACGCCGGAGATGGCTCTCTGGTGGAAACCAGGGTGTATACCGATGGCATGGGACGGGAACTGCACACCATACAAAGCGCCCTGGATCAGGCAGGCAAACGCTATACCCGCTCAGGGAAAAAGACCTGGGATGCAGCGGGACGGTTGATCCGCCAGGGTCAACCCCATTGGGCCACTGCTGAGGAGATCCATACCTTTCGTTACCACACCAGCGACACCCCCCTCACCCGCTTTGAATACGATGCCAGCGGCAGAAAAAAACGGGTGATCTCTCCCGAGGCTTATCCGGGTGAACCGAGCACCTATGTGGCATACAGCTATGATGATCCCTGGTCTGTCACCGAAACCCACAGCATCGGCCGGGGAAAAACCACCATCAAAAACGCCCGGGATCAGGTGCTCTATGTCACCGATTTTGGAGAGGGGGATACCGGCGCCTCCCTGGAAGCCAGGATGGGATTTGCTTACGATCTGGCGGGTAATCGCATCAAAAAGATGGATCTCAACAGCACCCCCATGGATCTTTCGGTCGATCCTTTGTCTTTTGATCCGGCTTACAGGGATACCTCTGGTTTTAATATCGCCACGTTCAAATACGATGGGTTTGGCAGGCTGACCCATCACTACGATCCCGACCGGGGCTATTCCCACCATCAATACAATGCCTTTGGTGACAACACCGGGTTCACCGATGCCCTGAATCGCACCACCACCTATGGGTACGACCGGTTGGGCAGACTGGTAAACAAGACCCTGCCCGGTCTGGAAGGCACGGTGACCTATACCTTTGATGAGCTGGCAGGAGGTACCAACCTCAAAGGCAGACTGGCCGCCCTGGATGATCCGGCCCAACGCAAAACCTTCAGCTATGACAAACTAGGCAGACGTACCACAGAAAAACGAACCTACAAAGACACCTCCACCCCGGAACTGGCCAAAGTCTATGAAACCACCTTTCAGTATGATCTGTTGGACCGTGTCACCGAGATTGTCTATCCCAAAGATCCCAGGAGAGATACCTCTGTCACCGTAACATATATCTATAACGGCATGAGTCTGGTGGATCAGGTCCATGCCACCACCACAGAAGGCTGGCGACCCATTATCTCAGGCATTACCTACAATCCTTTCAAACAGTTCGACAGCATCTCCAGGGCCAACGGAGTGCGGACCGATTACACCTACGACAACAAACGCAGGCTCAAGCGACTGGTCTCCCTGAGAAACGATGATACCAACCGCCGGCTGCAGGATGTGACCTATGCGTTTGATACCTATGACAACATCAAACGCATCACCAACCATCCCACGGAAGCGGTGACCCATGGTCATACCGGCCAAACCGAAATGCACTACCTGTATGACGGTCTCAACCGGCTAATCGATGCCGAGGGGGTGTTTGATCCGGTGATTGGCCCAGGTGATCCCACGGCCGATGCCAAGGCCTTCAGACGCTATTATGACTATGCCCTCAACGGAAATTTGACCCGCAAGGATATCGTCAATCCCGCCACCTATGTGATCGACGATCGCTGGGAGTATAGCTACGACAACCACCAGGCCAAAGCTATCGAAACCACCCAGTACGGTCTCAACCGTTTTGTGATGCAATACGATGCCGTAGGAAACATGACCAGCCAGGTGGATGCCGCCAAAAACAAATCCAAGCAGATGGTCTACTCCTCGGAAAACCGCATCACTGTGGTAACCGATCCGATTGGCGCCGAGGTGATTGGACGATACTTTTACGATGACCAGGGTTTCCGGGTCTATCGACATGCACGACATAAAAATGAGGAAGGACAAACCACCCATTTTGAGGTAGCCTATCCCAACAAGTACTTGAGTTTTGAAAAACAAACCACAGACAGCGGGGACGAGGTAGCCGGCACCTGGGCGGTCGCCAATCATGTCTACCTCAATGGCATTCGAATCGCCGCTTTAGGTCATAACGGTTACGCCAATTTCTACCTGACCGACCAGGTAGACAGCGTCAAGCTGGTGACCGACAACGACGGCACAGCGATCACAAGGTTCGAATACCTGCCCTACGGCGAGAGTTGGTTTACCGAAGGCCAGCAAAAAACCGCTCCTAAATACAACAGCCAGGAGCTGGATAAAGAAACGGGCTATTACTACTACAACGCCCGCCACTACGACCCGGAGATCGCCAGGTTCGTCACAGCCGACAGCATCATCGACGGTGTCTACAACACCCAGGGATGGAATAGGTATATGTATGTCCATGGTAATCCTGTTCGATATAATGATCCATCAGGTTATAGTTTGGGATCGGAAAAACCTGGAGGAAAACCAGAAAAAATTGGTGGCGATAAAAAAGGTGGGGTCAAAGCAAAACTTGATAAAAAATCAATGTCAAAAGTTAAAAAAGCAGTAAAAGCAATAGAAGAAGCAGAAAAAAAGCTGAAAAAGAATGAACCTAAACTAACGAAATTAAAAAAGTCGAAATTAAACCATACTGTTCTTCACGTTAAAAGCAAATTATGCAAGTCTTTAGCTTCAAAGTACAAAGTTCAAAATCCTACAAATATTACTTATGCAGATGCAGATTTTAAAGCGGTAACAGGCAAACCAACGGGTTCTACTATTTGTATTGATCCTGATGCTCAACCAGTAATCGCAACAAACAGTACAAAAGGTTCCAGGTCTTCAAGCCTCAAGGAAGTATTGGCCCATGAATTCAGTCATGCTAGTAATTTAGACAACGGTACTCGAAAAGAAGGATATGATCGGCCCACAGGACGGACCGAAAAAGAGGAGCAGGAGGCAATGGACTATACAAATGAGCTAAGAGATATCTGGGGCTTAGATAGAAGATCAAATTATCATATTTACACGAAATGAAAAAAACATATCGCTCAAATATTGTCATAGTATTGCTGTTTTTCTTTTTTACTTTTTGCAGCACAAATGTATTTAGTTTTTACAATCAATCTCAATACAAAAAACTAGTCGAAAGACAGTCTAATGGCAGAGTATTTAATGCTCTAAATAAGTGCTTGATTCATTGGGATGTACTTTTTAAGGCTGAAAGAAAGAAAATAAAAGAATTACTTCGAATGTCCGGATATTTTAAATCAGAATCCTCTCTTGCATTTGAACATTGTGATTTGCATTGGGGAAGTTTTAATTACTTTTATTCATGGCGGGACAGCAATGAAAACACCTTTTTTATATCAAACTTTTTCAAAGTTTTTAATTTGGAAAAAAAATACCAAATTCATAGATTAAACTCTAAAGTCTTTACAAATTATGTAAGTAAAATTCTTTCAGGTGGTTTGAAAGAAAGTTACTCGGCTATTCAACCAACTTTTGGATCGTGTTATTTTATCAGTTTAAACGACTATCTTGGAAACAATATTATTAAAGAAGCAGCACTACTAAACCCAACTTCCGCGGATAATTCTATATTTAACCTGACGCATGACTTAGTGAATGAATATTTAAAAATCACATGCAATCAGATTAGCTCTTCGAATAAGAAAATCCAAGATTGCAATGATCAAAATGATAATTTTATAGAAGATGAAGAGCTAGAAATAGAGGACTTATGAAGTTATTTGGGAATGGGATTCGGTGTCGGACCAATACAATGAACGGTAAACAGAGGAAACTCTCCGAAAGCAGACCCATTTGAAATCTTAAAACCCGCCTTTTGCACCAAAAAAAAAATCTTCTAAGTAATCCAGCCTGTTATATTTTAGAAAAGGGGTCAGAAAAGGAAAATGGGTCAGATCTTCTTTTTACTTTTGTCTGCCGAAATTGGATCTTGCAAAACGAAATCAAATCGGTAGAAAGATACTGATTTCCATATTTTAATCCTCCCCCTGTTAGGTGTTCGGGCGGCCTACCCTCACCATTGTGAGGCTGGACGCGCCAGCCAGTTCGCTACGCTCACATTCCGCTGCCGTCCATGGCTGCCTAGCCCTTCGGCTGGCTCACATCGCGCCACCCCTCGCTCGCCCCGCCTAGACGCTCGATTCACATTCCCTGCTGTTGGTTAATATCTTCGTAAATCCACCATCACCGCATTAGTAGAAAGATGGGGTTCCCAGCCGCTTGCCACAGGCAAGTATGGTGCGGCAAAGCCGCGGTTTATATCGAAACCGCCCGCCGCCAATTCCCTGTTCGATTGTTTGCTTGAAGCTAGTAGGTAGGATATCAACGCTCTACTGCGTTTCGTTTGCCTAGCATATTCGAGTTATAACCCGGCTAACGCCGGTTAAAACTCAAATGTACCGGTTTAAAAAGGGAGATTAGAACAAACCATCATCTTTTAAATCTGCTAATCGGTTTATTACCTTCAATATGAAAGAAGATCCAAGTAAAAAATCAGATCCAAAAACCGACTATTTACCTATTTTCCAATTCCAACGCTTCTTGGGCTATCAATGGCAATTCAATAAAAATGAAATATGATTCCGGGTAAAGGTAGTCCTCGCCAGATTCATCGATTACCCTTAAATAGCCATCTTTTTCTGCTTTTTTGTCGTCCAAAATATTGTAGATTTTTCGAACTTCCAAATCATCACATTCTTTGTTGTTAATACAAAGGGCGTATCGTTCTTGTGACTTCATAATAGCTAACCTAATATATGTTTGATTTTCATTTTCTTCTTGCCAATTCCATGAGCTTCATACCAATGAATTTCGGCTTTTACCAGACTTCCGTTTTGAAGTCTGACAGTTGCAATGCCTTTGAGTTTTCGCCATCGACCATGACCGTATTGCTTTCTCAGTCTCATGATATCTCTAATTTTTCCACCAATAGCAATGATTTCGATCCGCTCAATTTTACCAACAACTTCAAAGTGCATTTTAATTTATGTCCCCTAGTTTATCCCGAAAAGCGACTTTTTCAAAACCACACTTTTTAATAAATGCGTCCAGCACAGCAATTACGGTGGTTTGGTCTTCTTCCGGCAGACTGTTGAGCGCCTCTATTCTTTTTAGGAGCTCTTGGTTGCTAATCTTATTAACAGCCAAATCCTTTCCATCTCGGATCAGATAATCGGTAGAGACTTCGAAGATCTCTGCTATTTTGACCACCAGTTCTAAAGTAGGCCAAATGACTCCCCGTTCATATCTGGATATCCTGTTTGGATCTGCCCCGATTTTTTGAGCCAGTTGCGCTTGCGACCATCCACGACCTTGCCTTAAATTCCTAAGTTTTTCCGGGAAATCTTTTGAGAGAATGGACTGTTCTTTTACCATAATTACCTCCTAGTGCCATAATCTGAGATAAAAATGATAATATCAAATACTAATTAAAAGACAGCGTGATAGGAAATACAGTAATTTAGGCTAATATTATCATATATATTTTGTCATAGTTGATGGGAAGATCCTTTTTTGAGCACTACGCAAAAAGAGCAGATCTAATTAACGGGTGATTGGTTGATCTATAACTATCGACCTGATTTCAAAAAAGACTACAAGATACTCTGGTCCTTTTCGGTAATAATCTGAGAAAAGATGACAGTATCAAATATTTTCTTATTGACGATATGATAAAATAAGATTAATTAATAGGCTATTATTATCATAAAGATTTTATCATAACCAAAAATGAAAACTCATGAACAAAACTCAAACCATGATCATAAACGACCCCTTCCGGGCAGCCTTCCTGCTCAAATACGGACGTTACAAAGAAACCAGAATTGAAAATGGTCAGCAATGTTAAGTGATAGAAGGTGATACGCAAACCTTATCTGAGCGGGATTTCTGCTTTCGGACCGGGTGTGCCCTGGTTGATCCCTTGGCGCTGAAAGAAGCTTTTTTCCTACTCAAAGAGTTGAGCAGCACCGACGTTGACGACATCGAACTGGAAGAGATGTCGGAACCAATAGACATGGAAACAGGGGAGGAAAATCATGAGCAAGAATAAACAGTCAGGAAAACGACGCCCGGTCTCACAGGACCCATTTACCCAAGGGAATACTCAGCAAAGAGAGAATCTTGAAAAGATGGCTGAAGACCTGTTTTGTATGGAAACCTATCTGCAGTGGCTTCAGGTTAATCGTCAGCAATGCATAAACCTGGAATTCGCCCGGCCTGACGCTTTCTCCAAAGGAGAACTGGCCGCTTTGAATCGAGCCATCGTTAAGCTGGAACAGATCATTCACCGCCGCAACGAAGATCTGGCCTACATTTTTCCATCTCTCCGGGAGGACCGATGAAGCAATTGGAAATTACGGATCTGTTCAAAGGAGCTTATTTCCTGACCCGGTCCTTTCGGATCAAAGAAATCAAACTGGAAATCGGGTCGTACCAAGCTATCTGACTGTAAATAAATGGAATCGGCTGGAATCGTGGAATCGGGGCCGGAGTCGGGCCAAGCTAGTTGCCGATAAACAGGCCACATAACCTCAAAAAGCACCTCGTTTTTGACCTTAAAACCCACTTTTTACCATCAAAAACGTTGGTTCAAGAATTTCCCCTGTTTTTCCCT
>JANQGZ010000107.1:0-6720 GCA_028282825.1 SAR324 cluster bacterium
TGTTTGGATTGAGGTATTTGAATGTTGATGCACTATTTTACATTGTTCCTTTTCAAATAAACTAACTTCAATTTTTGACATTGCTTCCTTTGTTTTAGTGTACTTTGATGCAGCCAAATTAAGGATCATTTTGAAATTGGCTGTTTGACTTGCATAACGCCGGGTTTCAGTAGCCGCCCTGCAAGGTTTTGGTGTTCACAAAGGATTTGCAAAGAATTTGGATATTTGACCTCAGCGAAGGCTAGATGGCGGTCTACTGCAAACCCTTGTTGGGTGCTGTTTAAAAGCAGCAGCCATTGTTAAATGAGACATTCTAAAGAAACAAGTGAACAAAAACAGAAACCGGAAACATCAGAAATAAGGAAATCATAGCAATTAAACTTAACCTGCTGTTAAAACGGCAAACTTTAGCTTGCTTTTTAGCTTTCGAATCGAGTTTTTCGAGAAAAGTATTATCTGATACTAGTTCAGCAACCCTTTTTCTTATTGCTTTTCCTGTCCAAATCCCTTCCGAGATATTTCCAATCTTTGCATTGTAGAGTTCTGGAAATGCTTCGTTTAGATATACTTTGAATCTAAACTGAATAATGTTTCCAATTAACAACGTACTGAAAAATATAATAAAGATAATCAAGAAAATGTATGTCATCTACTTATGATATTAATTTAACTTCGTATTTTTGCACCCAACGCTAAACTGAGCTGCGGCTAAGATGAACGTGGGTTTGTCAATGACATAGCCATAAACGATGAATTTGAAGCTATCGAGGGTGTTATGCCGTCAGCTCTAGTTACTTGTTAGCAGGGCTGCTAGTTTGCTTTGTTAATTTGTTCTTCAAAACGTCTTATTTTTTTCTGACAGCTTTTTTCCGTTAATTCCTTCAATTGAGTCACTTTTTCTGCCAACCATTCCAGTTGTTCCTTGTTTATATGAAATTCGTCCATCTTGTACCTTGAATCAATGTAAGCTCTTTTCAGGAGAAGAAAGTTCTCTTTTTCCAGCTCTGTATTCTGGGGAAATATTGGGATAAAGGAAGGATCCTGGGCAATGACTCGATTGTTAAGTTTTTCCAAATCATGCGACTTCGGTTTGTAATTGGTATAGACAAGCAAAGTTGTCGCAAAAAGTCGTTCGGTTACCTGATGAAGCTGAAAGGCAGCAACATTTAATTCATTTTGCTCTAACATAGATTGATAAGCTTTAAAGAATCCGTCTGCACTTTTAAACCATTTTTTGAAATGAAGTTTGGCTTCTTCCAAGCGAATTTCCAGTGGCAATTCTTTTGCTTCTACCAATTTGAAAATCTTTGAATCATGTAAGACAATTCCCTCTTTTTGGATATCCCGGTAAAAAAAGCGACCTCGTTGCAATTCATTATTGAGGGAATTAATCCCTATTACAATAAGACTTGCTGTCGTTCGCAGACCATAGCTGTATCGTAATTCTTTTTCGACCCGGTTCCATTTTGCATGTTTATCTGCATAGGTCTCTGAGGAAGTAATGACAAGGATATCAAAATCACTTTCATATTCGTAAATAACTCCATCCTTGCCAACGTAGCGATCTTCCACCCAATCTCCCCGTGCGTGACTCCCAAATAAAATGATCATTCCTGTTTTCTTATAGGAGCTGTTTTTAAGAATGACTTGAACAATCGATTTTAATTCTTTTTGCTTATATTCGGGTAAATGTTCCAAAGAAGTTTTCATCAGCTAAAAGGAGTTTTATTCGTGAAATGACTGCTTGAGAAGATATTTAACAAAGAAATCTGAATCCGACGATCCAAAAAATTGATAATGGTGAAAAAAATTAAAAAATGCTAACACTAGTTTCAGCTGCGTTGCCCAGAGCGAGGGACGAGCGGCGGGTTACGTCAGCTGGAAACTATCGTTAGCAGCTGATTTTGTTTACAATTAGTATGTTCTGTAAAATAGCACCAACACTACAAGAAGATACGTGATGGAAATTACTACCGAGAGCCAGTACTCTTTTGGTTTTTCGTCTTCTCCAACTAAGTTCCTCCATTCTGATTGAATGATATCTTGCATATCCGAAGAAATAAAAACTTGCCATGTTTGGAAGGCCTCACGGCCTTGTTTCCTCTCCTGTTCATCTTTGCTAACTATCATTTTTAAACATTTGAGAGAGTAATTATGACCTTCACGTAGTGATATGAACCTCTTATCTTTGGAACTGAACTGCATAGATATTTTTCTGAACGTGGTCCTCAGTTTTGATGATTCCTCAATTGTTTGGTTTAATTGCTCCAAACTGGTATATCCATATAGTCTTTTAATTTTTTCTTCAAATTCGATATTAATCCCTAGCTCATCGTTGCCAATTTCAGTAAATTTTTCCTTTGCTGCTAGAGAAAGATTCCTCAATTCTAGTGTTTTCCTGAAAGTACTTTCTAGCTGATCAAGCCATTGGGAAAATAAGCTTCTCAGATCATCTATCCATTTTAGTTTTAGATCAATCTGATTTCTTTTTTTGCTAAGGTGCTGGACTTGCCATGCAAGAAAACCAGTTATTAACAAAGACACTAATGTCAAAATATACGGTAAATTAATTAAGCTAGATTCGTTATTCATATTTATGTTCTTTGATACCTTTATTGTCTGCTAACGCGAGTTTCAGCCGCCGCCTACACGGATTTAATGTTAAAGATCTATTTGCCAAGAATGACCAACTAGATGCCTGCAAAAGCGCGATGGCGGTCGGTCTGTAAACTATTGTTAGAGATTTTCTGACCAATATGGTGGAAGAGTTGTTCTGTCGACGATCATTGATTTTAATTCAGACAATTCAGGTATATCACCAAGACCATTTAGATAAAAAAGATAATCATGATAAGTAAATGGTCCTTTGAATAATGATCTTTGAGGAATTAACACATAAACTTGTCCCTGTATCAAATTATGATTATTTCTCCAAAGTTCAATTGAATCTGAGATGACAACTTGAAACATTTGGCGACCAAACAGATTTATTAGCAATAAAAGGTATCTCCCTTGTGGAAGTAATATAAATGTGTGTCCACCTTTCCAAGCTAATTTTTCATTCAAATCTTTATCTTCATTGAAGAAAGGAGAACATACTCTGTATATGTTGTCTTGGTTACTTTTATTTGCATCCGTTATATTTTCTCTTAGTTTTTCAGCGTGATTTGTGTTTAAAAATTCCAATCCAAGCAAATTATAACCAAGACCAAGAGCAATCTTTGAAAAAAACAATTGCTCAATGTCAAGTTTAGTCGAGAATTTAATATCAATTGGAGTGTTAATTATTTTTCTCAAACCATTTATTATTTCATTTTCGTAATTTCCTGGTTCGTCAAAGATTTTAGTGTGATCCTTCTCATTTACGAGTTTTACATTTCCAGAAAACCTTTTTACCTTTTTAAAATGATGATAAAAGGAAAAGATCGCTATTTTGAGCCAATTTTTATTATTTGTAGCAGTGAAAAAGTATACGCGGCCTGGTCGTTTCTTTGACGATATAGGATCTCCACCCGTATAGCTAAAAAACTTTTCGCGATAATTGCTATGGAAATGATAAATTTTGTCACCGCAAGGGCCAATCCACACTTCACATATCTCATCGTCACCGGCTAGTTCTGTATCAATTCTGCCTAAATACGTAAGATTGTGAATTGAACCATTTTCAAAATCTACATACTTCAAGTCATCAAGAGCTTTGTAGTTTTTAACAAAACTATCTTTAAGGAAAGCTCCATCAACCCATAAACCACAAAAATTGTTACAACTTTTACAGACGTCTCTTGTTTTAAATAATTCATTACAAGCTTTTCCACCCAAGGACTCAGGGAAAATATGCTCAAGATTGTTAAACTCCGATTCATTTTTCGTCGAGTTACAGTAAATGCATGTTTTCATATGCTTGTAAGATCTCTAACGTCTTTCTGTGCGGCCGCGATAGCGGTCCGTACAAGAAGCATGTTGGATTTCTGTTGTCTTGTAATGCCATGTATGCTAGTATTACCGTATTACATAAAACACCATAGTAGGAGGTAATAATGCAAACAGCAATCAGTAAACTCACAAAAAAGTATCAGGCGACAGTGCCTGAAGCTGTGCGAAAGAAACTAAAGCTTAGCGCAGGTGATTCTATCGCTTTTGAAATTGAAAACAACAATATCAGACTTAGAAAAGCTACACCTGTCGATCTTGAATTTAGCTCAGCATTAGTGCCCACTTTAAGTGAATGGGAATCACAAAATGATGAAGAGGCATACAATGATCTTTGAACCTTTTGATATTGTTGTTGTCCCATTTCCTTTTACAGACTCTGCTCAAACCAAAAGAAGACCTGCACTTGTGCTTTCGAGTGAAGACGATTTTGGTAATGAAATTGAGCACTCTGTCTTGGCAATGATAACAAGCCAAAAAAACACACCTTGGCCATTGGACTGCTCCATAAAAAATAAAAAAGCATCGGGTTTATCTGCCCCATCTGTTGTAAGAATGAAGCTATTCACACTCGACAATAGATTCATTCTAAGGAAAATAGGTCACCTATCCAAAACAGATCAAAATAGGGTTAAACAGAGTCTCTCCAGATTATTTTCCTACCTATAAGCTTTTCCAATCCAACAAGTTATTCAGTAGAATTTCTTCAGAACTATCGGTCTGAGTTGAAAAAATCGGCGGTTTCGTCGGATAGTAAGGAAAATATCTTTCATATCGGGGCAAAAACGTTGTTAATTTTGGTTTTAGGCTGTTTATCACCGTGTTTTTTCCTGATAAGCCGTTGATTAGTTCTTCGGTTTTTTCAAATCGGAAAACAATCCAACATACTGCTTTTATTCGGTATAGTCTAAAACAGGCTTCAATTCAAGGTTTATTTCAAGTTGATGGGAGAAAGTGTCTATCAGACATTTTTTCGGACAGATTCACCGTAAAGCCGATACCAACTGAATTTTTTCTGGAATTAATTTGACAGATGAGTTGATCTTTGATCAAAGTGAACATATGTACTTTTTATATAAACAGGTGTGCTTTTGTTCTGCTTTTGAAGATTGGCTGTGAAGCGCAACTTGAGATATTACGAAGATCGTGTGACCGGGTGAGTTCATATAAGGGATATCATGAAATTACTTGATCAAATGCGGAATGAAATTCGTTTTCGACATTACAGTATTCGAACGGAAAAATCATACATCGATTGGGTGAAACGGTTTATTCATTTTCACAACAAACAGCATCCCGAGGTTTTAGGGGAAAAAGAGATCAAAACGTTTATCAACTGGCTATCCGAAAAAGGCAACGTTGCCGCATCAACTCAGAATCAGGCTCTATGCAGCGTATTGTTTCTCTATAAAAACGTGCTAAAGAAAGACATTGAGTGGGTGGACAAGATCAAGTGGGCGAAACGACCTAAAAAACTGCCTGTGGTTTTTTCTTCCGTAGAAGTTAAACGAATTCTACTGCTACTAGAAGGAGTTCATCGCTTAATTGCTCAGTTAATGTATGGTTCCGGGTTAAGACTGAATGAATGTGTTAGTCTTAGAATACAGGATTTGGATTTCAACTATCGACATATTGTCGTCAGAAACGCGAAAGGGGCAAAGGACAGAGTCACAATTTTGCCGGACGGGTTGAAGAAAATACTTTTAGAGCAGATTGATAAGGTCCGGATTATTCACGAAAACGATTTAAAAAATGGTTACAGAACCGTATACCTGCCATACGCCATAGAGCGGAAATATACAAACGCAAGCAAATCCTTCATCTGGCAATATCTCTTTCCTTCCAAAACCCTTTCCTTCGATCCGCGATCGAATAGAAAACAGCGCCATCACATCCATGTTGATTCGGCACAACGTATGATACGCAAAGCAGTCAAAGCCTCAGGAATTCCAAAAAAAGGAAGTTCTCACAGTCTGCGTCACAGTTTTGCCACCCATCTGTTGGAAGAGGGTTGCGATATCCGCACGATTCAGGAATTGCTGGGGCATGAGGATATCAACACGACCATGATTTACACCCATGTTTTGAATAAGGGGGCAGGTGCCGTCAATAGCCCATAGGATCGATTAATAGACCAGTAACCGCGAACCGTATACGATGATAGACAATCCATCGCATATCCAGCCCGTTGTCCGAAGCGTGTTAGAAAAATTTCACCTGACAGGCGCCTCTACGCGAACCTCGTCGTCACCCGGTATAGCCGTGAAGGGTAGAATAATGGTAGCTATCCGAATGGAACGGAAATAAAATTTGGCAGTCAGAAAAGAAAATCCAAACGTTTTTAACCAACTATCGATTCAAACGCAATAACACAAGCCAGACCCTCAACATCGGGTTGCGGTCGTGCTGACATCGAGCGTTGACGAGACAACGAATTGTTTCATTAAAAAATCAAATTACAAAGGTATGTTGGTGATAATATCAGATCAAGCTGGCTACAAGTGATAGATTGGAGCGCTAACCGGCCTTCGATGAGGTTAGGTAACTACGTGGGTAGGTGGCATTTTGAAATTAAATTTTGACTACATCCCCTTTTGCGATAAGTAGATGTTGATTTATCTGAATACTGAACAGATACTGTCTGATTAAGAAATCGAACTTTTTAAATCAGGTGACTTAGCTGTTTCCCCAAAATCCAGCGTTTAGTCTTGACCGGGTTTGGGTTTGTGATTATTGTTTAAATACATTTTGATTGGTTCCTTTGGGTAACCTTTGTTTCATTAGCTTTTG
>JANQGZ010000123.1:0-145701 GCA_028282825.1 SAR324 cluster bacterium
GAAATGCTCCGTAACTGTCAACCCCGTCCATTAATTCAAGAATTGTATTTTTTGCAATGGTCTTTCCACTGATTGGCTGGTTGGGTCTCATCCTGGACAGGGGAGTATCCTTGAGGATTTTGTATACACTGCCAGGTTTACCTTGATCATCGGTAATTTTCCAGAATCCGTTGCTGCCAAATAGGGCCTCATTTTTAGTAAAGATTTCAAAGTGGAATGAACTCTCATCTGCTACACCGTCACCACCGGGCCATCCCAGTATTTCACCGGCATGGACATCAACCTGGCAAGTTTGTGCGGAATCGGACAACACCGGATCAAGCACTTTTTCGCCTTTTCTTATATGGGAGCTATTGACGTGGATATACCCTACGGAAGATTCATTGAGGCTCGTTTTGATTTTAGCCATGCCGGATCCGATCTGGCCATTTTTGCTGATGTAGCGGTAAGGCTCTTCGAAATAGAATTCAGTGTCTTTCGGCAACACAGCCACAACAGCCGAAGCAAAAGAAGGAGATTCATAAACATTCAAGCCTTTTTTGGCGACATCGCATGCTCCTCCATTCACTTTGCAGCGATACCTACCTGCTGAGATGCTTTCCAGACAGACTTGTTCGCTGATATACCCATCCCCAAAAGCGCTGGTTACATAGATATAGTTCAACGCTTCCGTATTGTTGATATACCCTTCCGAACTGTTGGGATCGGTTGTTTGGGCAACCACCGCACCTTGGGGAATAACGCCAATTTTGTTACCCGCACGGTCCCGCAGATTCCCTCCATTTCCGTCTTTTTGGGTGTTGATAAAACATTTCCAACGTTTAAAGATGGAAACTTTGTTTTTATCGTACTTTTCGTCATAGATGTTAAAGGGTGCCAAATGCATATAGAGTGAATAGTATTCCAGGGGCGGACTGTTTTCCGGTTCATGGTTATGTTTAATTAGGACAAAGTTGTGCGAATAGTCCTTTTCATAGTATTTTTTGTCCTCTTCACCATCGGGATAGGTTTCGGAAAGGTCACAATACCCCTGAGTGAACCGATAAGCGATGATTTTCCCTTTTGCAACCGCACGAATAGACAGATCGTCGTCATCCCCGAGAGTCAGGTTAACCCCTCCATGCCAGAAATTATGTACTCCTATGGGAAAAAATCCAGCTTTTCCCTCCTGGTTGATCTGGTATAAACGATTGGCAGTCACGCCTTCTACTGGATATTTGATCGACATGTGGATTTCCTTTTTTTACTGGTTTATCAGGTTACCCTGTAAAAGGAGAATACTCTTTAAATTTTACCGCTATCTTATGTTTTCGCCTTGTTGCTAATTCGGAAATAGGCTAGCGATCGGTGATTTCGAGGATGTCTGAGCCTTCGTCTTCGTTTAGTCCTACCGAGAAGTTATCGGGGTCGATATCGACAAATGAGATCACACCTCCGGGACCGGAAACCACCTCTCTGGTTTTGTCGGCCAGGGTGATTTTGACGTTGACATCCTTTATCCCGTTTTTGGGATCATCGGAGCCGTCTTCCTCGATGATTTTAATCTTTACCCATTTCCTGCCCTCATCTCCTTCGATATTCCCGTAGCCCAATCCCGGCTGTTGGGGACATAGTTGAAATATTGACATTTGAGCTATGGTTACATGAGATAATTGGTTTTTCTTGCCTGACTGATTCTTCTGCAATTTGCTCGAATAAAAAGCTGAGGGAATTATGAAAGCACCTTAACCAGTTGTCAATGTTTATCTATATTCTTACTTCCGGGTATGCGAACATCTCGCTTTGGCTTTTAATTGATGAGGATTATATCGACTCTGAATAATCGATGGTTCTTATTTCAAATTTGTTTCAACAGCGATTTCCAAGCTGATCAATCAGGGGCGCAATTAATTTTTTAAATAAAATTAGGCGACATGATACCAGTTTTCTTAAGCAGGGAATAACAAAAAGAATTTTTGAAATAGATATACTGTCCCCTGATTTCCCGGCGATAATCACACGGTGGACATAGCACCAAATCATTCCGGCTATGAGCCGGAATTCGTAATTCGAAATGTAATCGTCGCAAAGTGACTCTTTATAAGCTGATAGCCAATCGCTGAAAGCTAGTTGAAATCAGGTGACATGAAACCAATTTTCGATTTTTTTTGAAAACAAAGCAAATACCCAGACAGGTATCATATCACCAGATTTCTAAGTGCATTGTCGATTGCGTTACCAGGCATCTTCTAGTATTAGATAGATCTATGATATCCGATTTATTTAATTCATAGATAGCAGACACATGAAGAAATCTTTGGGACATCTTCCCAAGCACAAAAAAGAAGAATTAAAAGAAATCACCTACATCATCAGATCTGAACTCAAGAAACAAGCTCAAATGATTATTCTTTTCGGCAGTTATGCCAGGGGCAATTGGGTTGAAGATGTTTATACCGAAGGGCATATAACTTACGAATATAAAAGTGATTTTGATATTTTGGTGGTTGTCAAAACCCAAACCTTTGCAAATACTCAAAATATCTGGACAAAACTGGAAAGCCTGATAGGAAAGAGCGAAACAATCAAAACACGAGTCAGCTTGATTGCTCACGATATCAAGTCTGTCAATCGGATGGTCTCAAAAGGGCAATATTTCTTTACTGACATCAAACGTGAAGGCATATACCTATTTAACTCCGGCAACTTCAAGCTTGCCCGAAGAAGAAAACTAAAACCGGTAGAGCGGCAAAAAACGGCCCAAGAGGACTTCAATCATTGGTTTAAAAGTGCTTCTGTTTTTCTTGAAACTTTCGAATCTCTCCTTGTAAAAAAAGAGCTTTTTGAGGCTGCCTTTTTGTTACATCAAGCAACCGAGCGCTTTTTATCAACAATATTACTTGTCTTTACCGGGTATAAACCAAAAACTCACGATCTGAAAGAATTGCTCAATTTGGCCATCAATCAAGATCCAACTTTTTTAACGGTTTTTCCCAAATCGGACGAGCCGAGTAAGAAAAGGTTCAATCTTTTACGACGCGCATATATAGACGCTCGATATAATATGAAACATTTTAAGATATCAAAAGAGGATTTGGACTGGTTGGGAGCGTGTGTACAAAAACTCCGTGTTGTCACCAAAGAGCTTTGTGAAAAGAAGATATCCAGCATGGAAAGCAAAAAGAGGTCAAATGGCTTATCATTTAAATGCTGAGACTATCAGTCTCGAAGATTTAGAAAGAAGAATAAGAACTACTGATCTTGTTCCAAGCCGACTTTCACTATTGGAAGGCTTGGACAAAAAGCTGGGTAAACTTGGAAAACATGGTTTGGACAATTTAGCAGATCTTCGAAATGCAATGAAAACCACAAAAAAGCTTGATTCTCTTACCCAAGCGACAGGAATTGAAAAGGAATATCTTGTGCTGCTCAGACGTGAAGTAAACAGTTATTTCCCAAAACCTTTTCCACTAAAATCGTTTGATTGGTTGCCGGAAAAAGAGATCAAGAATCTTGAAAAAGCAGGCATAAAAAATACTGCCCAATTTTACGAAAATATCATAGAACCGAAGAAAACAAAAAACCTTCGAGCTTCTCTGCAAATCAAAGATGAAGTTTTTCAGCAAATAAGCTGCCTCTGTGATTTAACAAGGATACAATGGACCAGTCCCCTGGCAGCCCGCATGTTTTTCGATGCAGGTTACGATTCAGTACAAAAGATAGCATCAGCTGATCCCGATACATTGTGCAATGCCCTGGACGAAATAAATGCAGGCAATCGATACTTCAAAGGAAAAATCGGATTAAGAGATATTAGAAGGCTCACAAACTCAGCAACATATTTATAGATCACAGTTTTCCAACAAATGCATATAAAAAAACTGCTTGAGCTTACTGAAAAGGGAACCCATGAAATATGCTTCAATAATTGTCGCTTGATTATTAGGAACGGATACACTTTAAGCATATAAAGAGCATTTGACCCTATTGATATTAAAGCGATCCCACCTTGAAAGCTGATCCAATTAGTTCTTCAGATAAATTCCATAATCGACGGGCTACATCTTCCCTTTGAGAATACTTTGTTCTTTTGGCGATCCCCGGAGGCCCCTTCATCTCAAAAAGGCCTGTTGGTCCAAAGTATTCACCTCCATTTACCTCGCTATCAAGGGCGGCTTTTAGAATAGGTTTTGCGGCATTTTCGTTGGAATGGAGAAAAATGGGCACGAATGTGTATCTAAGAATACTTATTAAAATTGGCGACATGTGGTCAAACAACCCGGAGTCGGTACCACCGGGGTGTGCAGAAACCGAAATAATTTTTTTACCAGCTTGGCTAAGTTTTCTCTGCAACTCATCTGCGAACATTAGACACGCCAGTTTCGACTGGGCATAAGGCGTATCCCACTTACTTTGGGAGTCGCAATTTATATCATCAAAAAATATCTCGGATTTCTTGTGCGCAAGACTGCTTAAGGACACCACACGGGAATTTTTTGAATCAGGCATTAGTTCGATTAGCAGTGAGGTAAGTAGAAAGTGCCCAAGATGGTTGGTAGCGAACTGCATTTCAATATTCGCTTTATTCTTTTGGGGTTTCCCAAATAGCACTCCGGCATTATTGACCAAAATATCCAGGTGCTGAAATTGTGATTTAAAATCCTGGGCAAAAGTTCTTATTGATTCGAAGTTCGACAAATCAACGGTCATGACTTCAAGCTTGGATGATGGAAGATCGATTAGAATTTGTTCTTTAGCCTTGTTTGCTTTTTCCAAATTGCGACATGCCATCACAACGAGAAACCCTTTTTTTAATAGACCTTTAGCTACTTCATAACCAACACCGCTGTTGGCCCCGGTTACAACTGCCACTTTATCATTGTCCACTTTAACCTCCAATCCGAAACGGTTGAGTCAAAATACAGATTATGTTACACTGACTAGTGTAATTTAATAAGCAGGAGGCATCAAGTTAAATTACACTAATTGGTGTAATTTATTTATAAGATACGGAAATGGTTAGAAAAAAAAGAGATACGAGTGCCAAACGAGAATCCATATTAAAGGCAGCCATCGATGCGTTTATTGAATTTGGCTTTGAAAAAACCAGCATGGATTTGATTGCCGAAAAGGCTAATTCGTCAAAGAGAACCGTATACAATCACTTCTCCAGTAAAGAGTCATTAATTGAAGAGGCATTTAATCGGTTTCTGAGGGATGCTTTTGAAAGCAAAAATATTGAATACGATCCCGAAAAATCTATCGAAGACCAATTGGGTGATTTTGCGGATTCGAAAATGAATTTAACTGAAGATCCGAGACAACTGGGATTGATGCGCGTTACTCTATGTGCTTTCATTACCCATCCGCAAATGGCAGAAAGAGCTGTTTTGTTTTCCGATTCTCAGGAAGATGGGTTGGTGAAATGGCTGGAGAAAGCAGCCCAAGATGGTCGTTTGAACGTTAAAGAACCCGAGCTTGCTGCTAATTCTTTTTGGTCTTTGTTTGCCGGCACTTTCTTTTGGTCACCAATTGTAAGGGGGCCTGTTGAAAAGAAAGAAGGTCAGAAACTAAAGGCAGAGTTCATTCAACTTTTTTTAGCAAGATACGGAAATAAATAACAAGTTAATTCATTTTTTTAAACTTCGCGTTAGAAGAGGATTAATTTTTTCAAGAAAAGATTCAAGCAAAGTGATCTGTAACTCTTTTTTGCTTTCCTCCGCTGCCCATTTGATACTCATTAGTGACAAGTTTTCACTAACCAGGGCGATGTATGGGTTTTTATCGTGACGACCAAGACCTTTTTTTCGAAAGCCCTCCAACACATCCGGAAACAGGTTGGACCCTTCGCTGTAAAACTCATTCTCATTCTCCGTTCGGTGAAGTAAAACGGCGCCATCGAAATCGATTTTTCGTTTGAGGATCTGAAAAACCATTTGCGTCCAGTTACTGGCATTCCAGGCAGGAGAGTTTACGAACAGCATTTCAAGAAGCCATTGTTCAGCCCTTTCAGAAACGGCCGTATCTTTCAAAAGGTTGCTGGCTTTGTGGAGACGATGACGTATGGTGAGAAGCTCTCTGTAGTCACGGCAACAAGAGATCACGGGATTAATAAGCGTTTCTTCGTCATTCACGCGGGTTTTCATGATATATTTGGAAACGCCTGTTTCATACCCTTTTTTTTCATCTTCGGTTGTTAAATTGCCGGTAACCATAACGATGGGGATTTCTTCATACGCTGAACTGTTTTTGAGACGTGAGCTTAATTCATTTCCGTCCATGCGAGGCATGTTTACATCCGTTATGATGCAGTCGGGCCGAAAACCTTTTTTCAATACACTCAAAGCAGCTAAACCGTCTTCGGCCGTTTCCACTTCATGGTCCAAATCTTCAAAAATTTCGCTATACCACTCTCGATGTGGTTCTTCATCATCAACAATTAGAATTCGATATATTTCCTTTTCGCTCATCCTTCCTCTTTAACTGGTAACATTAAAGCAAAAGTAGAACCTTGGCCGGGTTCGGTCCATTTTAAATCCAGACTTCCACGGTTTTCTTCCGCCAGCTTTTTGCAGAGGGATAGGCCGATTCCCGTCCCTTCTCCTCGAGGCTTGGAAGTAAAGAGGTTGTCAAAAATACGATCCTTGACTTCATTGGGTATTCCGATGCCGTTATCTGAAATCTCGATGGCAACTTTGCCGGTACCGCCATACACAATCGCAGAAACCTGTCTGTTTTCCTGACCTTTGGTCGCGTACACGGCATTTTTAATCAGATTGATTAGAACCTGGCGGACACTATCGATGTCAGCATGAACCGTGATATCCTCCGCACGAGTGGTTACGCTGAACTTCACTGATCGATCGCGCCAGCGAATCGCTTCAATCACATCTTCCAACAGGTTGAACACACGAAAAGTCGTCGGTTCAGGATTCGTGCGGTTCAGACCGCTCATGGTTTCAACAATGCGATTCGCCCTTTGTAGTTCGTTTGATGTTCCTGCAAGTAATTTCTCAGCCTTCGCATACAAATCCACATCTACCTGGCCCTTCAGCTTTGTAATCACTTTTTTCAAACGATTCTTGAATCCGTTAACAGCCAGCAAGGCATTGCCCACTTCATGCCCGACACCTGAAGCAACTTGCCACATGGTGGCTGCATATTCTTTTTCCCGGCTTTGCTGTTCGGCCAACTTCAATAAGGTAATATCACTGCCGTAGGCATTAATGATTTTTAGCTCTTTAAATCCGCGAAAGGTGAACGTATAGAACTTCTCTTTGATCAGCAGTTCCTTGTGACAAATCCCACCTTCCATTAAACAACTTTGAAATTTGCACGAATCGAAATCAAACAAGCTATTGATACTCTTGCCAATGACCGTATCTTTTCCGAATATTTCTTCAGCGGCCGGATTCACAAAAATCACATGACCTGTTTCATCAAAGCGCATAACCGGGCCGGGATTAAGTTTTGCGAAAAGCGCCATGCGCTTAACCTGTTCAGCCGCCTTGTATATTTCGCGTGATTTTTCTTCCAACAGTCGTTCAGCTTCTTCACGCGCCTTTACTTCCCGCTTTAGCTTAAAGCGGACAATGTCGACTTCACTCGCCATATCGTTTCCTTATCGACGGCTCAAAACAAACCGGGTTTGCTCTTCACCCTCATCGCTATCCGGAAGTGCCTCTACGCTCACCTCTATATCTTCTTTAAAGTGCGCAATACAACTTTGGATCAATCCCAGGGCGAAGGGCGAAAGCCGTCTTGAAGACGAGTAGATCATCTCCAAAGTCCCCTCATTGGGATGATGATAAGCAAAACTGGGAAGTTGTGCGTCGGGATAGAGTTTTTTTACCTCTTCATGGATAACGTCATGCACCTGTTCCAGCATTTGAAAACTGTTCGACACCGCCTCGAAGAACTGGGGATACGACTCATGAAAAACGCCAAACAGGTGTTTTCCAAATGCATTTAAGAGATCATTCACCGGCATTTCAGTCAGGCGACTTAATTCGCCTACCATCTGCTGCATTTCTGAAAAGTCATAGGTCCCGACTCGCGTGTAAGATCCGCCGGAAGGTAAATCGCAGTTGGTAATCATTTCAAATGCAAGTTCTTCCGAAAAGACCTCCTCTACCATTTGCAGATACTCAACAAAGACTATTCCTTTCATATGGCTATTTAAGGGGATAAAAGATTATAGTTATTCACATACGGCTAAAATTACACACACGTTTATTATAATATGAATTTCGTTCACGGTGGTCAAGATATACAAACAACTTTAATCAGAATAATTTGAACATCCGGGCATTAAAACCATATAAAAGCTGAATTTGCCAAATACACAAGAATCTATTGTTAAAAATTTAAGTAAGAAGCTAACATGAGTTTGCTCGTGATAAATAGCGTATAGGTTTTTAAAAGAGACTGATCCATAACAAATCTAAAGTAATGACAGACATAATAGATAAGATGCTGATAGGGATGGCCCTGCTTGTAACAGGAATTGTATTGGCAATATACTTAACCGGACCTAGATCCCCTCTATTCAAACATGAGGTGTGCGAGGTAAATCACGATGTTCGGGAATATAGTCGGTGTGATTTCAAAGAAGCCCAAATGAGCAAGGCAGATTTTAGTGGGGTTGAATTGGTTAACTCGGTTTTTAATTATGCCGAATTGGAAAAGGCGACATTTAAATCCTCGCAGTTGAAATCTGTAGATTTTTCCAATTCAAATTTGGGTTATGCAGATTTTTCCAATTCGGAATTGAATGAAGTGGTATTTGATCGGGCCAACCTTGAAGGAGCCGTGTTTAAACAAGCTCAGTTAGAATCACAAAGATTTTATTTTTCCAATTTGCCGGGAGCCGATTTCGAAGGAGCCGTCTTGCAGACCAGTATGTTTTCAGGAGCCAATCTAAAACATGCCGTATTTAAACATGCAAATCTGACGAATGCCCGCATGAGTTGGACAGATCTTTCCTCATCAAATTTTGCCAATGCTGTTCTTGTTGGTACGACATTGGATTCTGCAATTCTTCTTGATTCAAAAATGGTCCATGCAAATCTTACCGGTGCCGATTTAAAAAATGCCAATTTAAGTAAGTTGGATTTGAGTTCCTGTCTTTTAAAAGACGCTGATCTGTCAGGTGCCAATATAACAGGGTGCAATCTCTCAGGTCTTAATCTATCTACAACGAATCTGGATCATGTCCAGGCTGATCAGGCAAATTATAAAGGCGCAATTGGCGTACCGGCCTGGATAAAAACCGGATTAAATCAAGAAGGAATATTTTCAAAGGTATTATTAATCAAACAGATAAAAACCGGATTTAAAAACCTCAAAGGTGCCAATTTAAAAGGACTCGACTTGCGGGATGTTGACCTGTCAAACGCTAACCTGGAGAATGCCGATTTGACCAATGCGAAATTGGAAAATGCTATTTTGGTGAGTTCCAATTTAATCAATGCCAGGTTTAATAATCAGCAGATTCAAAATGCCAAGTTGGGAGGGGCCACAATAGCGGTTGGAAAAGTATGTAAAACTCCATCTGTCGGTTATTGCCGCCTATAGAGGGATTGTGGTCAGACCTGGCCATCACACGGGAAAATTACTTGCATCACCTATTTTTGACTTTGGAATGCAATTTTTTGGGGGACAAAAAGCATTCCAAGTGCACTAACTTGCAAATTAAAATGTATTTTGTTTTGCAAGCGGTCCTAAAGCCACATTTTCAGCCTTGAAAGAGCAGTTTTAAGACTAAAAGGTGATTTGGAGGCAAAAGTAATCATACACCGTGAATGAGTCAGGTCCGATCTATAGTCGTATTCATCCGGTTAAGCTTGCGTTTTTCTCCAATTAGCGACAGATTTTGCAATGACAATCATTACCAATGAAAAACGCAAGCTTATTCGAAGGGACTAACCAAATACACGTCTTGAGTACAAAATCAGTGCAATCATTAAAATAGTAGCTGCCATTTTATGCTCCTTTTTAGAAGTTTCATGCAATAACAAGGTTAGAAGATTTACCGGAATTTAAAATCAACCACCGAAGTTTCCACCACCGATAGTTGCTACTGCTACATCAGAATCACGGACGTTCAGTTGATAAGTTACATCGATTTCCTGCTGCCTTTTAACATCGTCAAAACCATTCAATGAGCAGGTCTCTTCGAGTTGATCAATCCGATTCTGCAGGTCATGCGCCAGTATATTGACGTCCTCGATATTCTCCAGTACATCGGCTTTCGCATAACCAGGCTTTGATTCGAATTTGTTCACGATTTCGGAAACACTTTCTTTCCAAGCCTTCAATTCTGATTTTAAACTATTGCATACATTTACTGATTTCATTTTATTCTCCCTAGGTTGGTGTTTAACAAAGAGGAAAATCGACTTGCAGCCGATCTCGCTATTTTAAGTTGTCCAAGTTGGTAACATTAACTTCAGTAAGTGTGCCTAAAGCGCCTTTTTTAATCATCGGCATTCCGATTATTATTTAATACCATGAAATTATTTATATATTTTATTGAAAATTTATACAGGAGTTTCAATCTTTAATGACCAAAGGCAAATTTTTGAGTTAAGGTAACACATTTGGTAACAATAAAGTAACAATTTGAGTAACAAAATTTTTGTTACCTTAGAGAACAAATACCATTCCTAATTTTGTCCCGCCTGAACGCTTTTTCTCCGGCAGTCATTGTTCTGGCCTTTTGGGGCCATACCCCGGGGTTAATATTTTCAATTCTGATGCTGACACTTGCGGGGTCGGCATAGGATTCACTTACGCTCTGCCATAGTCAATTTAGCCGGTTAATTCCCCTTTAAGCGAAAAATTGATTGAGAGCTTTTTTTTGTGATAAAATGAACCAACAGTTTGCTTATTCGTTTGAAAACTATGAGGTTAATATTATGACACTAATGGACATATTTGGGTCTTTGGTTCCGAAAAGATTTGGTGAAAACACCGAAGCCGCCAACAGGGCTCGGTTGGTTGTAGGAATTATTGTTACATTGATAGCGGCGGGTACGATTTTCAGCAGTGTTTATTTTGCCATGGGCCATCCCATTGGAGCAGTCAGTATCCTGGTTGGAGCGATTTTATTTATTGTCGTGTTGTTTCAAATGCGACTGACCGGTTCCTTGCTCGTCATTGGAAACGAAGTAGCGGCTATCATGTTCCTTATCCAGCTAAGTCTCAGTGTCACAACTGGTGGCGTTTTAGCTCCAAACACCATGTGGCTTACCACAGTACCCGTTTTGGCAATCATTCTAAACGGAGTCAGATACGGGATTATCTGGATCGGTATTGTCATGTTAGCTATTGTTGCCATGTTTGTTGGAAATTTGCTGGGAATTGAATTTCCGGTTTTAGCGGATTTAAACCAAGACAAGTTAACCCTTTATCAGACATTGATAGTAACCGGCCTTGTTTTTTTCATCGGCTCCTTTTGTTTGATTTTCGAAATCATAAGATCCAAGGCCATGAATGTTTCCGAGAAGTTAAGAGTTGAAGCTGTGGAGTCGGCTGATTCGTTGAAGAAAACCACTGATGATCTTCAACTAATGAAATCAAGACGAGACAAGATGATCAAGGAGCTGGCTGATACGATTGAACATATCAATGTTGGGGCACAATCGTTATCTCAATCTGCTCAAAGCCTGTCTAGAGGCTCGGCTTCCCAGGCAGCTTCCATAGAAGAAGTGTCTTCTTCCATGAACGAAATTGAGGCACAGACAAAAGCAAATAATGAACATGCGGATCAGGCCATGCAATTATCACAAAAAGCCCTGGATACTGTTGATAGGGGAAATAAACAGATGGAGGCCATGCAGCAGGCAATGTCCCGGATTGCGAACACCAGCAGTGATGTGTCGAAAATTATCAAGGATATTGATGAAATAGCATTTCAAACCAACCTGCTGGCTTTGAATGCTGCGGTGGAAGCTGCCAGGGCCGGTAAACACGGTAAAGGATTTGCTGTTGTAGCGGAAGAGGTTCGTAACCTTTCGGAACGCAGTGCCGTTGCAGCAAAAAACACGGCTCAATTGATCGAAAACTCTATTCAGGAAGTGAATAACGGTGTCAGCAATTCGGACCAGACCGCAACTATCCTGGATGAAATACTGGAGAGTGTTAAGGCATCCAACTCCTTGGTTGGATCGATTTATCAGGCTTCGACTGAACAGAATTCCGGTATTGAGCAGGTGAACACCGCACTTTCCCAGGTGAATGAAATAGCGCAGCAAAACACGGCCATATCGGAAGAAACAGCATCAGCCTCGGAAAAGCTTACCGGTCAATCCACAAAGCTGGATCAAATGGCGAAAGAGCTATAAATGAAAGATACTATTTGGTAATGATATTTGGGGGTTATGCCGGCGCTTGATATAGGAGGAAAAAGGGCCAGCACCAGCTGAAGTTTCGTGCCCTTCGTGTCTTCCTGGTGAAAACAGACAAGGGGTAATTGTGCTGAACAGATACACATATTTTGCTTTTAAAAGTTGCTTTTATTTCGACAAAAGGCTTGATTAATTGCTATACTACGATTTAGTACCTCCACTTTTATTGAGCGGTTTCATTGTCTTATCAGAAACCAGGTTTATGAAAAACCAGATAAAGGTGTCTCAAGACTGCGAGAGATATGAAGGGAGTGCCCAGGGGGAAACAAATTGTATTTGAAGGTGGCGTTCGGTTTACAGGACTGGTCGTTGATTCAGTTAACGAAGTATTCGATCTTGGGGGAATCAGATGTTGATTCACTTCCACAAGCGTGTGCAGGCATGGGGTGTAAACATATCAATGGTTTGGCCAAAACAGACCGGCAGATCAGGATGATTCTCAATATCAAGAATACTCAGTAAGAGAACAAGGATTTACTGGCAGAGGCCAGTTGATAATGTGATAAGTGAAAGGAGCCTATATGAAAACTCTCAAATATCTCAAACGATTTGAATTGATGGGTATTGCAACAAGTATCTTGGCGCTGTCAGGCTTTTTTTTGGTTTCGGCTGCAATGAGTGGAGGAAAAATAATCGCGGGTTTGTTAATGCTCAGTTCAGCGGTGCTGTTTTTTCTGGTCTATTTCTTAACAGACAGGGCCGAAAAGGCGTTTTTGGAAAAGAATTACTGGTACGAGCAGATTATTGATCTTTGGGAAAATCCCCTGTCCATTACCGATATGGATATGAATTGGACCTTTGTGAATAAAACAGTTGAGAATTTGTTGGGAAAATCGCGTGCCGAGATTATAGGCCAGCAATGCAACAATTGGGGAGCAAACATTTGCAATACGGATGATTGCGGAGTGAATTGTTTAAGAAGAGGGAAGGAGAAGACATTTTTCTATCAATGGGAAACAGATTTCAGGGTTAACACCCACTATCTGCATAACCTCCAGGGAGAAAGAATAGGCCACATCGAAATAGTCACAAACATCGACTCGCAAAAACAACTCAATCGGTTGATTAAAAATGTTAAAAACATTGCGGCCAACGTCGCAGCTGGAATCCAACAACTGTCAAACTCGGCTCAAACGCTATCAACCGGGGCGACCGAGCAGGCATCGAGCACAGAGGAAATTTCCTCTTCCATGAACGAAGTGGAAGCGCAAACCAAATTGAATCGTGATAATGCAAGTCAGGCGCAACAAGTTTCAGACCAAACAAGGAAAACGATCCAAAAGGGTAACAGCCAAATGGAAGTCATGGTGCAGTCCATGAAAACAATTAATAATACCAGCTCGGAAGTATCCAAAGTAATCAAAGTCATTGACGAGATTGCTTTTCAGACTAACCTTTTAGCTCTCAATGCCGCAGTAGAAGCTGCAAGGGCAGGAAAATACGGAAAGGGGTTTGCAGTTGTGGCAGATGAAGTCAGGGCACTGGCCGGTAGAAGTGCTGAGGCTGCTAAAGACACCACTGAATTGATCGAAAAATCGATCAAGGGTGTTGAATCCGGCGTTCAAAATGCTGATGAAACAGCCAAAATACTGGCAGATATTATTCATTCCGTAGAAAAAATGAACGATCTTCTGAGTGAGATTGCGGCAGGTTCCATTGAACAGACAACCAGTATTGAAGAGGTTAACAACGGATTGGCCCAGGTTAATGCAGTCGTTCAACAAAACGCTTCCATATCGGAAGAAAACGCCTCCGCAGCCGAAGAATTAAAAGCCCAGGTTCGACAACTGGTTAAAACAACAGAAGGAATCCGGATTTCAGAAGATATCGGAGAAGAAGAATCGGAGAAAAAGGAGGTTACGCCACAACCTGAACCCGTGATCGATCCGGAAGTCATCACCCAGCCGGAGGAGGTGTTGGCCACTCGTAAGCCAAATAAATTAATTACTCTCGATGATTCCAGTTTTGGTAAATATTAATGAGCCATCAATCAAAAACACCTTCATGTTATCTCCAAACTGACCCTGCCGCATCGCAAGAGTCGAAAATCTATTTGACTCTTGCGTCGAACTTTAATTGATCAACGCCGGATTGACCGGCTTCCATAGTTTTGCTTCTTCCTGGGCCTGCCAAAGTTTACGATACAGACTTTCTTTTTCTACCAGCCTTGCATGGGTTCCTGATTCAACAATTTCACCGTTGTTAAAAACAAGGATCGTGTCTGCCGCTTGAATGCCGCTGAGATGGTGAGCAATAATCAGGACCGTGAGGTTGGCAGCCAAATTGCTCACGGCCCGCTGGATCTTCACTTCGTTAATTGCGATCTTTCCCCGGCAGACAACGGTGTAAACAATTTAAAAAGTTTTCAAAAAACAAGGTAGTGGTCATGATCTCGTTGATGCCAAGTGGGGTGGGAGTTTACCGACTTTGATCTCTATGCCTATGCAAATAATCTCCTGGACAAAGTGTATGACGCCGAAGGATTCTTTAGGGGGTACTACACCGTTCACAGCCCTCCCGGGGAAATAGGCGTCAGGATTAATTATAGATTTTGATGGAAGTAAGGTACGAATTAGGTTGCAGTGCAATTATTCGAGGGTTTAAACCCAACTACCAGGTATGCTGTACCGGAAGTATCGCTGGGGTATTTTTTAAAACATACTAAAAAGGGAAGCATTATGAAGATCAATCCGGAGTATCTAGTTGAAAAGAATCCGATATTTGAATATCTTTTTATGCCTTTGTATTTCAAGGCTATTGAGACACAACAAATCAATCCTCTTATTAAAGACCCCAAGGCAATAGAGATAGTTGATTCACTTGACTATAATTTCGATTATATTGAAAAGAGAAACAAAGCGGCCCAGTTTCATGTTACTGTTAGAACAAAAGTTTTTGACCAGCAAGTTACGAATCAATTCTAATTTCCCGTCTGCGGAGATGCTATGTGAAGTTTTTCATCCAAAATTGTTAAAATTTCACCTTAAAAACAAAAAAAAACAACAAAGATCTCAGTTTTACCTGGGGAATTGCTGATTCCAAGGATTTAGAGTCTTTGTGCCCAAGTGTTTTTGTAGAAAACGAATGGAAAGTGAATGAACTATACAGAGAGAGACAAAAGTTGATCATTAGGATAATCAGCAAATTCTTACCTGATTTCAAAAACCTGGTAAGAATCATAAAACTTAGATTCAATACAAAATAGAATACAAAAAGATGATGAAGCCACAGAAAATTCCTTACATCACCATAGCATTATCTATGCTGACAATAGCTTGTTCCTTATATGTCAATTTTCTGATCAGTGGAACGTTATTTGGAAAGATAAAGTATTTTGAATTGGAACCTTATGGTGGGATAACCTTTAAACATCTTTGGGAACTGGAGCTATGGCGTTTGTTTGTCTCCCAGTTAATCCACTTCAAGCAGTCCCATATGTTTTTCAATGTCCTGTCACTTTTTTTGCTCGGCTTGTTACTTGAAAAATATATGGGAAGTATCCGCTTTTTTACACTTTGGTTTGTTTCAGGTGTTTGCGGAACTCTGGTGGCAACCTTAACTGTTGAACCACCATGGAACCTGGGAACAGGTGCATCACAAGCAGTGATGGGAATCGCTGCGTTTGGTTCTTTATTGATTTGGAAGAAACTCGATACCTCACTTCGATTGAAAATAGTTGTAAGCATAGCTGTAATACCGGCTTTAATCATAGATTTGATTTATGCTCATCATCCCAAATTAGGGCATATTGTGGGATTTGCAACCGGTTGGGCAATAGGTGTTCTATTCCTGCCTAAACTCAATATCAACGAAAAATAACAACATGGCAAAAAGCGCATCCGGTTGACTGCCTGTTCACCCGAAATAACTATATATCTCGTGATAAACAAGCCCAGGGTTACGCTCGCAGGCTCGCTTACCCCGGGCTAATATAATCATCCCCATCAGGGAATCACGAATCAATAAAGTGGAGGAAGAAACATTTTATTATGAAATTTAACTGGATAAAAACAACCGTATACCGTGTATTTTTTTTAAACCCTCTTGTGTTCATTACCCTTGTCTTGGTTGCTATTCTTGGCAAAGCGAATCATGTTTTGGCTGAAACAAATCCTCAAATTGAAGTGGTTTATACAATTCGACCGGATTTGGAACAGAAAAAGCTAGTTGTGACTGCCACATTCATTAATATTCAAGCGAATGAATTGCTGGTTGGATTTTTAAATAGTTTTCTCTGGTCTCAATATGACGGCACAGACCTGGCGGAGAGAATCGTTGATCTAAACGTGAAACCGGATTCGATAGAACTGCGCCAGGAGCTGAATAACGATAAGATGAAGGGTTATCGGGTCAACATGAATGGTTCCGACACAATGATCCTTTCCTATACATTTGATACAACAAGAGTACCCTACGATTTCCATTTTACCGAGCTGACCAATACGACCCTTCATGTTCCGGGAATGGATTTTTTTGTCAAAGTCTTTAAATCGCTCCGGGAGATCGAAGAGGGAAATGACGGCTTAGATCACGTGAAACGTTACGAAATACATTTTCAGGATTTGCCGGAAAACTGGCAGGTACTTACGACCTATTCGCAGCCGGATCCGAATACTGTAGTTATAGAAGATTTATGGGGTGGCGATGTATTGTTAAGCGCCGGAGAGTACAAAAAGGGCGCTATCAGTTCAGGCAAGGCCACCATCCACGTTGCGCTTGACAAAGGGCTGGAATTAAATGTCGACAGTTATATGAATGATCTGGAACGGATTTTCCGGCATTATTACTCCATATACAATCATATTCCCGAATCGAAAATACTTGTAGTTGTTAACAAAGACCCCAGAACATTCAGGGGTAAAAGCAAATCTATGGGTGGACAGGTTAAAACCCGAAATATCATTAACAGCCTGGGATGGGGAAACAGAATCGACCCGAAAACTCTGAAATACAAAATTCTAAGCCATTTGGCCCATGAAGGGCACCATATCTGGTATGCTCACGGATTTGAGATGAAAGACAGCTGGTACTGGTGTCAGGAGGGTTTTACGGAATATATCGCTGAAAAAACCACTTTCGAATTAGGTTTAGGTACCAAAACACATTTTAAAAAAGCTTTGGCGAAAAGGTATGTCGATTATAACCGCCTTTCAATCAAAAACAGCATCAGCCTGCTGCAAGCATCCTTGAACAGGAACCGAACGCAAGAGGAACGGGATTTGTTTTATGACAAGGGAATGCTGGTCGCTTATCTATTGGATAAGCGGCTGAATGTTCAAGGTAAAAATCTGGAAACCTTGATGGCAGATTTTTATAAAACCCATGCTATCCCGGGACTCCCGGTAGGAAACCAGGAGATCATTCGATACATTGACGAATACCTGGGCGATACCTCGTTTACTGAAAAATATGTTTTAGGAACCGATCCAATTGCTTTTGAGGAACTTGACCTGGGAATGGAGTATTACTGGTGGAAAACTGAACGCTACCTTCCGCCACTGGCGTTTCCTTATAACATCTTGGTAGCATTATGCACTTTATTAATACTTATACTCTTGTCTTGGGTGACTATCCGTTTTGTTAGAAACAGAATCATGCTGATCAAATCTGGCAAACCGTCAGAACGCAATGTAACTGCTTAAAACCTAAAAAATTCGATTCTAATAGGATTCTTGATTATCAGTATTCACAGTCGTTTCTATAAAATTAGCCATGCATTACTCGCAGAATTGTTTCAAAATGTTGGTTTAACCCCGTAGGGGTGGTATAGAAGTAGCCAGCGGTTTCAACCGCTGGTAATTGAACGCCGATGTTTCATGAGTCCCATAGGGACGACACAGGCCATATTGGATGTTATGGCGCCCCTACAGGGCTGAAAAGTTAAGGGGGATTCTGACCAGTGGTTGAAACCACTGGCTACTATATTTCACTCCTACGGAGCTTTCTGCCAATTGGAGTTTATCAATTGGATATGTTCCTGACTCAAACCCAATCCAGAAAGGGATACCAACCCTTTTAACCTTCACAGGTCATTTGCCATGGACAGACTAATTCCAGCTGTATTGGTCATCCTTGTTTCATTCACAGCATGCACCCCAAAACATACCCATATGGACAGCTTTGAAACAGTTTGGGCAACAATACATGAGGATCATTATGATCCGACATTTGGGGGAGTAGACTGGGAAGAATCCCGCGGAAGGTTTCAACCTCTGATTGCAGGGGTAAAATCGATGTTAGAGTTCAATGACATTGTTAACGAAATGCTTTTTGAAATGAATCTCTCGCATCAACTTGTCATAGATCCTACAGATCTGGAGAAAAGTCTTCCGGTTCTATTTGCCCCGGGGAGTATCGGAATCCAGGTTAGGATATTGAACAGCCGAGTCGTGGTGTCGTCTGTCGATGAAGATTCACCAGCGGATCAGCAGGGTATAAAAATCGGATACACCATAATAAAAATTGGGAATACCAGCACTGAAAAGCTGATCAAAAATCCACGCATGATCCCACCCTTTAATTCCCGCCATAAGCAAAACAGGGCCGCCAATGATGTTATGGCATTGATTTACGGGGCACCAAATACTGATGTCAAGCTCACCTATCTGGATTATCGGGCAAACAGGATTGAAAAAACTTTCATACGCAAAGGACAAGAACCAACTGCATCAGAATTCAGCGCTCTTCCGCCTTATTATTTGAATATAAAATCAAAAATCATTGACGACAGTATCGGATACATCTGGATCAGTCAATTTGATGATTCTCTTGAGTCAGATCTCGAAGATATTCTCAAATCCATGGCCGATACAAAAGGAATTGTCATTGATTTAAGGGGGAATTCGGGAGGTTTCTTCAGCGCTGTTGACTGGCTGGCTGAGCAGCTTATCACCGAAAAAACTGTCTTTTATCAAATGAAGTTTAGAAACAGAACAGTGAATAACCGAATTTCTCCAACTAAAAATCGATATAAAGGGCAAGTGGTCGTTTTGATAGACGCATTAAGTACTTCTGCAAGTGAAGCCTTTGCAGCCGGCATTCAGGAAATAGGTCGCGGGGCTGTAATCGGTGATCGCAGTCCCGGATTTATTTTGGGTTGCAAATGGAAAGAATTATCCAACGGCGCTGTCTTTATGCATACCGTTGCACAAATTCTTTCGCCAAATGGAAGGCTTCTTGAGGGGCATGGTGTAATACCTGACATAGAGATTGCACTCGATGCCATACAATTAAAAAAGGGTGAAGACAGTCAACTGAATGAGGCAGTTAAATATATCAATGCCCGGGTTTTGCACTTAGAAAACTAGTATCCGTTTTGGTTTGGAGATTTCGTAGGACGTATTATTTGTAAAAAGAATCCGGAACAAATAGCGATTCGTTGCCATCAATTAATAAATCTAAAAAATATTGGTATTACAGTTACCCCTCAAAAAGATGAGATCAAAACTATCAATTCTTTTGGCACTGTTACTAGGGCTTGCAAGTTTTGCGAAAGCCAACGATTTCGGATTTGCACATTTCCAAATTGCAGCAGAACCTATATCCATCAATTATCACGTTCTGGCTTACGACGGAAAATTTATAAACAAAAAGCCGGTTATACTTTTCCTGCAAGGGGCTGGACCAAAGCCCATTTTCTGGAAGGAGGGCGACAAAACAACAACACCCATCGCATTCAGCAGAGAACAGCTGAGAAACTTCTATTTTCTTATTATCCGTAAGCCGGGAGTGCCGTTTTATGCGGATTCAGATTTCAAGGTTCCAAAGATTTATCACGAACT
This sequence comes from SAR324 cluster bacterium, assembly GCA_028282825.1. Taxonomy (GTDB): domain Bacteria; phylum SAR324; class SAR324; order XYD2-FULL-50-16; family XYD2-FULL-50-16; genus JAHJTV01. The sequence goes on from JANQGZ010000123.1 coordinate 20,171, forward strand.
ATTGGATTTCAACTACAGAGTTAAAACGGCTTCACTTGTACTCAAAGAGCTTTTAAAGAAAACGTGGGTAGATAAAAAGAAGATTATCTTAGTTGGAATTTCCGAGGGTGCTTATCTGGCTCCCAGGGTAGCTATCCAAAACAGTGAAATTACTCATTTGGCTTGTTTTTTAGGTGGAGGCCTTTCCCAGGCTTATGATCCGGTTTTTAATATTTTAAATGATATGAAGCATGCGGGAGAGCATTCGGAGGTGTTGCTGAATGATGTCGAGGACTATTTTCAGATATTGCGAGACATAAGCAAAGATGCCGAGTCGACTACCAAGTTTTGGAGGGGGCATACGTACAAGATGTGGTCCGGTTTTTTTGATTACTCACCGAAAAACGACCTCATTAAATTGGATATTCCTATATTTTATGCTGTTGGTTCAAAGGATAGAGCTTCTCCTTTCGAGGGAAACATAATGGTGCCGGTGGAATTTGCCCGTCTTGGAAAAAAGAACTTAACATTTGAAATCTGCAGAAACTGCGATCACGGTTTTAACGAGGTCTTAAGCGACGCTAAATCTGAATTCACTCCCAGGTTCGAAGAGTATGCCAATAAATTTTTTCAATGGTTGAATAAACAATGAAGATTAATAAGTTATGCCCAATTATCGGAGTTTGGGTATTCACTCTTTTGTGGTTGTCTCAAACAGTGATTATACAAGCTCAAAGCCCTGTTGAAACTCAAAATTCCTATTTGGATCCTGTCACAAAAATGGAATTTATTCGGGTTAAAGGCGGTTGTTATCAAATGGGAAATACTTTTGGTCGAGATCATAAAGATGAAAAGCCCGTTCATCGGGTTTGTCTGAATGATTACTATGTTGGAAAGTTCGAAGTAACCCGAGGGGTGTTTAAACAATTTGTTAGCGAAACCGGTTATCGAACAGAGGCTGAAAAAGAAGAAAATTGCTTTGGCATGGATAAAACAGATAAATGGGGACTTGTTCCGGGTATGAATTGGAAGCAGCCGGGTTTTCTGCAAACGGATAGCCATCCGGTTGTTTGCATAACCTGGAACGATACGCAGGCATTTGTAAGCTGGCTCAATAAGCAGTCAGATGGAGGGTTTCGTCTGCTTACGGAAGCCGAGTGGGAATATGCGGCAAGATCTGGTGGCAAAAAACTGGAATTTGCGACACAGACGGGCAAACTAACCGGAAAGCTCGGGAATTTCGGAGCAAAAAAGTGTTGTAACCCTGATGATATTGATAACCATTGGTTTACAGCTCCTGTAGGTAGTTATCCCGCGAACAACATTGGTGTCTTTGATTTATCAGGGAATGTTTGGGAATGGATCTCGGATTGGTATGATGAAAATTACTATCAAACTAGTCCTGAATATAACCCAAAAGGGCCTGAAAATGGTTCTTTAAGAATCATTCGCGGTGGATCATGGAGTATCCCCAAGAGATTTTCGCGTTGCTCGAACAGACGCAAAGCCAGCTCTTCAGGCAGGCATATCAATACCGGGTTCCGTATCGCGAAAGATTTTTAATTTCAATTAAACGTTAGAGTAGGTTTTTGACCAGTATTCCTTCTTTCATAACTACCTGGGCTTTCTCCATCGTCTGTTCAAAGATAGAGAGGTCCTCCAGGGGGTTGCCATCCAACACGATTAAATCTGCAAGTTTTCCCGGTTCCAGGGTTCCCAGGTCTTGATCCATCTCGATCAGTTCCGCGTTTGTTTTAGTAGCTGAAACGATCGCCCTCCAGGCTCCCATGATTTCTCCTTTGATACGAATTTCCCGTCCTTTTAAGTGTTGGAAGGGGCCAATGATGTCAGATCCACTGCAAATCTTGACACCGGCAGCCATGGCCAATTCAATAGCTTGCTTACCTGCTTGTCTGACGAGCTCGTTTTTTTCCAGATAGAAATCGCTTAAATCAGCGCTGGCTTCATCGGCTAAAATATCGTAGGTAACAAGGGTGGGAACATAATAGGCGCCTTGTTCAGCCATTTTGGCCGCACAGGCTTCATCCAGCAGATTTCCGTGTTCGATGCTTTTAACACCCGCGACCAGACAATTCATTATTGCTTTTGGGCCGTATGCATGAGCCATTACGTACTTTCCGGAAGCTTTTGCAGTCTCTACGATGATTCTAAGCTCTTCCACGGAATATTGCCATTCGCCGGGTTGGTCTGTGGGTGAAGAAACTCCACCATCTGCAGCGACTTTTACCTGATCTGCGCCACGACGAATGACCTGGCGGGTACCAATCAGAACATCATTTACTCCATCCCTGATTTCGGGAAATATTCCCAGGCTGTTGCGAGGCAAGGGATTTTCTCGTGATCGACCTCTCTCATCGAAGTGACCGCCGGTGGGAGTCATGGGGTTAGCGCTGATAAACAGTCGGGGTCCTTGAATCAGACCTTGGTTCACAGCAACCTTGAAACTCCAGTCCAATCCGGCAGCGTCGCGCAAGGTGGTAAACCCCAATTGCAGGTCGGTTTCCAGAACTTGAGTGACCCTTAGCACGTAAACAGCGGGCAGTATATCCGCTGTTTTCTTCATGGAGACTTCAAGGTTTCCTGCATGCACATGAGCATCGATCAGCCCCGGCATGATTGTTTTACCGGTGATATCGATCTCAGTGGTATCGGGAGGAATAGGGTTCTCACCTTTTTTGCCGGCTGCTTTTATTCGGTCACCGTCAATGAGTACCACCGAGTTATCAACAGCAGCATCACGAGACCCGCAGATCAATTGTCCGCCTGTGAAGACGATTTTTTGGTTTTTAGGGTTCAAGTCTGTTTCGGAAAGGTTGTTCATCTCGTATAAACCAGAGTTATTTGGATAAGAACAATGGGATTGAATGTAGCTTTATTTGTCGAATAGTCGACAGGTGAATGGTTACTAGCTGCCGGATCAAGCTTTATGGCTAATAATTAAGGTATTATTTTGACTGGTTCTGATGACAAACGGTAGGGCGGCCCTACGTGGCCGCCGGAGAATAGGATTGGAAGAATAAACAAAAAGACATTAGATGGTTTTGTGCGCATAGAATAAGACTTTGCAATATTTCTTAGGATTAGGCACTATAAGAGCTTGCCGGCGGCCGCGTAGGGCCGCCCTACCGTTAATAAACTGCTTCAATCAGGATTTTGATAAATAAATAAACAAAGCACTTCCCTATCGTTCAATCTTAGGGTTCAATTCCTCTCGCAGCCAATCGGAGAAAAGATTGATCCCCACCACCAGCAAAACAAGGGCTAATCCTGGAAACACAATCATCCACCACATACCGGCATACACATAGTTTTTGCCAATAGCTACCATCATGCCCAGTGAAGGTTCTGTGAGTGGAACTCCCACCCCAAGAAAGCTCAGGGTTGCCTCCAGCATAATCACCACTGCCAGATCCACAGCAATAATCACAAATATCGGTGGAATGGCATTAGGCAACAGGTGTTTCAATAACAAACGTCGATCACTGGAGCCGGTTGCTTTGGCTGCCATGACATAAGCTGCCCCTTTAATATCCAGCACACTTCCCCGCATGGTCCGGGCGTATTTTACCCATCCGGCAATACAGATCGCAACGATCACAATAAAGATGCTGCCACCCTTAAAAATCCCCAAAAACAGGATTGCCCACAAAGTTGTTGAAAAAGAATAGAAGGTATCGGCGATCCTCATGATAACTGCGTCCAACATGCCGCCATAATATCCCGAGAGCAATCCCAGGATAATTCCGAATATTCCTGCAATCAGAACGACTCCAAAGGCCACGATCAGGGAGGTTCTACATCCGTATATGATGGTGCTTAAAATACACCGACCCTGGTCATCAGTACCCAAAAGGTATGGTACTGTGCCGCCTTCCATCCAGACTGGTGGTGTCAGAAAGTGTTCCAGACTAACAGCACTCAGATCGTAGGGGTTTTGCGGTGTAATCCAGGGTGCCAGCAATGCTGCCAAAACAAATATCAGCAAGATCACACTACCGATAAGAGCGGAAGGATCATGCAGGTAGCTATACAGCATTTTTGATTGAATTCGTCGGTTACTCATAGCGTATCTTGGGATTAATCACGGCATAGAGAATATCAACAGCGATATTGGCGGCAATAATAATGAATGCGGCTACCATGATGTAGGTAACAATGACTGTCTGGTCCGATTCATAGATGGATGACAGCAGTAGATTACCCATACCCGGCCACTGGAAGATGGTTTCAGTAATTAGTGAAAAAGCGATGAGCTCACCAAATTGCAACCCGGTAATAGTCACGACGGGAATCAGCACGTTGCGCAGGGCGTGTTTGAAAATCACAACTCGTGGTGCCAGACCTTTGGACCAGGCCGTTTTAATAAAATCTTCCGTTAAAATCTCCCGCATGCCGGCCCTGGTCAGACGCAAGAGCATAGCCAACTGGTACATAGCAAGGGTGAAAGCCGGAAGAATAAGATGAGAGAGCCCATCCAATGTTAGTAATCCGGTTCGCCAAAATCCGATCTTTATCGTCTCACCGCGGCCGAAAGCAGGCAGAATGCCGAGATAAACACTGAAAATCATAATTAGTACAATACCGATCAGGAAGGTCGGAACAGAGATACCGCCCAGGGAGCCGGCCATAATCAATCGGTTTCGCAAGGCATTTGGTTTCAAGGCAACGATCACTCCCAGCCCGACTCCAATACAAAATGCCATTGATACGGCAATAGTTACCAATTCGAAGGTGGCGGGAAATCTTTCCAGAATAAGCTCTAATGCCGGAACCTTGCTCTGATAAGAAACACCGAAATTTCCCTGCAAGGCATTTTTTAGCCATTTCCCATATTGAACATAGATAGGCTGATCCAAACCCAGGGATACGCGAACCTCTTCGATTTCCTGGAAGGTAGCATATTGACCGACCATGTTTAACGCTGGATCTCCGGAAAACTGGAAGATCACAAAACAGATCATGGAAGCGGCCAACATGACCACAACTCCCTGAATCAGCCTTTTTGTAATGTAGGTAACCATAAATACCGGTTTTTAGAATTCTTAATGCAAATTGATACGGGCTTAAAACTAATCGTTTAAGTCTAACTCCCATAAAATCCTGCTCTTACTCTTAATCTGGTTTCTCAAAGGGATTAAGATTACGATTAAGATCAAGAGTAAGAACATGAACGGGATAAAGAATTGAAACGACTAATCTTGCTCCCATAAAATCTTACTCTTAATCTTGTTACTTAAGGGATTAGGATTACGATTAAGATCAAGAGTAAGAACATGAACAAGATAAAGAATTGAACCGACTAATCTTGCTCCCATAAAATCTTACTCTTACTCTTACTCTTACTCTTACTCTTACTCTTACTCTTAATCTGGTTTCTCAAAGGATTAAGATTACGATTAAGATCAAGAGTAAGAACATGAACAAGATAAAGAATTGAACCGGCCCGCCATGCACTTACAACGGGCCGGATGATTCTGTTGTTACCTCTTCGAAATTTCTTTATACACAATCCAGCGGTCAGGACGCGGGTTGAAAGTGATTCCTTTACCGTTTTGAATGGCGTAGAGATCTTCCTGGTAGTGCAGTGGAATCCAGACAATTCTATCCATGGCCATTTTATTCAGTCTCATCAATGTGTTTTTCCGTTTAACCGGATCAATGATTTCAGCTGTAGATTGCAGAAGCTTGTCCATCATTGGATCGCTATAGGAAGCACCGTTGAAGACACCGAATCCTTTTTCTTCGTCTCGTGTATGGGCGATTTTAAAGAAGGTTCGTCCCATATCAAAGGTTCCATCAAACCAGCCGATCAGATAAAAATCCAAAACACCTTTGGTGACTTCCGGGAAGAAAATCGCCTTGGGTTTTACATCCAGTTTGACACGAATACCAACTTTAGCCAGGTAACGAGCCACAGCTTCAGCAATTTTAGCGTCCTGAACATAACGATCGTTAGGACCGGTCAGTGTAATATCAAAACCATTTTCATACCCGGCGTCTTTCAACAATCTTTTCGCCATTTCCGGATTGTATTCCAGACGTTTAATTTCAGGGTTATAACCAATGGTTGGAGGGTCAGGTACCTGTGCTGCCGGGCTGGCGTGACCGCGCATGATTTTTTCAATGATCTCATCCTCATTAATCGCCATGTACATAGCCTTTCGAACACGAAGATCCGCCGTAGGCATTCCCGGTTTGTTACCGATGCCTAGGAATATGGAACGACGAGCTGGTCTCTGAATCACCTGCAGTCTTGGGTTGTTTTTGATGCGATTAAACAATTCAACCGGAACACCGGTCGCGATATCTACCTGACCTGAAGCCAAGGCAGCAAATCGGGTTGATGATTCCTTGATCGGGCGGATTTCCACCTTTTTAATTGGTGCTGCGCCTTCCCAGTAATTCTCATTGACTACCATTTTGATATAGGATCCCTTGACCCATTCAACCAGCTTGTAGGCACCGGTTCCAATCGGTTTGGAGAATATATCACTAAATTCGCGGCTTTCAGTGGATTCCTTATCCATAATGAATATCTGGTGCATGTTATTGGCAAACCAGGGAATCGGTTGGGTGGTTTTGATTTCAACGGTATAATCATTAACGATTTTAACCCCTGCAATCGATTTACCGGTGTTGGTAAATTCTGAAACCTCCGGGTTGGAAAGTCGCTCAAAAGAGAACTTGACGTCTGCTGCGTTAAACGCGTTGCCATTATGAAATTTAACACCTTTTCTGAGATAGAATCTCCAGGTCAATTCATCGGGATGTTCCCACTTTACGGCAAGGGCGGGCACCAGTTCCCCATCTGCTCCTTTGCGCTGCAGCAGACCATCAAAAAAATTGGCAAAATAGGATAATCCGGCATCTGAATCATCACCATGCGGATTCAACATCCGAGGTGCGTAATCCTGGGCTACAACAATCGATGATTGAGCGAATGTCTGGCTGGTTGACAATGTCAAGAGCAGAAAAGCTCCCGAAAGCAACCAAAATAATCGTTTTTTCATTTCCTCTCCCTTCTTAAAACGGTTAACTAGAGAACTCCCCCCATTGCATGTTGACGCGAAACCAATAAATCTGTCCCCTTTTGACCGGGAAACACTACTCATAAAGAAAACAAGAGACACAACGCTCTTCTCCGAGTTGCTTTAAGGTAGGTGTTTCCATGCCGCAAACATCCATTTTTTTATGGCAACGCGGGTGAAAATGGCAGCCGGAAGGGGGATTGATAGGACTGGGTACATCTCCTTCCAGTATGATCCTCTCTTTTTTCTTTTTAGGATTAGCTACAGGAATAGCCGAAAGTAAAGCCTGTGTATATGGATGTTTAGGGTCCCTGTAAAGATCCTGGTAGCTTGCCATTTCAACGATTTTGCCCAGGTACATGACGGCAATGCGATCGCAAATGTGCTCTACAACCGCCAAATCATGGGCAATAATTATATAAGACAATTGAAATTCCTGCTGCAGATCCACCAGCAGGTTTACAATCTGGGCTTGGATAGAGACGTCCAGGGCTGAAACAGGCTCATCACCGATAATCAGTTTAGGATCAAGTGCCAGCGCTCGTGCGATTCCTATGCGCTGTCTTTGACCACCACTGAATTGGTGCGGATAACGTCTTCCCTGCTCTGCAGACAGGCCAACTCTCTCCAGCAGATGGGCGACACGATCTTTTCGTTCCTTGCCCGGGAATAAACCATGAATATCCATGGGATCACTAATGATTTGATTGACCGTCATCCGCGGATTTAAGGAGGAATAAGGATCCTGAAAAATTATCTGCATCTCCTTTTTCAAGGACCGCATCTCTTTTTTGGTGGACTGCGAAACATCCTTGCCTTCAAACTTAACCCGACCGCCAGTCGGATTGATCAGCCGGAGGACGGCCAGCCCTGTTGTGGTTTTGCCACAGCCGCTTTCGCCCACCAGTCCAATTGTTTCTCCCTTTTTAAGCGAAAAAGAGACACCATCCACGGCAAATACGTGTCCCGTTGTTTTGGACAATAATCCTTTTTTAATTGGAAAATGGACCTTAAGATCTTCAACTGAAAGCAATGTTTCCAAGCTAATTTCCCTTTCAAAGGTTTAATAAAGCCAGCAGCGTACCTGGTGGCCAGCAGCGACTGTTTTCATTTCAGGGGTAGTATATTGGCACTGATCCATGGCATCCGGACAACGCGGGCAAAAGCTGCAACCTTCTGACAATTGGTAAAGACTTGGCACCGTGCCTTTTATTTCGTTTAATTGGTGGCGACCCTGCCGGGAACGTTCCCCCAGAATGGGAATCGATTTTAACAAACCTTTAGTATAAGGATGCCTGGGGGTTTCAAAAATGCCGGTGGTATCGGCTTCTTCTACAACTTTCCCTGCATACATGACCACCACTCTTTCTGCTATTTCTGCGATAACACCCAGGTCATGGGTGATCATCATGATGGCCGTTTGGAAATCCTCCCTAAGCTGCATCATTAAATCCAAGATCTGGGCTTGAATGGTTACATCCAGGGCTGTGGTTGGTTCATCCGCTATGAGAATTTCCGGATTGCAGGAAAGAGCCATGGCTATCATGGCTCTTTGCCGCATTCCACCGGAAAGTTGGTGAGGATATTCATGAACTCGCTTTTCAGGGGCCGGAATCTGGACTTTTCTAAGCATATCAATGGAACGTTCCCATGCTTCTTTTTTGTCCACTTTTTCATGCAGCATGAACATTTCGGAAATTTGATCTCCGATGGTAAACACCGGATTGAGAGAGGTCATGGGTTCCTGGAAGATCATGGCAATGCGTTTGCCACGAATTTCCCGCATTTTTTCCATGGAAAGGCTGGCGATATCGATTCCATCGAAATTGATGCTGCCGTCAACAATGCGTCCCGGAGGCATGGGAATTAGTTTCATGATGGTTTGTGCCGTAACACTTTTCCCACAACCCGACTCTCCAACCACCCCGAGGATTTCACCTTTTTTCAGGTCGAAGGAGACATCATCCACAGCTTTGGCGACACCCTCAAAGGTGTAAAAATATGTCTTGAGATTGTTAACACTCAACAGCGTTGACTGATCGCTCATGCGCGTCTCTGAATGGGGTGATTATTTTATCTTCTGTTGAGCCTGTATAACAAATTGATCCAGTACGTTATAAACCCTATCGATACTGGCGATCTCCACATGCTCTTCCGCAGAATGCTGTTTATAATTACCGTTGGCCCCCCAGACAATTCCGGGAATGCCATATTTTTTTAGAAACCTTGCGTCACTGGAACCGTGTTCAAAATCTGTTTTGGCTTCTTGAGCTATTTCCAGCAACAAATCCAGGTGTCTGGACTCACCACTGAAAAACACATCCCCTTCTGTTTCCAAGGTAAGGTCGCTTTGAATCATCTTTTTTATAGATGCTTTAAGCTCTTCCGGATCTTCATTTTCGGTATAGCGAATATCCAGGGAGGCTTCGGCAACATCGGGAACCTGGTTGCTGGATTCTCCCGCCCTGATAATGCCGACATTCAGGGTTCTGTGCCAGCGCTGATCGTTGATTTCGTTAAATAAGGAACGGATTTTGACAATATCATCTATGAGAATGTCGATAGCATTGACACCCAGCCAGGGTCTTGCTCCATGGGCGGATTTTCCGCGTGCCCTGATTCTGGCCAGGATAACGCCTTTCTCTTTGGTGATTATTCTTTCCGGGCTGCCTCCGTCCAAAGCTATGCAGAAATCAGTTTTGATATCCTTTAAAACCAGGTCAGCCCCGTTGAAACCACCACTTTCCTCATCGCTGGTGATGAGAATGCCAAAGGGTAGGTCCTGTTGACTAAGCCCCGCAGAACGTAATTTGGCCATGTGATTCTTGAGCAGGATCAGCGATAAAGCGGCTGCATATTTATCATCAATGGCTCCACGTCCATATAAACAGCCATTGAGCCGTCGAGCTTCAAACAAATCGTCCGGAGCTTCAACCACATCAATGTGGGACATCAGCATCACCGGTGCTGATTTGTTCTGAGCTGTTACCAGCAAAGAAGGGACTCCGGACTGGTCATAACGGGTATAGTCTATGCCGTGTTGCTGCAGATAATTCTCTATATACTCAATGCATTGTTCGATTTCGTCCGGCCTGGAAGCCGTTGATTTAAATGCAATCAATTCCGTTAATAACGCTACTACTTCTTCCATACACAACCTGATTCCCATATAAGTTAAGGCATTTTCATTTTTTTGATGTTGTCTATTGTGTGACTTAAAGCACCAGGATCATTGTGTCAATAAAAAATAAATCATGGTTTAGAAATAATTTAAACTAAAAACAGCTTTAATCGTTTACTGCCGGTATATTGATATTGAACGAAACAGACCAACTAAAATCTTCAAAGAAGAGATCCTGGGTTAACTATGCCAATGTGCTGTGAATTTGTCCCAATAAGGGAGAACTCAAACTGTTTGTTCATAGAGGTTTTGATTAATGCAGGGGGGTGGGGAGGGATTTTTGCTTTGAGTCTGTCAAATTCAGCGAACTTGCCAATAGACAGTTGCCACGTTAGGACCGGTAAATTTTGCATACACTAAAATCATTCATACAAAACTTATAACGTTTTATTGTTTTTTCTCTCAAACCAATTCCCCGGCGGCCACGTAGGGCCGCCCTACCGTTTGTAATCTGCTTCAATCAAGATTCTATTGAATAAGTTTTCTTGACTGAATGACATTAGTGCCAAAAAGACTAACAAAAAACTTATTAAGCCAGTCAAAGTTGTATTTTAAATTAAACTGATGTCAGGTTTAGCAAATCAAATGGAAGGGATAACTTGCAGATACCGGACTTGAGCTAAAACAGACTAAAGGAAAGCTTTTTGGCAGATTGTTTGTAGAGGCCAGTTAATTCGTTACCAAGTCCTTTTTTCTCAAACAGGGAGACCAGGTAACTAACAAGGTTAACGGGGTAATCGGCTGCTATTGTTTGATCAACAAAACTGCGGCTGTATTCGATTTCTTTGCGGTAAAGCTCTACCACTGCGGGGGCATCTGAAGTAAATCCCTCCATGATCATGGTTTCTGATTTGTGATCGTACTCATGGGGTTTGCGACCGGTAAAACATATCTTAGGTGAATTTCCTTCGGCATCCTGGATAGTAAATTCAAAATAACTGCAGCGTTTGACAATCCAAACCAGATGCTGGTGCGGCTGACGAACGATGGAGCCAATAAAATTGGCAAAATACTGAAGCGTCATACGTTGATAAAATTCATCCTCTTCCTCCCATTGATCGATAGGAAGCAGGTGAGTATCAAGATAGTCTTCCAGGCATCTGCGACAGATAAAGGTTTCAAAACGATGTCCGTTTTCACAGTTTTCCAGAAATAACTCTTTTCGTTCCTTTATCAATGCCAGGGTAAAATCGATCCTGAAATCCCTGGCAGCACCATCTTTCTCAAATGGGAACTCCCTTTTCAGGTAAAGGTCTTCCGGCATGTAGACGGAGCTTGGCCGATCCTTAACTATCAGTTTGGTGCCCCCGATTCTCTCCATGGCTGCCAGCAGTAACTCAAAATAAATATGATCGTAAAACGCCATGGTATTGCCTTCAATCTTGCGCTTACGATTGTTGTGCTTGATTTCGGGTATATCCTTTTTGTTTAACGGACGATAATCATAGTCAGCCAATACATCGTTGATCTCCCCAATGGAGTAATTGAGCGACAATAAAATCGATGCAATTTTGTCCTTCCCGGGATAATTTATGTTTCCCTTGATTAATTTAGTGAGGTAGGTGTGTGAAATGCCTGAGTTTTTACTTATCGTATGGAGTTTTTGTCCACTCTCATCAATAATATCAGATAGCTTGTTGGGAAACTGTCGCATAAGAAAACATGCGGTTCAAGGATTTGGAGATATTTATCTAATCAAATATCAACAAGCCTAATGAGATTCGATTGTTTATGTCAACGGATATAACTTTGGTTGAAATTAAAATGAAACCATGGTTAATCAACCTAATTAAAACAAGGTTTTCCAGATTGGGATGTTAATCATTTATAAGCAAATAATAGATTAATCAAGGAAACAGTCGCGCCCAAAGGTGTGTTTCATAAAACCAGGGCGCCGGAGAAAACGGTTGTTTTGATGATTGAAACAGCGAATATAGTCCCAACTGGCGATGGATAGTAAATATACGCGTTTATTCTGACGTAAACATTTCCGCTTCCATTTTGCAAGGTAGGGTAAAACTAAAGGTGGCACCACCGGATGGATTATTGAATGCAAATATTTCTCCCTTGTGGGCGTTTATGATTTCCTTGCAAATGGAGAGACCAAGGCCGGTACCTCCGGCTCCTGTTTTGGTTTTGCTGCTTTGAGTAAATTTTTCGAAAATCGTTTCCAATTCTTCCTCAGGAATACCGACGCCTTGATCACTGATCTCGACTTTGACATATGAATTTGCTCCAGGGTGTAGGTGTTCAATTGAAATACCTATCGATTTGTTATTTTCCGAGAATTTAATAGCATTTGCGATCAGATTTCTGGTGACTTGTCCGATTTTGAAATAATCGCACATCGCCTTTGCCGAGATCGCAGGGCTAGATATTTTGACATTTAAGGACTTCTTCTCGATGGCAGGTTTTAATTCCTGGGTAGCTTCGTAAATGATGCTGTAAAGGTCGTTAGCTTCCATATTGTAAGCCATTTTACCCGATTCCATTTTGGATAAATCCAAAAGGTCATTCAACAGTACCATCAATCTTTCAGCAGCTTTCCGGCTTTGGTTAAAATAATGAAGCAGCTTCTCTTTCGGATTGTGTATTTTATCTACTCCATATTTTGAATAACTGAGAATCTGATGCATGGGGTTTCTCAGTTCGTGTGAGATATTGGCCAGGAATTCATTTTTCATATCGTTGGCCTTTTCTGCTTCCTCTTTGGCCTTTTTATATGCCTCCGTTCGTTGTTCGACTTTTTTTTCCAACAGATCATGGGCTTTTTGCAGGTTTTCCTCAGCCCTTTTTTTTTGGGTGATGTCCTCAAAAACGCAAGCATATTTGCCATGTCCCGGGGAGTAGACAGAAAACAATAAGTGTTTACCCAAGGGGGCATAATATGTTTCCTTACGCACAGGAAGCCCGGTGTCTTCAACTTCAGCGTATGTATAAACAAATGGAGGGTTTTGTGTTTTCCAGATTTCTGAAGTCAGCTTTCCAACTATTTCCTCCTTTTTAATTTCAAAGATATTCTCAAATTGTTTGTTTACATTCAACACTCGAAAATCCGTCGATTTCTTCGATTCATTATGGATAATTTCATATTGGCAAATGCCTTCAATCATCGATTCATAAAGATAGCGATATTGTCTTTCGCTTTCTGATATTTTTTCCTGCATTAAATATTCTTCCGATACATCGCGAAATACGAGAACAACGCCTGATAATTCCCTGCCAACATCGCGAATAGGAGAGGCGGAATCAGCAATATGATACTGTTTCTCATTTCGAGAGATAAGCTTGGTATGATTAGCCAACCCTACAATTTCACCCTTTTCTATGACCTGGGAAACCGGACTTGGAGCCGATTCACCAGTGATTGCATTGACGATGCAAAAGACCTCTGAAAGCGGCCTTTGTTCTGCTTCGCCGGATGTCCAGCCTGTCAATCGCTGGGCAATTGGATTCATTCTGGTAATTCTGGCATTGATATCTGTTGTAATTACGGCATCACCTATTGAGTCCAAAGTAGTTCGCAAATTTTCCTCTTTTTCGAGAAGTTTTGTGTTTTCATTGGTCAGTCTTCTTTCATGTCTGTAAAACATGAATCCAACCATACAGCCAATAATCAGGACAACGATCACCAATCCCCATTGAATGATTTCATAGCGAACCAATTGAATCTTCAAGATATTTTGCAGCGTCGTTTCCACATTGTCGGCACGCAACAGAAACTCATTGAAGGTACGATCAAACTGCTGGTCAATATCTGATCCGATTCCCGATTGGGTTCTCAATGCCCATCTTTCTTCGGCAATGGACTGAAAAGCCTGCAATCCTTCCAGGGTTTTTTCAATTTCTTTTCTGAGAAGCGGATTTTCAAGGGGCACAAAGACACCTTCCATATTTTCCCCTCCCTCCAACATAGCCCTTGCGTACCACTTAGACTCTTCCAAGTGTTGCCACACCACTTCAATATCCATGTAACGATCGCCACTGATTATTTCTTCAAACCACAAGTGTGTAATGGCTGCTTCCAGTTTTATTTCCATCGCTGCGTCTATTAATGGTGTATAACGGACGGCGATCTTACGACCAATATAAAACGAATAGATCATAGCTGCAGCAATCGCCAAAGTAACGCTCAAAATAAACACAACCAGAAGGAATGATTTTCGATTCTTGATAATCGGCATTTCAACCCCTGTTTTTAATGAAGTTTACTTCACGAAAATAGGTAAGCTATTGATAAGTTAAGAAAATTTGTAGCTAGGTAATAAAACTTGTTTAGGCATTTTAGTCCTCCCATAAGTCATGGGACGACGCTATTTAAACTATTCTTTGGTGGGTGTATGTAGGTGAAAAAATAGCATATTGCATCCGGATTATCAATTTTCTTGGGTAGACAATGATTTTCTTTTTACGATTAATCAAGCTTGGGGACTATACATACATCTTAGGTTTGGTTTAGCCTTGTTTGCCCAGCAAATACAGGCATTTGTCCAAGATTTGAATGCGTTTTCAGTTGTCGCTATCGGTTATCAGTATTTTCCTTCCCAACTATCTTGTCGAATCCTGTGCGCTTGTGATATCAATACGCCTGATTTGAACGATGCTTACAGCCGTATGGAAATTAAATATAACGGAATAAGTCAATGAAAATCATTGCTATTGAAAAAGAAGTAGCAGGCAAACAAGCTGAAGATTTTGAGCCGTTTTTAGAAGATGAAGCAAAGAAAGTCTGGGAGCTTCACCAGAGGAATGACATTCGGGAGGTTTATTTCAGGGGAGATCAAAAAGCTGCTGTTCTGATCCTTGAATGCGAGTCTGTGGAAAAAGCGGAAGAGACCCTATCCCAGCTCCCGCTGGTCCGGGAAAAGCTTATCTATTTTGAAATCATTCCTTTGGTTCCATACCCTGGATTCGAAAGACTGTTTCGAACGGAAACCTGACATCACAACATTAAAATAGCATGAATCCACCCGGCAAAAATAAAACACAACCCCTTGAACATAGAACCATTGTGGTTGGTCTGGTTTGGAATCGGCGGAATGAACTCCTTTTCTGTAAAATGCCGGACAATAGAGGTGTATTTCCTGACCAATGGGGGCTACCCGGTGGTGGTATCGAGTCCAATGAGAAGATGACAGATGCCCTTATAAGGGAATTAAGAGAAGAGTTGGGAATAGCGATCAAGGATATCAAACCAGCAAAACCTATCTTGCTCTATCGATCTCTGAAGTCCTTTGATAAAATAAACTGTCTGTCAGGTATCAAAAAATTAAATGTTCTAGCACGTGCTCGTGCTCGTAAACGTAAACGTGCACGTGAGCCGGTAAAAAACTGATTGATAATGCCTTAGATCAACAAAGTTTGAAACTCAAGAGTGTTGTGAATATGAATTAATTTTGACATTTTCGTTCACGAGCACGAGCACGAGCACGAGGCTGTCAATGATTGTTGGTTAAACCCCGCAGGGGTGGCACAGGAGTAGCCAGCGGTTGAAACCGCTGGCTACTATATGACGCTCCTACGGAGCTTTCTAAAATGTTGAGAGTATTTAAGTATAAATTATCCCCGACTGAACCTCCTCTGGAAGGGGATGTCAACGATTGATTATCAGAAAGACCACTATGCAAGCCACAAATTCAATACAGAAAGGAGCTTTATTCCCTTTGCTGGCAGTTAATTTCATTGGTACCTTGGGCTACAGCCTGGTTGTGCCTTTTTTGGTTTATATTGTAGCGCGTTTTGGGGGCAATGAAATCATTTATGGTATTTTGGGAGCGACCTACTCGTTTTTCCAGCTTTTCGGTGCACCGATTTTAGGGAAATACTCCGATATTTACGGACGCCGTAAGGTTTTGTTTATCAGTCAGCTGGGAACCTTATTGAGCTGGGTACTCTTTTTTGTGACCCTTTTGATCCCCGTGTCAACCCTGATGAAAGTCGATTCTGAATGGGGCGGAAGTTTTCTGCTGACGGTTCCCCTGCTTTTGTTGTTCGTGGCCAGGGGGCTGGATGGCTTGACCGGTGGGAACATTTCCGTGGCTACTGCATACGTTGTTGATATCTCCAGTGAAGAGGAACGGGATAAAAACATGGGACGGATGGCCCTCTCAACCAACCTGGGTTTTATTCTCGGGCCTTTAATCGCGGGATTATTGGGAGCAACGATTCTGGCTGAAAAACTGCCGGTGATAGTTGCCATAGTCATATCTTTTGTAGGTTTGCTGGCTATTGTTTTCTACCTGCCCGAATTGACTCCGACAAAACTGAACGGACCGCCCTGCGGATCACCTACTCGAAGAGTATTGGGAGCTGAACCCAAAGACTGTTTTGACAAACGGGCCAACCAAAACAGTTTGCTGGGATTGGCGAAAATACAGGGCATTCCATTGATGTTTGGACTCTATTTCCTGATTTTTCTGGCATTCAACACGTTTTACGCAACATTTCCGATCCATGCCTTAAAAGCCCTGGAGTGGAAAACGGAACAGCTGGGCGTTTTTTTTGCAGTACTAAGCGGCACGATGGTTGTCGTTCAAGGCCCTGTGCTTGGCTATCTTAATTCTCACTTTAGTCGTCGAACGCTGTTTACAGCTGGCAGTATCTTGATGTTTGCCAGTTTTTATTGTTTCAGTGTTGTTAGCATTGTTGCAGCGTATTCAGGAGCCGTACTGTTTGCACTTGGAAACGGTATCATGTGGCCTTCTTTTATGGCTTTGTTGGCTGGAATAGGACCAGCAGATACCAAAGGATATATACAAGGTGTCGCGGCTGGTATTGGAAGCTTTGCCAGTATTTTGGGTCTCATTATCGGCGGACTTGTCTATGCCAGATGGCAGGGGACAGTTTTTATTGCAGGAGGAATCATTTTTCTGATCTGTTTTTTAACGGCTTTTTTTATTCATGAAACCGAAAACAATACTCAGGAAAAATAGAGCGATATAGCCAGGTCGAAAAAACCAAGACTCTATCCCGATGTTTAATCAATTAAAAAAATAAATCCAGAACAATTGACCATGACTGAGATTAAAACCCGTCCTAATCAAAAGAATGTTCATAAGTTTATCGAAAGCGTTGAAAATGAAAAACGCCGGGATGACGCTAATAAACTATTGGATCTGTTTGAAAGGGTGACTAAGAGAAAGCCGGTGATGTGGGGTGATTCCATTGTGGGATTTGGCAGCTACGAATATACCAATACCAAAGGAACCTATTCCTGGTTGATGACGGGATTCTCACCCCGAAAACAAAACTCGACCATTTATGTTATGCAGGGATTTGATAATTTCGCTGAAGATCTGAAACTACTTGGCAAGGTCAAAACCGCCAAATCATGCCTCTACATCACCAGTCTTGCTAAGATCGATTTCGGGCAATTGGAGAAGTTCATGGTCAAAGTGGTTGCCGACATGGAGAAGAAATACTCGTGTCGCTAGTAGATTTTTGCGATAAACTTTTCGTTTATCATTTTAAAATAAACTTTCCATCTTCAGCGTTTTCGTTCCCACCTGGGACCTAAGCACCGAATTTGTGATGCCCTGAAAAACTGATTTCCGGATTGCAGGTCCAATTACTTGATAAATGAATTAGGAGAAGATTTTATACTGTTCAAAATTTGACTGATTAGTATAAATTTGGCTTCGTGATTGTAAATTCCCAGTGAATACAATTTGGAGCATGCAAATACATGTAACCGGATTCAAAAACAACTAAGTAAAGAACGTTTAATGCCGGATTAAAATCAAACAAACAAAGGATTTGTTTATGAAAACGAGAATAACAGAACTTTTTGGTATCAAATATCCCATTCAATGCGGGGGAATGCTATGGATAGCGACTCCTGAATTGGCAGCTGCGATCAGCAATACAGGGGCTATGGGAAATCTCACCTCCGGAAACTATAATTCCGGAGATGAATTGAGAGCAGCCATCGACCAGACCAATTCTTTAACATCGAATCCGTTTATTGTGAATATCACAACCATGCCCTCCATTCGGCTTTCCGTTGAGTTGCTGAGAGAGTTTTTTGAAATCTGTTGTGAAAAAAAAGTTGCCGCTATTGAAATAGCAGGGGCACCGGTGGATACCTTTCTGGGAAAAGATCTGATCCCAAAAGCCAAAGAAGCCGGCGTCAAGGTGTTGCATAAAGTCGGAACAGTCAAGCACGCTATCCATGCCCAAAAGGTCGGATATGATGCGGTGACGATTGCCGGGTTTGAAGAAGGTGGATTCCCTCACAAAGACAATGTGTCAACCCTGGTCCTGGTTCCCAGGGTAGTCGAATCGGTAGATATTCCAGTGTTGGCTGCCGGTGGTATGGCGGATGGAAAAAGTCTTGCTGCAGCTCTTTCGTTGGGAGCAGATGGAATCATGATGGCAACTCGTTTTTTGGCCACAGAAGAAAGCGGTGTCCATCAGAATATTTATCAGACCCTATTGGATAAAAACGAGAATGATACCTCTCTCAATCTCCAAAGCTTGCTCGGAGATTTTGGCTTGCAAGTCAGGGCTCTAAGGAATGACATTATTCGCCAGGTGGAAGAAATTGAAGAGCAAGGCGGGAAGCTGGAAGAGCTGTTTCCCCTGATTTCAGGTCAACGAGCCAAAAAAGTGTGGAAGGAAGGCAACGCCGAAGAAGCCATGCTCACCATCGGTCAGTCTGTGGGCAGGATCAGTGATATCCCCTCGGTCAACGCCCTTGTTCCGAGGATAATCGAAGAAGCAAAAGCCACTCTGTCCAGCAGCTTAAATCAATTGAGTTGATCATCTTGTACCTGCGGGGCGTCTTTCGACGCCTCTTGTTGAGTCTTATTCTCCGAATGCCACCCACACAGATTTTTCTTTGGTGTAGGAAGAGAGGGAGTGAATCGCCATTTCCTTGCCCCAACCACTTTCTTTGAAACCTCCAAAGGGACTGCTCAATCCGTAACATCCGTAGCGATTGATAAACACCATTCCGGCGTCGATTTTTTCTGCCATACGATGTGCCCTGCCGATGTCTTTGGTATAGATTCCGGCAGCCAGTCCATACACAGTATCATTTGCCAGCTGTGCGGCTTCTTCATCGTTGGAAAAAGGCGTACAGCATAATACAGGACCAAAAATCTCTTCTTTGGCAATACGGCAGTTAGAATGGACATTGGAAAAGATGGTTGGTCTGATATAATAACCGTCTTTGTTAGCGCCCGTTATATCTGCTTCTCCACCAGCAACACATTCTGCTTCGGAACGACCGATGTCGATATACTTCATGATACTTTCAAAGTGTGACTGGTTGCATTGGGCGCCCTGGCTGCTATCTTCAGCAAATGGGTTTCCGCATTTAACGGCTTCGGCTTTGGAGATCAACTCGGAGAGGACCTTGTCATAGATTTTCTCATGAATCAAAAACCTGGTCGGTTCCGAACATTTCTCACCCTTATGGGAAAACATAACTGTAAAAGCCCTGTCAATCGCTCCTTGTAAATCCGGTGTGTCATCAAAAAAGATACAAGGTGATTTACCGCCCAGCTCCAAGGTAACAGCCTTGAGGTTGGATTCTGCAGAGTTGTGAACCAGCATGCGTCCGATATCAGTGCTACCGGTAAAAGATATTTTATGAACGTGATGGCTTGTTGTCAGGGTGTTGGCTGTTTTTCCATCTGTGACAAGTAAATTGAGAACACCCTTAGGAAGATCCAAATGTTCCGCCATCAATTCGACCAGGTATAACGCACTATAGGGGGTGGCCTGAGAAGGTTTGTTGATAACTGTGTTACCCATGGCCAGGGCTGGAGCTATCTTAAGTGCTGCCTGATAGAGGGGGAAATTCCAGGGAGCAATCAGTCCGCAAACCCCTACCGGCTCTTTCAGGGTATAATTGAGGAATCCCTGTTCCACGGGGCTGGTCACCCCATAGTATTTATCGACCCAACCTGCATAATAGTCAAAAATATCAGCACAAGTTGGGATGTCATCCACAAGGGATTCCTGGTAGAGTTTTCCGTTCGCCAGTGTTTCAAGCGTCGCCAGTTTTTCCAGGTTTTCCCGAATCAGATCGGCTGTTTTATGCAGAATCTCAGCTCGGTATCCCCTGCTTGCGGAAGCCCAGGCACTGTCTTCAAAGGCTTTATTGGCGCACCGAATCGTTTGCTCGGTCTGTTCAACCGAAGCAAAGGGATAAACAGCCAGTTGCGAGCCATCTGCAGGATTGATTGAGATTAAATCCCTGCTCTCACCAAGTACCCATTCACCATCAATATATTGTTTTTTTGGTTTTGCCAGCCATTGCTCGGCCCATTGTTGTTGTGCAGTCATGTTCATCTCCCCGTTTGTGAGTCTAGTGAAATCTCCTTTGGTTAATCCGATAAAACCGATCGAAGACGTTTTTGGTTTCTTGTTTATAAGCAGTCCACCTATTTGAAGTCAAATGATCTTAATGCATGGAAGCCATGCAAAAAGATCATTTTACAAAGCTTGAATAAGCAAATTATAAAATCACAACTTTACGATTATTTAACTTTCGGAGATATCAATGGAATATAAAAGACTAGGAAATTCAGGACTGAAAGTTTCCCGGGTGTGTCTGGGTACTATGAACATGGGCAGCAAGGAGTGGAAACCTTGGATTTTCGATGAATCGGAAAGTGAGCCAATCATCCGACATGCCATAGATAACGGCATTAACTTTATCGATCTGGCAGATTTTTACTCCAGCGGTGCCAATGAAGAAGTTGTCTGTAATGTGATTCATAAGCTGGGGCTGCGCGACGAATTGGTGTTGGCAACCAAGGTCGGTTACCCGATTGGCAAAGGCCAGAATAATGAAGGGCATTCCAGGGTTCACATTGTCAATGCCCTTAATGGTTCTTTGCAGAGGATGAAAACCGATTATGTTGATCTCTACATGCTGCACTATTTTGATATCCATACACCGGTCGAAGAAACCTGGTCTACACTGACTGAGTTGGTCAACGAGGGGAAAGTGCGCTATCTGGCTTGTTCCACCATGTATTCATGGCAGTTCGCAAAAATTATCTATACTTGTGAGAAAAATGGATGGGTAAAACCGGTAAACATGCAACTTCAATATTCCGCTGCATACAGGGAAGAGGAACGAGAGATGATTCCTTTATGTGTGGATAGTGGTGTCAGCGTTTCAGCTTTTAGTCCGTTGGCCAGGGGATTATTGACCTGCGATTTTGATTCTGTTCGCAACCAGACCGATTTCTTCACCCATGAAATGTTCAATGATGCCGTTTCCAGGGAAATTGCAGTGTCTGTGGCTCGCGTGGCGGAAAAAAGAGGGGTAAGTCCTTCCCAGATTGCCCAGGCGTATGTGCTGCAGAATTCCAATATCGATGTCATGCTGGCCGGAGCGGATAGTCCCCAACAACTGGACACTGCCTTGATGGCTTTGAAGATGGATTCCTTAACAGGTGAAGAAATCTATGAAATCGAACGTAATTATACACCAAGGGATCATATTAACGATTATAATGCGGAATGCAGAATATCACGGGAACCAAGATCAGCAAAGCCGCCTTTTGACGTCTGACAGGAGCTGCAGATTAAGCAGTAAATTTGGATTCTCATAACGCGAATAATGCATTAACAATTCAGGCAATTAGCAGAAAATGAAAACTCAGGATAAACCCCATCGAATTGAAAAAGATCTCTTGGGAGAAGTGAGCATTCCCATGGATGCTGCTTATGGAGCTCAAACACAGAGGGCATTGGAAAATTTTCCGTTGGCTGGTGAAAAATCATTTGCGGATTATCCTGAATTGTTGAAAGCCTTTTTGGTTGTAAAAAAAGCTTGTGTAAGAGCCAATGCAAAAGCCGGTCAGGTTGATGATGAGCAGGCAAATGCTATAACGCAGGCAATTAGCAAGATCGAGGCTGGAGGTTTTGATGATCAGTTTCCAGTGCATTCTTTTCATGGCGGCGGCGGTGTATCATTCAATATGAATGTAAATGAGGTGATTGCTAATCTTGCCAACCGCTTGGCCTGCAGCAATGCATACGGTTCCTATGAACCTGTCCATCCCAATAACCACGTTAATCTGAATCAATCTACCAGCGATGTGTTTTGCACGGCTATACATATTGCAGTGATTGAAAAATGGCAGTCCCTTGGACCGGAGTTGCAAAAGCTGGCTCACGCTTTTTCCGAACTGGGAGAACGGTGGCAGACTATTAAAAAAATTGCCAGGACCTGTCTGCAGGATGCTGTGGAGATCTCCTTTCATGACTATTTTAGTGGCTATCGGGACCTGCTGGTTAGAGAACATCGCCGTTTAGATAACGCTGTTTCCGAACTGTACTCCATCAACCTGGGCGGCACTATTGTGGGTAGGCCTGAGGACGCCAATGGGGATTACAGGGAACAGATAGTTAACTCATTTGTTCAAACTATTGATAATTCACAATATTCACAGCGCTCCAATCTTTTCGACGGGGCCCAAAACCTGGATGATGTCGTTCATGTTTCTTCTCACTTGAATCAACTGGCCAGATCACTGGTGAAGGTTTGTCAGGATCTTCGGTTGATATCTTCAGGTCCGCAAACGGGATTTGGTGAGATCAGGTTACCCGCTGTCCAACCCGGTTCTTCAGCCATGCCGGGGAAGATCAATCCAACAGTACCGGAGTTTTTGATGCAATGCTGTTTTCAAGTCTCCGGTAAACATGCTGCGACTGATATGGTTTTGGATCACGGGGAACTTGATTTGAATATTTGGGGCGCTGTGGTTGTGGTTAATATTCTCGATTCAATGTCCTGTCTTGAAAATGGCACCAGGGTGTTTCGAACAGCTTGCGTCGAGGGCATTGAAGTAATCGAGGCAAAAAACAGAGAGAATATTCAAACCATTATACCGCTGATCAATCGGCTCAAACTGGAAAAAGGCTATTCATTTGCCACCAAAGCCTTCAAGGACTGCCAGGGCGATCCGTCAAAGATCAGGCAATATTTGGACTGACAATCCAAAAGCTCTAATGAACACGAAAACCGTTTGTTGGTAATGAACTGTTTCTATTAGGAATTGGAGTTCGAAATGTTAAAAAACATGCCCAACACAAAGGTATTGCAAACCTTCGAGTCTGCCGCCAGGCTGGGGAGTTTTACATTGGCTGCCAGGGAACTGTACGTTACTCAGTCGGCTATCAGTAGGCAAATAAAAGGTTTAGAGGAGATTTTAGGCTTCGAGGTTTTTACCAGAATCAATAATCGTCTGGAACTGACCGAGGATGGACAAGCATTTTACCAAGTGGTGAGTAAGGCTTTAAGCGACATGTCATCAGCTTTGGAAAGATTGAGAAGAGGTGAAGTCCGAAGAAGACTGTTTGTAGCCTTACCTCCCACTTTCGCTTCCCGCTGGTTTGCTCCCCGCCTGGTTCGATTTCGGGGTCAGCACACGGTATCGCTTACTATTTCGATTCATGAAAACCTTCATTACAGCAATTTCGGCAATTTCGATTGTCAGGTAGGGTTTGGTTCTGAAGAGATGGGAACCATAGGCGGAGAAATTCTGTTTCCTGAAATCGTTGTTCCTGCCTGTACGCCTCAAATCAAACAAACCATTTTGGACCAGGACAGTCTGGAAGGAATACCGATTCTGCATACTCTTTCCGGTACCAGTCGATTGCCATACTGGGAGCAATGGCTTGATCGTTGTCCCAATCCAATTATAAAACCCACTACAACTGATCTCAGCGGAGGAATCGATTTTTCCACCCAGGACCAGACAATTATTGCAGCGGTTTCCGGGCTTGGCATAACCATGTTGGATCTGAATATTGCTTCAACGGCATTGCAAGAAGGCTTATTGGAAACCGTCGGTGAACCGGTCAATACATCATTCGGTTATTGGATCTTTCCCCCTCAATCAAAAAGAGGAGAAGGAGATGCAGCCGTGTTGTTTTATAACTGGTTAAAACGTGAAGCGACGATCAACACCGTCGCTTCGGAAGGTAAATAGGATTGTTCAAGTAAAAAAGGAGAAACATGCAAGCAATCTCAAACAAATTTAAACTAAGATATGGTGTGATTACCATACCACTAGTATTTTTCGGTACCATATTAATTCTCGGACTTTTCGATCAAAAGGCCTTTCACAAAATACTTTGGGGCTTTTTTATCTGGTTGATGAAAAACCTGGGCTGGACCTTAAGTTTAGGATGTCTGGCTTTTGTACTCTTTTCTATTTTTTTGATGATCCATCCTATCGGCAAAGTTCGCCTGGGAGGAAAAGATGCTAAACCCGAGTTTTCCACATGGAATTGGTGGGCAATGTCCCTGTGTGCCGGAATGGCCATGGGAATCGTATTCTGGCCGGCGCCTGAGGCGCTGAAACACTCCCTGGCTCCTGCCGGTGGTATGTTTATTGAACCGGGCAGTCAGCAGGCAATGTTGTGGGCCATGAGAACGAGTTTTCTGCATTGGACATTCACTCCTTACGCTATTTATGTTGTTTGCGGAGTGCTAATCGCTTACGCTCATTACAACCTTAAAAAACCATTTGCTGTCAGCTCCGCTCTGTACCCGCTATTGGGTGACAGAGCCTTTGGAAAGGTAGCTACAGTTGTGGATGGAATCACGCTGTTTGCAATTACAGGCGGCGTTGCCGGCTCCCTGGGGTATGGATTGCTCCAACTGGGCAGCGGTATGGATTTTCTATTCAGTATCAAACCATCCACCTTGGTTTGGACAATCATTTGTATTGCCATTGTAGCAAGTTACACTACATCCAGTATTACCGGTCTTAACAAGGGAATTCGCTGGCTGAGCGATAAAAATGCCATCCTTTTTATCGCACTGTTGCTGTTTGCCATCATCTTCGGTCCAACCAGGTTTTCTGCGAATCTGACAGTCCAGGCGACCGGTGACTATGTGAACAATTTCTTTTCAGCCATGACTTTTACAGATCCTTTTCCGGATGGTGATTTATGGCCGCAGTGGTGGGATATGTACTGGTGGGCTGATTGGTTATCTTTTGCTCCCATCACCGGAATGTTTCTGGCGCGACTTTGCTACGGAAGGACAATCCGTGAGTTTATCGGTGTCAATTTAATTCTTCCCGCTCTGTTTGCCCTGGTTTGGTTTGGTATTTTCGGCGGATTGACCCTGCATACCCACTTCATTGATGGAATCGATTTAAAAGGACTGATGGATGAAAAAGGCTATGAGGTTCTGATGCTGCGCCTGTTCGACTTCTTACCGCTGGCTGATATTCTCAGGCCCTTAATGCTGTTCACAATTTTTATTTCTTTTGTGACGCTGGCCGACTCCATGACATCAACTGTATCTCTTCTCAGTATTTCTGATAATAAGTCTGGCGATCGCAGCTCCATGGAAGCTCCCATTTCAATGAAATTGTTCTGGGGGATTCTAATGGGTGCAACATCCCTGGTATTCATGTTTATTGGAGGCTTGGATGGAATCAAAGTAGTCAAAACAATTGCAGGCATGCCCATCCTCTTGCTTGAGGTTGCAATGTTGACAGGATTTATCCTGCTGTTATTGCGAGCAGGAAGAAAAGATTCCGGGACTGAATTATAGCGACGAAAAGAATCAGGTAGTTAGTGCCTGAAAGAAAACTAATTTAACCCATACCAATAAAAGCTTTAAAAGCAGTTTGGCACTTCGAAGTTTTGCGCTTTCAGCAGTCAGTGATCAGCTCTCAGCCTGTTTTTGTTTGTAATTGTAATGTTTTAAGCTGAACGCTGACAGCTGACAGCACGTTAAACTTTAAGCTGAATTTCGGGATCTGGCACAAGGCCGGATAAGGGTTTAGCGACTTTTTGTTCAGGTACTAGCTAGGGAGTTGGCCGTTGGATGATTAAAATTGCTATTTATGGTCTAATACAACATGAACTTGCCTAAACTGATAATCAGAAAATGAAAAACGGAGATCAAACATGTTTAGAATCAAATGGCTAGGGGCTGCTGTCATATCACTTGTTATTACTCTGAGCTTTCAAAGCAAAATCTTGGCAAATCCTTGCGAGGCGGAAAGGAGCAAGCGGACAAAAATCAATAGCAGCGTTGAATTAAACAATGAAAAAGATATTTTTGCAGCCGTATATTCAGCATATGCAGAAGAACCGGATGAAAAAGATAAAACAGTTAAAGTTGCCATTGAAGAGCCATTGTTTAAAAAAGCTGAAGCAGCAAATTGCATCAAACTGGAAAGAGGTTATATGGTGAGTATCAGGAAATGTATCAATGCAGCTCTACAATTGAACAGTCACCTGATCCATATCTCTACAGGAAGCAGTTTGACGGGGGCTAAGTTCACCCTCGTATCCGATTCGAATACCAAATCCATCTGGGATAATTGGAAAACCCGAAAACTACAGGGTCCAGTTTTAACGGTAGAGTTTTATTACAACAATTCAAAAGAGTTTCCGACGATGTTAAAATGTGAACGGGCAGAATATCAGTAGGAGTAATGTCAATTGGTGATTTTAAATGTACATCACTTCATTGCCGGAGATTAATACGGTTAGCTATAGAATTAAAGAAACTGTTCCTTCAATTGAAGGTGTTTTCTGGAATGCAGATTGGACTTGAGGATCGTTAGTGCAATTGATCAGATCTTTTGATCTCCCTTTCCAGGTTGAAGACCATTAAGGGAATCAAAGCCAGTGTGGCAGCTCCGATGATGGTGACCGTTCTCATACCTGTTAAGACGCCATTCTGCATATCCAGGAATGCCAGGCTCCAGATACCACCGAGACCCATGGTGATGTTGGCATTGATCATACTGAGCGCCATCATTCTGCCCCTCAGGCTAATCGGAATAATTTCCGTCAGGATAATCTGGAAGGCCGGCATGCGGATGGATCCGCCAAATAATAACCCTGCAAAGAAAAGCCCTGTGAAAACAGGTGGCAGCAGGTTCCAGGTTGAAAAAAAGAGCACAACACACATGATTAATGAGCCAATACTGATCAGCCTTCCTTTATGCCCCTTACTGATAAAATATCCTGAAATATTGTTTCCGATAATCCCGCCAATTCCTCCCTGCATGTAGCAAAGACCAATCTGGGTAGAGTCAAAGCCATAAACCGTACTTAACCAGACGCTGATGTTGGGTACAAATCCAAACAGGCCGATAATCATAAAAAACTGAAGGGTAAATACTTTTCTGACGATTCGTAGCTTCAGCAAGTTTGCAAATTCAACATATTGCCTGAGGACATTGCCCGATTCAGCACCGGTCTCAATTGCCTTCATACGTGAAATCAATAAGATACAAAAAATCATTGCAGCGGAAATAGCAATAAACGGAGTTCGCCAGCTAAACAGATCAGCCAGCCAGGCTCCCAGGGGAACCGCGAAAATTGAAGCAATGGAAAAGGTTAACATCACCGTGGTGATGACCTTGGTGCGTTCGTTCCCTTGAAAACGATCTCCAATATAAGCCAACACATTGGAAGGAATAGGACCGCCAAACACACCGGAAAGCACCCTGAAAGCCAAAACGGTGAACACACTGTCTGCCCAGGCAAAGGCAAACGTCGATGCACTGAAACCTAGACAAAGCAACATTAACATTTTTTTTCTGCCCAACCTGTCGGAAAAGGGGCCCAAAATCAAAGCCGAAGCGGCAGCAGCTAAAGGGTAAATAGAGACCAACAACCCGCTGTTCACAGAAGGCAAACCTGTAGCCTGAGATATACTTGCGCTTAACGGCACCACAATCAAATGTTCGGCAAAAACAAAAAAATTGATGAAAAAGAGGGGCAGGGCCAATAACCAAATAGAGAATCGTGGCTTGGGTTGGGGAACAGATTGATCTGTCATTTGTTTATAGTTGAGATGAATGGAGTGAAAGGAATCTAATGTTTGGTTTTCTATTCTTCTTTCAGAATAGCGGATCAGTCAGACAAAACCTTGATATCGATCGTATTTAATGATGATTCGTACCTAGCCACGTAAAAACCTCGGGATTTATCCGGAAAACTTTGTTGGTTTCTGTTGGATCTGATATGAGAATTATAACGTTACGTAGGGCCGCCCTGCCGTTCTCCAAAAGAAAACATCCATTCCTTTTTGAAAGTCACTTGTCATAGTTAAAAACTATCAAAACATAGTTTTTTAATATTTTACACTTATGGGATGGGTTTGGAATATTGATAAAAGAAAACAAAAATTCTTCCGGATAGCTAACGATTTTCATTGGTTTGAAGGATTGAAGTTTTGAATCTGCTTTTAATACCTTTCGATTTGTTAACCCCATTATAGGATAAATGATGGAAACTTTGATCAACTCAGATGTTCAGGATTTTAAAGTACAGGCATACCACAATGATGATTTCAGGGAAGTAACTCAGGAAGACCTCAAGGGAAAGTGGTCGATCTTTTTCTTCTACCCAGCAGATTTTACATTTGTCTGCCCCACAGAACTGGGAGACATGGCTGACAAATATGAGGAATTTCAGAGAATGGGAGTAGAAGTTTACTCAGTGAGCACAGATACACATTTTACTCACAAAGCCTGGCACGACGCTTCTGACACCATCAAGAAAATTGAATACCCCATGCTGGCAGATCCCACAGGACAACTCTCCAGGGCTTTTGGTGTTTATATCGAAGAAGAAGGCTTGGCTTATCGTGGAACCTTCCTGGTGAATCCGGAAGGAAAGATCAAGCTGGCCGAGGTAAATGACAACGGCATTGGACGAAACGCCGATGAGCTGTTGAGAAAAGTAAAAGCTGCACAATACATTGCAGCAAATCCGAATGAAGTCTGTCCGGCAAAATGGGAAGAGGGAGCAGCTACCCTGAAGCCGGGGCTTGATCTCGTTGGTAAGATTTAATCGAAGTTTATTGGGGTCACCTCACAAGCGTTTACTTAAGCTCTTTTGATTGCATAGATCAAACGATAGGCCGGGGCTAAGCCCTTAACCAATGGTGAGATCCCTGGCGGCCACGTAGGGCCGCCCTACCATTTGTTATCTGAATTAATCGGAATTTTGCCTTAACTTTGCGTTTGTGGATTACCCTCAAAAAACCAAATTTGTGAGGAGGAATGATGCTTGATAAACAAATAGTCGACCAGCTAAAGACTGTATTCCAACCTCTGGAAGGAAACATCGAGCTGGTTTACAACGAATGTGACCACAAAGAACAGGAACGATTATTGGACATGTTGAATGAGGTTGCTTCAACATCTGATAGCATTTCGGTGCGCTCAACAGGCGATGAGTCGAGCGTTCCCTATTTTGAAATTGTTCGAAACGGAGAACCGGCAGGTATTCGATTTAGCGGTATTCCCGGAGGACATGAATTTACATCCCTGGTATTGGCAATTTTGAATACCGATCACAAGGGAAAGCTACCCGATCAGGGAGTTATTAAACGCATTCAAAACCTTAAAGGTCCAATCCATCTGAAAACCTTTGTTTCGCTTTCTTGTGAAAACTGTCCGGAAGTGGTTCAGGCTCTTAATATCATGGCCATTTACAACGAGGATTTTGTCCATGAAATGGCGGATGGGTTCTTTTTTAGGGATGAAACAGAGTCCCTGGGCATCCAGGGTGTACCCAGTGTCATGGATGGCAAAAATCTTGTCAGTTCAGGTCGATCAGATTTACCGCGGCTGCTTGAGAAACTTGAGAAGTATTTTGGACTAAACAGTGACATTCCCAAGGAGCCTGTTGACTTGGGGGAGTTTGACGTGGCTGTCATCGGTGGCGGTCCTGCCGGTGCTTCGGCCGCTATCTATTCTGCGAGAAAAGGACTGAAAACTGTCATTATTGCCGAAAAGATTGGTGGACAGGTCAAGGATACCAAAGGCATTGAAAACTTGATATCCGTGCCTTATACGGAGGGGCCTGAACTTTCCGCTAAGTTGTTTAAACACATAGAAGCATACGATAT
The DNA here is from genome assembly GCA_028282825.1 of SAR324 cluster bacterium. Taxonomy (GTDB): domain Bacteria; phylum SAR324; class SAR324; order XYD2-FULL-50-16; family XYD2-FULL-50-16; genus JAHJTV01. The sequence goes on from JANQGZ010000123.1 coordinate 50,247, forward strand.
TCAGGTTTTGGAGCACAGGAAACTGGATCGGATTTCAGTTGAAGGGCTTAATAAGTTGGAACTCAATAGCGGCGAATTCCTGACTGCAAAGTCTGTAATCGTGGCAACCGGCGCCAAGTGGAGGGAATTGAATATTCCGGGTGAGAAAGAATATATCGGTCGAGGCGTTGCTTTCTGTCCGCATTGCGATGGTCCTTTTTACAAAGGCAAGGATATCGCGGTTATCGGTGGTGGCAATTCCGGTATTGAAGCTGCAATCGACCTGGCCGGTATTGTAAAATCGGTGACTGTCTTCGAATTTCTGCCTGAACTCAAGGCTGACCAGGTGTTGATAGATAAATTGGAGTCTATGGACAATGTCACAATCGTTAGAAATGCTCAAACGACTGAGGTGATTGGCAATGGTGAAAAGGTGATCGGTTTGGAGTACAAGGATAGGGAATCCAATGACATAAAAAGGAAGGAATTGGACGGCGTTTTTGTGCAGATTGGGTTGCTGCCAAACAGTTCTTTTATTAAAGATGTTGTGGAAACCAACCGCTTTGGTGAGATTGTCGTTGATGATAAATGCAGAACCAGTGTAAAAGGAGTTTATGCGGCAGGCGATGTAACCACTGTACCTTACAAACAGATTGTTGTGAGTATGGGAGAAGGTGCCAAGGCTGCGCTGACTGCATTTGAAGAGCAGGTACTCGTATCTGCTTGATCAATTGACCTTTTACAACCAAACCGGATGACAACGATTACCCAACTGGAATACTTGCTGGCTGTGGACAAAGAACAGCATTTTGGGAAAGCAGCCAGGGAATGCCATGTTTCCCAGCCTTCCCTCTCTGCCCAGATCCAGAAGTTGGAAGAAGAGTTGGATGTCGTTATTTTTGATCGATCCAAAAAGCCCATATTGACCACCGATGTTGGCCGGGAAATCATCAAACAGGCCAAAATCATCATTCACGAGCACAAGAAACTAAAAACGATTGCCAATGAGAAAACCATCGAACCCAATGGCGATTTTGAACTGGCAGTGATCCCTACCCTGGCTTCCTATGTGATTCCGCTTTTTATAGGCCATTTCAGTGATACCTACCCAAATGTCCATCTCAATATCAATGAGTACAAAACTGAAGATATTATCAAATTGCTGCTAAACGACGAGATCGATGCAGGCCTACTGGTGACGCCGCTTGAAGACGATCGTTTGATAGAAAGACATCTGTTTTACGAACCGTTTTATTGCTATCTGCATCAGAACCATCCCTTAGCCAAAAAAAAACAGATATCAGCGTCTGATCTGGACACTGACGATGTATGGCTTTTGTCTGAAGGCCATTGTTTTCGGGACCAGGTATTAAATATCTGCTCAACTGATAGGAAGAATGCCGCTTTGCCGACAGTACGTTTCGAAAGCGGAAACCTGGAGACCTTGATCAAACTGGTTAAAACCAATTCAGGATTTACCCTGTTGCCCCAATTGGCTGTTGATGAGCTTTCCGAAAAAGAAGTGAAAGAGCATGTCAAAACATTCAAACAGCCGATTCCTACCAGGGAAGTGAGTCTGGTCTACAGCCGAAGCTTCATGAAGGAAAACATCATTAATGCCCTGGAATCAAGCGTTTTGCTTCACCTGCCCGGTCAAATAAAGTCATTAAAAAAACGACAGATCGATGTTGTTGATATCTGACAAGTCGATGCAATATCATCCTTTCAAATTGGCTAAATCATGATCTCTCAAATTACTAGTCATATTCATCATGTGCACATTTTTGCATCGGATCTGGAAAGCAGCTTGAAATTTTATGTAGAGAATTTCGATGGCAAAGTTGTTTTGGATGCCGATTTTGCTGGCGCCAGAAATGTTTTTATGAGAATTGGAAACGGCCGTTTGCATTTTTATGACCAGGCTCCTAAAAATAGTGTGCGAGGAACTATTCATCATTTTGGCATTCAAACGGATAACCTGGTGGCCCACATTGAGAAACTTAAATCATATGGAGTCAACTTTTCCAAAGACTTTGTCGACCTGGGGTTCTGGAAGTATATCATGGTACCGGCTCCGGATGATGTGCTGATCGAATTGTTCGAAGTTGACAAACAACAAATCCTTAAAGAATATTTAAATTATTTTGAATAAGTTTTTTTTTGGGCGAATAGTTTACAATTACCTCTATCTTAAAAAACAGAATTGGCTTCAGTTCTAATCGTGGGAGGGTATTCATGGAAAGTTTAGCTTCAATCAGTAGTCTCATAGTTAATCAAAAAAAAGAATGGGGTGAAATTCTAACAGGGTTTGAAACCAAAAATAAGTATCTGATTTCCGATGAAACCGGCAGAGAACTTTATTTTGCAGCCGAAGAAGCAGGTTCAACCTTGATGCGTTAGTTTTTAAAGATTGCGTTCGTCCAGGATTAGAATTCGATAGTTCAGGTCATCATGAAAATCAAAGCCAAGGGATTCCCAAAAGGTATTACCAGATGGATTATCAGCGTTGACCAATAAAGCCACTTTGGTAATGGCTTCCTCCTTTAATGAACTTACTGCTGCGTTTACGAGTTGTTTCGCTATCCCTTTATTCCGATAGTCTTTATCGACGACTGTGTGGTAGATGAATCCCTTTCGTCCATCATGGCCACAAAGAATGGCACCAACAATTCGACCTTTAATTTTGCAGATGAAATTATTATGAGGATTTCTATTCAGGAACCTCGCAATGCCCTCTCGCGAATCGTCTATGGCACGAAGAGTTATCCCATGACAGTTGCTCCAAAGCCGGTTTATTGATTCAAAGTCTTCAATTTTCATCTTTTCAATATTCATCGGTTGCTCTCTTAAACCTGGAGGGAAATGCTGAAAGGGTCGAATTCCTTTTTACGATATAGGGTTCAGGAGGTCAACGACTGATGGAAATCGCTTTGAATGCGGAAGAAATGGAAATGGATTGTGAGAAGTATGCCAGGTTGATTCAAGATTTGTGACTTAATACGTGCTGCAGAAACTGGTGTGTACGATCCCATTTAGGGTTTTTTAAGACTTGCTCCGGTGGTCCGATTTCCACGATTTCACCTTCCGTCATAAAAATCACGCGATCCGCAACCTCATGGGCAAATTGCATCTCATGGGTCACGCAAACCATAGTCATACCAGATTTTGCCAAATCCACCATCACATCTAAAACCTCTTTAATCATCTCCGGGTCAAGGGCTGATGTCGGTTCATCGAACAGCATAATCCTGGGCTCCATAACCAAAGACCGGGCAATGGCAACGCGCTGTTGCTGACCTCCTGAAATTTGACCAGGATACTTATGCGCGAGATCTGCAATTCCTACCCTGTCCAGCAGTGCCAATGAGCGCTCTTCTGCTGTTGCTTCAGGAATCCTGCGAATCCACATCGGGCCCAGGGTACAGTTTTCAAGGATGGTGAGATGAGGAAAGAGATTAAAGCTCTGAAACAACATCCCGATATTTTCCCGAATAATACCTGCCGCTTTTTTGGGAGTTTCCAGGGCCTGACCAAAGATAGAGATCTCTCCTTCCTGATAGGATTCAAGATGATTAATGCAGCGAATAAATGTCGACTTCCCTGATCCAGAAGGACCACAAACAACAATAATCTCTTTCTCCGAAACGGTTAATTCGATGTCCTTCAAAACATGGAAGTCATCAAACCACTTATTCAATCCCCGGACCTCAATGGCCGGTGTTGCGGAGACAGAATTCTCAGTCATATTGGAATGTGTTGTTTGTTCAGACATTAGCGATTAGTATTTAGCTTTTTTTCCAATCGTTGGCTGTATTGCGACATCCCATAACAGAAAACAAAGAATAAAACGGAAATCGCAACCAAAGGTTCACTATGAAGACCAAACCAGTTTTTATCAATGGAGATGTTTCGGGCCATCAACATAATATCAAACAGACCGATAATCGATACCAGGGTTGTGTCCTTAAAGAGGCTGGTAAAGGAGGTCACAATATTCGGTATCATGGCTTTCAGGGCCTGCGGTAGAATAATCAGGAACATCGTTTGCCAGTAACCTAATCCGATCGACATGGCAGCATCGAATTGTCCCTTGGGAATAGACTGTAACCCACCTCTGACGGTTTCAGCCATATAAGCACCGGCAAAAATACAAACTGCTATGATCACCTGAGCCAGCTTGTTCAAGTCCATGGTGTTGGGAAAAAACAGCGGCATCATCGTCACCGACATGAACAGCACAGTGATCATGGGAACCGAACGCACCATTTCTATGGTCGCTATGGAGAACCAGCGAATGACCGGCATGTTTGATCGCCTGCCCAGTGCGAGCATAATGCCAATCGGCAGGGCCATCACGATGGAAAATCCCGAGATTATGATCGTCAGAAAAAGCCCACCCCATAATTCAATTGAAACAGGGTCTAACTGAATGTTTTTAAAGATGATACCGATGACGAAGCTGAACAAGATCAACACTAAAACTAATCCTGCGACATTTGATCGATCATGAAAAAGGGGTTTCAGGAGACGATCCATTCTCTGCTGCAGGGATTCGCCTTTTAAGTAGAGCAGTAAGACATTCAGGTACAAGACGAGCAGAGCGGCCAGAGCGATACAGGAAACAGTGAAATGGAACCAGCCCCGATCACCGCCTAAAAAAATGTAGGCTGCCAGAAATGGATAAAGAACCGTCCAGGCTATGCCAACCAATAGCTTTCCTTTCAACCTTTTGAGAAAAAGCGGTAAAATCCAGATGATACCAATGCCAAATCCCAGGTTTACTCGCCACTGCAATTCATCAGGATAACGTCCATATATCAGATTATTGAACCATCGAATGACGCCAGCCCAGCAAGCACCATCAGGACTTAATTTCAAACATTCCCGGCGGTTGCCGGCCGACCAAACTGCTTCAATCAAGGCCCAATCCAAAAATGGCTTAATCAGCAGGTAGAGTAGCGTAAAGACTGCTATTGTCAAAAGGCTATTCCAGAACCCGCCAAACAGGTGTTTCCTGAGCCATCCTGTCACACCGTGTTGCACAACAATTGGTGGACGAGCCGGTTTGGGTTTGAATTTCAACAATTGGTTACTTGCAGAGGTTTGTTCGTCCAAATCACCCTTCTTGCATTTGAATGCGTTTGTTGTATTGATTCAATAAAAACGAAATTGTCAGACTTGCACACATGTAAAATCCCATGACCATCATCACAATCTCTATCGCTCGTCCAGTCTGATTCAGCGATGTCTGCATAAAGACCGAAACCAGCTCCGGGAACCCGATGGCAACCGCTAATGACGATTCCTTCACAATAGTCAGCCAGAGATTAATCAATGGGGGCAGAATCGCTCGGGCAGCTTGGGGAATGACTATGAAACGCAATGTCTGGACCGGCGGAAATCCAATCGCCGTCGATGCTTCAAGCTGCCCCTTGTGAATAGACTGAATACCGGCGCGTACGGTTTCACCAATCGAAGCCGATCTGTAAATCGTCATTGCTGTAAAAGCTGCAACAAAAGATGTTGGGATAAAACCGCCACCTTCAAAGTTGAATCCCTGCAATACTGGAATCCCCCATCCCAAGGGTGAACCGCTGAGGAGGAAAATTAAGGCTAATACGGCCAGCAGTATCGCCGCCAGTGGATAGAAATAGCGCCAGCCACGACCTGTGATTTTGCGGTGAGATCTGGATTTCCTCCGTAATACAAACAAAGTCACCGTGATGACAATCAATGTGATCAATGTCCAGAGAAATCCTTCCTCAAACTTTGGAGTCGGGAAATAGAAACCGCGATTATTTAGGAAAAACAGCTCAAATAAACCGAAGCTTTGTCGCGGTGCGGGCAAGGTTGAAAATACGACAATGAACCAAAAAACAACTTGAATCAGCAGGGGAACATTGCGAAAAAATTCCACATACCATCTGGCAACTTGCGCGACCACCAGGTTTTTAGAGAGCCTCAATATTCCGACCACAAAACCCAGCAGGGTCGAAAAAAGGATTATCAGAACTGACAGAATAATCGTGTTGACAATCCCAACCAGATAAACCCGACCATAAGACATGGACGGCTCATAAGGTATCAATGACCAGGCAATATCAAATCCAGCAGTCGAATCGATAAAGCCAAACCCGAAGGGAAGCTCCATTTGTCGTAAGTTGTTAACGATATTGGAGATCAGAAAATAGGCGACACCAAAGGTTACCAGCACCACAAAAAGCTGAATAACCTTTGCACGAAGTGATTCGTCGTATATCAGTCTTTTAATTCTGGCTTTTGATGCGTCTCGATCATCCAGTGCTTTTGCCACGCAACTCCCCTTGAAGATCCTATTGATAGGTCTTCTGTGACGCAATTCTCGTTGAGTAAACCTTATTGAGCCACAGAAGCGGTATTCGTTTTAGCAGTAATTCCATCGCAAAAACGACCTTGTCTGCCAGGTCGCTATGCGATAGTCCAGGGTTCAGGTGATTCGATGAATCATCCCTCAGCCCCTTTTTTTAGATACTTTAGCGGAAAGATTTTGAATAGAGCAAGCCACCTTTTGTCCAAAGCTCATTCAAGGTACCTTCTCTTGCAAGGTCTAGAGCTGTGCCAGGACCTAAATTTCTATTATAGATCTCAGCGTAATTACCAACTTGCTTGACGACCTGATAAGCCCAATCAGAGTTGAGACCCAGACCTTTATGCAGGTCGCTTTCAACGCCTAAGAACCTTTTTACGATTGGATTTTTGGTGGAGGATTTGATTCGATCAATATTTTTTGATGTGATGCCAAGCTCCTCGGCTTCGACCATTGCAGCAAAAGTCCATTTAACCACATTCGCCCAGGCACTGTCATTTTGTCTAACTGCAAACGAAAGCGCTTCTTTGGAGATGGTTTCGGGTAATACAACATAGGCCGCAGGTTTGGCAGCGGATGATCGGGCAGCAGCCAGACCAGAGCGGTCGTTGGTGATGGCGTCACAGTTATTGTTAAAAAAGGCTGCGTTTCTGACAGCAGAGTCATCAAAAACAACAGGTTTGATTCCCAGCTTGTGCGTTCGATTAAAATCAGTCAGGTTCAACTCAGATGAAGTGCCGGTGAGGACGCAAACCGTTGCGCCTTTCAATTGCAAAGCAGAAGTAACTCCCAAATCCTTTCGAACCATGAAACCCTGACCATCATAAAAATAGGTATCCAGAAAATCCAAACCCTGCGCAGTATCTCTTGAAAGAGTCCAGGTCATCCCTTTGGATAAAAGATCGCCAGCACCACTTTTAATTGATGTAAAACTCTGTGCCCACTGAACAGATTTGAACCTGGCCTTGGAACTGTCACCAAAGACAGCAGCAGCAACCGCTCGACAAATATCGATATCCATGCCAGACCATTTACCGCTTTCATCAACCGTATAAAAACCGACAAACGCATTTCCGATCACACAGTTTAAATATCCCCTTTTTTTGACGATATCCAAGGTAGATTGATCAGCCATAGCTGAAAACTGCATCGCAAAGATTGCAAAAACGGTTAAAAAGGTCACTAGTGCTGCCTGGGTGAACTTTTTCATGATTCTTCTCCTTTTTTAAATTGGTTGAGATATCAGAATCCGACATCAGAACTTAGTCGGCAATGACGGGCACTCTGAATAGAAACGATCAATCGAACAGCGGTCTGGAAACGTTCGAAACGGTTTATCATTCGTCGAACTGGCTTCGTTAAATTATAGACTGTTTTGACTCTGTTGTTTAACAAGGAAACCATTGAAAAACAAGCCTCTAGTAAACCCATTTGAAAAGCACAAATGAATCATCTTTAGCCAGCTCGGATGGTCAACGATCCCAAAACCCGAAACCAGAAAATATTCCTTATCAGAGAAATGAACCAGATCCAACTGCAATCAAAATGCCAGTTTAAATGCTCCACTTTGTCTGAAATCCGACATTTGGGAAGCCTATGAATCCTGCCCGACCTTTTGATCGACAACCATCTAAATTTAAAAATTTTCAGTACTCAGTGACAAAACCTGAACCCAATAGAAGGATAATATTCTACAAATACTCACAACAAGCCGGTTTATATCGCTTTTGAACGTTTAAGGCCTGTAATCGTGAGATAAAATAGAATAAACCCAATGAATCGGAGAAAAGGGTTAAAAGGGTTTTATAGGGTAACTAAATAACCCCATTTAGCCCTTTAAATATCATCCTGAACCATTTACCTTGGAATCAACTAATTTTGGTTCGGACTTCAGCAATTCTTTATCAGAGTCTGGTTTTGTTGATATGATGGCGAAGAGCATGGCCCGGTCTTCTTCTGCGTTAGTTTCGGAAAGCAGAATTGCCCAGGGATCTCATTCTGCCAGCAACCAGAGCTGTTTGCAGAGGATTGCTTCCTTTTAAACGAAACAAACCTGCTATCGCTGGTTTGTTTCTTGCTGTGCCCGGATTAACCGTACTCTCATTTGTGATGCAAAAGGTTTTGAATGGGGATTTTGCCTGAAAAAACAGGGGCCAGCAATAGATATTCAAGATAATTAATCAGGATTGAATCATGTCAAAAAAGAAGCTGGCGCTTGTCACCTACCACTCCTATTCCATAGAGATTTATGATCTGTTTATCATGCCTTTGCTGAATGAATATGTGCAGATCGATAAATACCCGCTTGACGCGGTTTCGATTAGCAAAGGGATCAGTGCAGATCTAGTGTTGTTATCGTCGTTCACGCTTTATCAGGACGTAAAAAAGCATGTGTTACACGACACGGAGATCATCATTGCAGATCACACGTTGATGGAGAAAGGAACCGACAAGATCAAGCAATTGCCCAATGGTACGCGGGCCATGCTGGTGAACATCAACTACAAAGTCTGCATCGAATCAATTTTAATGATTCATCAAATGGGTTTTAGAAACCTGGAGCTGATCCCTGTCTATCCTGGATCCGTTCCTGCCGGAGATATTGACCTGGCAATAACACCTGGAGAATCTGAATTAGTGCCCAAAGAGGTCAAAACAATTATCGATATCGGACATCGTGTTTTCAGCATCAGCACCATTGCAGAACTGGCTGAAAAACTGGATAAGCATGAACTCCTGGAAAGCGATGCGTTCCATAACTACGCCAAAAGAATAGCCCCACCGAGTTTAGACCTCGACAATATTCTTGGTGACAACCAGATTCTCAATAAGCAACTTGATACCCTCCTGAATATCGTCGATAAAGCCATCATCATTACCGATGCCAGCGGGAGAATCCACTCATACAATGCCGGTGCTGAACGAATCATCGGTTACCGCAAAGAGAGAATGATCGGGGAAAATGCCGTTGAGTTAATGCCGGAAATTCCTTATGGCGACGTTTTGAAATCGGGTAAAGAAATAAACCAGAAACTGGTAAACATCAATGGCAGCAGTGTGGCCGTGACTGTAAGCCCAATTGCTATCGGTGGAAATCTTTATGGGGTTGCTGCAACTTTTGAGAAGTTTACGGAAATTGAAGAAAGCCAGCATAAACTCCGAATTCAGCTCCTGGGCAAAGGTCATCGTGCCCGCTATACCTTTGCCGATATCCTGGGGACGAGTCCGGGAATTGCGGATTGCAAAAAAATAGCAAAACGAATGGCGGATTCCACATCATCCATTTTGATAACAGGAGAGAGTGGAACGGGGAAAGAGTTGTTTGCCCAGGCCATTCACAATCATTCCGATCGAAAGGACTACCAGTTTGTTGCGATTAATTGCGCTGCATTACCGGAGAGTTTGCTGGAAAGCGAACTTTTCGGTTATGTCAGGGGAGCCTTCTCCGGGGCTAAAAAAGAAGGAAAAATGGGGCTGTTTGAGCTGGCCCACAAAGGAACTCTGTTTCTGGATGAGATCGGAGAAATCTCTCCCACCATTCAAGTGAGACTGCTAAGAGTTCTGCAGGAAAGAAGCTTTATGAGGATTGGTGGAGACGAAGTCATCAGCGTTGATGTCAGAATTATCGCAGCAACAAACAGTAATCTGGAAGAGCTTGTCGGTAAAAACCAGTTCAGGCAGGACTTGTACTATCGATTGAAGGTTTTGCCCTTGATCATTCCACCTCTACGAGAGCGCCAACAAGACATTCCACTTTTGCTGGAGGAATTCAAGCGACGGCTAAACAGTGATTTTATGTTGAGTGAAGAAGCTCAACTGAAAATGATGACGCATGATTGGTATGGTAATGTCCGGGAATTGATAAATTGTGTCGAATACTTGAGTAACATTGATGAACAAATGGTTCAGGTTCGTCATCTTCCTCTCACCTCCAGCAGAATCCCAGACTTCAGTGACCAGTCCTTGTATCAAGTTGGTTCTGTGGAACGTTTTCTAAACGATGAACAGCAACACCTGGCTGAATTTCGGTTTATCCTGGAAGCTTTAGAGGACGCTTATTCAAATAGAGAACGTCTGGGAAGGAGGACACTGGCTGAGATTTCCAAAAACAGGGGGCTGTTTCTAACAGAACAGGAAATCAGGAATATCTTGTCAAAACTTCAGAAACATAAAATGGTCGCAATCAAAAAGGGAAGAGGCGGCAGTAAGATAACAGGACTTGGGAATACGGCTTTGGCAAAAATACGGGAAATGACTGCCCATTAAGAAAAATTCAACCATGAACACGAATGTTATTCATTAGAACTACCAAGGAGCCAACCTGCTATGAAAGTTATTGTATTGGGAATGGGACAACAGGGAAAAGCAACCATTCATGATCTTGAAGCAAGTGATGTGATATCCGGTATCATTGCCGCCGATCTGTTTCCGACAGAAGCATCTTTTCATGGAGCAAACCATTTCTTGAAGTCTAGAAGCTATGATAAAACCTCCCTGCTAAAACTGGATGTCAAAAATGAACAAAACCTTTCTGCTCGCTTTAAGGAGAATGGGATTGATATAGTCATCTGCATGCTCCCGATCCACTTGGCCTTGACCGCAGCCAAAGCAGCATTGGATGTCGGAATACCGTTCGTCAGTTCCAACTATACCTACGACCTGGCCCAACTGCATGAGGAAGCCATTCAGAAAAAGGGGACTATTCTCCCTGAAATGGGACTAGATCCAGGTATTGACCTGATCATGGGGCGTATGGCAGTTGATGAGCTGGATGAGGTTCACGGTCTGTATTCTTACGGTGGGGGTGTCCCGGCACCGGAATGTGCCGATACCAGCCCTATTAAGTATAAGATCTCCTGGATTTTCGATCGTGTGTTGGATGTTTATGTTCGCAGTGCCCAGATGATTAAAAAGGGTATCCCGGTTGAAATCCCCGGAAACAGGCTTTTTCATGAAGGGGTTTTTCATGAAATAACATTTGAAAACGTGGGGACCGTCGAAGCTTACCCGAATGGAAATGCTCAACGCTATGTGGACATTTTTGGGCTTGGCGATGAACTGCTTGAAATGGGGAGATTTGCTTTAAGATGGCAGGGGCATTCACAGTTCTGGCGAACCATGGTGGACCTGGGACTTTTGGATGGCCAACCGATACAGGTAAATGGTGCGGATGTCTCTCCCCGTGACTTTTTGTCCAAATGCCTGACTCCTCACCTGCAATTCAAAGATTCAGAACGGGACGTTGCCCTGCTGAGAGTCTTGGCCTGGGGGTTAAAGAATGGAGAAAAGAAAAAGATTACCTATGATCTGATTGATTATCGGGACCTGGAAACTGGACTTTTTGCCATGAACCGCACAGTCGGGTTCACATCAAGTATCGGTGCTCAAATGATATTGAAGGGATTGATCACCGAACCTGGGGTTTTGTCTCCGGTAAACCATGTCCCACCACAAGAGTTTATGGCAGAAATTAAAGCGCGGGGTATGAAGGTTGACTGCACCATAGAGAATGATCAATAGGCCGGTTATGAAAAAAGTCACTGTTTTTGGAGCCGGATTTGTCACCAAACCCGCTGTCGATTATTTTTTGGATAGTTGCGGTTATCAGGTCGCCGTCACTTCTTTACAGCTCTCGGAAGCCGAACAACTAGTGGCTGGAAGAGAAAATGGAACCGCACTAACCTGGCGGGAAGAGCAAACTGAAACCTTGGATCGACTGGTTTCTGAGTCAGATTTGGTGTTAAGCATGGTGCCGCCGCCTTTGCATCCCATCATTGCAAAAGCATGCCTCAGGCATAAAAGGGATATGATCACTACCTCTTATATCAGCCCTGAGCTGGAGGCATTGGATCAGCAATGCAAGGATAAAGGAATCCTCATACTCAGCGAGATTGGAGAAGATCCCGGAATCGATAACATGATCACCAAATCGATGATTGATCAGATCAAGCGTGAATCCGGCAGTGTCCGAGCGATCAAATCATACGGGGCAGGTTTACCTGCATTTGAAAACAACAATAATCCTTTTGGTTACAAGTTTTCATGGAGTCCCATGGGGTTGATTTCTGCTGCAAAATCGTCAGCAGCATACCTTGAAAAAGGCAAACGTATTGATGTTCCAGCTGAGTTTTTGTTTGATCACCATTGGCTTATTGACCTGGATGGCATTGGAACCTTTGAGACCTATCCCAACCGGGATGCCGAAAAGTATATTGAATGCTTTGGCCTGGAGAAGGATGTTTCACTGTTTCGAGGATTGCTGCGGTTTATCGGCTGGTGCAATACCATGAAATGTTTCTCTGAACTGAATCTCTTCGACTCTGAGACAGTCCGGGATTTTGAAGGGCTGACTTATCAAGACTTCATGTCACGACTAGTCGGAGAGCAAAAAGGTGACGACGTTCAACAAAAGACCGCCAGTTTTCTGGGTTTAAAAGGCGGGGATGATAGTATCAAACGAATGAACTGGCTCGGACTTTTTGAAGACGATCCCATTCATACCAAAACAGGAACAAACGGCGATTTGCTGCTTGAACGGATGACTCGGAAGCTATCTTATGAACCCTTGGAAAAAGACATGGTCATCATTTACACATCCATCCTTGCAGAATTCCCATCCGCTATTGAAAAAAGAATTACGTCCCTTGTCATGAAGGGCGAGCGGGGGGGCGATACAGCCATGTCCAGGGCGGTTTCTCTTCCCGCTGCATTGGCTGCCGAACGGGTCCTGCAAAAAAAGGTCTCATTAAAAGGTGTTCAAAGACCGACTGATCCAGAGATTTATGAGCCTGTTCTGAAAAAACTGCATGAAATTGGATTTCACTTTTCAACCAAAACCGTCAAAATGAAAGATCAGGCTCATGAAGGCCTGTTATGACGGCAATGAAGACAACCTTAACCATTACTGAGTCGCTATGAAAACAAAGCCTGCTATCCTTGGAATCCGCCGTGAAGATAAGAATGAATGGGAAAAACGCGTTCCGCTTATTCCAAGCGATATTCATGAATTGCTGCAAGAAAACGATCTCGAAGTAATTGTTCAACCCTCTACCATCCGGGTATTCAATGACGATGAATATCGCCAAACCGGCGCCATAATCGATGAAAGCCTTTCGGCTGCGAGTACCATTTTTGCTGTTAAAGAAATCCCGACTCAGATGCTGGAAAAGGAAAAAACCTATATCTTTTTTTCCCATACAATCAAAGGCCAGCCGTACAATATGGGCATGCTGAAGAAATTAATGGATTTGAAGTGCAATCTGATCGACTATGAAAAAATTAGCGATGACAATAACGCGCGAGTGATCACCTTTAGTCGTTTCGCAGGAATGGCAGGTCTTATCGAGACCCTGTATGCTTACGCCCGAAAAATGGAATTAAAAGGCATTTCCACGCCTTTCAGGGATTTGAAACAGGCTTATCAATATCCTTCCATAGAAATGGCAAAAGAGGATATTGCTGGTATCGGTCAAGAAATATCAAAAGGCGGAATGCCACAAGGTTTACATCCACTCTCGATCGGATTGTTGGGTTATGGGAATGTATCCGTCGGGGCTCAGCAAATTCTGGAACTCCTGCCTGTTAAGGAATTGACCCCCGAACAATTGACAGCAGGATTAAACCCTGATGAACTTGATAATCGTTTTATTTATGTGACTATTTTCGAAGAAAAGCACATGGTTAAGCCGTTGTCTGGCACGTTTAATCTTAGTGACTATTACCAGCATCCGGAGAAATACGTGTCTGACTTTGATGCTTACGTGAACGAGCTAAACATTTTAGTCAATTGTGTTTTCTGGACTGAAGACTACCCCAGGACCATCACACGTGAAGGTCTGAGGAAATCGCCAGCTGCTGATATCAAACTGGAGGTGATTGGGGATATCAGTTGCGATATTGAAGGGTCGATCGAGATCACGAAAGATTCTACAAAACCCGACAATGCCTGCTACACCTATTTTGCTGATAAGGACGATTTCAAAGACGGCATTCAGGGCAAAGGAATTACCATCATGGCCATTGACAACCTGCCCTGTGAGTTCTCAAAGGAGTCCTCAAGCTCCTTCTCCAGTGAACTAAAGGGATTCGTTAAAGCCATCGTTACAGCAGACTTCAATACAGACTTCGAAAATTTGAAGTTACCGAATGAAGTCAAAAAAGCATTGATCCTTCACAATGGCCAATTGACCCCGGATTTCCGATATATTTCTGAGATTCTTTAAAGCGAAGTGATAATGAGGTACATCTCCTTCCGGTCTTCATTCAGCGCCTGGAAGGTGTCTTTTACCATATCCACCAAAGTCTTGGTCCGGACTCCCAAACCAACCTCCCCCTCCCTGAAAAATCCCCTGATCCGGGGATTGTCTCTGTAAATCTGTTTTAACAGAATAGAACCATACAAAGGTGCTTATTTGATATCGGCTGGTTCGGTATTGGAAATTTTTCAGGGAGAGTTTCGATGTCAGGTCGTTTTGAAAGGATCAAGGTCCTCATGCCCTGAATACAAGTAACGGCACCGAAAGATGGAGCTACCAGGTGTGTGCACCTGCAGGAGGTGCTGCGATTGCCGTGCAGATGAAATTAAAGGAAAAGGGCGTGGTGGTTTAATAAACTGGTTAACAATTCACAATTATCAATTGATTATTAGACTCTCTTGTATTTTATCTGTCTATTACTCTAGTTGATGGGTTACCAGTTACAATTGCTTAGTGGTTGTGTAGGGTGGGTTAAGGAGTGTTAACGACGAACCCACCAACCGTACTATAGGTCCTATTGATGGGTAACGAGTTACCCATCCTACACCCCTGCAATAAAAAGAGATGGGCAGGCTGCGCCGGCCCATCCTACAATCAATCTTAATCCGCAATTATCAATTGATTATTAAAAAAAACCCTTCCACATATTCCTATAAAGGAATATATTAGAAACATGGCACGGACACCAACGACATTTGATCCGTTTAACGCTATTTCTGAGCCAAAACGGCGGGAATTGATTGAAATGCTGATTGGAAAGGAAATGACGGTAAATGAGATTGTGGGATTGACGGGCTGGAACCAGCCGATGGTTTCCAAACACCTAAAGGTGTTAAAGGAAGTTGGTTTGGTTTCGGAAAAACGGGAGGGACGATTCCGTGTCTACAAAGTGAATGCAGCTCAATTAAAGCCTATTCAGGATTGGGTTGTACAGTTTGAGCAGTATTGGCAAAACAGCTTTGATCAACTGGAAGACTATTTAAAAACCCTTCAGTCCAAAGAGGTAAAAAATGAGTAGCGGATCCGATATCCAGTTCAAACCCTGCGTGATTACACGAGATTTTGATGCTCCCAGGCAGCTGGTGTTTGATGCCTGGACCCAAGTGGAACATTTGGTCAATTGGAACTTTCCCATGAAAGATGTCACCTGTGAATATACCAAGACAGACATCAGGCCCCGTGGTTCCTCCCTTCATAAGATGATCTTTCCCAACGGCCATGAAATGTGGCTTCTCACTATATTTGAAGAAATCAATGAACCGGAAAGTTTGGTTTTCAGGCAGTATATGTCCAATGAAACCGGAGACATACTGCCCAACAAAATGATACCGGATTGGCCTAAAGAAATGCGGGCCAGTGTTTTTCTGGAAGAAACGGATGGAAAAACCAGGATGACCTTTACCTGGGAACCTGTTGATCCAACCCGGGCCGAAGCAGACTGCTTTGAAAAAAACGGTGAACAAGGTGGAAAAGGCTGGGCCAGTGCCATGGAAATCCTGGCTGAATACCTTGAGACTCTGTAATTCTACCGAAAATGGGGTTGGGATCGTTCCTGACCCCTACTCTTTCACTTAAAAGGGCCATTTAAAAACTGCTTTCATCTAAAACAAGGACTTTTCCACCTTGATGCTTTTTGGAAAGGTTGGTCAATTGTTTGTGTGACGCAAGATCTATTTGTTTTACAGGACTTGGTTTTGCCGGTAGATCATGAGATGAATGCTCGTCCAGCTTAAAATTACTCATGATTCGGTTCAATTGCCCTGAATGTTGTTGCAATTCTTCAGATGCCGAGGCCGTTTCTTCTGAGACTGAGGAATTGTTCTGAACAACCTGGTTAATTTGAGTCAATCCTTTGTTGATCTCCGTTATACCCGAAGTCTGTTCATTTGAAGCCGCCGATATTTCAACAATAATATCGTTGACTTTACCAACACTGTCCTGAATTGCCTCTAACTCTTCAGCAGCCGCTCCGGCCTTAGTAACCCCATCCTCAATTATTTTGGTCGAGTTTTCGATTAAATTGGTTGTATCCCTGGCAGCTTCGGCACATCGTGCTGCTAAAGACCTGACTTCTTCCGCTACGACAGCAAACCCTTTACCGTATTTCCCTGCCCTGGCTGCTTCGACGGCAGCATTAAGTGCTAAAAGGTTAGTTTGAAAAGCTATTTCATCTATGACTTTAATGATTTTTTTGATGTTGCTTGAGGTCTCGTTAATATCATTCATTGCAGACAAGGTTTCCTGCATTTGCCGATTGCCGTTTGAAGCTGTATCACTGGCATTTTCCGAAAGCTCTTGAGCTTTAGTGGCGTTTTCATTGTTTGCCTTGGTTTTAGACAGGACTTCAGACATGGTTGATGATACCTCTTCAAGAGATGCAGCCTGCTCTGAAGATCCACTTGCCAATGCTGTAGCTGATGAAGACAGTTCATCGGAACCCGTTTTAACTTTTTCAGCAATCTGAATAGATGATTGAATCGTTTTTTTCAGCAGGTCGATGGAATTGTTGAACTGCTCTTTGAGTTTTTTGAATTCCCCGGAGTACTCAAAATCGACAGAATTGCTCAAATCCCCGTTTGCCAGAGCGCCGACCGTACTTAATGTCTGACCAAAGACTGTGCGGAGAATGGTCAACATCTGAACTGTCTTTTCGGTCATGAATCCAAGTTCATCTCTACTAATAACTTCAACATTCTGATCAAGTCTGCCTACAGTGATATCTTCCATCACTTTTTCAATGTTTTCTGCAGATTGCCCAATAATTTTACTTAACATCCAAAAAGCAATGCCTCCGAGGATCGCACAAAAAATCAGGATGAATATCCCTGTGGAAACAATGTTACCGCGAGCCTGTTCCAACGAGTCTGCTATGTAAATTTGAGAATACGCAGAAAGCATAAGCAGTATTAAGCCGCCAATACATACCAGTAATCCGATCATGATCTTTTGGCGAACAGAAATTGCACGGTACTTTTTGGATAATGGTATCTGATTTGTCAGAGATTCCCACGAGATTAGGGTTTGCACGTATAGAGGAAACATAACCAGCATGACGATCGGAATTCCCATGGCCCAGGCAACAAAATACTCCGTTGCATCTAAAAAGTCTTTGAATAACAGACCCATATTCGGACCGATGACACAATAAACGAAAACCAAAAGAAAAATCATTTTGGGAAATGAAGCCGCCCTTTTTTGTGCATTTTCCAATTGTGCACTTTCCCTGGAAGTCATGAATTCTTGAACAATGTTACCGCTTTTTCTGATATAAAAATACACTCCTCCGATATACGCTAAAACATAAACTATTAACAAAGGAGAGAGAGCAATAGACAGTAACTCGGAAGCATTAACAAGGCCTTCATACCAGCATAGTAACAACCATGTCAGCGGCGGAAAAACAAAACAGCTTAGCCCAAAATACAAGACCTTGTTTTTATCGACAGACATTTTTCTACTCCATATTTGAATCGTAATCTTGAAATCAAACCACAAAAATTAGTCTATTATAACATTATTTAAAAGCACTGCTCAATATGTTTTTTGAGTTTAAAATACATTACGTAGTGTACAACGATATAATTTGCAATCAGGAGTATTGTTTTCCTTAGGTTACGCCTTTCGTGATTGAGTTTTGCCTGTTTTTTTTTTTGAGAAAAACTAAAAAACCTTACAACTGTTTAGATTGCTCTAAGAACGCTTAGGTGGTTTGAGTATTTGAAATGGCAATGTCGAGGAATCAAGACGGTTGAAGATCCAATAACGATGAGAAACGAAGATCGGAGTGATGGAGCGGCGGATCTTTTTGTGAGACTATTTTAAAAAAGAAATTTCGACCGGCTTCAAGGTCTTGACGACTTTTTGTGTGACGATTTCGGAACCTGGCCCGATAAACAGGATTGCGTTACAAGGTGGTTGAAATAAAACCGGCTGTTACCGGTTTTATTCCTGGTTGTCGGTCTCTACGGCACTCAATATTTTTTCATAGATTTCCGGAAAGGTGTAGCGGACCCGGTTCCAGGACGGGATCAACCTGGCTTCATGGGGACCTTTGCTCTCTTCCCAAGCAGTCCAGAGAAAGCCTCTGAAATGTTTGGCTGTTGCTTCTTCCATGTAGAGATCGTATTTCAGACCGTTCACTTCGGCATCATAACTGTATTTACGAATGAAGCGAAGGGTGTTCTGGTAGTAGGTATGCAGCATCATGTCTACAAAGGCGTCGTCCAAAGGTACCCCATGGGACCTCATATAGGTAAGGTAAAACTTGGCAATGTCCACGACCATGCGGTGCAGACCTTTCTTGGCGTCCTCTTCTGAAATGATCTGATGTTTGTGCTCGTAATTGGGCACCAGGTCGATCTGCACTATTTTCCGAGCTATCAGCTGGTCATATACCTGGGAGAGAGTCGCCACCTCCAGGCCCCAATCGTAAGAGACATTAATCCCCCTGCCAAGTTGGGTGGAGAAGCTGAATTCTCCTGCCAGGGGGTATTTGAAGGTGCGATGATAGTTAAAGAAATTGGCCAGCTCTTTATGTCCTCTCTCTTCCATAATATCGATCATGGAGTCCACGAAAGGCGTGACAAATAATCGGGTTACCCGGCCTTTCATGGCTTTTTCGCTAGGCGAAACCCTCATGTAATAACCTTTGCAGAACTGAAAATCATTATTTGGATTGGCAACCGCTTCGAATAGCCTTGCCAGTAGAATACGATCATAAGTTACAATATCGCAGTCGTGCATACCGATAACCTTACAGTCCTCCTTGGCGAAAATATAACCCATGGCTATCCAGACCGATTGTCCCTTACCCTGCACGCCGACTTGTATCTCACGTTCCTTAATTTCATTTAGCATTGTTTGGATTTTCGGTCCTTCCACCCAGACGACTTTCACATCTCTTTTGTCGGTTTTCAACTGGTTAAAATAGTTTTTTGCTTCCTGAAACTGCTCGTATTCGGTGGTTCCGCCAAGTGCCACAACCACTCGATGGATGTAGTTAACATTCTTAATACCGTCAATGATACGATCCAGAACCTGCGGATTTTGCAGTTCGCTGTATAAAGAGGGTAGCAAAAGACAGATATTCCAGTGTTTGGCGTGCTTCTCCAATCTTTTTTCCATTATTGAAAGATATTCTTCACGGTCAAACACATCATGCAGTGCATGCAGGGTGGTGATAACTTTGTCCTGGTGAAAATCAGCCATGCTTTACTCCTTCATTCCCAGATGAAAACCTAATATTGGATATTTACAATTGGTATTAATAGGCTTTTGTAGATAAACAGTTGATTTAATGGCAAACCGATACCAATAGCATAAGGGTTACCAGTCGCACATGCAACTATCTTCTTGATTGGAAGGAAGGGAAATATAGTTGTAGGATGGGCAACTTCGTTGCCCATCAATTGGTTCATAGATATTGTGCAAGAATCTCGTTGGTGGGTTCGTCGCTATGCTCCTTAACCCATCCTACATTTAAGTCAAAAGGGTTGATTATTCAAAGATATCTCATTTAACAATCAATTGATAATTGTGAATTTTTAATGGTGTTTAGACAGACCCTGAAAGGACGACACTGACATTTCGCGATCTGTCGCATGGATTAATATTTACCAAAGTCCTGATCATCGAGGATGATCTGTCTTTTTTTAGGTGCCGGAGGTGATGCTGGTGCTGGGGGGGCAGAGGAATATTTTTTAACCGGTTTTTCAATTTTGACAGGGACCTTCACAGCCGGTGTTTTCTCTTTTTGCGGAAGAGGTGTTTGAGCCAGTTTAAATTCATCCATCATTTTTTGTAAAAGATTTACCTGGGCTGTTAATTCCAATGCCGATGAAGCGGTTTGTTCGGAAATTGAAGAATTATGCTGCACCACATCGTTGACCTGACCCAAGCCCCTGTTGATTTCACTGATTCCGCTTTTTTGTTCGTCTGATCCGGCTGAAATTTCGCCTATCAGGTCGTTTACCTTGGAGATGCTGCCACTGATTTTTTGAAAGATTTCAGCGGTTTTATCTGCATTTTGCACTCCCCGCTCGACTTCCATAGCTGAGGCCTCAATGAGTTGGGTGGTGCTTTTTGCTGCCTCAGCGCTTCTGCCGGCCAGGCTTCTGACTTCGTCAGCAACAACTGCAAACCCTTTACCGTATTTACCTGCCCTGGCCGCTTCAACCGCTGCGTTGAGAGCAAGCAAGTTGGTTTGAAAGGCAATTTCATCGATTACTTTGATGACCTTGGCTACATCGCTACTGGAGCTATTTATCAGACTGATGGATTCCAGCATATCCTTCATTTGTAAATTACCTTCCTCCACAACAGATAAGGTCTGGCTGGTTAACTGCCTGGATTGGAAAGCATTTTCCGTGTTGGTCTTGGTTTGTTTTTCCATTTGATTCATAGATGCTGAAATCTCCTCAACACTGGCAGCTTGTTCCGAATTGCCACTGGCCAAGGTTTCAGATGCTCTTTTTAGTTCAGCCGCACTGGTATCGATATTGGTACTGACCTCTTTGACTCTTGAGATTGTGCTGCTTAGCAGGGACATGGTGTTGTTGACGCTATCCTTGAGTTCCCCTAATTCTCCTGTTAACTCTGTTGAGACTTTTTGAGAAAAATCAGACTTGGAGGCATCTGCCATCACTTTTTTTACATCACCCAATGCCGATCTTAGTTGCAGGGTTTGCCGGCTGGAATGCTCTTTTTCCGTTTGCAATGCCAGCAGATGTTTGGAACTGTTTTTTTCATAAATAAATGTTAGAACCATGGTAACCGCTATCAGAACCACATAACCGACATAATCCCCGATCTGTTGCGCATCAATCGGCGGGTGAGGTCCAATGCCGTTTATGCGGGCGATCATTAATCCAACTATAGTGAGGATGGCAACCATTCCCCATAAGATTCCGAAGCGGATGCCCGTCAGCATGAATCCAATCAACACGACAAAAACAAAGTTTACCATATCCGGGGAGACTGCTCTTTCATCCAGCATCACCAATGCTATCAGCATCACGATGAAAGGAAAAATAATCAAATTGGCGGAAAGTAAACGAGAGCCTGCCCACCTCATTAATAACACGCCACTTAATATAATCAGACTGATCGCAACCATGAGTAAGAATTCACCAACGACCCCCCTGGAAAGTGGACGAAAGGAGTTTAAAAAAAGTAAAACAGCTGAAAACAGCCCCAGTCCTATTGTTAACCTTGCTTTGCTGTACTCCAGGGCATCCCCCTTTAACTTTTCATGTATGAACCAATCGATCTTTGACACTCTTTTCATCAGAGACTCTCCTTAGCGTGTTAATTGTCTCTTTTAACAACTGTTTTTGATTAACATTTACATTTAGTTCAACTAGTTTTTCAAATTGAAAAGGAAGGGTCAAAGTTTTACTCACTGTTATCTCTTTGATTATAGGGTTGGAATCAAAACCATTGACATCAAAAATCTAATCTTTATGCTTGTTGTCATAAGAAATTGTTCAAACCGGAAGTCGGAAATCATTAATAAAAATCAAACCTTTCAATGGGGCATCTTTCTTTTTTTAACTCCCTGGCTGTCACTATTTTCGGGGTGATACCCGTCGTATTTCTGCTAATTATCAGTTCCCGGTACAGGGACAGGTTGACGATTGCCTTAACATTGTTTTACTCGGTGTTTACAATCTATATCTTCATCGTTCTGGTTGAAACTTACCTGCGCTTAAATATCTATCCCTTGTATTTTGAATATTTTGACCTGCTGATTTTTTCCCGCCTGGTCGCGAGGTTAGGTGTCTTGCTTTCCATTGTATACTGGATTTTTCATACCATCCCGCTTCGCTGGTCCAAATTGACCGTCTTATTTTCGACTGTGTTGGTGATTGTTGGTTTTATATTCAGGGAAACAAAAAATAAACCTGTTATTGAGCCAAATACAGGGGTGCATTTTCACCAGCTCGATTTGTTAGATGTCGCCAGTCTTATCATTTATATGATTGCATACGTGTCGCTGATTTCTCTTTATCGACGCCCTACCAGAAATACAGACCGGAGATTTGTCATTTCCATCGTCGTCATGCTGACAATCGTTAATCCGGTGATTGCCATGGATACCTTCCATATTATTCCCAGAACGATCTATACCTATGTCTTTGTCTATTTATCGTTTATTGTGGTTCTTTACAGCTTTTTGTGGAGACGGTTTTTGAAAAACCTGAGGGCTCCGCAGTCAGGTGCAGATAAATCTGAGATCGATTTGGGCTTTGTTGCGCAAGCTCTCTCTGAAAGGGAGCGTGAAATAATAGAATATTTGATCAAAGGTTCCAGCAATAAACAAATCGCCGCAGAGCTATTCATCTCTCTGTCTACCGTTAAGACCCATGTTTACAGGATTTACAAAAAACTGGGCATCAAAAACCGGGTAGAGTTGATCGCTCGATGTACAACAGTTCCTACCGATAAAAGCTAATTCCTTCCCGGGGAAGCATGGTCACTGGATTTTGCCGCTTTGTGAGCAATGGCGGTAGTAAAATAATGGAAATCCGGGTCTTCTTGTTCGATCCACTACCTCATGGTATCACTGTTGGTAGGTCTGTCAGAAGATTGTGCCGAAAGGTTCTAAGAAGCAAGAACCAATGCACCCCCAACCGGGTCTGACAGGATTTGTCAGGACCGAAAAAAAGGGAAGCTGGTATTTTGGTAAAAAAACTGTTTAATCCTGCAAATCAACTGAGGCGCTGGGAGGTCAGTTGGGAAGATAAAATCAGTTGCGGGTAGATGAATATGGATTCAGTGTTTTTTATTGAGAGTAAGCACCAACAGCATAATGAATCCAATAACTCCTACCAGGTTTAACTTCATTGTAACTTGTGAAACCAGCAAAACGAGTGTCAAAGTGCTTCCAATAAGGATGGAAAGCTGGGTCAGATGCCTGATAATAATCCGGTTTTTATTATTGATCTTATCAACGGATGACAGATAAACACCAAATCTTCCAAGCTCCCAGGAGGTAATCGCAGAAAAACAGCCAAAAACGGTCCAAATATAAGAACCGTTGTTCATGACTATTGCTATTGCTATCGACATGGAGAAAAGCAGCAGATAATCAGATAGTTGCTGCCAACGTTTAAAAAGGATCACGCTCCAGATCAGTCCTATTGACAAGGGAATCCAAAAGAGATCGCTCATATCGGATTGTAGAGCCCCGATTGTTGTGAGCAAGGTGTTTACCGCCACAAAGAAGAATGATAAATAGGTGATCATTGCCAGTACCTTGCAAGAAAAAATTCAAGCATCGATTCGATTGGAAGGTCCAACGGCCAATTTAACACCGGAATTCCGCTTTCGCTCAAACGATTTATCTGCATCTTTCGTTCAATGCCGGCCACTCTTAAAGCCAACGAGTCGGCTGGTATGTTTTCAGAGTGTTTGATTTTGATACCAATTTCATCAGGACTGATCACCACAACCTGATGTCGATGTCCTTTTAGTGTAAACAACATATGCAGATCGGTTCCCAGCAAGGGACTGATAACGATGATAAAAGACCTGGGTGTCAAAAATCTGGTGGGCAAACCGGTCAGTTTTGTGTCCCAGGTAGATCGGCTATTGGTTTTAAACGCCAACGCTCTCACGATCCTTTCCTTTTGCAGTTTGCCGCTTCCGGGAAATACCCAGTTGTGAAAATTGCCAAATACGAATAAACCCAGTCGATTCCCGGCATCCAGAAGCGATAATCCCAGTAAGGCCGCAGCCTCCAGGGAATGATTAAGATCCACTGTATTGATGGCATTCGATTTGGATTGGCCGTGAGTATCCAGGAGTAGAAGGACATTTGCCACCCTTTCCTGCTCAAATTCCTGAATAAAGAGTGACCTGGGATGCCGGGCACTGGCACTGGCGCTCACATAGCGTAATGGATCACCTGGCTGATATTCTCTAATACCAAATACCTCCAAGCCTTCACCTCCCTGTCGGGAGAGATTGATACCAGCTTGCTTTCTTACTCGATGGGGTCTTAGAGCAAGACCCTTCAAGGAGCTTGTCAGGGGAAGAACGATAATTTGAGTCTTGCACGTTAGGTGAGTTGTTTGGGCATTGAGTCCCAGAAATCCGGGAACAACCAGTTCAATGTCTTTTAATTCATAAGTACCACATTCGCCGCTTAGCACCATTTCTAATTCTATCGATTGTCCTTCTCCTAGGGGGGCTATAATGGCGGATGTGCCTTTTACCTTCCTGAGTCCTTTTGGGAGCAACACCCCGGTTTTGATTTCCTTAACCGAAAGCCCGCAATTACCGAGTGTGCAGCGGATAGAAATCGACTCGCCCTTATGAACACGATATATTTCCTGATCCCACTCTGCCTGTATTTTGACTGTTGTCGGAGGAAACACCAGGGTCAGTCCGTAAAGCAGTATCAAAGGAATTGATAACAGCAAAACCTCTCCATGTCGGTTGGTGATTCCAATGATCAGTACCAGGTTGATCAGGATAAACAGCAGGGGCAAAGCACCGGTTTGCAGTGCTCCAAGATGTAAGAATTTTCTGATGAATCCGATGTTAATCATTCCGGGATTGAGGGGGTTGGACATCATTTAAAGGTTTTTGAATCAGATCGATTGTTTAAATTTAATACTGTTTCTACTCTTCGGGTTGTTGGAGTTTGTAAGAGCACACCTGAAACATTTGATTAAGATTGTTTGGAAGGCAATCCAAATGATAGGGAGGCCCTAAACCGCCGCTGACAAGCTTTTTTAATGCTAAACCAGAAAAATCTTAAATAAACGTAATTTATAGGCAAAAAAATATTGAACACGTTTTGTTCACTCTCCCAATCCAATCCTCCGGCGGCCACGTAGGGCCGCCCTACCGTTCGTTACGAGAAACAATCAGAATTTAGCTTTCACAAGACATTTATTGGACTTTTTCACAACGTTCACTGGTTATTTCAGGTTGATGGCTTACAAATTACCTATCCTCCAAACTTTAGGTATTTGCGAATTATTGCTCTCTGATTGCTGGTACCGGAACCCTGTTACAAATCGAATCGATGATTTTGGTCGGGGCATGCTGGTTCATCCACAAGGCCGGGGCTAGCATTAAGCGATGGGCTAAAACAGGTTTGGCGAAGGCTTTCACATCATCAGGCAAGATATAATCCCTTCCATCCAAGGCAGCCCAGGCTTTTGTCAGCTTTAACAATGCCAGTGATCCCCTGGGGCTGGCACCAACAGAAATGTCCTTGTACTCCCTTGTAGCGCCGACAATCTGAACGATGTAATTCTCAACATCCGGATGCATGTAGATCTCTTCTATCTGTTTTCTGATCTTAAGCAAATCCTCGGCATTTATCATGCGTTGCGTATTCATTTGGTCATTCTTCCTTTGTTGACGTCGATGAAGAATTTCCTGCTCCTCTTTAGGATTGGGATAACCGATCGATAACTTAACTAAAAAACGATCCAACTGGGCTTCAGGCAGCGGGAAGGTGCCTTCGTAGTCGATTGGATTTTGTGTGGCAATGACGATGAACGGATCAGGCAAAGGCAAGGTTTCTCCCTCTATGGTCACCTGTTTTTCCTGCATGGCCTCCAAAAGGGCTGATTGTGTCTTTGGGGATGCCCTGTTGATCTCATCTGCCAGTACAATATTGCTGAAGATCGGTCCCTTGCGTAAATCAAACCTGTTTTCGGCTCGATTGTAAATGTTGCTTCCGGTAATATCGCTTGGCAACAGATCCGGTGTAAACTGAATTCGCTTAAAATCCAGCCCGAGGGCTGTTGCATAGCAATTGGCTATTAGAGTTTTGGCCAGACCGGGATAATCTTCAAGTAAGATATGTCCATCTGCCAGTATGGCTGTAAGGATTTGCTTTAAAACCTGCTGTTTCCCGACGATGACCTTTTCCAGCTCACTTAAGACGGATAAAGCCTGGTTACTGATATCTTCAAAAATCTCTTTCATACAATCTCTCTAAATGCTTAATAACTTCCTCCGGATCGATCTCCAACGGAAATGCAGATCGGTTCATTGAAAAGATCGATCCTGTTTCTATGGATGAATACGGGTTACTTCCTGCTAACAGGTATCTTTGGATTTTTGAAGGAAAATCCAATTCACCTTGTTGCATAAGGTTTTTGAACTGTCGCTGGTTTATCCCGTATCGCTCATAATAAACGGTGGCGTACAATCCAAAAAGGCTTTCTGCCAATGTCCATTTGGCATAGTCGTCTCTTTTCTTCAAAGCCTTGCGGAATATTTCAGACCATTTGGTGATAGTGTTGTGGGGAAGACTGGTTGGTTTTGGCCCGGAATCGTGATCAATCGCTTTAAATTCCCTGGCTATGCGAAAACTCAGTACGATAAACACAGCCATGGAAAATAAAGCCCAGAGTAACTTCTGGTCAAAAGCTTTCACAGTCAACCAGAAGCGCCATACCAGGTATGCTAGATTGTCGCCCATTCTAAGGGTCCAATCCTGCTTGTAAAGTAAAAAAAGCAGGATACCGATAAACCCTGTCAAGAAGATCAAATTCCTACGGTTCATCTTTTCCTCGGTATTGGTCGATAATCTTGCCAAGACAGGAGAGAGCCCGATTGGTTTGTTCTGATGTAAAATCGGAATTGCTGTACCTGGCTTTTTCAAAAAGCCCTGTTAACTGAGATATGTGTTCCGATTCAAACCCGAGATTCGTGAGGTTTTGACTAAATTCCTGAGGCGTCATGGACTCTTTTTTACTGACATCCCGGTTCTCAACCAGGATGTTGCACATGCGGGCATAACATTGAATGATTGTTTCTTTGGGAGACATGCCTGCATGAATTTCTGCTACCGTTTTTTTTACTTCAACAATCATTTTTCCAGGCAGAATCGCATTATCTGCTGTCCTGCCAAAGACCAGGGTAATGAGTTTGACGCAGCCCAGCAGGAGACCCGACAACATCAAAATAAACAAAACCAGAAACAAATGAGAATAGTAATTCCTGAACTCAGGGTCACGATAAACGTCCGGATCTCTAAAACTGCTGTCTGAGAGGAGATCGACAGTTGTATGGTTAAGGAAATCAAGTCCCAGAATTATCAGGAAAACCAATAGCAGCAAGACAGCCAAAACAAACAGGTATTGTTTCCAACCTTTATCTTTAATAGGCGCCCATTCCAGTCGCTTTAATATTCCATACACGAAATATATGACCGGCACATAAAGCAGGTAAATAAACCAAAAAGGAGGATTGAAGTCCTGGACATTTTTAATAAGCGGCTTTTCCTGAACTTGCCCGGTACTCTTTTCCTCACTGGAAAAAACAGCTTTTTTACCCGGTCTTAATTCAAGCTGATCGATACTGGCGGCCAATAGGACGATAACCATCAATGATATCGCTAAAGCCGGGATAGGTTGATAGCTTTTAATGATACTTCCTCGTTCTGTTTGTTGCTATTTGGAATTACGCATGCCATTCATTCCGGTTTGTGAAATTTGACTGACAGAAATAAGTATTTTGTCAGTCCGTTGATTTCTATAGCAACAAAGGAATTTAAAAAAAACCAATTAATCCTGATGCTCACCATCTTTTCAATCCGGACTCCCCATCTCCAAAATACGATGAACCCTTACTGTCAAGCCTTGAGCAGCTTCAAAAATTAACCTTGAATTCGCCATTCCATTGTGTGAATATCCCAACAAAATGTCTCTAAACTCCTGAACTTTCAGCTCTGATCAGCAAGTTGGAAAACTGAAGATCTCCAAAGAAAACAAAAAACGCTGAACCAATCTAAATTAAGGAGAACCCCATGCCCGAAAACTGGAAACCTGAAAGCCAACTAGCTAAAATTGTTAATAATGCAGGATTTTATTACGATCCGGCTCAAGATATCATCTATTCCACCATGGATCCCTGGCAGAGAAAATTCGGTTATGCCTATAGCTATGATGTTGCAGCTCCTGTAGCCATTAGTGCTATCATCGATTGTGAACCGTTCTTTTTTGAATACGATAAAAAACATTGGATGATCGAACTATGGAAGGGGCAATACGGATTTGAAACCGGTGCTGAGATAGGCGTTTATGTCAGCAGGGAAGACCGTCCTCTGTTGGATTCCACTTTAGGCAACAGACCGCATGATCCCGAAAACAGCAGATTTTTTGATTGTGCCGCCAATAACGAGCGTCTGGAGATGGCTTTTGCACTGAACCATAAAGGCCAAAAGCTCTTTGAAAGAGGACCGGATAAACACTGGTGGTTGACAGGATTTCGATGGGGAATGCTGGCAGAGCCGGAGGACCTGACCCTGGATGTCGGTTTGACATTCCCGGATGCCACAATGAGGGCAGCTTTTGTAACAGCAGTGGAAAAGCAGGGATACCAGGGAATAAATATTGACGGAGATAAAGTCAGTTTCACTTTCGACAAACCGAAGACTCACCAACCCCGCACCGATCCGAAGTGCTCCATCATAGTAAGTGCAGCACGTGAAACTAACGAGAAAATGGTCGCTCAATTCGAAAAACTGGATCTTGAGAATCATGATCCCAACCAGTTGCCGGATGAGTTTGCGGATTACTTTATCTCTCAAGGTCCTGAAAACTTCAAGAACCATGTCATCAAGGCTATGCAGGATGTTGAAGACGATCTGGACGACGCAATTAAAGCCATTGAGAGTTTTTATAAACAGATAACCAGCCCTTTCAGCAGAATTTGGAACACGTTGTTGCGATGGTTTAAACAACTTTTTGGTTAAATGTATCCATATCATTTTATATGAAGGCAAACCACAATTCTAAAATTCAAGGAGTGTTTTATTATGGCAAAAACACAACGGTACTTCCTCAGCGATATTCATCTCAGTTCACAAAACCTGTATGATGGCGGGTATGCCTGGTTTAAAAAGCCCAAGCATCAAACCAGGTTAATCAATTTTATCGATCAATATATCCTGGGTAACAGCAAGGTTAAAGATGTCATTTTATTAGGCGATATTTTTGATACCTGGGTTTGTCCTGCAGATACCAAGCCTCCCACTTATGATGAGATATTTGGTGCCAACAGGGAAATTCTAACCAAGTTCAATGAAATCACCGCCAACGGTATCGAACTGTTTTATGTGAACGGTAATCATGATTATGATTTGACGGAATCGGAAATCAAAAAAGTCATTCCCAAAGCGCATCTGATAAAAAAATACAGCACCAGTTTATTAAGGGCGGAACACGGCAATAGGTTTGATGAGATTTTTAACAATCCGGACTATTTCTGTGATCCCGCTTTTGGTCTGCCGATCGGCTATATCATGAGTCGATTGGTTGCTTCCATTACCACAACAGGCTATAGTCTGTTCGATTTACCAACCTATTTGGATGACATTGTGGAGGCTGCAGGAACAGATCAGAATATTTTTGAATCGATTATTGAAGGACTTGCAGAAAGAGCCGGGCTTGGTGAAAGAGGAGGAATCGTGATGCCTAACGGATCCAAGTTGACTATTGAAAATGCAAAGGCTCGCTATAAAAAACTTGAGCAAAAGTACAGCTTTTCCGATTTTATCCGGGAGCTTTGGGATCGCTCATCTCTGGGATGGCAGGCAGATCGCATGTGTATCAAAGAAGATTTGAAAATTGTTGTCTTTGGTCATTCGCATAAGGCCACAATTGATAAGGATTTTTTTCTCACCAAAGACAGAATTTATGCCAATACCGGCTCCTGGTGCTTGGAAAATGCCTATAGTGTTATGGTGGAAAAAGGTAAATCCTTCAAAGTCACCTTGTTGAAAATTGATCCTGAAGGTAAGGTTGTCCAGAAAACAAGTGAAACTGTTTAACACTGATTGCAACTCTCGAATACCAGTGGATATTAAATTTTATTATAGTCGTGGTTCCAACTGCAGCGAACGGGTGAAATGGGTTCTAGATCATAAACAGATCACTTATCATCAAATAGACGCTGATGAGCTATATGGGTCTGAAAAATATTTCGAAATCAACCCATTCGGGCGAGTACCATCGATGATTATTGATGGGATGGTACTCAATGAATCTATGGTAATGGTGGAGTTTTTGGAAGAGAACTTCAGGACAAATCCATTATTACCAAAAAATCCTATATCAAAAGCTGAAATCAGACAGATTTGTGAGATTGTTAATTCCACGATTCATCCCATGCAAAACTCCAAGGTGGTGGAGTTCTTTAAACCAGGTTTGGACAAAAAGGTTAAAACAGAAATAAGAGCGCAATGGGTTGGGAAAGGTTTGACAACTTTGACATCTTACTTATGGAAACAAAGCAAGTTCGCAGCGGGGACTCAATTTTCTCTGGCTGATATTTTTGTCACTGTCATTTATAACAAAGGAATCAGTTTAGGCCTGAACAGGATCGATTACCCCAAGTTTGAATCCCATTGGATGTGCCTGTTGAGCGATCCATCAATTAGTTATTATTGCCCGATCAAACAATAAATCTTTGAATAGAGCATTGGTGTTTCAAAAAGAACGTAAAAAAACCAGGTATTTGTTATCCTGTGTTATGTTTTGTTGGGTGTTCTCCTTGGTAGGACCTCACCTTTTAGCAGATACAAAAATCCCTTCCAGCAGTCGCTCCAGAAAAGCCATAGCTAAAGTCACACCCGGTTTGAAAGGTGTTTTATCCCAGAAAAATTTGAATTTGGGTGATCCCATTTTCATTCGTATTTTCAAATTCCCAGCAGAACTGGAGCTATGGATGAAATCGGAAACTGCCTTTAAGCTTTTCAAACGTTACAAAATTTGTACATACGGGGCAAATGGATTGGGACCGAAAATCAAACAGGGTGACGGCAAAGCACCTGAAGGATTCTATTTTGTCACACCCCAACGTCTCAACCCAACCAGCGACTTTCACCTGTCTTTCAACCTGGGCTACCCGAACCGGTATGACCGGGTTCATAAACGCACTGGCAGTGAACTGATGGTACATGGTAGCTGTGTATCTATTGGCTGTTATGCGATGACGGATAGTTCGATTGAAGAAATCTATACCCTGGCTGACGCGGCCTTTAGAAACGGACAGGAATTCTTCAGGGTTCATATTTTTCCCTTTCATTTGACAGATAAAAATCTGAACAAACATGCAGATTCAATATGGATCGATTTCTGGAAAAACCTGAAACCGGGATTTGAATATTTTGAAACCCACAAAGTTCCTCCCAATACAACTGTGTCAAAAGGCAAATATGTTTTTAATTAATCATTCTAAATGTCCTCATTCAGCATACGGGCGTTCAATTAAGGCCGAATCATCTCTATTTCCGAGGGCCGCCCTACCGTTTTTAATCTGCTTCAATCAAGATTCTGATAACATGTCCCAAAACTCTTTCAAATAGAGTTTAACTCCCATTGACACCTTTCATACAAACATAGAGAGTTTTATAAAGGTCTGTGATTGAATAAACCAAAAAAAACTCAAGCCCTATACAAACTCATAATTCTCTAACCAGAACCGAATCCAAGGAGGCCTCCGTGGAAATTATTGAAATTCTTGAAGTAAAAGAAGACAACATCATAATTAGCCATCTGAGTGAATCAATCGCTCAACATAAGGTAAGTTCAATATGCGATTACGGGTGTGGCGACGGAAGACTTCTTGGCAAGTTACATGAGAGGTTTCCGGATTTGGTAAGTCTGGCAGGCATAGATAGCTGGTCGGATGAGACGTGTATCCGGGAAAAGCCTGTCGAAGGAACAATAGAATACATAGACAATACCTCGGAGGAATTTATCGGTTTTCTGCATAAGAGTAGTTTTGATCTGGTATTTTCTACCTTTGCCCTCCATCATTTTCAGTTCCCGCTGCAGGAATTGAAGCGCATGGAAGCATTGTTGGCTCCAGGCGGGGAGCTGGTCTTAATCGATATGTATCGCGATTATCGCGATGTAGAAAGCATCGTTGATAATGTCAGTTTTTACAATAACCAGATGTTGATCAGTTCGCTAAAAGGTCACTTTCACAGAATTCCTTACACCAGAGAAGAGGTTGCCGATCTTTTGCTGGCATTGGATGTTGTTCTTGTCGATCAGAGCATTGCAAATCTGGATCTGACCGAAGAAGAGATAAAGCTGTTTAAATCTGAAATGCCAAAACGAAGGGAAGCATCTGCACGGGAACAGCGACTCAAAGATCGACAAAATGAATTAAATCCGGTGTTTCTGGATGTTCAGGAAAGAATTCATCAGATGGTAGCGGAGTTGTGTCAAAAATATGAAACCAAACCCGATGATTTGTTGATTACCAGGGCCAGAAAGGTTCTATAGACTGTGGTAAAAAACGTTGAGGGAGATGGACACCATGACTGATTCTGAGTGATTTGCTCATGCCTGGTTCAATGGCCTGGAAATCCACTCAAAACCCTTTTCCCGGTTATGGGGGGCTCAGATGAAACTAATTCAAGCATCAAATGTAGATGACTGGAAACGTGCCAGTGAGATTCTGCTTGCTGTTGTAGATAAACTGGATGCAGAAGGTAAATCACTATGGACTCGTCATCAAGTATCCGAAGAGGGTTTAAAACAGTCATATAAGCTTTCCGAGCTGGTCTTTTTTAAAGAAAACGGTTATGACATCGGTGTTGCGTTTTTACAGACAGCCGACCCTGATTTTTGGCCCGAGATAGAAGACAACACCAGTCTGTTTTTTCACAAGCTGGCTATTCATCCATCTTATAGCGGAGAAGGAAAGGGAGCTGCAGCAGTTGATTTAATCAGGGATTTTGCTCGTTATCATCAATACAGGTTTCTCCGTGTAGATTGTGATGATCGGACAATACTTAGACAGTTTTACTTGAAACTTGGATTTGATTTGGTTTGTAAAATTAAAATAAATAACTATGACGTTTTGAAATTTGAACTTCCAATCTGAAGATTAAAACGTCGCCTACACCTCTTTCCCACCATTCATCGGTTTTTACTTGCAAAAACTGTTTTGTTACACTCTATTTCTAGCAGCTCAATGAATTTAAGCAACAATGTACTTGTTTCCAACGAATGGTTAATGTGCCATTTGAACGAACCCAACCTGGTTATTCTCGATGCTGGCATGAGCAAAACAATATCCGGTCCTGCGGTTTCCGGAGAAAGAAAATACATTCCGGGAGCCAGAATTTTCGACTTCGAAAAAACCATCTGTGATCCTTCAAATCCCCTGCCTCATTCCATGCCAACTCCGGAAGTGTTTGCCAAAGAGACAAGCAAGCTTGGAATTACCAATCACAGTACGATTATCGTGTATGATAACAGGGGAATCTATTCTTCTCCACGAGCCTGGTGGATGTTCAAGTCTATGGGGCATGATAATGTGGCTGTCCTGAATGGCGGTTTGCCCAAGTGGGAACAATCCGATCTTCCTGTTGAGGACAAGGAATCCAGTCCAACCGGGGAGGGAGGTTTCATTGCACAGTATCGTAAGTCGTTTATTTATTCAGTGGAAGATTTGCTACAGGCGTTTGGTGATCCGGGTACGCAATTTATTGATGTACGATCTCCCAAACGATTTTCCGGGAGTGAACCGGAACCTCGCAAGGGATTGAGATCGGGCCACATTCCTTCCGCAGCCAATATCCATTTCAAGGAACTGATAAATGATTGTCAGTTGCTTGAAACAGCAGAATTATCGTTTCGATTTGAACAGATTGCGTCATCAAAAGAACAAAAGCTGGTGTTCAATTGCGGTTCCGGAGTGACCTCCTGTATCGCTGCCCTGGCAGCCTATGTGTGTGGTTACTATAATCTGGCTGTTTACGATGGCTCGTGGACAGAATGGGGGGCCAGGGAAGATCTACCTATTTCCACATCCACTAATTGAACTCAATAACTCAAACTATGAAAAGCGGCCTCACTAAGGGATCGGTAACCAGAAATCTGTTGGTAATATCTTCACCCATCACAATGGGTATGCTCTTCCGCTCCGTCAGAGATCTGGTGGATTTGATGTGGATCGGCCGAATTTCTTCCGAAGCTGTTGCTGCGGTGGCTATCTTCCTCACAATCCACTGGATGGCAGTTGTTCTCAATGAGATCATAGGAATCAGTTCACTGTCGCTTGTTTCACAACTATTTGGAGCGAAAGACAGAAAGCAGACCCAGTTGGTCATAGAGCAAACCATTGCATTTAAAGCCTTTCTGGGAATAATTGCAGCCCCACTTCTACTGGTAGCTTTAGAGCCTTTAGTCTCCTTCTTTACAGATGACGCTGAGGTACTCAAGCTGGCCTTGGAGTACGGATATATTCGAATCATCTCTCTTCCTTTGTTGTTTGCGTTGGCAAGCATCAACACTGTTCTGCGTAGTGTTGGAAATGCCTCCCTTTCCATGTTTATTCTGTTTTTAGCCGCCTTCATCAATCTGATCCTTGATCCGATTTTGATGTTTGAAAGTGTTCCCGGACTTGAAATACCCGGTCTAAACCTCGGTGTTTTCGGAGCAGCCCTGGCCACGGTAATATCCACAATAGTCTCCTTTTTAGTTGGCTGTTACCTGCTGTTATCCGGAAAAGCGAAAGCAAAAATGAGTTTTAGGGGATTATTTCAACTGAACTGGGAGATCGATAAAAAGCTGGTCACGATCGGTCTTCCATCGGGCATTAGTATTTTCTTTATTCACTTTTTTAATCTTTTGGTATTAAAACTGGTTTCCGTTTATGGTACAGGTGCTGTCGCAGCCATGGGGATCGGTAAGGTGATTAATGATTTTGTCACAATTCCTTTGATGGGTTTGGTTTTAGGCGGGACGTCCATTGTCGGTCAAAGCCTGGGAGCAAAGCAACTCGACCAGATAAAAAAGACCATCACGACAGCTTGTATTCATGGCTCTGTATTGATGACGTTAGCCACGTTTGTGGTCTATCTCTTTCCGGAAACCATTATCAAGTTCTTTACGAATGATAGTCAGGTTATTGTAATCAGCGTGACAATGTTGCTGATCACAATGCCGGGACTTGTGTTTTTGGGAGTTTCATCTGGTCTGAAGCCCGCATTTTACGGGGCAGGATTTAACCTGCCTTTTCTAACATCCAGTATTATTTCTCTTTGGTTGGTGCAGTTACCCTTTTTGCTGGTCGTAATTTATCTTTTTGATTGGGGACTCAATGCAGTCTGGTTTAGTTTTATTCTGGCCCAATTTGTCGAAATGCTGGTGTTTTTGTTTCTCTATTGGAAAGGAGCCTGGAAGACAAATCAAATTTGAAAATTAAGGATAAACTAATGAATTTTACACATTATGATTTGGTTATATTTGATGCAGATGACACCATCAGAGAATGCCCTGACGGACGTGAATATCCGGTAAATGATGACCAATGGCAGATTATCCCGAATATGCAAAAAGAGATAGCGCTTTACGACTGGAAAGCCAAACGGTTTGGAATTGCTTCCAACCAGGCACCTGTTCATTTCGAGGAGCTGACGGAAGGGAAATGTCGTTCATTATTGGAAAATATGGTTAGGGAAGTGTTTGGATTCATGTCACCTGTAGGGGCAATTCAATATTGTCCCCATAATCCCAAGGGAGGATGCGAGTGCAGAAAACCTGAACCGGGAATGCTGCAGAGGATCACGAAGTTGTATAATATCGAATGCTCAAATACCTTATTCGTTGGAGACAGCAAAGTAGACCAGGGAGCGGCAAATAAAGCGGGTTGTGATTTTATGTGGGCTCAGGAAATCAACAAACAGTGAACAATCCGTTTAGAAAAATTGACTGTAATTCACAGGAGAAGAGCAATCAGAAAGCTAAATTGAAGTAATAGACTGTTCTGCGATTTTCCTTTGGATCGTCGGCGGTTCCAATTTCTTCGCCGTAGTTGGCCCAACCTAGAATGATGTACCGATTGAATAGATTCAGCTCCATTCCCGTTGTGGTGTACCCCTGGTTGTAACCGACCCTGTAGGAAAGATAGCTGCCGCCTGTAGAGTTGGGAAACATACCTATTTCAAGGCCGGCATGCACGGTGTTCTGCTTGTCCAGATGAGAACCTATGTTTCGGACATCGATTGCAGGTACAATGCGGAAAATTCCCAGGTCATGATTCATGGAGACACCAATACCATAGGTTTGTTCGACCTCATTGTCAGAAGAAGAACCAAACTTCGTTCCACCTGCATTGTAGGCAACCAAGCCCCAGGTTATTCTGGCCTTATTAGCCATTCGAAATAGAATGCCGACATCATACCCGGTTCCCGTTTCTTCGTCGCCCCAATTGGTGATGGTATCCGTGGATGCTTCCAATGAGGTCTTTCGCGTGATGTCGCTTCTTGCCAATCCGATTACAAACTGACCCAGTCCAATGGGAATAGACAATCCGTACTTTCGGATTACATCATCCCTTTGATAAACATAATTTCCCGAATCCAGGGAAGCTATAGAATTTTCAATCACATAGGTACCTGCAATAGTCAACCCTTCGCTCATGATGTTGGCTGTCAAGGTCAAACCGGCACTTCCACGGAGATAGGCATCTTCTATAGCAAGAAATTTTGATTTATTGGTCTCAGAAAGCCCATCCCGATTGATATAGGGATAGGTTGTTGAAATCATAATCAGCCCAGCATCTTCCGGGGTGAATTTCTGTGTTCCTTCGGCTGTCCAGGTTCCGTAGTCTAACCACCATCCTTCTACATTTGCCAGGACTGCGGGATTATAGAAAAGAGCGGAACTGTCATTGGCACTGGCGATACCCGTATTTCCCATGGCGAGGGAGCGATAGCTTCTTCCGACCTCATTGATGCTTTGGGGTACAGTGGGGGTTGTTTGCGCCACCAACTCGAAATGAGCGGTTATCGTCAGGAGTATACCGATGACCAAACAATAAGAACGACGAATTTGTTCCATAGGTAAAATTGGTAACCGTTTGTTTTTATGAGATTTAGCTCAATTCAGGTTTGATTCTTGGTTTCGATAGCAACATGATATCACGTACATACAAAAATTGTACAAAAATAATGTTCCGCGACGAAAGCAATTATTTTAGCTTCTATGCACCGGTTATTTCTGTGTTAAACATATGTTGAAATTTCGGATTCCAAATGCTGACACCTTAGGTTTGTAAATTGCATCAAAATATACAATCAACCCCGGAGAAAAATCTTTATAACTCTTTGAAAATATGATGGAACGATCCGAAGCTATTAATATTTATGAGTGTTTCGATCAGAGTGGTGATCCCAGTCACTATGTCTGTTGGGGACATGTGGATTCAGAGCGCTTCAGGGACGAGTGTTACAAGGAATTTTCCGTTCGGCCCCTGGTTGTTCAACACAAGTGGCAATGCACCCGCAAGGTACTGTTTAAGGACCATGACAAGAAAAAGTTGCGTCGCCGGTTTGATACGGTTGAGTGTTCTGAAAATCTTGAAAATGCCAAAGCAGTGACTATTGGCATGGCCCCAAAACATGATATCGATTACATTCCTCGTGAAGATGAAATAAATTGAGAGATTTTAATCGATATTAATCGTTAACATATCCATCCTGTCAGAATATGGCTGAAATTGATCGATATCGCTTTGATTAACTTTCATCCGGATTGTGTTTATTCCCCCCTAGTCTTCAAATTACCAAATTAATTCCATTTTCCAGAATTCAATTTTTTTTTGGGAACGTGCTCGTGCTTGTTAACGTGACCGTAACCGTGAACCAAAATTGAGAATCTTGAGAAAGAGATATCTTCAGATTCAGATAAGAACGAAATGGTACCGCACAATTATGAAAATCTGTTGGGCTTGAAAACTTAATATACTTGCTTAATATAAAAACAAAAACGATCGTTTACGAGCACGAGCAAGATAACAAGCGCAATATAAATTTTAAGGCAAGAAAAGAACGGACTCTGGGAGAGTAGTACTAGATAGGGTAAGAATTAATCGGATGGGAGGTTATTGCCTAACCAAAATTTCCAATCAACTTCTTAAAAATATATGAACCTGCTTTCATTTTTAGGAAGTAAAAATCTGCTGAAATTTAATCTGAAAGCAGGTTAAGGATCTGGTTGGAATTGGAAGCAGGAGTAAAAGGTATTTCCTGACCAATCTCATCGCTAGTAGATTGATTTGATGTAATTTCGGAGTCAATTCTTTTTTGAAAGCCTTTTTCCCCTTTCCTGCGAATACCAATCAATACCAGTCTTTTGTTGTCATTTTGATTTTTCATCTAGCTCCTCATGGTTGCATTTAAAGATAGATGAAAAACTGCAAGATGCTGGCCAAAACTTATTAAATCGTCATATTAGTAGGGTAATTTTGGGGTTTTATCTATTTGTACTGTCTGAACAGTCGTTTATGATTTGGACCTCGTTACCCAAAATCGTAAGTCAGAACCATGATGCGCTAAAAAGTTTCGGATGGTTTATCAAATTCGACAGGTTGTGAGACATCAGTGTCGTCAGTCATGACAGTGAAGAATCTCTTGAAGGAACTAACAGATTCCATACATCGCAACTGACCAATTTGTTTTTTTTATTGATAAATAGTCTCAATGGTTTAAACTTGAGACAGGTGTGATACAATCTGTTTTTCTAAATAGTTAATAAAAACAGATTGTTATCCAAGGTATGGTTGTTGCACAATGCACCTTCATGGGTTTTTAACGCCCTCGGAACATAAGACCGTCTTACATATGAGGATATTATGGACACGATACGTCAAATCGCTAAGTTTTTGATCGTAGGCTTAGCTGTTACCATACTATTACCGGCAGTTGCTTTTGGGTATACTCCCTGGCAGGATAATATCAACTATAACGAGGAATTGGATGAAGCCAAAATCAGGGTGCGCCTGAAGGTAAGAACCATCAAGGTTTATCCCATCACTCAAAAGAACTGTATTTTTGAAGAAATGGAGGAAAATCCGGAAACCAGGACCAGCACTGACTATCGGCAGCCTCATTGCGCCAGTCTGCGTAACCAGAGGGTTGCTGCCAGTGATGGTAATGATATGCCTGAAAAGACGAAACTGACTCGATTACCGGCCAACGAGTATTTTAAAATCAACATGGTGGTGAGCGACCAAATGTCCAACAGGGTCGGTGAGGAATTCGGAATTCAGATTATCAACGCGGATACCAAAGAAACACAATATCTTCAAGGTGGATGGAAACCGGGAGATCAAAAACTATCACGTGCCATAAAACTCAAACCCGGACGGTATTACTGGAGATGCCCGGTCAATCCGACGCCCTGGTATGGTTTGATTGCTGAATAACCGATTAAGGACTCCCTTCCACTGACTTATATGACAAGCAATCGAAACAGCAGACAAGAGAAAACCATGGATAGTAACAAATCGTCAGGCAAAGGTCTGACAAACTGGTGGCAGAACCGGATTATTCGCACAAAGATCCTGGTCGGAATATTTATCGGAGTGTTTATCTTCCAGGGAGTTTCCACCACGTATGAAATGCAACAGGTTGAAAACGATATCCTTGCAACTTACAACGAAAAAGCTCTCAACCTGTCTGTGGCGATCGATTGTATTGTACTAAAAGATGGCATCCTCTTTTTTAATTTATTGGATCGTATCGGCAGGACGGAAGTTGTAGGCATGAAAATCGACGATGATCATCCCTCATGCGTTGAAAGGGAAGAATTTTTACAAAGACTGGAAGGCAGCTTCTTCAATAAATTCGAACAGCAACAGGCCAAGGTCAATCCTCAGGCGACTGCCCCACAAGTCGCTGCAGCAGCTGTAGGCGCTCAGGGCGAAGAAATAGAAGTTGTTGAAGAGATCGAAGACGTGCCTGTTGAATCCGGTGAGACAACAATTCCTCTCAATCTTATCTTTGATGCAGAGGGTTTAATCGGGGACATGGAGTCCACAAATATTGTCATCAATGGTGAAGACAAATCACAGCTTTTATACACGGTTAAAGTCAACGGGGTTCAAATCACCTTTGATCTGACTGATTTGCCGGCTCGAAAATTGGATCGTTTCATTGCATTGACAACCAATGCCTTGGGAAACCTGGCTGTTCTGTTTATCATCATCTGGTTGATGGCAGGACAAATTGTCGAACCTTTGAAAAAACTGACCAATTTTACGCAACGAGTCATGGAATCTGGCTCCATACAAAAAGGCGAGGAGGTGGATCTGGTGCAGTCGCCTGCAAAAGATGAAATTGGTATTCTAACTCGGGCGTTTAACCAGATGATCTCCCAACTGCAAAAAAGCTATCGCCAGATTATCAAAAGCAAGGCCGCGATTGGAGATTTGTTGGATAATACGGGTCAGGGATTTTTTAGTTTTGGTCCTGATTACGTGATTAATGATGAGTATTCCAAAGCCTGCGAAGCGTTTTTCCAGCATGAAATCCAGGGAAGAGATGCGTTGGATTTAATGGTTGCTGAAAAAAAGGAAAAGGTTAAGGAATTAATGGATCTGCTGTTTGACGGAGTTGGCGATTTAAAACTACTTGAAGATTTGCTCCCCGGGGAACTTGATCTTCATGGCAGAATTCTGGATATGGATTATCGATTTATTAAGGCAACCAGTAAGGAAATCTCCGACAAGATGATGGTGATCCTGACCGACGTAACCCAGGAGCGACAACTTGCCAGGCAATTGGAAAAAGATGAACGGATTAATGAACTCATTGTTCGGATTGCAAGGGATAAAGACGGCTTTATCCAGTTTGTCCAGGAAACAGACAATTTTTTGATTCAGACAGTGGATGATCTGAAAAAAAACGGCGGACCTCTCGACAGCAACACCCTGTTGAGACAGTTTCATACCTTGAAGGGTGGGTCGGCCAGCTTTGGATTATTTGATTTTTCGGAAAAAGCCCATGAATTGGAAGATCAGATTCTGGAAGCTTCCAAAGAAGAAAAATTGGATGATGCAACTTTGATTAAAGAGATCTGTGAGCAGATAAACAGCATGATTTATGTTCTGAGAAATTCACTGGATCATGTTCAGGACATTGTAACCTGGGAGGAAATAGACCAAAGCAGAAGTCGGGTCTATCGGATTCCCAAAGAGAAATTGGAAAGGCTGGAGCAACTGGTTGACCAGAAGGGGAAACTGACCGTCACTGAAATCAAATCACTGATTGAAGAAATGAAAAAACAGCCGATCAAGCCCGTTCTGAAGAAATATGCGACATCTGCTTCGAAATTGGCTGATAAACTGGGAAAACAAGTATCGATCATTACCAGGGGTACCGATGTTGAAGTTCCTTTTGATCGCTTGAATCCGTTATTTGATACCCTTGTGCATCTGGTCAGGAATTCCGTCGATCATGGTTTGGAAGATCCGGATACCAGAAAAATGCTGGGTAAACCGGAAGAAGGCAGCCTGATTATTGAAGCCAAACAGGAAAACAGCAAATACAAACTGCTTATCAGTGATGATGGATCTGGCATCGATCCCGGCAAAATCAAAAAAATTGCCATAGAAAAAGGACTTATTACCGATTCCCAATCTCAAGACCTGACAGATGATGATTCTGTAAAACTGATTTTCAAACCCGGTTTTTCCACAGCCGATTCCGTCAGCAATATCTCAGGAAGGGGTGTGGGGCTTGACGCGGTAAAGACTGTTCTCAAAGACCTGGGAGGCAGTATTTCAATTCGAACGGCGATTGATAAAGGAACATCCTTTGTGCTTTCTATTCCGGCATAGCCTTTAATCCGGTCTAACCCGATTGCAACCTGGGAGTCCATTG
Source organism: SAR324 cluster bacterium (assembly GCA_028282825.1). GTDB lineage: Bacteria > SAR324 > SAR324 > XYD2-FULL-50-16 > XYD2-FULL-50-16 > JAHJTV01. The sequence continues at coordinate 92,485 of JANQGZ010000123.1, forward strand.
TGAAAGTTGTAAGATGGGCAACTCGTTGCCCATCGTTTGAGATTGGAGATCGTTGATCACTAGTTGTTATGATTATTCGAAAAGGGCTTTTAATAATCAATTGATAATTAATTAATGTCGTTAACTTAAGAAGAGTTGGCCAAGATGTCATTCTGAACGATAGTGAAGAATCTCTCGGAGTCTCTGACAGATCCTTCACTTTCGTCAGGATAACATTTAGTCACGATTTCTTTGTCTTAGCAGCTTCAACAGCCTCATGGACATTCTTGTAACAACAATCATCTCCCAGCATTTCGTAGACCCCCGAACGCTTCATCACATCCAGAACCGGCCCTTTAACATTGGCAAAGTAGAGATTGATGTTTCGCGTTCGATATTCATTAGCGATCTCTTCCAAAGCCCTGGCGGCTGATGAATCCAATTGATTAACCGAACCGGCATCAATCACTATACTTTTAAGCTGTGCTCCTTTTTTAATTTCAGTTTTTTTGAGGGTTTCCTTGAGAAAGGACACATTTCCATAATAAAACTGGGCATCGAATCGTATAACCAAGATATTTTCATCGGTCTGGGTGGTGTGACGTTTTATATTTCTATAGTCATTTCGGTTGGGAAGCTTTCCTAAAACGGCATAGTGGGGTCTGGTGGTTTTAACCACGAACCAGAACATGCTAATCCCGATGCCTGTAAAAATGCCTTCCATCACTCCAAAACCCAGGGTGGCGAAAAAAGTGATGAGAAGAAGAACCAGATCATCCCTTTTTACTTTCCAAAGATAGGTTACTTCGTGCAGGTCAATCAATCCGAAGACGGCAACCATGATAATAGCGCCTAAAATGCTTTTAGGCAGGAAATAGAGCAATGGAGTGAAAAACAGTAAGACTATTGCAATGACCAGTGCCGTGATAATTCCTGCCAAACTGGTATTCGCTCCGGCATCCTTGTTGACAGCTGTTCTCGAAAAACCACCGGTAACAGGCATGGACTTGAAAAAAGCTCCAAACAGGTTGGCAGCGCCCAGTGCGACCAGTTCCTGGTTTGCATCGATTTCATATTGTTTTTCCGTAGCTATCTGTTTTCCGACCGCAATGGATTCCATAAATCCAACAAAGGAGATAGTCAAGGCAATGGGAAGCAAGGCTCCCAACTCTTCTAGTTGAATGGATGGAACACTAAAAGGAGGAAGACCGGCGGGTATTTCACCGACAATGCTTACTCCCAGCTTTTTTAAATCCCAAAACCAGGTAACAAGAGACGAAATTATTACTATGATCAAGGCACCGGGAAGTAATGGACTGACTTTACGGGCGAAAATGAGAAAAACAATGGTGATCAATCCCATGATCAGAGTCACGGGATTAATGTCGCTTGCCTGTTGAAAGGTGAGATAAAGGGTCTTTAAAATGTTTTCGGAACGGGGAAGATTGATGCCGACAATATGCTTCAGCTGGGAAAAGCCGATGATGAGGGCCGCTGCTGAAGTAAAACCACTGATCACAGGGTGAGAGAGAAAATTTGTCATGAAACCCAGGCGGAATACCCCCATTGCCAATTGAATGACTCCGACGAGCAGCGTCAGCAATATCGTCAGTTCAACATAGGTGCCTATGTCACCAGGTGTTACCATGGAACCGATACCACTTGCAACAAGTAAGGCTACCATTGCAACCGGTCCCACGGCCAATTGCCGCGATGTACCAAACATGGCGTATACAAGTAACGGGACGATCGATGCATACAGACCGATTACCGGCGGCAAACCTGCCAAAAGAGCATAAGCCATTGCCTGGGGAATTAGCATGACGGCGGTTGTAATACCTGCAATGGCATCTCCCCGCAGGTTTTTTGATTTGTATTTTCTGAGCCAGTCGAAGGCTGGAACCCAGCGTTGTAAAATACTTTCCATGATGTCCTTGAGGGTCGAAACGTTATTTTTGTTGATGAAATCGGAGTCCCATGAGCCCGGTTATGTTATTCGTCTTTGCGTTGATCCAAATCCGTGTTCGTGAACGTGCGCGTATACGTCAAGATTCGAGTATTTGATTTTCCGTGAGTTAACTCAAAACTGGCTACATTAAGGATGGTTTCACATATATAGGTGTCAGCGTAAAAGACCGACACCTAGATTTTCTACAACCACTTTTTACCTATCCGGGCGGATGTATACAGGCCGACCAACATAAATACCAGAAGGACTAAAACAGGTGCTGTTCCGGTAGCAACAGTGGAAAGGATGGGCCCGGGACAAAGTCCGCTTATTCCCCAGCCTGCACCAAACAAAAGACCCCCTGCAATCAACCGTATATCCAGGTCACTTCTGGTTGGTACAAAAAATTGAGGCCCAAGCAAAGGTGTTTTGCGCTTGGTTACGAATTGAAACGATACATAGTAAACACCCACAGCACTTGCCAGGACAAATACCAGACTTGGATTCCAGTCACCAAAGACATCTAAAAAGCCAATGATTTTTGCCGGCTGCGTCATTCCGGACACAGCTAAACCTATTGCGAATAGAGCACCACTGAAAAAACTGGCTACGGCTTGTGTTTTCATATCGTTCCTCCCAGGAAAGTATTGATTGCCCAGACCGTTACTATACCGCTTACCGTAAACGCCATGGTAACGGTAACGGATCGGTTGGAAAGCCGGCCTACACCACACACTCCATGACCACTGGTACAACCGTTTGCCAAGCCGGCACCAAGTCCAATTAGCAGACCGGCAACACCATAAGCCACCAGGGAGCGATTGATCTCTATAACTGCAAATTGAGGATAAACAAAACTCATGACAAGGCCGGTTAACACCATGCCAATCACAAATGTAGCACGCCATAAATAGTCGCCTTTTTGGTATTGAATAACTCCTTTCAATATACCGGATACACCGGCAATCCTGCCGTTAAACAGCATGAGTCCAATACTGGCCAGTCCTATCAAAATTCCACCCGCTATGGGCTGGATCAGGGCTGTGTTTCCAATTAGTTCTTTCATAGATCTTCCAATGTTGGGTTATCGGTTATATATGAATTTGCGTAAAACCTGTAAAATTGGCGTTACCCAAGTTAACTATTCATGATAATTGCAGAAAGCATTCCTAGCGGTATCGAGGTGAATACATCCAGTCCTGTCCGTTAGAGCTAAGAGTGTTCACAGGATTTTCATTGTCAACTAAAATGATCAACAATATCTGAAATGAAAAAATCAATTCATCTTGCCTGGTAATGGAATATTTGGTAGTTTTATCGATGCAAAATTGAGAATCTCTTAGAAAAACTCTGCGGAGGTATCTGATATGACTGAGTCAAGGACGAATTCATTTCTGAAAATGAGACCATTGTTTGAAGAAGAAACCTGCACTCATACGTTTCTGCTTTATGATTCCCGATCCATGGAAGGTGTGCTAATCGATGCGGTGAAGGAGATGATGGATCGGGATATAAACCTAATCAAAGAATTAGGGGTGGATCTGAAATACCTGTTGGAGACCCATGTGCATGCTGATCACATTACTTCTGCCTCTGAAATTCGGGACAGACTTGGAGCCTTGGTTATATATGGTGCCAGTGCCGGTGTCGACTGCGCTGATTTGATCCTGGAAGATGGCGAAGAGCTGGCGTTTGGTCAATTTATTGTGAAAGCCATATCTACGCCTGGTCATACGGATGGTTGTACAACCTACCAGATCGAAAATATGATATTTACTGGTGATACCTTATTAATAAGGGGATGCGGGCGTACAGATTTTCAGCAGGGGTCTTCCGAAAATCTCTATAATAGTGTGAACAACAAGCTTTTCACCCTGCCGGATGACACTATTGTCTATCCCGCGCATGATTATAAGGGGATGTGGAGTTCAACCATAGGGGAGGAGAAAAAACATAACCCCAGGTTGGGAAGTGGCAAGACATTGGAAGAGTTCGTTGTAATTATGGATAATTTGAATTTGGCTTATCCTCAAAAGATCGATGAGTCGGTTCCTGCCAACATGAAATGTGGAAAACTGAATTAATAGAGCAATTACGATACAAAAACTTGACATAAGGTCGGGCCAACTCTTACTCTTAAGCACAGAGCAAGATAAAACAGATTAACTATCTGTCGGGAGCTTGGACAAACCAGGCTGAGAAGGAATCTGAATGTGATTCCGACCGTAGAACCTGATCCGGATAATGCCGGTGGAGGAAAATGCAGATTCATTTTCAGCCGTCCGAAATTCCGGGTGGCTTTTTTTTTGCCCAAAAAAGCCATATTTACAGTAATAACAACATTTCGGAGGAGCAAATGAGTCGATTACTTTGTAGCGTAATACTTTTGTTGTCAGTGACCGTCATAGGTTCCGGCCATATTCAGGCAGCGGAGAACGAAATCACACTGATGTCTCACGATAGTTTCAATGTTAGTAAAGATGTTGTTGCAAAATTTGAAAAACAGCATGGGGTCAAGTTAAGATTTTTAAAGGCTGGTGACACCGGATCAGCGGTAAACAAAGCGATTCTGTCCAAGAACAATCCCATGGCGGATGTGTTTTATGGTATCGATAACACCTTTATGAGCCGAGCCTTAAAAGCTGGTATTTTTATTCCCTATGCATCTCCCGGGTTAAAGCAGATTCATGATCATCTAAAACTGGATAAACAGAACAGGCTTCTGCCCGTTGATTTTGGTGATGTTTGCCTGAATTACGACAAAAGCTGGTTTAGAACCAAAAAGATAACGCCACCCCAAAACCTGTCTGATCTCCTAAAACCGGCTTATAAAGGTTTGACTGTTGTCGAAAATCCGGCAACATCGTCTCCGGGTTTGGCGTTTCTGTTTGCGACGATTGGTCAATTTGGTGAGCCGGGATATTTGGAATATTGGAAGAAGCTCAGGCAAGCTGATGTGCTGGTGGTTAATGGCTGGGAAGAAGCTTATTGGGGGCATTTTACCGCGGCTTCCAAAGGCAGCAGGCCGATTGTTGTGAGCTATGCCAGCAGCCCTCCTGTTGAGGTTTTTTATGCCAAGGTAAAACCCAAGGAAGCTCCTACTGCTGCCGTAGTTAGTGACCAATCATGTTTTCGACAGATAGAATTTGCTGGCATTCTCAAAGGCACCAAGAAACCGGAAATGTCAAAAAAGCTGATCGATTTTCTCCTTGGCAAAACATTCCAGGAAGATATACCTCTCCAAATGTTTGTCTTCCCTGCGAATCGTGATGCCAAACAACCCGACGTGTTTGTTAAACATGCAAAACTGGCTGAAAATCCCGTAATCCTTTCTTCTGAAAGAATAACCGCCAATCGGGAAAAATGGATTGAAGATTGGACAGACACTGTACTGAGGTAACCTATCAAACACACATCGATCTATCTCACCGCCGGCATTCCCCTGGTTTTTCTGGCGGTGTTTTACTTTTATCCCCTATTGAGCATCTTTGGTGTCAGTTTCCTGCCGGAAGGCAGATGGAATCTGGCAAACCTTGGTCAACTGGTTAGCAAACATTACTATGTAAAAACACTCTGGTTTACTTTTTGGCAGGCTGCAGCATCGACTCTGATTACCCTGGTAGTTGCTATGCCGGGTGCTTATATTTTTGCCAGGTTTAGATTTTTTGGTAAAAACTGGTTGCATGCCTTTACAACAGTTCCTTTTGTTTTACCGACGGTAGTGGTCGCCGCCGCATTCCAGGCTTTTCTGGGCGACAATGGTTTGATGAATGAATGGCTGATGCGTATTTTCAGTCTGGAATCGCCGCCAATCAAAATCCATTACACCATCTGGTTTATATTGCTGGCCCACGTTTTTTATAATTACACCGTTGTGTTAAGGATTGTCGGCGGGTTCTGGGCTGGTTTACAACCCTCTTTGTTTGAAGCTGCCGGTTTGCTCGGCGCATCTCCAAAACAGGTTTTTTTTAAAGTCACGCTTCCACTGCTGAAACCGGCTATTTTCACAGCCGGGCTTCTCATTTTTATATTTTGTTTTTCCTCTTTTGGGGTGGTTTTAATTCTGGGTGGTCCGCGATTTTCAACCCTGGAAGTGGAGATCTATCGTCAGGCTGTCTATATGTTTAACCTGCCCATGGCAGCGGCTTTATCCCTGGTGCAGATCATTTTTACCTTTATCCTGATGTGGGCTTACACATGTCTGCAGCGCAAGTCAACGGTCAGTCTTAATCCCGAATCCATTGTCAACACCCAGCGAAGACCGGAAACCACCGGAGAAAAGTCCATAATCATCCTGAATACTCTGTTTGTGCTTCTGTTGTTGGGGGCTCCGCTCCTATCTCTGTTGTTTCAGTCTTTTTGGTCGGAAACAGGAGCTACCCTCGATTTTTACAAGGCGTTATTTGACAACCCCATCCGCTCTGTTTTCTACATACCTCCGGTGAAAGCTGTTGGTTATTCCGTAGGATATGCCTTACTGACGCTGGTATTTGCCGTTGTTTTGGGCTTGCTGGCGACGGTCTATCTTTCCGGCAAAAAGCATCGATTTAGCAGTATCATGGATCCAATATTCATGTTGCCTTTATCAACATCAGCCGTGACCCTGGGATTCGGATTTATCATTGCATTGGATGAGCCGCCCCTGAACCTGCGAACGTCCTTAATGATCGTTCCCATAGCCCATACCCTGGTGGCGTTTCCATTTGTGGTTCGCAGTTTGTTGCCGGCATTTAGGAGTTTACCGGCACATCTGAAAGAAGCAGCGTCTCTGCTGGGAGCGAATCCTTTGAAAGCCTTTTTAGTGATTGATCTGCCGATCATCAGCAGGGCATTGCTGGTAGGAGCAGTGTTTGCGTTTACGGTCAGCCTGGGAGAATTTGGTGCGTCTGTGTTTGTCGCAACGGAGCAGGCACCTACCATGCCGTTGGCCATCTACAGGTTTTTAAGTCAACCCGGGGAGATGAATTTTGGACAGGCTATGGCCATGAGCAGTATTTTGATGATGGTCACAACCGTGGGTTTTTTACTACTTGAAAAAATACGAGTACGCCAGATAGGTGAGTTTTAAATGAACATGCATACAGACCTGTTACAGGTAGAAAACATTCATAAATCCCATGACAGTCTACCCACATTAAAGGGAGTGGATTTGACTATTTGTCAAAGCGAGATTCTCTGTCTTTTGGGTCCATCCGGCTGCGGTAAAACCACCTTGCTGCGCATCATTGCGGGTTTGGAAAAAGCGGACCAGGGACGTGTTCGCTTTGATAACATCGATTTGGGAAGCATTCCGCCGTTTCGCAGAAAATTCACCATGATGTTCCAGGAGTTTGCCCTGTTTCCCCACAAGAATGTGTTTGAAAACATCGCATTTGGTCTCCGTATGCAAAGACTGGGTGATGATGCCATTAAAAGCAGGGCTAAAACGATGATAGAACTGGTCGGATTGCAGGGTATGGAAACCAGGGATATCAATGATCTTTCCGGTGGTGAAAGGCAGCGTGTGGCCCTTGCCAGAAGTCTTGCTCCCAATCCCAGGCTTTTAATGTTGGATGAACCGATGGGGTCTTTGGATCGGGCATTGAGAGAACGTTTGGTGCTGGATGTAAGGCAGATTCTGAAAAAAGTGGGTGTCACCACTTTGTTTGTAACTCATGATCAGAATGAAGCATTTGTGTTGGCAGATAGAATAGCGGTGTTTAACCAGGGATTCATCGAACAAATCGGAACGCCGGAAGAGTTATTTAAAAATCCCGTCAATGAGTTTGTTGCACGATTTCTCGGCTTTCAGAATCTTGTACCGATTTCAAAACAATCAAACGGAATAATTGATACCCCGATAGGTTCTTTCAAACCTGGCCAACCTGTTAAGGGAAAAAGCTTGTTGTTGGTCAGACCCGAATCGATCCGAATTCCCAATGCGCAACCACAAGTTGTGGATGGAGAGTTGGAATTGAAATGCAAGGTGGTGGATTGCAGATTTCAGGGAGCCAGTTACCAGGTGCAGGTGACAGTGAATGACAAAGTTTCACTGGTGTTTCCCATTCCTTCGGAAACGGAACCACCTCCATCGGGCGAGCAATTTAGTCTGGCTCTAAATGTGGATGCAATGAATGTGTTGTAAAAAAAGGCACCAGGCACTGGGTATTACGCAAAAGGGGATTGCATTGATTTAAGTGAAACCGGTCAGGATGCCATTCTGAATTGTCTACTCCTCCCCCGCTGCTTCAGCCAGCACCGATTCAATTTTCGAAATAAACAGGTTGATGGCAACTTTGTTTTTTCCTCCGTGGGGAATAATAATATCCGCGTAACGTTTGCTGGTTTCGACAAACAGATCGTGCATGGGTTTTACTGTTTCCAGGTATTGTTTCACAACGGACTCCCTGGTTCTGCCCCTGTCTTTTATATCACGTTCCATCCGGCGGATAAATCGATGATCAGAATCTGCGTCCACAAAGATTTTTAAATCCATCAAATCTCGCAAGGCCTCATCCCGGAAGATCAAAATTCCATCAACAATGATGATGCCGGTAGGTTTGATCAGGTGGGTTTCATCTTTTCTTAAATGGTTGCTGAAATCGTATTGGGGGGCGGTAACCGGTCTGCCTTCGACCAGTTCCTTTAAATGGGTAATGATCAATGTGGTTTCCAATGCTTCCGGATGATCATAGTTGAGACTGGCTCTTTCCTCAAATGAAAGATGGGGATTGTGTTTGTAGTACCAGTCGTGCTGCAGAACTACCACATTCTCCTCACCGACCTTTTCCATAATTTTATTGATTACGGTAGTCTTCCCAGACCCTGACCCACCGGCGATCCCAATTACATAAGATTTTTGTTCGTCCATAGTCTATTAGCTTCCGGTTTTTAGCGATTGGCGATTAGTTCCGGTTGATGGGTAACGAGTTACCCATCCTACAACTACAATTAGTGAATATTTCTAAATTTAAAAACGAAAGCGTAGCTTTCACTACCCGTAAATCTAAAATCTACATTCTAAAATCATAAATTATAAAGTTCCTGTTTGCGCAAAAGTAGAGAGTGCCAGCCAGGTTTTGACGTCAAACTTTATTGATTTGTCCTGCAGCAATTCTATCGTTTCCTGTTGGGATAAAAAATGTGTTTTGATGTCTTCCGAGCTTTCATTTTGTTTGTTGTCGTCGACGCCATCGCATTCCACATAAAGCATGCAAACCGACTCATCTGTCATGCCGGAAGTGGAGTATACAGGAGGACTTTGCTTCAGTACTTTTGTCAGGTCAAGTCCGGTTTCTTCCTTTAGTTCCCTTTTTCCTGCCTCTGTTATGCTTTCACCTTCGTCCACCAAGCCGGCGGGGAATCCGAATTGATAACCGGTCAAAGGTACCCGGAATTCCTCGATCACCACCAGTTTGTTAAGCCCGGTATGAAAAGGAACAATCACCACGGCATCAGGCTCCGAAAAAGTCTGATGAACGCACTTGGGCTCAGGGTTTCGGGATACAAACTCCCATGATTTATCGTTTCCTCTCATATCCGTATAATCCAATTCGTACATGTTGAGGAATTTATAGTTGGTTACTTTTCTCAGCTCTTTGATTTTCATTTCTTCTAACTCCTAACTCCTAACTCCTACAACAAATTCGAAGCGATCTCAGCCAATTCCGACCGTTCGCCTTTTTCCAGGTTGATGTGTGCATAGATTTTCTGACCCTGCATCCGTTCGATCAGGTAGCTCATGCCGTTAGCATGGCTGTCCAGGTAAGGGTGATCGATTTGAAACATATCCCCGGTAAATATAAACTTGGTTCCTTCTCCAGCCCTGGTGATGATTGTTTTTACTTCATGTGGTGTCAGGTTTTGTGCTTCATCCACGATGAAAAACACTTTCACGAGGCTGCGCCCGCGAATATAGGCTAGTGGCGCGACCACCAGCTTCTCAGACTCAAGATAGTCCTTAATATTCTGATGTTTGGTGTCGGCTTCTCCGTATTGATTCTGGATCACTCCCAGGTTGTCAAACAAAGGCTGCATGTATGGGTCCAGCTTGGATTTTACGTCGCCGGGTAAAAATCCTATATCGCGATAACTCAAAGGTACAATCGGTCTGGCGATAAAAATCTGTCGAAAACTTTTACGCAGGTGCAGACCGGCAGCCAATGCCAACAAAGTCTTACCTGTACCGGCCTTTCCTGAAAGGCTGACGAGCTTAATATCCGGATTGGTGAGGGCATTGAAGGCAAATGCTTGTTCTGCATTTCGCGGTTTAATGCCGTAGGCGGTTAGCTTTTTTACATGCTTGATCTGAAGAGTGAGCGGATCATAGACACAAAGGGCGGATCTTCCTTCTCCCTTGAGAATGATATATTCATGCGGCCTGAGTTCCTTCTCAACGTTGAGTAAAGAAGCATCAAACTCTCCATTTCCCTGGTATAACTCATCGATCAATTCTCCCGGAACGTCATCCAGAATTCGGCTGCCCTTATAGAGAGAACTTAAATCCTTGACATGATCAGTTGTATAATCCTTGGCTAACAAGCCTACGGACTTGGCTTTCATGCGGAGGTTGACATCTTTGGTTACCAGCATGACTTCATTGCTGGGGTATTTCTGCCTGGCATGGTAAGCGATGTTCAGAATACGATGGTCGTGTTTTTGAGAAGAAAAGCTTTTGGCAATATCGGAATGGAACTCCGATTCCAGCTCAATGAATATCTTGCCCTTTCCTTTGGCAATACGAAACCCCTTTTCAAACGGCTTATTGCTGCTGATGCTGTCCAGGGCTCTGGCAAATTCCCGGGCATGAAAATTGATGGTTTCATTCCCTTTTTTGAAATTATCGAGCTCTTCTATAACAGTGATGGGAAGGATGATATCATGGTTGCTGAATTCGTAAATACAGCTGGGATCGTGCAGAATAACATTTGTGTCGAGAACGAATATCTTTCTTTTTCTCATAAGCAGCTGGGGAAGTGATGAAAGGGGACATGCTCATTCTCCATGCCCCACAAAGTTCTGCCGCTTACCTGGCCGATCCTTTTCGGAAAACCCGATAAACGAACACAGTATAAAATATCACAATCGGCATACCTATTAGTGCAATGAAGAGCATAGTAGTTAATGTTTTCTGACTGGACGAGGCGTTGTAAATGGTCAGGCTGTTGGCCAGGTCAAGTGCGGGTACCATGTTCGGAAAGATGGTGACTCCGACGATCAGAAACATGGAAATGATGATCAAAGATGATGCTAAAAAGGTTTGCAGCAGGGCATCATTCTTTAAAAAAAGCGGCAGTGAGATAACTCCGACAGCAAAACATATCATGGCCAGATATCCGAAGGGGTTTTGAAACAGAATCTCAATTTTCGTTATATCTGTGATCGCCACAACCATAATCGTGAGAGCAATACTGATCAGAAACAAAAACCAGCTGAGTCTGACTTTTTCTTTCATCGATTTTTGTAAGTAGCTGCTTGTTTTTAACGCCTGAAAGGCAGCACCCTGGGTTGCCATCATAAACACACCGCTAATACCGATACACAGTGGTATCGGGCGAAGAAGGGTAAAAAATGATCCGGTAAAATTCATTTGCCCATCAATAGGCAGGCCAGTATAAATATTCCCCAAAGCTATACCCAGCAATAAAGCAGCCAGAAAGCTTGAAATTGAAAAAGCCTTGTCCCAGAATTTTTGCCAGCTTTTATTTTCTACTTCGTTTCTGAATTCAATAGACAATGCCCTGAATATCAAGGCGACCAACAACGTGATCATTGCCAGGTAAAATCCACTGAAGACAGTTGCATACACATGTGGAAATGCCGCAAAAATGGCACCGCCACCGGTCAGTAGCCACACTTCATTGCCATCCCAGAAAGGTGCAATGGCCTTGATCATTGCCTGTTTGTCATTTTCTCTTTTGACAAAAAAGTGGTGCATTCCGGTACCTAAATCGTAACCGTCCAGTATCGCATAGCCGACCAACAAAAAGCCAATCAATAAAAACCAAACAATATTTAAATCCATGTTACCTCCCTCGTAAGTATAATCATATAGTTGATATTAATATGCATGATGCTCTACGCCAGGTCCCTGGCGGATACGTTTGCGAAGCAGGTAAATAAATAATGATAACAAACCCAGGTACAAGAAACTGAATAACAGTAGTGAGAAAAGAATCTCTCCCGGGCCAACGACTGTAGAAATGCCGTCAACGGTTTTTAACTCTTGGTAGACGATCCAGGGTTGACGCCCTACTTCGGCTGCTATCCATCCGGCCTCGTTAGCAATAATGGGAAGGGGAATTGTTAGACAAAGCAAGGTAAGGTACCATCTGGCGTCTATCAAAAGGTTTTTAGTTGATAGATAAAGTCCAACTATTGCCATAAAAAGAAAGTAAAATCCCAGTCCTACCATGGTTCTGTAAGTGAAAAACGGGATCATCAATGGCGGCAGGTTTTCTTCTTCAAATGCGTCCAATCCAGGTACTACTTTCTCGGAATCGTATCCGACCAGAAGACTTAAAAAACCGGGAATGCTGATTTCATAGTCGATTCGTTTCTCCTCTTTGTTCGGAATTCCGAAGATAACAAGAGGAGCGTTGGCCTGGCTTTCAAACATCGATTCAAAGGTTGCCATTTTTTCCGGCTGGGTTTTGGTGACCTGAATCGAATGAAGGTGCCCCAACTGAACTTGCAATAATGTAGAGATCAGGGCAACGGTCAAGGCAACGGTGAGAGATTTTTTGGCGAACTGCAGATGACGCTTTTTCAACAGATAGTACGCGGAAAGTCCGGCCACAAAAAAGGCACCGGCAATCCATCCTCCTACCACGGCATGGGTGAATCTTGGAATGGTGGAGGGGTTAAACACTGCTTCAAAGAAATTCGTCAGTTCTGCCCTGCCATTGACAATGTGGTATCCTGCGGGGGTTTGTTGCCACGAGTTGGCGACAATAATCCAAAAGGCGGAAAGGGTTGACCCCAGTGTAACCATTAAGGAGGAGAAAAAATACATTTTATCCGAAACCCTCTTTTTACCTAAAACCAAAATAGCTAGAAAGGTGGATTCCAGGAAAAAGGCGAATACACCTTCTGCAGCAAGGGGCGCTCCAAAAATATCCCCTACAAACCGCGAATATCGTTCCCAATTGGTACCGAACTGGAATTCCATTACAATTCCAGTGACCACACCAAGGGTAAATACAATGACCAAGATACTGATCCAAAAACTGGCAATCTTATCGTATAACTTTTCTTTGGTTTTAAGATATAAGCCGAGATAGACGGAGATCAGAACGGTTAATCCCAGGGTAATTGGTGGGAAAATATAATGAAAGCCGATAGTTACAGCAAACTGGATTCTTGCTAACAACACAGGATCCATAGGTTAACCTCCATGTAATGACTGTTTTATCGAAATCGGGTCAAATAATCACGATTTTCAGCTAATTGGAGGTCTTGCAGTTGAAACTAACCATTGAGTTGAGCAAGCCCTAGCCTTCTGAGATTATTTGTAATTGGAAAAATAGACCAATTGTTGTTGATAGTGTGATGGTGCAAAGGTGTTTCGCGGATTACTTGCACGGCCTCCCAATGTCGATGCAGAAAATTGCCGCTTCACATTCACCAGGAAAAAAGCTAAAGGCAGTGGCTTCCTCATTAAGGATTCCGGAAGCCCTTGCTTTTCAGGTTGTGTTACCTATTCTGAATCAAGCAAAAACGATCCGAGCTTTTCGCCCAATTCAACCGTTGAATCGATCTCTGATTCTTCCGGAACGTATTCGATATTGATTGCTTTAAAAGGTTGATCCCAGTTAAGTGCTTCAATAGTAGCTTCCAGTTCTTTTACAGCTTGACCGCCCCAACCGTAAGAACCAAAGGCAAAACCTATTCTGTTCTGTGGCTTCAGCCCTTTTAAATAAGTCAGAAACTGTCCCATGGTTGGTAGCATCCCGTTATTTAAGGTTGGTGAACCGAGTAGAATCATCCTGCTATCCAGGACATCAGTCATTATGTCTGAGATGTGGTTAACCCGGAGGTTACGAACTGTGCATTTAACTCCCGCACGACCTAATCCAACCTCCAACGCGACCGCCAGTTCCTCTGTGGAATTCCACATGGAATCATACACAATAACGGCTTGTTTCTCCGTATTGTGCTGGGACCATTCCTTGTAGGCTTCAATGATGTTAGGAATATGGGATCGCCAAATCAATCCATGACTGGGACAAATCATATCGATCTTTAATTCATCGACGTTTGTCAAGGCCTTGGAGGCTTGTTTGCCAAACGGAGTAACGATATTTGCATAGTATTTTGCCGCATGATGCCTGGTATAGCTCCATCCGCACTCATCGTCATATCTTTCGGCAGATGCCACATGCTGCCCAAAAATATCATTGGAAAACAGGATTTTTTCATCCGGCAGATAGGTTACCATGGAATCAGGCCAATGCACCATCGGTGTATTGACAAAAGATAAGGTGCGCTTACCCAGGGAAAGTTGATCTCCCGACTTGACTACTTCAAAAGTCCAATCCTGCTTGAAATGTCTTCGCAGTCCCTTTTCTCCTGCCTTGGAGGTTACAATTGTAGCATTCGGACAGTATTCCAGAATCTCCGGCAGGGTTCCGGAGTGATCCATCTCCACATGATTCGAGATGATGTAGTGTATTTTTGCCGGATCGATGACTTGCTTGATGCGAGTGATCAATTGTCTGGATACACTGGGTTTGACCGTATCAATCAGGGTCACCTTTTCATCTACAATCAAATACGCGTTGTACGTGGTACCGGCTTCAGTGAGATATCCGTGAAAATTCCTGATATTCCAGTCGATTCCACCAACCCAGTAAATTCCCTGTTTAAGTTCTAATGCACTCATAGCTTTATTCTTCCTTTTCAAAGTCCTCTTTTCCAACACCGCAGACCGGGCATTCCCAATCATCCGGTATGTCTTCAAATGCGGTCCCGGGATCAATGCCGCTGTCCGGATCACCTACTTCGGGGTCGTAAATGTAGTCACAGGTTATACAGCGATATTTCATAGCTATTCTCCAATTTTCCGTTAATGAAAGGTCATTCCACTTGGGGATATGATCGGTTACTAAAAGAATGAATTAATTACTTTTTTACACCTGTAAACATCATAGTGAATGGATAGTACCATGTAAATTCTTTAATTCACTCAACGACTGTGATCGGTTTCTTCCAATTAAAATGAGAGTTTTTTATGTCAATGGTAGTGGAGGTCTGCTGCAGAGATGTATCCTCATCGGTTTAGCCAAGAATTAAACAAGACGATTGAGCAGACCGCAGGGAGCTTATTTTGTCAGTTTTAAAAGCTGATTGCTGATGATCTGGATATGCTTCATCTCTTCTCTGATGATTTCATCAATTTTTTCTTTACCGGATTTTTCCGGAACCATATCCTTCATTCCGAGGTAGAATACGATAGATTCTTTTTCAGCAACAATAGCTTCCTTGAGTACTTCTTCTGCCGAAGTGGTATCAATCTCTTTCTGATAAAACACCCTGGTATCAGCCAGTGCTTGAATATAAAGTGCGGTTTCTTCGTAGGGATCAAACACGACTTCTTCTTTCTCTGCTTTTGAAAGAGCGTCCTTCATTCCTTTGAAAAAATCTTCGTGTTTTAACTCCATATCTGCCAGTTCAGTAAGAAAACCTTTTATGTCAGCTTCTTTGACATCAGCTGCTGCTTTCTTGTAAAAATCATAGCCGTTTCTTTCGATCTGCTCGGCCATTTCAAGAATTTCTTTCGCGTTGAATTTGTGGTACATCTTAAGCTCCAGTGTAGTTGATTAAAGTTGTTTCGACCTTTGATGCCAATGAGTATTGTTTCAATACTACTAGTGCTGGTCGGCCTCTGCTAACTTTCTATCTTTTTGAATCGTTAACCACTTCAGACCTCTAACGGAAAATACGACTCGAAACGAATAAATACGTTATATTCGTTTATGACACGTTTTAGGCGTCATGCTGGAATTTTAGATCCTATTTTGCTTTTAAAAAAGGATCTACATCAACGGATTATTGGCTGATTTGCCGGGTTTTAATCTGTGGACTAAATCAAAGACCGTACCAGACCTATAAGTATTTGATTTGTAGAATTAATTCTAATGAGTTTCGTGGTGGGATTAAAACATGAGCATTTGCAGATCAAATAATGATACAATTTAATAAAATTCAGACGGTTGATGCCCAAAGAATCAATAAGTCTAATAAACTGAAAATTAAGAATAAATAAGCAGGATCCATTGTCTCATAATAAAGTTTGAGACAAAATCGTTGCCCTTACGCTGGAAGCTGTACCAGTCGGTCTTTACCGGCGAAGATATGTGAGTAGCCTGAGTTGCAGGTTTTCCAAAATATATGGATAATATCCTCAAAATTCCATGAAAGCAACGGTGATAAGGCCGATGGGGGTATTTATTTAGAGTTGATGCAGTATATAACAACTATTTCTTTCCGTATGGAAAATTTTAAGGATAATCAACGTGATACCGATTTCGGTGTCTCAAGGTTTTAAAACATAGAATAAGTTTAGCATGTCAGAAAATATTTATGATATAGCTGTCATCGGTTCAGGACCGGCCGGTGAAAAAGCGGCGCTAGAAGCAGCCGGGTTGGGGGCCAAGGTTGTGGTTATTGAAAAAGGGATTCGTCCCGGGGGAGCTTCGGTGATAACCGGAACAATTCCCAGTAAATCGTTGCGGGAAACAGTGAAATATGTGGAATCACTTTCACGAAACGATGTGAGCGGTGTGGATTTAAAACTGGATCGTAAAATTACTATCCCCGAATTGATGCACCGAAAAAACAATGTGGTGACAGAAAGGGTTGAAGACATTTTAGAGACCTACAAGAGCAGGGGGATAGAATACATTTTTGGAAAAGGAAGATTTGTTTCGCCCAATGAAATTGCGGTGGATTGTACTGAATGTGGCCGGGATATTAAAGTGAAAGCCAAGAAGTTTATCATTGCCGTGGGCACTAATCCCTATCATCCACCGGATATCACCTTTGATGAAAAATATGTACTGGATTCCGATACTATTCTGCAACTGGATAGAATTCCGGAATCACTAGCCATCATCGGAGGAGGTGTGATTGGTTGCGAATATGCCTCGATCTTCTGCAAACTGGGTACCCAGGTGTTTTTAATAGATCCCAGGGGGACTCTGTTGGATTTTATCGATCAGGATATTTCCGAGGCACTTGCCAAACAAATGGAGGCAGATGGCATCGAACTTTGCCTGGGATGTCAATACGCCAAGGTCGAAGTCAAAAATGACTATGTCCATATTAAGCTGACTACAGATGATGTAATTATTGCTTCAGCCCTGCTGTTTGCCAACGGTCGACAGGGAATGGCCGATGAATTGAATCTTGAAGTATGTGGATTGGAAGTTAACAATCGGAATCAACTGGAGGTAAACGACAACTATCAAACCGAGGTTCCGCATATCTATGCTATCGGCGATGTGATCGGTTTTCCTTCATTGGTTTCCGTCAGCAATGAGGAAGGCCGAATGGCGGCCAGAAATGCCGTCACAGGAGAAACTATGCGACGGGTCAGTTCTGATATTCCCTATGGAATTTATACAATCCCGGAAATCTCCATGATCGGTCCCACTGAAAAGGAATTGCAGGAGGCAAACATTCCATATGGTGTTGGGATATGCAGATTCCAGGATCTGGCGAGAGGATTGATTATCGGAGACAGAAAAGGATTATTAAAACTATTGTTTCACAAGGAAACCCATGAAATGCTGGGGGTGCATATGTACGGACAGTATGCCTCCGAACTGGTCCATATTGCCCAGGCTGTGATTCACTACAAAGGTAAAATTGAGTACTTCCTGGACAATGTCTTCAATTTTCCCACCTTGTCCGCCGCCTTTAAAGTAGCTGCCCGCCAGGGATTAACCCGTTTGAACGGTACGGACTAGTGGAGGATGATTGGAGTGATATTGCAGGACGGGCAACTTGTTGCCCATCAATTAGGACTAGAGCCAATTAGTTCCGATCAGAACAACCCGATGGGCAGGCTGGGCCGGACCATCCTGCATTTCCTGGAGACCGTTACTCTAAATCGCCGCACTCAGTTCTTTGATTTCGTGATTCAACACTCTGTCATTTTCTGAATAATCGATGGGAAGATCGATTAAATGGATTCCCGGTGATTTGATACAGGATTTCAATATCGGTTCGTATTCATCAGCAGAATTTACACGATAACCCTTGGCTCCATAACTTTCTGCATATTTTACAAAATCGGGATTTCCAAAAGTCAACCCATAGTCTTCCAATCTCATACTTTTTTGTTTCCACCTGATCATCCCGTAAGCATCGTCCCTCAGAATCAGTACAGTAAGGTCCAGATTAAGGCGCACAGCGGTTTCGATCTCCTGGGAGTTCATCATGAACCCTCCATCTCCACAAACAGCCATAATAGGTCGATCAGGATAGACCAGTCGTGCGGCAATCGCAGAAGGCAAACCTGCCCCCATGGTAGCCAGGGCATTGTCCAGTAAAACAGTGTTTGGTTGATGGGCTTTGTAATTTCTGGCGAACCAGATTTTATACATGCCGTTATCAAGAGTGATGATTCCTTCGGATGGCATCACTTTTCTGGTCTCATATACCATTCTCTGGGGTAACATGGGAAAGGAAGGATCATCGATTTTCTGCTTTTGATGAGCTTCCTTATGTTCCCTGACTTTCATAAAATATGAAAAATCCCAGTTGGAAGAAGGGATCAAGGCTTCCTTAATCTGCCAGATGCTGTTGGCAATATCTCCAATAACCTCGACTTGCGGGAAATAAACCGGATCAACCATGGCCGAGAAAAAGTTCACATGGATAACGTTCAGGCTTTTGTCATGCATGAAAAACGGCGGCTTCTCAACCACATCATGACCGACATTGATAATTAAATCGGAATGAGCCACTGCCCGGTGCAAAAAATCATTATCGGAAAGAGCGGCATTGCCGATGAACAGGGGATGTCTCTCATCAAGTACGCCTTTACCCATTTGGGTATCAAAAAAAGGAATCCCGGTATAATCAATAAATTCCCGCAATATTTTTGAGGTCATTTTGCGATTGGCTCCGGCACCAACAAGAATTAGCGGATGCTTTGCCTGGGCAAGCATTTCGACTGCCTGGTCAATTGACTTCTTCTCAGCAACAGGTCTCCGGGCCTTGCTGGCTTTGATTACGGATTCGCTGGTCTCTTCCTGGGCAATGTCTTCCGGAAATTCCAGATGAGTAGCGCCGGGACGTTCCTCCTCAGCCGTTCTGATAGCTTCACGGACACATGCGGCTACCATATCTCCACTAAAAATCTGACGGGAAAACTTGGTGATAGGATGCATCATATCCACGACTTCAAGGATTTGAAAATGACCTTGTTTACTGGTTTTAATTGGCTTCTGACCCGTAATCATCATCATGGGCATGGCACCCAGTTGTGCGTAAGCTGCAGCCGTGACAAGGTTAGTCGCTCCCGGTCCCAGGGTAGAAAGGCAGACACCGGTTTTCCCAGTCAAACGTCCATATACGGAGGCCATAAATCCTGCTGCCTGTTCATGCCGGGTCAAGATCAGCTTGATCTTGGACTTCCGCAATGATTCCAGCAGATCCAGATTCTCTTCACCGGGGATACCGAAAACAAATTCAACCCCTTGTGCCTCGAGTGATTGGACAAACAGATCCGAAGCCTTCATGACTCCTCCTTTATTTTATTAATAAAACCGGGTTGTCTGGGCCCGGTTAAGTTATAGGCTTTACCTTGATCCAAATCCGTGCACGTGCACGAAGAAAACAGTTTCATAAGAGCAAAAGACTACCCAATGCTATTGATATCAAATGATAGATCCAAGATATATCTTTCGAGCACGAGCACGAGCACGAGCACGGTAAGGGATTTAAGCAGTTAGCTAATAGTCAGGTCCAGACCCACCGGACAGTGATCTGAACCAAATATATCGTTATCGATAAACGCATCCTCTAACCATTTTTTATCGATCAAACTCTGGTTCACGAAAAAATAGTCGATTCTCCATCCCGTGTTGTTTTTCCTGGCATTCATACGATAGGACCACCAGGAGTATTTTATCGTGTCAGGATACAGATGACGAAAGGTATCCACGTATCCCATTTCTATTATCTTATCCAGCCAGTCGCGCTCGATACGAAGAAATCCGGAACGTTTTGAATTGGGTTTGGGATGCTTTAAATCGATTTCATTGTGTGCCGTATTGTAATCACCGGTAATGACCAGCGGAACACCTTGTTTTTTCAATGGTTCCAGGTAGTCGAAAAAAGCCTGGTAGAAATTCAGTTTGTATTTCAGCCGATCATCGTCTTTTTGGCCGTTGGGGAAATAAACACTGTAGAGCCTGAAGCTGTCATAGACAATTTCCAGGATACGCCCTTCATTGTCATATTCAGGGATGCCTATACCATAGTTTACTTCTACAGGTTTTAGGCGTGTGTACACTGCCACACCGCTATATCCTTTTTTGACGGTTGAATCCGACCAAAATGATTCATATCCTTTAATATCCGTCATTTCAGCTGTACGTTGGTCTTCATTTATTTTTGTCTCCTGTAGACAAACAATGTCAGCGTTCATCTTCTTCAGTGATGCCGTGAAATCTTTTTTCATGGCAGCCCTGATACCGTTCACATTCCAAGAGACCAGTTTCAGTTTTTTTGGCATATCAAGTGATTAACTAGTTAGAGTTGCAGGGCTATTCCCTGTATTCCCTGAAGGAGTCTTTACCCAGACCGCATTCCGGGCAAATCCAATCATCAGGAAGGTCAGCGAAAGAAGTGCCTGGTTCTATGCCGTGATCGGGAATGCCTGAATCAGGATCGTAGGTATAGTAACAGCCACTGCAAATGTATCTGGTCATGATAGTTTTTGACTTATCGATGGAGAAATTATCGTATTTGATTTCATTTCTCAGGTTAAAAAACAAAGGTGAATTCTCTGCAAGAATCCATCCTATTGAGGAAATTATTGAAAGTAAAAATCTGTTTATCTTGGGGTAAACGATCGCAAGCTCGGTTATCCCGGGCTGTAACACTTTCCCCCTTTAAAACTTAGGCGCTATAGAAACACCATAGTTCGATTAATTCTATTAACTGATGGTAAGGCGGCCCTACGTGGCCGCCAAGAGACTTGCCTGTCGGCGGGGTCGTAGCCCCGCCCTACCGCTTGCCCGCATTTCAAATAAGCAATATTGAAGGCTCATGCCCTTCCAGAATACTTCAATAAACTTTTAATCAAAACCTACAAAGCCTCAATTGCCTGACGTAATCTGTTTGCATCGTATCGGGCTGCAATCAAAGGCTCTTTGTCGAGGTTTTTTATTTTACTGACAAAATCCGGTTTCTCCTTTTTATAGAGAATCCCGATAGGAATCTGGTCACCCCATTTTTTGGCAAGTCTCACGGCCGCATCAAAATCACCTGGGTCATGGGGTTCTTCATATAGATCATAGACGCGTTTTTTATAAAACCCATGTGTATTGACCCGATTATAAGCAACACAGGGCTGCAGAATATCTATCATTGAGAATCCCTTGTATTGCATGGCATCCTGAATGATGCGGCCCAGATGTTTTCTGTCGTTGGAAAAAGCCCTGCCGACAAAACCTGCTCCCAGTTCCAAGGCCATGGTCAACGGATGAAAGGGCTCTGCAATCACCCCATCGGCTTGGATCGAGGTAACAAATCCCATTTCAGCCGTGGGGGAAGCCTGACCTTTGGTTAAGCCGTACACTCCGTTATTATGGACCAGCAAGGTAATATCCACATTTCTGCGAATGACATTCATAAAATGGTTGCCACCTTCCCCGTAAATATCTCCGTCACCTCCGTTGACTACAATTGTAAGATCATGATTTGCCATCTTGGCACCTGTGGCTATAGGTAACGAGCGCCCATGCAAGGTGTGAAAGAAATTGCACTTCAAAAATTGGGGAGTTTTTGCAGCTTGACCAATGCCGGAGATCATAAGCAATTGGTGGGGGGCAATATTCTGCGCTGCCAGGGCGTTTTTCAATGCGTCCAGAATCCCGAAATTGCCGCATCCCGGACACCATTTGTTTTCTAAATCATTGTGAAAATCTTCAACTTTGACCATCGATTACTCCATTATTTTTTTTACGTCTTCTACAATTTCAATAGGAAAAAAAGGTCTGCCGTCGTATTTCAGAACAGTTCCGAAATGAGAAAGACCGGTTTGCATACGTATAAGCTTTCCCAACTGTGCAGTGGAATTTTGTTCAACGCAAATAAACCTTTTGTTGTCCTTCAACAAGTTCTGGACTTTTTCTGTGGGAAATGGCCAAAGGTCTGTAAAATGGAGATAGCCGATATCGTAGTTCTCATTTCTTAATAGTTCCAGGGCCTCCCTGATGGCCCCCTTTGTAGAGCCAAAACCGACCAGCAAGGTCGAGGCATCGGGATAGTAGGCTTCCGGTGCCTGCATTTCAGCTGTCATGGCAGGAAGTTTTGCCGCTCTTTTTTCAACCATGATTTTCCGGTTATGCGGGTCTTCGCTTAAATGTCCGTCCGGGGTGTGCTCATTGCCGGAGGCCATAACCAATGCCTTGCCCTGGCAGGGAAGTGCCCTGGGTGATATACCGGTTTCAGTTACAGCATATCTCTCGTAGTTTTCAGGGTCCGCTATGTCTTTGTCGGCAACAGTAAAACGATCGATGGTTTCGGATACCTCAAAAGGTTTTTCTGCAATAAAAATAGAGTCATTAAAGTATTCATCGGTCAACACAATAGCAGGAACCTGGTACTTTTCTGAAAGGTAGAAAGCAAGACGGGTTTTTTCAAAGGCTTCTTCCGGAGTTCCGGGAGCAAAAACAAAACGGGGAAATTCATCCTGGGAAGCAAAGATAACAAACATTAGATCTGCCTGGGCTGTGCGAGTCGGCAACCCGGTTGCGGGTCCCGGGCGCTGGCTGTTTACAATCACCAATGGTGTCTCTGTTATCCCGGAAAGACCAAGTCCTTCGACCATTAAACAGAATCCTCCTCCGGAAGTCGCTGTGATGGCTCTTACACCGGTGTAAGATGCTCCCAAAACCATGTTTACGGCAGCCAACTCGTCTTCGACCTGCTCGACAACCAATGGAAAATTTTTTGTGTAGGGAATCAAGCTGGACATGATATCGGTGGCCGGGGACATGGGATAAAATGCTGCAAGTCGGCAATCACCGGCTAAGGCTCCCAAAGCAACTGATTTCGATCCGTTGATGAGTGGTCTTTTTTCGCTTGACTGATTCCAGTCAAAGGCGTGTTTGAAAGTTTTTCCTGCCACTGCCTGAAATCCCGCTTCGGCGGCTTTGAGGTTGTTGTCTACTACGGACTGTCCTTTTTTGAGAAAGCGTTTCTCAAGGATAGATTTAAAACTCTCGAAAGCAGCACCTGCTAATCCCAGAATAGCTCCTGCAGCCACGGTATTTGCCATGACCCGTCCACCGGCCTGACTGGCAAGTTCCGTTACAGGAACATTGATGATATCTGCACCCGATTCCTCACCGGAATCGTTGATGGCCAGTCCACCTTCAACCAGCTGCTGGTGATGTAAATCGTAAGTTACTTTGTCAAGTGATACCAGCAAATGAACCCGGTGATGAGGTGCCATAACCGGTTGATCACTAATTCGAATCTGAAAAAAACTGTGTCCGCCACGAATTCGTGATTCGAAATCGTTCATGGCCATTATATAAAGTCCTGAATTTCTGGCGACTTCAGCCAGCAGATCCCCCACCGTTTGGATCCCCTGACCGGCAGCACCGCCAATTTTTATAGAAACATCAATTCCCATTCGTCACTCCCTGGGTAGTTTGAAAAATGTGAGATAATTTTGGAATGTTGACAAAATAGCAACCTATCTCAAGTTCTATGCCTTTTTTGTGACTATAACAAAAATAATTTGTTAAGTTAAGAAAAGATCTGATTATGGTGCCAATAATTAGGATATCTTGAAGGAAATCGGGAAAGATGGCGAGTAGTTGTAGGATGGGCCGGCGAAGCCTGCCCATCGGGATTATGTTCATCGAAAGATGGACAAGTTTTCCAGGTCCATCTTACATCTGTGATGAACAATTGATTATTAAAGGAAAGCTTATCGAATAATCAGTTGTTAATGACTAAATAATCAGCGGGATTAAACCGGATCAAACTTATCCTTGGTTGCGCCACAGATCGGGCATACCCAGGAATCGTGAAGATCAGCAAAGGTTGTACCGGCTTCTATCCCGTGATCCGGATCACCTTTTTCCGGGTCATAGATATAGCCGCAAATCTGGCATTTATATTTTTCACCAACTGCCGATTCTGTTTCCTCTTCAAGCCCAGCCTGGTATGTAGGAGCATTCTTTGGAGATTTGCCCCCTTTGACCCAGTGATAGTAGGCGTATGTCATGGGCTCAGACTGGTTCAGCACATCAGCATCGACGACTTTGCCAACCATAATCGTGTGAGTTCCCACATCCATTGTGTTTACCAATTCCGCTTCCAGGAAGGAAATGGTGTGGTCTAAGATAATGGGAGCTCCTGTTTGACCTAGCTTGTATTCAATGTTTGTAAATTTGTTAACATCCCTGCCGGTTTTAAAACCAAACTGACCAATCAATGACATGGGAGCTTCCTGCGAAAGGATAGACGCCGAAAATACTTTGCTCTCCAAGATGTAATCATGGGTCAGGTTTTCCTTGTTTATGGCAATAGCTATCTGTTCGGGGGTTGCCGTAACCTGATTGACCGTGTTTGCTATCTGTCCGTTAAACTTATCACCGGATTTGGAACTGATAATATAAAGTCCGTAACTAATTTTATATAGTGCAACTGGATTCATTTTCTCTCCCTGAATGGATTAGACGGGTGAAGAGTCCTTTTCCCGTTTGGTTATAACCATTGATCAGATCATTATCTGATCGATCAATTCAATATGCCTAAAATATTTTCGGGTGGTCTGCCCATGGCAAATCTGCCTTTATATTCGACGATCGGGCGTTCCATTAATGCCGGATTGTCCGAGATCAGTTTAAGCCACTCATTACGGGATCTATCATCGTTTTTGCTTAACCGCAACTCCTTGAACAATTTGTCCTTGGTACGGATCAACTCTACGGGCTCCAGATTCAAACCTTTACAGATCTGGTCGAGCTTGTCGGTGTCAAGTGGCACTTTGAGATATTCCACGATATCAAACGGAACGGAACTGTTTTTTAGCACATCCAGTGTTTGTCGGCTTTTGCTTCATCTGGAATTGTGATAGATAATTGCGTTTGCCATGTGTATTCCTCTGTTTTTATAGCTGTTGTCTGTATCATTGTCTCAGCTGTCTCTAGGTGTCATGTGAGACAACGGATAGCAAGGGTTTAACCGCTATTTGGTCAAATGTTGATCTTCATAAATGACTGCTAAGATCAATGTTTACTGTGTCTGGATTAGTACTTTACCTCAATCGAATTATTTTGGTATATAAATTTCAATGGATATGATTAATCACAGCGGGTTGGAGGGGATCAAATGCACAGGAAAACACGATAGCTGAATCCTTTCTTAAAGCGTTCTGTGGAAATATTGCCTTTGGCAAATGATACCTGTTTATTGCAATAATCCGTATGGATGAGACAACCATACGGCGGTTAATGAATCGATATCACTCAGACTAGACAAATTATAACATTCCAAACCAAGGAGATCGAAGATGGCAGATGATGTAAAGATCATTGAAGACGTAGAAGTCGAAACAGGTGATGAGGAATCTTCGAAGAAAAAGGACGATGCAGGTCCGGCAGAGATTGTCGTTGCGGATACGCTTCTACCCGATGTTTTACCTCTTGTACCTTTATTCGATAGACCGTTGTTTCCTAAAATGATGGCGCCCGTTGTGGTTGGTAAAAACGAGCAATCAAAAGCATTGATCAAAGCTGTTGAATCAGCCTCCAACTATGTCGGTTTAATTCTGGTAAAATCGGAAATGGGAGCTGCACCGCCTCAACCTGGAGAAAACCTGCCGCTGCCTGAATCAGTCGATGATCTGCATAAAATCGGAGTAGTGGCCAAGGTACTCCAGGTTTCCGGAACAAAAGACGGACACTATGTTCATCTAATGGCGCAGATTGTTGAGCGGTTTGAAATCAAGGATCTGATGTCTACCAGTCCCTTTTTACGGGGCCGAGTCGAATACAAGTACGAACAAAAATCCAAGTCGGATGAAGAAACAAAGGCGTATGCTGTTTCTGTTATCAACGTTATCAAGGAATTGGTAAGCTTGAATCCTTTGTTCAAAGAACAACTGGGTTTTTTAATGGGACAGGTTAATGTCAATCAGCCCGGCATGCTGGCAGATCTTTCCGCATCGATGACCACCAGTTCAGGAGAAGAATTACAAAAGATCCTTGAAATTCTGGATGTGAGGGAACGAATCGAACAAGTGCTGGTTCTATTGAAAAAGGAGATGGAAATCTCAAAGCTGCAATCAAAAATCGACAAACGTATCGAGGAACGATTATCCACCCAGCAAAGAGAATTCTTTCTCAAACAACAATTGACCGAGATAAAGAAAGAACTCGGTTTATCAAAAGGTGACCAGGAAACGGAATTGGAGAAATTTCAAAAACGTCTGGAAGCCCTTAAACTACCGACAGAGGAAGTAAAGAACAGGATCGAAGAGGAAATGAACAAGTTGAAAGTCCTGGAGCCTTCTTCTGCAGAATTCAATGTTACCAGAAACTACCTGGATTGGTTGACGATACTTCCCTGGGGAGTCACCACTAAAGACAATAAGGATTTGAAAAAAGCAGCCAGAATACTGGATCGCGATCATTACGGACTGGATGATGTCAAGGAGCGTATTCTGGAAACCATTTCTGTCGGTGTGCTTAAAGGTGATCTTTCCGGTTCCATCATTTTGCTGGTTGGTGCACCCGGCGTGGGTAAAACATCGATCGGCCATTCGGTTGCCAGGGCGTTAAATCGTGAGTTTTATCGATTTTCCCTTGGCGGTATGAGGGATGAAGCGGAAATTAAAGGACATCGCCGGACCTATATCGGCGCTATGCCCGGTAAGTTCATTCAAGCCATGAAGACTTGTAAAACCTCCAACCCGGTTATCATGCTGGACGAAATTGATAAAATTGGTGCCAGTTTCCAGGGAGACCCGGCTTCAGCCTTGCTTGAAGTTTTAGATCCGGAACAGAACAAGGATTTTTTGGATCACTATCTGGATGTTCGATTTGATTTGTCCAATGTGCTCTTCATTTGCACGGCTAATCAATTGGAAACCATTCCCGGTCCGTTGTTAGACAGGATGGAGACTATTCGGTTATCAGGTTATGTCTTGGAAGAAAAACTGGAAATTGCCCGCAGATACTTAGTTCCAAAGCAATTGAAAGCCCATGGTTTAAAAAAGGAGCAGATCAAACTGCCAAAAAATGTGCTCAAGAATATCATCGATGGATATGCCAGAGAGGCTGGTGTTCGGAATTTGGAGAACAACATCAAAAAAATCTTCAGAAAAGCCACCAAACAAATCGTTCAAAACGATGTGAAGCAGGTGGATGTAAAAAAAGGAGATCTTTCCGATCTGTTGGGCAGAAGAATGTTCAGCGAGGAGAAAATCTACAAGTCTCCCAAGGTTGGTGTGGTGATGGGGCTGGCATACACCAGCATGGGTGGCGCGACCCTTTTTATTGAGGCAACCAGGGTTGCTTCCAAAGGACCCGGGTTCAAACAAACAGGTCAATTAGGGAAGGTTATGGTGGAATCCTCGGAAATCGCTTATACCTATGTACGTTCTTTATTGACGACCAAAAAGGAAGCGGAGTTCTTTACCTCCAACGCGATCCATCTTCACGTACCCGCTGGTGCAACACCAAAAGACGGACCGTCAGCCGGAATCACCATGGCTTGTGCTCTTTATTCTCTGGTTAAAAACAAGCCAATCATCAAGGATGTTGCCATGACGGGTGAAATATCGTTGACCGGTCTGGTCATGCCTATTGGTGGGCTCAAAGAAAAAGTGATTGCAGCAAAACGTGCCAAGGTGTCCACCCTGGTGTTCCCTGCCGAAAACAAAGATGACTGGGAAGATCTGGATGATCACATCAAAGAGGGATTGACGCCTCATTTCGTCAGCAAGTTTTCGGAAGTGCTAAAGATTTGTTTCCCCAAGTAAAGTCAATATTCCCGCAGGATGGGCAGGCTTCGCCGGCCCATCTTAGGACCTGCTCATCAACGATCGTTGGGCATTGTAGGATGGGCAGCTTGTTGCCCATCAATTGACGATATGATAAAGCTGGTGGATCTTTTTTGAATGATCCTACTGCAGCTCTTGAGGTTTTATGATATCGGCGAAAACCTGCAATGCAGGTTGAAGTGAAGTTGTGTAATCGGACTATTCGGTCCGATTCAACTGACTATGCGGATTCCAGATCAAATTCCTCGAAATCAAACCAGTAGCCCAATCCCCTTGCATTGTCGATTTCTGCGCTGACAATAGCTTCATGTCCTTCTTCGATTTCAATAAATCTTTCGAAAAGTTCCTTTTCACCAGCCGGTAGTTCATTTACCAGTTTTTTGTAAAAATTTGAGGTTTTGATCTCCATATCCAGGGCTTTTTGGAAATACTCAATCTCGTTATCCACACCATCTTGTTTGGCAACTTTCTTCAGTTTTTTAACGTTGTTCTGGATAACGTCTTTGTCCGGTACTACAGTTTTCAAGGTATCTATTGTTACTTTGCCGGTTTTCTGCCATTCTTCCAGTTTAGCTTCCAGGTATGCCACATGATCGTCTTCTTCCTTGCCCAGTGTTTCAAAAATCTTCCGTCCAACTTCTGATGTGAATTTTTCTGCATATTTGTTATACACATCAGTAACTTCATTTTCGTATTCCAATGCTGTTTTGATAGCTTCTTCAAGGTTCATAGTCTTCTCCTCAACATACGGGGTTAATAAAAAAGCATTCTTAAAACCAGGCGTCTCCGAGGCTGTAACATTCATGCTTTTGTTTGCAATTGGTTATAGCACATCAGGATTGGAATTTACACGATAGATTATCATTTTCTCCCTCCCGGTTTAAAGTAAGATGCTCGGTAAACTGCAAAAGCTTTGCCGTTTGGAACGATATCGATGAATCAAGGCAAATAAAAAAGGCTTGATTTCCTGCCATTGCTAATTAACAAGGAATTCAAACCTTTTAAGTTTTTTAGAAATAAACAGATCGCCAAGTATCAATCGGAGTTAGGCAATTCTAAAGGTTATTCTCAAGATAGTCATCCAGTTTTTTTGAGACATATGCCAGATGAACCCGCTCTGAATCGGCCATTTCTTCAAAGAAGTGTTTTACTTCAGTGTTTTCTGCTTGCATGGAAAGTCGATAGTAAAAATCGAGGGCCTGTGTCTCAAAAGCGAGGGAAAGGCTATACACTTTTGATATGTTATTCATATGCACCAACGATCGAATAAGAGACATATTCAGAAATCCGCCTCCTTCCGTCAATTGGCCCTGAAAGCGATTTTCTGCCTTTTGAATCGGCGTATGGCCCAGTTCAATATGATACTTTCTTGCCAGTTTCTGCATGTGCAGAACCTCGTATTGAGCAAGTTCCCGGTAAAGATCCTTATAAAGTTCATCATCTGTTTCTTTAGCCAACTGGATATAAAACTGTCTCAATCCTTCTTCCATGGCATAAGCCAAGGTCACGGCATCAGGGAAATCAGCCTCCGGGAGCAGCAAGTTTAAATTCAAGTCAAAGTGGCCGAAAGCTTTTAACCCGGTCCAGGTTTCGATACCACCCCGGATTACAGCGACATCTTCAAAATTGTGACTATGCAGCCAACGGGCGGCCATCAAAGCCCGATTGCCGGTCTGGCTGTATAATAGTATTGGTTTTTGCTTATTCAGGTGCTCTCTACCGTCGGTTAACGTTACCAAGGGAAGCGGTATTGCGCCTGGAAGATGGTTTATATTGTATTCTTTGATCTGTCGGACATCGACCAGTTGTATGCCAGAGCTGTTTACGGCGTGAAGAGTTGCCTTAGCTTCATCGGCCGTGATTATCTTAATATCCGGTATGATCTGATCCCATTTCATTGGTTCATTCCTTTAATTCAGGGAAGTGAATATGTCGAATTGAAAAATTAGCCTCTGCAGGAATGAATCCCAGTTTTATAGGGAAGGTGATTTTAACCGGTTTAATTACCTGCAAAATTGTTTTATATCATCAAGCAAAGAAAATGAAACCGAAACGGAACATGATCGCTGTGGGTCGTTAAATGGGTAAGTAAACAAATTTAGATGGGAGTACCGAGAGTTACCGGTGATTTTTGGTCTGAACAGTCAAAAATGCCTTATAGAGCTAATCGATCGGGTTGTTTGTCTCAGAAAGGTTTTGTGAGACAGGAATGTATTAAATTTATGATTGCTGCTGTTAGATTTTGGATTTATTTGGGAATTTCAGATTTTAAATGTTATACTTGGGTTTGTTCTGATAAGAATCTCCCTATTAGCTAGTCGCTGAATGCTGACAGCTGACAGCTGTAGAAAACCGATAACCGTCATTAAAATGTCGGATGAGTCAACAGGGGAGACTCAATCATTTGCAGGAGCTTTCTGAATTCTTGCTCCGAAAGGTGTGTGTCCCAGTAGCCGAAGTATATGGCCAGGGTTATTGTTGTAACAAAACTGACGGAGATTACAATACCCAGGGATCGGCTTGACCAGTCTTTGAATTTGCCTGAGATTCCGGTTCGTAACGCCACGGTCTTTTCAACCGGGCAGCTGTCCACGCAGTCCATGCATCCCGAGCATTCAGGGGTGTATACGGCACTTTGTTCATGCACCCTGATATAATGAGGGCAAACCTCAGTACATTTTTTACAGTGGATGCAGCTTTCATCGTTTCTCACGATCCGTGTAGGCCCGACCGCCCCCAAAAGACCGGTCAATGCACCATACGGACACAAGTATCGACACCAGAAGTTTTTAATAAAGAACGAACCTAAAGTGAGAATTGTCAATACAATAGCAGTCGTAGTCGACATGTGGGTGAAAAACCTGAGCATTTTAACATCGGAAACCTTATAATATGCTCCTTCGATGAACATGGAGATGGCTCCAACCGACATGCTGCCGATCACCCAGAGAAAGAAGCCAAGTAAAAGATACTTCAAGGTGCGAAGCGCGCGATCCAACCAGAGAGGCAAACTGAATGTCCGGCCGAACAAACGTTTTCCGAATTTCCATACCCATTCCGAAAGAGTACCAATCGGGCAGAGCCAGGAGCAGAATGCTTTACGAAACACCAGGGATAAGGACATGGCAAATCCAAATATCACCATGGCAGCCGGATGAATAAAATCCCATTGGCCGGAGACAAAAAACCGCTTCCAGGCAAGCAATGCACCGATGGGCAGAAATCCTTCCACCCCGGCGGGTCTGGATATTGTGATGGGACCTGTGCCGGCAGCCTGCTGGACGTACAGATAAAATCGAGCCCCCAGTGATAATGTCACTATGAAAAGAATGGCCTGTATAAAATGCCTGGTTTTCGGTCGGATATTTGTTTTGGTAGCGGCGTGCAGCGGATTGGTACTCATGGTTTTGTTTATCCTTGGGGTTTTGCTTCAGGTCGGGTGATTAGTTATGACTTTAAGTTTTTGCTTATGCAGCTTAGATTCACACAGATAACGTTTTCGAGCATGAGAAAAATCGTTATTCTTCGATATACATCTATTAAGCCACTCTCTGCGGGAACTTGGATTGACTTAAGTCAAAAACAAAAACCAGGGAATAACGTTTAATATAATCCATGGATTAGGAAAGAAAAATTGCAATGCAGGTTTTATCAAGCTAGGATGATTTTTAAATTTTCTTGTATTCGGGGCATTCGCATACTTTCCTTTTAGCACCACTATTTTGGTTGTAGATATATCAAAATCGCTACATGGCTTATTAAAAAAGCAACAATCTAATCCGGAGAATAATGATGGCAAATATGCAATGGGATGAGTTTCTGGTCAATGAACACGAAATGATAGAAAGGGCAATGGACGTATTGAAGAAGGAATTAAAAAAAGTCACTAAAGGGGAGCACGACTCATTTAGTTTAAAACGCTCACTGGATTTTCTGATGGAGTTTGGAGATAAGATTCACAATAAAAAGGAAGAGGATTATTTATTTCCATTGATGATTGAGAGAGGCATCCCAAAAGATGGTCCCATTCGGGTTATGCTTATGGAACACGATGCCGAGAGGGAATTGCTTGAGAAGATGAGTCAGGAAGTGGAGGCTTTGCAAAATGCATCCGCCGAGGAGAAAAATCAATTCAAGAAAAAAGGACTGGATTACCTGACAATACGTGCCGAGCATATTTGGAAAGAAAATGATGTGTTGTATAAAATGGGTGCCAAGGTCCTGACAGATGAAGATAAAAAAGGATTGTTAGTCTCTTTCCAAAAAGTGAACGCAGAGCACTACGGAGAAGATGCGACGGAGAAGTTTGCAAACATGCTCGAAGAGGTGGAGAAAGGTGGCAAAGGCAGAACAAGTCTGGTGAACAATCTCAGCTATGAGCAAATCGATGCTATCATGGAGACGTTGCCGGTTGAAGTCACTTTTGTGGATGCGGATGATGTGGTGGCTTATTTCAACAGGTTGGACAAGGAAAAAATATTTGTTCGTACCCGCTCTGTAATTGGCCGGAGAGTCGAGAAGTGCCACCCTGCCAAGAGTGTGCACATGGTGGAGCAGATTGTCCAGGGATTTAAGGATGGCACGAGAGACAAAGCTGACTTTTGGATCGATTTCAAAGACGATAAGATCTTAATCCGCTATTTCCCGGTTCGAAATGAAAAGGGTGATTATATGGGCGTATTGGAAGTAACCCAGGAAGTGGGTTGGATTCAAAAGCTGGAAGGTCAGAAAAGGCTGTTGGATTAACCAGGGTGAAGAAGCGGTTGTTGTTTTTCTCGCTTCTCACCAGCGGTGCAGAACCTCAATTAAAATTCCACTTCCCGATCAAATTGAATCCATCTTGGACCTTCCTTAACTGTTGCTGCAGTGATGTTTGGGTCATGTTCAAAAAACAGAATCCAGTTTTCACGTACAGCTTTACGCAGAAAATAGTCTTTTTCAGGAAACAGATCCAGCGGCTTGTTATCATAGGCCATATGCCAGTTGACAGGGATGTGAGCCGAGGTAGGTACCAGGTCTGCACAGAAAAACAGGGATTGGTCCTGTCCTTTCACCACAACGTGCTGTTGCGCGATGGTATGACCATAAGAGGCCATTAACTCGATCCCTTCAAACAGCGTAATGGAGCCGTCAATCAACTGAAGTTGATTGTGGGAGCTGAGAGGCATGTAGTCATCCGTAATATAACTGGCCACATCTCGCTCATGAGGGTTACAGGCTTGTTCCCATTGTTCAGTTTGCACGTAATACTGGGCGTTGGGGAAAGTAGGTTCCACTTTATCTCCAATCTTAACAGTGGAACCGCCTGTGTGATCCAGATGAAGATGGGTTAAAATGACATCGGTAATATGATGCACATCCAATTCGAATCCGCTGAGAATCAAATTCATATCGATTGGGTTGTTCTCAATTCCGTAATAGAACATTAACTCCTGGGACAGCTTGTTGCCAAAGCCTGTGTCAACAATAATGTTTCTGTCATTACCCTGGATTAGCAGGGAGCGTGTCTTGAGTCGAACCCGGTTCGAATCGTCAACGACCATTTGTGATTGCCATTCCAGTTTGGGTATAATCCCAAACATGGCGCCACCATCCACCCAGAATTCTCCTAAATCCAGGGCATGGCATTCATAATCTCCGAATATCATTCAGTTATTCTCCGTTAAATATAAACATTCCCTGCTCTCCCATGAGGACAGAGGGGGTGAGTTTCAACTAATCATGTCTGTAGTTTCTGTATTCATCTAATTTAATGGGAGTTGCCCGGTGTTTGCCACGACGATCCAGAATATCGATGGAAAGTTGATCCGGTGTCAATCCGTCATTTCTTAGTTCTTGAATGATTCTGTCTCTCAAATCATAAAAACCGGCTGGACCTCTTCTGATTGAACATCGCTTTAAAATTGGAATCACCAGCTTAAAAAAAGTATTAATATCAACCGGGGGAAATTTGGTTTCCAAGTAATGGTTTTTCATTGTTTTGAAAGTTGAGAATAGCTCCTCCGGATTTCTACCTTTATTGAGCTCGATACCCAATTTAATTAATTCCAAGGCGTTGCTGAAATGTCCCTTTAACTTCCGGTTGATCTGGTTTGCTCTTAGGAGCACATAATCATTGATCATCTTGTCGGGAAATGGTGTTTCCAGGAAGTTATCCAACAACCTGTCAGATTTAGAAAACACCAAACGAGAGAGCCGTTCCAATGATTTGGAATTTACCCCTTCGGCATGAGTTGCAATATATTTCTTGTTATCAATTTCCAACTTGCTAAAAATGAGTCTGGTAGATTCTCTGCCCGGTTTTATCGAATACCTGTGTTCAAGAAATGCCAGATATTCAACCAGATAGTCCACAGGAAGACTGCTGATGGTTTTTAAGATCTCCCGGGGATCTGGCTTATGGTTGCGCTGCTCCCTGATAACAGCATTAAAATTCCTGGCAGGATCATTTTCGGCTCCCACGGTTATCTCCTGAAGAGTCTTCCCACTTTTTTTGCAAAGCTGCAGGATGATTGGTAATAACCAAGAAACATCGGAAAACCAAGCCCTGTAAAACCGGTTTGCTAAGACGGTAAAACAAGCTCGAATCGGTAATTCGAGCTAAAGATACCAATAACCGTTAGGTGGAAATATCAATATTTCCCGAATTCGTCATCGTCAAGAACGATTTTATTTGATTTGGCAGCCGGTTTCGGCTTTTCCGGTTTTGTTGGTGTCACTGGTTTTACCGGTTTGTCTTCTTTCCTGTCAAATTGAGGAACCGGCGGTTGTTGAGAGCTATTGCTGCGTGGCTTGTGAATTTTGCGGAGAATCGGTTTTGCGGGAACTTGTGTATGTTGTGAACCTTTGAATTTAAAGACTGACAGCAGATCTTTTAAAACGTTGGATTGATTAGTCAACTCCAGGGAGGCGGAGGAAGTCTCTTCCGAAACTGATGAGTTTTGCTGAACTACGCCATTCACGTGCTCCAGGCCTTTGTTGATTTCCGAAATTCCATTTTTCTGGTCTTGTGAACCGGAAGCGATTTCAGCCACCAGGTCATTTACTTTTTTAATGCTATCACTGATTTGAGAAAACACCTCGGCAGTATGACCGGCTTTTTCTACTCCTTTTTCCACTTCTTTAGTGGATGCTTCGATCAATTCCGTGGTGTCTTTAGCTGCTTCTGCACTGCGGCTGGCCAGACTTCTCACTTCATCAGCGACAACTGCGAAACCTTTTCCGTATTTACCGGCACGTGCCGCTTCAACTGCTGCGTTTAAAGCCAGCAGGTTGGTTTGAAAGGCAATCTCATCAATGACTTTAATCACTTTGGAAACATTGGCACTGGTGTCGTTAATCTGTTTAATAGATTCCAGCATCTCTTGCATTTGGGCATTACCCTTTTCAACTATATCAAGAGTATGATCGGCCAGTTGTCTGGATTGGGAGGCATTGTCCGTGTTGGTTTTAATTTGAGCTTCAATCTCCCCCATGGAGGAAGAGATCTCTTCCACACTGGCAGCTTGCTTGGTGTTTCCTGTAGCA
Source organism: SAR324 cluster bacterium (assembly GCA_028282825.1). GTDB lineage: Bacteria > SAR324 > SAR324 > XYD2-FULL-50-16 > XYD2-FULL-50-16 > JAHJTV01. The sequence continues at coordinate 128,181 of JANQGZ010000123.1, forward strand.
AGAGTTTGGACGGCCGTTGAGAGCTCCTCTGCGTTGCTATGGATAGCTACCCCAACCTGCGAGACCTTGGACAAGGTATTTCCAAGCAATTCCATGGTTTGGTTGACGGAAGTTTTCAGTTCGGCCAGATCACCTTCAAATTCCGAGCTGATTTGATTGGAAAGGTCAGACTTTGCGGCTGCTGACATTACCAGCTTTACCTCAGCTAAAACTCTCTGAATCTCTTGGTCTTTCCTGTCCGACAGCTTTTTATTTTCGATAAAATTATTAAAGTTCTGATGGCTGATCGATTCATTAATTCCAGTCAGGATGGTTCCAACGAGAGTCACTACAAAGTATGCAATATAAACGCTGACCTCATCGGATGTCAGTGGTCTATCAATTCCAAAGCCGCTCAGCCTCGCTGAAAGCTGGACCAACACAATTCCTGTCGCAGCTAAACCCCAAAGAACTCCCATTCTGGGACCGGTTAAAGTAAAGCCTAAAATCACAACCAGAAACATATTTACCAAGTTCGGACTGGTTGCCGCGTTATCATCAATTTGCACAATAACAACCAGAAGCAGAAACAGAAGCCCCAGCATACTGTTGGCAGAAAGCGCCAGTGACCCGGTGTATTTTAGCAATAATACGGAACCAACCATCAACAGGCTGACAAAAACGACAATCAAAGTTTCAATATATTCCGCTTGAGACAAGGAACGGAAGCAATTCAAAAAGACGGCTATCGCGACAAACATACCAATACCGACTATTTTCTTGGCCCTGGTATACAGTATCGGGTCTTTTTTGAGTGTTTCAGGAATGAACCAGTTAAGCTTTGCCACCATGCTCATAAAACATCTCCGAGGCGTTTATTTGACTTGGATTTCGTATTAAATACGTTATGTTAATGAATAATGAACTTTTAATTACCTGTGTACTGCTAATGTTCGATTAATCGCCGGTCTACTAAATAATTCTCAATTTATGACTTTTATAAATAAGCTGTCAAAGAAAAGTTTAGTAGTTCTATGGTAACATATCGTTGAATCCCAACGCAAAAGTTTCCAAACTATACGCAGAACTGCCTGATAATCCCTTTGGGCTGCTGCGCGTTCCACAAAATCTTACAAACCTACATTTTCTTGTAGTCAACTTATCAATAAAGAAAAATGACAAGGTTTGAAAATTTTGTTTATAATTGTTCATTGTGTTAAGTCCCAGTTTTAGTTATGCAAATGTTGATGCTGTTCCGCTGCCATGTTGCCTAAATTCATTATTACGGTTTTTCTGTGCTTGGTGTTGCTGTTGACAGGGTGCGTTGATCCCGGGAGCAGCAAGAGAACGCCCCGAGTGGAAAATGGATTGTTGGATCTGTCCGGGTGGGACTTTTCAAATTCGGGTGTTATCTCACCCAGGGGACAGTGGGCATTCTATAAAAATAGGTATATGGCCCTGGCTGGAGAAAAAGCCAGGACGGCCATACCGGTAGATGCTTTTATAAACGTCCCCGGCAGGTGGAGTAACTACAAAGATCTAAATGGAGATGCCATCTCGCCTTACGGGTTTGCAACCTATCATCTTAAAATAATCAACTCAAGTCCACTTCCCGGTTCTACCGATCTTGTCATCTACCTGCCCCATGTGAGGGCTGCTTCCGAGTTGTATATCAAGACTGAAAACCAGGCTATCCGTCTTACATCAAAAAACGGACAAACAGGCACCAGCAAAGAGACTTATAGGCCCTGGTACGGAGGTCTGAACGGAAAAATAGATCCCCGGGGGGTGACAGATGTATTTCTCCAGATCAGCAATTTTGATGATGCTGCAGTACAAGGGGTGGACGAACAATTTTATATCGGTACCAGCAAACAAATTGCGAAATTGAAAAATTCCCGTCGCCATAGGGATTTTATTATGCTGGGGATGATCATCTTTGCCGGGGCTTTTATGCTGGTGTTTTTTCCCCTGCGAAGGTCAGAACTGGCCCCGCTCTGGCTAGGATTGTTCAGCCTGTCATTTGCCTTGAGAATCTATGTTTTAAGATTATACGCATTTGAATACCTGGCGAATACTGCTTGCTATGAAGTTCTTTTTCGAGCCAATTATTTCACCGTTTACATGCTTACAATCACCTATATTGCTTTCTTGCGTTCTGTTTTCCCCAACCAGTTTGCCAGGTCAATAGCTGTTATATGTTATACTATCGCTCTGTTATTCGGTCTCATTGTGCATTTGGCGCCACCAGCAATTATCTCAAGTCTGCTGGATCCTTATACTGTCTTTTTGGTCTTGTGTTTCATCTGGGTTGGATACGGACAGTTAAAAACCATTATCATCAGGACTGATATCTTGTCCGTCATGACTCTTGTTGGTTCGTCCATCATTATTATCACCACCGGATATGATATTATTACTAATTTATTGGGCTATGAACTTCAAAATATCATGCAATTTGGCATTACCCTTAACATTCTATGCATGTCTATTGTCGTTTCTGTGCATAATGCCAGGGAAAGAAACCGGGTTGAGCGACTGACGGCGGAACTGAGCCAGGAGGTGGAAATAAGGAAAAATGCGGAGAAAGAGATCAGCATGCTGTATCGTCAACTGGCTGATCGTGCCATAAGCACTGACGTTAAACTTCAAATGACTGAAAAGGAACTGCTTAAATCGGAACATAAAACGGAAATTGCTGATCTCACCACCGGTACCTTGCACAATGTTAAAAACGTCTTAACCAGTGTTAAAACATCAGCAGAACTGTTAAGGAATGCCATGAAGGGGCAGTTCGTTGAAGGCTATGTAAAAGCAGTCGATATGCTGAAAACAAAGATGGCAGGATTGATTGAACATACCAAGGAAGATCCCAAAGCCAAATTATTGTTTGAATATTTTGTAAAACTGGAATCAGTGTTAGAAAGCGAGGAAAGGATCAACAACGACCATGTGGCAAGGATATTGGAGAAAATTAGGGCCATCGAAGAGATTATTAACTCCCAACAGCGATATGGCGGAACCGAAAAAAACGAACCGATTGATCCGGTTCTAGTGCTGGATGATGCCTTAAATATGCAGCTGGGAACCATGTCCAAGCGTCAGATCCGAATTAATCGGAAAATTGATCCTTTACCTCACATCAAGGTCGAGAAGGTTAAATTGTTGCATGTACTTATCAATCTGATCAAAAACGCCATAGAAGCCATGATTAACACCCCGGAACAGCAAAAAATCATGACTGTGGAGACACACAATCAACATGAAAAAGTGCAAATTGTGGTCAGAGATAACGGACATGGCATTGCACCGCACAACCTGGACAAGATTTTTTCACGGGGATTTACAACAAAAAAGGAAGGTCATGGGTTTGGATTAAACAGTTCGTTTAATTATATAAATGAAATGGGTGGCACTATAGCATGCAAAAGTGAAGGAGTGAACAAGGGTGCAACTTTCATTTTGGAGTTTGAACTGACTGACAAAAAAGGTAAAGAGCATGAAACAATTGATAAATGAACCCCCTAGAATCCCCTTTTTGCTGCGAATTGGAATCTGGATCTCGGAAAAAATAGCCGGGAAACGAATGATTCCGGCCCGATTGCTCGCGTGGTCACCCAGATTGGCCCTGGGTGCTGCTTTTTTTGAATCGTTAGTGGTTCAAAAAGATCCCACTCTTTCCTCAAGACTGTTAAAGCTGGTACGAATGCAGGTTTCACTAAATGTTTCCTGCCCGTTTTGTATCGATATGAATTCCGCAAACAAGGAAGACTATAATATTACCTGGCAAGAAATTAAGACGATGCAGGGCGACATCCAAAATCATAATGTAGAATCTCTAAGCTCAAAGGAAAGGCTGGCAATGGAATTGGCCAATAGAGTGTCTCAAACGCCTCCCACGGTGGACGATAACTTCTCACAACGTCTGAAGACCTTGTTCTCCGAAAGGGAGATTTTGGTTTTACTGGCTACAGCAGCCCAGGTCAACTATTGGGCTCGACTTATTCAAACGATGGGAATTGCCCCGGTCGGTTATTCGGATGATCCCAAAATCAGCATTCTGCAAAAACTGATGTAGACAATCTACATGTTTAATCCTTGTTGGGTTCTATCATCCTAAACAATTTAAAAGTTCATGCCTGGTTATCCGTTATCAATTGGAAAACGAGAAGCTGATTTAATTTGAATATTGAAACGGTCTAATCCATCAGGTTTGTCCACTTTTACCCTCCGCGACTTAACTCCTTTTGAACAACGAATTGTTACCGCCTTTTTCCTGAACTCATCGACGCTGACTGCTTCCCCGGTGAAAAGCAAAATTTTTGTTTATTCTTGCAAAATCGTTCAAACAAAGTTATAATAGTCCAGTGATTTTAACTCTCAAAGAATGATCATCGTACATACCAACTAAAAGGTAACAGTATGAAATTAAAGGTGTTTATAGCAACAAGTCTGCTATTGTCTGCCTATATGACAAGTCAGGCTGGTGAAAGTGCCAGTGCTCCATGGGGATACAAACGAGCATTGGGACCTGAATATTGGGGGACGCTCTCGAAGGGATATCAACATTGCAGCAAAGGTAAAAATCAATCGCCGATTAACATTAGCTGGGCGGCGGAGCTGGAGTTGGACAAAATAGAATTTCACTACAATTCGACACCGGTATTTTTGATTAACAATGGTCACACCATTCAGCTGAACCATGCTTCGGGCAGTTACATAGTGATAGCCGGAGATAGATTTGATTTGTTGCAGCTACACTTTCACACCTTAAGCGAACATCAGGTCAAGGGTAGACACTATCCCATGGAGATGCACCTGGTGCACCAGGACAGAAACAAGCGACTGGCTGTGATTGGTGTTTTCTTTAAGGCGGGCAGGCAAAACAAATCATTGAAAAAACTTTGGGAGAAGCTACCATCCAGGAAAGGGGCGAGTGTTTCAGGGGACGCTGTTTTAAACGTTACAAGCTTACTGCCCGACCAGCGTTCCTATTTCCATTATATGGGCTCATTAACCACCCCTCCTTGTAGTGAAGGGGTAAGATGGCTCGTGTTGAAGAATCCTGTTCAAGTGTCCAAAAAACAATTGAATGCATTTAAAAAACTGTTTCCTGCGAACTACAGACCGGTAATGCCGCTCAACAGTCGCAACATTTATTCGATGAACTGATACCGGGGATATAAAGCGGATAAATCAATAACTGATGATAACAATTTGAGGAGGTACCAATGGATATTTTGGGATTTTTGAACCTGAAAGCTAAGGTTGCGACGATGGTGGCATTGATGTTGGCTATAACCGGTTTTATTGCATACACTGCTATCAATTCCTTGCAAACTCTTGCTGTGTACATTGAAGAAATTGCAGAGCATGATCTTCCGTTAATCGAGCACCTGAGCATGCTGGAGGAAATCCAGTTATCCCAGGCAATCGAATTTGAAAGGGCCATCAGGCATGCGGAATTGATGACGGTAAAAGAGTCAAGTTCCAAGGCGTATAATCATTCAAAGGAAAAATTTCTAAAACTGAGTAAGGAAGCCGATAAAGAAATCGACAAAGTATCAGAACTGAATCGCTTATTGCTGGCGGCCAAAACAACAGACATCGGTCAGGCGGAAATCAGGGGGCTGAATGAAAAATTTGCTTTGATCGCCAAACATCACGATGAATTTGACAAACATGTAATTGAAATTTTTGAGCTTTTTGAAAAGGGGGAATTACATCAAGCGGAAGAAGCTATTCATGAAACCGAGGAATTGGAAGATCAATTGGATGAAGAGATCGGTAGTTTGCTGCGGCAGGTCCAGCACGGAACGGAAGAGGTTGCTCGCCATACGGAAAAACTGGAGAAAGAAGCCGTCAAACTATTAACCATAATGACAATAATAGCCCTGGCTGCAGGACTGCTAATAGGATTGCTGGTTATCTATAGCGTGATCAGGCAACTGGGTGGAGAGCCGGCCTTGGTGGCAAGTATAGTAAAAAAAGTTACGGACGGTGACTTAAAGGTCGAAACGGAAAGAAAAACCACGGGTTTACTCAAAGATATTTTTATGATGGTAAAAAACCTTCAGGACATTGTTACGGATATCTTATCAGCTTCGGATAATGTCGCTTCAGGCAGCCAGCAATTGAGCAGCACGGCCCAGCAGCTTTCCCAGGGCACTTCTGAACAGGCAGCTGCAATAGAAGAAATGTCTGCAAGTATTCAGCAGAATTCCGATAACTCCCAACAAACAGATGTGATCGCCCAAAAAGCATCGATTGATGCGGAATCCAGCGGTCAGGCGGTTACCAATGCCATGAAAGCATTAAAAGACATCACGGAGAAGATCTCCATCATCAAAGAGATTTCCCGCCAAACAAACCTGTTGGCTCTCAATGCTGCAATAGAAGCTGCCAGGGCCGGCGAGCATGGGAAAGGCTTTGCCGTTGTAGCATCTGAAGTTCGCAAGTTAGCTGAAAACAGTCAGGTAGCTGCAACAGAAATAACAGATCTGGCTGCTTCATCCGTTGAAGTGGCCGAGCAGGCTGGTGAAATGCTGGAGAAGCTCGTACCTGATATTCGCAAGACTGCCGATCTTGTACAGGAGATCAATGCAGCCAGTAAAGAACAGAATTCAGGAGTGGGTCAGGTCAATGCCGCCATTCAGCAAAATGCAGCCGCTGCCGAAGAACTGGCTTCAACCTCGGAGGAATTGTCTTCCATGGCAGAACAGATGCAGACAACCATTTCCTTTTTTGAAGTTGATCTTGAAAAGAAAAACGCCAAAGCAGCGGAAAAGCTATATCATCAGAATGATCATATTCCTGTTAAGCAGATCAAGGCAGATAATGGATATTCCCGAAGACCGCAGCTACCGGATCAACCGGCACCCACCGGATTAGTGATGGATCTCGAAAAAGACGACGCTGAGGACACACATTTTGAGAAGTATTGAAATCTTGCCTATAAACCATGTTTTCAGTAAACACAATGACAGGTCGGGGTCAAAGCCCCTAATGTTATTAAATTGTAAGATGGGCAACTCGCTGTCCATCAACCGGACTGATCATGCGAAGTAAACGTGCAGTTTCGGCAGTAGAATGGATTGAATTCATAGACAGATCCTTCACAATCCCTGTATTCAGGATGACAAGCAGTCCCGATTCTCTTAAGCAAATGATGTTGAGCCCTAAGTTGCCATCGGAAGGTTGGATTAGAAATAAGAATAAGAATATGAAGGATGCGAAATAAACGGTTTTCATCAATCCCAGAAACAATTGATTAATGCCTTTGTTTGCTCCTGGATACGAGAAACAATGCTACCATCCATTCGACTAAGCCAGCGACCGGGAATGGCATTCAAGCCATAAAAAGAACCTGCCAGCATGCCGGCCAGGGCACCATTGGTATCTGCATCTCCACCGGAGTTCACCACACCTATCAGGCATGATTCAAAATCGGAAGTATTGAAAAAGAAGTAAAGCACGGTTCTGACAGTATCCACAATATATCCATCAATAGACCTTTTGTAACGGGCATAATCAAACCTGGGATGCAGCTTGAACCACTGTGAAGTTAAGGATTTGTGAGGGGTGTTTTGGGCATAGACGATTGTTAACCGGGTTAGTTTGCTGAGAATCAACATGCCGATTGCAGCTGATTCATTGTTATGGGTTATCTGTCCTTGTCGAATCGACCAGTCGCAGAGGAGTTCCGGGGTTTGAAGAGTCGCGATAATGACAGGCAGATTGCGCATAACAGCACCATTGCTATTTGCATATTCGGAATACCTGGCCCTGGGACGACCGAACAATTTGTATCGACTCAGTTCCTGTCGAATGGTATGTCCAATATCCGCAGGCTTTGAACTCATCCAGTCCACAAATGAATCTGCCACGCAAGTTTCGTCCATTGTACCGGATGAAACCAGCGCCTCTCCGAGTGCCAGACTCATCTCCGTATCATCGGTCACTCTTCCGGGTTTTAAGTGCAACCATCCTCCCCCGGTGACCTCTTTATGAATGTTATATTTGGCTTTAATTTCCTGCGGCCTCATGAATTCAGTTGTTGCCCCCAGGGCGTCACCTACGGCGAATCCAAGATAAGCTGCCAGTGCTCTTTCACGAATATCCTGCCAATTCATTCTAGACAATCAATGGTTTGAAAACGTGACATTTTCTGGAGCAAACTTTACCACAGGCCGTACAACCGATACAGTTCCCGGATTCTGCTATAGCCATAACCATGGCTCCGTCATCGTCGTCGTCATCCAAATCGAGACTTTCCTTTTCTACAAGCGTGTATACTTCGTGGGAGCAAACCTTGTAGCATCTGCCACAACCCAGACATTTTGCAAAATCAATAGATTCTACAAATTCAGGAGTATATGATGAGCCGTCTCTTCTTAATCCTTGTAAGTACATGATTATCCTTCCTTTTTTTTGTGTAAGTCACATATATTTGTTGTTTTTTAAATCACTCCAGAATTCGAATAACATGGATATCAGCTATCGGTTATCCGTTATCGGTCTGTTGTGAAAGCTTCGCTTTCTATTATTGTTGAAATGAATTGTTTCCATTCGGATTGCAGGGTGGATCAAGCGCAGCGGATCCACCAGTTTGAATGACGATTAATACCCCTCAAACCTCATAGGATCATCCATATGAACCAATCGTCTGACCCAGGGTGGCAAGGCTCCGTTCAAGACCTGTTTTAGATCGTTCAGAATTTTTGTTATAGGCGGACTGTTTTTTACCACCAGGGGATGGATCTTCTGCTGGGTTAACCGGGCTGCCGCCGGTCCGCCTATGGACTGGGAGTAAATGATATGGCATGTTTGCAAAGCATTGATTTTTTCAAAATGTTTATTCTCAGGGTTGCACTCTTTATCATTGATGCGGTCGGAAAATTCGACCTTACCGACCTTGAAAAACCCGGTTTTGGACAAATCGTAAACAAGGAAACAACTCGCCCAGCCAAAGTGTGCGTTGATGGTCTGCAAGTCTGATGTGGCAAAAGCAATACGTAAGCATCCTTGATTGATATTGGCATCCAGTATTTTTGAAGTAAGAGTCATATCTTGGTCTCTGGTGATAGGTTGTTATACTAATGTTGCTGTCAGTTCCGATTGATAAGGTTCGGGATGTTGCGGAATTTCCAAGAAGGCATTGGCGCACTCCATGAGCAATCTTGAGGCACCTTCATATCCAATTCTGATAGATTGTGGTTCTCCAAAACGATCAGTGACCGGAATACCGCTTCTAATGACAGGTTTCCCTATCTCTTCCGCCAGTCTGGCAACATGAGAATTTCCAATCACGATATCGACGTTCTGCTCCATGATTTTATCCGCGAAATCAGCATAGTTCCCTTGATCCAGGTCCTGTTCGGGTACATTGCCCATTCCCAGCGTTTCCACCTCCAACAACGACAAAGGCGCTTTCCAGCGCTTGACAAACTCAACATCTCCTGCAACAGCAACACGGCGACCGTGAAAGCAGAAATCCGTATCCAAAAGCGTATCCAGGTAATGTTGCCGCATTTTCAGATATTTGTTTCCTGTGGAGACATTGGATAACCATTCAAGGGTTTTAAAAAAATGGTCAATCTCTTCCAGGATGCCTAGACTGTTATAGTGCAGCGTTGGAATGCAATGTTCTGCAGCAAATTCGGCAGCCACCTTTTCCATGGTCGATCCTACGGAAAGCACCATGCAGGAATTGGAGAGCTTACTTATTTCAGAAACAGATATTCCACCTGAGCTTGCAGGGGAAAACTTTTTCTCCTTCAAATAACCATATAAGCTGTCCCCTAAATCGGGGCAAAACAGGGGATTCAATCCGAAATCCCTGATAATTGATCTCAAGCGTTCGACTTCGCCTGGAGTGATGTATGGTCCGGGCAGCACAGCAATCTGTTTAGGGTCAACCTTGGAACGGGATTCAACAAGAGAATCCAGCAAGGTTTTGGTTGCATTGGCGTAACCGCTGGCCAGGTTGCCTTCAAAATCGGGTGTATTCAGGTTTACTACTTTGGACCCGGGGTGTGCATTCTTATAGTTTTTGATTACGGATGTCAGATCCACCCCGCTTGTTTCCGATACACCAGTTGTGATCAGACCAATGATCTCAGCCTGATTGTTGATCTGTTCTAATGCCTTAAGAATGTTTTCATCGCTTCCCATAATGACGTTAGCCTGACTGATAGCCGTATTCTGAAACGGCATCGGCTCTCTAAAATGGGATATAAATAAAACCTTGGCAAACGCCGTGCAACCCTGTACACCATGCCAGAGAGGGATCATATCCTTTACCCCCATCAAAGCAAGCGCTGCACCTGCCGGCTGACTCATTTTGTTGGGATTAATTGTCAGGTTTTTGGTCATTACTGCTCCCTTTTCTTGTTTGAACCGATTAATTTAGAACAGTGCAAGTGCACCAATGAATTTAAAATTGTTTATCAATTCCAAAGGATGTATGGCATCAGTGCCGTCCCTACGGGACTTAATTGGCCTATTTGTGTCAAAATTCCAGCGGTTAACACCGCTGGCTACTACTGTGTCATCCCTTCGGGATTTTCTCCTCAGAGGTTAGACTCTTGCTATTATTAATTAATTCAAGTTTCTAACACTGCCTTCAGTATCATCTGGATTATTCGCTTGTGAACACAGATTTTTTTGGTGCGCCAAACGGTGCCGGTCTATTAACAATATCAAAAACCGGGCTGTACACAGCCTGACAAATCTCTTTTGCAAGGTTTAGAAATCCATCAAATCCCGCAAAACAGGATTCCCGCTCCTGGTTGACATGTACAAAAGGAAACCTGGCTTTTATAGCTGTATATTGATTTCTACCCCCGGCCAGAAGAACGTTCGCACCGGTTTTTTGGTAAAGATCGATCAATTTGGCTGGTGATCCGTCGGTGATCAAGATGGCATCGTCTCCCATCAACTCTTTGATCCTGTGTTTGTCTTCTTGCGTCGATTTCTTAGCCCCCGTGGCCACAACATTTATTCCCAGCTCTTGCAGGGCACCAACAAATGACCAGCTTTTGACACCGCCCGTATACAAGAGAGCGTTGACGTCTTTCAGACAATTCTTATAAAGATCCAACTGATGGCTGATCCTGTCAGAATGCCGTTGACAGATCTTTTCTGTTCTTTCCAGGATTTCATCATTTTTGAAAAATCGGGCTATGGTCAGCAAAGTATTCCTGGTATTTTCGGCTCCGTAGAAGGATCCTTCAAAATATGGAATTCCATAGGACAATTCCATTTGTTTCGCGACGTTCAAGAGTGCCCTGGAGCAGACCATCACGTTAAGATCTGCTTTATGCATCATAGCTGCCTGGTGATACCTGGCATCACCGCTAAGAGTACAGATAACTCGAACTCCCATTTCATCTAACAGGGGCAACACAGACCAGAATTCACCACCGATGTTAAATTCACCGATGAAGTTGATATTAAAAGGATGAGACGTTGCCGGTTCCATAGTGCCTACTACATGATTCAGTACTGCATCCCCTGCCAGGCGATTGCCGAAATTTTTGGTGCCTATAAATCCAGGAGCCTCCACAGGCACGACCGGTAGATTAAACTTCTCTGTCGCAGCCCTGCATAAAGCCTCCAGATCATCGCCTATCATTGCTGTCACGCAGGTCTGGTAAATAAAAACAGCCGGCGGATCATAATTCTCTATGATTTCCTTAATGGCCCCGAACAACTTTTTTTCACCACCAAATACTACATCCTGGTTGTTCAGATCCGTAGTAAAAGCAGTCCGATAAAGCTTGGGGCCGGAGGTGAGTGAACCCCGGTTGTTCCAGGAATTACCGATGCAGCCTATTGGCCCGTGAACCAAATGGGCTGCATCGGTAATGGGCACAAGGGAACTGTAGGCGCCGTCAAAAGCACAGCCCCCAGCGGCCTTGCCAGGAGAAGGCTTTGGGCAGCCTGGTAACTCTTTTGATTTGTTGTGTTCGCAACCTGGTTCTGTGCGAATCTCTTTTAAGGTCGCTGCTTCCATAGTTTATCGGACGAAATCGTTGTTAAAGGATTCTGATTTTCGATCCAGATCATCCAGAAGAGTATTTACAGTCCAGGTGATCAAGTTGATGGCACCCTTATAACCGAATGTCGGATAGCGATGTAAATGGTGTCGATCGAAAATTGGAAATCCCAGACGGATCAGAGGAATATCCAGCTCGGTGCTTAATTGCTTCCCGTAGGTGCTTCCTACGAGAAAATCAACTTTGTCCTCGAACATCAGGGATCGCAGATGCCACAGGTCCTTACCCGCATAAACAATCGCTTCTTTGCCAAATTCAGATTCAGCCAGCTTTTTCTGATAGGCTTTGCCCCATTTCTTTTTCCCGGGTGTAACGACTATGTGTACAGGCTCGGCTCCCAACTCCATATAAAAATCAACCAGGGCTTCGACGTAGGAAACATCTCCAAAAATGGCGAATCGTTTGCCATGGGTATAATAACTGGAATCAGCCATGGCATCCAAGGCTTGTCCTCTTTCCTTCTCCAACTCTGCCGGTATCTCTTTGCCGGTGACTTCTCTAATTTTCATCAACCACTGGTCCGTGGCAGATATTCCCAGCGGTGTCATTTCATGCAGTGACTGATCCCAATCTTTTTCCACCAGCTCTTTGGTAACTTTTTGGGTACTGTCCGGTAGCAGGCTGAATGATGCTTTTGCGTTCTTTGCTGATTCAATTTCCGTAACAGTAGTCCCTCCCTTGGTGAGATGATAGGTGCCGTCCAGCGGAGTGTTGAGTATCTCGCTATTATCACCAAGTATGGTGTATTCGACATCCATAACGTCCAACATTCTTTTCATCTCAGGAATATTGCCGGTGCAGAATCCATCAAATCCTGGAAGAATGTTAATACTGCCGTTATCGCTGTTACTGTTTTCCACTTCGCGGCTAAAGTTGGAGAGTATGCCACGCATCATGTTGTCATAGCCGGTCACATGACTTCCCACAAACGAAGGTGTGTGAGCGTATGGGGTGGGAAAATCGCCCGGAATATTCCCCGCGTTTTTTGCGCTCTCAATAAAAGCATTCAGGTCATCCCCGATCACTTCTGCCATGCAGGTAGTGCAGATTGCCATCATTTCGGGTTTATAAACATCGTAAGCGTTTTTTAGACCGGTTTCCATATTCTTCAAGCCGCCAAACACGGCTGCATCTTCTGTCATAGAATCGGAAACAGCTGCAAATGGCTCTTTAAAATGGCGGTTAAAATGGGATCTAAAATAAGCCGCACAACCTTGTGAACCGTGAACATAAGGCAGGCACCCCTTGAATCCCACTGAAGCATAAATGGCTCCCAGGGGTTGGCACGCCTTGGCAGGGTTGACAACAAGATGTTTGCGGGCAAAATTCTTTTCCTTGTAATCATCTGTTTTGGAAAAGGCTAATTGTTCGGAAACCTCTTCATCTGTTGGAGCCTTTTCCACTTCCCTTTTTCGCCGCAAAAGTTCGTTAAATGCTTCTGACTTAAACAGCAGGTTGTGGTCTTCAATTCGTAATGGTGGTAATTTACTCATGGTGTCTCCTTATGACTTTGATTTCCAGGGAGGTGTGATTTTCTTAAACGTTTGTGAATTGACCGCCATATCCATATCTCTGGCGAACACCGGAAATCCATGGAATCCGTGATAGGGTCCGGAATAATCCCAGGAATGCATCTGTCGAAAAGGAACGCCAAGTTTTTGTAAGGCGTATTTCTCTTTGATTCCCGAACCGATCAGATCAGGTTTTAGTTCCTTGATAAATTCTTCCAACTCGTATTCCGTGACATCGTCATAGATCAGGGTAGCACCCGTCAGGTCCTGAACTGTCCTTTCATAATCATCTTTGTGTGCAAACTCGTATCCCGTGCCCACAACCTTCATGCCGAGATCTTCATAAGCGCCGACAACGTGGCGCGGCCTTAACCCGCCGACGTAGAGCATCACGGTCTTTCCTTCCAATCGCGGTCGGTATTTTTCAATGACCTGCTCCTGCAATGTTTTATACTTTTCGATAACTTGTTCCGCTTTTTCCTTAATAGTGTCATCAAATCTTTCAGCAATAGCCCTTATTGATTCGACTGTTTTTGTCGGACCGAAAAAGTTGAATTCCATCCACGGAATGCCGTATGTTTCTTCCATGTGGCGGCAGATATAGTTCATGGAGCGATAGCAATGGATCAGATTCAATTTGGCTTTGGTGGGAGCCGATATTTCCTGGATGCTTCCGTCTCCAGTCCATTGAGCCGTGACTCTTAATCCCATCTCTTCCAGCAGCATGCGGGTCGACCAGGCATCACCGCCAATGTTGTAATCACCGATCAGGTTGACATCGTAGTCAGAAACTACTTCAGGTTCTGTTTTTCCCATCACGTAATCCCTTGCTGCATCATTGGCAATGTGATGACCTAACGACTGGGAAACGCCTCGGAATCCTTCGCAACGCACCGGGATTACCGGAATTTCCAGCTCTTTGCTCATTTGGTTGGAAACGGCTTCTATATCGTCACCGATCAATCCGACAGGGCATTCGCTCAACACGCTAATGCCTCGGGCGAGAGGAAACAGTTCTTTGGCTTCACGCATCATTTCTTCCAGTTTTTTATCTCCCCCAAACACAATATCTCTTTCCTGGAAGTCGCTGGTAATATGCATAACACCAAAATTATCAATGCCATGAGTTCCGGTGGAATAATTTCGTCGGGTTCCCCAGCTGTATTGACCACAACCAATGGGACCATGTGAAATATGAATCACATCTTTGACAGGTCCCCAGACCACCCCTTTTGCACCGGCATAGGCACAGCCACGAACCGTCATCAACCCGGGTATCGATTTTTTGTTGGAAGTCACACAACTCCCTTTGACTTCTTCTTTTTCCCCAACCATATAGAGGTGCTCTCGGCGGTTTTTTGCGGATTCTTCTGAGTATACTTCCAGCACCTCGTCAATCAATTTTTCACCGCTTTCCTTCGTAGGCAATGTTGACATGTTGTTCCTGTGTTTTTTTGCTTGTTGGTTGTGCTAATCACTGATTGTGTTTTGATTCTGCTATGTGATGATTTATTCTTTATTGCTTGGTGGACTGTGATTCAGGGTCAAAATCTGTTCATTCCCCGAAAAACTTGATTTCAAGTCATTCCAGGCTAACCCCCATAAGTGTTAAGTTGTTTTATGGATACTATGAGTAAACAATATTCCCCTGAAAGGGGAACTCATAAAAGCCCCGGGTGTTAACCCGGGGTAACAATTAAAAATTGGATTTGCACTCTGAAGGAGTGCTTCATCGAAATTATGATGATTTTCTAACCTTTATTTTTAAAATGCTCCTTCAGAGCATAGAAACTGGAGAACCTGTCAGCATAGGTTTTCGCTACGCTACACCCTATGCTTTAATGAAATGCTCCTTTGGAGCAACTGCCCATAAGACTCAAATCAGGCGACTCAGTTGACGAAAATTTTGTAAAAACAACTTAATGCTTATAGTGCTCGACTCGGAATCTAAACAGGCGTCATTGGCTAGCTGGTTCTGGATGCCGGATCAAGTCTGTGCCCAGGTTGGCTGGGTATCTGGCTTGACTCGTCAATCGGATCTTTGCAGAATTTTACAATATCGACTTTCATAAATGAGTTTTTGTTTCTCAATTTTCGAGAACCAACTATATTGATTTGAAATTAAGCCACTGCTTCTTCGGCCGCTGTTTTACCAATGATACTTTCGTCCTCATCGTCCAGGATGCCAAAGTCCATCAACAAGCCTTCCAGCTCGTCCATTTCCAGAGGTGTGGGAATCACCCGCATCTCGTTTTCTGCAATCTTGTTGGCAAGTAAACGATACTCATCTGCCTGTCCGGCTTTTGGATCGTATTCGATTACTGTCATTCTTCTGATTTCAGCTCTTTGAACAATGTTGTCCCTGGGAACAAAATGGATCATCTGGGTACCCAATCTTCTGGCCAGTTCAGTGATCAACTCATCTTCCTTGTCCGTCATCCTGCTGTTGCAAATCAGTCCGCCCAGCCTGACGCTACCGTTTTTGGCATACTTCACAATACCTTTGCAGATATTGTTGGCTGCATACATAGCCATCATTTCTCCCGAAACAACAATGTATATCTCTTGAGCCTTGTTTTCACGGATAGGCATGGCGAATCCACCGCAAACAACATCCCCGAGGACATCATAAAACACAAAATCCAGATCGTCGGTATAAGCGCCTTCCTCTTCCAGAAAGTTGATAGCTGTAATGACACCACGTCCGGCACAACCAACTCCCGGCTCCGGGCCTCCCGATTCAACGCAGCGAATATCTTTGTACCCGGTACGTAAAACATCCTCCAGTTCGATATCTTCCACACTTCCAGCCTCTGCTGCCAGCTGCATCACCGATGTCTGGGCTTTGGCGTGCAAAATGAGACGGGTTGAATCTGCTTTTGGATCGCAACCGACAATCATGACCTTGCTACCTGATTCTCCAAGACCGGCCACCAGGTTTTGAGTGGTTGTGGATTTTCCGATACCGCCTTTTCCGTAAATTGCACATTGTCTGATGGTTTTATTCATCTCTAGCTCCTGTTTTGGTGAATGGCTTGAGTCATCGATTCTTAAATCGGTGGCTGTGATATTCTGACCATCGCTTGCGATAGTCAGGGCGTTGTATGAAGTCGTTTTGATGGTTTCTATGTAGCACCGCATATGCCAGTAATAACCTCATTTGTTATCTCATTGAAATGTATGGATTAAATTCTGGACGGAACCCTTGTTGAAGCTGAATTCCTTGTTGCTTTCACGACATCGTGTCAGGTTTGCGACAATGGGATTTGTTCTCTTTTTCGATGGTTTCAAGTAGTTGGATTAAACGGTAGGGCGGCCCTACGTGGCCGCCGGGGCATTGGATTGGGAGAAATAACAAGGAAGGAAAAGACGGATCTTCGATAAAATGCAAGTTTGTTAGATGTTAATTGCTTTGAGTATTGATATAACCTGTCGGCGGGGTCGTAGCCCCGCCCTACCATTTGCCCGCAGACTCAATCAAAACGTCGCATTTAACTTGGTTGGTGGAGCCTCAGTTCCAATGTGTTTAGCTGAGGCATAATTCTAGTTATCTCTGGGAACGAACGGTAGGGCGGCCCTACGTGGCCGCCGGGGAACGGCATAGGAGCAAGAGTAAGAAAGTGAAAAAGAATTCTGTGTGATACATTGAAAAATTGGGATGGTTTTTTTTAAAAAAATATTCACAGAAACCTGTCGGCGGGGTCGTAGCCCCGCCCTACCATTTGCCCGTAAACTCAATCAAAACGTCGCATTTAAATTGGTTGGTGGAGTCTTAGTTCCAATGTGTTTAGTTGAGGCATAATTCTAATTATCTCTGGGAACGAACGGTAGGGCGGCCCTACGTGGCCGCCGGAGGATTGAATTGGGAGAAACAACAAGGAAGGAAAAGACGGATCTTCGATAAAATGCAAGTTTATTGGATGTAAATTGCTTTGAGTATTGATATAACCTGTCGGCGGGGTCGTAGCCCCG
>JANQGZ010000124.1:0-93702 GCA_028282825.1 SAR324 cluster bacterium
TGAAAGGCCGCGCTCACTGCCAGCTGCACATAATTAGCACCTGCTTCTTCAAAAACAGTTTGTGCCGATTTGATATCTTCCCTCAACCCGGAAATCACAATTTGTGTAGGCGCATTGTAATTTGCAATATCGATGTTAGTGAGTCCGTTATCTTTCAAAACCCTGCCCACAATATTTTCATCCAACCCCAATACTGCAGCCATAGCCCCCCCGGATGCCCGGGCCATGAGTTCACCCCTCTTTTTAACCAAAATCAATCCGGTTTCAAAATCAACGGCTCCTGCAGCAAACAGAGCGTTATATTCACCCAGACTATGCCCGGCCACAAAATCAGGTTTGATTTCTGTTTCCTTTATTTTATTTAAATAAGCAAAAGCATTACAGACATACAGGGCTGGCTGGGTAAACTGGGTTTGGCTCAGTACTTTGTTTGGGTCTTCCAGGCAAAGCTCTTTTATGGAGTAGCCCAGAATCCGATCTGCTTTTTCTGTCAATTCCCTGAACTCGTCAAAGAGAGATTCTCCCATTCCCTTGTATTGAGACCCCTGACCGGGAAATACATATGTAATCATAGTTTTATCCTTTTGCTTTTTGGCAGAAAAATGATGTTGTATTTTTTCAAGGTTTTTGGCATCGAATCCAAATGGAGTCAGAAGAGTAAATACCCGGGACTGCGATGTTTTCTCCAGATTGTAGCTAACAAAATTAGCCAGAGTGCCCGAAGGACCCAAATCGACATAGTCGAAATCTCCATGATTTTCCAACTCCTGTATCGTCTCCTGAAACCGGATCGGTTTGCGGTACACATCCCAATAATAATACTGCGGGATACTTCCCATTTTCCCAGCGTTAACACAAGAAATATAAGGGATTGACGGAGGCTGATAAACCTCTTGTTCAATAAGCTGCTTTACTTCTTCCTCCGCCGAGTCAAGTAGGGAAGAATGATAAGCAAACTGAACGGGCAGGATTTGAAATACTACTTTGTCTCGTTTTAATGATTCCTCAACCCTGGCAACATGTTGATCCCGGCAGGAAACAACGAAATGCGAATCAAAATTGATGGCTGCAATTTCACAATAATCCCGCAACTCCGCTTTGGAATCAAAAAGATCGGGATGATCGATAATCCCAATCATCTTGCCTTTGCAACATCGATCAGCAAAGATATCAAGCCGCTTCACGATGTTTTCCAAGGTTTTCCGATGATCTACAATACCGGCGAGAATGGAGGCGGTAATCTCTCCCAAACTGGCTCCCAGCAGGTAATCAGGTTGAATTCCTTCATCCATCAGCATTCTGGTCAACGCAATTTCGACCATGATGATTGCCATACTGGTTTGTAGACTGTCTACAAAAGGCTCATTCAGACCCTTTGCAGGATTGTACAGAATATCCAGAATTGGCAATCCGGTGACATCCTTTACCAGCGGCTCCTGTTCCAACATATACTGTTTGAAACCTTCCTGCTTCTCGAACAATTCTTTACCCATATGAAAATACTGGGAACCCTGTCCGGAAAACATGAATACTATGGGTTTATCAGCCATCGTCTTTCTAGCTACTTAGTGCCTCCGCATTGGGCTTGCTGCCGATTTTCACACGTGAGGTAACCTCAAGAATCGCAGGCATCAAGAGCAAGTCAGCTAGAAACGCCACAATAAAAGCGAAGATGAATACAATGCCGGTGTTTGCCACATTCTGCATCGAAGACACCGTAGCATTTACGGTAAACCCGGCACAAAGAATGATGGTGGTGAAAAGAATAGCATGACCGGTCGTCATTAATGTGTTGTGAACGGCTTTTTTGCAAATCCCGCTATCCTTAAAATACCGATTGTAGTTGTACATAAAATGAACCGTATCATCAACGGCCAAACCTAATACCACACTTCCCATTAAAATACTGGCTGCATCAATTGGCATTCCCATAACGCCCATGAATCCGAATGCCATGATAATCGGCAGGAAATTGGGAATCATACTTAACAATCCCAGTTTAAGATTACCGATCAGAAGTATCATCATAATGGTAATGGCAATACCGGCAACAAGGTAGCTGGTTTTCATGGTATTGATCATTTTATCAAAGGTTTGTGTCAACAATGCCAGCATACCTGTCACTTCCGTTTCTGCCAGACCTTCAAACATGGTTCTTGTGGTCTCCTTTAAGTTCCGAATTACCAAAGCATAAGAGATAGCATCGATCCAAGGTAGTTTGAGAGTAATCCTGGCTTTGCTATAGTTGATGTCTACAAGCTTTTCGGTAGTTGTGGAGCCGCTGTTGTCAAATAGCAGCAATTCCTGGGCAATGGTACTACGATCACCGGGAACGCTGTAGGCTTCCGGTTTACTTTCATTCATTGCAAAGTTGATCTCTTCTACCACATCCACAATTGAGGTTGATTTACCGACAAAAACCTCTTCATGCTGCAAGTTTTCTGCAAATTGATTTACTTCGGCCAGTTTAGACATGATTTCCGGCTCATACAGTTTTCCCTTCTCACCTGTATCCACCAGGATTTCCATGGTCATGGATCCTTTTAACTCCTTATCTACGAGTTCAGTGGCAACTCTTACTTTGTCATCCTCGGGAAACCAACGTACCGGATCATGAGAAAAGTTTGTTTTCGTAGTTCCCCAGATACCAACTGCTGTCATAAGCGTTGCAGCACCAATAATCCACCATGGCTTTGCCACCGCGGTATCTCCCATTCCTGCGAGCATTCGACTGAGGAACTTTGGTGTTTCCCGGACAGTTTTTCTTTTTCGAATCGGGAAAATCGCAATCAAGGCAGGAATCACGGTCACGGCATAGACAAACGCCAGAATAACACCGATTGCTGCAAACACTCCCAATTGTGCAACGGTAAGTAGTTCAGCACCTGAAAAGGAGATGAGCCCCACAGCCGTGGTCAAACTGGTCAGCAGAATTGGCAGGCCCGAGTGCTTCATAGCTTCGACAATAGAATGCTCTTTATCCCCGGTTTTATCATAAAATTGGAAAAATATTGCCATCAGATGAACAGAAGCACCGATTCCCATAACCAATAAAAACACCGGTAATACTTGAGATGTGGACGTCATTGGAACACCGGTGATCGCCATTAAACCGAAAGTGGAAAACATTACGGAAAAGACCACCAATTGGGGAAGTATAATTCCTGATATGCGCCTGAATACCAACAACAGAAATACAGCAATCACAGCAAAACCGATTTTCATCACCAAGTCGGTATCTTCGCCTAACATGACAGATGTGTGATGAATAAAAACCGGGTAACCCGATACGTAAACAGGAAAATTTTCGGTTTCGTATTTTTCTGCAATTGCTCTCACCGCATTCACAAAAGTAGCGTTATCCTCGCCGCCAAGCACTCTTTTTTGCCTCTTTTTAGCAGGCTGGGCAGCATCACTACTTTCACCTTCAACCATTTCATTATCCATAAAGGCATCCGACCGCACCAGAACGGTGGTAAACTTGCCATCTTCAGAAATATAGGTGTTGCGATAGTTTTGGTTTGAAAGCACAAAATTTCGGAGTGCAGCCAATTCCTCCTGGTTACCCGGCAGCTCTTCCAGAAGTTCCTCAACCAGTAACTCGCCTTTTCGCCCTTGTATATAGTCCACATTCACCAAACTTTTGACTTCGTCCAAAAAAGGAACTTTGTCTTCCAATTCCAGATGAAACGCCTTTAATTTCTTTAAAAACTCAATATCAAATACGTCCGGAGGATTGATGCCCACTACAAGCACAGAATCCTCACCAAATTGATCTCGAAACGATTGCAATTGCATCAAGGCAGGATCATCATCTCGGAAATATGATTCAGTAGAAGTATCCACAACCAGTTTATCCAATTGAGACATCAATCCCATGATGATAAGGAGCATCACAATAAATGTCGCCCATTTATAACGACAGACAAATTGCGCAAAATTAGCAAACTTCTGATCGATTCGTTTCCTGATATCTGACATGTTGATCCTTTTTTTTATTTAAGGTTAACGACTGTTTGAGGCAGCCTGAAGTTGAATGATTGAAAAAGTCCTCAATAAACTGAAAGAAAAGACCGGCACTTAACCGCTGCGAGTCAACCGATGCCCTGCATCACTCTTGAAAAATTCGGACAATAGATACCCGGAAGGTCCGTACAGATTGTTTTCTGCAATAAACTTTGAAAACTCAGCCCCCACCTTCTCCTCGGACAACATTTCCCGCTTAAAAACCGCCCAATTCAAATGATGTTTTTCCACACGTTTATACAACTCCGGCAGCAGGGAGAATTCAAGATGTTCCGGTTTGTAGAAAGTCGGCTCCAGGCAATCGTGGTCCGGATCTATCACACCATTTTCCTTGCTGAATCTTTCCAAAATCGTTCCCGCATAGATCCGCACTCCCGGAATAAAAACTGCTGATACCCCGCCAAGGGGATTTAATTGTTGTTCAATAAAATCAAGCGACTCATTAAGTTCTTCGACTCCCTCATTGGGCAATCCCACAATGAACCATTGTGAAACAGGAACATCATATTTTCTGAATAATCGAATCACTCGCTCTACATCACGGGGAGTATGGTATATGTTTAGTGTTTTCATTACCTTGTTTGAGAGTGATTCAATCCCCATTGACACTTCCTGACATCCTGCTTCCTTCATGGCTTTCACCAGCTCTTCACTAACCAGGGCGGCATTAGGATGAATGCAACAGCTCCAGCCCACTTTGTTTTTTCTCCTAATCAACTCTTCACAAACAGCCAGGGCATGTTTTGGAGGCAGGTTGAACTCCGGATCATTTACCTGGGTATGCATGATTCCCTGCTCGTGTAACCGTTGAAATTCGTCTGCTACCCGGTTTGGAGACATGGTTCTGTGCTTGTAACACTTTCCTCCTACCAATGGATCAAGGCAATGGGCACACTGCATGGTACACCCCCTCTTTGTCTGAATATTTGCTGTGCCTGAAATATTGTAATACCTGACATTGTCAACCAGGGTTCTGGGATGATCCGGAACATCGGCCAAATCAAAAAACACCCTGGGATTCATCACCACCTCGCCTTGGTTACGGTATAGCACACTCGGGGTAGTTGGATATTTCACTCCCTTTTCAATCTCTTTAAGCAATCCCACCAGGGGAAGTTCTCCATCGCCGACAACACCGTAATCTGCGGAAAGAGCTTCAAAAACCAGCCTGGCCATCGAAGTAAAACCGGGACCGCCGACAATGATGTTTTCCAGTCCGGAATTTTTAAGGATTTGAATCAGGTATTCAATTCGAGGCAAAAATGAGTGTTGAGAGAAAAAGTAACAATCACAAGTGTTTCGGATTGTCATACCCACGGCGTCCGGGGTGAAGTCTCCAACCAGGGAGATTAACTCCGAGTCTTCCGCAAAACTCAAATCAATCAGCTTCACTTCGTGACGTTCCCGCTCAAGTGCTCCCTGGAGATAGTCAATTCCGATGGGGGCCACCGGTCCATGCATATTCACATAATCATTTGTATTAATTAATAAAACTTTCATTGGATTTTTAGTCTTTATCTTTTATTAAACGTCGTTGGAAAAGTTTCTTAGCATGAAAAGGAAATGGGCAATGCACCTGCTTACCCTGTTTTATGACGCAAAAAAATGCATGGGTGGTTTTGTGAGATACCTCCTCACTTAATTCGGTTTGGGCAGAATGTGACAATCGATCCCGAAAGCCTAGGTTAAAGGCTTTGATAAAATTTTGATCTTTTTGATTGAAATCCTGACGACTCGGTTTTTTATTCATTCACACAGATCCGTTCAATCATTTGTTAAATTCTGCAATACTCATCAAGCCGCTGCTATTGAAGTATTGAAGGTAAGTCTCCATGATTTCCTGATCGATCTCCGGGCATACAATTCCGCTACCTTGCAGTGCATTTAAAGTGTTTGAGCAATCCGGTTTTAATACTGGATTGTTAGTCAGGTCGGCCATCATTTCGTAGGCTTCCCTGGTTTTAAGCAGTCCTACAAAAGGATATAGAGGGTCATCAGGTTTTATATCCGGCACTTTTTCCAAAAGATCTTCATACGTAGCCACCCGACCATCATAACCATGGGAGTGCAGCACTTCCAGAAACTCCGTGAACTGTGTGGGATTGTGATTGCTGATGTGATACACCTTACCTGTGAATCGGTTATCCATTGATATGTACATAATAGCCCGGGCAATGTAATCAACCGGCGTCAGATTCCAATACATCTCAGGGAACAATTTCATTTCATAAAAGCTTTTAAGCTGGCGCGCAAAGAAGTCTTTTACACTGGAAGCACCGCTTTGACTTTCTCCGGATGCCTGCTCGATCCGGTGAATGGTTACCGGAATGCCATTGTTGCCGGCTGTCCAGAGAAGTCTTTCTCCAATCAGTTTACTAACCAGGTATCCCGAGAAAGTGGTGTTATCCATGTCGATGCCGTCATCCGGAAACGACTCGTTAGGTTTTAACATGCTCAGAACACCCATCGTGGAGACAAAATGAATTGATTTTAATGGTCCCTTGCAGGCCATGCGAATCAATTCTTCAGTACTTCCGACATTTGCAGGCTTAACCACGTAATATGGCATCACAAGGTTCACCATGGCGCCATTGTGATAAATAGCTTGAATCCTTTCGGCAAGAAAATCATATTCCAGGTCGGAAAGTCCCAATCGGGGCTTGGCAAGATCACTGACAACAACCTTAAACCTTTCAAGATAAGACTCCTGCCAGATGCCGTATTCACTCAGATTGTCGATCACTCGATCTAACGCGGCTTCCTGATCTTTAGCTCGAACCAGACAATAAACGGTTGCATCGGTTTTTTGGATCAATTCCACTAGCAGGTAAGCCCCTACAAAGCCCGTAACACCGGTTAACAACACATGCTTTAGATCGGTACTGATCTCCTTTGTTGCCTGGTCAAAAGGAATTGTAGAGCTGATTTCATCGGCCTCCTCGATCATTTCTCGGACAAGATATTTAGGTGCCATAAAATCACCGCGATCATCAGTGGGATCTACAACCGGGGATAATCTTGAGGGCTGAGGTGATTCAGCCGGTTTCTGCTCCCGAGCTGTCAAATTCCCGGTGTCCGGTGCCGGCTCTTTCGAGGATTTGTTTTCAACCGATTTGGTTGAAAGAACTTTGGCGGGTTCCCGATTAATCCTTGCTGCAATAGCTTGCATTGTAGCTTCAGAAGCGGATTGAAACAGGCTTTCCAAAGGCAGTTTGATTTGGAACACTTCCTCCAAATTGGAAACCAATTGCACGGCCAACATGGAATCTCCTCCTATTTCGAAGAAATTATCAGTTGCCTGCACTGCCTGGTTTCCAATCACTTCTTTTGTAATTTCAATAACCTTTTCTTCGATAAAAACCAGCTCGTTATCGACAGTATCAACACTCTGACTGATAATCTCCGTAGCTGCAGGTTCTGACACATTTACGATTGTCCCGACTTTTCCGCTTATTCGGGCTGCAATTGACTTTACGACAGCCTGCTCGTGCGTTTGAAAAAACGTCTCCAAAGGCAACTCGATCTTAAATTCATCCTCCAGCCGCGAAAGCAATTGGACGGCCAGCATGGAGTTACCCCCCAGTTCGAAAAAGTTATCGTTTACATCAACAACAGTAACCCCTACAACATCTTTGACAATATCGATAACTCGTTGATCTACCTGAATATCTACCAATGCGGATCGAGTTTGTTCGGATGCTGTTTTCAAATCTGCATCCTGTCCTTTGTAATCATGGTCAGGCGACACAACCTGTGGAACCTTGTCCACCTGAGTTACTGCGCAGGGGACAGCCTGACCAAAACCATTGGTAACCGAAACTGTTGTATCCGGCTCGGATTCACTCCCGGAATTCATGCGTTTCTGATACACAACAAGGCGAGATAGCTGAACTGAATCATTCTCAACCAGGGGTAACAGGTTGCGCTTTGTGGAATCCAGGCCGATAACAAGATCTTGCTGATCATTGCAAAGACCTGCCTCAAATGAATTGATACCGGATTCCGGATTGATCATGTGAAAGCCGGCCGCCTTTGTAAACTCTTTCATGGCAAAACCTTTGCTCATGCCGACCTCTTCCCACATGCTCCAAGCCAGGTTGACCGTCTGAAATGGCTGTTTATTTCTGAGGTATATCGAAAGGGCATCCGAAGCGCTGCTGGCCGCAGAGTAGGCCGCCACATTGCTACCACCAAACATTCCGTTAACTGATGAAAAATTAACCCAAAGCAAATCTCTCCGCTGATCAAGCAACTGTGCAAGATTTATCGCGCCGATTAGTTTGGGAACCAACGCTTCATCCAGATGCCGTTTGTTGGTTTTTAAAAAACCTTGTTCGGAAAACACACCGGCAAGATGGAACACACCATCTATTGAACCGGTGCCGGATTCCCAGGTCTCAACGATATCTTTAAGATGATTGACATCATCCAGATCGACCGATTCATATCTCACGCTACCCGGAAGCTTTTGCAAAGACTCCAGCGCAGCAGTCTTATCTTGATCTGAAGCGATATCAGATCGGCCTAAAATCAGAAGATTTGCCTGGTATTGTTGCAGCAAACTGCGGTTCAGATGCTGGGCTATGCCGCCAAGTCCTCCCGTTACCAGATAATTGCCTTGTGGTTTTAATCGGGTTTGCAGCTCTTGCCCTTGTTGGAAAGGCACTCGTTTGAGACGACAGATTCTACGTTGATGTTGCCGATATGCAACCACCCGATCCTTATTCGTTGATTGGGTTTCCTGCAACAGGTAATTAACGTTCTGACCGGATTGGTCAGGGATCAGGTCAATCAATTTGGCTTCTGTCCATGGTAGTTCCAGTTGAATCGTTTGGATGAGGCCGGTAAGAACTGCCTTCACGGGATGTGGCGATGGACCGCCTTCAACATCAGCACTGGCACTGGCAACCAGATTCAAATCCAATGAACGATCTTCATTTCTCATTTTTGCTATTGCCTGCAGGCAATGCATCACGCTTTGAATACCTGTGGAACAAGTGTTTTTGATGGCATCACGATCGTGCAAATCAAACTCTTCCGCATCGTAATTCCAGAGGTGAATAATCTGGCCGATCGGATTTGATCTAATTTCAAGCGTCTCAATCATCTCCTGATAATCGGCTGCCCGTTCAGGATTGATCTGGAAAGAGGTATCACTTGTTTTCTGATACCGCTGACTCTTTGCAACAAAAACACAAGTCTGTCCATTTTCCTCCAGTTTGCGGGCAATTTGTTTATCAAGTCCCAATTCATCACCGAAGATCAAGATACGTCCTCCTTTGCGGATCTTCACCGGTGGATTCAGTTGCTTTGCTCGCCAGGATTTTTGAAAAAACCAATTGGGAAGTGTGTTTTGGTTTTTTGACAACAAATCAAATTGTTTTAAATGCTCGGAAAAATCGCCGTTTTCAAATTGTTTCTTCAGTTTTGGACGTTGAATCTTACCGATTTCCGTTTTTGGAATTTCTTCAGTCTGCACGGGAATCAGGTACTTGGGGAAAATTCCAACCCTGTGCAAAACCTCAGAACGAATTGCCTGCATCAGTTCTAGAACCTGGGATTGTTCCGACAGTGGACTATGGAAAAATATCGCGAGCTGATCTGTATTTTCACCGGGCGATCTAACCGCACAAGCAGCAGTAAACGACCGCTCGATATCCGTCAACCCTTCCACCACAGCTTCTATTTCATGGCTGTAGTAATTCTTACCGGCAACAATAATCACATCCTTTTCCCTGCCGGTTAATGTTAACTGACCTTCATTGATTCGCCCCAAGTCACCGGTGCGAAACCAGCCATCCTCTGTAAACGCTTCACGGTTCGCTTTGCCATTGTTGTGATACCCCCTGGTAACCGGTAATCCCTTGACCTGAAGCTCACCAACCTGGTTCTCCATCAAGGGTTGATTGTTTTTATCAACAATACGAATAGATAATCCGGGCACCGGCATACCCAGGTTCACAAATTCATCTCCATCATTGGTAGAAGAAAGATTAAAGCTTTTCGAATAGATAGAACCTGAGCTGGTTTCTGCCATACCCCAGGCCGGAATCATACAATGGTCCGATAAACCGCAGGGAGCCAGCAATTTCAGGAATTCCCTGGTTGTAGAAGGAACCAGGCTTTCCCCACCATTCATCAGACATTTCATGCTGGAAAGATCCCACGGCATCTGGTCAGATTTTTTTACACTGTCCACCACCAGACCGATCGACGCATTCGTGGTCCAGGAGTCCGTGGCTTTGTGTTCGGAAATCAAATCAAGATAAGTAAGCGGATTTTTCAGAATCATTCGTGTTGCAACCTGCACCTGTTGACAACCGGTATATACATTTCTCAGATGCATCATAATCGTACCACCCACATGATCCAGGGGCATCCAGTTCAGCGATACATCATCGTTATTGAAACCAAGATATTGGCTCTGCCCCATGATTATACTCACAAGGCTGCCTTGAGTCTGGGTAACCACTTTTGGCTTTCCGGTGCTGCCTGAAGTCAAAAAGAACGTTGCAACATCTTCCGGTCCGCATGGACCCCAACTTTTATCAGCTTCATGATCCCGAAGAGATTCAATTGTCAGAAAATGTTTTGGATCGATTTCCTCATTTTTGGCAAATTCGGTGATTGCTTTTTTGTTGAACCGGTCATGCACCACAATTGCTTCAGGGAACATGTCCAGCGCATCAGCAAGTTTTTGCACATTGGGATTTTGCTTGTCGTATGACTCAATTGCTGCAATTAATACAGGTGTGAAACCACTAAGGGTGCATCCCCAGAAGTTTTCAATAAAATCCTTGTTTTGAGTAAGCTGAAACACTACTACCTGGCTCTGCGAATAACCGGATGATCTGAAGCCTGACATGATTTTCTCGGCTTCATATACCAAATCCGGATACCCGGTGAGTTGTTTTTCACCTGCCTCATTGTAATAACAAATGCCTTTAGCCGGAGTCTGTTGGGCGGCATTACGAATAACATCCTGTAATGTTCCAGGATTGTTTTCATCGCTTTCCAGCGAGCCACCTTCAACCAAAGCGGGAACTTCAGTGTTTCCTGTGTCCTCTTCATCACTTGCTGATTTAGTTGGGACTTGTTCTTCTGTTTTATTTATCGTTTGTGGAATCGGCATGATATCCTTAAGATGCAGAACAGGGGCTTCCATCAGCTTTTCTTCCACAGTCACAAGGATGTTTTCGGCACCTGATTTGGCTTTGATCTTGCCGTATAATCGCTCCTTTGCCTCTTGATCGATAATCACAATCTTGCTTAGCGCGTGCTCATCAATAGATCCGTCATCTTTTCTGGGTATCGCCGTAACCGGAACATATTCGCCGGGTATGAAATTCCGGGGTAGAAGTGGATTTAATGCATCAGTAAACGTTGAACGAGACAAACTTTTACCCGAAGTATAATAAACGACCGGCATCTGCCCCTGTTTTTCCGATTCACGAATCCTGACGATACAGTCATCCACCGCAGTATGATCCATCAGGGCATTTTCAATCAGCCGGAAATCAATTTTTTTATCACCCAACCAGGCAGTCGGAGGGACAGTCTCTTCGTACTGAAAGAGTCCACCGTTTAGCTTTTGGGCTCTTTCACCAATCAGATACAACTCATCGCTTTCACGTTGACCGGATTTGACCGCCTGAATTTTCAATTCGGGATAGATCGACGGATCAATTGAAACTGCAACCTCACCGGGAATACCCACAGGTTGCTCATTCATTCCGGAATCGAGCAAAAAAGCAACCAGACCAGGAACGGGCTGTCCCAGGATTGGTTTTGATAAATCTGTCTTTTCTTCGAATTGGTGGTAAAACAGATCCCGATAAAGAACAGATGACTCGTATATGGATGTAATAGTAACCTGCTTACCGGTAGCTTTCTCCATAACATCATTCACCAGCTGATTTCTCAGTGGAGCGCCGGTAACTGCAATGTGAAGATCATGTTCCCAGAGTTTGTTTTTCGCAGTTTGAGCCTGCGAAACAAAATGTTTTAACTGGCTACTTGTCAGGCACAGCTCCACAGCTGAATTTTCCGGTTTCGGTGTTAACTCTTCATCGGTCTCAAAATATTCAGGATCAAGAAGTATCACAGTCATACCGCTGCAGAGCCCCCCAAACACTTCTCTCAGCCAGCGCGTATCGGCATGCCTGGCTGTTGTGACAAGCTGATTTCCTTCCGAGCGATTCGGCAATTCACGCTGCCACGCCAATCTACCCTTTACTATTGTTGCATGATTAAGCGTCAGGATCTGGTTGGCGGGATTGAGCAGTAATGCCGGTTCCTGATTGGAGATCTTCAAGTTGAAATTGTCTTCATCAAATGCCCTTAAATCGTCTTCAATTCCCTCCAAACTGATCAGGCTGATCTGTTCGGTTTCCGGTAAATTGGAGGCTGATGAACCGTGTAGAATATGATAAACACGGTGATCTTTGCACAATCTGGAAATGTACTCCGATGATTCCGTTTCGGAAATTGGCAGGACACTGCAACCCAGTTTAAAAGTCGCCAATACCGCTGCTACAAGCTCAATCGAACGATCCCAGCATATTCCTACTCTTTGACCTTCCGATAGTCCGGATTCTTCAAAAAAGCGACTCATTTGGTTAGCCTGTTCATTCAATTCCCGATAAGTCACATATTGATCATCCATCCTCACCGCAGTGGATTCGGAACTCAATTCTGTTTGCCACTCAACGAGTTGATGCAAACAAAGATCATTAAAAAAATGAGTCAGAAACAGCTGCGGTTTTAGTTCAACCAGACGGCTTTTTAATTCATCGCTAAACGCACCTGGAGGAGCCTGGTATTGTAATTGGCCTTCTTCAATCCACAGTTTGATACCAAGCGCCTTTAGTTCGTTGAGTAAATCGTTAACCATGGGAATCTCCTTTTTAAATAGTTCCTCGTTCAAATTCGATCGATTCGGATGGTGTGGATGCAACTTCTGCAACAGGGTCTCTTTTTATCTGATCAATCTTGATTGCAGATTGTTCCTGCTCTTCTTTACCCAAAAACCGGAGTTTGATGAGGGGAGTATTCATATCCACCAGGATTGCGTCCAACAGGTTTTCGTAATGTTCCATCAATCGTTCGATTCGCTCCTTTTCAAATAAACTGGTTCGATAATTAAAAAATCCCTCAATGGCACCATCTGTTTCGAAAAGATTGACTTCCAAGTCAAAGCGAACTTTTGGTGCCTGATCATCCAATCGATTCACGGTCAGCTCATGCATCTCAAGCTCCTGAAATGGCGCATTTTGCAATACAAATGCTATCTGAAAGAAGGGATTAAAATTGATGTTTCGTTCCGGTTTGAGTTCTGCCACCAAGGCTTCAAAGGGAACGTCCTTGTGCTCATATGCCTCTTTCACCATCTTTCTGGTCTCGTCTAAAAGATCAGTAAAAGACATGTAGTCCAGCAATTGCCCTCGCATCACCAAACTGTTGGCAAAAAAGCCTATCATGCGCTCCAAATCGGTTGTCAGACGATTAGCGATAGGAGAACCGATAACGATATCGTTGTCCCCTGTATACCGGAACAATAGGGTTTGAAATGCGGCCAGCAAAGTCATGAAGAGAGAGGCGCTGTTTTCGGAACCCAGTTTTCTGAGTCGTTCCACCTTTTCTTTTTCCAGGGTGAAAACCAAGGTGCCCCCTTCAAATCCAACATTCCCTTCCCTTTCACGATCGGCAGGTAACAACGTGCCATGGGTAACTGATTTGAGTTTCTCTTTCCAAAATTCCAGGTGTTGAGGATAATCCCGAGCAGTCAACAACGTTTCCTGTTGATAAACTGCGTAATCCGGATATTGAACCGGTAGTGGTGAAAGTGGTGATCGGCGGCCATTGGCAAAAGCATTGTACAATGCACCAAATTCATAGGAGAACACTCCCATGGACCAGCCATCAAAAACAATGTGGTGAGAGGTAAGCCTTAGATAGTGTTCGTTGCTTCCGGTTCGGATCAATAACGCTCGAATCGGTAGCTCATTTTCCAGATCAAAGGCTTGCAGCGATTCATCATACAATTCCTGATCCAGACGTCGTTTGCGCTCTGATTCAGCCAGATCATGCAGATCCACCTGCTTAATTTCCAATTGGTTTTCTTCCGGAACTGTCTGAAAAGCCTCTCCTTTCACCAGAACAAATTTCGTTTTCAAAGCATCGTGTCTATCGATGATCTCCTCTAACGTCTGCTTGAGGGCAAGTTCATTCAATTCACCAGTGAGCTGGTAAGTCACCGACATATTATAAAAAGGCTCTTTTGGGGCTGAAAGATAGAGGAAATACAGACTTTTCTGCGTAGATGACAGTGGATATTGTTCGCGAGTCACTTTTGGAATAGAACCGGAATGGGAAGCACTTTTCCGAGGAGCCGAATCTTTGACTTCCTGGACTGTTTCGGTAGGGCCTACGGTCTTCAAACTCAGATCACCCGCCTTTTTCTCTAATTCTTGGAATATCTGTTCGATGGACCATTTCTCGTCCCACTCGGTCATAGTGAAGGTAGTATCGAAGTTCTCTTCAAAAAAATTGTTTAACTTCATGAAGATAATCGAATCCACTCCGTATTCGTATAAGGCTTTATTGTACAGCACCTGTTCCGGTTTTAACTTGATGGTTGAAGCCACAATCTCCCGGATATGGGCCTTTGTATCCACCTTTTCGATTCCCTTGGTTTGTGCTGCCAGTCCCCCCGATTTTGTATTGTTTGTCTCTGCTGCTTTCTTGTTGGCACGCCCGAGAGAAGCGACGTTGTTATTGTTTTTTGAACTATTGGTCCGGCCGGCCTCCATCGATTCCGGCAAGCGGACTTCAATTTTTACATCTTTTGTCTCCGAATCTACCTGCACTGCAGGTCTGTTTACATCCACATTCACCCAGTAACGTTCCCTGGTAAATGGGTAGGTGGGCAGGCTCATGCGCAAAGATTGCTTCTCTTGATATAATAACTCCCACTCCATTTCACATCCTTGAACCCAGAGCTCGGCGACCTTGTTCAGTTTTCCCTTTAACAGCCATTGCTCAACAGCATCTTTTAGATCCCCATCTGACTGAAAAAAACGCAGCAGGGTATTTTCTGAATTGATATTACCACACCAAATACCGTTGGCCTGTTCCGGTTTTTTTACAAACTCCTTTAGTTTTTCTATGGCCTCATCGATACTGCCCGCCAGCGCGACAAAACGTTCATCCATAGCTTGTCTGCCTGTTTGAAAGGTATATGCCATTGACGGCAGATCGATCTCATGCTGATTCATTTGAATAAAATCTAGCAATTTTAAAACATAAGCCTGTAACCGTTCCTGAGTCTTCGCTGACAAAGGCAACAACACAGGAGTCTCCAGTTCTTTCCGGATTGTCTCTTCCTGATGAAATTCCTCCAGGATGACATGGGCATTGGAGCCGGTGGCTCCAAATGAGCTGATTCCTGCCCTGCGTACACCCTGTTCCGGATTCCATTCTTCATTTTCTTTTTGAACATAAAAAGGTGAGGTCTCCAGGTTCAAATGAGGGTTGATAGGATCGCAATGGATAGATGGTACCAGTTGTTTATGATGCAATTGCAAAATAGCCTTGGTCATACCGCTGATACCTGCCGCAGACTCAGCATGGCCAATATTGGATTTCACCGACCCCAGGGCACAGAACTGTTTCTTGGCAGTGTTTCTACCAAAAGCCTTGATCAATCCTTGGATTTCAATAGGATCACCCAAAGCAGTGCCTGTACCATGTGTTTCAATATAACTGATACTCTCAGGCTCTACCTTGGCTTTTTCCAGGCAATCCGCTATTAACTCCGCCTGGGCAACAGGACTGGGTACCGTAAATCCGCTGACGGACCCTACGTGATTGACATTACTGCCCTTGATTACCGCATAAATATGATCTCCATCCTCCATCGCCTTTTCCAAGGGCTTCAACAGAACCGCACCAACTCCTTCACCTGAGACATACCCATCACCACCTTCACCAAACGCCCGGCACCTGCCATCGCTTGAGTGAAGATTGACCATACCGTACGTTTCATATTTATCGGGGTGCAGAGACAGATTTACTCCACCGGCAAACGCCACTTCACATTCTTCCAGAATCAGACTGTTGATAGCCAGGTGTACTGCTGTTAACGAGGATGAACACACTGTATCCACTGCCGTTGAAGGCCCGTGAAAATCGCAGAAGTAAGAAACCCGATTGGCAATCTGCGCATAGTTCAGTGATAGAGGGATCTGTTGCCCCTGGGCATTGGCATCTGCTTCCACCAAGGTATAGTCCTTGTGCATCACACCTGCAAAAACACCGACCAGCTTTCTGCGAGCTTCGCCCCTGGGCTGCACAATATTATTTGGTGTATAACCCGCATCTTCCATGGCCTCCCAACAAACTTCCAGAAAAGTCCTTTCCTGCGGATCAAGGGCTTCTGCCTCCAGAGGTGAAATCCGGAAAAACAATGGATCAAAACAATCCACATCATTCACAAATCCACCCCACTTGGAAACCGATTTTCCTGAGGTAAATGTAGTGCTTTCGAACTGTTTCCAGTCCCAGCGGTCTTCCGGGATTTCCGTAATGCAGTCCTTTCCGGCTTTGAGGTTGTTCCAAAATTCGTTGATATTGTCTGCCTGGGGATAACGACCGGCCATACCAATAACAGCAATATCCCTGTTTGAGATGCTTGTTTGGATTGCCTGGCGAGAAGCACCCGTTCCCGGAGCATGAGTCGGCAGTGGTTGATTAGCATCTTGCTTTGGTGACACTGTGGAATCAGCCTTTTTTGACGGTTTTGTTGCTGCTTTTGTTACAGACTCAAACTGAATATTGCCTGAATAGTCATTCGACAAGTGATCCGCCAGCGATGCAATTGTGGTATGCTCAAACAAAAGTGTCGGTGGAAGGCTGAGGGAAAATTGTGCTTCAATTTCCTGAACAACCTCCAATAACATAGCTGAATCCAGCCCCATCTCGTAATATCCTGCATTCATATCAACAGAATGTGTTGGTTTATCCAGTTTGGATGCGATTAAAGACTGGATGAAGCTTTCCATGGAATCAAAATCAGCTGATATGGTTGTGTGTTGCTTGCTTGCTTTTCGTTGTTTCGGTTTTTCAGTAATCAGCTCTTTTTCCCTCACCAGTTTGTTATTGAAGTTTTTCAATTCCCCTATTTTTTGACCCAAAGCATTAAAAAACTCCATGGTGGACTTTATGAGCTCATTTTCCAGGCGGATGCCCTCGTGTTTAATCCTTGTAATACATTCGGTTTGTAAAGGTTCCACTGCACGAAACGATTCAAAAAACAAAGGCAAAAACAGTCGCTCCTCATCTTTGACCATTCCGGCAATGGTCTTCATGGAGCCCACGCCGCTTCCATCGATCAACACAGGATGAAAAAGAAATTTATCCGCTGTTTCGTTCGAGTCTTGTGCCACGGAAATCTGAATCCAGGTTTCTGTTTCGTTGACTGAAACAGTTCCCTGACCCTTCATAAGATCGGTATGCACAAGATTCAGTTTGCGACACTCATTGTACATCTCCTCCAAATCCTGCTTTGCTTCACCAATACAAGCATTTAAGTCCACCTGTTCTTCAAACTCCATCTTGTCGAGTTTGTGACATTCCGCCGTAATTAGTGTCTCCTCAGCTCCCGATTCCCCATCCTTGTTGACGGACTTTCCTTTTACGGTGACTTTCCAAAAACCGCTATCCTTTTCCACTGCCTGGATGAAAAGTTCAATATCCCGTTTATCCTCAACGATAAGCGGACGAAATATGGAAAGATTTCGCAATTCCAATTGTTGGTGTTCGTATCCCAGTTCCCCAAACCACTGGTAAAGCAGATCGATATAAGCAAGACCGGGTAAAAGATGCTGATCAAATGCTTTGTGATGCTTTAAGATAGGGTGATTACTGTTCAATACCTGTTGCCAGACTTCTGATTTTGCAAAGCTATGATTCATTGTCTCAGTCTCATTTGATTGTGACGTCGGAGATACTTCATTCAGTGACTGATAAGTCCGAACATCAACCCTGTTTAATTGAGGTATCGGTAGTGGAGAGCGCTTCATGGGTTTCCTTTCACTTTAAATTGACAGATCTGCAAACTAGTTTGTTGAATTGGACCCTAAAATGACATGAGCATTGGTCCCGCCATCGGCGAAGGAATTCAGGGCTGCAAGTTTTCCCCGCCAGGGCTTGTTTTCACGATTGAATTCGAAAGGTGATGCCGTTATCGGATAATGCTTCAGTGATTGCTGACCGGATAAAAACGGCGGCATAAATCCCTGGTTCAGCATCAAAACGACCTTGATAAAACTTGCGATGCCTTCTGCACATAAGGGGTGTCCGATGTTTGGTTTCATGGAGCCTAACAGGCATTTTTTCGAGTTATTGGGTCGATAAACCGATTCAATGGCTTTGATCTCCAACAGATCGGTAACTTCAGACCCTGAACCATTGACATCAATATACTCAATGTCTTCCGGACGGAAACCGCTTTGTGTCAAGGCTGCTTTCATTACTTCTTTCTGTGCTTCTATATTCGGAGTAGCAGGTCCCGGGGTGCGGCCGTCATTGTTTGTCGCGATTCCCTGGATGGTTGCATACACCTGGTCTTCATCTCGTTCCGCTTGTTGCTGGGTTTTCAACATCACCATTCCTGCCCCTTCTCCCAGGACTATTCCTGATGCACGTTGATCCAGAATGTGGAACTGGTTGTCAGGGGCCAGCAAGTTGCGACGTTCAAACAGTTGATGAGAAAAAGGACCTGTCAGCAAACTAACACCGCCCACCAGGGCTCCTTCAATTTCATGATTTTGCAGAGCCTGGACAGCCAGATTCATTGCAACCAGAACCGAAGAACAGGCCGTATCCACTACCAGACTCGGTCCCTGGAAATTGTAGAATTGAGAGATGTTTGCCGCCAGATAATTCTGACCAACCGCCAGAATAGGATTTCTGGCATTAGTCAAGGTTTCTGATTCAGGGCGATGTTGGCTGCGAGCTCCGATATATACGCCTAACAGACGCCCCTGGATCTCTTCCAGAGAGTATCCTGAATGATAGAAAGTTTTCAGGCTTTCTTCCAGCAACACCAGGGCCTGGGGATCCATAGCCCTGGCGTCTTCCCTGGGAATCATGAAAAACTCGGGATCAAACGCATAGATATCCTCTACCAAACCTGCAAAATAAGAATTATCCACACCCCAACACTCCTTGGGAACGGAAGTGATTGCATTCCGTCCTTCCGCCAATAAGGCAACATATTCATCCAGATTTGCAGCACCCGGGAATCGACAGGACATCCCCACAACAGCTATTTTCTCCTTTTGACCGGCATCTATACTTGGAGCAGATAAAGGCAGCCGTTCTACAATCCTGCTTTCCGGATTCGATTGGGGTATTGTTTCCACAGTCGATTGCTGCATTGGTATATTGCTGCCCAACTCCCCTTCCAGCCAGTTGGATAGCTTTTCGATGGTGGTGTGCTCAAACACCACAGATGGATCGATCTCTACCCCTGTTTTTTGGGTTATCTGTCGGGAAATTTCCGCCAGGAGAATTGAATCCGCCCCGTAATCCTGAAATGGCGTACTAGGATCAAGTTCATTGATATTCATTCGCAATTCTTTGGCAAACAACCCCGCCAACCAGTTTTGATCCGGAAAAAATGCAGTTTTTTGAGTGGTGGGCATCTTCTGAGCTTGGGTGTGAGAGAAAGCTTCCGGGGTTACTTCAATTCTATTCTGATTCAGCTTATCAACCGAGTACACACCGGGATTAACAATCACAGGCATGATGACCGGATAATCAGGATTCCTGACTATTTGGTCCAACATGTCCAGCCCCTGTTTATCGGAAAGTGTTAACAAACCGGATTGAACATAGGCCGGACTCCGCACTTCTCCTATGCCGGACTCTTTCCAGCTTGGCCATTGGATACTGACAACCGGACAAGCCAGATTGGAAGACTGTGCCACATAGTCCATATACGCATTAGCCATAGCATAATCGCTTTGTCCGGATGCTAAATAAGGAACTTGAGCTGAAACTGAGGAAAACAGCACCACTAAACGTAAGGATGACGATTCAAGTGTCGAAAGCAGGTTATTCAGACCGGTAACCTTCGGCTGTAAAACCGATTGAAATGCTGAGAGTGACTTTCTGACAAATGATGGGTTTTCAAAACTGACAGTCCCGGCAGCATGGATCAGTCCTGAAATTGTCCCCATGCTTTCATAAATCCGTTTCAATTCGGATCGAATTAGACCTGGATCATCCAGCGGTAACGCCAAAGCCTCTACCTGAATGCCGGCCTCTTCCAATTTTTGAATACTGCGGATCTTCTCTTTAATTTCGGGAGACAAAGTGTCATCATGCCAACGATCCTTTGCAGGCAAAGCTTCCCGACCGGTCAAAACCAGCTTTTTTACCCCGTGTTCGGCAGCAAAATGAAAAGCGCTCAGCATTCCCAAACCCCTGGTTCCGCCGGTAATCAACAAAACGTCGTTTTCCTTAAATGTTATGTCAGCAGAATCACGGGTTTTCAGGGTTATTTCCTTTAATGTTGCCGCAAATCTTTCTTTATTGCGGTAACAAATCTCAAGTTCCCGGGTTCTCGTTTTGTATTCATCGGCAATGGCTTTTGCCAGTTCCACAACATGGATGACTGCAGAATCAAGGTCCAGGTGAGAAGCAACAAGATGTGGATATTCACTTTGTAACATCCGATAAAGACCGGCTCGATGTGCTCCGACCAGGTTGGCATCCGAATTTTGATAACTCTCTAATCCGTGAGTTACTCCCAGAATTCGCAGCTCTTTTGGTCTGGTTTTACTTATCAATTCCTGAAGCAAGGGAATCCATTCCAGGGAAGTTTCTTCACTGGAACTGCATCCCACCAGATCGATCCAGCCGTCAACTTGGCTAATAGCCTCTGCGGGATCGTCCACCGGATTTTCAGTGTCCAGGATGAATGCATCTGGGAAGTGATTTGCCAGCTCATTGGCCAGACCAAAAGTCTCCATGGATCTAAGAATCGCGACTTTCCCTGATTCCCCTGTTGATCCGGAAAAAGGAGAAGGCCGCCAGTTCTTGGCTAAATAAAGACGCTGTTGTTCCGGTTCTGACCTTGTAGTCGTTTTATCGGCTACCGGCAACCAGAATCGCTCTTTAAGAAACGGTGTTGTGGGCAGCGACATTCTTCGGCGCTCCTTATTGGGATACAGGGGACACCAGTCAACATCCGCTCCCTTTGTCCAGAGTTTAGCCAGTTCCTGAAGATTGTTTTCTGCTATTAATTGCCGGACATGTTTGTCGTTTTGTTCGCCCGGTTTTGCTGTTTTCCACCATTGTTTTAGTTTCCCCTCTCCCTGATAAAACCCGGTCATGCCAGCAGCATCGGTTCCTTCCAACCAGGATTCCAGTTTGTCGACAGCATCCGCCAAGGAGTTGGTGACCAAAGCCAGACGCCGGTTCATAGCTTCCCTTCCGACTTGAAGCGTATAAGCCATATCTGCCAGATCGATATGGTCATAACTCACCTCTGATTTCTGTCCTCCGGTTTCTTTTTCAAAT
Source organism: SAR324 cluster bacterium (assembly GCA_028282825.1). Lineage (GTDB taxonomy): Bacteria > SAR324 > SAR324 > XYD2-FULL-50-16 > XYD2-FULL-50-16 > JAHJTV01. The sequence continues at coordinate 21,616 of JANQGZ010000124.1, forward strand.
ATGGCATCCAGTTGGCTTCTGTGAATGTGAGTCAGCTCATTGGCCAATTCCCGGATGGTCAGACTGGTTACTGACTGGCCCAGACGCATCTCAAAACCTAACTTCCTGATCAATGCCTGCTTCAGGGACGACAATTGGATAACATCGATTCTTAAATCGTTCAACGTGGTGTCAAAATCCAAATCGTCCTGTTTGATTTCGAACACCGCGGCTAACTGGGTTCTAATCTCCTTTGCCAACAAATCAATAATACCTGTTGATACAGGCTGTACTCCGAAAACCGGCTTTGCCTCCTTTTTGATAAACGCCAGCAATTGACCGACCGTGATTCTTAACTGAGACTCACTTGCCGCAGAAAGAGTTAAAAGGCAGTTAGTTGCTATTTCGGTTTTGACCTTTCCAACAGTTTGATACTCCTCCAGAACTACATGGGCGTTGGTTCCACCAAAGCCAAAGGAGCTGACACCGGCCCGTCGAGGCGAATGCTTTCCGGATTTACTGTTCCTCAACCATTCCCGGGTTTTATCGGCAATGTAAAAAGGCGAGCCCGACAAATCGATGTACGGATTAATCTCCTGAAAATGGACACTGGCAGGTATTTTTCCATGTTTCATGGCCAACAACACTTTAACCACTCCTGCAATCCCTGCCGCGGTTTCCAGATGACCAATATTGGTTTTAACCGAGCCCAAAGCGCAATGAGGGGTTTCGTTCGGTTGTACGCCTGATTGCTGATAGAGGTGCTGAAACGCTTTTTTCAAACCGTTGATTTCCACAGGATCACCCAGACTGGTTCCTGTACCGTGGGCTTCAATATAATCAATGCTATTGGGGTTTACGCCGGCTTTTTCATAAGCCTCGATTAACAATTTTGCCTGAAGGTTCGGATTCGGCGAGGTCAAGGTATTTACCCGGCCGCCATGATTAATTGCGGCGGATTTGATTAAAGCGTGAATGTGGTCATTGTCAGCGATTGCCCGGGAAAGTGGTTTCAGTAAAAGAGCCGCAACTCCTTCCCCACGCACATAACCGTTAGCATCTTTATCAAACGTTTTGCATTTACCGTCCGGACTTAACATACCCGCCTTGCTGAAAGCGATATACGGAGAGGGACTGGTAATGATATTGGTCCCGCCGGCTATGGCTGTATCGCACAAGCCCTTGCGGATAGCTTCTACCGCGTGATAAACAGCTACCAGGGAACTGGAACACGCGGTATCGATCAGCTCGCTGGGACCATGCCAGTTAAACAGATAAGATACACGGTTTGGAATCAGGCAGGGAGACATACCTGTTGCCGTATGAGCATCTATGTCCAAACCGTGTTCTTTAAGACTGTCCTGAAAATCCAATCCGGTAGCGCCCAGGAATACTCCGGTGTTGCTGCCCGCCAGATCGGACGGTTTGTATCCGGCTTCTTCCAAGGTTTTCCAGACTGTTTCGATAAACAGCTTCTGCTGAGGGTCCATTAATTCAGCTTCCCGGGGAGAAATTCCAAAAAACCTGGCATCAAACTTGTCCACTTCATTCAGAAATCCACCCCAAATAATATTAGTCCTGTTGCTTTCCTTGTGCTGATCCCCATACAGTGCTTTCCAGTCCCAACGATCTTCCGGAATTTCTGAGACCAGGCTTTCCCCGGCTTCCAGGTATTTCCAAAATTCTTCGAGATTCTCCGATTTTGGCATCCGCCCTTCCATACCGATGACAGCTATCGGTTCCGAAGCTATCCGGTTTGAAATGACCTTGTTGTCAGATGGTTTTCGGTGCACAGGGTTATTTTGTAGATCAGTTGATTCTCCCGAAAGCTGATCGATGTGAAACACCTTGTTCAGGTGTTCAGCCTTAAATTCACAGAGGTAATCGGCAAAGGATTCAAAAGAGGTGTGCTCGTAAAAGATATCGGGAGTGATCTTCATATCAAACAAAGCACTAAGCTGTTCGCTTAAGGAAACAAAGTTAATGGAGTCAAAGCCGTAATCACCGATCTCCACATCCAAATGGATATTCTCCTTCTCCACCCCCAGCACGTTAAAAACTGCGATTTTGATTTGGTCCTCAACAAGTTGTCTCAACTTCCCTGTTGCCAGACCCGGTCGCAGTAGTTCCGGTTTGAGTTCCGGTTGATTTGCTTTCGTTTTTAGTGGTTCCAATTGAAAAGAGTCCCGTATCTTCTCACCATCACCGGTTACAAACGCTAAAACCGGATCAGGCTGTTGCAGGGCAGCCTCAAATGCTGCAATTCCTTCAGCTGTTTCAATGGGCTGGGTACCGGAAGTCTCTTTTAATGAGCGAATAATTGAATCGGTCATCTGCATGCCTCCTTCTTTCCAAAATGGCCATTGGATAGAGACTGTTTTTCCCTTTCTTTCGCCCCTAGTGCGCAATTGTTCCCGATGAACAGCGAAAAAATCCTGAAAACGATTAGCATAGGCATAATCCCCCTGCCCCAGGTTGCCCATGACGCCTGTAAGAGATGAAAACATCACGAAATAGTTCAGATCTAAGGATTTGGTTGCCTCATCGAGCTGTCGGGTTCCAGTCACTTTGGGAGCCAATACCTGCTCCATTTCCTCGGCAGTTTTCCGGATCAGGAATGAATCCCGCAAAACTCCTGCCGTATGAATAATACCGGTGATATCTCCATATTCTCCACAAATTCGACCCACCAAATCCGACACTTCCGATTCTTTTGTTACATCAGCCTTCAGGTAGCTAATATTTGGAGCAAAGGACTTTTCCATGTCGTGAGTAATTCCCGAACGTCCGGCTAATATCACGCTGGTATTTGCCTGTTTTGCCAGATGTTGTGCAAGATGCTGGGCCAGTTTTCCTTTACCACCCGTAATTAGAATTATTTGTTGCTGATCCGACTTTCCGCTATGTTGTTCCGAAGCTGTAGCAGACTGACCTGGAATTTCCACCTGCTTGTTAACATAGCGTCGCCAGTTTCTTCCATCATGACGATATTGAACTGTGATCTCTTGATCTGTGAATGGATTCAACTCCGAGAACAGGATTTGGCTATCTATCTCCCGTTGTGGTGTCGAGTTATGAATGGTCTTGTAGATGAATTTGGGATTTTCCAGTCGCACCGTACGACAGATACCGCTTATGGCCGCATGGTAGGGAATATTTTCAGCCCGACAGTCTTCGAACAGATAGACCAATCGGATCTCCGATTTGGGCTTTTGCCGCATCAGAGCCTGGGTAAGATGTAGCAGGAAATAAGGAGCTTTTTTGGCGTCAAGTAACTCTTGTTCTTCAGATACTGTTGCCCGAACGATTATTTTATCCGGCAATTTCCGCTTTGTTGCCAGATCTTCCATTAATCGTTCAAGATCCGCCTTTGATTCAAAATTGAGATTGTAGGTCCGCTCATCGACTTTTGAAAAAGATTCGGCAGCTTTCACCACATCCACATCTTGATCGTCAGAAAAATCAACCGTTTTACCGGTGGTAAACACCAGTGTTGTTCCTGAGCCAACGGCTTTCTTATCACTTGTTGAAGTAAACTCCCCGGGTACCCATCGTTCACCAATGAAAACGCCCTCACTTCCACTAAACTTCCGGTTTAGGCTATAGACCTTCTTATTATAAGGGTAGGTGGGTAATGAAACTCTCATGGGATGATTCAGAACTCCATCTTCCTGTTGATACAATCGATTCCAATCGATGGTTGAGCCGTGAATCCAGGCTTTAGCCAGATCTGCCAATAGTTGTTCACACTCGGTAGAATCCAATGATCCGAGATATTTGATAGACCCGGGTATTTTATGATTGGAGGAGTGATTTCCTTTTAAAGAGCGTCGGCCTGAGATAACCGTTTGCAAAGGATCCGCAGAATTTTTATTGCTAGATAAATATTCTTCGAGACGCTGTATCAGCTCATCCAGGGAAGGAACCACAGTTGCCAGGCGCTCCGGCATAGCTTCCCTGCCCAATTGCAGCGTATAGGCTATTTCCGCTATTGAGGGAAGGTTTCCATTCAGGTCACCTTTCCGAAAGTAATGTAAGAATTTCTCGACATACGCCTTGAGTCCCTTCTCATCCCTTGCTGAAATAACAATCAGATGGGATTGAACAGACCAGTTTGTATTTTTTCCTTTTTCCTTATCATATTCCTCCACCAGCACAAAACTGTTAGAGCCTCCGATACCAAAGGAATTGATGCCCGCAATTCTCGGCTGATCCGCTCTACTCCAGGATTGAGTTTGATGCGGAATGTAGAAGGGGTAATCATGGATCGGAATGTTGGGATTAATTTCATCTACGCCAACACACTGCGGTATGGTTTCCTGCTGCATATTCAGCAGGACCTTGGTTAATGAGCAAATACCGGACGCAGACTCCAGATGACCGAAATTGGAACGAGTACCCAAAGCGCAATAATTTTTTTGATCGGTAGATTTACCAAAAGCCCTGGCCAAAGCTTTGATTTCTATGGGGTCGCCCAGTGCTGTTCCGGAACCATGAGCTTCCAGATAGCTTACCTGGTCAGCTGTGAGATTAGCCTTATCAAGACAGGTTTCGACTACTTCCGATATGGCATTGATATCAGGCACATACCTTCCGGAACCGGTGCCCGAATGGTTGATAGCCGATGCTTTGATGACACCGTAGATATGATCTCGATCCGCCTCGGCATTAGCCAGGGGTTTCAGTACAACTGCGCCGACACCTTCGCCCGGTATATATCCATCGGCTGACTTATCAAACGTGCGTTCCTGTCCGGTAGGTGAAACCAGCTTCAGACCGGAAAGCATGCGATATTTACTGGCATGCAGACTCAGATTTACCCCACCGGCAATGGCTACAGTGCATTCGTTATTCAACAGGGCCATTCTCGCCATATGCAGGGAAGTCATGGAGGACGAGCAGGCTGTTTCTATCGCCATGCTCGGCCCGGTAAAGTCCATTGTGTAGGAGATGCGATTTGCCAGTTCACTGGCAAAACAGCCTGAGTTTGCAAATTGCCCTGTGTTCTGGTGGTTTTCCGCCTCGACCCAGGTAAAATCATCATTCATCACCCCCAGGTAAACGCCTACCTTTTCACGGGAAAGGTATCCGGGTGAGTACCCGGCATCCTCAACCGCGTTCCAGACGACCTCCAACATCAATCTCACCTGGGGGTCCAAGTGTTGAACTTCATTAGGTGAAATTTTGAAGAATAAGGGATCGAATTGATTAACGTTCTTTATGAAACCACCCCATTTGCAATCCAAACGATCTCCGTTGCGATCGATGGATATCCAAGGCTCCATATCCCAATGATCCTTGGGAATTTCAGTAATACAGTTGGTTCCCTGCACAATATTGTTCCAAAAATCAGCCAGATTATCGGATTGGGGGTATTTTCCGTCCAGTCCGATAATTGCGATATCATCAGCAAAACCGGTGGAAGTCCTCGGAGTCACAATTGTGCGTTTTATCTCAACCGGCGGAATGTGAACCGGTTCGGGGTTGCGATCACTGACCGAAGCTTTATACACTTCAGCGAAATCCTGATGGATGTACTCGGCAAGCTGAGCAAGGTTTGGATATTCAAAAAGCAGGGTGGGATAAAGATTATCACCAATTTTATTCTCCAGGTCCTGCACCAGGGACATCAACATGGCTGAATCCAGGCCGAGATCGAAAAATCGTGTCTCTCTGTCCTCTGCTTGAATCAACGTATCATAGGAGTCCGCTATTAGCTGACGAATATCTTCTTCAATCAGTTCTTTGCCCTGCAACAATGTTGCATTGGAAGCAACATTTCGAACAGGCTTTTTTGAGACACTCCGAATGGACCGACTTGCAGCCACATCCGGACTATCCATGCGATGTTTGGTGATTAATTCTTTTGTGCGAATCTCCTTAACACCAACACGGTTTAACCTGGCTAAAATCTGCCCTTGCTCATCAAACAACTCAATGTCACTGTAGGCAATATCAGTCAGGGAACCAGTGCAATTTTTCCTTTCGATGTAAATATAACAATGCGTGCCGGGTTGTCTGACCAATTGAAACGATTCGATGTAGATTGGAATCACCGGCTGGGCTTGTAGAAACTCTTCCACAAAAAAGAGCAAAGGAACGATGGTGGCAGAATCCAGGAATGTCGGATGAATATGGAAGGAATCAAGATGCTGGCTGGCAAGTTGGCTAAGATGGAGATCAGCTAAAACATAGTCATTGTGTTGATACACCTGCCCGGAACCTTTCATGAATTCATAATGGGTAATTCCCACATTCCGGACATGACCATAAAGTTCATCCATTTCGGTAACTTTCCCTGCCTGGTTTTTAAGAGCAGCAATGTCGATCTGTTTGGAGGGTGCCACCTGGTTCAGGTATAAGTTTGCCCTTAAATTATTCGCAGCAATGCTCTCTGCCTGTCCTTGCAGAATTTTTTGACTGTCAACCGAGATTTTTCCCTGGTTCCCCGAGATTTCCAGTGCGATTTCGAGTTGTCGGTTGTATTCGTCGGTTGTGGCAACAGCTTCACTGAAGAGCACATCTTTGATTTGAGTACTTGGCAGATCAAAGCCTTTGTCCCGGAATACCCGCAACAGTATATCCAAAAATGTGACGCCGGGCAGGATACTGACATCATGTACGCGATGATCCCGCATGATAAAATGATTATTCTTAACGTGAGTCACCACATTCAGGCTTTTCCCTTGGGAATTTGAACGTTCGGGACGGTATTCAAGCTTCAATAACGACTCATAAGTAACTTCCGGGCCGGCAGGTTCTTTTATCATGTTTGTTTTTTCCAGCCAGAATCGTTTTCGTTGAAATTCAATTGCCGGCAAGGAAAACCGGGTTTGTTGATATCCTTGAAGTTTTTCCCTGGGACATTCACCAACAAGCAGGTGTGCATTGGTCCCACCAAATCCAAATGAACTAATTGCAGCCCTGCGCGCACCTTCTCTTGGTTCCCAAGGAGATAATTCCGTAACGGGATAAAATGGAGAAGCGGCAAAATCAAAACGTGGATTGGGAGTTTCACAGTTCAAAGTGGGTGGTATTTGTGCTTGTTGAATTGAGAGGACTACTTTGATGAAACTGGCAATGCCGGCAGCACTGAGCAGGTGTCCGATATTGGTTTTTACGCTACCGACAGCACAAACACCCTTCCCAGTATTTTCATTGGAAAAGACCTCGGTTAAAGCTTTTAATTCGATGGGATCACCAATCATGGTTCCTGTGCCGTGGGTCTCCACAAAACTGATCGATTTGGCTGAGATACCACCTTTGTTCAACGCCTGTTGAATGACATCTTTTTGCATTTGAGGATTGGGTGTAGTGATCCCCATGGTATGCCCATCGTTATTGATGGCCGATCCGTCAATCACCGCATAAATCCGGTCACCATCCGCCAGAGCTTGATCCAATGATTTGAGAAGTACCATTCCGCATCCTTCACCCGGTACAAAACCGTTTGCTTTCTCATCAAACGTGTGACACTTGCCGTCCGGAGAAAGGGCCTTACCCTCGCTCAAGTTGAGATAAGGCTTTTCATCAAGCAAAATATCCACCCCACCAGCCAATGCCATTTCCGACTCACCGGCAAAGAGACCTTGACACGCCAGATGCAATGCCACTAGTGAGGATGAACAGGCTGTATCAACTACCATGCTCGGTCCCGTCAAGTTGAACATCTGGGAAATGTGCGCAGTAATAAAATTTTGTCCCGTGCCTGTGATACTGTCTTTAGCGAAGTCGGCAATGCGTTCTGCATAATTGCTGACACGGGAACCCATAAAAATGCCTACACGTCGTCCCCAAAGCTCTTCTTTTTCATAACCGGCATCTTTGAAGGTTTGGACGGTCACTTCCAGAGATTGCCTGATTAGAGGATCGCATTGGGTTGCCTGTAACTCGGTAAAGCCAAAATAATCCGCGTCAAAATAATCGATCCGATCAATAAAACCGCCCCACTTGCTTATGCTTTTCCCTTTGGCATGCATGTCTTGATACCACTCGTTTACCTTCCAGCGAAGCTCGGGCACCATACCAATGCTGGAAACACCTTGAGAGAGGTTTTGCCAGAATTTGTCTTTATTCTCAGCTCCTGGAAAATGGCAGGCCATACCAATCACTGCTATTTTACCCGGTTCACTGGCTGTATCCGATCGTTTGGCAAGAGAGGTTATGGAATGATCATCAACAGATATGGATTTTTGAGGACCGGAAATAGCATTTGTAAATTGAAATTCCTGCGGTAATTGAGCATCAGGGAGGCCAACAGCCTGCTTTACCTCCTCCTGATGATGGTCATTTAGATACGCATCCAGTTGGTGCAGGGTGGGGTAATTGATGATGATCGAAGGATCAAGCTCGGAGCCCAGCTCGCTTTCCACTCTTTTGATCAATTCGGCGATGATGATGGAATCCACACCGAATTTTTCAAAATGGGTATTCACATCCAGCTTGTCTTTCTTTATTTTCAGCTCTGATGAAAAAAGATTAACCAACCAATCCAACGATCCGTTTATACCCGGCGCATCCATTTTAGGTTGGGTGACCTTGGACACATTCCCCGAAATTGATTTCTTTGTTTTGGATATCTCGGGTACCGCTGTCAATAATTCCGGAACCAAAGGCCTGTCAGCTGTAACGCCTGCCATCATGACTGGCCGGCCTTTCTTGGACAAAGCAACTTCAAACAGATCCAGCCCCTGCCTGGTACTCAAGGCTTGCAGCCCCAATCGTTCATTCACCGGGCTTTTGATCTCGCCCATACCGATCTCACGCCAGTTTGGCCAGATGATCGACTGAAATTGATCATTCCCCAGGCTTCGCTGGTAAGCAGCAAAATCATTCATAAAGGAATTTGCCATGGTATAGTCGCTCAAACTGACAGCCAGCGGAGCTACCCAGGATGACACCGATGAAAACAGAATGAAATGGTCGATGGGCTCATCTTTCAACACTTTGGAAAGTGTAACCAGACCACCAATTTTTGGTTCAAGAACCTTGGCGATATCTTTGTTTTGTTTATTAATAAAAGCAGGATTTTTCCGGATGGATAGTCCTGCACAGTGCACCACACCACCTATAGGCCCCAGTTGCTGTTTGATGCGATGAAAAAAACTGTTCAGTTTGCCGATATCACTCAAACAGCCTGTAAATACCTCCACCCGGGCTCCCAATTTTTCCAGCTCAGCAATTTGCCGGATTTTTTCTAAAGTACTCTGATCGGACGATCGGGTTTCCAGCAGGGATTTCCACTGTTCCCTGCCTGGAAGCGGTTGGGCCCCCATGAGAACCAGATGTTTCACTCCTTTTTCAGCCAGATATCCGGCAATCGCTGATCCAATTCCACGGGTTCCTCCAGTTACAACGAAGACTTTTTCTTTATCCAGAGAAGCAGGCACCAGTTGATCGGCGGTAGCTTGTGCCCCGATCCACACTTCTTTAATCTGAGGGACATAGCGATTATCTCTCCTGTAACACACCTCCTGATCTGTTGCAGGTATGGAGAGTTCCCGGACAATCGATTTAACATCCTTCTCTATACTTTCCCGGCTTGCATCCAGATCAACAGTTTTAGCAGCTACATTTCGATATTCAGTCGAAAGCATTTTGTATAGGCCAGCCATGTCCGACCCTGACAGTGACACTTTTGAAGTTGATACATCGGTCTGTTCAAAGAGCTGCAATCCCCTGGTACAGTGGATCAGTTCAAGTGGCTGCTCTACTTCTGACAACTCCCTTTGATAGCGGATCAATTCCTGAAGCAGGGAAATTTTACCAAAACGAATTTTGTATATGCCTCTCGCTTCTTCATCCAGATCGGTGAGATCAATCAGACCCGAAATGGCTAAATCCCTATCTAAAACTCTGAGCTGGGGTGTGTTGCGGGAAACGATATTCTCAGCCAGTATTTTACCGGATTCGGCCTGAAACGGATTTAAGCCGTCTACAACATCAGTTGCAGCATTAACAAATATGAGATGAGCCCCACTCAATTGCTTCTGCAACTCTGATTTATATGCTTGACCTGAATCCCCAATCAGGCAGATATACACACCGGATAAACCCCTTACCTCGCCGGTCAGCTCCGAGATTTTCCAGCTTTTTTCCAGCGTATAATAAGAATTTTTTGGGATGGAAGGCAGATCTGCAGATGGCATTGGCGGCAGACCTAAATGCTCATTGTATTCATTTGAAGGCAAGGAGCCAGGCAATGGAACCAGGTACTCACCTTCGGGAAGCACCCAGCAGCGTTCTTTTTCAAAAGGGTAGGTGGGTAAAGGGACCTTTTTTGCGCTTTCCGCTAATTGGTTATTGGTCCACAACAATTCCCAATCGATCTCAGTACCGCCGACCCAGAGCTGGGCCAGCTTATCGAGTTTACTCCCTTTGATCAGGGTATCTACAAATGCCTTGCCCTCTTCCCCGGAAATCAGAACGTCGGCATTTTCGTCCATTTTAGCGCTTCCCTGGAAAGTCATCCGGTCAACATGAGGCTGCTGATCAGCAAGCCATTGGTCCAGTCGATCGATCAACTCATCCGGCTCGGAGAATACAATTGCAATGCGCTCTTCCATGGCCTCTCGACCGGTTTGCAAGGTGTAGATCACATCGCGCAATCTGTATAGATTGCCTGGCAGAAAGGATGCAGCCTGCCCCGTTGTTAAATCGGTCAAAAATTGACTGAACGTTCCGGCATAATCTGCGAGCCGGTCTTTTGTTTTAGCTGATAGAACAAACAGTAGGGGTTTGTCGTGGCTCATGCTTTCAACGACCGTTTTTTGTGGATAGTCTTCCACAATCAAATGAGCATTGGATCCCCCGGCACCAAAGGAACTAATACCTGCTCTTTTGATTTCAGAATTTTCGGGAACCCATTCACTTAACTCCCTTTGTACATAAAACGGAGATTTTTCAAAATTTATATTGGGATTGAGTTCTCCCGTGTGCAGAGAAGGCACCAATTGGCTGTGTTTCATCTGCAGGATGACTTTGGTTAAAGCAGACATTCCCGCAGCTGACTCCAAATGGCCGACGTTAGATTTTACCGAGCCAATGGAACAATATTGCTTAGCATCGGTATAATTGGCATAAGCCTTTTTCAAGGCGTTAATCTCAATAGGATCACCTAATACAGTCCCGGTACCATGGGCTTCCAGGTAACTGATAGAACTTGCATCAACATCCGCTTTTTCCAGTACCTCACTAATCAAGCTGTGCTGAGCATTAGGATTTGGCACCGTGTATCCATTGGTTTTTCCATCATGATTTACTCCACTGCCCTTAACAACTGCATAGATAAAGTCCCCATCCTGCATGGCCTTTTCAAGGGGCTTAAGTAGGACTGCACCCACACCCTCACCCGGAACATAACCGTCACCTCCCGTTCCAAATGCTCTGCATTTTCCATCGCTTGCAGCGAACTTGCTCTGGCTGAGTTGCAGGTATTTATTGGGATGGGTCATCAGGTTTACCCCGCCCGCCACAGCCAGTTCGCAATCACCTGAGCGTATGCTTTGCATGGCCAAATGAATTGCAGTGAGAGAAGATGAACACATGGTATCAAGAGCGATGCTCGGTCCGTCAAAATTCATCCAATAGGAGATACGATTGGCGATTGAAGAATAGGAGGTATAACCGGCCTTGTTTTCACCTCGCAACAGGTCTTCAGCGCCTACCAATTGGTACCAGCCATACATCACGCCAACAAACACACCCACTTTTGACTGATTCAGTTTATCCCGGCGATACCCGGCATTTTCCACGGTTTCCCAAACGGTTTGTAAAAACAGCCTTTCCTGTGGGTCGATGGTTTCAGCTTCTCTTGGTGAGATATTGAAAAACAGGGGATCAAATCGATCGATCCGTTTTAAGAAACCTCCCCACTTGGTGTAGGACGATCCAAGTTTGGTTTTGTCCGTGTCGTAGAGTGATTCGTAGTCCCACCTGTCTTTGGGAATCTCAGTCACACAATCCAGTCCCTGTTTTAAATTGGACCAAAACTCCGCCAAATTTTCCGCCTGGGGATAGTGACCGCTCAATCCGATGATAGCTATCCCGGAATTGCCTCCTTCGGATTGTCTGGCCCTTGCTTTGGTTTGCTTCTGTAGTGATTGGAATCGCGGATTAGTGGGTGTTGGTGAAGTTGTGATCGAGACCGAATCACCAGTTGATTCAGTGTTTTTTGGCTGGTGTTGACCAAAGACTTCTACAATTTGCTCCTGGTGATTTTCATAAAAATAGTCCGATAATTCGGCGATGGTCCTGTATTCAAAAAACAGGGTCTTGGAGATGTCACCAAATGTTTCCTCAAGTTCACGATTAAGGTTTGAAATCATGATGGAATTAATGCCAAACTTCTCGAATGCTTTGTTGGCATGTAATTTCTGCCTGGGGAGTTTAGTGACTTTCTCAAGTAACCCGGTCAGGAAATCATCCAATTGAGCCTTCAATGCGGTATTTTCTTCTGTTGCAGGCAGGGTCGCAGGTTGTTTTTTGGCTACTTTCGATTGGCCGGCTGTTGCAGAATCAGACATTCCCAAATCAAACACTTTACAATCACTGGTAGCTTCAATAACCAGAAGTTGGTTGACATCAGCCCGTAACCCTTTTTCAAATGCTTCCAGTCCTTTCTTGGTACCCAGGGGCAACAATCCCATTTTGTTTTCCAACCAGTCCAAGGTGGCTTCCTCCAGGTTCATGCCTCCATCAGCCCAGAACGACCACGCCAACGCCAGGCTTTTTCCGTGTCGTTTGCCGGAGGCTCTTAGCTGCTCCCTATAGTCGGCAAAGGAATCCATAAACCGGTTGGCAAAGGTATAATCCGCTTGACCGATGTTTCCGAGAGTGGCAGTGAGACTCGAAAACATTACAAAAAAGTCCAGCTTTTCTTCGCTTAAGGCTTCATCCAAATAAACCGTACCCTGCACCTTAGGGGCGAGCACTTCTTCAACTTGTTGGCTGGTTTTGTAAATCAGGTAGGCATCTCTCAGACAACCGGCAGCATGGATAACTCCGGAAATTTTTCCAAAACGTGCTTTTGCCTCTGTAACCATCTTTTGTACACTTTCAGGATCACCCAGGTCACATTGGATAGTCAGGACATCGGTACCTTTCTGTTTCAGTTCTTCTATTTGTTGAAGCCTGTCTTTCGGCGGCAGGATAAAATCCACCAACACCAAATTAGTTTTGGCTTCACCGACAATGTATTCTGAAAAGATTTTCCCCAATCCTCCCAGCGCCCCCGTTATCAAATAAGTACCACCCGCTTTTATCGCGCGACTATCTGCTGTTGATGGGTCTGGTGATTCTTCAATTTTGTTTACGTCATCACTCTTTCTAATCCGGCGTTCGATATTGAATTCACCGATATCATATCGAACTTCAGATTCATCACTATCCGAATTCAACTCCTTTGCAGCAAGCCCAGCCAGGGTTGGTAAGCTGTTGTCTTTAATCCGGCTCTCCGTATTCCTGATTTCCACTGATTTGCAGTGAAAACGGGGATTCTCTATCTGAATGGTTTTCAAGAGACTATCAACAGCCGAGAAGAGAGGCTGGGAACCCTCATAAATAGTGGAGAAAAGATATAAAAAATCGATAGAAGCCGATTTGGGTCGGTTCTCCTGGGTCATCAATGCTTGCACTAAAAAGAAAATAGAATAGAAACTCGATTGCAACTGTTCCGGCTCAATACAAGATCCCTTGTTGCCATCCTGCATACTCCAGGCGTGCACGATCTGGTCTGGATAAAGCGACTGGTTTGTAAGTTCCTGAATCAGATCAACATAATGTTCTGCTTTGAAAGGATTTATTTCGAAATGCCCTTCCTGGTGTTTGAGAAAATGCTCTCCTAAAGTGACCCGGATGATTTTTGCACTATCCCACTCTGACATGTCATCCACGTCGTTTAACTGCTGTTTCCAGTTGTCCTCTGTATCGAACACCAGCAGTGATCTTCCAGGCTTTTTAGCGGATAGTTGGCTGGTATCACTATCACGCAGGGATGCTGCTTTCCAGGGCCTATGCAATAGATACAAATCTGCTGATTCTTTCCTAAGATCCTTAATGGCCCGCTTTTCCAGGCGTTTCACACAGAAATCTTTGATTGAAACAGCAATGTTGCCATTGCTATCGGCTATGGCGATATCAAATCTTTTGACCTTACCGTTTTCGGCTGATTGGATCGGTTTTTTCGTAACATGGGCAAAACATGTTTTTGGAATGGTGTTAAGCAACTCTATTTCCCCTACCGTATAGGGAAGGTATTCGCTTTGAGAGGAATTGTTTTCAACATCCGCTCCGATGGTCGACTGAAATGCTCCATCGAGAAGTGAAGGATGGAGCAGAAAATCGCTGAAAGTGGTTTGTTGCCGGATCGGCAGACGAAGCTCCGTCAAAGCTTCAACTCCGTTTACCCTGCAGGAATAAATCGTTTTGAATGCTTCGCCATATTGCAGACCATTCTGTTTAAATAACCGGTAGCAGGACTCTGAATCGATTTGTTTAGAGCAGCGCTCTCCGATAGCCTGAAGGTCGATCTGCATTGAACCTGAGCTATCTTCCCCGGTAAACTCCAGTTGACCTTCAGCATGAATCGTTTTGCCAGTTGACCCGTTTTGTGAGATAAGCCGAAATCCGGCACAATCCTGACTCTCGGGAGTCAGTTCCATGGTCATTTGATGGAGGTGAACGGGGTGATGCCAACTGATATTGCGGATTTTTACAATATCGGTTTCTGCTGCTATAGTTCCGGCAGCGCGGGCCATTTCAATAATTGCTGCACCCGGCAGCATGGGGGATCCGTTTACTTGATGATCCTTAAAAAAGAACTCATTACCGGAAAAACGACTGCTAAACTTCTCTGTAAAGAAAGTGGATCGATTTTCGCCGAGAAGAGGATGAAGCAGCGAAACTCCTTGTATCGGCTTTTCAACTTGTTTTACCCAGTAGCGATCTCTTTCGAAAGGGTAGGTGGGAACAGAAATCTTTTTGGGTCGCCTGGACCCTTCCAAATCGACATACAGAACTTCCCAATCCACCTCATCACCTTCAACCCAACTTTGTGCCAGCAAGTTTAATTCTCCGGTGTGGACAGGTTGGTTGCCGGTCGCAGTTCTGTTGACTTCTTCTTCAACAGATCCCCGAAAACAGCCAGGATGTCCCTCGGTGTTGAGATCAGATTCGACCAGGGTTTTCAGGATTCTTTTTAATTCATCGATACTTGATATTACCAGGGCCAGTCTTTCCTCCATCGCTTCCCTGCCGACCTGAAAGGTATATGCCAGGTCATCCGGTCTGACCGGCAAAAAGAAATGGTACGAGTCACTGCCAGAACCGTTCTCTTCGTTTTTATTGTCACGAAGCCTCAGAAAAGCAAGCAGCTTTTCACAATAAGATTTTAAAGCTTCGGGAGTTTTGGCTGATAGAGGGACTATGACTGGATCTACAGTATCTTCACGTCTGTTTTTCCCTTCTGATTTAAACTCTTTGAGAATGAGATGCGTATTGGTACCACCTGCTCCAAATGAGCTGATTCCCGCTCTTCTGAGATGTTTACCTGTAGATGTGCTTTCACCTGATTCAGGCGCACTCCATGGCGCCAGTTCACGCTGTAATTTAAATGGCGTGGTTTCAAAATGGATGTTTGTATTCAGCCTCTCTGCATGAATGGAAGGTACCAGGGTCTGGTACTTCATCTGCAACAACACTTTGGTTATGCCGGCAATACCCGCTGCACCTTCCAGATGTCCGATGTTGGATTTAACAGAACCGATAGCGCAAGTCTGGTTTCCCCGCGAATAGCCGGTGAAAGCATTACTCAACCCGGTAATCTCAATGGGATCTCCCAAGGAGGTTCCAGTTCCGTGGGCTTCAATATAGCCGATCAGATCAGGATGCAGTCCGGCCTTGTCCATTGCCTGCTTGACCAATGCACCTTGCTGCCCGGGACTGGGCACCGTAAACCCGCTGGTATTTCCGCCATGGTTTACTGCCGAACTTTCGATGACCGCATAGACCTGGTCACCGTCTTGCAGCGCTTGATCAAGAGGTTTCAGCATCACTGCACCTACGCCTTCTCCCGATACAAATCCGTCGCCACCTTCCCCAAAGCTATGACAACGGCCATCAGAAGAAGACATATTTAACCTGGCATGCCCGATATACTTGTTGGGATGGAGCGAAAGATTAACGCCACCAACCAGGGCAACCTGACACTCACCGGAGCGTATACTGCTTAGAGCCAGGTGAACTGCGGTTAGCGAAGAGGAACACATGGTGTCTATGGCCAGACTCGGACCTTTTAAATCAAGGAAATAGGATACCCGATTGGCAATCGATCCATAGAAAGAATCCAGGGCGGTGGTATTGCCTTTCAGGGTCTCTTCAGCCCCATAAAGCTGGTATTCTCCATACATCACACCCACAAAAACACCGACCTGGTTGTTGTAAAGCGTTTGTAAGGATTTCAGATTGTGCCCGGAATCTTCCAGGGTTTCCCAGGCTGTTTCCAGAAACAAACGCTCCTGGGGATCCATATTTTCGGCTTCCAAGGCTGAAATATTAAAAAACAACGGATCGAACTTGTCCACATCCTCTAAAAACCCACCCCAACGATTGGAAACCGGTGGCATGCCTTCTTTTTTCGATACCGCATAGTCAGCATGATTCCAGCGGCTCAATGGTATTTCCGAAATGCAGTCTTTACCGGAAACCAGGTTCTGCCAGAACTGATCCAGGTTTCCTGCCATGGGGTAGCGACCGCTCACGCCAATAATGGCGATAGGAGAATTCGGCACCATTTGTACTTGTTGATTTTTCGCGATAGCAGGTGCAGCAGGCTCCGGACTTGAGGTAACTTCAGTTAAGCTTACATCACTCGCAAACAACTCTTTTACTTTGTCGGGGTACTGGCGAAGCATATGTTGAGACAGTTCCCGAATGGTGTCGCATTCGTAGAGAAGGGTTGTTGATACTTGAGAGAATAGTCTTTCTACCCGGAAGTTGAATTTTTTAATCAGGATGGAATTGAGACCATAGGACTGTAGTTTGGTATCATTCTCGATGGATTCGACCGGTAGTTCAAACTCCTCGGCAATAATTGTTGTAAGCAGTCCTTCCAGTTTTTCCTGAATGGTCTCGGCATTTTGTAGCGATTTGGCCGGGGATAAGGAAGTGTCCTCCTGTTCCCGAGATAGCAACCAGTGTGAATGCCTGGCAAACGGGTAGGTAGGCAGGGACAAAGGATATGTTTTTCTATCTGTATGGGACATCCAGTTTACAGGTGTTCCCATCACCCACTCCCTTGCCAGCTTGTCCAGATCGGAATGCTCTGAAACAGGTAATTGCAGACTTTGTTTTTTGTCCGTTTTACCGACAATGATCCGATCATCATCTCGATTACCGGCCTTGATCTGTTCCAACCGGGTTTTTAGGTCTTCGGTATTGTCAACAACCAACGCCAGTCGATGCCTCATTTGGTGACGGCCCAATTTTAAAGTCTGGCTGATATCTTCTAACCTGAGATCCGCGAATTCTTTTCTGTTGAGAATTGTCAGTAAACGACCCGCTGATTCTGCCAACTGTTCCGATGAAGCTGCGGAGAGTGTTATCAACTCTGCGTTGTTATTTGTCGAGGTCGTTTTTGGATGATCAATCCCTTGCAATATAATATGGCCGCTGGAGCCGGTTGCACCAAAACTGTTAACCAGGGCTGTCGGTTGATCAGTTTCCCATGGTTGCAATTCCTTGTTTAGGGCGAATGGTGAGTTATCAATAGCGATCAATGGATTGATGGGATCGCAGTCGATGATTGGTGCAATCTGCTTGTTTTTGAATTGCAGCAGTACTTTTATAACCTGGGAGATACCGGAAGCAGACTCCAGATGTCCAATGTTGGGTTTCACCGAACCGATCAATATTTTTTGCCGGTCCGACCTCTTTTTTTCGCCAAATACACGACTCAAAGCACTGAATTCGGAGGTATCTGCGATGCTTGAACCCGTTGCCGCTGATTCTACATAACTTATATCCTCAGCCTTCATACCCGCGTTGGAGATTACCTTGTTGATAGAATCTTCCTGGGCATGAACATTTGGCATTCCAAAACGCTTGGTATGACCATAGTGGCTGACATGGGTGCCCTTGATCAGGGCATGCACATTATTGGCAGCTTTTGCTGAATGATCGCAAGGACGGATCAGAATTGCTCCCACACCTTCACCCGGACACCAACCGGTACCTTCTGCACTAAAGGCGCAGGTTTTATCTGTTTTTGACAGTAAATCCAGGTGGGTCAGTACTTTGCCGTGGTACGGATGCACCATAACGTTTACACCGCCCACAATAGCGGAATCGCAATCTCCTCGTTGAATGCTATCACATGCCAGATGGATGGCTGTGAGCGCTGAGGAACATGATGTATCCAGGGCAATGCTGGGTCCCTTGAAATCAAAATAATGCGAAAGCCTGTTGGTGATGGATGAGAATTGTGCCAGCGATTTGATTTCGGAACTGCGATTCCATTCATCCAGTCCCAGGCTGAAATAGTCGCCCCACATCACGCCCATAAACACACCTGTTCTTGGCAGAATTTCACCCGCTCTTTGGGGATCGATTCCAGCGTCTTCCAGACATTCCCAAACCGTTTCCAACATGAGTCGTTCCTGTGGGTCCATGGTTCTGGCCTCAACAGGGGATATCCTGAATAGCTGATGATCAAAGCAATCGATGTCCTCCAA
Organism: SAR324 cluster bacterium; assembly: GCA_028282825.1. Classification (GTDB taxonomy): domain Bacteria; phylum SAR324; class SAR324; order XYD2-FULL-50-16; family XYD2-FULL-50-16; genus JAHJTV01. The sequence goes on from JANQGZ010000124.1 coordinate 40,323, forward strand.
ATAACCGGCAAAAACAACCTGGTCCTGTTGATCAACCCGATCCTTGTTTTCAACAGGAAGCAACCTTTTTCTTGTTTCAGGCATTGGAGCAATGGAGCGCTTTCCCTCTTTAAGGTTTTCCCAGTACTGCTGCAGGTTGGGAGCACCTGGAAATCGCCCGCTCACACCTACAATAGCCAAGTCTGATTGTTCATAAGCTGTTTTCTTAACCGGACGTTTTGGTTTCCCTCGCAACAGTAGATGATCACTACGGGATTCGGTAAATTCGTAACAACCGGCTGTGAAACTGTGCAGCAGCATGTGGTTGGCCGGTAATTTGAATTCCGGTTCGATCCTTTCAAAGCGAAGTCCGCCGATGGGACAAAGACCGATATTGAACTCCGACTGATGGTCCATCAATACTTGCCCCAGGTAACCTGCTTCCAGAGTCGCCAGGTGTAATCCTTCTTCTCGATAAACCGGTTGATGGACAGATAGATCTGCCACCAGAAAAATACAACATTTTGATTCCTGATAATGCGGTCGGTTAAAGGGAGTATAGCTGGGTTTGACCACTTTCTTGATCTCGGTATTGACCGGTTCCAGTGCATGCTTATCAGGAAGATAGAGATAGATCCCTTCCTTAAGTCCTTCAATTCCCTGTTTTTTCACATAAACATAGGTTTTCACCGGGTAGGCCAGGTCTGTGGACGGATACAAACGACCGGGTTTGCCCCCATTGTCTTTCAACAGAGATAACAATTCGGCAAATTCGCCCAACGGAATCTCCTGATCCAGATAATGACGGCGACTACCTCTAAGTCGGAAATCAGTCACAGGATGCTCGACTTCAGTAAGAGGTATTTTTACTGCTTGTTCCTCAAAACGTCTGAAATTCAATTGTTGCTTTTCAAAGGCGATATGCTCTTCTTTCAGCATAAATTTGAATTTGGCCATTTTCTTCTCGCTATCCCTGGTATCAAGGTAGGAGCGATCATCCGTGTTTACTATGTGATCTCTCAATCCGGTTTGTTTCTGATTGAGATAATCTTTCAATCCCGGGGAAGGTTCCTCGAAGACCTCGTCAGTAGCAGATCCGCCAAGCAGGCAATGAACATACATGTGCCCGTCATCCAGTTTAAATGATCCTTTGATTCGTTCGAAATCCAAACCTTCAACCGGCATCAGTCCCAGGCCACATTCCTGCTTGCGACTCATTAACAATTGCTCCATATAACCGCAATCCAGGGTCACCAGGAGCTTGCTGGTATCCGCATACACAGGAAGAATGGCGTTTAATTGGGCAATGAAAAAGACTGCAAATCCGGACTGTTCTAAAGCAAAATGGTAATAGCCATTAAATGCTGCCTGCTTAAAGGCATTGTCACCAGTAATCGAAAACAGGGAGTGCTGGCGAGGATCGTAATAGTAGGTGCCGGTACCAAGGCCTTCTATGCCATTTTCTTTTACTGCCAGGTAAAGCTGCACGGCGTTCAATCCGCCAGCGGAAGGATAGAGATACCTGGGTTTTTCCTTGATCATTCTTTCACTTAACAGGGAAAGCAAACGACTGATCTGCTCAAGGCTGACGCTGCCACTGGCGAATCCCCGTGAAGGGGCTCTATCCAGATACGCCTGCCTGGGAAACCCAACGGATTGAAGCTCGATATACCGTTCCGATCCAACCGACTCATCTGTTACAGTATTTTGGGTTTTGTTTTCCCGAACAACCGGTTCGGATTCTTCAACCTGCTGTGCTGCTACCAATGGTGCTTTTTCTTTTAATTGTTCATGCAGGTACTCGGAGAGACTAAAGATAGTGGGGTTGTCTAGATAAACCTCAATGGGAATGGTGATCTCATACCAATTCTGAATCTGTTGTGAGAGATTCACCAATGTTAGTGATGTAACGCCATAATCAAAAAAGTCTTCTTCGATATTGATTTCATCCAGAGTCAGGATCGATTTCAATTCTGCGGTTACTTTCCTGGAAATCTCTTCCACCGAGTCGACAACAACAGGTTGTGAGTTGGTTTCTGGCGATGAAAACTCCTCAATTGTTTTATCATCTGACTTCGTTGTGGCTGTTGTAGCGCTGTTTACAGGCCAGGGAAGTAGTTTTCGATCCACCTTGCCATGATGTGTAACCGGAAACTCATCCAGCATGGCAACTACATTCGGTACAAAGTACTCCGGTAATTTTGACTTCACATAGTTTCTAACCTCTTTGGAGGTAATCGATTCGCCTCGTTTGGTAACCAGGTATGTAACCAACCTGGGATCGTCGGTCTCTTTGTCCTGCACCATGGCAATCGCCTGATTGATTACCGGATGTTCGGTCAGCACATTTTCGATCTCTCCCAGTTCTATTCTGAAACCCCTGAGTTTTACCTGAAAATCAAGACGTCCCAGGTATTCAATGTTTCCGTCTTCCAGATATCTAACTTCATCCCCGGTTTTGTATAATCGGGCGTTGGGATCATCACTAAAGGGATGTTTGATAAAAATCTGTTCGGTTAACTCCGGTCTGCCCAGGTATCCCCTGGCCAATCCGACACCTGCAATATGAAGCTCCCCTTTTTCACCCACGGCCACTTGATTGAGATTTTCATCAAGCACAAGCAACTGAATATTGGCGATCGGTTTGCCAATAGGGATTTTTTTATCCTCGCGATCATGACACTCCCAGTAACTGACATCTACAGCAGCTTCGGTAGGTCCGTACAAGTTATGAAGCCTGGCATCAAAATCGTTGAGAAATTGCAACGTGAGATTATATGACAATGCTTCACCGCTGGTAAAAACCTGACGCAGGGATTTGCAATGACTGGCCTTAACATCCTTCACAAAGAAATTCAGCATGGAAGGCACAAAATGGCAGGTAGTAACACCTTGTGCCTGAATCAGTTCCGCCAAATACCCTGTATCCTTGTGCCCTTCCGGACGAGCGATAACCATCGTAGCTCCTGTCATCAAAGGCCAGAAAAATTCCCAGACAGACACATCAAAGGTAAATGGTGTTTTTTGCAGGACCCTGTCATTAGCAGTTAATTGATAGGCCTCCTGCATCCACAGAATACGATTGCAAATAGCCACATGAGGCAGCATGCAGCCTTTTGGCTTGCCTGTTGAACCTGAAGTGTAGATCACATACGCCAGGTGATGAGGCTCAGTGCGACAGGCCGGGTTGTCCATGGATTGAATAGCAAGAGGATTATCGGGACAATCAAGCAGCAGGTGCTGGACATCAAACAATTTAACCTGTGACTGGTGTGCTTTTTGACTTAGAACAATGGTTGCGCCCGCATCCTCAATCAGGAATTTCAAACGATCTTCAGGGTAGGTGGGATCGAGTGGCAAGTAAGCTCCACCAGCTTTGAGAATGCCAAGCATACCGATAACCATTTCCAGGGAGCGAGTCATCATCACTCCCACAATGCTGTCCGGTCCTACTCCAAGTTTAATCAGATAGTGAGCTACCTGGTTTGCCCTTTCATTCAATTCCCGGTAACTCAGAATCTGGTCCTCATAGACCAGGGCTGTGGCAGAACCGGATTTTTTAACCTGGTCTTCGATGAACTGGTGCATACAACTATCCAGAGCATAGTCGACCGCTGTATCGTTCCATCGCTCAAGCTTTGTCAAATCAGCCGCTGAAGCAATTCTGGTTTGATTTGTTTCCGGATGTTTACCAGGTAAATTGACACCTGCATGGCAAATTAGGTCCGTTGCATCCCAGGTCTTTTTATCCTCAACCAGACATTCCAGAATCTGGCAATAAGCAGCAAAAGCTTGTGTGATCAATTCCTTATCAATAATGTCTGTGTTGGCATCCCATGAGAAGAAGAGGGTGTCGCCATCCACATAACTGATATTGTCCAGGTTCACCTGTGGTGTTTTGGATGCACCATAACCCATTTTAAAAGGAACTGGCGGAACAAATCCGTTGTGCTCCATAAAGTCTGTGAATACGATAGGGAACGATTTCGTGTTTTGTTCCTGGTTCATATTCAAACGCCTCAAGGCTACCAACCCGCTTACAGGGCGACACGCCAGGTCGTTTTCGATTTCCCGGTGCACCTGCCTGATGTTTTCTGCAAGAGATAGCTCATTAGGTCTGCATTCCACCCAACAGAGTGCAGTAAAATCACCCACAAGTTTTGGAATATCCTGATGAGATGCCAGGCGATTCCAATTCACTACTACTGTTGTAAAAGGTACGTTGTCACCAAAAGCAAGCAGCACTTTGTTATAGACTGTCAGCAGGATATTGCCCGGTGTTACGCCCAGTTCCTTTGCCTTATCGCGGATCACATGCCACTGTTTCAACGAACCGTTCAATCGATAATGATTAAAGGTAGCGCCGGAAGCACCTGATTGAATTGGTAGATCTGATCCCGAAAGAAGGCGTCGCATTTTGTTTTTCCAATACTCCAGTGATTGTTTGTACCCGGATGTTTGCTTGTACTCCTGATGCAGGAGCATATAGTCCCGAAATGATACGGTAGTTTTTGACAATCTTTTTTGCGGATTATTGTACAATTCAAATAACTGCTTAAACACCAGTTGAATGGAGTTACCATCGGCCACCAGCATATCGATCCGAACATGAACGATAGACAGTCGGTTATCAATTTTGGTAATACTGAGTTCACAAAATGGTGCCTGATCCAGCGGAAATACTGCTTCCTTTTTGGTTTGCCGCAATTGCCCCAGGGCTTCCTGACGTTGACCGGAATCCAGGGAGTTCAGGTCCGTAACCTGAATCTGATGACCTGAAGATGAAGGCAGGATTTGCTGGGTGCCGTTCGAATAGACAGCTGTCCGCAGCATATCATGATGGTCCACCAGTTGGTTCCATGCACTCTCCAAGCGCTCAAGATCAAGATATTCTACTTCCAGTTCCTGATAGACCTGGCAACTCACTTCAGATCCGATACCACTAAGCCTTCCATATAGGTAAGCCTGTTGCTGATCCGAAAGAGGAAATGGTTGGTCGGAAGATCCATTTGCTTCTTTTATGATCAATTCTTCGGGAAGTTTAGGATCAAATGTAACCATTTTGCCCTGTTGAAATTCAGTGATGGTCTCCGATGCGGTTAGAAGATCACTTAAGGAGGTGGCTGACCAGTAATGATCTGAAGTCGCCATCCTGTTTAACAGACTTGTGTAGTCCTTAAACATGGCTTCCACCATACCCGGGGCAAAAATCGCTTCGGCAATATCCCAGCTGTAAGTAAGCTCACCATTCTTTTCAGATAGCTGATGATCCAGGTATACATTTGGGGTTTGGGTTAATATGTAGCTTGCTTTGTCAAACCAACTGGCCCGCTCTTCACCCCGTTGATTGGCGAGATTACTGGTAAAGACCACCGGCAGACTAAGATCAAAATCCAGACTGCCACCCAGCTTTAATTCCCGTAATGCGCGGATACCACTAACCGAACTGTGGTCCATATCATTCCAGACCTGGGACTGGGTCTGCTTGAGTTTCTCACTGAATGGTTTTTCGTCTCTATCATCAAAAATAAAAATATTGGTCGACATGAAAGGTCCGACGAGGTCATCGATCCCTTCAAAGATTGGTAAGCGATTAAAAAATGTCAGAACCAGCGCAAAATGTCTGGAATCACTCCAATGGGCTATCAATTCCAGGAAAAGCTCAAGCATGGCAATCGTGGGTGATACCCCGAAATCATGGCTTTTCGTCTTTAAAGCCTGCCAAAGATCACTTTTCAGGTTCCCAGTAAGCCTTTTGTAAGTGGAATTGGCCAGGTCAGTTTCCAAAGACGAGCTATTAGCAACCGGTAAGGTGGGACCGCCCGGAATCTGTCCGAGTTTATCTTTCCAATAATCCAGATGTTTTTTGAAACGGAGGGTGTTTTCCTCTTCCTTGTTGGCCAGCACGAAATCACGAAACGAATGAGTGAGTTTCGGCAATTGATAATCCGGCTGATGATATAATCCATACCATTGTTCCAGAATAAGCGTGAGGCTGGCATAATCAACGATCCATTCATCAATGCTGAGATGAATGATATACCTGGAAAAGCTGAGCAGGCTGACCCGGATTTCGAATAATGGCCACTCATCGACTGGGTATCTCTTATGGGACATTTGAGCACGAATCGACTCCAGTTTGTTTTCAGCTGTTTTTACATCCAGGGATTGCAAATCATTTACTTTGAATTGAACCTTGTTTGTTTCCTTTAGAATCCGCTGCTGACCTTGTTTATGGATAACAGCCCGAAGCATGTCATGGTGGCTAACCAGGCGATTCCAACTCTCATTCAAACGACCGATATCCAGATCGATTTCTTCAAATTCCATATAAATATGGCAGCCAACCCCAATACCATCCTGTCCGGCGTACTTCCCCACCAGAAAGGACTCCTGAATATCCGTCAGTGGAAATGGCTGGCAGTCGGTCTCATCTTTTCGATCTTTCCCTGAAACAACTTCTTTACCGGTATTATCTGACTTGCCTGCTGCAGTGTGTTCCCGCACCTTGGCTTTGAGTTTAAGCAAGAACTGCTTTTTCTCTTCCAGTGACAGGCTCAAAAATCGTTCTCGTTTGATCATTTTATCGGTTATCGGTTATCGGTTATCGGTTATCGGTTATCGGTTATCGGTTATCGGTTATCGGTTATCGGTTATCGGTTATCGGTTATCGGTTATCGGGGCGATTAGGCCTCAGGTTGTTTTGTTGTCAACTGTAACTATTTGATTTTTTTTAATGGTGGATCCGCTTTGCTTGATCCACCCTACAATCTATTTTACTTCAGACCTTTGGGATATTCAGGCTGAACGGTAGGGCAGGTTCTTTGCTGCGAGTCTCGCAAATTCAACATCCCCGCCGACGAACTTTTATTACGCTAAAGCCTGGCAAAACTTGCATTCAACTTAACTTATATGTACAAACTCATTTAACTTTTTTGTTTATTCTCTCAATCCAATTCTTCGGCGGCCACGTAGGGCCGCCCTACCGTTTGTAATCCGCTTCATTCAGAATTCAGCTGCATTCGCGAGACTCGCAGCAAAGAACCCGCCCTACCTTTTGCTATGGATATAAATCAAGTAATTCGGACCTGACTCCTCACATCTCAAATCCTTTGTCATCAATCTTATCCAACAGGCTTAAAAACATCTGATCCACTTCGTTGTCGGAGACAGAAGACAAATCTGATTGGTCTTTCAGGAATTCCTCTAAAATCTGTTCTCCGTTACCTGGTGATGGACGGTTTTCGTCACTCGATTTTAAAGCTCTTATATGGTGCACGACATCACCAACTGTCTTGCTGCTGCTGATTACCGACGTGGGAATTTCCACTTCCAACTGTTTTTCCAGATCGTACTTCAGTTTCACGGCTTTGATGGAATCAAATCCAAACTGATCAAACCTGAGCTCCGGTTTTACATCCGCCATGGAAAGCCCAAGAAAAGTAGCAACGCGTTGAAGGATAGTAATAGTCAACGGATCAGCACCACCATTTGTGCCGAATGCGAATGTGGCATCTGTTTTTTCTTCTGTTTCCGGAATCGTATCGACCCAGCATCGCTGTCGCTTAAAAGGATAGGTGGGCAAGGAGATTCTTTTCGGCTGTTTGTTCCTGTATAGTTCCTGCCAGTTGATTTCCAACCCCTTCACCCAAAATCTGGCAATCTGTTGCAGATCTTTCTGAGTCATGACCTGGTTCTGAACAGTAGCCAGCAACCCTTCATCCGCCAGCCACTCCAAACCGTTTTGATCAGCAGACACGCTTCCCATGAAAACGCCGGGAAGCTCATCACCATCCGCACTATCCACGATGACTCGGCAGGTATCTGATATCTCCTGAAAACTCTTAGCTATAAATGCTACTCGTTCGGTCATCGGTTCCCGACCGATCTGCAGGGTATAGATAAAATCCTGAAGAGATACAGGACGAATAGCAGCACCCTTTTCCCTGCACCATGGCGTTATATGTGTGATAATTCTCTCCAGGTAGACATGCAGTTGCTGTTGATCCCTGGCAGAAAGGGTAAAAATAAATTCTTCATCGCCTTGACTGTCAGATTCATATTCAATTTCCTGCCATTCCTCCACAATCAGATGAGCATTGGCACCACCTGCTCCAAATGAATTGATTGCCGACCTGCGGGGAAGCGTTTCTTCCCTGCCATTGAGGGTGATTACAGGCTGACGCCAGGTATCACCCGTTGTCTGCAAGGAAAATGAGGAGTCCTCTAATTTGATGTTCGGATTAAGCGGTGTACAATTGATGGTCGGCACCAGCCTTCGATGTTTCATCTGCAGCAGCACTTTGATTAATTGCGACATGCCTGATGCCGCTTCCAAATGACCAATATTGGATTTCAGTGAACCGATGGAGCATTTGGAAGACGCTTGATCGTTGGTTTGATAAACCTCTTTCAAGGCATTGAATTCCACTGCATCACCCCATAAGGCACCGTTAGCGGAAGATTCCACATAACTGATGGTTTCAGCGCTAATATCCGCTTTGTTTAGTACCTTTTGTACCAAGGAAATGTGAGCTTTTGGGTTGGGGACAAACATACCGTTGGATGTTCCGCCGTGATTGACACCGTGACTTTTGATCACCCCGTAAATGTGATCACCATCCGCCTTTGCGGTGGCCAGTGGCTTCAGCAGAACCGCCCCCACTCCTTCACCGGGTATAAAACCATCGCTTTCGCCAAAAGCCCGACTTTTGCTGTCGGAACTAAGCAAGGTTTGCTGGTTAAGTTCCAGGTATTTCACCGGATGGAGGTTAAGATTAACAGCCCCTGCAACTGCCCATGATGACTCGCCACGCTTGATACTCTCACAAGCCAGGTGAATGGCATAAAGGGATGAAGAGCAGGCTGTATCGATTGTTAAACTGGGGCCACTGAAATTGAAAAAATAGGAAAGCCTGTTGGCCATGGACCAGGCAGAGTTATTCAAAATCGTGCCATTTGTTTGCGTTTTCTGAAGTAGCGGATAGTGTTGATACATGGAGCCGATAAAGACACCGACTGGCTGTTCTTCTGTCTTACGAAGATATCCTGCGTCCTCCATGGTCCGCCAGACGGTTTCCAGCAAAAGCCTTTCCTGGGGATCAAGTTCCGCAGCCTCCTTGGGAGACATGTTAAAAAACGCCGGATCAAACCTGTCCACATCGTCTATAAAAGCACCCCACTTACTGCAGGATTTGCCTGCTTTTAACTTGTCTTCATCGAAATACACATCGGCATCCCACCGATCTTTCGGGATTTCTGTTATACAATCGGTTCCTGAATTCAAAAGATCCCAAAACTCAGATAGAGAATTTGCCCCGGGAAACCTACCATCCATACCGACGATAGCGATATCCTCATCTTTGACCGCTGGGTTTACAGCAGGATATTGAGGTTTGTTGACCCTTGTGGTTTGGATTGGCTCGGTTTGTTGTACTAAAACCGGCACTGCCCCTTGATTTTGGACCAACTGGCTGACCTGTGCCGAATGTCTGTTGATCAGATAAGTGGACAACTCACTGATTGTTCGATGTTCGAAAAACAAGGTTGTGGAAAGGTTCTGAAAACCAGCATCCTGCAGTCTCATATTCAGCTTCATTGCCACCTTCGAACCAACACCATATCTCTCCATGGGTTGCCTGGAGTTAATATTCGCAGCATTAAGGTTGGCTTCTTCCGCTACCACCTTTATCAAAAACTCTTCCAGGTTCTTCCGCTGTGCCGCGCTAGAATATTCCGAAGCAACGGTCTGATGAATCGGTTCAAACTGTTGAGAAGGCTGATCGACATTTACAGCCTTAACTGACCGATCCAGCCAGTAACGTTTGCCGGTAAAGGGGTAGGCAGGCAATCCCACTCGCTTTGCGGAAACGGGGAACAACGGACTCCAATTGATCCTTTTACCTTCGCACCACAATCGTACTGCCTGTGTCAGTGAAGCAACATTGACAGGCTGTTGATCTGCAACCCCTCCACTTCCGGTAATGGTAGTGGCATCATCCGGCATTTGATTGCTCACATAAGCAGACAGCTTTTGCTCCAGACAATCTAACGAGTCGACTATAAAAGCCACCCGTTCTATCATCTGTGTGCGACCGACAGCCAATGTAAAAGCGATGTTTACAAGAGAAATCGATTCATCTTCCTTAATGCGGGATAAATCTTCCAGCAACTTCGTTGTCAATTGCATTAGCTGACCGTGGGACATCGCCGACAGCACCACAGGAACGGACGTTTTTTCTTCGGGATGGATCCCTGGAGACTGATCATAAGCTTCCAACAGCATATGCCCCATGGAACCTGTGGCGCCAATGGAATTGATGACCGCTCTCAAAGGTGTGTTTTTCTGATGGTCTCTCAAAGTATCACTCCACCGGCAAGCTTTGTCGGCAATATAAAACGGAGATTTCTCAATTTTCATCAACGGATTTAGCGGTTGACTGTCAATGGATGGAGCAATTCTGTCATGTTTCATTTGCATCAACACCTTGATGAACTGAGACATGGTGGACGCTGATTCCAGGTGACCAATATTGGGTTTTACTGATCCCAGGGCTACACTCTGAAGCTTTGTATGATCATGTCGGAATACGTCGGAGAGTGCCAGAATTTCGGAAGCATCAGCGATAGTAGACCCGGTTGCCTGTGATTCCACGTAGCTGATGGAGGCCGGCTCCAAATCGGCATGCCATAAAGCATCCCTTAAGGATTCTGCTTGTGTTGATGAATTGGGAATTCCGTAGCGCTTGGTTTGTCCGCAATGATTGATGGTCGTTCCCTTAATAACCCCATAGATATGGTTGTTATTGTCTTTCGCCTGTTGCAGAGGTGTAATCAGGGCTGCTCCCACTCCTTCTCCCGCTACCCATCCGGTTCCATCTGCAGAAAAAGCCTGACATTTGTCATCCTGGGAAAGCAGGTTAAACCCCTTGAGCAGATCGTGGTGGTACGGATGAGCAAGAAGATTGATGCCACCAACAATGGCCGCTTGGCATTCGCCATTTTTAACCGCCTGACAGGCCATATGAAAAGCCGTCATTGCAGATGAGCAGGAGGTGTCGATCACGACACTGGGACCGTTAAAATCAAAGATATGAGAAACCCTGTTGGCGATGGAGGAGCGCAAATAGGTGTTGGGAACATGCCCGGATTGATACCAGGATTCTGTCGATAGAGATTGGTAATCGTTCCACATCACTCCTACAAAAACCCCGACTTTGGGAGCACAACGTTTTAATTCTTCAGCGGTATACCCAGCATTTTCCAGACATTCCCAGGCAGTTTCCAGAAAGAGACGTTCCTGGGGATCAAGTGCATGAGCCTCTTCATCGGAAATACCGAATAGTTCCGCATCAAACCGGTCGATTTGCTCCAGAAAGCCTCCCCAATCGCTTGAATTGCCGGCTCTGTCTTTAGGAAACCTGGTGATGGATCGTTTGCCACTAACCAGGTTTTGCCAGAATTGCTCCGCGTTGTCTGCCTGGGGAAATCTGGCAGCGATTCCGGATACGGCTATGTCTTCGTTGTCAGCTTTACCTCCAACCACAGGTGGCTCAGCGTTTTCTGAAATTCTCTGTAAACGTGATGTTTTTTGATGAGGATTTTCGTAATACCCGCAAGTAAAGCTGTGCAGTAACACTGTTTTTTTATCTAACTTGAAATCCTGGCGGATTTTGTCAAATTTCATCCCGCCGATGGGACAGATCCCAATATTGTACTCCGCCTGATAATCCATCAACACCTGCCCCATGTAGCCAGACTGCAAATAAAGATATAGCATGCTGTCTTTTCCTGCGACCTCCTGTAAGGCATCAGGCTTGGCGACAAAGAGCACACTGAATTTGGATTTCAGGAAATGGGAGCGATTAAACGGATAATGCACATTTTTTATTGCCGGTGAAACCTCGTCACAAATCAACGTCAAACTGTGGTTAAGCGGATGGTATTGGTAGATACCCTCTTTCAGGTTTTCAACACCGGCTTTTTTGACATACAGATAGATCTGTATACCGTCGTTAGCAGCAATTCTTGGGAAAAGATAAGAAATCTCATCCCCGGCAATATGGGGCGCTAAGAGTGACAAAAAACCACCCAGGTTTTCCAGTGGGACCTCCCGCTCTTCATAATGGCGTTGGCAGGACCTTACAAAATATTCATCTTGTGTAAACTCTCTCTTTTCCAGTGAAACAAACGTGCTTTGAGCGGGGAATTTCCTAAGGTGCAAGACCTGCTCTTTAAACCGAATATGATCTTCTTTGCTCAAAAAGCTAAAGCTGCTGAGGTCAAGCTTAATCTCCGGATCAAGCATGGAACGATCGAAGTTGTCGCAGAAGAAGTGTTTGTCAAAACGATTACGGGAAGAAGCCACATAGTCCAACAAGGTCTTTTGCGGATCATCTGTTTCTTTTTGTTCAGGGCCTGCCTTCGCACCACCGGCTAAGCAAGTGATAAAGGTATGACCGCTATCCAAATAAAAATGGCTTCGAATGTTGTTGAAATCTATACCATAGACCGTTTGTAGACCGATGTTTAGTTCACCCTGCCTGTTTAGTAGAAGCTGCGTCATGTAACCGGTATCCAGGATCATCAAACTTGCACTCAGTTTGTTATAAACCGGGTACACGGCATTCTGCTGACCAATAAAAAAGATCAGGAAACCGGCTTGTTCAACAGTCTCCTGGTAAACATCAAGGTATAGGGCCCCGGAAATTTCAAATTCGTTTGAAACAAGGTAAAGCCTATGTTGAATCGGATCGTGATAATAAACGCCCTCTGCCAGGGATTCAACGGCGTTGGGCTTAACATAGACATAGATCTGGACAGCATTCAAATCACCCGCGGATGGATAGAGAAATTTCTTTTTATCGTTGTAATATGACTGTTTAAACAGCTCCAGCATGCGACTGAACGATAAAAATGAAACGGTTTCTTTACTGAAACTTCCACTGCACTGCCGTCTCCTGAACTCTTCAGGCAACAGCCCATCTTTTTTCAAGAAAATACTGCTGTCATTGCCCGGCTCAAGCGGATTGCTCGTTGAATCTGATTCGACAATCTCTTCATCCGCTATTGCCTGCGAAACATCAGCGTCAGGGCCCGTTTCACATAATTGTTGATGGATATACTTGGAAATTCCGCTGATGGTAGGATCTTCCAGAAATTCATCAACTGAGATTTCGATATCCAGATTTGCCTGGATCTTTTGCGACACCTGCACAATCGTCAGCGATGTAGCTCCCAGGTCGAAAAGATCTTCTTCGGGATTGATGGGAGTAAGCTTAAGTTTTTCCTCAAACAGTCCGGAAACCATGGATAGGGTATCCTTGATATCCGGACCCTTTGATGATGATTGTGACTTTTGAGATGCTTCCTTGCGATTGATTGGCCAGGGCAGGGCTTTATTATCCATTTTGCCATGGTGCGTTACAGGGAGGCTTTCCATGGGCACCACCATATTCGGAACCATATATTCCGGTAACTTCGCCTTCAAAAAGGACCGAATCTCCTTGGAAGGTAACTCCGGCTGATCACGATGCACCAGGTAAGCCACCAGCTTGGGATCGCCGGTATCTTTGTCTTGCACTGCTACAGCAGCCTGTTTAATCTTCTTATGGGTCAGCAGGGTTTCCACAATCTCATTCAGTTCGATGCGAAATCCCCTCAGTTTGACCTGTGTATCGATTCGTTCCAGATATTCGATGTTGCCATCGTCCAGATAACGAACTCTGTCACCCGTTTTATAAATAATCGGATTGCGCTCGTTTCCAAACGGGTTTTTCAGAAATCTTTCGGCAGTCAGGTCTTCCCTGTTAAGATATCCCCTGGCCAGCCCGACACCACTGATATAAAGCTCACCGGGCTCGCCCATGGGAACACGCTTTAGCTGCTCATCCAGAATATGAAGTTTGATATTTGAAATCGGTTTACCGATCGGTATTTTTTTATCTTCCCGTTCATGGCACTCCCAATAGGTGACATCCACAGCAGCTTCGGTAGGACCGTACAAATTGTGCAGTTTGGCTTGGGAACGCGACATAAAACGCCTGACTACCTGAAAATTCAGGGCTTCACCACTAACAAACACCTGCCTTAACGAATGGCATTGCTCTATTCCAGGCTCCTCCACAAAAAAGCTGAGCATAGAGGGAACAAAATGGCAGGTCGTTATTTGCTGTTTTTGAATGAGATCAACCAGGTAACCATTGTCCTTGTGACCGTTTGGCTTGGCTACAATAAGTTGGGCTCCGGTTATTAGCGGCCAAAAGAATTCCCAAACGGAAACATCAAAAGTAAATGGTGTCTTTTGCAGCACCCTGTCTGTATCTGTTAGCTGATACTCATCCTGCATCCAAAAAATACGGTTACAGATAGCAACGTGAGGCAGTAAACATCCTTTCGGTTTGCCTGTGGAACCGGAAGTGAAGATCACATATGCCAGATCCGTTTCTTCCATAACGACATCAGGATTCTCTTCTGACTCTCGATGAAACGTTGCATTGTCATCATCCAAGGCAATGATCTCCCCCTTGAAACCAGGTAAACCATTCAAATATTTTGATTGAGTGAGAATGACGGACACTTCGGCGTCTTCTACCATAAACCCCAATCGCTCCTGCGGATAGCTGGGATCCAGAGGCAGATAGGCTCCACCGGCTTTTAAGATGGATACCAGGGCCAGCACCATTTCGATGGAACGATCCATCAACACTCCGACAATGCGATCCCTGCCTACTCCTTTTTTGATCAAACTGTGTGCGATTTGGTTACTGGCGCTGTTAAGCTGCTGATAGGTGAGCGTTCTCTCCTCAAAAACAACTGCCGTATTGAAAGGCGTGGCCTCTGCCTGCTTTTCAATAAGCTGATGGAGACAAACATTTTTAGGATACACTTTATCTGTTTGATTCAAACCATTGAGCAGTTTATCAAGCTCTTCATTCGCCTGGATGCCTGCTAAGGTTTTGGGTGATTTGACTTCAATAAAATCTGCCGAACCAACTTGCAACATCTCATCAAAATCTGTTCGTTCCCAGGTTTCATCGTCATCTATCAGCGCTTTAAGAATTCGGTTGTAGCTTGCAAACGCGTCTTCAATCATTCCCTCCGCAAACTCACTGATCAGAGTATCCCAGTGGTATTCCAGACAATCGTCCTCCACATAGTAAACATAATCGATCAATACCTGTGGTGTTTGTGAAATTCCACATCGGTTTTCAACGCTCGCGGGAAGCTCCAATTGGGAGTGAGGCATAAAGTTGGTGAAAACAAAAGGGAAGACCATGTTCTCTTTTGTTTTGCGTTTTCTTAAGGAACGATGCAGTGATTCCAGTCCGCTGACCATTTTGTGGTTTTTGTCATTGGCAACCACCTGGTGCGCTCGTTTTACTTTTTCCGAAAACGACAACTCCGATTTTTCAACCGGCAACCAATTCAAAACAGTGAAATCACCAACAACCTCGTCAATTTGGTCATGCAAAGGTGGTCGCTCCCAATCTACAACCACAATAGTCAACGGCCTGTTGTTGTTCCAGGACAGAAGAACTTCCCCATACACTGTCAACAATACGGATGCCGGATCTACTTCCAATGCTTCGGCTTTATCCTCTATCATGCACCAATGTTGCAGAGAGTTCTTGAATTGTTCCCGCTCTACAGGGCTATCAGCCGCTCGATCTGCCCTCATGGGGAGCTGAGGTCCGGGAGGGATATTTGCAAATTTATCCATCCAGTAAGCTATAGCCTGCTTGTGGTGGTCGGTGGATTTGTACTCATTTAAAGCAGTGATATACTCTCTGTACGAGAATTCGGGAACTGAAATGCTTTCCTGTGGATGGTGGTAGTAATAAAACAATTGTTTTAGCACCAGGTAGATACTGTTCCCTGCTGCAATCAGCATGTCCATTTTGAAATGCAGTATTGCTTTGGAGTCGGAAAGCCTGGAGACTCGCAAATCGAAAAACGGCCAGCTGTCCAAAGGAAATACACTTTCGATCATCTCCTGTTTAGTCGTCTCCAATGCTGCCTCAATCTGCTGTGTTCCCTTGCCTTTCAGCTCGATCTGCTCAATGGTGTAATCAGGAGCCTGTTTCTGGATGTACTGGTTCCCGTCAGCCGATATAACCACACGCAGCATATCGTGAGATTCGATCAGCTGACGCCAAACGCGGTTCAATAAATCGATATCCAGATGGTCTATTTCGAATTCGTGATAAATCTGTCCGCTAATGTCACCATTTTTGATCATTGAAGATCGGCCCACCACATAGGCGTGTTGTAAGGGAGCCAAAGCAAATGATTGATTTCTATCGGTTTGGTCGTTTTTCTGAGTCATGGCGTAGTTGCTGATGTCTTCATTTGTTGAGAATTGATGAGCTTGTAATTTAATTTTGTTCAGATCCTTTTCTTGCCAGACAGCATGATTGTTTGCGACACATTCCAGGTTTTTGCAAAAACCGGAAAATATCTCCCTGATGACACCCGGTTGAAAAAGTTCTTCAGCGACATCCCAGGTAAAAACCAGTTCCCCATTGCGTTCGACTATTTGATGATCAAGGTAAACCTGTGGTGTCTGGGTTACCATGTAAGTGATGTTGTCAAACCAACTGGCCTTGTTTGCGCTGGTATGCTTTCCGGCATCATTTAACATGCTGGTAAAAACAAATGGGATGATATGTGATTTGGAAATCTTTTTTTGCTTTTTCAACTCCCTTAGTGCCCTGATTCCGCTAACTGATTGATGGTCCAGATCTTCCCAAAGCTGGGATTGATATTGCTTAGCCCGTTCCCCCAGGGATAAGTCGGAGTAAGGCTCTGCCAGGAAGATATTGGTAGAGATAAACGGACCTAACACCATATCGACCTGGGGATGCACGGGCAAACGGTTATACACAGTCAACACGATGGGGAATACCACGCGCTCGGCACTGTGGGCGTATAGAGTTTCTGAAAACAGGCTTAGGATCAGTGTCGTCAGGCTGATGTTCAAACGGCTGGCCTGCTCAACCAATGCCGATCGTTTCCGGGAAGGCAGGGTGTACTGATACCGTGTGCGCTCAAAGCAGACATTTCCCCGTTTCAGCACAGGATTCTCTTGCCACTTGAGTTCGGGTTGGGCGGGTAAGTTTTTTAACTTCTTTGTCCAATAAGACAGGTTGTTTTCAAACTGTTGCCCCTGTTCGCGCTGTTTAGCGGCCAACACATATTCCCTGAAACTGAAATCAAGGGTTGGCAACGTGTCGACGTTTTTGGAATAAAGTTGAAACCACTGACTGAGCAGCAGGTACAAACTGGCTGCATCAACAACCCACTCATCAATGCTGAAATGAATAATGCTTTTCTTTTCGGAAAGCTGGGTCACCTGTATTTCGAAGAGAGGCCATTGATCAGGTTCATAAACCTGGTGAGACATCTGGGAACGAAGAGATGCCAAATGTTTTTCCGTGTCATTTGCCTCTGAGTCTTGCAGATGGTGGAGTTCGATTTCCAGCTGAGGTATCTCTTTTATCAATTGTTGGCATCCATCTTCCGAAACCCTTGTATGCAAGATATCATGATACTCAACCAGTAGCTGCCAGGATGCTTGAAGCCTGGAGATATCCAGGTGATCCACTTCCAGTTCCAGATAGATGTGGCAGCCCACATAGTCTGATTTGTTTCCAAGTAACTTACCGCTTAAAAATGATTCCTGGATGTCGGTGAGGGGAAACGGTGCAAATTTATCATTGTTTTTATTTGATTCAGCGGTATCGTCAGGACTTTCCATTTTATCGGCATGGGTACCGGCCAGAAAATCCTCTATTCGTTGCTTGACTGCTAAAAGCGACTCGTTGGTCTCCAGCTGCTGCACCATCTCTTTGAGGTGTCTGGACTTTCCAAGCAAACTCAAAGGAATGTCATGTTTCAATTCCTTTTCCAACTCGTACTTGAGTTTGGTGGCATTGATGGAATCCAAACCGTATTCCAACAGGGGTTTTTCTTCCTGCAGTTCTTCAGAATCTATTCCCAAAAACACGGCTATGCGACTGGTCAGATAAGCCTGTGGCGTGAGTTCTTTTAACCCCCCAAACCTGGTCTGATTCACGGTCAAAGTCTTTTGAGAGGAAGCCGGCTGTTTAGGCCAGTACGACTTTTTCTCGAAAGGATACGTAGGAAGAGAAACACGCCGGGGAAGATCATCTTTGTAAGTCTTTTTCCATGGGACCGATGCACCTTGCACCCAGGCTGCAGCTAGTTTTTCCCATGCATGAACCTTGATGAGTGACTCCAGGGCTTCATTTTCAGATTCGCTTGAGAATTGGTTTGCTTGATCCTCTGCAGAATTCAATGCCGAACCTTGATAGATGTTGGAGAGCGAGCAGTTGTTATCCCGATTGATATAAGCATCGCAACATGCCAGTAATTCTGAATGAGAGGTGGCAACAATAGCGACCCTTTCGCCCATGGCCTTTCTGCCAGCTTGAAGAGTAAAAGCCACTTCATTGAGATTGGTATCCGAGTTTGCTGCGATAAATTCTCTGAAATTGCTGACTGTATGCACCAATTGCTGTTTGGTGCGAGCTGAAAAAACAAACAAATGGGTTGCTGTCTGCTTTTCCCGGAAGGTTTGTTCTGAATGCTGGTATTCCTCCAGAATAAGATGAGCATTGGAGCCGCCGGCACCAAAAGAGCTGATGGCAGCCCTGCGCGGTAGTTGGTCCTCACCCGCTTTCCAGGGTGCAAGAACTTTTGAAGCGTAGAAGGGTGAATCCTCCAGGTTTTGATCAAAAGCATCAATGCCGTTTTTTAGCGCAGGCAGGAGCATCTGATGCTTGAATTGCAGCAACACTTTTGTTACCTGAGAAATACCGGATGCAGCTTCCAGATGACCGAGACCGGATTTTAAGGAACCTAAAGCACAAAAACGTTTGTTCGGGGTTGTTTCCGAAAAAACAGCAGACAAGGTTTCTAATTCAATCGCATCACCCGTTGCCGAACCTACCGCGTTCACATCGATGTAAGAAACAGACTCCGGTGAAACCTTGGCGTTCTTAAGGGCAGCCGCAATCACCTCTGCCTGGGCATCGGGATTTGGTGCCATAAAGCCGTTGGACTTGCCACCATGGTTGATTGCGATGTCTTTCACCACCGCATGGATGTGGTCCCCGTCTTTTACTGCGTCTTTAAGCGGCTTGAGTAAGATTGCTCCAACACCCTCTCCCGGCAAATATCCTTTGCCTTCGTCTGTAAACACCTTGATTTCGTCCCCATCTGCGGCCAGTCCTTTCTCCGACAAATAATGGAATTTATCCGGATGCAGGGTTAAATTGATTCCCCCTGCAATCGCCAGTTTGGATTCTCCTCTGCGAATACTCTCGCAAGCCAGGTAGATTGCCGTTAAGGAAGATGAGCAGGCTGAATCCACGGCCAGGCTTGGACCTTTCAGATTCAGGAAATAGGATACTCGATTGGGGATGCTCCAGTAAGAGGACGGTGTAAGTCCCCAGCGCTGGTAGTCGCTCCACATGGTGCCCAGGAAAACCCCAACCTTTCCCTTTACATGGCCTTCATTGGCTTGAAGTTCTTCGATGTTATAACCTGCATCCTCAATCACTTCCCATGCTGTTTGTAAGAACAAGCGTTCCTGCGGATCAATAGCCACTGCGTCTTTCGGAGAAATCTCAAAAAACAGAGGATCGAATTTATCCACATCATCAATAAAAGCCCCATGGCAAGACTCGGTCTGTTCCCCATCAGACAGGCGTTCTCTTGGAAAACTTGAGATAAAATCCCTGTTTTCCTTAAGGTTTTTCCAAAACTGACCAATTGAGGCAGATTTTGGATAACGACCACTGACACCGATAATGGCCAGATCTCCCCTGGATATACCATCATTGGCATGCAACCCTGAATGATAAAGAGGCTGCTTATTCCGGGGAATATCCGATTGCGGAGAAGCAAACTGCCGAGTCGGAAGGTTTGTTTCGGTGATATCGATATCCAATAGCCGGTCAATTGTTGCTGGATGACGGAAAACCAAAAAATCGGCTAATTCACGAATTGTTTTGTACTTGTAAAACAATGAAGGCGAAAGAGAATCAAAATGCTCCTTTAACGAGACCAGCAATTTGCGAAACACCACAGAATCAAGACCGTAATCCGCCAGGTTTTTGTTTTCGTCGATCAACTCAGCTTGCAGGCTGATCTCCCTGGTTATGAGCCCTTTTAAGAAATTGATAATGTGTGATTTGGACGAAGGATCGGTGACCTCTTCTTCAGTGTTGGGAAGGCTTAACTGAGTTTCTTTTTCCGAGGAACTACCTTCGTGGTCAATCCAGTAAACCCGATCGTGCAAAAAAGGATAGGTGGGTAATGCTACCTTTTTACTATTAGCCTCCCGGTTCAAACTGTGCCAGTCGATGTCTTGCTCAACCCAGGTTTTGGCTAATTCCTCCGGGGACGACTTTTTAAGCTCTTCCGGTGAAGCAAGTTGCCTGTCTTCGTTTACAGAACCTCTGAACCACCCGGTGGCAGTATCTTTTTCACTTAGGTAGTTCTCCAAAGCCTTTATCACTTCCGATTTGTCCTCTGCAATTATGGCTAATCGCTCCTGCATGGGTGTGCGTCCGGTTTGCAATGTATAGGCAATATCTTTTAGTGTTGGTGTTGTGGTAGATTCTTTCAGAAAGTTTTTGAAGCGATTGGCGTAAGTTTTCAAGGTTTCAGTTTCGCGGGCGGAAAGCACTATCAGGTGGGAAGATTCGGAGGGTTGCTCCTGTACTGAAGTCCCGGGCGGCGGTTCCTCAAGAACTAAGCAGGCGTTGGCGCCTCCGGCGCCGAATGAGTTAATGGCCGCATACCTGGGATGTCCATCTGTTTCCCAATCCGATAGCTCGGCGTTTAATTGAAATGGGCTCTCTTCAAGCTCAAATTCTTCAATGATTCCATTATCAAACAGAAGTGGGGCTCTTTTTTGATATTTGAATTGTAACAACACCTTGATGACCTGCGATATTCCGGCTGCAGATTCCAGATGCCCGATATTCGGTTTTAAAGACCCCAAAGAACAAACTTGCTGCTTATCCCAATGCTTTCTGAAAACCTTGAACAGACTGTTCAATTCTGTTTGGTCAGTAATTTCAGCGCCATAGGCAGACATTTCAATATGACTCAGCTGATTCGGAGTCAGATCTGCTTTTGCTAAAACGTTCTGCATTAAATCCGCCTGAGCACCGGAAAAAGGTACTTTGAAGAACATACCACCACCATTGTGATTGGTGGCGGTGGCTTTAATAACACCATAAATAGTATCACCTTCATTCAGAGCAACCGCCAGGGGTTTCAGCAATAAGGTACCCACACCTTCACCGGGAATATAGCCTTTGGCTTCCGGCAAAAAACACGCGGTTATTTGCTGCTCGGCCAGCAGCTCTTCCTGGGCCAGGTAGAAGTATTTATCGGGATGAAGAGTCAGATTTACGCCACCCGCTATTGCCATGTTACATTCACCTGTCCTTAGACTTTGGCAAGCCAGATGAATAGCCATGAGTGAAGAGGTACACGCATTATCGACAGATAGGCTGGGCCCTGACAGATTCAGGATATGCGAAGCCTGGTTCGCCAGGGCAAACTTCATGGTTCGCGTTCCTGCCGTTTTGTTACGGACGTAACAAGTCTCATGCAATTGGTAGGCATAGTCTTGCCACATGGACCCTACAAACAGACCGGTTTTCTTTCGCCTGTCATCGTTTGAATCCCCATAACCGGCATGTTCAAGAACCGTCCACGCCGATTCGATGAAAAGTCGTTGCTGTGGATCAATGGCCCGGGCACTTTTGGGAGAAATTTTAAACAGCAGAGCGTCAAAACGATCGATGCTCTCAAGAAAACCTCCCCACGGTTTAATATGTTTAAAAGTTCCCTGCCCGTATGTTGAGAAAAAATCGGCATCCCATCTGGTTTCGGGGGTGAGTTCAGTGCAAATTTCACCCCGGGAAAGATTTTTCCAAAAAAGGTCTTCCGTTTCAGATTTTGGGAACCGCCCGTGATATCCGATAATAGCAATATCCTGCTGGCTTTTGTCGCGTGTCATTGGTTTTTAATCTGTGTACTTTTTAAGCGTTCTCTATCGATCTTCCCTCTTGTGTTCCGGGGAAGACTTTTCATTTGGATGATTTTTGCAGGCAACATGTAAGTCGGCAGGTTGTCCGCACAGAACTCCACAATATCTTCGTTGTCTATTTCACGATTATCCACGGTTACATAAAATGCGATCAGTTTGTTCCCGATCACTTCATCCGGTATAGCAACCACGGCGGACTGATGGATCAATTCATGCTGGTGCAGGACACTCTCAATTTCACCCAGCTCCACACGAAAGCCCCTCGTTTTCACCATGTTATCCCGCCGGTTCACATAGATGATTTGCTGATCGTCATTCAGGTAAACCATGTCACCAGTGAAATAGAAATCGCTTTGCTGATTGTTGATGTTAACGCTTTGAATAGCGGCGGATGTTTTTTCAGGATTATCCCAATAGCCGGCCATCAAACTATCACCCTTGACGATAAGCTCCCCGATTTCCCCGGATTTTACAGGTTGATTGTTTTCATCAACAATATAAATTTCGGCATAGGAGCAGGGTTCACCGATTGGTACATCTTCTGTGAGTGGATTGGATCGATCCAGATTCAGTTTGAAATAGGTAATGACGTTGGTTTCGGTTGGTCCGTACAGGTTATAGACAGTTTTTTCAGAAAGTTGAGGAGCCAGTTCGTTTATGAATCCAAAGGGAAATACCTCACCTGCATAGATCAATGTTCTGAGAGATGACAACTTAACCGAAAGTTCCTCCTTGTATGGCAGCCATTGAATGATGGCATTGGGCACCGAATACCAGACAGTGATACCGTTTTCTTCAATGAACCGCAGCATGGCATCGGCAAAGTAAGATATACCCGGTGGAATCAGACACAAGGTTGCTCCCGATTTGACAGCTAGAAAAATATCCAAAATGGAAAGATCAAAATGAAAAGGCGCGTGACTGGAAAACACATCGTGCTGGTTGGTTTGCAACAGCTCCATAGCCCAATCGACAAATACCATGGCATTGAGATGTGAGAGCATGACTCCCTTAGGTTTGCCCGTAGACCCGGAGGTATATAAGAGGTATGCCAGGCTATCCCTGGAAATTTCCGGCTTATATAATAATTCCTTTTCCGACTGGTCGATGTCTAACCTATCGAATATGCGCCACTGATCAGGGTATAAGAGTGTATCGGGCACATCTGCAGAGATCGAAATAATCACCTGGGAGACAGGAAATTGTTTCGCAGCATTGTTGATATGCTTAAGGCCGCCATCATCGACAACTATGGCTTGAATATCGCAGTTGAAGCAGATATAAGCGACACGCTCAATTGGCGCTTCAGTATCCAGGGGAACATAGGTTGCACCCGCTTTAAGAATTCCGAAAATAGCAATGACAGCAGCAGGCGATTTGGTGAGATACAATCCGACATTGGAGCCGGGTCCAAATCCATGCTGGTTAAAAAAATTAGCCAGTTGAGAAGACCTTTCATCCAGCTCGCGGTAGGTTATCTCTTCATCTAATAGTCTTATGGCAACACGATCACTGTATTTAGCAGCAGAAACAGAAAGATAGTCTTGCAAAAACATGGTGCCCCCTCCCTTGATTTTTGCCCTTATAATTCGAAATGGTTGGATCTTTAACTTGCTTTAAAACGAAATTGTTTCTATTCCAGCAGTTCAGCGATGATGTTTTTCATAATCTCGGATGTACCTGAATAAAACAGGCCTCCCATAGAATCCCTTAGTTGTCGTTCATACTTGTAATCACAGGTGTAGCCGTACCCGCCATGAATCTTCATAGCGAACATGCTGTTCTTTACACTGCACTCACTGACAAATAGTTTGGCAATGGAAGAATCCTGGTAAGCATTTCGTCCTTTTGATTTCAGCCACCCTACTTTGTAAACCAGCATTCTTGCCGCTTCCAGGTTAACCTTCATTTCAGCAAGCATGTTGGAAACAGATTGGAATTCGATTATTGATTTCCCGAATTGTTTGCGTTTTCTGGCATAATCCGTACATTCTTCCAGCTGCTTTTCCATCAACCCGATTTGAGTGGCCAGAATAAAGGCCCGTTCCCCATCCATGGCATGATTAAAAATCATCTCCCCCATTCCTTCTTCGCCAACAAGATTTTCCCTGGGGACCTGACATTGTTCAAAAAACAGCTCGTTAAAAGGGGACGTTCTTAAGCCCATCTTGGTGATGTTTTTTGATACGGTAAAACCGGGTGTTCCCCTCTCCACAATAATGGCGCTGATCATATCATTTTCAGCATCACTGTTTTTCGTTTTAACAAATACCAGCACGGCATCGGCTATCTCTCCATTGGTAATAAAGGTCTTACTGCCATCAATCACATAATAGTCCCCAACCAATTCGGCTGTAGTCGTTAAATTCAGTGCATCTGATCCTGAGCCGGGTTCCGTCATTGCATGCACACCTATGGTCGAGCCGTCACAAGCCCCGGGAAAATACTTGGTTTTCTGTTCTTCCGACCCAAAAGTAACGAGCGGCTCAACAAAACTCCAGATATGTGCATTGATTGAAAAGAGAAGTCCTGAGTCTTTCGCTCCGTAACCCAGTCCTTCCATCACTGCAACACAAGACAAAAAATCCAGTTCCTGCCCTCCCAATGATTCGGGGGCTGTAATCCCTTGTGCGCCAAATTCGGCGTACGTTCGCCACCGTTCATGCAAAAATGTGCTTTCCCTATCCAATTCCTCTATATTTTCCGGGTTTTCCTGCTTGGCAAAACTGATTGCACCTTTCCTAAGATCCCGTTGTTCTTTTGTCCATCCGAATTCCATTATCCCTCGTACCTGTTCTGCGTCTTAACCGTCTCTGATTATGTTGTAAGCGTTACAGACAGAGACGGGTTAGAAGCTGCTGATTGTTCACAATAAAAGTGTTTTTGATCGTTATTTTTAAATATTAGATCATTATCAATTGGTGATTTTATTTTTAGATGCTTATTTTTTGCTTATAGAACCTTTTTTTATAATAAATCAATTGAATTTATATTCAAGACATCCTGTTTTCTTCTTTTTTCCTGAATTTATCACTGGTAAATCTTACCTGGTTCACAGCCAGTCCTTTTTGATAAGTTTTTTATCTAATCTTTTGATTTTAGTTTAATTAATTGTGAGCAATTTTTAGAAATTCAAACAGATCCACATATCATCGCTTAATAGCTATCTAAGCTTTATTACTTACCATCAACGCACAAAACAATTGTAGACATTTGAAACTAGCGCCAATTTACAAACGTATCTCCTAATAACTACTATTTTTTTATTTTGCAATATTATTCACTAAAAATGAGAGCTATTAATGAGGTATCGTCTTCATTTTTAAAGCAAAATCTAATAATAGTTAGAATTAGCAACATGAAACAATAGTTTTTATAAAAAAATGCTGGATTAGCATTGATTTACAAATTATTTTTGACTAATTGCTAATTAACGATAGATTGGTATTTGTATTTTAATGGAACCTTATTTCTCAATCAGGCAGGAACTTGAGATTGAACATAATCAGTGATCATATTCACCGTGTTAAAGTTTTCGATTCTGATTTTGTTCATTTCAACAGAGATATCGTAGGTTCTTTCCAGGTAATTAATTAATTTGAGATGCGTCATCGATTTCATAATCCCTGAAGAATACAGGGCTGTATCGTAAGTTATCTCACTTTCACCTTTCAAGAGTTTCTCTGTGATGTAGCTGAGTATTTGATCTTTCATTTTTTTCGCCCCCTATTGAATGTCCTCGACTTTGATCAAAGCACAAAATTGGAAAATGAAGCATCTATCTCTTATGGCCAGTATTAGCCGTAAGATAGATTAATTAGGAAATAAAAAACAATTTTCTAATATCGTAATTTTCCAATCATAAATTCAAATATTGCAAATGATATCTGATAAATTTTAAATCTAAGTAAAATCTGGATTGTTTCAACCCACCTAGGCTTTCACTATAATGCCTTCTATCTGATATCACTAACAAGATATGAAACATTTAAGTGATCAAATAATTTATTAAACAAATTATTTGATCGTGCTTTTACGTTGAAATTTTTAGTCTTTAAAAATTTCGATAGGTTCTATCCGTGTGACTCTATTCTGTCAACAAAGATTTTATGTGGACTCAGATGGGAATTAAAAAAATTCAAAAAATTTCATAGGCTTACAAAAAATTGTAAGGTAAAGATTTTTATGACATTTATGATTAAGTGAATGACTTCCTGTTAATTCAGGGAGTTAAAATGTTATGACGAATTGACAAGCGGCTGTTTGGAGGAGGAGAGGAAAAAGTGGAGTTAATTGGTAGATCGTTGCGGAGGAAAAGCCGGCAATTTGGATATTGCCGGTTTTTTACAAGAGTTATCATTTGAAATTATTGAAAAATTTCATAACGTTCATCCAAAAATAAACATCAAGCTTCATTACGTAAAGCCATATAACGTGCCGAATAGATAGAACACGCCTACCAAAAATGAAACCAGGGAAAACATGATACGTTTGAATTCCGTGTCCGACTTGAAAACAAGCATGGTAAAAATTTCATAAATGACGAAAAGCCCGCGAAGTGTGTATATGGTGCCAATTCCAAACAAAACGATTTGCAGGAAAGGTAACGGAGACAATAGTTCCGCACCTGAAAATGCGTACAAACCAAACACGGTGAAAACGATCGTTATTCCCCAAGTAACAAATCCCGGAACAAAGGAACCGTTTTCCGCCAGGGAAACCATTTTTTCACCGGCTCCAAAGTATCGATAGCCTGGAGCGCCATAAAAAATGATTGCAAGGTGCAGTATAGCAATAGCCATGCTTGCCAGTCCGGCTGCTGTTAATAAAGGATTTGCAAGTTCGATCATAACAAGTCCTATGATTGATCCATTAAAGCTTCCAATCACGAGGGTTGATGAAACGCACCCTGGCTTTCAGTTTCTCAAAGATGCGGATTAATCCGTAGTGGGTTCTGTTGATAAACACTAATTCCGGATTGGGACGAAAATACTTTTTATATTGATAGGTCTCCTGCATCAGTCGTTTGCCTTCAGCAATGAAATCCGGGTTTTCACCAAAATCGAAGATCTCTTTTTCGTAAATTTTGGCAAACCAATCCCCGGACTTTTTTAAGGTTTTAAAGATCTCTTCCTGTTTGCCGGTTGAGATTTTGGTTTGTATCATCTGCATCTTTTCCAAATTCGTAAAATACTCATTTTTATTCCCTTCAACCATGGTGATAAAGGTCTCTTTAAACAATTCAGCAAATTCTGAAGAAAATCTTTTGACACAGCCAAAATCCACCAAACCAAGATCCAGATTTTTTTTGATGATAAAATTTCCGGGATTCGGATCTGCCTGCAGACAGTTCAGTTTGAACATGGCGCAAAGAAACTGATCATACAACAATGCTGCAACGCGATCTCGTTCCTCTTGAGTAGGATTTTGCGTCATCCAGGCGTCAAGGGATAAGCCATCCACATATTCGGTGGTTAAGACCGTTCGAGTGCAAAAATCGGAAACCGTTTTTGGGATCTCAATATTGTCCATTTGCAGCTGTTCATGAAAAAACATGGTGTTTTCCGCTTCCTGCTCATAATCAATTTCTTCCATGAGTTTGAGCTCTATTTCTTCCAAAACCGGCAATGCAAAGCGAGCATATGGCGTTGGTTTGGCAAGGTTGCGGACCAGTTGCAAATCATTTTGGATGGTTTTGCCAATACCCGGATATTGAATTTTCACCGCCAGGGTCCGGCCTTGCTCATCCTCTGCCAAATGAACCTGCCCCAGACTGGCAGCAGCAAAAGCGGTGTGATCAAATGATTTAAATATCGATTCGGGTGGCTTTCCAAAAGCATTTTGAATCATCTTTCTCACCAGGGCTTTATTCAGAGGAGGAACCTGGTTATAAGACTTTTCGAGCTCTTTCCTGATCGCTTTGGGAATAAGATCCAGCTCGGTACTTAGCAGCTGGGCAATTTTCAATGCCGTACCTTTTAATAATACCAATCCTTTGAAAATTTCCCGTGCATAGTCACTTTCAAGCGATTGTTTGGCATTTTCTTTTTCTTCCTCTTTCAAAAACGGTTTTTTTGCCAGGTACTTAAGCATTTTTCCACCAACATTGACAGCCGTTTTACCCCCAACCACCGTACGTTTCCATTTGCCTTCCGGGATGGTATCATTCATATCAACCTCCCATGAATTCCCGCTTGATCAACTTGATAGTGTCCATTCGTCGTTTCATTCCCTCCAGTCTGCTGAGAAAATGACTTTTAAAAAAGTAAGACACGATATCAAATAACTTATTCACAGCTCCCGCTTTTAAAATGGAACAAAAAAGATCCATGGTTTTATCGATCATCATGCTGGTGTCTGCAAATTGATCCGAACGATCATTTAACCAGAAGATAATGATCCCTACGTAATAGTCCCATAGTAAATGATAGATTATCTGCTGGAACATCTGCGCCGGAATCTCGTTCACTTCAATCGCTGCGGTAAATATGTCATCCACAATTTTTTCAAAGAGATCTTGAATAGCGTGCAACTGCTCTGCGTTTTGACTGAGAGCAAAAAATATCCGCTTAAAACTTAAGGAGACAAATTCCCGATCAGGCAGAAACAGCTCCAGCAAGGTTTCAAATAAGGTCTGCAATTGCTCATGGAGAGTAAATTCATTAAATTTTTCAATTTTGCGCATGCGAGCCACACATTCATTCAATTTCTCTTCATAATAAGCAAACAGGATTGCTTCCTTGGTGGGAAAATAATTATAGATAGTCGCATCACCGATGCTGGCTTCTTTGGCAATTGCCCGCATGGTTGCGGCTTTAAATCCCTTATCTATCATTATGTCCACAGCAACACCAATTATCTTGAGTCTGTTCTTCTTTTTTTGTTGAGCACTGATCTTCATTTTGAACCTCTTTTGTATAACTGCAGTTATTTAAATTAAATACTTTTGCTTTTAATATATAGTATTTTTTCTTTAAGTCAATTAAAAAACGATTACCTTCACAGGGTTGTCAATTCAGGACTAAAAAAACAGACCTATCGACACCCGGGAATAAAAAAGCAAAAAACTGTATTGATTCATTTCAAAAAAAAGATTAATAAGTAGTGTTTTCGTATAATATCGCCATTCTTTCAAATTACCCGGCCTTGATCTTTGTTCGCCTGCTTACTATTATGACCGGACAGTGTTTTTGACAGCGCTTGATTCCAGGCTTTCCCTGCTCAGTTTCTTATACTTTTCATGACACCCAATCTGACCGTTGTCTATCAGGATGATTATATGGTCGCTGTTGATAAACCACCCGATATGATGGTTCATCGCAGTTTGATCAATCCAAGGGAGAAGCAGGTGGTAATGACTCTTTTGAGAAACCAACTGGGCCAGTGGGTATATCCTGTGCATCGGCTGGACCGTCCTACAACAGGGGTTTTGCTGTTTGCATTAGACAAAGACACTGCCAAACACCTGACCGAATCGTTTGAAAAAAGACTGGTAAAAAAAACGTATCTTGCCATAGTACGAGGAAGCATCAGTGATTCCGGATTCATTGACAGACCTCTGAAAGAGGCAACGGACAGGATTGCTGACAAAGATAAAAACCCGGAAAAACCGGAACAAGAAGCTAAGACCCATTTTAAATCCCTGGCGACTGTTGAAATTAAAGAACCTGTCAGCAAATATCCCACCTCCAGATACAGCCTTGTCGAATTGCAACCGGAAACGGGCAGGCGTCATCAATTAAGAAGACACCTGCATCATATCAGCCATCCAGTTATTGGAGATACCACCTATGGGGATAGCAAACACAATCGATTTTTCAGGCAACGATTTATCTGCCGCGGGCTGCTGCTCAGTTCTGTTGAACTGAAATTCAAACATCCCGTACATTCGAAGGCAGTGTCTATATCTGCCCCAGTGGGAAAGGACCTGCAGAAGATAGCCACTGAATTCAACTGGAATTCGTTCATAGTTGATCGATGGAAGAGGTTTTAAGCCATGACAGCTTCAAACAAGACCAAGAGCATGTACCAGAGAATTTACGACGTTGTTCGGAGCATTCCTTTCGGAAGAGTCATGACCTATGGACAGGTAGCCAAATTAGCTGGCGGTTGTTCTGCCAGAAATGTAGGCTATGCCATGGCGGCACTTCCATTTGATTCCGGCGTACCCTGGCAGCGTGTTATTAACGCAAAGGGAGAGGTAAGTCCAAGAGTCGACGGCAGGGGACATTTAATACAACGCCAGGTACTGGAAACCGAAGGAGTTATATTCAATAAAAAGGGTAAAGTGGATTTGAAGTTGTATCGATGGAACAAATAGTCATTAACTCACGTTTCGCGCCTGTTTTTGCAGTAGATGATTTATATGGTGTAAAACCACCATCAGCTATTCAGTTAAAAGCACTTGGCTATTAGCGATCAGCTGCTAGCTTTAATACGACTCGCTTTGCTCCATTATTTTGAGTATTCATGTAAACGGACCGAAGGTGCTCAGTTTAAAGCTAAAAGCTACCTGCCGGTAGCGAATAGCTTTTATGTAAAAGTCATCTTCCTCAGTGAACTGCAGAGCCACTGATAGAATAAAACAAGGGTGCGACACTTGAGTCATTAATTTTGATGCTTTGGGGCTGAACTGCTTCTATTAAAACAGCTTTTGCGTATTTACTTAAAATAGGATAGGGTGATGGCATAATTCTGATGTCATCGGATTTCTACTATTCTCGAACCCAAAACTGCTTGGCTTCACCGTAACACCTATCATTGAGATCATACAAAAGCAGTTGATATACAATACAATATACGGGGAGGGTAACAAACCATGGAAAAAGGCGAACTGAAAACAGGTCAATTATTAGGAATTGTTGAAAAAAGAGGAAAACTGATTCGCGAATATGTTGCAGGTTTTTTCGGCGATGAGCCGATTATCAAACAGCGTCTGTTAACACCTCAGGAAGCTAGAAGGTACAGAGAAGACAAAGAACGCGGAATCAGCGAAGGAAAGACAAGTTCCGAAGCTTCACAGGCAGCTGCTGGTAGAGTCAGACCAGGTGCAGGATTGGCCGGTAAGCCCGGGCTTAAACGAAGACCTGCCAAACCAGGCACTAAGTTAAAAACCAGACCTGCTGCAGCAAGGGGAGACGCCCCGGTTGAAGCAAACGATGAGGCACCCGTTCGGGAAAGACCAACCAGGTCTGAAGCGCCAGTAGAGAGCAGCATTCCCCAATCAGGTTACGGAAATCAGCAGACCAGTGAAAACGATGCTTTTATTCAACAATTAATCGATAGCGAACAAGATAAGCCAAACTTCAATCCCACCAACAGGCAGAAAGCCTTGACCACCATCAACAGAATCGGTAGCCCGGAGATGAAGATCTTTCAAATCGGTACCCTGAAAAATGAAAAAGAAGGGTACCATTACTCACAAAAGGAGTACCTGGTAAGAACCATAATGGGATTGCCGTTGTGGAAACCGAAAGCAGAAGTACCTGTCCCGGTTGAAGAAGAGAAAAAGGAGGAAACTCCGGCTGAAGACGCGGTGGCTGTTGTTGAACCTGCTCCGGAGCCAGAATTAGTCACAGCCGAGGATGACGCTGCAACCGATGCCAAATTTGATGCCTAATCAGTAAAGCCACTAGACACGGGTTTGAAACCTCCCTCAAACCCGTACCCTCCTTTGTAAGTTTCTCCTTGTTCCGTCAAAACTATTCACCAGCTTGATCCAATCTATTCCTTTTGTAATTCCGGATTGTCTGTTTTTCCTTGAATCCTCAATGACTTACTGATACCTGTGGAATAATTACTACTATTTTGTATCTCTAAGAAAAGCACGAAAATCCTTTAACAGTTTGCTGTATTTAAACGTTTTTTTGCTAGAATTGAATGCTATCAGCATTCAGCCAGAAAAATAGAAAACAAAGCACTTATCTGCTGACGGCTGATAGCTGAGCGCATTAACCTTTATAGTGCAAATCTGCTCATAACGTTAAAGATCTTAAAATTTTCGTGTGTTTTTTTTAAGTCACCAATTATTAGCAGGAACCACATCAGGGGGACTACATGGCGAACTCTACTCCAATCGATTTTTTACAACAGGTCGAATTATTTAAAGGCTTGGACGAATCTTCTGTGGCGATTGTTGCAGAAAAGCTAGGAAAGAGAAGTTATCAAAAAGGACAAATGCTCTTCAGTGAGAATAACCCTCGTGAGGAGATGATCATTATTCGATCGGGCAAAGTTGTCTTATTTAAAAAAACGCCTTTTGGCAAAGAAAACATTATTTCTTACTTCGGTCAGTACGATTTTCTGGGTGAAGGCACTATTATTGATGATTCCCCCCATTCCACCTCCGGCAGGGCTGAAAAGAAGACCTCTGTTTTTTATATTACCAGGGAAGATTTAAAAGAGGTGTTTGAAAAAAGCGGACCGATAGCCATGAATGTCTATTCCTATATTGCCAAGGCAATTTCCCGAAGAATGCGACAGGCCAATACCAGGGTGTTAAATATTCCTGTTCAGTTCGAGTCCGGAAGAACAAGAACAGAACATGATCTGTTGGGAGACAGGGATATCCCTCATGAATATTACTATGGCATCCAAACATTGCGTGCCTTGGAGAATTTTAACATTAGTGGTATCACCCTGAATTTTTTCCCGGTCCTGATAGAGGCATTCGCCAGTGTAAAAACGGCTGCTGCCTACGCCAATCATGAGCTTGGTATTTTAGATAAATCAATCAAGGACGCCATAGAAAGAGCATGCACAGAAATCAAGAACAAACGGCTTCACGAGCATTTTACCGTTGATATGATCCAGGGGGGAGCAGGTACCTCTACCAATATGAATGCTAACGAAGTGATTGCCAATCGTGCCCTGGAAATCATGGGCCATGAACGAGGAGAATACGAATATTGCCACCCCAACAACCACGTGAATCTGTCTCAATCCACCAACGATACCTACCCCACATCGGTTAAGATTGCCTTGTTCAATGCGAACTCATCACTGGTTAAAGTGTTATCGGATTCCATCAAATCATTTCGTAAAAAAGCCAAAGAGTTTGCCAAGGTCATCAAAATGGGGCGAACACAGCTGCAGGATGCGGTCCCCATGACCCTGGGCCAGACTTTTGAAGCGTACGCCACAACTTTGGAAGAGGAAGTGATGCGTCTGGAGGAAAATGCCAATCTGTTTCTGGAAGTAAACATGGGCGCCACAGCGATTGGAACAGGTATCAATGCAGATCCCGGTTATAGCAAGGCCGTTGTAAAACACTTGCGAGACATAACCGGTTTGAATATTAAACTGGCCAAAGACTTGATCGAAGCTACACAGGACACCGGCTCGTTTGTGATGTATTCTTCAGCCATTAAGCGTCTGGCCATCAAACTTTCCAAAATTTGTAACGATCTAAGGCTGCTTTCCTCGGGACCAAGAGCAGGTCTCAATGAAATTAACCTGCCCAAAATGCAGCCAGGTTCATCCATCATGCCGGGAAAGGTAAACCCGGTCATCCCTGAGGTCGTGAATCAAATTGCTTTTAAGGTAATCGGCAACGATCTGACAGTGTCCTTGGCAGCAGAGGCAGGTCAGTTAGAGCTGAACGTGATGGAACCCGTCATTGTCCAGAGTCTGTTTGAATCCATTGAAATGATGAAAAACGGGCTGATGGTTCTGACAGATAAATGTATCAAGGGAATTACCGCCAACACCGACCACTGCAAAGAGATGGTATTAAACAGCATCGGCATTGTGACTGCCTTGAATCCGATACTTGGATATGAAACCTCCACTCGTTTGGCCAAAGAAGCCATGGAAACCAACAAAGGGGTCTATGAACTTGTTCTTGAACAGAAACTGCTTTCAAAATCCAAACTTAACAAAATACTTTCTCCCGAAAACATGCTGAAACCCCACAAAGTAGTAAGAAAATAAGGTCAAATTTGCCGGGAAACCAACCGGCAACCTATTTGTTTTTACAGGATTTTTTCATCAATTCAGGGGTGTGCGCTTTACAACTCGATTCCAAATATGTATTTAGTAAACAAAGCGTTACTGAGATACCGCTATTCAGTGGCATGCAGCCTTCCCTCACAGCAAGTTTATGATTTCTTAGGGAATCAATCTTACGACTATACCTTTTAGGTTGGAATAGCAGGGCATCGCTATTCGGCAATCTAGACTTTGAGACCGTGATTTATGGAAAAGGAAAGCAAGGTATTGGTGATTGATGACGATACCACTAATCTCGCCTACCTCACCGAATTATTAGGCAAAGATTATGATTTGGATATAGCTGAGAATGGTGAAGAGGGACTAAAAAAAGCTGAAGACTTCAAACCGGACCTGATCCTATTGGATGTCATGATGCCTGGTATAGACGGCTACCAGGTCTGTAAGACGATCCGTGATCATAAAGAGCTTTCCAAAATTAAGATTCTTTTTCTTTCTGCTCGTGTGCAGATGTCCGAAAAACTCAAAGGCTACAGGGTTGGCGGTGACGACTATATCACCAAGCCCTTTGACAACGATGAGGTGGTAGCCAAAATCAAAGTTTTTCTGAGGCTTAAATACGAGGAGGAATTAAAATCCGGCGGGGACACGGTACCTGAAGAAAAATTGCTGGATATTCTCTATCGAATAAAGCGGGACCTTCTCAACATCATCTATGTGAAATCCGACTCTCCCTACTGCAAAGTCTTTTCAAATCATTTGAAAGACAAGGCCTATAAAATGCGGGTCACCATCCAAGCCCTGGAAGATTATTTCAAGGAAAGAGACCTGTTGAGGGTACATCGCTCCTATCTTGTCAATCCCAAACGAATTCTCTCGGTAAATAAGCAGAAGAATAACGAATTCAAACTTCTTGTTCAAGATTCAAAAGGTGAAATAGCCATGATTCCCGTTGGCAGATCCTACCACGATAGAATCAAATCTGCTTTACCCGGATTATTCCCTTCTTAGTTCACACACTTCCGGGCTCGGTGTGGCTTTGCCTGGTCCGCAAGCACAAGTTTTTACACCAGATATTGGCTATCGGTTACCAGCTTGTGCAACAATTGTTCAAAGCGATACGAAAACACGAAAGACCACCCACAAGATTCAGCTGCAGCTATGATCTTTTGAATCGTTGCTTATTTGATTGTTCATAAAACTGAAAGCGAAGCTTTCGTCAAAATGATCCGATTAACTTTCAGGTAGGGCTTTAAGATTCAATTCCGGAAGCGATTACAGATTTAACCTGCTCCACCAACTCACCGACATTCGCTTCTGTATAGCCGTCGATACTGATTGACGGATGGATGGTCATGCTGGCTTTTCCCGGGAACAGATCCATGGTATCGGAAGGTAGGATATCCTTCGTTCGATTAATGGTCACGGGCAGGATTGGTACATCAAGATCCAGTGCCATTTTAAAAGCACCTTTTTTGAATCTGGTCAGTTTCCCGTCCCTGCTGCGGGATCCTTCGGGAAAGAACAGAACGGAGGTACCGCCATTGATTTTCTTTTTCGCATTGTTAATCGATTCCAGGGCAGCCTGGGTGTTGGAACGGTCAATATAAATATGCCCGAGTTTTTCACATGCCAATCCCAACACAGGCACCTTTCTCAATTCCATTTTCATGACCCACTTGAAATCGACCCCCAGCCAGCCGTACAATGCCAGAATGTCATATTGACTTTGATGATTGGAAACCACAACGTAAGACTGCTTCTTATCGATATTCTCCCTTCCGATCACCTTCAGTACCATTGGGGTGCTCCAGGCCAGCAACCTTGCCCAGATAACGCCACACACGGAGCCAATCTTTTCACCAAAAACAAACGAAAGAAACACAGCCATAAAACCAAGACTGAAGGTGAAAATTCCAAGTAAAGGAATAAAGATCAGATATTTATAAGGTTGGTAAAAGGTGCGCAGCAGTTTCCAGACCATTTTTTCTCATTGGTAATATTATTGGTTCAAATGATATTACTCTTATGAAAAAAAATAAGATTGTCAACCGAATCCAGAGGTTTCACGGATTTTGTATAAGTTTTGTAAAAGCTAACTCCTATAGCTGTTCCCAATTCGGATCTGAGTTAAAACTGCTTCAAAGCCTTTAATAGAAACATTAAGTTTTTGGGACTCTCACCAATGCGTCTAGCCACGTATGGCCACCAGTCCTTTCCGTGCTGTTTAACGTATTCACCCAAATAAAAAAGAGAAGCAGAAATTCCCATTCTTTTTAGAGATTCTGCAGTTTTAATCGCCTCGGACGTAATTCTTCCGCCAACAAACCTTTTTGATGTTCGAAACAAGAATTTGCTGGATTGAATTTTGTATTTTAGCCATGCATTTCGAGCCAGACTGATCATCATTGGTTGCCAGGTTTTCATTGGTACTCCCAAGGTTTAATTGAACTTCACCGCAACAAAGGCAAACTTCCGGTAAGTTTATTTATTTGTTTTTTAGGTCCATAAAGGAGGATGGCGTCAATATCATCAAACTGGTTGGACTGACATTGAATTGAATCCGAGTATTCCTTGTAAGACCTTTGCCCCTGGGCTCTCGATAGATAAATCAGAGTTTTACAATTGGCGTTGTAGGCTTTTTGATACAATTCCGCCAGTGTCACAGTCCCGTTGGTAGTTAACATCGTGATCGGAATTTTAGTGATGCCCGGAATTGGGACCTTGTTTTCTGTTTGAATATCCGGTCCTACAATTTCCGGAGCTTTGGCAGTCAATCCTGTTGCCAATACAGCTGCGCGATTAGCAACTTGACCTGCAGCTAGTGCCTTTTCACACACAAAAACAATTTTATTATCCCTGGCCAACGGATCCACTGACTTTTCAGAGTTGACTTCATTCGTACCCATAACTAATCCTTTTTTTTGAGTTAAAAACTTAAAGCTAACAACTTGCAGGATTAAATTATTGTACGAAAGTGACCTTTTAGATATTTATTTGGCGTAACGCCTGTGATGCGTTTGAAATGGCGGGTGAAATGACTCTGATCCGCGAAACCCAGATCTGCAGCAGTATCTGCAATGGGTTTACCTGATCTGAGCAACTCTTTGGAATGACGTACACGGATTTGATTAAGATAAGCATGAGGTGGAATACCGACGGCTTTTTTAAACGCTCGAATCAGATAATGGCGATTTAATCCGGTAATTGCTACCAAATCATCAATTGAAACATCCTCCTGGTAGTGCTCTTCTAATAACTGTTTAATTATACGAACCGCTCTTGATTCCTTTCCGATTTCATGACTAACTCCCGGTTTGCTGAACTTTGCAGCAAAAGAGGAAAGAATCTCTACAAATTTGGTTTGCTTCTCCAATAAACTCGTTGACCTGTCTTCGAATAATTTATGAAGATATTTTAACTTCCCGGCCCACAAATTATCATGAATGGATGGATCAGGAAAGTAAGGTTGCACGCGTTGATCCGGCAGAATATATTCAAATGTCTGACAGTCAATGTAAAACATACGATAGCTAAGCGGTTTACCTCCTAATGATGAACCCGTATGCGCCATATCCGGATTCATCACAACGATATCCCCGGCAGGAAAATAACAGGTTCCGTTGCTATATTCATTTACTCCTACACCGCTTTCGATCACACCAATGGCATAGGCATCATGAGAATGCCGACTGTATTGATGGCGGAGTTTACAGGTTCTAAAACACTCTACTCCCTCGATACCTTCCGGTTTCCAGTAAATTGTTTGCGATTGAATTGCAGGATTTGATTTCATGACGATTAGATCGATTGCGTGCTAGGATGGCTTACTATGAATCACAACAGCCAAATCTTCAATGTTTTTAGTCAATAGCTTATCCTCAGATGACTGGTAGTAGATAATTCCATATTCGAGTTCAGTACATTCTCAGGTTCGAGGTCTTATTCCATCACGCCTGGGAAAAACCATGAAGAAAATATTTTGATGAAATTTATCATTCTGCAATAAATGGCAAGAAAACACGTCTCAACTATTATCTGCAGATAAAATTTTATCTCGTTTGATTCACTAACTTCCAGATCTTGGCAGTCGATATCAAATTGGCATGAGTGAGAAAAAACAGCGAAACCGAATCACTGAGTTTTTAATATTGGAATACCAAAAACTGGTGAATTACGTTCGGCGTAAAGTGGATTCCGCAGCTGATATGGAGGCTGAAGACATCGTCCAGTCAGTGGCTGAAAACCTGTTCAAACGTGCCGATGTTGGCGCTCCGATTGAAAACCTTTCGGCTTATGTTTATCGCTCTTTGCAAAATGAAGTTGCCAGTCTGTTTAGAAAACAAAAAGAGACCATTTCCATGGATCAACCTTTAAAAAACAGGGACGTTGCAACGCTGGCAGATGTACTCAGGCTGGATGAACATCACCGGAAAACCGAGCTGCAATCCAAAGAAACCAGTGATGAATTATATGAATTGCTGAGTCACCTGAATGAAGAAGAACGTGCCCTGGTGATAGCAACGGAACTTGAGGGATACTCATTTAGAGAGTTGTCCGAATCCTGGAACGTTTCAATCAATACCTTACTTTCCAAAAAAGCAAGAGCCATAAAAAAATTAATGGCTATCGCTACACAATTTTAAACAAACCTATTCATCAAACTCGTACCTAAATCTGTGAGGAGTGACATATGACTTCATCTAACGGAACCGGAAAAAACCATCTTTTTAAAGTGTTAAGAGTATTAAAATGGACACTTTTAGGCGTTATCATGGCAGCTGTTTTTGCCCTGATATTTGGTGTGCTGGTTAAATGGCTTTGGAGTTTCACCCTGGTCCCATTGTTTGGTATTTCCACTCCCAGTTATTGGCAGGCGGTCGGTATTGTTGTACTAGCCCGACTGGTATTTGGCGGATTTCACCGCAATGGACATAAAAGCCATTACGGCTATTACAGCAAGTATAAAAACGGAAGACGAGAAGCCTGGATCAGAAAGATGCACGATCGCTTTCATGAGGAATCACCTTTTGCAGATGATGATACGCTGCAGCTATCGGGCGATCTAAAAAAACATTATCGTGAATTTTGGCAAAAAGAGGGCAAAGAAGCTTTCAAAAGTTATCTGGCAAAACGTCAATCGGATGAGGAGAATCGGCAGGATTGATTCAATTCCTTATGGTAGCTTGTCCAAAGCAGACTACCATAAGGAAAATTTTAGGCGCTTTCTTTCAGAACAACACCTTCCGGCTCTGAGGCAGTAAATGCTTTTTTTCTGCGTTTTCTTTTATTAATAAAGGGTAAAATAAACATGTATAGCCCGGTAAACCAGAGCACTAACAAAACAATGGCTGCCGGCAGAAACAACCACAATTTGGCGTGCTCATGAAAAAAGGAGCCGTCATGAATCGATTCGATGATATCGGAACGCCGATATTCCACCTGTAATATTTTTGCGGTTTGGTGATCGATCTGAATCTCCCATCTGTTTTCCGCCCGAATCTTAATAACGGCTTTTCCCGGTCGGACATCCAGCCTGTCTATATCTTTCCAGGTCTTGATCTCCGCTTCCGGGACTAATTTAGCTGCATTTAAAATTTGATCAAAGGTCAGGGTTGGCGGTGTACCTCTCACCCCTTTCATAGTTTTGGGCTGCACCCAGGTAACCTGTTTTTTAACCTGCAACAGGATACCGGACCCGAGTACGATCAGAAGCGGGATAGCAATAATCGCAGTTCCCCAATAATGAATTTTCCTGTTTAATTTTTTCCAGCTAAAAGATTGTTTCTTTTCCATATCACCTCATTTACATAACCAGTATTGAGTTTGCATAATTCTACTAACACATCTAATTAACACCCCCGGATTAGGCACTTTTTGGTAGCTTCAAAGCCATATCGTTTTTGGTCGTTTCCATAATCATTGCCAGTTTCAACCGATTAACCGGTAACTGTAAGAAATAGTCACAATCAGCATAGAGCGTGGAAAGAAAGAAGCTTTCCTCATTGTGAGTAGTAAACATCGTGATAACGCTTGACTCAGTCAACGAAATCCGATGTTTTTCTTCAAGCTCCCTGATTTCATTCAATGTCGCTGCCCCTTCCATACCTTTTAGAATATCAAACAAAAAAATCAGGTCAAAATGCTCACCATTATTGATTCCCTGGTCGATTACCGACAATGCTTTTTTACCGTTCGAAGCAATGGTATAGCTTTCATTTTCCTTCTCAAGGCTTTTTGCAATCTCACGGCTTAAATAATTGTCATCAGCAAATAATATTTTCATGTTTTCCTCCGATGTGAATGTTTATACGATCCGCAAATTCCATAAAGAGTGAAAAAGTTAATTAATCGAGCGGAAACCAACCAACTGGGTGCTTTTTCAGAAAACAGCAGCCCTTTGCCTGGACCCTTTGTTTAAATAGTGCTAGAATTTTATTATACACAAATAATATTGTTTGTATATACGAAAATTAAACAAATATTTATCTATAACAAAATCAGCTACTCAGATACTGATCCCGCCTTTAGATATTCGCTTTAAAAAGAATATTGAAACAATATATTCCCACTTTAGTTGGTTAGTGCGGAAAATATGCAGATATCTATAAGATGATTGAAAAAACCAAAGCTATTGACATGCACGATTTAATTGACATGGTCATTGCGACCTTGAATGCACGCGATCCATACACCTATGCCCATTCACTAAGGGTTGCCGAGATGTCGGAAATGATGGCAAAAC
This sequence comes from SAR324 cluster bacterium, assembly GCA_028282825.1. GTDB lineage: Bacteria > SAR324 > SAR324 > XYD2-FULL-50-16 > XYD2-FULL-50-16 > JAHJTV01. The sequence goes on from JANQGZ010000124.1 coordinate 81,089, forward strand.
AGATGAACTTGAATGCCGACATTACAGAAAACATACATCTTGCAGCACATTTACATGACATAGGTAAAATTGGTGTTCCGGACAGAGTATTAAACAAAGCGGGTAAACTGAATGAAGAGGAGTGGAAACAGATGCAGGCTCACTCCAGAATTGGTTATGAGATCCTGGACAAGTTACCTTTATTCAGATCCATAACAAACATCGTACTATATCATCACGAGCGGTTTGACGGCTTAGGGTATCCCTTGGGTCTGAAAGGAGCCAACATACCTCTGGAATCAAGAATCATTGCGGTTGCAGATTCCTTTGACGCCATTACATCCGACAGACCGTACCGAGCCGGCATGGATTATGAGTTCGGTTTTTACGAAATCGATAAACATAGCGGTGAACAGTTTTGTCCGGAGATCGTAGAATGTTTTCTGGACATTCGCAGGGAAATCCCCATGGCACTCGAGAAAACCTGTGTTTACGAGTCGCTGCCTGTAGCTTTTGTCGGGCATGAAGAATTAAGGCATTCGAGAAGGCAGGGTTAGATTTCGGCACCTGATTCTAAATGCCGGATGCACCATTCTCAACGTATGGCTGAAACAAATAATTACTCTTATCGGGAAGAATCGTTTTTATCGAATCCAAGTCATCTTCCGTAAGCAGCTCTTGGTACCAGGTGGTTCGGAATTGATGAGGTAATTTGCTGTCCAGAATTAACTTGATACTTGCCTGAATTAATCCGATATCAATTCGACAGCCTGCAAGATGTTCATATTTTCGCCATGGGGCTTTAACATCCATGGCGATAAAATCAACCAGGGCAGATGCTATCAGCGATTGGAGCACCCCGGGGCGGCTTCCGTTGGTGTCCAGTTTGATAGTGTAACCAAGGGCTTTTGCTCTTTGAAGGAATTCAGCGAGATCAGGTTGCAAACTTGGTTCTCCGCCACTGACGACCAATCCATCCAGCTGATTCCGGCGAGTTTTCAGGTACTGCCAGATCTGCTTATCATCGACTACAACATCATCTGCAGCATTCATGGGGATTAGTTGCTGATTGTGGCAAAACGGGCAGTTGAAGTTACAGCCCCGGGTAAAAATCACTGCAGACACTTTACCCGGAAAATCACAAAAACTGACCTTTTGCAGACCGCCGATATTCATATCAACCGCTTACCTTAAATGTACAACGCTGTGAGTACTCTTCGCGTTTGCCTTCGTTCCACTGGCTGACAGGCCTTAGGTACCCCACAATACGAGAGAATACTTCTGTGGGCATGTTACATGCGGGACAAGAGTCTACTTCTCCATTCAGGTACCCGTGTTCCGGACAGATGGAAAAAGTCGGTGAAATCGTGAAATAGGGCAGGTGATATCCTTGACAGATCTTTTGCACAAAGTTCTTTACAGCCTGATAATCCGGAGCGGCTTCTCCCAGAAAAATGTGCTGCACCGTACCGCCGGTGTATTTGCTTTGTAAAGGATCCTGCAAATCCAGGATTTGAAACAGATCATCACTGTAATGGACTGGTAACTGTGTAGAATTGGTATAAAAAGGCTTTTGTTCTTCGGAAAATCGAAAACCGTTCGCCGTTTGAATAACAGGAAACTTTTCCTTATCCAGTTTTGCCAGGCGATAACTGGTGCTTTCAGCCGGTGTTGCCTCGAGGTTGTAAAAATGACCGGTCTCCTCTTGAAATTCAGTTAAACGTTGACGCATATGATCCATAACTTTAAGCGAGAACGACAACCCATCCTCAGTGCCAATATCACATTGCATCAGATTAACACACGCTTCGTTCATACCGATGATGCCGATGGTTGAAAAATGGTTGTGCCAATACTTATCAAAACGATTGCGAATGTTTCTCAGGTAAAATTTGGAATAGGGATAAAGATTTTGTTCAGTATATCGTTCGATCACTTTCCTTTTTGTTTCCAGGCTGATTTTTGCAAGCTGCATGAGCTGGTCCAGCCTTTCAAAAAACTCTGGTTCGGATTTTGCCAAATACCCAATTCTAGGCATATTAACGGTTACCACACCTATAGAGCCTGTCAAAGGTGCAGAGCCAAACAAGCCCCCACCCTTGTTTTCAAGTTGTTTGGTATCTAACCTTAAACGACAACACATGGAGCGTGCATCTTCCGGCGACAACTCCGAATTGATGTAATTGGCAAAATAGGGGATACCATACTTGGCTGTTACTTGCCACAGTTTCTCCAGCATCGGGTCTTCCCAGTTAAACTCAGGTGTGATGTTATAAGTGGGAATTGGGAAAGTAAAAACCCTGCCATCGGCATCACCTTCGACCAGCACTTCCAGAAATGCCTGGTTAAAGATATTCATCTCTTCCTGAAAATCTCCGTAAACTTCTTGCTGCTCTTTTCCCCCGATGATAACTCGTTCTCCGGCTATGGTTGCCGGTGGAATGAGATCAAACGTCAAATTGGTAAATGGGGATTGAAATCCTACGCGGGTCGGCACATTCACGTTAAACACAAATTCCTGCAAGGCCTGTTTAACTTTTTTGTAATCCAGTTTATCGTAACGAATAAAGGGAGCCAGCAAGGTATCAAAATTTGAAAATGCCTGGGCTCCTGCCGCTTCCCCTTGCAGAGTGTAAAAGAAATTCACCACCTGCCCCAGGGCAGAACTGAAATGCGAAGCCGGAGAACTGGCAGCTTTACCGGAAACGCCCGTAAATCCTTCTCTTAAAAGATCCTGAAGATCCCATCCCACGCAGTAAACAGACAATTGCCCCAGGTCATGAATATGCAAATCACCTGATGAATGGGCATCTCTGATTTCAGGTGAGTAGAGTTTATTCAACCAGTAACCTTTGCTGATCTCACTGGATAAATAATTGTTCAGTCCTTGTAAGGAATATGCCATATTACTGTTTTCATGAACTTTCCAATCCAGGACTTTCAGATAGCTGTCTACCAGGTCAACATCGGCTTTGGAGGCTAAATCCCTTAATTTGGCATGTTGATCCCGATATAACACATAGGCTTTTGCCGTGCGTTTGTAGGGCGATGCCAGCAACACTTCTTCCACAACATCTTGAATTTCCTCAACACCTGGAGTTACGTTGTCAAAAAGAGTCTGACTTAGATTAACCACACGAATCATCAGCCTTCTGGCCATGGCTCCGGAGAATTCACCGGTTGCTTCTCCGGCTTTTTGAATGGCCGTTGTAATTTTATTCGCATCGAAAGTAGCAACTTGACCATTGCGCTTGACAATGTTGGTGAAAGGAAAGGGTGATTCTGAGCCTTGGTTTTGATTGGCGATATCGCGCATTGATTGTTCCATATCTTACTCGTATTTTTTTGGGTTGCAATATGAAAGGCTTGGCTTTCAGGCCTTCGAGTAAGACTGCGAACATTCTGATGGAAAGAAAGAGGAGTATTGGTACGTGCCCGTCGTCCGCATCTTCGCCCTCGAAAGTTGCAGTCAAAAAAGTGTATTTCACACCTCCAACGACAGGTCTTCGGACTTACAGGCTGTTTGAAATTTAACTAATCCTACTGGTCACCGCTTCCCATTCCGATGTCGATTTTCCTGACCGATTTCAGAACAGTGCCTAATGGTGACGGTCGTTCCTGATTACCGCTGCGGGGCAGTTCCGGACTTGCACCGGATTCCCTTTTTACAACATGCTTGTATCGTTGGTATCGGACAGAGTATTCCCCTGCTCCCGGAAAGTCAAGAATTGTCTTAATGAATCTTACCAGCAGTGTTTAGCGAAATTTGTAACTTTGCAATAAGCATCCTTAGCATGTCTGTAAATGATAAATTAGGTATCAATCCCTCGTTTCTTGAAAAAGCTTGAATTCATTTTTAATGAAAATCCCGATTGGTTGTTTAATCCAATCTTCTGACGCCAAATCGAGTTGACAACTTTTACCAGAATGGGTTGAATACCTTCGTAGTTTCTGGTGTGTTTTACTTAATAGGGAAGACCGGTGAAAGTCCGGCGCGCCCCCAGGCACTGTGATGAGTAAGATCGCGCTTAACCACTGTCTTTTATGATGGGAAGGGAGCAAGATCGTTGGAACTCTAAGTCAGGAGACCTACCCGAAATTATGCTTTATTGGTTCATTATTCTCTGGGTGCGGGGTAATGGGACCGGCGGGAAATCTCCAATGTGTTAACCAACCGATTAAGCACACTCCCCCCTTCTCATCACCTCCTCCGCTATTGTTACATGCGAGGAGTAAACATGATTTTCAAAGCGAAAATAGTTCAATCGTTCCGGCTTCCTATTCTTCTGTTCGGCTTTATCACCTGCATGGTTTACAACCAACCGGTTGCCGCCAAACAGAAAGAACTAGTCATTGTCGCCTGGGAAATCCCTTACGGGCTGGACCCGACTCACGAATACACACCGGGCTATTTGCACAGTGTTGGTGCATTGGAATATCTGATGCGGCTAACGTCGGATGCCAAGATCGAACCGGAGCTGGCTCAATCCCTGCAAGCGCTTGATAAAAATACCTGGGAGTTAAAGTTAAGGCCTAACGTCACCTTTTGGAGTGGTGAGAAAGTAGATGCAGGAGCAATCAAGGCATCGCTTGAGCGTTCAAAAAAATTAGCCCCCCAAGCGGGACCACTGTTGAAAGGAATTGAGATCAAGATAATCGATCCTAAGACCATCCATCTGGTCACTAAAAAACCTCATCCGACCCTACCTTTGAACCTTACCAATCAATGGCTGGGAATTCATAATGCCGAATCTTACGGACCGGATAAGAATCCTTTTAACCTGGCCGTGATGGACCTGACCGGTTATTTCAAAGTTGTAGACTTCAAACCCAAGCAGATGATCACCCTGGAGCGTTGGAACGGCTATAGTCGCCGGAAACCAATCATCGACCGTATTGTTTACAAGCAGATTTCAGAACCCCAGGCACGCGTCATGGCCATGTTGACCGGAGAAGTTCACATAGCCAGGAATGTGTCCGCTTCCTCGGCGATGTTGCTCAAGGCAAATAATGATGTGGAGTTGGTGGAAATACCCAGACCCAGCATCGGGAGTGTGTATCTGAATCTGGAAGCACCCGTAATGAAGGATGTGAGGGTTAGACAAGCGCTGGCCTGGTCGATCGATCGACAGGAAGTTATCAGACTGGCCCGTGGCGGATATGGAAAGCCTGCCTATTCCTATTATGCCACCAATCCTGCCTATCCCGAAGCCGGCAATGTAGGTTACTTGAAACTTAACACAAAAAAAGCCGACCAACTATTAGATCAAGCAGGCTGGAAGAGATCAAGCAACAATACTCGACAAAAAAACGGTAAGTCATTCAAAATTCGATTGCTCTCCTATGGTGGAAACAAACCGGCTTCCGAATTGCTGCAACACTATTGGGGTAAAATCGGAATCGATGTGGAAGTCCAACATTCGCCAGATTATGGTATTGCCCAATCCAAACGATCTGAAGGTGCTTGGGAAGCTGTGATCGAAGGCTGGGGCAATTTCCCAACTCATCAACAGATGTGGAGGCATTTTGCACCCGAAGGAGATATCAATTATGGTCCGGTCAATGATCCTAAAATTAATACTATTATGGATGAGCTGGCCTTAACTATCGATCAAAAGAGACATAATGAGCTGGTTTATCAAGCCAATCAATGGATCGTCGATACCGTACCCATTATTCCGCTTTATTCGAATGTAGCTCTAAAAGCCAAACATAAGGCAGTGAAGGGGTTTATTCCCCACTTCTTCCATTGGCAGTATGAAGTAGATCAGAATACTTCGTTGTCACCTTAGCAAGTGAATTTGGCGGAGCAACGTGATGCTCCGCCAGACCGCTTTTCTAAATATCCCGATAACCACACCGATCTTTTTTCTATGATTGTTTTTCTCATCAGGAGGCTGTTAGGTGCCTTGGTCGTTCTGTTGGCCGCTTCCTTTTTAATTTTCAGCTTAATGCGTATGGCCCCCGGTGATCCGGTAGATTTGATGTTCGGTCCTTCGCAGGGTATCGACAGTCGAGAACAGGTCAGCCAGGAAACAAGGGACAAAATCAGGAAAAAACTGGGATTGGATCGACCTTTTTTAATCCAATATGGCATGTGGCTCAAGCGAGTGGTTCGACTGGATATGGGGTATTCCTTCCGATCCCAACAACCTGTCTTCAGGGAACTTTTAACTTACCTGCCGGCGACTATGTTCCTTGCTTTAACGGCCTTTGTTATCGAAGTGGTGGTGGCAGTTGTCCTTGGTGTGCTCTCGGCTCTCAAAGCGGGAACCATAACTGATCAGGCTATTCGTATCGGTGCCGTCTGTTTCAGGGCAATTCCCGGATTTTGGCTGGGATTACTGCTGATCTATTTGTTTGCCGTTAAACTAAAATGGATCTCCATCGGCGGGGAGATTAGCTTTCGTCAGGTACTGATTCCGGCACTGACATTGGGAATTGTGATCGCCCCCAGGGCTATGCGGGTTCTGAGAGCTAATATCTTGGTCGAAATGAACCAGCTTTATATGGTCTTTGGTCGGGCAAAAGGACTAAAAAAGCTTCGTTTGGTTTATGTCCACGCCCTTCGTAATGCCCTACTGCCGACCATAACCTTGTTTGGTATGAGCCTTGGTGGACTGCTGAGTGGTTCAGCTATTATCGAAATGGTGTTCTCCTGGCCGGGTATTGGCAAGTTCCTGGTAGATGCCATTTATGCTCGAGATTACCCCGTCGTGCAGGCTTTTGTGCTTTTAGCCACCTTTATTGTGGTAATCACCAATTTGCTGGTGGATCTTTCATACACAATCCTGGACCCAAGGGTCAGGCTGGTTCAGGAGCGATGAAAACAAATCAATGAAAACCTTACCTATTGGAACAACAGATATAAAGAAACAGTGGCAGATTGTTGAAAACGGATCTTTTTTGTTTGTCCTGGGGAGTGCCTTGCTGGGGTTGTTAATTATTGCGATTACTTTACTACCTCCCTTACTTGCCTACGATCCGGCGGCTTTTGATACGGATGCCATTTTGCAGAAGCCCGGTCTTAGTCATTGGTTTGGCACGGATCGTTTTGGCAGGGATATTTTTGTTCGCATTTTATACGGCGGTCGGATTACCTTGGCTGCCAGCAGCATAGCCTTGCTACTGGTTGTAACAATCGGTTTGACCGTGGGAATAGCAGCCGGATACCTGGGGGGCTGGTTTGGATCAATAGCCATGCGTATCGTAGACATTTTGTTGGCATTTCCATCTATCGTCATTGGTTTGGTGATCTCGGGATTATTCGGACCAGGTTTGACAAACGTTTTAGTCGCGGTGATTAGCGTTTGGTGGGTGTCATTTGCCCGACTTGCCTACAGCATTACCTTGAAAACCAAAGAAGAACCGTTTGTTGAAGCTGCTATTGCCCTTGGTGCGCGTCCTTTGATCATCATGCTAAGGGAGATACTCCCCAAGGTGGCCGGACCGATATTAGTGCTGGCAACCCTGGAACTGGGATCGCTGATTATCTGGATTTCAGGCTTATCATTTCTGGGATTGGGAGCCCAGCCTCCCAGTCCTGAATGGGGAACCATGCTGGCAGACGGACGTGACTTTCTTTTTGTGTTTCCCCATCTGATGATCTTTCCCGGGTTGATGATTTTTATAACTGTGTTTGCCTTGGTTTTGATCGGCGAAGGACTGCGAGACATACTGGACCCGGATCACATTGCTGTGAAAAGGAGCATACTATGACTTTACCAGTATTACGTGTTTCAGACCTCTCGGTTGTTTATCCCACTAAAAACGGGGCTGTAAATGCAATTCAATCACTCAGCCTGGAATTAAAATCCGGGAAAACGCTGACTTTGTTAGGTGAGAGCGGATGCGGCAAATCCACCTTAGGTCGGGCACTCCTCGGATTATTACCACCTCCGGGGGAAGTGACTTCCGGCAGCATTTCATTGTTATTGAAAGGTGATCAGGATTTAACCGGCATGATCGAATCGGATTGGCAAAAAGTTCGGGGTAAACAGATCAGCATGATTTTTCAAGACCCTGTTCAAGCCCTGAATCCGATCATAAAAGTCGGCAAACAAATAACCGAAGCGATTCTTGCTCATCGGCAAGCATCGCGTAGCAAAGCAAAAGCGTTTGCTCTTCAAATGCTGAATCTACTCGAATTCACCAACGCAAATCGTGTGTTTACCAGTTACCCATTTCAGCTCAGCGGAGGCATGTGCCAGAGAGTTGCCATTGCAACAGCTCTGATCAATAATGCCAGAATTCTGATAGCTGATGAGCCCACCACAGCTCTGGATGTCCGTGTTCAATCGGTTATTCTTAGACTGATAAAAAACCTGCAACGAGAGCTGGGAATCAGCTTGTTACTTATCACCCATGATGTAGCTGTGACCGCAGAGATAGCAGATGAAATTGCGGTCATGTATGCAGGTCGTCTTGTGGAAACAGGCTCTGCAGACCAAATCCTGCAAACCCCAGTTCATCCTTATACGCAAGCCCTTTTGTCCTGTGCTCCTGATGTAAAAGGAAAGGTAATCAACGCCATGGTCGGACAACCACCGGATCTGGTTGAACCACCGGACCGCTGTTTGTTTTTACCAAGATGTCGCTTCGCCAGTGAGCATTGCTGGCAGTCCCCTTTTCCCCCAATGCTTCGAATTGATCAGAATAAAAGGGTGCAACACCAATTTGCCTGTTATCACCCAATACCGATTCAACAGATAGATCACTATCAAAGTCAGAAATCATCGAACGTCATATCGGTGAATTCCTTTGAGAAAGGTCTGATCGATGAAGATGTTTCCGAATCCGATTTGCTCTTAAAGGTAAATCGCCTTTGCAAACATTTCACAAGAAACAGATTGTTTCAACGCGAGCGACAGAGGGTTACGGCACTTAACCAGGTTTCACTTTCCGTTCAACCGGGAGAAATTCTTGGTCTGGTTGGAGAGAGTGGATGTGGGAAATCAACCCTGGCTCGGTGCATTTTAGGTTTGGAAAAACCTGATTCAGGAGAAATTTATGTAACCGGTATTCCCTTTCAGCATCTAAAAGGGGAAAAACAGAGAAAGTTACGTCGATTCATGCAACCTGTTTTTCAATCCCCCCGGGGATCGCTGAATACAGGCAGAACCGCCTCAGAACTGGTTCAGGAACCCCTTCGCTATTTTCAGGTTGGATCTCCCAAAGAAAGGCAGGAACGCGCCCAATGGTTATTGGACATGGTAGGAATCGATAAATTTTTGATGTCACGCAAGCCCAACCATCTAAGCACTGGTCAATGTCAGCGAATAGCTATTGCTCGTGCCCTGGTCTTAGAACCTAAATTGCTTATCTGCGATGAACCGGTTTCTTCTCTTGATTTGTCGGTTCAAGCACAGATTTTAAGCCTGTTGGCAAAACTGCATACATCCCTCAAGTTTGGTATGCTCTTTATTTCACACAATATTCTGGTGGTTCGCTCCATAGCCACTCGAACCCTGGTGATGCAGGCAGGGGAAATATGCGAGACATTACCTTCCTCTCAATCTGACTATGAGGCTTGTCATCCTTACACCAAATCCCTGTTTCAATCGATTCCCCAGCACCACCTGGGCACAAGGAATTAAATCAATAACTTTAATTGAAACAACATTAACACCAGGTAACCTGGTAAACCTTAACCACAAGAAATAAAATACGATGAGTCATCTGAAATTAAAAAAAAGAAATCTAAAAACAGATCCGGCATTGATCCTGGCTGCGTTTGGTACCACCAGTGATTCCAATATTGTCTTTGAAAACATCCAGAAAGCTGTAGTCTCCAGATACCCCGATCTACACTGCTTAATGGCTTATACATCAGAAATCGTTCGAGAAAAAACAGGACTACCCGGCATGTTGGAATGCCTGGCAATCCTTGAGAAAGAAGGGTACCGCAAAGTGATTGTTTTACCCCTTCACATTTTTCCGGCTACGGAATATCGTTCACTTTGCTCGTTATGTGAAACCTTTTCAGAACTACGGATTGTGGTATGCGAAACCCTGGCACATCGTTGGCCTTATATTGAAAGGATCTTCGATTTTCTCTCAAAAGATTTTGTTTCCAAACCAGAAGGGTTTAATCTGGTTATCGGACATGGCTCCCCTCTGGCAGCGGAGCCAGCCAACACAGTATACCTGGGAATCGAATCGTATTGCAAACAGATGTTTGACAATGTCTATTTTTCAACCATCGATGGTATTCCATCCATGTCCATGATGCTTAAGCAGATCGAGAAATTGCAGCCTTCCGGACAAAAAGTGAGACTGCTCCCTTTAATGATGACAGCTGGAAAGCATGTCAAAGACGATCTTTTGGAAGGAGAAGAAAGTCTTGCCAAAGAACTTGAAAACTCAGGCTTCGAAGTGAATACCTTATCCCTGGAACTGGATGGTCACCCCTTTACCAAATGCCTTGGTTTTTACGAAGAGATTATCCCCATGTTTTTCGAACGGATTGATCGCAGCCTTAAATTACTGGAAATATACTAAGAAATATGACTGATAGTATTGACGTTAAAACATGCCCCATTTGCAACCAACCCAACAAGTGTGGTCAGGCCGTGGGTTTTAGCCACGATTTATGCTGGTGTGCTGCAGAATCCTTCCCACAACAGATATTTGAGCTGATCCCACCTGAGCTGGTCAATAAAGCGTGCATTTGCAAAAACTGTCTGGACAAATTTAAACAATTTGAAAGGATGAATACCAAACCCTGACGACAAACCCAGGCGAGATGGTTATATTCCCCTGAGACCCTTAAGCAGCCTGGGTGGACATCCTCCTTGATTTTTGGATAATTCGGAATCGTAGTACAGCCAATGGCTCTGAGCCCAAAAATAACCGGCGTTGACAAACTTGATTCAATCTGTCGAGATTTGCACTAGAAGTCCTGCAGTGGGTGCTTTTTAACAACGCAAGAATGTTATGAGTCATAGCGTATTCTCTATATTGAAAATCCTCTTATTGCCTTTTTCATGCATTCTACTCTGCCGGATGAACGCTATTGCGCACCCTCGTGTCTTTATTGAAAACCATATTGCCGTCATACTTGATGACAAAGATCTCACCGGGTTCCAGCTTTGTTGGAAATTTGATGAAATGACCGGAAGTATTTTCATTATCGAACTTTGTCCGATGATATCATTCGGAATCCGTTATTTTTTTAGACTAAATGACAGAAGAAAAAATATCCAAACACATCTCCGAATACGGGAAAGACATCTCAAAACCGGATTACAAGCGTTATTCGAACCTGGTCAAAGCCTCCTTTATCGCTATTCTTGTTGATCTGGGATTGATCCTTTTCAAAACACTATTAGCCGAATATTCCGGTAATGATGTCTTGCTTGCCGATGCCCTGCACTCCGGAGGGGATCTTGCGGTCAGCCTCATAGTTTTGCTCTCGATCATTGTGCATCATAGTTTTCATGATAGCACCGGAGCCAAGCGTATAGAAGCGTTAGCCGCCTTTGTGATCTCTTTGGGATTGATCAACAGCAGCTTGCGAATGCTCAGCAACATTTTGTCTGATCGAATCTATACCTTCTCCTTTGCGGGCAGAGCAGACATCCCCATAGTTGTAACGTTGGCGGGCGTTTCGTTGATCCTTGGCATCACCTTGGCCATGGCCAGATATAAACACCGGGTTGGCAAAGAGAATGATTCCATTGCCTTCAAAGCCGAAGGACTCCATACCTACTCGGACTTTTTAACTTCCCTTGGAGTCTGGATCACCCTTTTCATTGGCTACTTCGGTCCGCAAATCGGGCGATTAATGAGTATTGTTATTGCCCTGGCGGTCCTGCAAATCGGATTAAAACTTCTTTTAAGTTCGTTAAAATCGATCAGATTTCCCCTGCGCCTGCCTTCGCGCATTTCAATTTTATTTCCTCCCGGTTTAAAAGAAAAAACCAGGTCGATCCTTCAAGCAGTTAAAGATCTGGTTGACCACATGAACAGGTTTTTATCCGGCGTTTCCCAAATACCCGCAAAAAAAATTGTCCTCTACCGCAGCAGGATGATTATAGCAAACCTCATTGTTTTGATATTGCTTTATGCAGGCACCGGGTTCTACCAGGTGATGCCGTACCAGACAGGACTTGAAATGTTCCTGGGAAGAGTCGTCGAGAAAAATACAGCCGGGCTGCATTACCATCCACCTGATCCCCTGGGACATGTCATTCTGGTTGATACAAGCGTTGCTATTCGCCTGGAAAGTGGATTCAGAACCAATGTTTACTTTGATGGGAATGAACCTGATGTCTATTTATGGGAACACACCCATCAAGAGGGATTATACCTGAAAATCTTAAGCGAAGCCCTGGCAATCACCGGCGACGAAAACCTGGTCGATGTCAATTTCCTCTGCTATTACCGAATCACCGACCCTGAAGACTATGTGCTGAAAAATAAAAACACCCATGAAATGATGCGGAGCATTCTGGTTCAAAACGCGAGGAGAGTCATTTCCCACTATCAAATTGATCCTTTGTTGGCAGAAAAGAGGGGAACCGTTCAGGATGAGCTGATGTCCAGAATGGAAGCAGCGATTTCCGGATATGACTTTGGCGTCCAAATCTTGAGTGTCTATATGCAGGAGGCCCATCCGCCTATAGAAGTGATTC